>JAJPIF010000019.1 GCA_021324885.1 Pseudomonadota bacterium
CTCGAACACCGCGGCCTTGATTTTCGGATGGCGGTCGAAAAACCCCGACATCAGCGTCGCCGTGACCCACACCGACGCCTCCGCCATGAAGGCCTGCATGTTGCCCAGGAATACATGGGGAATGCCCGAGGTGGACATCGTGCGCTGGATCAACTGCGAGGACGAGCATTGCTCGGTATATCCGGGCGGCACGTGCTCACTCAGCGCGGGAAACGGATGCATCCCGTAAACCAGGCCGGTTTCCTCCAGCGCGTACCATAGCGCCTCGTATTTGGGCTGGACCGGATAGTTGCCCATCGCATCGGTGGGACGGATCAGCGCGACGCGGCATCCTTTCGATGCGACCCGGTAAATCTCCTCGACCGCAAATTTCGGATCCTGCATCGGAATCAGGGCGGCGAAGTACAGACGCTCCGGATCTTCCAAAGTGTATTCGTGCGCCCATTCGTTGTACGCCTTGCACATAGCGCGGGCGCCCAGCGCGTTCTGCAGCCATGGATAGGTGTCGATGTCAGTGGGGATGATCATCACCTGATCGATGCCCTGGACGTCCATATCGTGCAGGCGCGGCTTGGGCCGGTAGGAGCCCGCGTGATCGAGATATTCCGACTGCTCCCTGGTCAGCGCGGTTTCGCGGCGCAGGTTGCGCACAAACAGCGCCCGCTGGATGTCGTGCTTGATGCCGGGGCCGGCCAGCGATACGCCCGGCACTACTCCGGCGCGGCCCGTCAGGCCCAGCAGATGGCCGCCGGTTTTGCCGTTGATCAGGTATTGCTTGGAGTCGGCGTCGTACCAGTCGGTCATCTTGAGCGCGGCCAGTTCATCGCGAGTCAGGAACTCCTGGGCGCGCTCCCAAATGACGGTCGGTTCGGTCACGTGGGCGTCGCAATCGAAGGTCGGATAATCCTTGGTCATCGGGGCGAATCGCTGGACCGGCATAACGCCACCTCCGCGGCTGAGGCTGTTTAAGATACCCTTATAATCTGAATTAGTGGTCCGCTTCCTGCAAGTCAAACCGGCATCGATCGCAATCGCCATTGACTTCCCGGAGGGAAACGATCCATACGCTGATTGACGGGCCGGGCCGACGCCGGCGCAAGCTGCGGACCCGGTGGAGACTTTCGATCGCGAGGAGCAACGCAGATGGCAGCGAAATCGCCAGAACTCGATCTTTCCCCGCTGGATACCACGGACGTCGATCGCTGGGTCGGAGTGCCTTTAGCCGGCGCCCAGTTAAAGGAACCGATCACCGTTAACGACATCCGGCGCTGGGCGCAGGGGATGCAGAACCCCAATCCTCTTTATTACGATGAGGTCTATGCGGCTCAAAGCCCGTTTGGAGCGATCGTCGCGCCGCAGTCGTTTACGGTCTGCTGCACCGTGGGACACGGCGCCCAGCCTGCTATCCAGGGCAATGTCCCGGGCTCGCACATGCTGTTTGGCGGCGACGAATGGTGGTTTTACGGGCCGCGCATCCTTCCGGGCGACAAGATCCGATGCGACCGGATGCTGGTTGACTACCGCGTCACGCACACCAAGTTTGCCGGACCGACGATGTTCTCCCGCGGCGACACCACCTACATCAATCAGAAAGGCGAGATAATCGGCAAGCAGCGCTCCACTTCGATTCGTTATCGCGCCGACAACGCGCGCAAGATGAATTCGTTTGGCGCGCAGGCCCGCGCGCCCGAATGGACGATGGAGCAGTTGCAGCAAATCGAGGATGAGAAGTTCGCGTACTACAAGACCTTCCAAAACCACGTCAAACGCACTTTCAAGGATGTCCGCGAAAACGAAGAATTGGCGCGGCGGCCAATCGGACCCCATACGCTGCAGACCTTCACCACTGAATGGCGCTCCTACCTGTTCACGGTGTGGGCCTCCAATGCCATGGACACCGATGCTCTGACCACCACCAGCTATGCCGGATGGCTGCCGGAGATGACCCGCAGCGAGCAAAAGGCAATGATCGATCCGACCTACGGCGACGGGCTTTACTATGGCGCGTCGCGCGGCCACGTCCATCAGCAGTACGCGCAACTGATCGGGGTGCCGCGGGGCTACGGCTATGGCGCCTCGATGGGCGCGTGGGTGCTCGATTACCTGACCAACTGGGCGGGAGAACTGGGTATCGTCCAGCACTGCAATGCGCGTTATATCTTTCCGGCTTTCGTCGGCGATGTTACCTACCTGACCGGCAAAGTGATCAAGAAGCAGCCCGATCAGGCGCGCGGCCGGGGCATCGTCACCGTCGATGTCGAAATGAAGAACCAGGACGGCTTTCTGATGGCCAAGGGCCCGGCGGAGATCTCACTGCCGCTGTAATTTTTGAATGGAGAGCGGGCTGGCTCGAAATGGCCGGCGCCACCCAACAAACGCGGCGCAGACGCCGGCCTCAAAGGCTGTTGCGGTCCGGCCCAACGCCAGCGAGAGGGGAGACGCCGTCCTGAGTCTGCACCGCGCGAGGGTTTGACGGCGCACGATGTGATTGAGGAGCAGTCTATGGACGAAGCGAAGATCCGCGAATACCTCGACCGCGAGCAGATTCGCGAAGCGTTCAATCGTTATGCGTTCGGCGTGGACTCCAGCGATCCCGAGGCGGTGCTGGCGGTCTTCGACGATCCCTGCACGCTGATTACGCAGCAGCCGGGCAAGGCGCCGCGGCGCTATGAAGGGCGCGCCGCGGTCGAGCGCTTTTTCAACAAGGGACTGCGCAACGATATGAAGCTGCTGCGCCATCGAATCACCGACAACCTGATCAGAATCGACGGCGATCGGGCCGACGCCCGCCTTTACTGGGACGAGATCCGTGAGCAGAACGGACAACTCATCCTGGGCGGCGGCATCTACTTCGACAAACTGCGCCGTGTCGGCGAGGGCTGGAAATTCACCGAACGCCACGCCATGACCACCTATTGGATCACGCTGGTCGATAAGGTGGACGAACAGACGCTGGCGGCCAAAATCCTGCTGGCGCCCCGTCCCGAGCGCGTCAGGGTTTGACGGTTGCGCCCCATGGACGACATCAAGATCTGTATCCTGGGATTTTTCACCGAGCACACGCCCGATCCCGCGACGGTTGCGCGCAAGTGCGAAGCGCTGGGTTTTGACGCGCTCTATGTCGGCGATCATCCGATCATGCCCGCGCAGTCGCAGGGACTGATCGGCGTGGCAAAGACCGCGTCGCACTCGCGTCTGGAAGGCGGAAACCAGTATCCCGAGTTTTACTCGCACATGCCCGATCCGTTCCTCCTTCTGATGATGGCTGCATCGGCGACGACGCGGCTCAGGCTCGGCACCGGCGTCACCCTGATCTCCGAGCGCGAGCCGATCACGACGGCCAAGGCGGTGGCGACGCTGGATCATTACAGCCGCGGCCGCTTCATCTTCGGCATCGGCACCGGCAGCCTGCCCGAAGAGGCCGAAGCCTTTGGCACTCCATTCAGGAAGCGATGGCCGATCGCGCGCGAACGGATTCGCGCGATGAAAGAGCTGTGGACCAAACCACAGACAAGCTTCCAGGGCGAGTACGTGAATTTCCCGGCCGTGCGATGCTATCCCAAGCCCTGGCAGAAGCCGCATCCGCCCATTCACATCTGCGCCGGGATGGGCAAAAGTTGCATGCGCGCCTTGCGCGACACGGTCGCATTGGGCGACGGATGGGGCCCGGCGGCGATTGCGCCGTCGGAACTGGCGGGCGAACTGGCAACGCTGCGGCGGATGTGCGTCGAGGCGGGCCGCGATTTCGATAAGCTGGAGATCTCGATGTTCCTGCCGATCGAGTCATCCGATCCGCGGCGCACCAAACAGGAGTATCGCGAAGCGGGATGCCATCGGCTGGTCTTCACGTTATGGCCCGACCTGCTGACCGAGAAGAACATCGAAGAGAAGGCCCGCCAGTATTTGAGCTGAAGAAAAGAAGACTACGGCTGCATTACAACCGCGCACAGGCCCTTTGCGTCCTCTCTCCTTATCTCGGGTCAGGATAAGGAGAGGGTGTCGGAAAATCCCTCTCCACCAGAGCTTTTTGCTTTACCAGGCCGCAAAAAATCCAGAGGCGATGCGGCCCGGAAAACACGCTCAGCGGAGGTAGGCCTCGCCGATTGGGGTGATGGCGGCGTCGGCCCGGCCGGGCGGAATCGGGGTCAGCAGGAACAACATCCGGGTCGCGCCCGCCGCCTGATATTGTTCGATCTGTTTGCGCGCTTCGGCCCTGTCCGTGGCGGCTTGGCCCAGGATCGTGATCTCGATTGAACTGAAGTCGCGGCCCGCTTCGGCGCACATCTTCTTGAGTTTGTTTACTTCCGCCGCCAGTTGCTCCGGCGTCAGACCGGTGGGCATCCAGCCGTTGGCCACCGCGACGGTGTCCTTCAGCCGGCGATCGAAATTGGGGCCGGCGCCGCTGCAGATATAGACCGGCGGGTTGGGTTTTTGCACGGGTTTGGGCCAGCACTTGACCGGCGGGAACCTGACGAACTCGCCTTCGAAGCTGGCCTCGTCCCTGCTCCACAGCTCCTTCATCGCGCGCACGTATTCGCGCACCACGATCCAGCGGCGGCGGAAATCACTCCCCATGATCTCGGTTTCCTCGCGCAGCCATCCGCCGCCCACGCCGAGGATAAAGCGGCCGCCTGAGTAATAATCAAGCGTGGCCACTTCCTTGGCCAGGATGATCGGATGGCGTTCGGCGGCCAGGCAGACGCCGGTTCCCAGCCGCAACCGCCTGGTCGCGCACGCGGCCACGGTCAACGAGATGAATGGATCGGGGATGCGCTCGTAGTACTCGGGCATCACCGAGTTGCCCAGCGCGATAATCGCGCCCGCGACCACCGGGATAATCGGATGCTCACCGGTAAACATCGACTCGAAACCCAACTCTTCGCATTTGCGCGCGACCACATCGGGGGTTTCGGAGCGATCGGTAAAGCCGAGACAGAGGCCGAATTTCATGCGTTTGTAGTCTTCCCGGCCGGCGAAGTCCGGCCCGTTTTTGCGCTGTTTCGACTATTTGTTTGAACAGCTCGCCAGTTCAAGAAAAATTCCGCCGCGATCCTGAAGCGGAAAGATTGCGCTTCCTCTTTGCCGCCTGCGGCCGGCTCCACGTATATCTTGAGTAGCCTGAAATATCGCGGTGCGCAAACCGGAGCGGTTGCAGCCCGGGATTCAAAACCGACGGGCGGCCTTGACATTATTTCTAACGTGTTATAAAAACGAACGCGTCTGCTGATTGAAACGCGTTATGGGTCTGAGGGAAAAGCATAAGCTGGAGCGGCGCGAGCGCATCCTGGCCACGGCGCAGGAGTTGATTCGTCGCACTGGCAGCGTGGGGCTTTCGATGCGGGCGCTGGCGCGCGAGGCTGAGGTCAGCCTGGCCACGCCGTACAACCTGTTTGGCTCCAAAGGGGCGGTGCTGGCCGAGCTGGGTCTGGCGGTGCTGAAAAAACTCGAGCGCGAAATGGACGCAATCCGCTCGCGCGACCCGATCGAGGACGTGCTGCATATTGCGGAGTTGGGGGCCAACACCTACGCGTCCGATCCGCGATTTTACCGGGTGCTGATGGGAGTGCTTACGCAATCGGCCCGCGGGCTGCACGACGACGCCATCACCGGAGGCAGCATGCGCTTATGGCAGCGGCCGGTGGAGGGGGCGGTTGCGGCGGGGCTGCTGCGCGAGGATGTCGATTCGGAATTCTTCGCTCGCGATTTGGTAATCACATTTCTGGGCGTGCTCGATCTTTGGGTGCGCGGGGTTCTCGACGGCGACGCGATGCGCGTGCACATCCTGTACGCGTTTACGCTCGCGCTGCTGGGCGTTTCGACCGAAGCCAGCCGGCCAAAATTGCTGCGCCACTATCAGCGCTATCAACGCCAGTTGCCGCGCGAGATTCGCGTGGTCGAAAACGGAACCCCGGCGCACAGCGCCAACGCGGCCGCGGCGCGCAACGGCAGGCGGTCCAGGAAGGGGGCACCTTTAGGACTGCACTAAGGCCAAGCAGCTTTCGTATCAACGGAGGATGAAATGAAATTTGGACTACTGGTAGCGCTGCAACTGCCCAAGCCATGGAAGCCCGATTCCGAACTGAGAGTCTGGCGCGAGGGGCTGGAGCAAATGGAACTGGCCGACCGCGTGGGCATCGATTACATGTGGCAGGTCGAACATCATTTCCTGGAGGAGTATTCGCACTCCTCCGCCGCCGAAGCTTTTCTGGCCGCCGCCAGCCAGCGCACCAAACGGATGCGTCTGGGGTCGGGCATCACGCTGCTCCCGCCCAATTACAATCATCCGGCGCGCGTGGCCGAACGCGTCGCCGCGCTCGACCTGGTCAGCGAAGGGCGGGCGGAATTCGGCACCGGCGAGTCGTCGACCTTCGCGGAACTCGACGCGTTCCACGTTTCGCGCAGCGAAAAGCGCCTGATGTGGCGCGAATGCCTTCAGGCGATCTGCCGCATGATGGTCGAGGAGCCGTTCCGCGGCCATATCGGCAAGTACTTCAAGATGCCGCCGCGCAACGTGATTCCCAAGCCCATCCAGAAGCCCCATCCGCCGGTGTGGGTTGCCTGCTCGCGCCAGGAAACGATCGTGATGGCCGGCAAACTGGGCCTGGGCGTGTTGACCTTCGGCTTTTTGTCGCCCGTTGACGCCCAGAAATGGACGGCCGACTATTACCGGTCGCTGACCGAGGAATGCACGCCGATTGCCTACTCCGTCAACCCCAACGTCGCTTTTCTCTCCGGCTTTGCCTGCAACAAGAACGGCGACTTCGCCCGTCAGATCGGCAAAGAGGGGCGGCAGTTCTTCGGCCACGCCTTCCGTCATCACTACGTCGACGGCATCCACCGCCCGGCCAAAACCGATCTGTGGGAGGAATTCAAAAAGACGCCGGATCAGATGATGGCGCCGATCGATCCCAACAACGAATGTATGGGAACGCCGGAGGATATCCGCAAGGTGCTGCTCAACTATGAGGCGGCCGGCGTCGATCAGGTCATCCTAATCGCGCAGGAAGGCAAGATCACTCACGAACAGATCTGCGAAGGCTTCGAACTGATCGGCAAGAGCGTGATTCCCGAGTTCAAGGAGCGCGACGAGAAGCAGTCCAGGCTCAAGGCCGAACGGCTCGCGCCGGTGATCGAAAAGGCGATGAAGCGGCGCATCGAGCCGGAAATCCCCGATTTCGGCGAGGAGTACCTGGTCCGCGCCGACGGTTTGAAGATCAAGCATTTCGGATGGGATCCCGCGTACGCCGAACTGCTCGAACAGGCCAAAGCACAGCTTGCGCAGGCGCAGCAGCAGGGCAAGTGAATGCGCAGGGCCTGGGCCACTGTGCGATTTTCCAGTCCTGAAGCTGGCCGCTGCCCGCCCGCTGATGCTAAACGGGTAGACCGAGGATAACGACATGAGTATCGCGAAATGCCGCCGGATGTGGGGTCTGTCGGGCGCCCAGTTTACGATTCCGCCGATGGGCCCGGAGCGTCCGCAACCATTCACTTTCGTCTGTCCGCCCATCCTGATCGAGCACGCCAAGGGGCTGGTGCTGTTCGATACCGGATGCCATCCGAAGATCATGGATGACATCGTCGGCTACTGGGGCGAGTTCTGGAAAATGATCGAAGTGAAGTTCTCACCGGCCGACACGATTGAGACTCAGATCCGCGGGTTGGGCTACAAGCTGGACGACGTCAAGTATGTGATCCTGTCCCATCTGCACATGGATCACACCGGCGGGATGTCGCTCTTTCCCAACGCGAAATTCCTGGTCGGCTCCAACGAAATCCGCTTCGCCTACTGGGCCGATCCGATCCAGCGCCAGTTCTTTGTCCTGGACGACCTGATTCCGACCCGCGGATTCAACTGGTTGGAAGTTGATCAGGACTACGATCTGTTCGGCGACGGCAGCCTGCAAATGCTCAAGACTCCGGGGCATACGCCGGGCGAATGCACGCTGCTGGTCACGCTGCCCAGCCGCAAGTTTGTCCTCACCGGTGACACCGTGCATACGCGCCAGGATCTGGCCGAAGAAAAGCCGATGATGATCGATTACGACCCGGCGCAGGCGGTGCAATCGCTCAAGCGGCTCAAGCAACTGCGCGATCAGCATAACGCCACCATCTGGATTCCGCATGACATCGATGACTGGCACGATTTTCCGCACGCCCCGGCGGCGATCGAATAAGAAATCGAGAGGAAGCTGTTATGGATTACAAAGTCGTATCCTCTGACGACCACGTCCAGGAACCCGGGGACCTGTGGACCAAACGCGCGCCTGCCAGGCTTCGCGACCGCGTGCCGCGCCTTGAGCGCCGGCCCGAGGGCGACATGTGGATCATCGACGGAAAGCCCACGATGGGACTGTCGCTGAGCGTGCAGGCGGGTAAAAAGTTCGAGGAATACAGGGCGGCTGGAGTGCTCTGGGAAGACACGCGGCCGGGCTGTTATGACCCGGTGGAGCGGCTCAAGGACATGGGTATCGACGGGGTCGACGCGCAGGTGCTCTATCCGAACATGGGCACCGGGTTGTTCCTGCTCGATGATTTGGAACTCCAGTTTGCCTGTTTGCGCGCCTACAACGATTACCTGTCCGAATTTTGCAGCACCGATCCCAACCGGCTCATTGGTATCGGTCTGATCCCGACTGACGACGTGAAGGTCGGCGTCGAGGAGATCAGGCATTGCGCGAAGCTCAAGGGACTGCGCGGGGTGATGCTGCCCACCTATCCGCGGGGCGAGCCGCTCAACAGCAGCAATTACGAACCATTGTGGCAGACGGCGGAGGATTTGGGTCTGCCCGTGCATATCCATCTGCGCACCGGCGCCCGCCATACCGGATCGCTGTTCGGTCCGGGTTCGGGCCAGCTTATCGGCGAGAGATGCACGGTGCTGAACCTGGCCTCACTGGCCAATTACGAGGCGCTGTCGCGCATCGTGTTCGGCGGCGTGCTGGAGCGCCATCCGAAGCTGAAGTTCGTTTCGGTCGAAGGCAATATCGGATGGCTCGGGTACTGGCTGGAAAAATCGGACCGCACCTACAGACGCCATCGCCATTGGACCAAACTCGAGCTTCCCAACCCGCCCAGCTACTACTATTACCGGCAGATCTACTCGACCTTTATCGAAGACAAGGTCGGGATGATGATCCGGCACGTAATCGGGGTGGACAACCTGATGTGGTCGTCGGACTACCCGCACACCGACACCACCTGGCCGGATTCGAAAAAATACATCGAGGAAAGCCTGGCGGGCGTTCCGGCGGATGAACGTTACAAGATCCTGGCCGGCAACGCGGTGAAACTTTACCATCTGAATTAGTAATCGCGCTTGAACCAGTCGCCGCGACTGATGGCTCGGGCGTCGGCCCGGGCCATCAGTCGGTTCTTACTGACTTCGATAATATCGCCTTACTTTTCATTCCCCCACCAACGCGCGTGCCGTGCTCTCATCGACTTCCGGCTCGCCTGTTGCTCGCGACGCGGACAGCGCCAGGACATCGACATGGCTGGCGCCGGCGGCGAATTGGGCTGCGAGGCGCTCGCGCAACTGATCGCGGGTGCCCCATGCCACGATGGAATCGACAAGTTTGTCGCTGCCGCCGTTGGCGAAGTCGGCTTGCTCAAAACCCATCATCAACAGCCGATCCCGGTAGTTCGGCAGGCGCGAGTAAAACGAGGTGTACTCGCGTCCGATCGCGCGCGCCTTTGCCGGGTCAGTTTGCAGCACACAGGCCTGGATCGCGCACACCAGCTTGTCGGGACCGACCACGGCGCGGGCGTGGGCGGTCAGCGCGGGCGGCGCGAAGGTGACGAAGACGCCGTCAGTTTGGCGCGCCAATGCCATCATCAACGGTCTTTGTGCCGCGATTAGCACGGTCGGCTCATGCTTTAGCGGCGGTCCCAGAAACGGCGCCGCTTTCATCTTCGACACGTACTCGCGCATGAATTGATAGGGCTTTTCATAATGCAGGCCGTAGCGATCAACGAATTGTGGATGGCTGACGCCGATCGCCAGAACAAAGCGGTCATCGTACAGGCCAGCCAGGGTGCGCGCCGCGTTGATCATCGCTGCCGCCTCCCGTTTCCACACGTTGCCGACACATAGACCAACTTTGATCCGATCGGTGTTGGCGAGGAGCAAAGATGCCATCACGAACGGGTCGCGCCCCACCACTAGTTCGCCGAACCATATCGTGCCATATCCCATCGCCTCGAACTTGCGCGCGGCGCCGATCGCGTCTGCAGCGCTCATCGACTCGAAGCTGCAGGTAATTCCAAGCCGATCCATGTTCATAAAAACCTTTCTGCGGCTAAGGCGGCTGTTAGCCCGAAATCACCTTTGTTATAGATGGAATTTCAGGCAAGTGGGTTGGTTGTGCAACGACCGGCGTTTCAATTTGAAAACGCGCGTTCGTGCATCATGAATCGGGGCGGCTTTGCACAACGCCAGATTACGCGACAGTTACTGCATTGTTGGCATCGGCAAGCAATTTGCTTCACGCTTCAAGGATGGACGGGCATGTTGCCTGGTCCGATGAAATTTGCACGAGAGGATCTCATGCTTGACTTTTTCGCTATCACGGCAACCGTCGTATTCTTCCTCATCAGTCTCGCCTATGTTCGGGGGTGCGAAAAGCTATGAGTGCCTGGGAACTGGCGCTTGGCCTGTTTCTAGCGGTCGGTCTGACGGTTTACCTGGTTTACGCGATGCTGCGTCCCGAAAGGTTCTGACTGGAAGCTGAGCCATGTTATCCAATGCTATCCTTCAGGTAGGCCTGTTCATCGGCCTGGTGACCGTAATCAGCGTGCCGCTGGGCCTTTATATGGCGCGGGTCTTCGCGGACCAGGGGACTTTTCTGGATCCGGTGCTCAAGCCCGTGGAGCGCGCCGTTTACCGGCTGTGCGGCGTCGATCCCGAAGTCGAGATGGAGTGGCCGCAATACGCCATCGCGATGCTGCTGTTTTCACTGGTTGGGATGCTCGCGCTTTACGGTTTTGAACGGCTCCAGCAGTTGCTGCCGTTAAACCCGCAGCATCTGGGGCCGCTGGCGCCCGATCTCGCCTTCAACACCGCGGCCAGCTTCACCACCAACACCAACTGGCAGGCATATGCCGGCGAGACCACGATGAGCTATCTGACCCAGATGATGGGTCTGGCGTATCACAACTTCGTTTCGGCGGCCACGGGAATCGCCGTCGCGATCGCTGTGATCCGCGGCTTTGTGCGGCGCACCTCCCGCACGATCGGCAATTTCTGGGTCGATTTGACGCGCGCTATTTTGTGGGTGCTGATGCCGCTGTGCGTGGTTTTGGCGCTGCTCCTGGTATGGCAGGGCGTGCCGCAGAACTTCAATCCCTATGTCCACGCCAAAACGCTTGAGGGTGGGATCCAGGTGATCGCCGAAGGTCCGGTCGCCTCGCAGGAAATAATCAAAGAGCTGGGCACCAATGGCGGCGGCTTCTTCAATGCCAACTCCGCCCATCCTTATGAGAATCCCACCCCGTTGACCGACTTGATCGAGCTGGTCGCGATTTTCGCCATCGGCGCCGCGCTGACCCATACCTTCGGCCGCATGGCCGGGGACTGGCGCCAGGGGGCTGCGCTTTATGTCGTGATGACGATCCTGTTCCTGGCCGGCGCGTCGACTGCAATCTGGGCTGAGCAGCATGGCAACCCGAACTTCACCAAGATGGGAATCAGTCAGACGGCAACTGCCACCCAAAGCGGCGGCAACATGGAGGGCAAGGAGGTCCGCTTCGGTATCGTGGACTCCGCGCTTTGGGCAACCGTGACGACCGACACCTCATGCGGCGCCGTCAATTCGATGCACGACAGCTACACGCCGCTGGGCGGTTTCATTCCCCTGCTCAACATGCAGATTGGCGAAATCATTTTCGGCGGCGTCGGTTCGGGTTTGTTCGGGATGCTGGTGATGGCGGTGCTGTCGGTGTTTATCGCGGGCCTGATGGTTGGACGCACGCCTGAATACCTGGGCAAAAAAATCGAAGCACGCGAGATGAAGCTGGCGATGCTGTATGTGCTGATCTTTCCCGCCGTGATTCTGTTACCCGCCGGCATCGCGATCGTGACCAAAGCCGGGCTGGCCGGGATCACCAATCCCGGACCGCACGGATTTTCGCAGGTGCTGTACGCATTCAGCGAGGCCGGGGCCAACAACGGTTCGGCTTTCGCCGGTCTTAATGCCAATACGCCCTTCTACAACTGGACGCTGGCTTCGAGCATGCTCCTCGGCCGTTTCATGATGATGATCCCGGCGCTGGCGATGGCCGGATCGCTGGCCGGCAAAAAAGCCGTGCCTCCCAGCGCCGGCACCTTCCCGACCAACGGGTCGGCTTTTGTCATCCTGCTGATCGGGGTGATCCTGATCGTCGCCGCGCTGACCTTTTTTCCGGCCGACGCGCTGGGACCGATCGTCGAACACTTCGCCATGCTCAATGGCAAGCTCTACTGAACCCGGCAAGTACCGACAAGGTTGACGGCAGTGGCCTATCCAAGTGAACGCAAACCCACTCCTTTGTGGGAACCCAATATCGTCAGACGCGCGGTCATCGACGCCTTTGCCAAGCTTGATCCGCGCGTGCAGGCCCGCAATCCCGTGATGTTCGTGGTCGAAGTTACGGCGGCGGCGGTTACCGGTATCCTTGCTCAGAACTTTCTGAGCGCACGCGCCGCTCCCCTGGGCTTCGAATTGCAGATCGCATTATGGCTGTGGTTCACCGTGGTATTCGCCAATTTCGCTGAAGCGATGGCGGAGGGGCGCGGCAAGGCGCAAGCCGACAACCTGCGCAAAACCCGCACCGAAACCCAGGCCACGCTGCTGCGCGACGGACACGAAATCAGCGTGCCGGCCACCTCCCTGCGGCGCAATGATGTGGTAATTGTTCGCGCTGGTGACATAATTCCAGGCGACGGCGAGGTGGTCGAGGGCGTGGCCGCCGTCAACGAGGCGGCAGTCACGGGCGAGTCCGCTCCCGTCATTCGCGAAAGCGGCGGCGACCGCAGCGCCGTCACCGGCGGCACCATCGTCATTTCGGATTGGATCAAGGTTAAAATCACAGCCAATCCGGGCGAGACTTTCCTTGACCGCATGATCTCGCTGGTCGAAGGCGCGCAGCGGCAGAAGACTCCCAATGAGATCGCACTCAGCATTCTGCTCGCTGGATTGACTATCATCTTCATGCTGGTATGCGTCAGCCTTTATCCCTTCGGGCTGTATGCGCACACCCCGCTGTCTTTGCCGGTGGAAGTGTCGCTGCTGGTCTGCCTGATCCCCACCACGATTGGCGGATTGCTTTCCGCCATCGGCATCGCCGGAATGGATCGCCTGGTGCAGCACAATGTGCTTGCGATGTCGGGTCGGGCGGTCGAGGCTGCCGGGGACGTCGATACTCTGCTGCTGGACAAAACCGGAACCATCACGCTGGGCAACCGGATGGCCACCGAGTTCATCGCGCTGCCCGGAATCGCGCCTCAAGAACTGGCCGACGCGGCGCAACTGGCGTCGCTGGCTGATGAGACTCCCGAGGGGCGCTCAATCGTGGTGCTGTCCAAGAATCAATACAACCTGCGCGGGCGCGAACTGGCGCAAAAAGACGCCGAGTTCATCCCTTTTTCCGCGCAGACCCGCATGAGCGGCGTCAATATCAACGGCCGGCGAATTCGCAAAGGCGCCACCGACATGGTTACCAGATTTGTGGTCGAAGCCGGTGGCACCGTGCCGCCTGAGCTGACCGCCATTGTTGAACGGATCGCACGCACCGGCGGAACTCCGCTGATGGTGGCTGACGGCGGCCGCGCGCTCGGCGTGATTCACCTCAAGGACGTGATTAAAGAGGGAATCAAGGAGCGTTTCGCGCGGCTGCGCGCGATGGGGCTCAAGACCGTGATGATCACCGGCGACAACCCGCTGACTGCCGCGGCGATCGCCAGCGAGTCGGGGGTGGACGACTTTCGCGCCGAAGCCACGCCGGAGACCAAGCTGCGCCTTATTCGTGAGGAGCAGGCCGAAGGCAAGCTGGTCGCGATGATTGGCGACGGCACCAACGACGCGCCCGCGCTGGCGCAGGCCGACGTTGGCATCGCCATGAACGCGGGTACCCAGGCGGCGCGCGAGGCCGGCAACATGATCGATCTGGATTCCAATCCCACCAAGATCATGGAAGTCGTCGAAATCGGCAAACAATTGCTGATTACGCGCGGCGCCCTGACCACCTTTTCGATCGCCAATGACGTGGCCAAGTACTTTGCCATTATCCCCGCGATGTTCGTGCTCGGCTATCCGGAGCTGCAGGCGCTCAATATCATGCATCTGGCGACTCCGCAAAGTGCGATCCTGTCCGCGGTTATCTTCAATGCGCTCATCATCGTGGCGCTGATTCCGCTGGCTTTACGCGGCGTTGCGTATCGCCCGCTGGGGGCGGCGGCGATCCTGACGCGCAATCTGCTGATCTACGGATTGGGGGGCGTGATCGTGCCTTTCATCGGTATCAAGTTGATCGACCTGGCGGTCACCGCGCTCCATCTGGTGTGAGAAAGTAAAGCTCAAATGCGTAATCTGAAAACCGCAGTCATGATGACGATCGTGCTCACAATCCTGACCGGGCTGGTTTATCCGCTCGTCATAGCCGGCATCGCTCAGGCGCTCTTTCCGCTTCAGGCCAACGGCAGCCTGATCGAACGCAACGGCCAGGTCGTAGGCTCTTCCCTCATCGGACAGGATTTCAGCGGGCCCGCCTACTTTCACAGCCGGCCATCGGCGGCGGGCGACAAGGGCTACGACGCCTCCGCTTCGGGCGGCTCTAATCTCGGTCCGACCAACAAGACCCTGATCGAAGCGGTGAAATCGCGGCTCAAGGACGTGCTCGAGGAGAATCCGGGCATCACCGCAAGCCAGGTTCCGATTGACATAGTTACTTCGTCGGGCAGCGGGCTGGACCCGGAAATCAGTCTGGCGGCGGCGCAGATACAAATCGCGCGGGTGGCCAGAGCGCGCGGCCTCAGCGAGGATCGAGTACGTGACCTGGTGGAACAGGCCACTCGCGGCCGCTGGGGCGGAATCCTGGGCGAGCCCGGCGTCAATGTGCTGCAACTCAACATCGCGCTGGACAATATCGCCCCGATACCGCAGAAGTCCGGCGTCAAAACCGCCAACGCAGCCGGCTCTTGAGACCAGCTTCAGGGCTTGATCAATTTCAAACTTGGACTATCCTTGCGCTCCCAGCTTTCCTCGAAGATGCGCCTGTAGCCGGTGGATTTGATTAGCCATTGTCCGTGAGTCTTTACATACTCGTCGTGATAGTATGCGCAAATCCGCAGCCCGGTATTTTCGGTTTTATGCAGTAGATAGTTGTAAAGCGCCCAGGTACCCTTTGCCGTGGTCGGGCTGGTCAACTCGATTTCGGGGTGATGCACCTGATGGACGCCGATCAGCCCCTGTGGACCGCCCATCGCGCTTTCCCTCAGGAATTTCATTATGGCTTCGCGTCCGGAAAACTTCAGCTCGCCGTCTGAATAGTCGGTGGTCGCGTCGGGCGCGAACGTCGTGGCCATCTCGTCCCACTGCTTGGTATCCAGGCATCGAAGGTACTTGTACTTAAGCCGCTTGATCGCTTCGATATCTTCCAGGGACTGAATCCGCGCTTCGAGTTCGGCAAGGCTGGCCATCTTTTGGAGCCTCCTTCGTGATCTATGCCGGCGCGATTTTGCGCCATGGTTGTCGCAGCTTACGATAGTTTGGCGCCAAGCGGGAGAGTGGCGGCATTGGCAGGTTGCGGAAAAAGGATTTTCCGCAACCTGCTTCCCTCCAGTCTCTCCCAAAAGCAGAGAAGTAAAGGAAAGCAGCCGCTTTTTATCCACGGTGCAGAACGTAGCATCTTGATAAAGGCGCAGCTCCTCTTTTTTCCGCACCTTGTCAGGTGCCGGTGCCGTGGGGTTGCGCTTTGCCCGCCGCTCAGGCTACCAATCCGACGGTTGCGGCCTTTTCGCGCAAGCGAAATGGAGCTGAATGAAAACAATGGCGGGGATTGCGCTTCAAGCGGCATTCGCGCGAAGGAGTCACAATGGCACTGGAACTTACGGGAAAAGTCGCTCTTATAACCGGCGCGGCCAGCGGGATCGGGCGGGAAACCGCGCGCCTGTTTGCGCGCCAGGGCGCCCATATCGTGGCCGCAGACCGCAACCTGGCGCCGACTGAGGAGATCGCTGCCGAAATTCGCAAAACCGGGCGCAATGCGCTGGCGCTGCAGGTCGAAATCAGCGACGAGGCGCAGGTGCAGGCGATGGTTGAGCGGGCGGTGCGTGAGATGGGCGGCATCGACATCCTGGTCGCCGCGGCGGCCGTTCCGTTCGCCAATTATGGAGAAGGCAAGGGCAACCGCTGGCTGCTGGTCGAGCAGCCGCTGGAGGATTGGCGGCGCGTGATGACGATCAATCTGGACGGCACCTTCCTTACCGATCGCCACGTGGCGCGCGCCATGATCGACGCTGACAAGGGCGGCCGCATTATCAATATCGCCTCGGGCGCGGCGATCGTCGCGTCGGTGCGCGGCGGCGCTTACTCGGTGAGCAAAGCGGGGGTATGGATGCTGACCAAGACGCTGGCCCTGGAACTGGCCCGTTACAATATCACCGCCAACGCGATCGCGCCCGGATTTATCGAGACGCCGATGACCGAGCACATCAGAGGACACGAGCCGACCGCCACCGCGGTGTTGAACACAATTCCGATGCGCCGCTTTGGCAAACCTTACGATATCGCGGCCACGGCGCTGTTTTTGGCCAGCGAGGAAGGCGCCTATTACACCGGCCAATTGATGCATCCCAACGGCGGCGTGCTGATTCCCTGATACTGATTGTCGCCGGTCACCAATGCGGAGCAGGAGGATACGATGGAAATCGGCGTGTCTTACGTTCCCACGCAAACCGCGATCTACCCGGCGCAGCTCGCCGTCGCCGTGGAGGAGCGCGGACTCGACGCCCTGTTCGTCCCCGAGCATACTCATGTGCCGGTCAATGAATCGGTGCCGTGGCCGCCGCAGGCCTTCGCCGAACAGTACCGGATCATGTTCGACAACATGATCGCGCTGGCCACCGCCGCCGCCGCCACCCGCAGAATCAAGCTCGGCACCTCGATTTGCCTGGTCACCGAGCACGACCCGATCGTCCTTGCCAAACAGGTGGCCTCGCTCGACGTGCTTTCCGGCGGCCGCTTCGTGTTCGGCGTCGGAGCGGGTGGAAGGATCGAGGAGATGGCGCATCACGGGGTTGCGTGGAAGAACCGATGGAAGGTGTTTGCGGAACGAATCGAGGCGATGAAGCGGATCTGGTGCAACGAAGTGGCGGAGTATCACGGCGAATTCGTCAACTTCGACCCGATCCGCTGCCCGCCGCGCCCCCTCCAGAAACCGCATCCTCCGGTACTGCTCGGCGCGATGGCCCCACGATCGCTGGACCGCGTCGTCGAGTACTGCGACGGATGGCTGCCGCAGCGCGTCCCGATAGATGTCTTCAAGACCATACTCAATGATCTGCGCCGCCGCGCCGAAGCCAGGGGACGCGATCCCAAAACGATCCGCATCACCGCCCATCGTTTCGTCTGGGACAAGATAGACCCCGAAGCGGCCGCGCTGGACGAGTACCAGCGCGAAGGCGTGGAGCGGGTGATCTATAGGATTCCGTCGGAAAGCGCCGAGCGGACGTTGCCGCGATTGGACGAACTGGCGCGGGTTGTAGAAATGAGAAAAGAGAAAAGGTGATCAACGAAATAAAGGTCAAAGATTTAATCGCGGCAGCTCAATCCCGTGCCGGTCTGCACGATTTCGGGTCCGATTCCTGGCGTGAAGGGCTCGAGCGGCTGGTGGATTCAATCAACCGCGAAAGCAAACTCAATGAGTTGGGGGCGGTGGCGGTGCCCGAAATGCTAATCGGGTTGCTGATTAACCGCTTGCAGGTCGAGGACTGGTATCGGCGGCATCCCGAAATCGAGGATGAAGAGATCGTGGCGCCGCTGTTCGGCGTCGGTCTGCCGCGCACCGCCAGCACTGCGCTGTCATTTATGCTGGCCCAGGATCCCAATAACCGCTCGCTGCGGATGTGGGAATCAGGCAAGCCCTGTCCGCCGCCCGAAAGCGCCACCGAGCATTCCGATCCGCGGATCGCGCAATGCGCCGCCAACCTGGAAGCGAGCCTCGATCGATGCCCCGAGCGCCGCCAGATGCTGCCCTGGGACGCCGAAGGTCCGATCGAGTGCCTCTATGTCATGTTCCTCGATTTCAAATTCCAGGCTTTCGAGTCGGCCGTGCATGTCCCATCGTATATGGAATGGCTCAACTCGTCGGCCGATATGGAACCCGCATATCGTTATCACAAGCGGGTGCTGAAGCTGCTGCAATGGCGATGTCCGCCCAAACGATGGAGCCTCAAGTCGCCCACTCACATGCTTTATATCGACGCTCTCATCAAGGTATATCCGGACGCCCGCTTCGTGATGACCCATCGCAATCCTGCACAAGTGCTGCCCTCCATTGCCGATTTGCTGTGGTCCACGCGCCGGGAGCTGCTCGCGGATCCGATGCCGCAGTGGTACGCCAGTCACGCGATGCGCGAATGGGCATTGGCAATCAGCCGCCTTCTCAATCTACGCGATCGGACGGGGCCGGCGCGTTTTTATGATATCGCGTTCCGCGATTTCATGGCCGATCCAATCCGTGAAATCCGGGGCCTTTATGAATGGCTCGGTTGGGAGCTAAGCGCCGATACCGCAAGGCTGATGCTCAAGTGGCAGGCCAAAAACCCCAGGGGATCGCATCGCGTGCCCGAGCACAATTACGGCCTCAACAACGAGCTGATCGCAAACACCTACGACTTTTACATCCAGCGTTACCGCGCACTACTTTGATGGCTTGGTAGTAGGGCGGGGACGACGGTCCGCCCTACCAAATATTTCGCCACCGGTGTATTAGCGGGAAATGCGTATCGAAAACAAAAACGCAATCGTGACCGGCGGTGCGAGCGGAATCGGACGCGCCACTGTCCGCCGCTTCGTCGCCGAAGGCGCCGATGTTCTGATCGCCGATCGCAATCGTGCGAACGCCGAGCGACTGGCGCAGGAGCTGGCGCACACCGGCCGCAAAGTAATCGCGCATCAGGTGGACGTCAGCGATGAGGCGCAGGTCGATGCGATGGTTGACCGTGCGGTGCGCGAGCTTGGCGGCGTCGATATCCTGGTCGCCGCCGCCGCGATCCCCTATGCGGGTTTCGGCGCGGGCGAAGACCGCCATCGCGCGATTATCGACAAGCCCTTCGCCGAATGGCGCGAAGTGCTCGGCGTGAACCTGGACGGTGTTTTCCTGGTCGATCGCGCCGTGGCCCGCGCTATGGTCAAGGCGGGGCGAGGCGGCCGAATAATCAACATCTCGTCAATCATGGCGCTGCGGCCTGCCCTTAACAGCGGCGATTACTGCGTCAGCAAGGCGGGAGTGTGGATGCTGACCAAGGTTCTGGCGCTGGAGCTTGCGCCGCATCGCATCACCGTCAACGCGATCGCGCCCGGCGGTGTGCGCACGCCGATGCTGCAGGCGGCCTTGGATCGCGACCCGAAAATGGAGCAGGGTATCGTCGATTCCGTGCCGCTGCGTCGAATCGCCGAACCCGAAGAACTCGCCGCCACCGCATTGTTCCTCGCCAGCGACGAGGCCGGCTATTACACCGGCGCCATGCTGCACGTCAACGCCGGCACTTTGATGGCTTAGCCGAGAGTCCGGCCTTTGGCGGAAATCGACGCGAATAGCTATGGGCGAAGTGCCGCCCGGAGAAACTGACGATGGTGAAACTGGATCGCCAGCAGAAAATCGTTCTTGCCGCGCTTTTCGTGGCCCTGTTTTTTATCGTTGCCGGGACTCACAACACGATTCCGATCTTTATCACGCCGTTCATACGCCAGTACGGATGGTCCCATTCGCGCGCGGTGATTATTCCCAGTGTATTTACGCTGATATGGGGCTTCTCCTCCCCCGTGGTCGGCTGGATGGTGGACCGGTTTGTTGTGCATCGCGTGATGGTGGTCGGCGTAGTTATCACGGTAATCGGCATGCTGCTGGCCGCCGCCGCCCACGCGTTCCTGCCGATGGTGTCCTCCTACGTCGTCATCGGAATCGGTTCCGCGATGGCCAGTACGATTCCGTTGACCGTGATCGCGGCGCGCTGGTTTGGGGAGCGGCGCGGCTTTGCGATGGGCGTTGCGGTGGCGGGGATGTCGGCCGGCGGCGTGATTCTGCCGCCGCTCACCGACTACATCATTCATTCGGCAAGCATCGGGATGGCCTTCGTGGTGTTGAGTTTGCCGATCGCGCTGATTGCGCTGCCGCTGGTGGGATTCGTGATTCGCCGCGAGCCCGCGGGCGTCGAGCCCGTGCGCAAGTCTTCGGCGCCGGCCGAGGACTTGCCGGGACTCGATACCTTCGAGGCGATACGCAGCGTGCCCTTCTGGATCCTGATCGCCGCGATCTATCTGGGCAGCATCAGCCTGGCCAGCCTGTTCTACTTCATCACACCCTCGCTGATTCATGCCGGATTCACCTCGCGCAACGCCGCGTTGGTCCAGAGCGGACAGAACCTGATTGCCGTGCCGGGATTGATCCTGGCCGGCATCCTCGCCGACCGCTATACCGGGCGCAAGGTCGCTGCCGCGATGCTGATCGGGCTGGGAGCTGCGTCTATCCTTTTGATGGAAGCCGGAAGCGGTTCCACCATGTGGCCTTGGTATGTTGCCGCTTTCATGCTGATCTTTGGCCTGAGCGCGGGCGTGACAGCGACGGTGTTTCCGATTGCTTTGGCCGAAATCGTCGGGCTCAAGCGATTCGGCACGCTGGCGGGGCTGATGGGACTGGCCTCCACGTTCGGGATGGCGAGCGGACCGCTGCTGGTGGGCCGGCTTTTCGAGTCCACTGGGAATTATGCATTGGGATTCGAAGTGGGCGCCTGGATTTGCCTCATCGCCGCGGCGATGACGCTGACGCTGGTGATGGTGAGCGGGGTCGCAGAACTGACGCCGGCACAAATTCGGGCCGCGGCGCGCCATTAGCCGCAAACAATCAAGGACCGCACGATCGCGAAACGCATTGGGGAGACCATGATGGCTGGGATTCTGGACGGAATCAGGATAATCGACGCCTCACAGGGATTGGCGGGCGCTTTGGTCACTTTGCTGATGGCGGAGCAGGGCGCCGACATAATCAAGGTCGAACCGCCGGGCGGCGATCCAATCCGTCAAATCGAGCCCGGCTTTTTTGTATGGTATCGGAGCAAGCGGAGTATCACGCTCGATCTTGAACAGGCTGCCGATCGTGGGCGCTTGCGCAAACTGCTGCAACGCGCCGATGTCTTGTTGGAATCCGTCGCGCCTGCGGATTCCTCGCGCCTGGAACTGGACGAGGCGGCCCTCACGGCGCAACTCCCCCATCTGATTCACTGCAAGCTC
Organism: Pseudomonadota bacterium; assembly: GCA_021324885.1. Taxonomy (GTDB): domain Bacteria; phylum Desulfobacterota; class Binatia; order Binatales; family Binataceae; genus JAJPJA01. The sequence continues at coordinate 21,486 of JAJPIF010000019.1, forward strand.
AGCGCCTATGGCCTGGACCATCCATGGCGCGATCGTCCCGCGATCGAAGCGCTGGTCGCCGCCCGCACCGGCCTCTACCACCATCAGGCGGGCATCCGCCGCGACGGCCCAACGTTCATGTACTGCCCGTACGCCAACTATGGCGCCGCGTTCACCGCCTTGCTCGGTATCTGCGGCGCGCTGCGCGTGCGACTGCATACCGGACGCGGTCAGTTCATCGATACCTCGTTGATGGACGGAGTCGCGTTCTTCACCAACATGCTCTGGCAATGGTCCGAAATGCCGGTGCCGGAGTATAACCATTTCCTCGACCACACAATTCCCTATCCGGTGTGGCTCTATGAATGCGGCGACGGCCAATGGCTCCATCATATGCGCACCGACAAGGGCGACATGTACGCGCTGGCGCGTGTGCTGGGAATTCCCAAACCCTCGCATACCACCTGGCTCACCGATTCGGAGCGATGGAAGTTCAACGACCAGGTGATCGCCGCATTCAAGACCAGGCCGCGTGACGAATGGATTCCCCTGTTGCGCGCCGCCGATATCCCGGTCGAAGCCGTGATGCCGGCCGAGAGCGCCTTCGACCGCGAGCAGACCAAAGTCAATGGGATGGTTGCCGTGGTTGACGATCCGGAGCGCGGCAAGGTTACGCAGATCGGAATACCAATCAGATTTTCGAAGACCACGAGCGCAATCAAAGGTCCGGCGCCGTCGCCCGGCCAGCATACCGAGGAGGTGATGCGGCAACTCGGATCCGAATCCGCGCGCCCGCTCAAAACTGCGCTGCGGCGCCTGGGCCGCGACCCCCGCTCTCCGCTCGACGGCATCACGCTGCTCGACTGCGGCGAGTATCTGGCGGGTCCGTTCGGTCCGATGGCGCTGGCGGATCTCGGCGCGCGCGTGATCAAAATTGAACGGCCCAAGGGCGATCGGATGCGCACCGCGGTGCCGTTTCCGCCCTTCATGGCTTGCCAGCGCGGCAAGCAGGATCTGGCCGTCGATCTGAAAGAGCCCGAAGGCCTGGAGATTTTCTACCGTCTGGTCGAGCGCGCCGACGCGGTCCATCACAACCAGCGCCCCGGCGTCGCCGAACGGCTGAAAATCGATTACGAAACCCTGAGGAAAATCAAACCCGACCTCATCTACACGCACAGCGCCGCCTACGGAACGCGCGGCCCGGACGCGATGATGGGCGGATACGATCAACTCTTCGCCGCGATGTGTGGGATGGAATACATGGGCGGCGGCGATGGGAATCCGCCGATATGGAATCGGCTCGGCACGGTGGACGCCGGCGGCGCCACGCTTTCCGCGATTGCCACCGTGATGGCGATCTATTATCGCGACTTGACCGGCGAAGGACAGTTCGTTGACGGGTCATTGCTCAATGCCGGACTGTGGTACAACTCCGACGCCTTTGTAACGGCCAACAAAGAAATACGCCGGCGTCCCACGCTGGATCGCAATCAGACCGGAATCAGCGCCGGGTATCGCATGTACGAAACCTCCTCCGGATGGATCTGCGTGGCGGCGCTGTTCGAGCCGCAGTGGCGCGCGTTCTGTGATGTGGTCGGGCATCCGGAACTCGCATCCAATCCTCGCTACAGCTCGCATTACGGGCGCATAGATTATCGCGACGAGTTGGCCGCTATTCTGGAGCCGGTCTTTAGAACGCGCACGGCCCAGGAATGGTTCGAGCGGCTGGATCGCGCGGGCGTGCCCTGTGAGGTCTCCAATGAAGGCTACTGGAGAAAATTCCTCCAGGACGAATGGAGCCTCAAAAGCGAGCGCGTCGTGGAATATTACCAGGGCGATCTGTTTGGCAAATTGCGCCAGTTCGGCAAAACGATCCGGCTGTCGCAGACGCCGCAATTCATTCAGGGCCCGCCGCCTAGAATCGGCGAGGATACGCGCGCGATCCTGACCGAGTTAGGCTACAGCCCTCAGGAGCAGGAGACGTTGAAAACCAAAGGCATCGTAGCCTGGCCCGCCGAATGATTTCTTTTTCCCGATCCGGTGCGCAGGCACGATTGTTCCTGCGCTGAAGTCGCTACTTGTTCTTCATCGCCTTGAGCAGACGCGGCGGCGACATCGGCAGTTCCTGCATCCGCACGCCGGTTGCGCGATAGATCGCGTTGGCAACTGCGGCCGGCGGCGGGACGATCGATACTTCGCCCACACCGCGAATGCCCAGGGGATTGTCGGGGCTTGGCACCTCGACGACTACCGTTTCGATCAACGGCAGATCCAGACAAGTCGGCATCCGGTAGTCCAGAAATCCTGTGTTTCTCAGGTTGCCCCTGGTGTCGTACACATATTCCTCGTTGAGCGCCCAGCCCAGCCCCTGCGCAGTCCCACCTTGCATCTGTCCCTCGACATAGCTGGGATGGATCGCTTTGCCCGCCTCCTGCGCGACCGTGGCGCGCAGGATTTGAACCTTGCCGGTCTCGGGGTCGACCTCGACGTCCACGCAGCAGCCGGCGAACGTTCCCACGCCGCCCCGCGCACTCACCCCGGCGCGCCCGCTTACGGGGCCGCCGGTGCGTCCGAACTTGGCGGCCAGTTCTTTGATCGTCATCGGCGGCACGCCATTGTTTTTCGAAATCAGCTTGCCATCGACGAAATCGACGTCTTCGGGCTTGATTTGCCACAGCCGGGCAGCGCGATCCTTGAGTTGACGCACCGCATCGCGCGCCGCTTCGTACACCGCAGCTCCGGTCGAATGAGTCGTGCGGCTGCCGCCGGTCATCGCCGTGTAGCCAATCGAATCGGTGTCAGCGACCATGGGCCGGACGTCGCTCGCCTGAAGGCCCAGCACTTCCGCCGCTATCATCGCCATCGAGGCGCGGCTCCCGCCGATATCGACCGAACCGGTCACGACGCTGGCGGTGCCGTCGTTATGAACATTGACTACCGCCGAGGATTGGCCGCCGGCATGGAACCATACCCCGAAAGCCACGCCGCGTCCGCGGTTGCGTCCGTGCAGTTTGGACTTGTAATGATCGCTGTTCTTGAGCGCGCGGCAGGTTTCGATGAAACCGATACGTTTGTAGGGCGGACCGAAGGGGCGCGGGCTGCCCGCTTTAACGCCGTTGTTGATGCGAAAATCGATTGGATCCACGCCGCATTTCTCGGCCAGTTCGTCCAGCACGGTTTCCACCGCGAAAGCCGCGTTGGTCGCGCCCGGAGCGCGATAGGCCGCGGTCTTCGGCTTGTTGACCAACACGTCGTAGCCGTCAATCAGGAAATTGGGAACTTCGTAGCAGCTAATCGCGGTCATACAACCAGCGCCCACCGGCGAACCCGGAAACGCGCCGGCTTCATACGCCAGCCACACCTGCGCTGCGGTCAGCTTGCCGTCTTTGCTGGCGCCGATTTTGACTTTAATCGACGAGCCTGAAGTCGGTCCGGTGGCGCGCAGGACCTCGGAGCGGCTCATCACGAACTTCACCGGATGGCCGGTTTTCTTCGACAGCAGCAGCGCCAGCGGTTCCATGTAAATCACCAGCTTGCCGCCGAAGCCGCCGCCGATTTCCGCCGGCACAACCTTGAGTTCGCCTTCGGGCATCCCGGCCACCAGCGCGGTCAACTGCCGCGCCTCGAACGGCGACTGCGTCGACGTGTAAACGGTCGCATGGCCGTCGGGATTGTAAACCGCCAGCGCATTGTGCGGTTCGATATACCCCTGATGGACCATCTGCGTTTCAAACTGGCGCTCGACGATGTAGTCCGCCTGCTTGAAGCCCTCCTCGAGGTTGCCGCCCTTGAACTGGATATGACTGGCGACGTTGGTAGGCTTATCGGGCGATTCCTTGGTGCGGCGCTCCGGATGCAGAATCGGGGCATCGGGCGCCATCGCTTCGTGCACATTCATGACCGGCGCCAGAACTTCGTACTCGACCTCGATCAAAGAGAGCGCTTCCTCGGCGATATGCGGTGAGGTCGCGGCCACTGCTGCCACCGGATGGCCGTCATAAAGGACCTTGCCGCGCGCCAGGATGTTGAGCGCGGTATGGCGCAGGTTGGTTGGCACCTCGCCAATCGGTTCGGCCTTGTCGGGCAGTTCGGGAAGATCCTCTCCGGTCAGCACCGCCTTGACACCCGGCAACCTCAGCGCCCTGTCCACGTTGATCGATTTGATGATCGCGTGAGCATGCGGGCTGCGCAGGATCTTCCCATGCAGCATGTCGGGAAAGGCATAATCCGCTCCGTACTTGGCGCGGCCCGTGACCTTGTCCACGCCGTCATGGCGCACGGGACGCGTTCCGATAACCCTGAATTCCTGTGTCGCTTCTTCAGCCATGGCTCAGTCTCCTCGGCGCGGCCAAGTTACCACTATCTCCAGACTGACACCATGAGAAAGTCGCGTCTACTGCGCAGCAGCAAAGTCGCTGCCGCCATTGGCCTGCAGCTGAAAACGGAAACCGCTCGCTCATCGCGGCGGCACGCAACCACAGCAATGAACGAGCGGAATTGGGTAAAGACAAGCGATCTTTGTCGCGCGCTATTTACGATCGATTTCGCTCATGACGTCGAGCGTGGTGGATTCGATCAAATCGCCCAGCTTGGAGCGCATTTCCGCCATGTGGGGCGTCTTGCCATGAAAATCCAACGCTTCCTTGTCGGCGTAAACCTCGTAAAATGCAAACTGGGTCGGATCTTTGAGCGCGCGATGCAGGATGTACTGCTGACAGCCGGGTTCGGTGCGCACTTTCTTGATCATTTCGCGAAATGCCGACTCCAGTTCCTGCTCGCGTCCCGCCTTGGCCTTCATCCTTGCTATTATAACGATTGCCATCAAGTCCTCTCCTGGCTGAATTCCGCCGCCGCCGCGGCGCGCTAAGCATATGGGGGCGTTTGTATCCGCTGCCTTGCCCTTTTGCAAGCCGCGGATGATTGTTATCGATTACTGATTGGGTCCGGCGCGGCAGCCGGAACAACGGAGGGTCCTCGCGATGCTGGGTTTTGATCTGACCGAAGAGCAGCAGCAGCTCAAGGCTTTGGCGCGCAGATTCACAGAGCAGGAAATCATTCCGCGTGCGCGCAAGTACGACGAGGAAGCGATCTTTCCCCGCGATGTATGCGAAAAGGCGTTTGCCGCGGGCCTCATCAATTTCGCCGTTCCCAAAGAACTGGGCGGCCCCGGAATGGGCGTGCTTGACGTCTGCCTGATTAGCGAGGAACTCAATTACGGATGCTCGGGCATCGCCAATGCGATCGCCGCGAACGACCTTGCCGTACTCCCGCTGCTGATCGCCGGCAGCGAGGAACAAAAGCGCGCGTATCTCGGCGGTCTGATGCGGCAGCTCACCTTTTGCGCCTTTGCCATTACCGAACCGGGCGCCGGCTCTGACGTTGCCGCGATGGCCACGAGCTACCGCCGCGAGGGCGACGGCTTCGTGATAAGCGGCGTCAAGCACTTCATTTCCAACGGCTCGATGGCCGATTGGTACACCATGTTCGCCACCTCCGACCGCCGCCTGCGCCATAAGGGGATTTCCTGCTTCGTGCTGCCCGCCGATTTGCCCGGAATCACCAAAACCCGCATGCACGGCAAGCTCGGGCAGCGCGCGGCGGATACCGGCGAGATCGTCTTCGACAACGTGCGCGTCCCCGCCAGCGCGCTGGTCGGAAGCGAAGGGCAGGGCTTCGAGTACGCGATGAAGACGTTCGAGCGCAGCCGTCCACAAATCGGCGCGATCGCCACCGGCGTCGCGCAGCGGGCGCTGGACGAGTGCATCAAGTACGCCAAACAGCGCAGCGCATTCGGACAGCCGATCGCGAATTTCCAGGCCTTGCAGTTCATGATGGCGGACATGGCGGTGGAGATCGAGGCGATGCGGCTGCTGACCTGCAAGGCGGCATGGTCGGTGGACCAGGGAAATCCGCGCAATGTGATATCGAGTTACGCCAAGGTCTTCTCCGCCGATGCCTGCATGAAGATCACCACCGACGCGGTGCAGATCTTCGGCGGTTACGGGTACATGAACGAATACCCGGTCCAGAAGCTGATGCGCGACGCCAAGTTGTTGCAGATTTATGAGGGCACCCAGCAGATCCAGCGAGTGGTAATCGCGCGCGAGCTGCTGAAATAAATCCTCGCCATCTGAACGCCAAAAGAAAGCGCGCCGGCCGCCGGCTGAACGTCATCAGCCTCGGGCGGCGCCCTTTTTTGCTGCCGCCAGATGTTGCAGGCTCAGCCGATGCAAATCATTCGCGGTTTCCGTAGGGATATTTCCCATCCGCGCGCGCCACGTAGGCTTCGATCAGGAATCCGTCAGGGTCCTCGAACAAAAACATGAACCCGGGGGCGTCCTCCTCGAAATTGCCGATAGTGTGCTCCAGCACCCGCACGCCGCGCGCCTTCAGTTCCGCCATCGTCTTTTCGGGATCGGTGATGCCGACCGTGAGATGGGAAAGGCCCAGCGAATTGGTCCGCGGCCGTTCCCGCAATGGCGGGCTGGCCGGCCGATCGAAATGGATCAATTCCAGCCGGTAGCCGTCGCGCATCAGCAGCCACACGGTGAAGTCGGCCTCTTCGAATCCCATGACCTTGGCCGGGCCGCTGCGGTCATAGCGCAGCTTTGCGATTTCCTTGAACCCCAGCACATCGCGATAAAACGGCACCGATTTTTCCGGGTCTGAAATACCGATCGAAACATGCAGAAACTGAGTAATCGCCATCGCACTCTCCCTGCTGACCTGCGCGCCCGCTCAGGCTACCACAAAGCGCGCGGACCGGTGAAAACGCCCGGGCAAGTCGCGACGCCGGCGCGAGGAAGCCCCTTTAGCGATCGCTAACCCGCTTGTCAGCAAAGCGATGCAACTGCCGCTCCCACCCGCTGCCGGCCGTCCGGAGCTCGCCTGCGGTCGAGCGGTACGCATTGGGCAGCGGAGGTCTTCTGGGCTCGGTAATTCACCCGCGGGGCTGAGCAGATCGCCGCCATTTCCGGCGAAGTACCTGATTTTGATTCGCGCGCCCGGAGGGATTTGAACCCCCAACCCTCGGATCCGAAGTTAGGCGAAACCCGTCCGCGATTGTCCAGAGGCTGCGTAAATCAAAGGTTTTTCAGTTACGGTACGTCCGCCGAAGTCCGCTTTGGAGCCATCGATCCTTACCCGTTGGCTGTCAGAATGGCTGTCAAAGCTTGGCCCTATTTTGGCACCGAACTTGGCACCCTATTTGGCACCAAGGTTTTCACGCTCGTGGCCGCGCGGCGCCCTGCCTTGAGTCGATTTAACGTGCCAGAGAACGATTGCCTGATCAGTTATCTTGCCCAACGCAGACGCCAGGCCTCGGCGACTTTTGTTACCCTCCTCAGATGTCTCACAAGGTGACAAGAGTTCTTGCCCCGCAGTGCTGGGGTACGAGTACTGGCAGTCGTTCATGCCGATCAAATTGAAAGCACCAACCGGCTTTGCGACGTACTTCGAAAAAAGACTTTGCAGAAATACTCTCCGAAATCGTCGCAGTACTCGAAGATGCCCTTAACGACAAAGTCGCGCCCTCGTTTCGCAGAATCAGCCTCTCTCCTGTCGAACCAATTTTCGAAAAGAGCGGCGCTGTCAGATTCGCCCCCAATGTCCTTAAGCCCGGCGACCAGTCTTACTTCGCCGGTTTTCGAGTCTCGCAATCTGGCCATGTGGTGGATATCGAAACGTCCAGTGGCACCGCCGGAATGGGACAGATCAACGTTGAATCTCAGCGCCGGAAGGTGCCCACTGTTATGAAAATACAGCACAACGCCTGACTTCTTGCTGGCTCCGTCGGCACTTTCGATGAATTGACCAACTAATCCGTCTTTTCGTCCCATGCTGACGTAAGGCCGAGCATTTGCCTGGAAAAATTGACTATTTTGATTGTCAGATTCGCGAGTAAACTCCGTATAACAGCCCACGGCCAGAAGCGTGAGAAAAAGAATGAAAAGGTTCCACTTAGCTAGGCATAAGGCCGATTCCTCGAGCCTAAGCCGTGCAATTTCAGGGTGAAGCACTGATAGCGGTTGCGTTTCCTTTCCGCGAGCAGTCTTGCGGCGCTTCCACCTCGCCACTGCCGGGGCCCTCCTCGCCGTCACTTCACTCCCAATTTCCGCGCCTCGCGCAGCGCCACGCTACGCATCCAGGCGCTAATTCCAAGCCCGGCCTTACCAGCCGCCTCGACCAGCACGCGCTTTTGCGCGGCCATCACCAAGGCCGATGGCCTGATTCGGTTCGGCCGATTTCCCCGTTTCGACCCGGCGGTGGTCAGGGCTCGTATCGCAAAAGAGTTATTTGGCCGCGGGCTCGACCGGGACGGGAATCGCGAGCGGAAGCTTCACGCGGCGTGACGATTGAAATCCACCCCAGCGCGGGGTAAAAATCCAGGACTAGCCCGTGTGAGCACCCCCTTTCTCATTGGGCTGGCAGAAGGAGCGGGGCCGGCGCCATCAGGTCCCGCTTTCTTTCCCAAAACCGCGGTAAACGCCCTTCTGCCGCGTCCGGATTCGCCGGACGATGATTTACCCGTCCGCCGCTCGAAAAGCCCAAGCCCGCCAGCGTGGCTAAGCCGCGCGCACACTTTGACGAATGCCCCTGAGCGGGAAACATCAGCGTAAGTCCATGCCGCCGCCGGCCCCGGCTACCGCAAAATCCCAGTCGGAAATCCCGCCCGGCTCATGCGCCCGAAGTCGCCAGCGCGGATGGCGTTCTTTACATGCTCTACGACCTGCTCGCCCAGTTCGCGGCCGTTGCTGCCCGACACATGAAGCGTCGGCGAAAAGTGGATATCGCCGCCGCGGTTGTTCGTAGTTGAATTGCTGTACGAGGCGCGGATCCCGGCACCCATGCTGCTTACTGCCGACATATCCGAACGCGGGATTACGTACTCGCCGGCATGAACCAGCGCTAAGCCGGTCTGTGTAACCGGGCCGCCCTCGGCGAAGCCGAAGATGCCGCCGATCAGGCCGGCTATGCTTCCGATGCCGCTGGCTATCCCTCCGAGCCCGCCGCCGCCGCTTCCGCCGCCCAGCAATCCGCCCAATGCACCAAAGACCGTGCTAAAGATCGACGAGATCGTCGGCGTCAGGTCTTGCCAAACCCTCTCGAACAGGGACTGGATCTGACTCTGCGGGAACAGCGCCTGGAATAACTCATTGTAGCTCTTGGTCAGTAGCGTGTCAGTGAACCGCTCGGCCATCCGGACGCCTACTTCTTCGAGCGCTCGGCCGGGACCACCGCCGCGCCCGCGACCCCGAGGTGTCATCGCGGCTTCGATTACGCTCATCGTCCCGCCTGCCGCTTCGCTCGACATGCGGGAAATCATTTCGTCATGCTGGCGCTGCTCTTCGGCCAGGAACTGCGTGAACGCATGTAAATTCTTGTTGTAATTTTCGCTGGCCAGTCGCGCCTGCTCGCTGAAATACTGCGTCCAGGCGTGGAGCCGGCGGTTGAAGGCCTGCGCTTGCTGATTGTCAAAGGCCTGCTGCTGGCGCGCGAATTCGTTGGCCGCTTGCTGCTCTTCGACCAGGGCGCGGCGGTATTCGATCGACTGCTGGCCGAACAGCTCTTTGGCCTTTTCGACCACGCTCATCATGATGCCGACCTTCACGACGGCGTTGTTCTGAGCCTCAGCCAGCTCGAGTTGCTGCTCTTCTACGAAAGCGCGGAATTGCTCTTCCGCCGCCTTGTGCGCAGCCGCGGCGCCGCCAGTTTTGGTGACATTGACTTGGTCGCCCGGGCCCCCGACGACGCTGCTGCTGAAGTTGACCAGCTTGTTGATATCTTCAAGCTGCTTGCGCGCATCGTCGCCTGCCTTGCGCCATAAGTCGGGGCTGAACGGGTGCATTACGACCGTGCCGGCGATTTTCAGCCCTTCGATGTACTCAGTGAGATATCCGTTGAGCTTGATCAGCGCCGGCGTTATTTCGGTCGCGACCGTGCGCCACAAGCTCTCGCCCGAGATTTTCAAGGCTTCCCACGAGCGATGGAGCCGGTCGGCGTCTTCCGCCTGCTCGGTCGTCAGCGGATTTAAGTCGCTGTACGCTTTTTCAAGCTCGAGGATTCCCTCGCCCCCCTCGCGCATCACCGGCAGGAGTTGCGTTCCCATGCGCGAGCCGAGAAGAGTTGCGGCTTCACCCAACTTTTCGGTCGAATCGCGCGTCTGCGCCATCGCATCCGCCACGCGCAAAAAGACTTCGTGAGGATTCAGACCCTTCAGCTCATCGATGCTGATCCCGAACGCAGCAAACGCCGCCTGCGCCTGCTTGCCGCCCTGCTCGGCCTGAACCATTTTTTCGGAAAGCATGGTCATGGAGCGGGCAAGTGCGTCCATCGGAACGTCGGCCAGGCGTGAGACGCCCGCCAGCGCATTCATCTGCTCGACTGTGATTCCCGTGCGCTCGCTCAGGTGAAGGAGTTGGACCTCGAGCTCATTCGCGCCGGCGGCGCCCTCGATCAGCCGGTGGCCGAGATCGATCGCGGCGCCGACCAGGAAAACATCGGCGAGCCCCTCAAGCGTGGTCTTAACTGACTCTGCGGCCTCGTTGATTTCCGCGAAGGCGCCTTTTGATTCATCGGCTGACACCTGCATGGAGCGCGTCAGCTTGGTTATCGAGGCCTGGCCACCGCGCGCCATGCCCTCGAGCGCGCGCTGGGTTTCGGCTGCGGACTGAGCCGCAATCCGCGCGCTCTCGTTCATCTTACTGACAAAGTCTGAGATCTCGGCCCGGATCACAGCTTGTAATTGAGCATCACTCGGCATTGTATTTTGGCCTCAACTATCTATGTAAGTTATCAACGCGGTTACTCAGTTCAGCAATTCCGGTTTTGCAGCCATAGACCCGGTCACGTCGACCCTATAGTTCGCAAGAGCATAAATCGCGTCGTGAAGGTCGAAGAGGCCAGCGTGTTCCCGCAAGATGTCGGGATCCAAACCGGGATAATTCGGTCTCAGGAAAGCGGCGACTATCCACACCTCGCAATCAAATTGAGCCTCGACGTCTCCCCTTAAAACAGCTTCATCCAGCAACGGGTGTACGAGAGCGAGGACAGGGGTAGCGTGCTCGATTGTTTCATCGCTGGATGCAAGCTGGAATTCCTGGCCGGCGATCACGACGCGAGGGCCTGCGAGCAGCGGATCGCGGATTTTCCCGCTGTACCAATTCGCCATTACTCATTTTCCTCGCTGTGACTATCCAGGTCGAATCGACTGAGTTTTTCCCGCAACTCGGCGATGATGCGATCGCAGTACACGCCCACGCTGTGATGGGTTTTCGCCCTCGCCGCCATCTGTTCGGCGACATACCGGATGGCCGGCGCTGTGCGGTCGAACACTTGGGCGATCTGAGCGTCGGATATGCCGATGGCGCGCAGGGCATAGGCCGCAACCGCCTGGCGAAAATGCTCGCGCTCCACACCCTGCAGCTCCCTCATGCCCAGCACTTCGCGAACGATCGGGCGTAGATATTTCGTGTCGATTTTCATTGACATGTAGGATTACTCGGCGATCCAGATACAAGCGCCCTGGAAGGCCGGCTCGTCGCAAATGGCAATGTGATTTAACCGGGCCTCGAGGACTTCGTGTGTCCGGCCACGTATATTGCGATCGAGGAGGTCGATTCCGACGCTTAACCCCAACGCTTTGCGCCGCAGCAAGGCAAGGACCGGCTCGTCGGCGCCGATATCGGCGAAAATTGTCAGGTGATCCGGGCTGCAATTCAGCCCCAGGGTTAGGTTCTCAGTCGACGCGATAACTGGGCCGTCATGCTCGATTCGCAGATCCACTGGATCGCCAGCTTCTAGGCTGGCATCGAAGGCGCCGGGGCGAATGAGCATTCGCTGATATCGTTCCTTGCCGATACGCAAATTACTCGACATCTGGTTAAAGCGGACTGCGATTCCCACGGCGTGTACCCCGTCGGCCGCGTGGAGGTGCGGTTCTTGCCGGCGGCGCCGACTGTGTAGATGCCGGCGCAAGTAGGTGGGATGGCGCCTCAATCTCGCCGGGGTCGCCGCCGGTCCAGACGAAGCGATTCTTCTCGGCATTCCAGACCCATCCGGCCGGCGGCGAGCCGTCATATTCGTCATATTCGTCGTATTGCTCAGCCGCCGCTTGGACAGGGTAGTACCAGGGGACGAGCTCGCCGAGCAGGTTGGCGGCATAGGACCGCTCGCGCGGGGCCAGGTGGCTGAGGTCAATCGTTTGTCGCATTCGCGTCTCCTTTCTTTGCTCGCTTTTTTTCGAGTTTGCGCGCTCGCTTCTCTGCCGCCCGGGCGGCCCGCTCGCGTTCGCGCTGATGCTTTAGGAACGAGTTACTCTTTCTCATCGGGTCACCTCCGCGGCTCGCGCTGCTACGGCTAAGCGCTCGGAGCAGAGCCGCAGCAACTTAACCTGCAGTTGCTGGAATTCGGCTGCGGATAGTTCGGCTGGCTTGCTGTTGAGAACGTCCTGGATAAACTCGCTGCACCATCGATCGGCGATGCGGCGCGCTAAGCTGTCGAGGTTATGCGGGCTCATAATTCGACAATCTCCGGCTCAAAATCGGCTGGCGTCAGCCGGCGTGACTCTGCTGGCGATAACAGTTCGTGGCGGCGCAGGTAGCTCGCTTGCGACTCGAAGCGTGGCGGATCGTCGGGGTCTGAGTCCGCCCAGTGCGCAGGGACGCCGTAATCGAACGCTGGGACATACGCGAACCGTTCCCAAGCCGGCACGCCGCGGCCGCCAACACGCTTGCGCGGCTGGGCAAACTGCGGCCGTTCGGCGGCGGCAGGGAAAAGCCACGCGAAGAGGTCCGCTTGCGGTGCGCAGAATCGCCACCATAGGCGCGGCCGGCGTCCTGGATGCAACCGGCTGTAATAGGCGAGCACGTCAGGCATCACGGCGAGGGCGATCGCGCGCATCTCATCGTCGGATCGGAACATGACCTCGAACGGTTCGTCTTCGGTCTCCTCGACGAACCAGCGCCAGAGCTCTTCGCTCGTGACCTCGGGCCGGCTGGCGCGGACTGGACGCGGTTTGCGTGGCATGGCTTATTTCCTCTCGCTCACTGGCGAATCGAGATTCAACTCGCGCATCGCGCGCTGGTAGATGCGGGCGCAGGCTGCCTGAACGGTCAAGGCGGGATGGGGTCGCGTCACCCCATGTTTGTCTGTGAAGTATGGGCCCTCGCGCTCGACGGTCTGGCGCGCCTGCTCGCTACGATCGAGAGCTTCGAGCGCGGTCTGTAAATGCGCGAGGTGATGCACTTCGAGAACGTAGGCCCTGGCGATCTCGCGCCACAGGCGCCTTGACTTGTCGCTCAGGTGGCGCGGCGGGGCCGGGATCGTCGGCCGGCGAAGCGGGCGGAATGGAATGGCGTTGCTCTTGGTCATGGTCATTTAAGCTGAAATTCGTTCTCGTTCATGTTTTTGTGATTGCAGGCGCGGTCGCAGCCGCGCCGCGTCAGAGATTTGCACCCCCCTACCCCCGACCGTCTTTGAGTTCGGCGATGCGAGCGAAAAAAGCTTCGCTGGCGCGGCGCAGGTAGCGATCGAGCAAAGTCTCAAGCAGGGACCGTTCAGCGACGTCGCAGATCTGAGTAATCTCGGGAAGCGAACCGAACTTTTGCACCATGGCGCTGCGCACGGTACTCATCACTTCGGCGACGTCGTTATTCAGCTTGGCTTCGGTCTGACTGCTCAACCATTGCTCGATGCTTTTCAGCCCTTCCTGGATGAATTGTCTTGAATCCATTTTCGGATCTCCTACGCGGATCCCCTCGCAGGTCGCGAGAATAACCATTCGGTCGGCTCGGCGAGCTCGGGCACTTCCGCGAGCATTGCTTCAAATTTCCGTTGCCTCTCTTCGCCATCGGCGATGAGCGCAATCACGGTGTCTAAGGCGCGATCGAGCGCGACCAAGGCGGCGAGGCGCGCGCGAACTGATGGCGCATTGGTCGTCGTGTGGAATTCTTTGGTCAGGCTCAACGCATTGTATTTCCCGGTAAATCGCTGGCTGGTCTCGAGCGATTTGCTGGTTAACTCGCGCAGCTCACGGATCCTTTCGCGATAACCTGAGATTTCCGCGGCAACCTGATTACGCAGGCGCGTCTCCAGCAGCGCTATTCGGTTGTCGGCACGCATGGAGCAGTCGAGGACGTCGCTATCGGCTTTCATCCGCCGATCGCGAGCGGCTTCGAATTGGCGTTCCGCTTCAATGGCTGCCTGGCGCGCGTCTTCTGCTGCCTGGCGCAAACCGGGCAGCTCCTTCATGGCCGCGGCGCGGATCTCGGCGATCTCGTCGATAATCTTCTGGCGCTGCTGAGTTTCGAGCTTTTCGTTTTCGGTGATCAGCTTGCGGCCGAGGCTCGTCTGTTTGAACCAGTCGGGGAAATTTCGGACCTGCTGCTCTCGTTCTAACTGAGTATCCATTGTTTTCTCCTTTGCTGTTTGAATGTTTTGCTCAATGCCAGACCGCGCCGAACGTAGTATCCAAAGCGCCCGGCGTATACTGAGTCGGATCGCTGTTGACGCTGTTGCAGATCAGCACGCCATTTTTGACGTACAGACCAGGACGAAAATCGAATACCCAGTCGTTTGCCGGATTGGACTGGCATTGCTGCGCCGGTGCGATCTGATTGCTGGTCGGCGGCGCGGCAGCCTGGTCGTAAATCTGGATTATACTGCGCCGATCCGGTGCAGTGTCCCCAGGCGAACATTAGCGATGCTTGCGCCGCGTCCGGGAAGGCTTGGCAGTTCCCCAGTTGGCTAGACGTCTCGCTGGTCAGATCGCTCTTGGTCGCGGGACCGCCGGCTACGCTCGGCGTAGGCACCGGGTAGGGCGTTGGCGTCGGCGTGGTGGCGAAGGCTTGTGCGGCGGCGAGCGTCACCCAAACCGCGGCGACGATAATGAGACGCGTGCAATTCGATGATTTCATTCCGCTTCCCTCCACCTCTGAATCATTCGGTCTATTTCTTCGCGCTCTTGGGCGCGGCGTGCCTCTTCACGCCGGCGCTCCGCTTCGATCCGATCGGCTGCCTTTTGACATGTCGTGCAGCGCTGGAATCGGTTCGCGCCGGCCCACCACGGCGATGTCCCGGCGCAGTCAACGCAGCGCCAGATTTTTGCTGGGCTTCTCATGCAACCCATCCATCGGCGGCGGCGACGCGGTCGATCTCGGCCTTTTCGCTGTCGCGGCCTGCATATCGCAGCGCGGCAAGAAAGCGATCCCCAACTTCCGCATCCGCCGGCGCGCCGGGCTTGACCGGCCGCATCGGGCCGCGGAAGATGCCGCGCTGATGAACGCTGAGAAAGCTCGAGCCAGGGAACATGGCTGCAACACAATCGATCGTGGCGGCCAGGTCGCCAGGATTCCGGCCACCCTGTTCAAGGTGCAGTGCTGTTTGGGACTGCCGCTGGCCGGAATTAGGCCTTATTTTTACTGGGTTTTCTTGCGCTGCCGGGATTCCGGCCGATACCCCGTTGTCTGTATATGAGTGAACATACCGGCCGGAATCCGCTATCTCTGAAGCCCTTGGGGCAGAAGGACTTTTTGAATCGGATTCCGGCCGCCCTTGGGGCAGAAGGCCGGCCGGAATCGGGTCGTCGCTCCCCCTACTCTCGCAGCCATTTTCATTTCTGAAATAGTGTGCCGAGAGTATAGAATATATATAGTGCGGATCCGCTTTCGTTCCTTTCCCGCGCACAATCCAGTCACGGCCTATGCCGGCGTCGATAATCGCTCTTGCCCGGTTGCGCCCGACGCCGTTATTCACAAGGATTTCGACTGCGGTAGTCCGCTTGGGAACCGGCAAAGCAGCCTTGAGCGCAGCGACAGCCTCTCGCTCTTTCTCCCGGCGCAACTCGATGGCAGTGCCCTTCGCCTGCTCGTGCTCCAGCTCTACATCTGCGGTCACGTCGGCTACGGTCCACTCGCCCTCGTCGGGCAAACGAACCTCAAGGATGAAGGGATCGGGCTCTTCAGCAAGGCGGAATTTTGAGGGCACGAACGCCAGCCGGTAGGACGGGCGGCGCTTACGCCGTTTTGAGCGGCTCGCCCATTCTGCTTCACCTGCCGGGGGCAGGCAATCGATCCACGATTCCTTTTTCGCGTCGAGCGGAAGGTCGGTCGCGTCCCGGACCTCATACACGATATCGACGCGATCCCCGATGACTCCGGAGCCGCGGAGCACCTGGCCGTCTTTGCGCGTGTTCGCTAAGGCGAGAATGCCCGGACCCTTGCGCCCGGTGTCGAGTAGGCTGGCGATCGCCTTTCCGTTGTCGCCGCCTTCGCCGTCCTTGACCGTCTCCATGGCTGACGAGAGCGAGTCCAGCGCCACCAGCTCGTACTTGCTGAATGGAAACGTCGCCCACGCCTTTGCATCGGTCAGTGGGGGCACCTCATCGCGCTTCATGACATCGAGATTAGTTAGGTCGCCCGCTCCCCATGCTTTGAGCCGGCGCTTTAGTTCGGCGGGCGGGTTGTCGCGATCGAGTAATAAGACCTTACCCGGCTCGAGCTTTTCGCCCAGAAAAAAACCGCCGGTCGCCTTCGCTACGACGAGAGCAAGCAGGAAATGGGTTTTACACAGGCCGCGCGGACTGACTATTACTGTGACGGCCTGGCGCACGATCAGATTACGGACTATCCAGTCAGCTTCCTGCGATTCAGCGGCGATGAAGTCTTTGGCGGTGCGGGCTTTCGACCAGACGTCGCCAGCGCTCTGGGTCTTACGCTCTTCGGGCTCGGGATAGACTGTGTAAGCGCGATCGACTTTATCGGCTGCCTTATCGGCGGGGAAAGCGGGCTTACATTTAGCGGCCGCCTCCAGTACCAGCTTGCGCGCCATATCCACTGGAATACCGGCGCCGCGGAGTTTGCACGCGAATTTGAAAAGCTGCTCGTCTCGCTGGCCCTCCGGGACGCCCGCCAGCACGGCGGCACTGTCGATCGAACCGCCAGCACCCGTTGTCGCGTTGCGGGAATTCTGTAGCAGGGCCACGAGGCTCGCGGGGAGTGGCGCGACCTCGATCTCGGCTGGGCTGTAGCCCACCTCGAAGCGGTATTCACCGAGGAGGTGATTCGACGGAGGTGCCAGGACATAACCGCCGAGCGACTTGATATCGACGCCCGGTCCCAGCTTGTTATTACCGCTCGAAATTTCGCCCGGGCTTCGAAACCAAACATGCAGTCCGCCGCTCGGCGTGAGTGTGCGGACGGTGTCAGGAAGAGGATGGGGCAAACTGGCTACCAGCGCCGCCCATGTTTCATCGCCTCCATGCCGCGGGTCGATATCGACAACAGCTAGTCCGGAGGGTCCGCAGGATATTGCGATGTTTGCCGGCTCGCGCCACCAGCCCTCGATCTGTGCGCGATTGATCGTCGCCTCGAGGTGGCCATTGCGCGGGATGGGATGCTTGCCGGGCGAGCCGCAGTCGGACTTGCGGCAGGTGCACTTGCCGTCGTCGATCCAGTGGGTGGGAAAAACGTGAAAACCGTGCTCGGCGTACCAGAGGGCCGCCGCTTTTTGCTTCGGGCTCATCGCGGCTCTCTTTGCAGATCAGACCTTGGAGCGTGATAAACCCACAGACCGCATCGTGCGCAGAAGACGCTACTGTGGGGCCCGCGGCGCTCGATGCGCCCATTCAGTGAGCCGCAAGCGCTGACGCCGGAAAAGAGCGGAAGTTGACCGCCGCTCATTCGGCCGCCTCGCGCCCAGACTGTCTCAAGTCGGGCCAGGCGCCGCCGCAAGTCTCGAATCTCGCGAGCCAGCAGGGCAATACTTTGCCGATTTAATTCAATGCGTGTTTTCTGCTCGCGCCGCCGCCTCACCGCATCCACCGCGCGTTTCATCGGGCGCCTATTCCGCGCGCTGCTCCGCGGTCGCGAGTTGCTGTAAGCGTGTCAGTTCGGTCGCGGGTATGCGTATATTACCGCCGATTTTCACGGCTTTGATCTCGCCTTGGTTAATCAGGAGGTAGACCGTAGAGCGCGAGGCATCGATCAGCTTGGCGAATCTTGCCGGCTTCAAAAGCGCCGGCGTGACATCCACTTCAGCCATTTTCCATCCATCCCTGTCCGACGTTTATTGACAATCGCGTATCAGTCGGCTATTTACATATGAACGTACCGGACGAGCGCGGACGCGGTCAAGGCAAATGAAGACGCTCAATTCAATATGGACGTAATTTAAATGGTAGGACGGAAATGACACGACCCAAGGACATTGAAGAGCAGGAAATTGGCTGGCGGGTCTTCGAACACGTCGCGGAAATGGGCCCGGAACAGCAGCTCGCGTGGCTGCTTGAATTCCTTCAGCTATCATCCGACAACCTTTGGGAGCGCTGGCCGGATTTGCGCATCGAAGCTGGCGCCTTCGCCTTTGGGCAGCCGCAGACCAGGCCGATCGATATCTCTCGCGATGATCTGATCGGTCTCGTGCGGCAGGTCAGCGAAGGCGTGCGGACGCTGGCCAGCGGCCGAGAATGGCGGCTCGAAATTCCGGCGATCACCAAGGTTTATTTACCGCGTGTTGTCAAAGGGCGGCGCGGTAAACTGCAATTTTCAGGTTGGGACAGCCAACGCGCGGTATCGGATTTCCGAACTGCATTTCTGGCTTGGGTCGACGATCTGATTTCCGATCGAGTCGCGGGCGCACGGCTGCGCGCGTGCGCCAGACCGGGATGCGGCCGGCTCTTCGTCAAGAAGAAGCGCGGTATCTATTGTAGCCAACGGTGCAGCCAGGCCGAGCGCAACAAGCGCTATTACCGATCACTCGCGAAGAAAGACCGCCAAGCTTCCCGTCACGATCGCTACGTCGCGGAAGTCAAACGGATCAGTCCGGCCGCCGCGAAACTCGTGCGCCGGCGTACCAAGGAGAACGTGGAATGAAACAGAGCAAGCGCCGTGGGCGAGGCGAGGGTGCTATTTTCCGCCGAAAAGATGGGCGGTGGGCAGCCAGCGTCAATCTTGGCTGGAAAGCCGGAAAACGCTGGCGAAAAAGCTTCTACGGCGCCACTCGCAAAGAAGTGGCGGACGCGCTGGCGAAGGCATTGCGCGATCGCCAGCAAGGCCTGCCCCTCGCAAATGAAAAGCAGACGGTTAGCGCATTTCTGGCACACTGGCTTGAACACACGGTTAAGCCGAGCGTGCGGCCCCGCACGCATCAAAGCTACGAACTCCTTGCCCGCCTCCACGTTCTGCCCGAGCTGGGTAATAAGCCGCTTGCTCAACTCGCGCCAGAGCATGTGGAGTCGCTGCTCGCGCGCAAGCTCGCCTCCGGGCTTGCGGCCCAGACGGTTCGGCACATCAGGACCGTCTTAAAAAAAGCTCTCGGACAAGCAGTGAAACGCGGCCATCTCGCCCGAAACGTCGCCGCCATGGTTGATCCGCCGCGGCTACAGCGGCGCCAACAGGGTCAGGTACTGGATGCGGAACAGACACGCATGCTGCTGGCCGCTGCTGAATCAGGGCGCCTGTGGGCGCTTTTGGTCATTGCTGTTTCGCTCGGGCTTCGGCGTGGCGAAATACTCGGGCTGCGCTGGCTAGACCTCGACCTCGACAAGTCGCGGATCGCAATCGGTCAGGCGATTCAGCGCTACTCCGGTATTGGCCTCAAGGCGGCCGAGCCCAAGACAGGACGGTCACGCCGCGTCCTGAATCTACCGCAAGCCTGCGCCCGCGCCTTGCGCGCCTGGAGGGCCCGCCAGGCCGAAGAGCGTCTGGCCGCTGGGCCTGAATGGCGGGACAGCGGGCTCGTCTTTACGACGCCTTTCGGCACGCCGATCGATCCACGAAACCTGCACCGCCAATTTAAAGCCTTGCTCATGGCAGCCGGATTACCGCAAGCGGTCCGATTTCACGATCTCCGGCATGGGTGCGCTTCATACCTGCTCAGCCAAGGCGTGCCGCTCAAAACCATTTCCGATCTGCTCGGCCACAGTTCGATCACGGTAACCTCCGACATTTACGCGCACATCGCGCCGCAAATGCTTCAGGAAGCAGCCGCCAAAATGGATGCGCTCCTTGATGGCTAAGTGTCCGACATCGTCCAGCCGTTTGGCTGTCAGAATGGCTGTCAAAGAGGTGTCGGCGGATGGCTTCAATTGGGAAAAGTGCTTGATTTCATTCGCGCGCCCGGAGGGATTTGAACCCCCAACCCTCGGATCCGAAGTCCGATGCTCTGTCCAGTTGAGCTACGGGCGCCCATCGGAAAAGTATCGGAATCAGCGCGAGGTTGGAAGCTGGCGCCACGTCCCACGCGCCGCCTTACGCGGCTGACTATGCGCCGGGACTGCTTAAACGCTTTGACCGTCGCCGCACAAATTCATCGCTCCGAGGCTTTGCCGGTCGGCCGAGGCGAATACCTCGTCAAACGCTTCGTTCAGCAATCAAACGTCCCGCGGGCCGGGCGCGCGCTCAGCGCGATCCAACTCTCTGGCCAGTCGCGCGAGTTATTTGGACTTGTGCGTATTCGCGAACTCAGCGGCAGCACGCATTTCCTTGATCGCGTCCCGCAGCAGTTGCTCGGCACGGTCGCGATGGCCGCCGAACTCGGCTTTAGTAGGGGCTTCCGCCGCGCCCAATTGATTGATGGCCTGGATTGTGAGCTCGCGCGCCTTCATCAAGCGCGGATGATTTTCAAACGGTCCTTGCGCCAATGCCACCGCGCCAAACGCCAGCAGACCGGCCGTCAAGACGATTAGGTATTTTTTCACGTTCCCACCACCTGTTTGGTTTAACCCCCTCCCCGCAACCGGTTCAGCCGCGGACTCGCAGGAGTTAATATGCGAAATATACACAAAACGCAATATCTTGGCGAAGCTTTTGCGGCGATCAGTTAAGATTTGGCGATTTCGGTCGTCATAATAGACCTGAGCGTGCTAGTCGCTGATTTGGCCGGGATCAATCACGATATTGTCTCGCAAAGTCGGGAGCGGAGATAGTATTTTATCTGATTTGTCGGGCGGAGCGTGATGCTGCCGGCCTCTGGATCAATGAAAACAGACAGACTAAAAGATTAAACTGCTGGTTATAAAACGGATCGCCAACGGAGTTTTCATGGACGCCAAAAGCGCCGCACGCGCGCGGCTTGAAGCCGTGCAGCCGGATCTGGTCGAACTGAGCCATCGTATTCACGCCCATCCGGAGGTCGGATGGCAGGAGGAGAAGGCGTCGGCGTGGGTGGCGGACGCGCTGGCCGAGGCGGGCCTGAGCGTGCAACGCGCAGTGTGCGATCTGCCCACCGCGCTGATCGCGCGGGCCGGCTCGGGTCCGTTGCACATCGCCTTCTGCGCGGAATACGACTGCTTGCCCGGCATCGGCCATGCCTGCGGACATAATATCATCGCTGCCATCGGCGTGGGCGCGGCGATTGCCGCCGCCGCGGTTGCCGACGAGGTCGGCCTTACCGTGACTCTGCTCGGCACGCCGGCCGAAGAGGTCGGTGATGCCGCCGGTAAGGTTGTGATGCTGGAGCGGGGCGCCTTTGACGGCGTGCACGCGGCCATGATGGTGCATCCGGGGCCAATCGACGTAGCGATGCCGCCGATGATCGCGGCGAGCGCTTTCGACGTCTCCTATACCGGCAAAGAAGCGCATGCCTCCGCCTTTCCCGAACTTGGCATCAACGCGGCCGACGCGCTGGTGGTCGCGCAGACGGCAATCGGACTGTTGCGCCAGCACATCCGTCATACCGACCGTATCCATGGAATCGTGACCAACGGCGGCGCCGCTCCCAACGTGATTCCCGCTCATACTTCGGCGCGCTACATCGTCCGATCCACGAAGGCTCAGCACCTGCAAA
The DNA here is from genome assembly GCA_021324885.1 of Pseudomonadota bacterium. Lineage (GTDB taxonomy): Bacteria > Desulfobacterota > Binatia > Binatales > Binataceae > JAJPJA01. The sequence goes on from JAJPIF010000019.1 coordinate 43,248, forward strand.
GCTTGCTGAAGCGGGTCCATTCATGCTTCGAGGCCGGCGCACTTGCCACCGGCTGCACGATCGAAATTGCCGGCGGCGTCAAAGGCTATGCCGAGATGGCGCATGACAGGGAACTGGCGGCGGCCTACCAGCGCAACGCCGAGGCGCTGGGCCGGCAGTTTCGCGCGCCCGCCGACGAGCGGTTGAGCGCGGTTTCCGCCGCCGGTTCGACCGACATGGGCAACGTCTCGCAGGTGTTGCCGGCGATCCATCCAATTATCGGCATCAACTCGCTTCCCGCCGTAAACCATCAGCCGGAGTTCGCGGCCCATTGCGCGACCGCAGAGGCCGACCGCGCGATCTTCGATGGCGCGCTGGCGATGGCGTGGACGGCGATCGACGCCGCCACGCAACCGGCCTTGCGCGAGCGTCTGCTTTCGGCAAAACGCTGAGGCCCCGCGCCTCAGCGCACGGCCTTTCCAACCGTGACCCGCCGCCGCGCTGGTTTTTGCTTGCGCGCCAGCCACGGCGCCGCGGCCAGCCCGAACATGAATCCGCCGATGTGCGCCCACCAGGCGACGCCGCCCGCCATATTCGCAAACGCGTGGCTTTGCAGCGCCGACAGAAGCTGCCATCCGAACCATAACAGCAGGTAAACCACCGCCGGCACCTCGACCAGTTCGATGATGAAGAAAAACGGCAGCAGGGTCAGGATTCGCGCGCGCGGGTAGAGGATGAAGTAGGCGCCGAGCACCGCCGCGATGGCGCCGCTGGCTCCGATTACCGGCACGCGCGCCGTCGGATCGATGAAAACCATGGCGAGGCCCGCGGCGACTCCTGCGGCCAGATAAAAGTAGAGATAATTGCGATGGCCCAGGCGCATCTCCACCGCCGGGCCGAAGATGAAGAGAAAGAGCATGTTGCCCGCCAAATGAAGCACTCCGGCGTGAATGAACATCGCGGTCAGCAGCGTGAGCAGGGCTTGGAGCGCCGCCGGCGGTGAAGTTGACCCGATTGCCGCCACCCTGGCCGGAATCATTCCGTAGCGCGCAATCAGCGTGTCCGCCCCCGCTCCCAGCGAGGCTTCATAAATGAAGACGGCGACGTTGGCCGCAATCAGCATCAGGTTGATCGGGCATAACCGGGGCGCACCCGCATTGTCTCGCAGCGGAATCATCGCGGGAAAAAGTTATCCATAGCAGGGTGCGGAAAACCGCGTGCGGTGGCAATGGCGCGGGGCGGCATCCTTGAACAGACCCCGCGGCGCGAATCTAATACCTTGAGCAGGAGGCGGACTTGTGCGAAAAGTTCTGAACCAGGGGATCGCTCAAGGGCGGTCCGCTTCCTCGAAAAGGCTTATCGAATTGGCAGGCTTGACCAGGGAGGAATCAACCAATGGACGTGGTTAAACAGGAAATTCAAATCGCCAACGGCAGCCACAAGATGCCCTGTCATTTGGCCAAACCGGCCAGCGGCGGACCCTATCCGGGCGTGATCGTAATCATGGAAGCGTTCGGGCTGAACAACAATATTCGTAATATCACGGACCGTTTTGCGGCTGAAGGCTTTGTCGCACTGGCGCCCGACATCTATTTCCGCCAGCCCAACAATGTGGTCGGCTACGACGATCTGCCCAATGCGATGCGCCTGATGCAAAGCGTCAAGGACGACGAAGTCACGGGCGACATCCAGGCGTCGGTGAATTATCTCAGGTCGCTCAAAGAGGTGAAGCCGAAATTCGGCATCACCGGCTTCTGCATGGGCGGCAAAATCGCATTCCTGACTGCCTGCCGCGTGCCCGATATCGGCGCGAGCGTTCCGTTTTACGGCGGCGGGATGGTAACGCCGGGACCCAGCGGCAAGGCGCCGATCGATTACGTTGACGGACTGCGCGCACCGGTGCTGGCTTTCTTCGGCGGCAAGGACGCGTTCATCCCGATGGACCAGGTGGAAAAGTTCAAGTCCGCCCTGCAAAAGGCCGGCAAGCAGGCCGAAGTCATCGTGTACGAGGACGCCGACCACGGCTTCATGTGCGAGGAGCGCCCTGTGTACCATCCGGCGCACGCCAAGGAAGCCTGGGAAAAGACGGTCGCGTTTTTCAAAAAGCACCTGGCCTGATTTCCGGGCCGCGTCAAAATTACATCAGCCACGCGAGCCGGCGGCATGCGCCCTCTCGGATGGCTGATCTGGTCCCGGCTGCCTTCCCCAAAACGGGAAATTGGTCGGCGGGCGAAGAAGCCTACCGGCAGGCCGCCGGTTGTGCTCCCGGCTGAGAGGCGCGTAAGGCGTGAGAAAACCCGGCTTTTATCGCGGCCTCGCCTCGCCGTGAGGAGTCGATACTCACTGCATAATCTGAGCGAGACCGCTGGGCGAGGTGACTACCGCCATGTTGCGGTATTGGATCGGCACCTGGTATTCAAAAGTCGGCGATTCGCTGATTGCGGTGCTGGCGTGAGTATTTTGAAAGTCGATTCCCATGGTGGAGATCGAGGTTCCGTAAATCATCGTACGCTGACCGCGATAGTTCAGCGGCGGAAAGCCGTTCCATAGCAGCTTCCACAGCTTGCCGCTGCGGTCGTAGCTTTCGTTCATCACGTTCATCCAGGTGTCCGCGTCAACATAGTAGATGCGATGGGAAAAGCAGTAGGCGCCGTTGCTGGGCAGCCACGTCAGATCGAGCACGTAGAAATTGCGCAACATCCAGTGCGCCGCGCCGCTGCCGGCCCTGGGCCAGCCGGGAAAATCATCCCAATGCCCGTCGTTGACCATGCCAATCCAGTTGGCCATTCTGTAGCCTTTGCGCGGATCGGGATCGGGAACGATTTGCAGCAGTTTTTTCTCGCCCAGAAAAGCGACATGATAATTGCTCGGTAGCCATGAATTGTCGTCCTGCACATAATCGGTGCCCAGGATTGGCGCGCAGTGGGCCGCACTGGAAAGGCGCAGCGAGCGGCGCAGCGACGGAAGAAAAACATAGACCTCCTGCAATCTGGTCGGATCGTCCGTTTGCAGCGTCATCTCGGTAGTGTATTTCGACTGTTCCGGATACACCACGGTAAAGCGCGTGGTGTACAAAATCCCTTTGGCAAAGCTGAACCCCGGAGCAAATCCCGGATAGCTTATATGCGAGGTCCGGTACCAGCCCGCGTCCACACGCTGCGTGCTGCGGTTGCCGAACCGATCCACCAGCATCCCGTCGGACCAGAAGTGAACGGCCCAAGGCAGAAACTTCGCCCAGGTGTTGTATAGGATTTTGACGCCCAGGTTGGGCTCGGTGGGATTGGGAAAAGGCAGTCCGGCCACATATCCGCTCCAGCTGAAACCGCCGTTGGGCAATGGCACCAGGCGGGTCTGATTGGCGAACTTTTCGGTATCCTCCACGAACTTTTGCGGAAGCGGATAATGCACCGTCGGCTCGACCACGATCGCGAACTCCGACCCGGGCCCGACGTGGGCAGCGTATTCGCCGCTGTACGCCGCCTGCATCCACACCGGCATGAAGCGGCGGTACTGTCTCCAGTTACTTAACGTGATGCGGGTGCCGGGAGGAATGGTGGCTTGCGAGTCCGCGTCCACAAGCTGGTTGAAGTTTTGCGCGCCGAAATCCATCGCGGGCGCGGTCCCCAGCCAAACCAGGATGGCCAAGCCGATCGCCAAAACAGTGCTCGCGCGTTTCATGTCTTCGCTCCTTTCCGTGCGCGGCCGGTGTTATCACGAATTCAACTCTTCGGCGCACGCGACCGGGTCGGGCCGGCCCGAGGGCGCAAGCGCGCGGGCGCCGATGCGCTGTTCGAACGAATCAGACAAGCCGAGTTCTTTGGCGGTTTCTCTGAGCGCCGGAATGACTTCCTCCGCCAGAAGCCGCATGCTGGTCAGGCGCGCCTGGCGTCCAATCGGGCCGTCATTCTGACACAAGCCCAGAACGCCGGGTCGGATAATCCGCAGCAGCCGGCGCAGCCGCGGTATGATCGTAGCGGGCGTCCCGACCATCAGCATTTCGCTCTTGCGCGCGCGGTCGTAATCCTGAGTGTGATACTTGCGGATTTCCTCTTCCACATCGAAGTGTTCGGGAATGGGCACGTTGCGCACCAAACTGGTGGTCGCCTGCGCCATCCGGCGGTTGACTTCCTTGGAGTTGTAGCCGGGCGGAAACATCCATTCGGGACGTCCGTAGTTCATCCAGTTGCCGCCGAACATGTCCATCCGTCCCAGTTCCTCGGCCTTTTCTTCGGTCTCGGCGACGAAGACCTTTTGCTGGTAGCCGAAGCATTCGGGACCGGCCTGATAGCCTTCCTCGGCCGCGGTCTGCGCGTACAGGTTCCACATACCTATAGTCGACTCCAGTCCGGTGGACAGCGCGATGTATGGATAGCGATTGCGCGCCGCGAATATCACTGACTCAGGACTGAATATTCCCGGAATCCAGATTTGCGGATGCGGTTTTTGCACCGGCAGCACCCATGGACAGACAAAGCGGTAATGGAAATGTTTGCCTTCGAAACGAAACGGACCGGGTTGGGTCCATGCCTTGATAATCAGTTCATGCGCCTCGTTGAGCATCTCGCGGTTGTAGGCGGGATTGGCGCTGTTGAAGATGGTCTCGCAGCCGGTGCCTCTGATCCATCCTGAGACCAGCCGTCCGCCCGAGATCATATCGATCATGGCCAGTTCCTCGGCCAGACGCAGCGGATTGCCGACCACCGGCAGCGGATTGCCGACCAGCACGATTTTGGCCTTTTTGGTGACCCTGGCCAGAACCGACGCCTCGACGTTCATCACCGAGACCATGCAGAAAGGGGTCCCGTGATGCTCATTGAGCGCAAGGGCATCGAATCCGAGTTCCTCGGCATATACTTTTTCGTCGATATATTCATTAAGCAGCCGCGCGCCGTGGTTGGCGTCGAAATATGTATTGGACAAGCCGAAGAAACTGCGCCGCCGCACTACTTCGTCTTCGGGAATTCCGATGTACGGACGTTCGGAGAAGTACATTATCATCATGATGAGCTTGCTCCCTTTGCCGATCAGGCCAGAAATTCGCGCAGGTACTTTACGAATTCATCAGTTGATTCGATTTCCGGCCGATGACCGGCGCGCGCGATAACCTTCAGCCGGGAGCCCGGGATTGCCTTGTTATATTCGCGCCCCGCGCTGAGCGGCACGACCGCGTCTTCGGCTCCCCACACTAGCGCCGCCGGCAGACCCTTGAGTCCTTCAAGGTGGTGCGGCAGGCTCGGATTGTACATGTACGGTTTCCACGCCAGCCGCGCAGTCTCGATGCGCGCCTCCTCCCATTTTTCCAACTGCTCAAGCGGCTCGAGGTGAGCGAACAGGCGGGAGAATTCGGGCGTGTCCCCCGGGTCGCGCACGCTGGTGCGCAGATAGGCGTTCACCGTCACGTTATAAAGGTCGAAAATCTCACCCTGCGGCGGGCGGATTCCAACCGGCGCCACCAGCACCATCCGGCGGAACTGGGCGGGGTTTTGTATGGCCATCTCCGCCGCAATCCAGCCTCCCAGCGAAAACCCGATCACATCAATGGGAGCGAGCGCCTGCTCGCGCAGCAGCCGGCCGTAAAATGACGCCAGATCGTGGATTGAGCCAATCCAATCCAGACGCGGAGTGTGGCCGAATCCGGGATGCATCGGGATGAGCAGGGTGCGCTCACGCGCCAGTTCCGATTGCCATCGCAGCCATCCCGGATAACCCAGTTCCTCATGCAGAACCATCAACGGTTCGCCCGAGCCGCCCTTGATCAAAGTGAGTTCGATGCCGGCGATCGGGATGCGATCCTCGGAGCATTGGTTGAGTTCCGCGGTGTTCGACGTGTGCGCCATCGCCGCTCCCCATATCAGCCCAGTTGATAAAGCCGTGCTGCGGTTTCGAATACCATCTTCCTGACCTCGGCCGAGGGAACGCCGGCAAAATCGCGGGCGATGACCTCGCGCGAATGGGGCCAGGTCGAATCCGAATGGGGGAAGTCGGAGGCCCACATCAGGTTATCAGCGCCGATCGCGTCGCGGGTGCGCACGCCGATCACGTCGTCCTGGAAGGTGGCGCGGATCTGTCGGCGGAAATAAAATCCGGGGGGATGGGGAATCGCCCCGTGCGGCTCCAGGTATCGATATTTCTCATAAGCATGATCCAGCCGCTGGATGAAGTGCGCGACCCAGCCGATATCGTTTTCCACCGATACGATTTGCAGCTTTGGAAAACGCTCCAGCACCCCGCTCAGGATCAGCTCCGACAAGGTGCGCTGGATGGCGTGATGAAGCAGCGGATAGTAGCGCATCACGGTGGTCTTCCAGTTGCTGCTGCGGCGTTCGGTGAGAATATGAAAGCTCAGCGGCATCCCGAGCTCCTGCGCTGCCGCCCAGAAGACGTCATAGGACGGATCGCCGTAGGGACGCTCAGCCGGGGCGTCGCCCCATACCATCGCGCCGCGCAAACCCTTCCTTGCCGCCGCCGCCATTTCGGTTGCCGCCCGCCTGGGCTCGTCAAGGGAGATCATGGCGATGCCGGCCAGCCGGCGAGGGCTGTGCGAACAGTACTCGGCAAGCCAATCGTTGTAGGCGGCAAAGCTGGCCGCGCGCAACTCGGCGTCTTCGAGTTGAAACAGCGTCATCGCCAGGCTCGGATACAGCACTTCGCCGGCCACGCCGTCGCGCTCCTGATCCGCGATGCGCAGCGTTGGGTCCCACGCGCTCGGTCTTACCCCGGCATAGCCGCGGATCATGCGATCGGGAAATTCACTGGGATCGAAGCCGGCCACTGCGAAACCCGACACCGGAAAGGGCACCAGTCCTTCGGCCACAAACACGTCTGATTCGCGTCCGTGAAAATCCTGGCGCACGACTTTGGGAGCGCGCTCGCGCAGATGAGCCGGCACGCGCGAGGTCCACAGGTCGGCCGGTTCTATAATATGTGAGTCGGCGGAGACGATGGTCTCTTGTGTCATTGCAATTCTCCTTGCTGATTTGCCGCCAAGGGCTCGGCCAAATCTATTTTTGAGAACTCCTCAAGACCACCAGCGGCGTTGAGAATTACTCAAGATGGATCCGGATGTCAAGAGGTGGGACGTCAGAGAAGAAAAGTGAGCGGGCAAAACCGGCGGACACTCCATCCCGACCGGCTGCCTTGCGCTTCCCGCGCTCTCTGCGTTGTTTTTCCGCTTGCGGCTTCTCTCTCCTTGTCCGCTCGCGTACAATAGGCGCTCCAAGGAGGTCTTGAGGATTGCTCAAAACGGTGGAGGACAGTAAAACGCGGCGCCATCCCGGCTACCGCGCCGCCGATCGGCGGCGCGCCGCAATTATCGAAGCGCTTCGCCGCTCGATGCTGGACAAGGGATTTGCCGGAACCTCGCTGACCGAGCTGGCGAAGCGGGCAGGCATGTCGGTCAGCCATTTCCTCTATTATTTCCCGGACAAGGAAACGGTGCTGGTCGACCTGGCGAAGTCGATTACCGACGAGACGCTGGCATTCATGGGGAGCCTGACCGCCAAAGCCCCGCAGGATCAATGCCGCGAACTGGTTGGTTTCTTCTTCGGCCATGTGCCCTCCAGCTACCGCAATCTGGTGCTGCAAACCATGGGAGTGGCAACCCACGACCGTCAACTGCTTGCCCGCCAGCGCCATCAGGCCAGCAAATTCAGGGCCTTCCTTCGACAGCTTTTTCGCAAGTCACCGGGCCGGCCCGGCATTACGGTTGACGACGCCGCCGCGATCGCGGCGGCGGTCTGGATCGGCCTGTACGTCAATTCCTGTTTCGATCCGGGTTTGACGATGCAGCGGGCGGCGCGGCTGATGCTGGCCTCGATGTTATGGCTGGGCGGGTTGCAGGACGAGATTGCGATCAACGGGGTGAGTAAAAGCCGGGCCGGGGCGCGGCAAACCCAAAAGCCGCGCGCAGGCGCAAAACGCCCCGTCCTAAAACGTAAAAAAGCCGCCGCTTTCGCCAGTCCGCGTTCAGGTTGATTGCTGCCGGGGTTGGCGGAGCGGTGTTTTATCCGGAGGGGGTCATGAAAATCGGACTGCAGCTTGCGCAAAACGCAGCTCCCGCGGACATCGGATACGTCGCGCGCCGGGTCGAGGAGTCGGGTTACTCATCGTTGTGGGTCAGCGACCATCTGCTGCTCCCCGCCGCCGGCTCGCCCCTGCCGCCGCTGGAAATCATGGAACCGGTCGTGATGCTGGCGTATGTGGCCGCGATAACAGACAGGATCAAATTGGGCACCAGCGTTTTGGTTTTGCCCTATCGCAATCCGGTGCATCTGGCCAAGGAGCTGGCGACGCTTTCGATCTTGTGCGGCGGCCGCTTGATCGCTGGCGTGGGCAGCGGATGGCTGGAGGCGGAATTTCGCGCTTTGGGTGCGCCGTTCCGGAGCCGCAGCGCGTTTACCGACGAAGCGATCCGTCTGATGCGCGCGCTCTGGGCCAATGAGGAGGCGCGCTTTGAGGGCCGCTTCTATTCGTTTTCGGGGATGCGCTTTGGACCGCGCCCGCCCGGCGGCCATATCCCAATCTGGGTCGGCGGCCAGAGCCGGCGCGCGATGAAACGCGCAATCGAACTGGGCGACGGCTACCATGGATCGCGCATGACCCCGGATCGGTTGGCGGTGCGAATCAAATGGCTGCGCGAGATCGCGGCGGCCACCGGGCGCAGCCTGGACCATTTTGCCGTTACCCATCGCGTTTACATTGGATTTGCCGACCGATGGACTGAGGCGGGCGGCTACTTCGAAGGTGTTCTGGCGCCGCCCGCGCAAATCGCCGATTATCTCAACCGCTTCGCCGAGATTGGAGTCGAGGAGATGGTGGTTGTGCCGCTGGGTGAATCGCCGCGGCTGGATAGCTTCCTTGACCGTTTCGAGCGGGAAGTTCGTCCCCATCTATGCTGATCGACCTGCTGCGCGCAGGCGAAGGTTGATGGCTGTGGAGCTGATAGTGTTGGTATGCGGCGTTGCGGTCAAGGTCGGACCGGCAATTGCGGTGAAAAACTCTTGACCTTTTGCGGATCGTTTTGCATAAAGCTGGTTTTGAGTATCACTCAAAAAAAAGAGGCTTGACGATGACCCAACAGGAACGGGAGTTTTTGCGCGACTTCGAAGCATTCCTGGCCAGCCCGCCGGCCGCGATTGAGGCGGTGCGGGCGCAGATTGACGCCTTCACCGATCGCCTCGACGCAATTGCACCCGGCGCGCCGCACCTGGCTGATTACCGGGCCAATTTGCGGCTGCGCGAGGGGTTGGGCGCGGACCTCGCGGTGCCGGCGGGACCGGGGCCGCATCCCGTGTTGCTGTACCTGCATGGCGGCGGATGGGTTGCGGGCAGCCCCAAAAGCCATCGCCGGCTGGTCCAGCGTTTTGCCGAGGCGGGATACTTAACGCTCAGCGTTGACTATCGCCTCGCCCCCGAGCATCCCTTTCCCGCCGGCTACGACGATTGCGTGTTCGCGGCGCGATGGATTCGGGAAAACGCCGCCAAATGGAATGGCGCCGCGGATCGCGTCGCCATCGGCGGCGACTCGGCGGGAGCCAATCTGGCCGCGGCCGCGGCGGCGCTATCGGGAGAAGTCTTTCGCACCGCCTTGCTGATCTATGGAATTTTCGACTTCGCCGGCGCGGTCAGGCGCGGCGCCATGGGAATTGAAGGCGTCGCCCAGGCTTATCTTGCCGCCGGCTATCCGGCCTTGCTGGCCGATCCGCGCGTCAGTCCGATCGCCGGCGTGACCGCGAAATTTCCCCCAACCTTCCTGATCGTCGGGAACAAAGACGCCCTTGTGCCGGAGTCGCTGGCGATGGCGCAGGCGCTCAAAACCGCCGGCGTCCCCCACGAACTGCGCGTCGTGCCCGATATGATCCACGGCTTCATCCAGTTCGACATGCTGGAGGAATGCCGCCAAAGCCTTGCCGCGATGTTCGCGTTTATGGACGCGCGGCTGCGGTAGTTCGCGGCCGGCTCGTGCGGATCGCGCCGACGCCTTCAGGTTAGCACGCGGCGGAGCCCTGAAGCCGCGGTGCGCGCGCGCATTATCGCCGTCTCGACCGGCCGTTGCCACCCCGTTGTCGCCGTCGCGATTTGACATTGCGGACGCCGCCGACGACCATCGCGATAAAGATTCCAGCGGGGTGAACTCGCGATGATTGTCGAAACTCACTGCCACATTGTGGCGCCCGACCAGCGTAAATATCCGCGGCGCATCGCGCGGGGATTCCTTGGCGGATGGGTGCGGGACATGGCTGTGGAAGATCTTATCGCGCACCTGAGCAAGGCCGGCATCGATCGCGCCGTGCTGGTGCAGGCTTACGGAGCCTACGGCGGCGACAACAGTTATGTCGCGGACAGCGTCGCGCGCCATCCCGATCTGTTTGCGGGCGTCTTTGCGATCGATCCGACCCAAAGCGCTGCATCCGAGCAGGTGGCTTATTGGGCGCGCGAGCGCGGCCTGCACGGGGCGCGCTTGATCACGTTGACGCAGCCCGAACTGCCGCTGGACGATCCGCGGGTGATGGCGGTACTGGAACAAGTCGCGGTGCTGGAGATTCCGTTGTGTCTGCTGACGCAATTGCGCCAGTTGCCGTTGGCGGCGGCGATCCTGGAACGCTACCCGAAAATGAAAGTCGCGCTGGAGCACATGGCGACGCCGGACCTCAGAGACGGTCCGCCATACAGCAAGGCTCAGCCGCTGTTCGACCTTGCCCGTTTTCCGAATTGCTATGTCAAGTTCTCGACCGTAAGTATCGACGCCGCGATGGCCGGGCAAAGCACTTCGGCGGAGTTCTTCGGGCGCCTGGTGGACAGCTTCGGCGCCAACCGTCTGATCTGGGGCTCCAATTTTCCCGCAACTTACGATCGGACTCTGAAAGAACAGCTTGAACTGGCGCGCGCGCAACTTGCTTTTCTCTCATCCGAAGATCAGCGCTGGATCTTCGGCGAGTCAGCACTAACGCTTTGGCCGTCGCTGCGATGAACAGAAATCCAGCGTGTGGACTGCGTTCAAGACTCCTGATATCCAAACAGCAAGCCAGGCTAAGGAGCACCATCGATGGCATCGGAATGGCGAACGGAAAAGATTCCCGTGGCGGGAACGGAGCTGACCTTCATCAGGGGCGGCAGCGGACGGCCGCTGCTGGTGCTCCACGAAGAGCTGGGTCATCCCGGATGGCTGCGATGGCACTCTGAGCTGGCGCGCGACCGTGAAATCCTCATTCCGATTCAGCCCGGTTTTGCCGGTACTCCTCGCGTCGACTGGATCGCCAATATCCGCGATTTGGCGGGATTTTACGGCCGCGTCGCGCGCGAGATGAAGCTGACGCCCGTCGATGTGATCGGTTTTTCCACCGGCGGATGGATCGCGGCTGAGATGGCAGCGCAGAATTTCCAGCAGTTCCGCCGGATGGTGCTGGTGGCGCCTGTGGGAATCCGTCCGCCTTCGGGCGAGATCATGGATATTTTCACGGTGACCGCACGAGCTTATCTCGCGGCTACCGTGCTGGACCAGAACAACACGCCCGAGTTCGCCAGGCTTTATGGCGGAGAGCGCACGCCCGAGCAGTTCGAAGCCTTTGAGGACGCGCGTGCGGAAATCGCGCGCCTGGCGTGGGAGCCTTATTTCTTCAGCCCCAGCCTGCCCCATCTGCTCGAAGGTGTAGCCGGACTGCCGACGCTTATCATCTGGGGCAGACAGGACCCGGTGGTCCCGCTCAGCGCGGGTGAAGTGTACAACAAATCAATTGCGGGATCGAAACTGGCTGTGCTTGACCGCTGTGGCCATCGCCCGGAGATCGAGAAGACCGACGAGTTCATAAAGCTGCTGCGCGATTTCCTCGCCTGATTGGGATGTTGCGGCCGCCCCCTCCCGTGCTATTGCTCCAGTGGGGAGCAAGATTACGGCGCAAATGGGGAGAATATCATGGCGCGATGCATCATGGTTTTCAGGCGGGGCGGCCGCTACCATCGAATCCCTGAAACTGAAATCGAGGATTGGGAAGAGGTGGTGGACGCGATCGACGGCGAACCCGAGCTGATCGAACGGCTCTCAGGATGGGAGCCGTACACGCATGCGTTCCGCCTGCCGGACGCCTCGGTTTATCTGGTCGCACTGGGGGAGGAATAGGCAGCCTTATTCGTCGAATCATCGGCGCCTCTTCGGCCGTGTTCTGGCCGCCATCGATCACCCTCGTCGCGCCGGAGACCCATTTGGATTCGTCGCTGGCTTAAAGCAGGGCGATCGCCGCAACGTCCTCAGGAGCGGTGCGATGGAAGATCAGGCGTTTCGTATCCCGGCACTCGCGCGCAGCCTCTGCGCCGGCGCGCTGGTTGCGATGACCACGGTTGCGTCCACGGCGGTCAAGCGGCCGGCGATTCCACGTCCGATGTCGCTGGCGGCTCGGCTTATAATCGCAATTTTTCCCTCCGCGCGGTCCATGGCGATGCTCTCCGAGGCCTGCGGTTATCATTTCAGGAGCGTATCGTCGAGCGTTGATTTTGGCCCCGCGTAATCCGAAAATCGCCTTTCGCTTGCTGCGCCAAAGCGCCGCCAGATTTGAGTTGAAAGGAAATATCCGCGAGCGGAGAACAGGCTTAATAAAGGAGAACAGCCCATGCCAGGAGGACTTACCAACCCGCACGTCAAGTTTGAAAATTACAAGGATCGCTATCGCAACATACGTCTGGAGCGCAAGGACGGAGTCCTCGTCGTCACGCTGCACAGCAACGGCGGTCCGTTCAAGTTCAGCGCCGAGTTCCATACCGACTCCTGCGACGCCTTTGCCAATATCGCGGCGGATTTCGAGAATCGGTGCGTGATCATCACGGGCAGCGGCGAAAGCTTCTGCGACGGTCTGGATTTCAACGCCGATATTACCGATCCCAACGTGCTGGCCCGAATCCAATGGGAAGGGCGCAAGATGCTGCTCAACCTGATGGATATCGAAGTGCCGGTGATCGGCGCTGTCAATGGTCCCGCCCTGATTCACGCCGAGATGGGCGTGATGCATGACATCGTGATCTGCACCGAGGACACGGTTTTTCAGGATCTGCCGCATTTCCCCAGCGGTACGGTGCCCGGTGACGGTGTCCACGTCATCTGGCAGCACATCCTGGGACCGACGCGGGGACGGTACTTTTTGCTGACCGGTCAGAAGATTGCGGCGCAGGAAGCCAAGGAGGTCGGCATCGTCAACGAGGTGGTGCCGCGGGCCAAGCTGATGGATCGCGCGTGGGAACTGGCGCGGATGATCACGCAGAATACCAACCTGGTCGCGCGCTATTCGCGGCTGGTGCTGACCCGCAATTATCGCAAGCTGCTGGAAGCGGAGACCGGCTACGGTCTCGCGCTGGAGTTGTTCGCCGCCAATGCAAGGATCAAGGAGATGATGCCGTCATAAAGGCAGCCGGAGACAGGAATCAGGCGCGCGGCGGGAAAAATCCGCGCCGCGCGCCATGGTGGCGATGGGCCGGTTGGCCCATCGCCACCCCGCCCGGTTCAGAAGCCTGGTTGAATCCACGGCTTGTTGGCGAGGTTGTTCTGCACGCTCTGGATGTATGAGAGCGCGCCGGCGTCATACCAGGCGCCGCTGAACCAATCGCCGATACAGCCCCACAGACGCGCCGATCCGGTCGCGCTAGTGTAGTTGGGATATCCGGGGCTGGGTGTCTGCGATGCCAGGTACGTGATGCTCCCATCCATACAAGCCCGTTGATAGGCCAGCTTGTAGTCCGCGGCAAAAGCCGTGCTGTTGTGCGACAGGCAGAGCGGATCGTTTACGAAGGCGATGTTGCCACCGTTGTTGGCGACCGGAGCGCAGGTGCCAGTAAAGTCAGAGGACTTTATCTGCAGGATGCCGAGGCTGACTCCATTGCCGATATCGCCGATATCGCCCTGGTTCCAGTTGGATTCCGTAATCGCAATGGCGCGAGTGACATTCGGATCAAAGCCCCATTTAAACGAGGCCCATTGCAGAATTTCATCGGTGGTTCCCGTGTAGTTGCCGGTCACTTTGGTCAACAGGCTGTTGCCATGGGCGTCAAGGAAACTGAGGCTCGCGACCTGGGCCAGTTGCGCAGCGGTTGGTATCGTATGGTTGGCCGCGCCATTTCCGGGGCGCGGCTCAAAAGCAGGATTCATCGAAACCTCGCTGGCCGCGGCCGCATCCGACAAGGGATAGGCCGGTGTGACGGGAGTGGGAGTGGGGGCGACGACGGGCGGCGGCGCCACCGGGGGGACGGGCGCGGCTGCCGCGCCGTTGAGCACGTTGACCGAGATTGCGGAAGAAGCGGCAGGGGCCCCGGTATAGCCATAGCCGGTGATCGTCAGCGTATGGCGTCCGTTGGCGACGGTGGCTGAATTCCAGGCATTGGCATGTATCAGCGAAGTCACCGGCCAAATCGTGGCGATGAGGGTGCCGTCAACGAAAAGGTCCGCCAAGGCCAGATCCAGGCTGGTTAAACTAACGATCCCGACCACTCCCGAAACCGTTGCACCATTGGCCGGCGATGAAATTGCCACCGTCGCCGCAGCGGCTTGCCCGGCGAATCCCAAAAGCATCGCCAGCAGCAGCGCGACCGCGGCCGCCACGGAGCAAATCGCGTCCCATCGCCGAAGCCGGCAACGGGTTTTGAGGCCCTGAGCGCCCTCGGCACCGTACCAGCCGTTGGCGGCTTCGCAATAATCCGATGCGAACAGCGCTCGTAACCTGCTGACCTGGGGGGAAAGCGAAACATCGACTCTCTTCATAGCCCATTTCTCGTTTGCTGAACGAGCCACGAGCACGAAGAGACGATCAGGAGCCACCCTTGACCGTGTCCGCTGTGCCCGGGCACATCAGGTGAAGCCCGATGCAGGCGCGGCAACGCCTGCACGGGAACGTCAGTTTGACCGGAGACCTATACGGGTCCGACCTGCAGAACTCGACGCACGGGACTGTCACGTGCAGATGCCACTGCAGAGGCCTTTCCTTTCCGTTTGAGTTTCCAAAAACCGTATCCTGCCGGTGCGGCGGTCACGCGTCGGCGCGAGGGTAATGCAATCACAATAAAGCATCAGCGCCTGACCGGAAAAAAACACGCGCCCAATGAGCTTAACCTCCGCAATCCTTCTTCGTTTCACCACACCACCCAACACGAGCAGGGCGGCGATTCTCCAAACCGCAACAGGTGGGTTCAAGCGCGAATCTTTGGATTCCCCCTGGCGCTGCTATTGCCTTCGCCAGCGGGCAGGGTTCAGCATGCAGAAATGCCTGGGCTATTGCAAGAGGGACAAGATCGACTTTTGTGAATTGATGCCGAATATTACGCGCACGAAGAGGCCATGTCCCACGTCTCCTCTGCCAGGCATACGTAGATTGAATAGTTTCTGTTGCGTTTCGCGAGCGCGCTGCAGGGCGGAAAATCGCTTGCCTGAACGCTGGCGAGGAGCTGGATTCGTTACTGAAAGCGACGGTTTGGCGAAAATCGACGCGGTCTGTGAAAAAACCGCATGTATACTTTTTATAAGATAATCGCGCCAAGCGGCGGCCGTGCGCGAAAGTGACAACTATACCTGATAGTCATTGAAAAATAGAAAGAAATGCAAAAATGGACTGCTCGTATGCTGCCTGGAATGATTCCTGCCGCCGACCGCCTTGCATCCGCTCGCTGCTCAGCACCGCGTCATTCCAATCCATAAAGCCGCGCCGCATTACCACCTACTATCCTGCGTTTTTCACCTTCGGGCACACCAGCGAGGGTTTCTTCGATATACTTGCGCGAATGCGGCCAGGTGGTGTCAGTATGCGGGTAATCGGAGGACCACATCAGGTTGTCCACACCGATCAGATCGCGCAGCCGGATACCGGCTTTGTCTTCAATGAAGGTAGCGTAGACCTGGCGATGGAAATAGTAACTGGGCGGCATCGGCAGTTCCAGCCGCGACCAGAAGCGATGGCGTTGATAGATGCGGTCGGCGCGCTCGAGGAAATAAGGTATCCAGCCGATGTTGCCTTCCACCGAGACGATTGTGAGTTGGGGAAACAGTTCGCCGATCCCGCCGAACAGCAGCCGCGCCAGCGCTTCCATGTTGCCGATGGAGTTGATCAGGATCTGACCCGGCATCAGGCCGCGCACATTCTGCTGGGTATGGAACACCTGGCCCCTGGTATCGCCGACCGCAAGATGGAGATGGACGGGCAGTGCAAGATCCTGAGCGGCTGCCCACAAAGGATCGAACACCTCGCTGCTGAGCGGCCCCGCCTTGGGGAAGCTCGAAACCAGCAATCCACGCATGCCCAGCTTCGCGATGCGCTGGGCTTCACGGACGCCCGCTTCGACATTGTCGGTGGGAATGAGTCCGATTCCGATCAAGCGGCGCGGATTGGTCTGGCAGAACTCCGCCAAAAAGTCGTTGTATGCCTTCATGCACGCAAGCTGCAGTTCGAAGTCCTCGACCATGAAGGCCCAGAACGCGTTGGGGAAAATCACTGCCGCATCGACGCCGTCGGTGTCCATGTCCTTCAGCCGCTCGTACGGATCGAAGGCGCCGGCGCGGATGGTCTGGTAGGTTTCGCCCTCCAGCTTGTAGTCCTCGAATTTCTTCCCGGCGGCGGCGTTCATCCCCATCTTCATCACCACCTTGCCTTCGAGCATCCAGACGTCGCCGCCATCGACGTTGACCACCCGTGGAGCGCGATGCCGCAGCGCGGCCGGAACGCGTTTTTCCCAGGTGTCCTTGGGTTCCTGCACATGGTCGTCAGCCGAGATAATTCGATATGCGTTCATCGAGGCCTCCCGTAGTGCGATTTGCCCGTCCGCGGCCGACCGTCAACCGAATTGTATTGGGCCAAATTGAAAAAGCCAGAGCCGGGTCCCCCGCATTTTTGTTGGCGGGGAACCCGGCGAACCTTACCTCATAATCTGACCCAATGAGCCGGGAAACGCCCAGGTCGCCGCATCCTGCAGATCCGCGGGAGCGTTTTTGTCGAGCGTGTAATTGGTTTCCACCACCGCGGTCGCATGCGAGTTTTGCAGGTCCAGCATGGTGGATGTGTTATTGTTGGTGATCGCCTTTTCCCCTTCGCCGATGTCCATCGGGTAAGTGAACAACCATTCCGTTTTCCACAGCTTGTGGCCGGCATCGTACAGGTCGAAGTAGTAATTGTCCCAGGTCTCCCTGTCAATGTACACGATGCGGACGCCATAGCAGTAGTTGGTACCCAGTTCGGGGAGCGGATAAAGCGCCACTATATATGTGTCGCGCAGCTCCCATTTGCCGTCCTGAGGCGTGGGCCATCCTGGCACGCTGCTCTTGATGAGGAAGGTTTCATTCTTTTCGCGCGCCACCGGATCCTCGTGCAACAAACCGAGAATTTTGTATTCGCCCAGCAGTTCGATGCGGAAAAGCCCGGGACTCGTTACGGAGATGCCGGCTCCGTCGTCACCGGTATAATCGGTGCCCAGCAGCGGCGCGCATCGGGCCGCGCTCGACAGTCTCAACGAACGGCGCAGCGAGGGAAGAAACACGTACAACTCGGGCACGACCGTGGGGTCGTCATGCAGCATTTCGAGTTCAGTCGTGTATTTGGATTGTTCGGGTGCAAGAATGAAAAAGCGGGAATTAAGTGAGTACCCGTTGGCGTATGGCATATTGACCGGATAATTGTCATCGCTCAGATGCGAAAGGCGCCAATAGGTCGTCTGGCTCAACTGGTAAAAGAGATTCTGGAAACGGTCGACCAAATTGGTATGGGAATGAAAACTCTGCACGAATGGGTACCAGCGGTACCAGTTGTTGTAGATGATCTTGTAGGCGAGGTCGGGCTCGGTGGGATTCGGAAACGGCATGCCGGCTACATACCCGGCCGGCGCCTTGCCTCCGCCGGGGATATCCTTCAGGCGGACCTGGCCGCTGTATTTTTCGCTGTCGCTTACCACTTTTTTCGGCAATGGAATGTGGATCGTTGGTCCGACCTCGATTGCAAAGCCGGGGTCGCTGCCCATATGAAACAGGTAGCGGCCGGAGAACAGGGCCTGTACGCCGATGGGAAGGAATTTGCGGTATTGAGTCCAGTTGTCGCGCGTGATCCGGGTGCCGGGCGGGATGGATTGCGATGATGACGCCGACGCCATCGCCTTGTAGGCCGCGGGATCGAAGTTAATCTGGGCGGCCGCACTGCCTGCTGCCAGCCAGGCCATGAGTACCGCGAAAGCTCCTGTAACCAGAGGCACCACAGAGGGTCGGTGTTGTTCAGGCAGACCTACGCTTGCAGGGTATTGGGGCGATTCATTCCGCGCGCCCGCCAGCGCTGTTATCCCACGCATGGGCATGATGTTTCCTCCGCGGGACAAATTATTGTCCCGCCATATAATTTAGCGTCTTTACCCTATATAGCCAGGAGCTCTCGCGCAATTACTGGCGGAGACGGAGGCTGGCGTGGTAAAGGGGCCTTAAAGCGGCCCGAGCGTTGCGCGCGCCGAGTCTCCAGTATAACAATCCTGCGCCAGATGAAGTTGTCGGTTTTATGCATTACTGATTTTCCGGCGCCCCAGGTTGCCGCGATGCTCGCGCAGTTGCGTGCGATTGCGGACGAGATCGTGCTCGCAATCGATTCGCGCCTGGGCGAAGCGGAGGCGGCGAAATACGCCGCCGCTGCCGACCGTCTGTTTCGTTATGAGTATTGTGGCGCGATGGAGCGGGCGCTGGCCTGGGCGCATGCCCAATGCCGCGGCGACTGGATCCTGCGCCTGGACGGCGACGAGGTGGCAAGCCCGGCGCTGATCTCAGCCATCCCGGAACTCATCGCGCGCGGACGCGTCCTGCAATATCACGTTCCCAGGCGTTGGCTGTTCCCGGACGCCGGCCACTGGCTTGATGAGCTGCCGTGGTGCCCCGATTATCAAGTCCGCCTGGTTCGCAATGACGAAACTTTATGGTTTCAGGGGCTGACTCACAGCGGCGCCACCTTGACGATGCCCGCCCGTTATCTTGAAGCGCCGATGTATCATCTCAATCTGCTCATGCTGACGCGGGAGGAGCGGGAACGGAAAATGGAAGAGGTCTACGAACCGCATTCCGAGGGCATACTCGCCCCGGGTGGCGGATCCGTCAATCGCTTCTATTTTCCCGAGCGCTTTGCCCGGATGGCTCCGAGCGCGGTCCCGCCCCAGGACCGCGCGGCGATCGAGAAGGTGCTTTTTGCGGTTGAGGTGCCGCAGTCGCGATGCGGTCCAATCCCATTGGCGACACAGGCGGAAATCGATCGATGGTGGAATGCGCGCACGCCTTCACCCGATGCGTATCGCGCCTTGCTCGAGCCGCTGGAGCGCGACCATCGAATGACCGTGGGCGAGGGCCGCCTAATCCATCTGAGGATTACCAATCTGGGCAATGAGGTCTGGCCGTGGGGGTACTCACAACTTCCGGAGATCCGCGTTTCCTACCATTGGCTTTATCCCGATGGCGCGCCGCTGGTGGCCGATGGTTTGCGCAGCGCCTTCCCGTGTACGGTGCGGCCGGGCGAGCGCGTCATCGTTGCGGTCGGCGTGATAGCGCCGGAAGTCGCGGGCGAGTTCGTGCTCGAGTACGACCTTGTTCACGAACATGTGCGCTGGTTCAATTGCCCGCTCAGGGTCAATATGCGGGTGATGCCGAAAAGCGCCTGCGAGCCGGACGGCCTCTGAGCGCGTTGCGGCGCCGCGGCTGCCTCCTGGTGGTCAGATTTTTAATGGATACCCGCCGCCAATGGTCAGCGTCTCCCCGGTGATAAAGCTGGCTTCGCTGGAACAGAAGAACAGCACCGCTCCAACCAGATCCGCCATCCGGCCCTGACGTTTGATCAATTGAAGCCGGTTGATGAATTCATCGAGCAAGGCCGGCGGCAGATCGGCCATCGCGCTGGGTGAATCCACGGGTCCGGGCGCGATGCCGTAAACGCGGATTTGGTCGGCGGCGAACTCCCTGGCCAGCGCCACCACCAGGCCGCGGACCGCCAGCTTGGAAATGCCGTAGGGCGTGGTGGGATCGAAGCCCGCGATCGATGATTGGTTGATGATCACGCCGCCGCCCCGCGCGCGCATCGAGGGCCGGCAGGCGGCCGAGCAGTTGACGATTCCGATCACATTGACGTCGAGCATCAGGCGCCATTTGGCGCGCGACAGCTCGGTCGGCTTGCCGGCGAATTCCATCAGGTGCTTGGCGGCGTTGTTGATCAGGATATCGATGCCGCCAAAGCGTGCGACGGCCTGCGCCACTGCCGCATCGACCGAATTTTCGTCAGCCACATCACAGTGCACGGCCATCGCCCGCGCGCCGCTTTCGGCAATACTGACCGCCACACTTTGCGCGGCCGGCAGATCGATTTCCGCCAGCACCACCGCCGCGCCCTCGGCGGCGAGCGCCCGCGCGTAGGTTTCGCCGATTCCACGTCCGCCGCCGGTGATAAACGCCACTTTGTCTTTGAATCGCATCATCAGCCTCTTGTTTCCGCTTCGCGGGGCTACAGCCAACGCCAGGTTCGAGCACAATCAGTGAAAACAAACTTTTCCCCCTCGCCCTGACCATCGACACGGTCAGGGCGAAGACGTTTTTGCAATTTCATCCATAAACGCCCGGTCCGCAAGCGATCGTACCGCCGTTCACCGCCGGTACCCGCCGTTGCTCTTGCGCGTCGCTGCGCAAGCACTAACATTCGGGTCAGCGCAGGAGTTGCCCGGCTGTCTTGATTGCAACCGGACAAGCGCAAAGCGAGGATACGACGTGGATTTCAAATACCCGCCCGAAGCGGAAGAATTTCGCAAGGAAATACGCGCCTGGCTGGAAGTAAACGCCCCCAAGCATAAGCATCCGCCCTACGACACGATAACCGTGGCCAATGACGCCGAGTGGGAAGAACGCCGCGCGTGGTATCGCAAGCTGCATTCGGGCGGATGGATCGGTATCGCGTGGCCGCGCGAATACGGCGGACGCGACGCCGACGTGATGCAGGCGGTTGTGTTCCACGAAGAGCTGGCGCGCTTCAATGCTCATCTTCCTTATATCGGTGCGGGCGTGGCGCTGGCCGGCCCGACGCTCATCCAATGGGGCACCGAGGAGCAGAAGAAACGCTTCATTCCCAAGATTCTTTCCGGCGAGGAGACCTGGTGCCAGGGCTACTCGGAACCCAACGCCGGCTCCGATCTGACCTCGCTGCGCACGATGGCGATCGAAGAGGGCGATTATTTCGTCGTCAACGGCTCCAAAATCTGGACCTCGCAGGCCCATCGCGCGGACTGGATGTTCCTACTGTGCCGCACCGACCCCAAACAGCCGGGCAGCCGCGGCCTGTCCTATATCCTGGTCGATATGAAGACGCCCGGCATCACGACGCGCCCGATGGTTGAGATCAACGGTCAGATCAGTTTCAACCAGGTGTTTTTCGAAAACGTAAGAGTGCCCAAGGAAAATCTTGTGGGCAGGAAAAACGACGGTTGGCGCGTGGCAACGACGACGCTTGCGTTCGAGCGCAATTTCGGCGGACGTCAGTATCCCAACCTGGTCAGGGACCTGGCGCGGATGGCGCAGCAGATCCAAATCAACGGCCGTCCGGCATGGGAAAGCAGCGCGGTGCGCCAGCAGATCGCGGCCTTTGCCTGCGAGGCCGAAGCGATCAAGTACAATGCCTTTCGCGGCATCACGCGCCGACTAAAGCGCCAGCCGCCCGGACCCGAAAGTTCGATTCTCAAGCTGGCCGGCACCGAACTGAATCTGCGGATCCAGATGTTCGCGATGGAACTGCTGGGGCCGTATGCGCAACTGGATCGCGGCGAAGCGTTCGCGGTGGACGGCGGCAAATGGCTGGAGCGGGCGATCACGGCGCGCGGCGGCACCATCGCCGGCGGCAGCAATCAGATCCAGCACAACATTATCGGCGAACGCGTTCTGAAACTGCCCAGATGAGAAACTGAGAAAAGAGAAACGAGAAAAGAGAGATCAGTTCGCAGTGAGGCGGATTTCCACTCCGAGTCTGCCCTCTTTTCCTCTGCTAAATTGGAGTTGCCATGTCGGAGCTGACATCAAAACCCTACAAACTGGTCGATGCGTTCCTCCAGGTGCCGCCTTTGGCCGGAAAGAAGCTGGTGCGGCAAATCGATCCGAACATCGAAAAATGGTTCAAGCCCGGCGAGCAGGTCAGGCACGGATTCACCGTTGACGACCTGGTGCGTGACATGGACGCGGCCGGCGTCGAGAAGGGCGTGCTGACCGCGGGGGTGATGCGGCTGCCGCCCAGCCCCTACTCGGTCGGCCAGAATATCAGCGATGAGACTTACGAAAAGGTCTGCGTGCGGGTCGCTGAAATGGTGCGGCAATATCCCGGAAAATTTCATACCTGCTTCGGCCTGGATCCGACCGGGATGATGCGGGCGGTGCGATGGCTTGAGCGCGCGGTAAAAGACTACGGATTCCGCTCGGCGTGGATCATGCCCTCGCTGGTCGGATTGCCGCCCAACCACGCCTGCTACTTCCCGATCTATGCCAAATGCGTGGAACTGGGGCTGCCGATCAAGATCAACGTCGGCGTGCCGGGACCGCTGCGCCCGGGACTGCATCAGCATCCGATGGCGCTGGACGAGGTGCTGCTGGCGTTTCCCGAACTGACGGTCGTCGGATGCCATCTGGGGCATCCCTGGATCAACGAGATGGTCGCGCTGCTTCAGAAACATCGCAATTTCTACCTGATCACGTCGGCGTGGGCGCCCAAATATATTCCGGCCGAGTTGTGGAATCTGGCCAACAAACGAGGACCCGACCGTCTGATGTGGGCCAGCGACCATCCGCTGGTGTCATTGGAGCGCTGCGCCCGCGAAGGCTGGGAAGTGCCGTTAAGCGACGACGCGCGCCGCGGCTACCTGCGCGACAATGTGCTGAAGGTATTTCGTTTTGATTGAAAAAGAACCGGCGATTTTCGTCAGCGGCCCCGCGCCCGGCCAGCGGACCGCGGGGCCCCGCGCCGCTGAACGTCGCAGCGCGTGGGTCCGGGCGCGCCGAATCGCTACGCGAATTGCGGCATCACCTCCGATGCGAAAGTGTTCAGCATCTCGCGCGAGGAGAAATAAAAGGAGAAGTAACTCAGGTCCAGTTCCTCGCAGCGCGATCGGATCTCGTCTCTGACCTCGGTCGGCGTGCCGGATACGTAGGTCAGCGCCGCCCGGGTGGTTTCGATATCTGTCCCGGCGTCGGCTGCGCTGGCCGCCAGCATCTGATCGGCCTGGCTCTTGTCGCGTGACATCAACATGTAGGAAAGCGTGGAGACTTCCAGCTTGGAGGGGTCGCGTCCGGCCGCGCGGGCGGACTCATAGAAGAGATCGACGCGCTCGCGAAACTGTTTTTTCGTGAAGGTCACGCTGCGATGCAGATCGCTGGTGCCGTCGGGATTGGGCGGGACCAGACTGAGAATGTCGGCATAGCGGCCGGCGAGCTGGATTACTTTGCGCCCGCCGCCGCCGATCATGATTGGCGGATGCGGCTTCTGCGTGGGTTGCGGATAGTTGTATGCCTTGTCGATGGCGAAATCCGTCCCGTGGTAGGTTGGCTCCGGGTCCGTCCACATCACCTTGAGCAGCTTGATGGCGTCTTCCAGTTGGCGCAGACGGTCGGCATTGGGTGGGAAGGGCAGGTTATAAGCGGCGTACTCGGAACGCTGCCATCCCGAGCCCAGACCGACGATCAAACGTCCTTCGCTGATGTGATCCAGCGTCGCCGTCATTTTTCCCAGCACCGCCGGATTGCGGAAGCCAATCGGGGTGACCGCGGTCAGCAGTTTGACGCGTTTGGTAATCGCGGCGACGGCGGCCAGCGAAGTGTAGCATTCGAGGTTGGGCGTGGTCGCCTTCTGCCCGACCGAGCCGCCTTGCGTCACCGCCATGTAGAAATGATCGCCAAAGGACACCGAGTAAAATCCCATCTCTTCGGCGAGCAGGGCGTGCTCGCGCGTTTTGCGAAAATTCCAACTGGGCAAATAGAGATTGAACTTGATTTGCTTCATTGCGCTTCTCCGCACGCCCTCACTTTCATGCCAGATGCGGGGGTGCCTGCCCCACCAGCCGTCGCGCTCGACCGAGTCTGAAGGGTCACCCGATGCCTAGCCCATCGCGTCGGCGCTGGCGCTGACCATTTCCACGGCGGCTTTGCGATCGGGGGTGCACATGTAGGGCAGCGCGGCGCGATTGTGCGCGCCCGCGACCCAGGTCGGTCCGTTTTCCAGGTTCTCCAGTCCTTCCTGCGCCACGGCGTCCGGTTCCATCACCGGGTTCCCCGTACCTTCCAGTTTGATACCCATGCGCGCCATTGCGGGCGTATTGGTTGTTCCGGCAATGAGCATCAGCACGTTGATTCCGAAGGGGCGCAGTTCCCACCACAACGATTCGGTAAGCATCTGCTCGTAGGCTTTGCTGGCCGTGTATACCGCCATCCGAGAGCCGCCGGCGAAACCCGCCATCGAACCGACGACTATGATCCCGCCGCGCCGCCGTACGCGCATTTTGCCGGCCAGATCATGCAACAGCGTGGTTGGTCCGATGACGTTGACGCCGATCAGCCGCATCAGTTCGGGCATTGGGCGATCCAGGAACGGCACCATTTTGCTTTCCGCCCCGGCGTTGTAAACGACCATCCCGATTTCCAGGCCGGCGGTCAGCTCGGCCACGCGCGGCGCCAGGTCCGGAGCGCTCAGATCGACCGACGCCGCCCGGACTGTGACCGGCGTCGTCTGGCGGATCTGCTGCGCCACTTCTTCGAGTGGTTGCGGTTTGCGCGCGAGCAGGAAGACG
Source organism: Pseudomonadota bacterium (assembly GCA_021324885.1). Taxonomy (GTDB): domain Bacteria; phylum Desulfobacterota; class Binatia; order Binatales; family Binataceae; genus JAJPJA01. The sequence continues at coordinate 68,004 of JAJPIF010000019.1, forward strand.
TTGACGCCGCTGCTGGCGATTTTGCGCGCGAAGCTGGCGCCGATTCCCTCCGAACCTCCGGCGATCAGCGCCCAGGGACCGTACTTTTCAACGAACATCGGCAAACTCCTCGCCCGGTTAGTCGCGCCATCCGCGTTCGAGCTTTTCCATCACCTCGCGCCGGGCCTGTTCTTCGGTGCGTCCCGGCCACGCCATCATGGCGACCTCGGCGAAGAAATGTTCCTGGGTTTCGCTGAAGCAGCGCAGATCGGGCAGGAAGCTTTCATGCCATTCCTCGGACCCGATCGCCGCCTGGGCCGATTCGTAATCGTTAAACAGGATTTGTTCGACGCCGTCCCAGCGCGGGTCGCCCCATCCGCCGTAGCTCATGTAAACGGGATCGACCACCGGGCAGATCTGGTAATGGACGAGGCCGGGAATTGTTCTGGCGATGGGCGCGTGGACGTTGAACCAGTAATCGCGGAACTGGTCGAGCCTCAATTCCAACGAGCGGCGCAGCAGGAAAGTCGCCGAGATCATGCCCGAGCGGCGCGGTGCCTCCACGATGATGTGATCGTTGGTCGAAACAGTGCATTTGCGGCCCGGATGCATGAAGTTGTCCTCGTCGCGCAAAAAGGCTTTGCTGCGCTCCATGTCCTCTTCGGTGCCGACCAGAGCGCCGGTGCTCCAGATTTCGGAAAGGCCGTCGAAGATCGAGTCGCCGCCCAGCGAATGCAACCGATGGTTCTGAATATAGCGAGGCAGGTTGGGCATGGGACCGGCATGGTAGGGCCGCCCGCCCTGCAGCGGGTGAATCTCCAGGTAATGGCGATGGAAAGTGCGGAGGTCGACGGAGGGTTTGCGCGCGAACAGGAAATAGATGTGGATCATGCTCCGGTCCTTTTCGCCATTACGCGACCATAGGGATTGAGCCTTAATGTGGTCCAGGCGCCGGCGCAATTCAAGTTGCACCACGGGACTTGGACCCGGTGAAGCAATGAGGCACAAAACGAAGGGCCGGGATTGCTCCCGGCCCTTCTGCCGCCTCCGCCTCCGCCCCACACCCAAATTGTCAGCGATGACTTTGCTCGTCCACCGCGCCAGCCCGGTCCCCGGAAAGAAGTACCGACCTCAACACCACACCCGCCCGCCGCATCAAACAACCCTTACCGCATCCTCACCAATGATCGGATTTTGCCGCCTCCGCCGTGTTCAGCCGTCCCGAGCCCGATTCCTCCTCCGCGCTGTACTTTCGCCGACAATTGTGCTCATGAACAGCCGCTGGTGGTGCCGCAGTTCATGCATTTGTAACAGGTGCCGTTGCGCACCATGATGCATCCGCAATCCGGACATGGCGGCGCGTCTTGCTGATTAAGAAACGCCTGGCGCATCTCGGCGTCCTTGCCGCCTTCCACCACCGTCAGTCCGTTGTGGGCGGCCTCGACCGCTTTCGCCTCGCCGCCTTCTTCCATCACCACGCCGACTTCGCGCCTGGCCTGTTCGTCGAGGAACTTCGAGGCCATCCAGCGGAACAGGTAATCGACGATCGACTTGGCATATGGAATCTGGGGGTTCTTGGTAAACCCCGAGGGTTCAAACCGCATATGCGCGAATTTGTCAACCAGAAATTGCAGCGGCACGCCGTACTGCAAGGCGTAGGAAATCGCCGTCGCGAAGGAGTCCATCAAGCCCGAGATGGTCGAGCCCTGTTTGGACATGTTCACGAAAATCTCGCCCGGCTTGCCGTCCTCATACATGCCGACCGTGATGTAACCTTCGTGGCCGGCGATGTCGAACTTATGTGTGAGCGACTTCCGCTCATCGGGCAGCTTGCGCCGCACTGGCTGGCGCTCGGCTGCTTCGACCCGCGCCGGCGCCGCCTGCGCCTTGGCTTTACCGGTATTGAGCGGCTGGATGCGCTTGGAGCCGTCGCGGTAGATTGCCACCGCCTTCAGCCCCAGCCGCCACGCCATGATGTAGGCTTCCGCGATTTCAGCCGCGGTGGCGGTCGCCGGCATGTTGATGGTCTTGGAGATCGCGCCGGAAATGAACGGCTGCACCGCACCCATCATCTTCAGATGGCCCGTGTAATGGATCGAGCGCGTGCCCGAACGAGGGGTAAACGCGCAGTCGAAGACCGGCAGATGATGGTCGGCCAGATGCGGCGCGCCTTCGATGGTCTCGTGCTCGTCGATATACTCGACGATTTCCTGGATTTCCCTGGAATCGTAACCGAGCCGCTTGAGCGCCCGCGGCACCGTCTGATTGACGATCTTGAGCATCCCGCCGCCAACCAGCTTCTTGTACTTGACCAGCGCGATGTCCGGCTCGATACCGGTCGTGTCGCAATCCATCATGAAGGCGATGGTGCCGGTTGGTGCAATGACCGTTGCCTGCGAGTTGCGATAGCCCGAGGCCTGGCCCGACTTGAGCGCCTCGTCCCACACCTCCCGCGCCGCGCGCAGCAGTTCCAGCGGGACGTGCGCGGTTTCCAGCTTGTAGGCGTGGGCGCGATGGCGCTCGATCACTTTGAGCATCGGCTCGCGGTTGAGCGCGTATCCGGCAAACGGCCCGATCGCCTCGGCGATACGCGAGGATTGCAGGTAGGCTTCGCCGGTCATCAACGCGGTGATGGCGGCGGCATAGCTGCGGCCCTGGTCCGAATCATAGGGCATCCCGAGCGCCATCAGGGTCGCGCCCAGGTTGGCGTAGCCCAGGCCCAGTTCGCGGAACGCCTTGGCGTTCTGGGTGATTTCTTCGGTCGGATACGAAGAATTGTCCACCACTATGTCCTGCGCCGTGATCATCACGTCCACCGCGTGGCGGAATCCCTTGACGTCGAAATCGCCGCGCTCATCGATAAACTTGAGCAGGTTGAGCGAGGCCAGGTTGCAGGCCGAGTTGTCCAGATGCATGTACTCGCTGCAGGGGTTGGATGCGTTGATCCGCCCGCTGTTGGGGCAGGTGTGCCACAGGTTGATCGTGGTATCGAACTGCATCCCAGGGTCGCCGCAGGCGTGCGTCGCCTCGGCGATCATCCGCAGGAGGTCGCGCGCGCGGTAGCTTTGCGCCACCTCGCCGCTCTTTACGAAACGGGTCTGCCATTGGCCGTCGTTGATCACGGCCTGCATGAAATCATCGGTCACGCGGACCGAATTGTTGGCGTTCTGGAAAAAGATCGAACTGTAGGCGGGACCGTCGAGCGAGCCGTCGTAGCCCGCGTCGATCAGCGCCCACGCTTTTTTCTCTTCCTCCTCCTTGCACTTGATGAACTGTTCGATGTCCGGATGATCCGCGTTGAGTACCACCATCTTGGCTGCGCGCCGGGTCTTGCCGCCTGACTTGATCACGCCAGCCGAGGCATCGGCCGCCTTCATGAACGACAGCGGTCCCGAAGCGGTGCCGCCGGCGGAAAGTTTTTCCCTGCACGAGCGCAGGTTGGACAGATTGACGCCCGAACCGGAGCCGCCTTTGAAGATCATCCCTTCGTTGCGGTACCAGTTCAGGATCGACTCCATATTGTCATCCACCCGCAGGATGAAGCAGGCAGAGCATTGCGGCCTGGGCTCGATGCCGACATTAAAGAACACGGGGCTGTTGAAGGCGGCCTTCTGATGCAACAGCAGATGAACCAGTTCGGCATGGAAGGTGTCGCGTTCTTCGGCGTCGGCGAAATAGGCCTGCTTCTCACCCCATTCGGTGATAGTGTCGACCACGCGCAGGATCAGTTGGCGGACGCTGGTCTCCCGGCGGGGACTGCCCAGCGGGCCGCGGAAGTACTTCGAGGCGACCACGTTGGCGGCGGTCTGCGACCATTCCCTGGGTATCTCGATGTCGCGCTGCTCGAAGACCACGCGCCCGTCCTCGCCGGCAATCACGGCCGAGCGGTACTCCCATTCGACCTCGTCCAGAGGGTCAATCCCGGGCCGGGTGAACATCCGCGACAGCCCTGCGCCCCGCCGCCGCGACATCCCCGGTTCAGTCCTGTCGATTGCCTGCTTATCGGTGTTCTGGGCCATTTCAATCCAACCCCTCGTCTGCGCGACGCCCATCGTAATACGATCCTAGAGATAGTCTGTCAAAGGGAGAAGCCATACTACTAATGGTATTTTCAACAAGCTGTTTATGATTTTCAAGGCGTCTGTTGATAACTTTTCGCCCTTTCTTCGTTAGCAAGACATTTTGTCTGAAAATCAAGGGAGCTTTTGCCTGAAGGTCTTTTAACCATTGCAACGAAAGGTCTGTTAAATCCAAACAAGCGCTCCGTTAGTTGAAAGCTCATGCAATCGAAAACGACGAACTTCCAGTTTAGCTGATTGGAACCGTGCGAGTTTTAAGCATAACCCACGCCATGTTGGCTTTCCGCCGGGCAGGGCAATAACCCCAAACCACTTGCCTTCGATTTGCGAATTTGCGATTAGCCGCGGCAAAATGCTAACTTGCTGACTCGCACGAAAATGCTCAAAGCGCGAAAACAGCCTGAATTGCTTGGCAAAACGCTATCCGGAGTGCTCGATTCGCTCGATACGCGTGGGCAATTCGCGCTGTTCCGGCTGGTGCGCATCTGGCCACAAGTGGCCGGCGACGCGATCGCGCGCCATACTGAAGTCGTGTCGCTGAAGTTCCACACCGCGGTGATCAAGGTGTCCACCGCGATGTGGATCCAGGAACTCAACCTGATGCGCCGCCAGATTCTGGCGCGGCTGATCCAAGCGATGGGCGATGATTCGGTCCGCGACCTGCGTTTCGTTAAGGGCGCGCTCAGCCGCAAAATCCGCCCGCGTCCGGCGCCGTCCAAGCGCTTCGTCCGCCATTCCATTGCCCTGCCCGAATTGAAGGATCCGTTGCTGCGTCAGGCCTTCGAGGACCTGATCGAAGCCTGGGGCCGCGCGCCCCGGTAAGCCTCCGCCAGCGCGTTTCGAACCCCGTCCCACAGCACGTCAATCGAACATCGACCGTCCTAACCTTGTGGTGAGGCGCCGTGACCTGTTCACGCCGCCGCGTGATCCGGGAAGCAGTTCAGTTGCCGAATTTGGCGATTAAGTCGTTGCCGATGCGCTCCAGATCGCGCGTCATTTGATCGTAGTCGTAGCTGAGTTGCGCGCCGGTCATCACCCGGGTGACGCCCATATCTTCGCAGCGTTTGATTGCGTCAGGGGTCGGCTCGCATTGGCAGCACAGTTCGATTTCGGCTGGATTGCGACCGATCTTTTTGCACTCGGCCTTCAATTTGTCGAACAGCGGCGCCACTTCCTGAATGGTCCCGACCGGAATATAGCCGTCGCCGTAGCGCGCGACGCGGCGGATGGCCGGATCCGAGTTGCCGCCGACGAAAATTGGAATGCCGCCCTTTTGGATCGGCTTGGGAAAGGATTTCAGCGGTCCGAAGTTGAAATGCGTGCCCTTGAAAATCACCGGGTTGTCGCGCCACAACGCGCGCAGCGCCTGGATCGATTCGTCCGTGCGCCTGCCGCGGACGTGAAAGTCCAGTCCCAGCGCCTCGAATTCCTCTTTCAGCCATCCGCTGCCAATTCCCAGTATCGCGCGGCCGCCGGACAGCACGTCCAGCGTCGCCATCTCTTTGGCGATGTACAGCGGATGGCGCAGCGGCAGGATGATCACGATCGTGCCGAGGCGGATTTTGGTGGTCACCGCCGCCACGTAGGTGAGGCACAGCAGCGGCTCAGGCCACGGCATGTCCTCGTCGTCGCCCGGCAGCTTCCCCTCGGCGCGGTACGGATAGCGCGACTGGTAGTCGGCCGGAATCGCGACGTGCTCGGGCACCCAGATCGATTCAAATCCGACCCGGTCCGCAGCCTGCGCGTAATGGATGATCGGTTTCGGATCAAAGGGCGCGGGTGGAAAGAATGCCAATCCGGTTGCGAACTTCATGTTGAACCTCCCGCCTGCTTGTGCAGCGCAATGATAACCGCCATCTGCCGCGCGGTTGATCGCGCCGGTTGCTATCGTCAGGCGCAGAATATAGGAAACAGAAGCGAATTTGTCATCCGGAGGGCCTGGTGTTATGGCAGCGTCAGCCGATGTTTCGTCCCCGCCGATTCCCGCCATCCTGCGCAAAACCGCCGAGCCGCTGATGGATTTCGGCCTCATCCCGAAAGAACGCTACCTGTCGGCCGAGTTCATGGACCTGGAATGGCAGCGGATGTGGCGCCGGGTGTGGCTTTATGCCGGCCCGCTGTCCGATCTGCCCGAAGTCGGCGACTATTTCACCTTCGAGATCGGGCCCGAATCCGTGCTGCTTGTGCGCAGCGCCGCCGATAAGGTGCAGGCGATGTACAACGTCTGCCAGCATCGCGGGCGCCGCATCCGCCCGGACGGATGCGGTCATGCGCGCAGCTTCACCTGCCCGTACCATCGATGGCGCTACGATTTGAAGGGGCGCCTGATCGCCGCCCCGGATGCCGGCTTCGATTTCCCCCAGGGCGACCCGGTCGCGTGCGGCATCAGGGTGCCGCAGGTGCGATGTGAAACCTTCGAGGGCCTGGTTTTCGTCAACTTCGATAACGAGGCGCCGTCGCTGGCCGACTACCTGACGCGCGAGGTGGCAGAGCATCTGCACAGCTACCGATGGGGCTCCGATTTCCGCATCAATCTGGACTGGACCGTGGCGTGGCCCTGCAACTGGAAAATCGGCGTCGATTCCTTCAACGAACTCTACCATCTGCAGGGAATCCATCCCGAGCTGATGGACATGAGCGATGACACGCCGGCCGGCTGTCCGGTGGATTTTTTCGGCCAACACAGCCGCTTCATCTACCGGGTCGGCGTGCCGGGTCCACGATGGGACGACGCGATGGCGCGCAGCCGCGGCTATCGCGACAGCAACCAGATCACCAGGGGTGTGCGCATGATGCTCAAGGCATATGGGCTGGAGCCGCAGCCGGATTGGGAGGGGCACGTCAAGGAGCTGCGTCCGGTTTTGATTCGCGCGGCTCGTGAGCGGGCAGCGCAGCAGGGCGCTGATATAAGCGGCCTGGTTGATGACCAGCTACTGGATGACTTTCACTACTTTCTATTCCCAAACATCACGCTTAACATCAGCGCCCATCATTTCTGGCTGTTCCGCCATCGGCCCCATCCCCGCGATCCGCAGCGGATGCTGTGGGACTTCCAGCAGTTCGTGCGGGTGCGTCCGGGCCAGGGGACGCCGCCCCGCCCGCCCCATCAGGACTACGTACTCGGCGACGGCCACGAGAGCCGCTTTCCTCATATCGCATTGGCGCAGGACGAGGCGCAGGCGGAGGAACTCCAGCGCGGGATGCGTTCGGCGGGGTTCAAGGGCCTTTACCTCGCCCATCAGGAACGCCGCATCCGCTGGTTCCATCGGGTTTTGGACGACTACGTGTCGCGGCCCTGAGGCTTGGCTTGACCGAAACAACGCACAACCGAATTCAGCGGGTGAGGTCGCTTTGCTAAGCTCTGACTGATGAATGAGAACGTTGTCAGCGTTATTGGCGCGGGGCTGGCGGGCAGCGAGGCGGCCTTTCAGCTGGCCCGTCGGGGCGTGCGCGCGCGGCTGTTCGAGATGCGCCCGCGGCGGATGACTGAGGCCCATCGCACGCCGCTGTTTGCCGAACTGGTCTGCTCCAATTCCCTGCGCGGCGCGTCGCTGGACACCGCGGTGGGCGTGCTCAAGGAGGAGATGCGCCGGCTGGGTTCGCTGGTGATGGCCGCGGCGGCGGCTTCAGCCGTACCCGCCGGATCCGCGCTGGCCGTCGATCGCGACCTATTCTCCGCCATTATCACGGCCGCGATCGAAGGCGAGCCGCTGATTGAAGTGGTGCGCGAGGAAGTCACCTCGATTCCCCAGGGGCCGGCAATTATCGCCACCGGACCGCTTACCGGCGCCGCGCTGTCCGAAGCATTGAGCCAACTGATCGGCTCCCGCCACCTGTACTTTTACGACGCGATCGCGCCGATCGTCACCGCCGATTCGATCGACATGAGCGTCGCCTTCAGGGCCTCGCGCTACGGCAAGGGCGGCGACGATTACATCAACTGCCCGATGACCGAGGATGAATATGACAGGTTTGTCGCGGCCGTGCTCGAGGCCGAGAAGGTCGCGGCCCATCCTTTTGAGCGCGCGATCTACTTCGAGGGCTGCATGCCGATTGAAGAGATGGCGCGGCGCGGCCCCAAAACCCTGTCTTTCGGCCCGATGCGCCCGGTCGGGCTGGTCGATCCGCGCACCAATCGGCGGCCCGCCGCGGTTGTGCAACTGCGGCAGGACGATCGCGAGGGTTGCCTTTATAATATGGTCGGCTTTCAAACCAAGATGACCTACCCGGAACAGCGCCGCGTCTTCCGGATGATCCCTGGCCTGCGCGATGCGCAATTCGTGCGCCTCGGATCGCTGCATCGCAACACCTTCATCGATTCGCCGCGTCTGCTGACGCCCGCGCTGAATTTGCGCGCGCGCCCCGATCTGTTCATGGCGGGCCAGATGATCGGCGTCGAAGGTTACGTCGAGTCGGCGGCAGCCGGACTCCTGGCGGCAATCAATGCCGTCAGGATGGTGTCCGGCCGGGAGCCGGTCAGCCCGCCGCGCGAAACCGCGCTGGGCTCGCTGATCGCCTATATAACTGACGCGGGCCGCGCCGAGTTTCAGCCGATGAACGCCAACTTCGGCCTGATGCCGGAGCTGGGCAATCGCACTCGTGGACACGCCAGGAAGATGGCGCTGGCCGCGCGGGCACTCGGCGCAATCGACACCTGGATTCGCGATCATCAGCTCGCAATCCAACCGCCGGTCACCGCCGCGGCTTGAGCCGGCGCAAGATTCTATGGCTGGGAATGAACGCGCCACTAAAACCGTGGCGGCGCTGGATGTTGGATCGAATACGGTGCTGATGCTGGTCGCGGACGTAAGCGGCGCGGCGGTCCGTCCGCTATCCGAAATGCTGAGGATTACGCGGCTGGGGCGCGGCGTCGATCGCGCCGGGATGCTGGATCCGACTGCGGCCGCATTAACCCTCGATACCATCTGCGAGTTCGTGGACAAGGCCCGCGCTCTGGGCGCGCAAAAAATCCTCGCTGCGGGCACGGCCGCGTTGCGCGACGCGCGCAACGGGCCGGAATTTATCGAGCAGGTGCGCCGCCGCAGCGGCGTCGCATTGGAAATCATCTCCGGCCAGACCGAAGCACAACTGAATTTTCTGGCCGCCGTTCACGGGCTTGGAATCGATCCTGCCGAGCCGATGCTGATCGTGGACATCGGCGGCGGCTCGACCGAATTGATCCGCTGTGAGGGCGGCGGGCCGCCCGCGATGGTCAGTCTGCAGGTCGGATCAGTGCGTCTGACCGAGCGTTTCATCCGCCACGATCCGCCCACATCCGAAGAGCAGGCGCGGATCTACGCTGCGGTCAAACAGCAACTCGAGCGACTCGGCTGGAAGGATTTTCGTCCGCGCCGCCTCATTGGCGTGGCCGGCACGGTCACGACCGTGGCAGCGGTCGCCAGCGGCTGGCATAGCCCGGACCATTCGGCGATTCACGGATACCAGTTGACCAAAAAACAGGTGGCGGATACGGCGCGCCTTTTCTTCGGCTTGACGGTGGAGCAGCGCAAACAGCTCCCAGGCATGATCGCGGGCCGTGCCGACGTCATCTGCGCGGGTGGCGCGATTCTCGATTGCATCGTGGAGTCTTTCAGCGCCGCCACCGTCACCGTGAGCGACCAGGGCGTCCGCTGGGGATTGGTGTACCGCGAACTGCAGGGTGGGACTTGAGGCGGTGGCGCTCCTGGTCCTGATGCTGGCTTGACCTGCCGGGCCGATCAGACTAGCTACGGTTTTAAAGTAAGAGCATTTCGCGCATCCGCTCGGCGCTCAGGGGAATCGTGATGGCAGACCTCGATGAACAGGCACAGGCGCAAGGGTTTTTGAGTTACAAGGGGCGTTTGCTCAATCATCTGGAGATGGTTTACCGGCCCGGCGAGCGCCATCTGGTGGCCAAGCTCTTCACCGCCCTGGGCTGCACGGTCAACGATACCGGCCACACCCATATGGGGATCGCGGTGGGCGCCACCGACAAGTACGGGCTCAACAACTCCCTGTACGCTTCTGAAGTGACGCCGGAGCAATGGGAGCTGGAATTGCAACTGCAAAAAGCGTTGGAAAACGGCTCGGCACTGGCTTCAGCCTATGCCGGTTACGAGGAGAAATTCCGCCGCCATCCGCAACTGACCTCCCATTTCGGCATCCGCTATCCCTCCTTCGACGCGCTGGAGCAGGTTCTCGACCATCTGCAAAATGCGCTTGATCCGGAACTTAAGGGACGGGTTCAGGTCAAAGGGATATTCCGTCCCGGCGATCCCGGCTCTTACACCGATTTCATCATGCAGGCCTTCATCAAGACCGATATCGCGGCCAGCGGACTAATCACTTTCGGCCAGCACATCGAGCTGCAGGCGCAGCGTACGGTTTGAAGGTGACAGCTATGGCGCACGACTTTACCCTTTGCGTAGGTACCGTCGGCGAGGGCGTCTGGTACAGCTCCGACGGCGGCGAACATTGGCGGCGCAGCCGGATGAATCTGCCCTTTTACGCCGAACCGGGCGAGATCCAGATTCGCGCGCTGGCCGTATCGCCGCACAACCCCCATCATATTCTGGCCGGCTCCGAAGTGGGCCTGTATCGCAGCGAAGACAACGGCATGTCGTGGGAGCTGGTGCCTTCGCCGATGGAGGGCAGGCAGATCTGGTCGGTGGCGTGGCATCCCGCCAATCCGGAGATAATTTTCGCCGGCACCAAACCTCCCGGCATCTACCGTTCCAGGGACGGCGGCCGGAGTTGGGAAAAGCTGCGGGTCGATATCGTCGAAAAATGCTTCGCCGGCCCACCCAAGGTCACCAACGTTGTGCCCGACCCGCGCAATCCGGACGACGTCTGGGCCAGCGTCGAAATCGACGGTATCTTCCGCAGCCGCGACGGTGGCGACAGTTGGACCCGGCTGCCGAACCTCGGCGAAAACGTCATCAACCAGGACCTGCACGGTCTCGCGATCAGCCAGAGCCGTCCGGCAAAATTGCTGGCGACCACGCCCGACGGCATCTGGATGAGCATCGACGAAGGCCAGAGCTGGTCGTTGCACGGCTTTCCCAGGTTCGCCGAGCGCGACAACATCTCCTACTGCCGCGGCGTCGCGGTGAAGCCTGGCGACCCTGATACCATCTTCGTCGCCAACGGCGACTTCATTCCTGGCAAGCGCGGCGCGATCCATCGAACTCAGGACGGCGGTCGAAGCTGGTCGAAACTGCCGCTGCCGGTCGAACCCAATTCGACCATCTACTGGTTCGCGACCAATCCCGCCAATCCGGACATAATCGCCGCCAACAGCCTGCATGGCTATCTCTATCTCAGCACCGACGGGGGCGATTCATGGGAAAAGCTGCGCCGCGAATTCGGCGAAGTCCGCGCGCTCGCCTGGATGGCGAATTAAGAAAAGCGGAGTGAGGGGAGAGAAGTGAGCAATGAGAGCGGAAATGAGAATTGAGAAAACAGCGAGGAGATGAAGCTGAACTGTAACTGTAGGCAGCGGAATCTGGTTTTGCCCGCCTTCCTCTTTCTATTTTCTTATTTCTCTTTTCTCACTGCTCACACCTCTTTCTCACTTCTTCTCTGACAGGAGATTTGCATGAAATACGGCGTTGTTTATTTTCCGACTGACTATTCGATCCGCACCGACGAGATGGCGCGGGCGGTCGAGGAGCGCGGCTTCGAGTCGCTGTGGCTGCCCGAGCATACCCATATTCCCTGCTCGCGCCGCTCGCCTTATCCATTGGGAGGTGAGTTGCCGCGCGAATACATGGACGGTTACGAATTGCTGACCGGGATGGCGTTTGCCGCCGCGGCGACGAAAAAAATCATTATCGGATCCAGCATCTGCCTGGTGGTGGAGCGTGACCCAATCATTCTGGCCAAGGAGATTGCCACGCTGGACAAGCTTTCGGGCGGGCGCGTGCAACTGGGGATCGGCTCGGGATGGAACGCTGAGGAGATGGCCAATCACGGCGTCGAGTTCAAGCACAGCCGCAAGGTGATGCGGGAGAAGGTCGCCGCGATGAAGGCGATCTGGACGCAGGAAAAATCCGAGTATCACGGTGATTTCGTCAACTTCGACGCGATCTGGTGTAATCCCAAGCCGGTCCAGAAGCCTTATCCGCCGATCCTGATGGGCGGCAACGGAACCTTGGCGATCAAATATGCGGCCCGTCAGTGCGACGGATGGCTGCCCAGCGCCGTTCTGGTCGATCAACTGAGCGCGTCGGTCGCGATGCTGCGGCGCGAGCTGGAACAGGCGGGCCGCAACCCTAAAACTTTTCCGATCACGGCGCTGTTTGCCCCCAACGATCGCAGGCAGCTCGACGCCTACGAGGAAATGGGAATCGAGCGCGCGGTCTTCGCGATGCCTTCCGCGGATCGCGACAAAACATTATCGCTGTTGGACCGCCGCGCCAAAACCGCGGGCTTTTAAGGTGTCGAGAGCTTGGCGAATTAGTCGCTGCGGCAGCTCAATATTCCGGTACGTCTTGCGATCGGCTGGCGGTATCGACTACAGGTTGCGTGGGTCTGACCACAATCCGAGAGGAGGGCATTTTCATGAGCGACGCGCTTTACGATATCCCGATCCGTCGCATCGACGGCTCCGATGCCTCACTGGGTGATTACAAGGGCAAGGTGATGCTGATCGTGAACGTCGCCTCCAAGTGCGGCCTCACTCCGCAGTATGCCGATCTGGAAAAGATTTACGAGGAGTACCGCGACCGCGGTCTGGTCGTGCTGGGTTTTCCTGCCAATGAGTTCGCCGGTCAGGAACCGGGCACGAACGGCGAGATCCAGCAATTCTGCCAGAGTAAATTCGGCGTCCAGTTCCCGATGTTCGAGAAAATTGTAGTGAAGGGTGAAGGCCAGCATCCGCTCTATCGCCAACTGATCCAGGAGTATCCGCGGGCCATCGCCAAAGCCCAAAGCGCCTTGCGCAAGACTCTGGATTCCCACGGCCTGGGTCCGAAGAACGACACCGACATCATGTGGAATTTCGAAAAATTCCTGGTCAATCGGGAGGGCAAGGTCGTGGCCCGTTTCGCTCCCGATTTCAATCCGCAGGATCCAGAGGTCAAGGGCGCGATCGAAGCCGAACTGGCCAGATAACCACGCGCAAAGACGGGCGCGGCTTGATCGAAATTGAACCACTGCGACAGGGCGTGGGAGCGGCCCGCCCTGTCGCTGAATTCGCGCCCGGAACCGGGCGCGAGCGGGCTGTGGAAAGTCCTGCGTATTTTACTTCGATCGCAGCGCGGTCCCCTTTACCTTGGCGCAACCGTGGAGCATCATCTCTTGACGCTTAAACTCAGTCCCGCAGTGGAGAGCGCATCCTTATGGCGAATGAACCCGGCGGCAGCGAGTCGCGCATCGGTCGCGGAACCAGAGTAGTCGGCAAGCTGACCTTTGGTGCGACGGCCCGGATCGAGGGCGAAGTGGAAGGCGAGATAACCGGCGAAGATTTGGTTTTGTCGGAAACTGCCGTGGTCAATGCCAGGATCAGCGCGCAAAGTATAACGATCGCCGGCACCGTGAACGGCGACATCACCGCGCGCCAGCGGATTGAACTGCTGGCCACCGCGCGCGCCCGCGGCACCATTAAAACCCCCAACCTCGTGCTGCACGAGGGCGCGATGTTCGACGGCGATTGCAAGATGCCGCGCGATCGGATGGCGGCCTGAGCCCGCCGCCGGCGCGCTGCGTGGTGCCGGCCTGTTGCGCCGCGATCATACCAGCACCGTGCTGGTGCCGGTTCTGGTGGTATGGCTCAGGATGCGGCCGGTGGCGTCCAGCACGATGGTTTCGCGCTCGCCGATTTCCGGCTCGAACAGCCATTTCAAGGGTTCCGACTCGACCTGGTAGAGCGATTGCTTGATTGATTTGGCCACCAGCGTGGCGGGATCGATTACCGCCACGCGCGCGGTCCATCGGGTCTGGCCGCGGCTGCGTACATGCGCGATCAGCAGGGCCTTGAAAATTATCAAGCCGCCGTCGATCTCGCGAAAACGCCCGAGTTTGACCTCCAGCGTATTGCGCCCGCCCATCGCCGTGACGACTCCGTGCAGAGTCTGCGCTCCGGCCTCATAGGTCGCGCTGCGGGAAAACGGGCCTCTGACGTAGCGCAGGCGGATGCTCTGAACCAGTCCCTGTTGATCCAGCGCGGCATCGACCTCGTAGCGATTTTGCCCAATCTCGCTGGAGTACCGCAGCCCCTTGACCGCGCCCGCGCCGACCTGGATTTTTTCCACCGCGAGCACAGTTGCGCGATCGCGGATCTCGTAGACGTATTCGCCCTCGGGAACTATCACTGCGGCGCGGTTCCCAAACGTTGATCGACCATCGCGCGCAGCTTCAAAGCCAGTCCGGGGGCGGCCGCTGCGTGCTTTAGATAGACGTAAACGTCGCGTCCCTGCGCCTGCATGCCGGCGATTTGGTCTGCCCATTGTTCCAGATCGGGCTCTTCATAGACCTCCCGGCGCAAACGCAGATAAATGTAGGGTGCGGTCATGACGGCCGGGGTCGAGAGCTTGTCGCTTTGGGCGATACACAGGGCGCAGACGGCCTCGCCCAGCGCGCTGAAGACGGCGTCGTCAAACCATGAGGGATCGCGGAACTCGAAGGCCGCGGTCAGGCGGCGGTCAAGGCGGGCGAGGAACTCGCGCAGCAGCGGCACGTCCTTTTTGAATCCCGGCGGCAATTGAAAGAGCGTTGGAGCGAGCCGCCCGTTGAGATTGCGCGCAACCGAGACAAAATAATCCAGGTCGTGTTCCGCGTTGCGCAGGCGCGCTTGATGGGTGATGCGCTGCGAGGCTTTGAGCGCAAAGCGGAAGCCGACCGGCGTCTCGCGCATCCAGCCCTCAAGCATCTGCGGCCGCGGCATTGCCCTGAAGGTGTAGTTGATCTCCACCGTGGGCATCCGGGCCGCGTAATAGGCCAGCATTTTGTTGGCCGCTATACGCGGAGGATAAAAGCTGCCGATCCACTCCTTGTAACTGAACCCCGATGTTCCGATCCTGACCATTGGCAACTGAGCGTAGCGCCTCCAGGCGGGCCGCAACAAGTATGCGGTGCGGCCGCGCCGATTCGTCGCCTGCCAGGGCCGAAAGTTGCCTGCCTTCTTCGGATCGCCTTGTGTTGATTGGTGAAAAACTACCGGGCCGAAGGCATTTCGTTCGGTCATAGGTTCGGCTAAGATGACGGACGCCACGCAAAAATAGCCGCTTGCGAACGCTTTGGTTCGTTTTGTATAAAAGCGGCTCAGGTCCGAAACAGTTTGTTGCGGTCGGTCCAAATGAGAAGTTTTTTTGTAGCCCTGATTCTCCTTGCCGGTTTGATTGGGCTCGCGCCCGTTGCCACCGAGGCTTCGAATCGAACAGCCGGCGAAAACCTTATAACGATGAATTTCCAGGACGTGGATATTTCGGTGCTCGCGAAATTCATCAGCGATATAACCGGCAAGAACTTCGTGATCGATGAAGGAGTGCGGGGCAAAATTACGATTATCTCGCCGACCAGGGTTACGCCCGAGCAGGCCTATTCGATTTTCAAATCGGTTTTGCAGATAAAGGGCTTCACCACTGAGCAGTCAGGGCCGGTTATCCGGATAATTCCCTCGCGCGATGCGCGCTCTTCGGCGGCGCTCACCTATTCGCAGAGCCCGGCTTTGCAGACCAACAACGACGAATATGTCACCCGGATGATCAAGTTGCGCAACGCTGACGCCTCCGCCCTGGTCAGCATGGTGCAGCCGCTGATTTCGCGCGACGGTCTGGTGGCGGCATTCCCCGAGACCAACACGCTGATCATCACCGATGACGCCTGGAACGTGCAGCGTCTGCTGCAGATAATCGGCGCGATCGATGCGGAAAAAATCCAGGAATCGGTCGAAGTGGTGCCCTTGCGCCTGGCCTATGCCGACGATATGGCGCCCAAGATCGAGCAGATCATGGGCGCGAGCGCCAGTGGCGGCTCCCAACCCCAACCCGTTCCATTTCGCCCCATGTATGGCGGCGAAGGCGGCGGGCTGAGTTCGCCGTCGCGGCCGGTCAAGGTCATTCCCGACGAACGTACCAATTCGCTGATCGTGATGGCCGATCCGCTGCAGATGAAAATGATCAAGGCGCTGATCGCGCAGCTCGATATTCACAGTCCCACGGCCAGTTCCCGTGTCCATGTCTATTACCTCAAGTATGCTCAGGCGCTCGAGATGGTCGCGGTGCTGAGCTCGGTGCTGGGTAACGGCAGCGGTCCCGGAGCGTTATCGCCGCAAACCGGCAAGGGATCTCTGGGACGCAGCAGCGGGCTGGGATTCGGCGGCCTCGGTACCGGAGGCGTAGGCACGGTCGGCTATGGCGGCGGTGTCAGCTCGATGTCGGGCGGCTCCGGTTACGGCGGTTCCACTCACAGCGCTAACGGAGCCTCCGGCACGCTGGGCGGAGGTGGTAGCGGATCGGTCACCGCCAAGGGCGGCCCGGGGACGGAATTTGAGCAGGAGGTAAACGTCGCCGCCGATCCCGCCACCAACTCGCTGGTGGTGAGCGCATCGCCCCAGGACTACAGCACGCTGGAAAAGATTATCTCCCAGCTCGACGTCCCGCGCCGCCAGGTCTATGTGCAGGCGGTGATCGTCGAAGTCAGCGCGGAGCGGATGCGGCAACTTGGGATCAGTTATCAGGGCTCGACTTCTCTGGGCGGCAATACCCTGGGCGTCGGCCATTTCGATTACGGCAATCTGGCCAATGCGCTGACCAATCCGCTGGGAGTGACCGGACTGACCTTCGGTCTCGCCTCGGGGACCATGTGCACGGTCAACACCGCGCTCAGCTCGGTTTCCAGCGCGTTGACCGGAACCACCACTCCGACCAGCACCTCGGTGACGGTGCCATGCGATATCGCGTTGATCACCGCATTGGAGACCGATACCCATTCCAACGTCCTGTCGGCGCCCACGCTTTTGACCGCCGACAACGAAGAGGCAACTATCGTGGTGGGACAGAACATCCCGCTGCTGTCCTCCGCCACCGCGACCGCCGCGCTGACCGGGCAAATCTTTCAGTCCGTTGACCGGCAAAACGTCGGCATAACCCTCGACGTGGTGCCGCAGATTACCGAAGGCGGCTACATCAAGCTCGACGTTTACGAGGAAGTCTCGGCGGTTATCGCCAGCACGGTGAACAATCCGCTGGGTCCCACGACCACCATACGCGCGGCTTCGACCACGGTGCTGGTCCAGAACCATCGCACCACCGTGATCGGGGGATTGCTGTCCGACGAGGTCGACATAACCAAGCAGGGCGTGCCCTACCTGTCGAACATCCCGGTGCTGGGGAATTTCTTCACCAATCGCAACCGCAATGGGCAGAAGACCGATCTATTGGTTTTTCTGACGCCGCACGTGATTCTCAATCGCGAGGACTTGCGCGAGCTGTCGCTGGATGAGCGCCAGCACTTTCTGCAAAGCCTGGGCCGCAAGGAGATCCATGATATGCCGCTGCAGCAGGTGCGGGAAATCTTCAAGCCCAGCTTCGGGATGACGGTGCCGCCCGGCGCGGAGTTTGGCTCGCCCAATCCCCAGCCGGACAACAGCTTTCAGCCCTCGCAAGCCACCGGCCAACTCAACGCGCACTGAGCTGAGAGCATCAGCCTGTGCAGTCAGAATTCTGATCTGGCTGCGGGGGACAGGAGCCTGTCCTACGCAGCCAGAAAAGCAGCTACCGATCCCGACAGCCGCCAACCCTTATTATTCCTCGCCGGCGCCGTTGCTGGCGTTGTCTGAACCCTCATCTTCCTTTTCGGCCAGGCCGGCGACGGCGCGGACGCGTTCACCCGGGTCGAGTTTAACCAGCCGCACGCCCTGGGTGTTGCGGCCGATGATGCGGACGTCCTTGACGCGCAACCTGATTACCTTGCCGCCGTCGGTGATCAGCATTACCTGATCGTCGATTCCGACCTGGCGCACGCTGACCACGTAACCGGTCTTCTCCGTTACCTGCATCGTAATCACGCCCTTGCCGCCGCGATGGGTCAGGCGGTATTCAGAGGCCGGCGTGCGTTTGCCAAAGCCCAGCTCCGACACCGTGAGCAGGGTTTCGTTTTCCCGCACGATCGCCATCGAGACGA
This sequence comes from Pseudomonadota bacterium, assembly GCA_021324885.1. Lineage (GTDB taxonomy): Bacteria > Desulfobacterota > Binatia > Binatales > Binataceae > JAJPJA01. The sequence continues at coordinate 86,165 of JAJPIF010000019.1, forward strand.
CCTCATCACCGCTTTTTTTGTCAAGGTCCATCCCATTGACGCCGTAGGCGGAGCGGCCCATCGCGCGCACTTCATCCTCCTTGAAGCGAATCGCCTGGCCCTGCCTGGTGGAAAGCACCACTTCCTGATTGCCGTCGGTGATGCGCACTCCGATCAGCGCGTCGTTGTCCTCGAGCAGGATCGCGATGATCCCGTTGGAGCGCACGTTTTCGTACTGGCTCAGTTCGGTCTTCTTGACCACGCCGCGGCGGGTGGCGAAGAGCAGGTACTTGTGGTCCAAATCCTTGGGCAGTGGCAGGAACGCCGACAGCGTCTCGCCAGGATCGAGGCTTAGCAGGTTGGCGATCGAACGGCCCTTGGCCGCGCGCCCGCCTTCGGGCAGCTCGTAGGCTTTGAGCGCGTACACCTTGCCGCTGGAGGTGAAAAAGAACAGCCGGTCGTGGGTCGAGACCGGCACCAGATGCTCGACGAAATCCTCCTCGATCGTGGTCGCGCCAATCTTGCCGCGTCCGCCCCGGCGCTGGGTGCGATAAAGCGACAGCGGCGTGCGCTTGATGTATCCGCCGTGGGTGACCGTGACCAGCACGTCCTCTTCGACGATCAGGTCTTCGATCGAGAACTCGCCTTCGCCCTCGATAATCTGGGTGCGGCGCGGATCGGCGAATTCCTTTTTGATCTCTTTGAGCTCATCGGCGATGAGCTTGAGCAGCTCGCGCTCGTCCGACAGGATCTGGCGAAAGCGCGCGATGTTGGCGACTACTTCCTTATGCTCGTCCTCGATCTTCGTGCGTTCCAGGCCGGTCAGGCGGCGCAGGGTCATGTCGAGGATCGCCTGGGCCTGGAGCTGGCTCAGCTTGAAGCGATCCATCAACTCGCTGCGCGCCGTCTCGGCGTCCTTGGCGGCGCGAATCAGCCTGATCACCGCGTCGAGGTTTTGCAGCGCGACCAGCAATCCTTCCAGGATATGCAGGCGCGCCTCGGCCTGGCGCAACTCGAACTGCGTGCGGCGGGTCATCACGCGCCGGCGATGGTCCAGAAACGCGACCAGCATCTCGCGCAGGTCCATCTCGCGCGGCCGCCCCTCGTGGATACCGAGCATGATCAGGCCGTATCCCTGCTGCATCTGGGTCAGTTTGAACAACTGGTTGAGCACGACTTTGGGCTCGGTGTCGCGCTTGAGCTCGATCACCATCCGCATCCCGTCGCGATCGGATTCGTCGCGCAGGTCGCTGATACCCTCGATGCGCCGCTCGTTGACCAGCTCCGCGATCCGTTCCATCAGGCGCGTCTTGTTCACCTGGTAGGGAATCTCGCGCACGATGATCGAGGCCTTGCCGCTGCGCTTGTCGGTTTCGACCGCGGCCAGCGCGCGCATCGTCAGCGTGCCGCGCTTGTCCAGGTAGGCCTGGCGCACCGCTTTGCGGCCGAGCAGTTGACCGCCGGTGGGAAAATCAGGGCCGGGAATGATGTCGAGAATCTGCTCCAGCGTCAGGTCCGGATTGTCGATCAGCGCCAGCAGTGCATCGCAGACCTCGCCCAGATTGTGCGGCGGGATATTGGTCGCCATCCCCACCGCGATCCCGTCCGAGCCGTTGATCAGCAGGTTGGGGATTTGCGAGGGCAGCACTTCGGGCTCGTCCTGCGAGCCGTCGAAGTTGGGAATGAAATCGACCGTGTCCTTGTCGATATCGGCCAACAGCCGCTCCGCCAGCCGCGTCAGGCGGCATTCGGTGTAGCGGTAGGCCGCGGGCGGATCGCCGTCGATCGAACCGAAGTTGCCCTGTCCGTCGATCAGCGGGTAGCGCATGCTCCATGGCTGCGCCATCCGGACCAGCGCGTCGTAAACGGCGCTGTCGCCGTGCGGATGGTAGCGTTTGAGCACCTCGCCGACCACGCCGGCGCACTTGGAGTAGCGGCGGGTGGAAAGCAGGCCCTCACGGAACATCGCAATCAGGATGCGCCGGTGGACCGGCTTGAGCCCGTCGCGCATGTCCGGCAGGGCGCGCCCGATATTCACCGACATCGCGTAGTCCAGGTAGGACTGGCGCATGTCGTCTTCGATATTCAGCAGCGCGGGTTCGTTGGGAGTCGGTTCGTTACCGTTGGTCTGTGGCATAAAGCTTCTGTCTTGCCGTGAAAAAGCGTCGATGTATCAATCGCGAATCAGTTCCGTTCCTTCTTGCTTCAGGGTGAGGGCGAGGTCCGAACGCAACGCAGGTCAGCCGATGCTGACTTCGAGTACGGATCCCTCCCCGACCCTCCCCCCGAAGGGGAAGGGGCAGAGTTGAGCCGAACTAAATATCCAGGTTGCGCACGTTGAGCGCGTTTTCCTCGATGAACTGGCGGCGCGGCTCGACCTGATCGCCCATCAGCTTCGAGAACATCTCCTCCGCCTCCTCCTGCGAGCCTACCCGAACCTTGAGCAGCGAGCGCGCCTCGGGATTCATGGTGGTGGCCCACAACTGCTCCGGATTCATCTCGCCCAGGCCTTTGTAGCGCTGGATCTCGACCCCCTTTTGACCGGCTTCGAGCACCGCGTCGGCGACCGCCTTGAGCGAATCCAGCACGCGCTGATCGTCATTGCCGCTTTTGATCGCGTAGGGCGGCGCATAGGGTTCCAGTTCGGCGGAAAGCCGGCGAATTTCTCGCAACTCGCCGGTATGGAGCAGGTTGAGATCGACCACCGTCGGCGGCGTGGCGCCGTTGCGCACGTGGAAGAAGATCGCCTTGAAATGGGTCTCGCCGTCGTTGTCGATCTTGTAATCGACATTGGCGTCATTCAGCGCCGCCTTCAGCGCCCTGGCCGCCTCTTCCATCTGGTCGCGGCTCTCGAAGCTTTCGGCCGTGATTTTCTTCGCCGCGGTCAGCCGCGCCATCGCGCTCACCACGTCGCGCTGCTTGGAGCGGCGCTCCAGCGCCTCGTACATCCGATCGAGATAAAGCGCGCGGCGCGCCAGGGTCTTGAGCGCGGCGCCCTTTACCTCGCGCGCGTCCTTGCCCTTGCCGATACTGACCGTGAGCGCCTCGCAGCCGAGATCGGTCAGGTAATCCTCCAGCGCCGCCTCGTCCTTGAGGTAGCGCTCCTGTTTGCCTTTCTTGGCCCGGAACAACGGCGGCTGCGCGACGTACAGGTAGCCGTTTTCGATCAGCTCGGGAAACTGGCGGAAGAAAAACGTCAGCAGCAGCGTGCGGATGTGCGAGCCGTCCACGTCGGCGTCGGTCATGATGATGACGGTGTGGTAGCGCAGCTTCTCGACGTTCTTTTCGGTGCTGACGCCCATCCCCAGCGCCGTGATCAGCGTACGCAGCTCGGCCGAGGTCAGCACCTTGTCGATTCGCGCCCGCTCCACGTTGAGGATTTTGCCGCGCAGCGGCAGGATCGCCTGGGTGCGGCGATCGCGTCCCTGCTTGGCGGAGCCACCGGCCGAATCGCCCTCGACGATAAACAGCTCGCTGCGGGCGGGGTCGCGTTCCTGGCAATCGGCCAGCTTGCCCGGCAAGGACGCGGAGTCAAGCGCACCCTTGCGCCGCACCAGTTCCTTGGCCTTGCGCGCGGCCTCGCGCGCGGTCGCGGCTTCAACCGCGCGGGCCACGATCCGCCTGGCGTCGCCGGGGTTTTCCTCCAGGTATTGCCCCAGCTTTTCGTTGACGATCGCCACCACCACGCCTTCAACTTCCGAGTTGCCCAGCTTGGTCTTGGTCTGGCCCTCGAACTGCGGTTCGCCGATCTTGATGCTGATGATCGAGGTCAGGCCCTCGCGCGTATCTTCGCCTTCCAGCCGCAGGTCCTTGTTTTTGATCAGATTGTTCTTGGCCGCGTAAGTGTTGATCGTGCGCGTCAGCGCCGAGCGCAGACCCGAAACATGCGTGCCGCCTTCGATCGTATGGATATTGTTGGCGTAGCTGAACACGCTCTCGTGCACCGCGTCGGTCCATTGCAGCGCGCAATCGACGTCGATTCCGTCGCGCGTGGTATGGAAATGGATGACGTCGTGCAGCGCCTCGCGCCCCTTGTTCAGCACCTCGACGAATTCCTTGATTCCGCCTTCGAAATGGAACTCCTCGCTCTTGCCGGTGCGCTCGTCGGCCAGGTGGATGCGCAGGCCGGCGTTGAGGTAGGCCATCTCGCGCAAATAGCGCGCGATCAGCTCGTACTTGAATTTGACCTCAGGAAAGATCTTTGGATCGGGAGAGAAGGTGGTCTTGGTGCCGGTCTTTTTCGTGCTGCCCTTTTCCTCGACTTTGGTCCTGGGTACGCCGCGCTCGTAGCGCTGGTAATAGATTTTGCCGCCGCGATGGACCTCGACTTCGAACTCCTCGCTGAGCGCGTTGACCACCGAAGCGCCGACGCCGTGCAGCCCGCCCGATACCTTGTAGACGCCGCGGTCGAATTTCCCGCCCGCGTGTAGGACGGTGTGCACTACCTCCAGCGCCGAGCGCTTTTCCGTCGGATGCATATCGACGGGAATGCCGCGGCCGTTGTCCTCGACCGTGATGCGGTCGTCGCTGTGGATCGTGACGTTGATCTCGTCGCAATAGCCGGCCAAAGCCTCGTCCACGGAATTATCGACGATCTCAATTACCAGGTGATGGAGTCCGCGCTCGGCGGTATCCCCGATGTACATGCCGGGGCGCTTGCGCACCGCCTCGAGACCTTCCAGAATCCGGATGGACGCGGCACCGTAAGATTCACTGGATTGCTTGTTAGTCATAGATAGGAAATAACCTCAGCCGCCACCTAAACCTTTATAAGTGTAACTTAGGAAGCCCTTTGAGTAAAGACGGTAGCGAACGTCGGCGAGCTGCGTTCAAATCCTGTTCTATTAAATTGACCGGGAAATTCAGCCCAATCAAGTAAGACTTTTCTGGAGATAATCCGCCAAAAAAACGGCGCGGCAGGGGCCAACTTTGCCCCTCGTTATAAAATAGTGTTTTGTAATAGTCGCACGCCAGCCCAATCCTGGATCCGCAATCGATCGGGCTGAGGAAAAGCCTCTGAGCGCCGTTATGAATTCCTGCCTTTTCAGAGCTTCGGATGCACAATTTGGTTGGCGAATTCGGCGGCCACGCCTTCGATCGTGTCGGCGTCTTGCGGCTCTTTGTCCGTGCGGATTCGAACGATGCGCGCGAACCGCAACGCCATCCCGCATTCGTATTGTGCGCTGCGCTGGATATCGCTGTAGGCGACCTCCACCACGACTTCGGGACGGACGTACACCGTAGCGCCGTCCGCGCCCGTTTTGAGCGCCAGCAGCCGTTGGGTCATTTCGCGGAACTGTTCGTCGGTCAGCCCCTTGAAAGTCTTGCCAACCTCGGCGAACTTGCCTTCGGTCCGCGTGCGGGCCGCCAGATGGTAATTGGAAAGCCATCCATGGCGCCGGCCATAGCCCCAATCCGCAGCCACGATCACCAGGTCCAGCGTGTGCGCGCCCCTGATTTTGAGCCATCCGCGGCCGCGAATCCCGGGGCTGTAGCGGCTGTCCAGCCGCTTGGCCATCACGCCTTCGTAACCTGCCGCCCGCGCCTGATCGTAAAAGCGCTCCGCCTCCCCGAGATTGGCGGGAAGACATCGGCCGGCCAGCTCCACTTGGGCGGAGCGGGCGATATCTTCGAGGATCGCGAAACGCTCCTGGTAGGAACGATCGATGAGGAGTTCGCCGTCCACGCTGAGGATATCGAAGAGGAACAGCCGCACGGGCGACTGCTCGCGCAGGCGCTCGACCTCACGGATGCGCCGGAAGCGGCGCATCAGCTCCTGGAAGGCGATCGGATTGCCTTGCCGATCGACCGCGATAACCTCGCCGTCCAGGATGAAGCGACGACCCGGCAACTCGGCTGACAGATGTTCGACAATCTCGGGGAGACTGGGGGTGATTTCGTTGAGCCGCCGCGAAAAGATCCTGACCCCGTCGCCGGTGCCATGAATCTGCACGCGGGCACCGTCAAGCTTGTGCTCCAGTGCGATATTGGGACCGAGCATCGCCAGGGCGTCGGCAACGGTGGCGGCCGCCTGTGCCAGCATCGGTTTCAGCGGCCGCACGGTCGGGGTCGCACGCTCCACCGAGCCGCCCCGCAGGACGCGCAGCACGCGCCCCGGGTCGCCCTGCATCATGCTGATGCGACGGACTTCGGCAATTGGCGCACCGGTGGCGTGCGCGATCGCTTCGAGCATCACGCCTTCGCTCATCCCATGGCGCATCTCGCGAATCAGAATTTTCGCCAGATATTTGGCCTCCAGCGAAGTGGCGCGCAGGAGCAGATCGCGCAACATATCGAGCTTGCGCTTGCGTGCCTGCCGGCCTTCGACGGCGGCGATCTCGCGCAACTGCCGCTCGACTTCGGCGATGGTCAGGGTGGGCTCAGGTTCCTCCGAGCGCAGGCGCATCACGATTTCGACCGCGTCGCCGAAATCGACCGCTTCGGCAAAGATGTCCTCACCCCGATCCATGGAGCCGGCAATTTCGGCGGCGACCCGCCATACGGCACGTCCGCTGATGTTGAGCCTGGCTTCCTCACCGACCGGCAGGGCCCGCCCGATCATGAAGCGGGCGGCGGCTTCGGCTTCGTCGATACTCAGCGCAGCCAGGAAGTCTCCCGCCAGCTCCGCCATCTGGAGCCGGCTTTGGGTCTGGCTCAGCGCCTGACAGGTCTCGGCGAACTGCTGGAAGCTTGCCACGCGATGATTCTGACACAGATACGCGCGCGGCACAGGCACGCAGCCGGCGATTTCCATCGCTGGTTCGAAATTGGAACGATTCAACAGCCCAACAGGATTAGCCGCGTGTTTGGGAGGCGGAGTTGGAGTTATGATCGCAGCGCAGTGGCAGACTGCGTCGGGGCCGGAGCCGGTGAGGGAATTCTCGTCGGCGTGAATGTCGGCAGCGGCGTTTCGGCAGGAGCGGGTGAGGGTTTCTCCGACGATGTCGGTGTCGCAGTCCGCGTGGGCGAGGGCGTCGACGTCGGCGTCGGTATGGGTGAGGGCGTCGACGTCGGCGTCGGTATGGGTGAGGGCGTCGACGTCGGCGAGGCAGTGGCAGAGGGTGTCGGTGAAGGCGTGGGTAAAGTCCATTTGACCGGCGTTCGGACCCAGATCAGAGCGGCACTATGTCCGGCGCGCCTTTGCGTCATATCGCCCGCGGAAACGAAGCGTCCTCCCGCCGGGTCGTAAAGTTCCGCGCTGGCTATCGGACGGTACTTCTGGTCCCAGCCGCCGGCGATCAGCACCTTGCCGTTGGGCACTAAAATTGCGCAATGACCGTAGCGGCCGATCCTCATCGGCGGGCCCTCAATGAATGTGTTGGCCTCGGGGACGAAAATCTCCGAAGAATTATCTTCGCGTCCACCCGCTATCAGAACGCGTCCATCGAGCAGACGCGTGGCGCTGTGACCGGCGCGGCTGTGGATCATATCCGGGCCGGGGACGAATTTTCCGGTCTTCGGAATATAAAATTCGGTGCTGCGAATGGCCTCGCTGCGCGCCGACGGACTGCCACCCGCAATCAGCACGCGCCCGTCGTCAAGCAACGTTGCGCTGTCCAGCACGCGGTTGGTCTTCATCGATCCAGTGGTGATGAACCTGCCGGTGGCGGGGTCGTAAAGCTCGGCCTGATTGTCGCCGCCTCCAGCCACCAGCACGCGCCCGTCGGGCAGTATCGTGGCAGTTTGGCCATAGCGGCTTGATTGCATGTCGGGGCCTGGTAAGAACTTGTTTTGCTTTGGATCGTAGATTTCAGTCGACGCGCTGCCTCCGCCGATCACCAGCACTCTGCCGTCGCGCAACACGGTCGCGGTGGGATCGTCTCGCGCCGTTGCCATGTCCATGGTGGCGGTAAACCGGCCTGTGATCGGATTGAATAGCTCAGCCGATTTCAGAATCCAGGTCATTGCAGGCCCCGGGAAGACCGTCAATGGCACCATCACCGTGTTTACGCCCCCGACGATCAGAACGCGGCCATCCTTCAGCGCTACCGCTGCCTGCCGGTCGCGATGCGCCGTCATCGGGGCAATCGGCAGAAAATGGCCGGAGGCCACGTCGTAAACTTCCGCGCTGTCCAACACCGCCGGAATGCTTCCTGACGGCATGGCGGTCTCGCCGGTACCGCCTGCAATCAGAACCATCGCGGTTAGGGACGCGGTCGGCGTTGCACTGGGAGCTGGTGAACGGGTGACAGCCGGAGCCGGTCGATGGTGGCGGCGGCGATGCGCGGCTTGTGCGGTGATAGCGGTCGCGCAAATTGCCAGGATGGCCAGCGCCGCCGCCAGCCGCCGCGTCAGGTCAGGAAACATTGGCCGGTCAGGCATTCCTGCTCCGATTGGAAGTCGTCGATCTGTGCAGCTTTTCCCATTCCTCCTCCCGCGCGGCCACTGCCAGCGGCAATCCGCGGGTCTCGTCAATGAACAGGCCGAAAAACAAGGCGCTGGGGAATCCAAGCAGCGCGAAGTTCTTGATCACGTTGCTCAGCCCGCCCATCGGCCCGATCAATGCCGCAATCAGAACCTGGGCGAGGACCGAAAAGGCCGCGCCGGTAATCATTTGCCATCCCACCATCGTGGTCCGCAACGCGGCGGGCAGCAGCTCGGTGGCGGCGGAATTGGCTCCTACCGTCATGATGGAAGACGCTATTTTGAACCAACAATAACTAATCAAAAGCCACAAGAATGGGTGACTGAACAGTCGCGGCGCGCCATGGTAAAAGGCCAGCGCCCCGAGCCATCCAATGCCTCCGAAATAGGCAACGGTCGGTACGCGGCCAAAGCGCTCCGAGGTCCATGCTCCGGCGGGAAACCCGAGCATCCCCACCGCCATCCCGATTACTACCAGCATGCTGGCGCGGGCCGGAAACAGGCCAATCACCGAGACGGCCTCGAAGTAGAGCCATCCGTTAACCGCAGTGCCAGCCATCGTGTCCAACGCCGCGCAGACCAGAAGCGTCAGCGAGCGGCGCCGGTATAGCGGATGGAAAATGTCATAAAACGAGGTTTGTGTATTGTCATCGGTCGAGGTGCGGGTCCATGCCGCCGGCTCGGGCAGCATGCGCGAAATCGGCGCGATGAGGCTGATTCCCGCTACCGAAGGCAGCAGCATCCATCGCCAGGAAACATTGAGATGGATCAGAACCGGGATAAGGGGATAGGGAAGAATTCCGCCCGCTGCACTGGCAAAAGCGGCAACTGCCTGCCCCCGTGAACGCCACGTGACCGGCAATTCTTCTGCGAGCAGCACGATGGCAGACGATACCGAGCCACCCAACAAAGCCGAAATCAGGATTTCGAAGGCTGCGAATAGCGCTGGACGCGTCGAGAGCGCCGCGCCGGCGCTGAAGATCGGGACCAGGCTCAGGCTGGCCAGAATGATTTTGCGCCGCCCAACCCGGTCGGCCATCCTGGCCAGCAGCAGTGATCCGATGGCTGAGGTAGACATCCAGGCAAACAGGCGTGCCAGGCTGGCCTGATCCAGGTGAAAGCTCGCGGCTATCCAAGGTGAGGCCACCCCTGCAATCGACAGGGCGTAACCCTGGTACGTCTGCAGCAGCGCGATAGCGATAAGGATGCCTTTGGCCTGGGCAAAGCCCGCGGCGGGTTCGACGTGGTCCGCATCTGGCGACGCAGCGGTCGGACGGGGTGAGCCATGGTCCTGGGCTGAGTTTCTGGGATTTGTCTCGGCCCCGTCAATCATTGTTGACCGATTTGGAATTGCGCCTGACCGATATGAGGCATCGAAACGACGGCCCAAAGCAGGCAGATGCAGCATTGGCGAGGCATTTGCGGCGGCATAGCGCTTGCGACTTGCCGTGCAAACGGGTTGGAACCCCGCCTTTTTCCAGCGGCCCAAGGGACCGCCCCACTATGAAAGAGAAAGAGTTAGCCAAGCGACCGCTCTTGAGGTTTGCTTCTTACCTTAAACCGAATATCGGATACGTAATTGCGGCGGCGGTTATGGGGGTCGGGAAATTCACGCTTCCGCTGATGTTTCCGCTGGCCTTCAGGTATATCGTCGACGTTCTTTTAAGCTCCCATCCGCACTTGGACGGTGTCAATTCCGTAATCGACCGCTGGAGTGCGGCGGCGTCCTCGATGCTGGGGATGGGTATTTCGCCGCACGACAAGCTCGCCGCTCTCAGTATCGCGCTACTGGCTGTTTATCTACTCCAGGCGGTGGCCAGCTATTACCGGAATTACTGGGCCGGTATAGCCGGCAATCGTCTGATTGTTGGGCTTCAGTGCCGTCTTTTTTCACATCTCCAGCGGCTTCCCCATTCATTTTTTGACCGCAATCCGGCGGGCGCAATCGTCTCGCGCGTGCTGAACGACGTTACCCAGGCCAACGAACTGGTCAATTCCGCCCTGATCGACGTCTGGATGGACGTCATCTCGCTGGGCCTGGTGGTCCTGGCACTGTTCGCGATGGACTGGCGTCTGGCGCTGGTGGCCCTTGCGATCGCGCCCTTGTGGGTCACTTTCATGCGATTTTTCTCGCCGCGAATCAAGGCCGTCAGCCATCGGATGCAGGAGACGGTGGAGGAGATTAACGCCGAGGTCCACGAGCGCGTGGTGGGCGCAGCCACAATCAAGTCTTTTGGACGCGAGGAAGACGAGATTCGCAATTTCAACGCGCGCGCCGATCAATGGTACGCCCGTTCGATCCAGAAGGTTCGCCTGGCCGCCGCGCAGGAGATGCTCATTCAGATTTTGACGCGCAGCGCCCCGATGGTCGTGGTTTGGGTGGGCGCCTCGATGATCATGCGCGGCACCCTGACGCTGGGTACTCTGCTTGCCTTCTTCACCTACCTGGGATTTCTCTATCTTCCGCTTGAACGGCTTGCCCAACTCTCCGTGGTCCTGTCCGCTTCGCTGGCCGCGATCGAGCGTATCTTCAATTTCCTCGACCTCAAGCCGGAAATCGCCGATCATCCGCTGGCCCGACCCTTTGCGGTGCGTCGTCCGACGATCGAGTTCGAGCAGGTCAAGTTTGCCTATCAGCCGCGCGCCGGTGCCGCGCCGCGTGAGGTATTGCGCGGAATCAACCTGCACATCCCGGCGGGAATGCGCGTGGCTCTGGTTGGCAAATCGGGAGCGGGCAAAACCACTCTGGCCAATCTGATCCCGCGTTTTTACGACGCCACCGCCGGACGCGTCCTGATCGACGGAAAAGACGTCAAACACATGACGCTGAAGTCGCTGCGCTCCAACATCAGCATCGTGACCCAGGAACCGCTGCTCTTCAGTTCCAGCATCGCCCACAATCTGCTCTATGCGCGCTCCGACGCGTGCGAGGAGATGCTCTGGCAATCGCTGGAGTTCGCCAATCTGGAACAATTCGTCCGTCAACTGCCCAACGGCCTGCAGACTGTGATCGGCGAGCGGGGCGTCAAGCTCTCCGCGGGACAGCGGCAGCGGCTGGCGCTGGCGCGGGCTTTTCTAAAGGATTCGAAAATCGTGATCCTCGACGAGTCCACCTCGTCGGTGGATTCCGAGGCGGAGAACCTGATCCAGGAAGCGATCGAACGGCTGATGGAGGGGCGTACGGTGTTGACCATCGCCCATCGGCTGCGCAGCGCCACCACTGCAGATCTGGTGGTGGTGCTGGACCAGGGAGTCATCGCCGAAGTCGGCCCGCACTCCGAGTTGCTGCGCCGCGGCGGCCTTTACGCGCGCCTGCTCAACGAACAGACGCGGGGACTGATGGCCGGGAGGACCGCCGGGGGCCTGCGCCGGGAAGCCTGATTCCTCGAACCATCTGATCGCACCGCACCGGCTGCCGATCGGATGGCCTCACCTCTGTGTCCGATCGCACCCGGCTTACGCCGCGGCGCCAATCCGCGACGCCGGGATGCCAGCCGTCGACCGCGGGTCCTGGCCGCGTCCCGGCGCGCCTGTCATCGCCGCGAAATTTTCTCTGACGGCCCCCGCAGGAGCCCTTGACAGACGGGCTGCAGGCAACTATACAAAAGGTAAATAAACTTGCGCGCTTGTTGATTTGGTTTTGGACAAGCGACACTGGCCATCCGGATGATGCGATAATGCTCCAAATCAAGCAACACGAAACTGGCCGGGGACCGAATGCTTGTCCGCTTTGTGCTTTCACGCAGTGGACCTCCAGGGACTGGCTTTGGGAGTTCGTGATTGTCGTCATCTTCGCATTTGCCCTGCTGGCCGCCCTGAGTGTGGCACTTCCTTACTACGCGACCTCATCCACGGCCCCGCGCTGGAATCGGACGGCGGTTCTGACCGATTCGGGCTTATTCGGGAGTGCGCGGGCAAACAGGTTTAATGGAGAACCGCGAATTGACGTTTGAGGATACCGCTGCGGCTGCAGGTTTTCGGCGGCAGCGGCGCGGCCTGTGAACGATGGGCCGCCTGACAAATCTACAGGCTGCAGCCAAACGGTTCGCCTCCCGGTTCGAACTTTTTGCGACCCGGTCTGGTTTGGACCTGGCGGTTTATCCGGCTATGGAAGAGCATGGTGAACCATCGTGCGTCCTGCTGGTCGAAGACGACCAGCCCAGCCGCGAAGCTTTGGCCCGTATTTTGGCGGTTGAGGGCTACTGCGTGGACACGGCGGAGAATGGAGCGCAAGCGTTTGAACGTCTTCATCACCCCCCACGTCCATTCGTGGTTCTTCTCGATTTGGGTCTGCCGGTGGTTAGCGGGCAGGACTTCATAAGCAGGCAGAAGCAGGAGCCGGAGATCGCTGATATACCGGTGGTGGTGATCACCGCGGCATTCGAACCGTGGGTGCCGGACGCGGTGGCGGTTCTGCCCAAGCCGCTCGATTTACCTGCCCTCAAGCATCTATTGTCCGTACTCCGCGCCCGCCAGAGCTCCCGCTGTATTCCGGCGGCCTAGGACCAGGGTGCGCAAACGATGGACCTGCAAGCCATCGTGTGAAGCTCAATACCCTGGTGTCCGGGCCCCAAGGCCATAAGCTGTCCGCGGACTCGACTACCGCCTTCCAGCGAGCTTGAATCGATAGTCTCACTTGGCGGGCGCGCCGCTTTTCAGTGGATCGACCGCCGTCTCTTTCAACAATGGCCTGCCTTCTTATATTTTTCCATCATGCGAGAGTGGCGGAACGGCAGACGCGCCGGACTTAGGATCCGGTGCCGCAAGGCGTGGGGGTTCAAGTCCCCCCTCTCGCATTCCTGAAAGCTCGCCAAACGGTTCCAGGCGTCGCGCGCTCCGATCCATAAAAGATCCCCTGTCGAAACCCTTGACAAGGCTGTCCGATGCATATATCTAAGCTGGCCAATAGAGTATGTTGAGAAACAAGACGAAATATGCTCTTAAAGCGCTCCAGGTGTTGGCCAAGGAGTATGGGCAGGGACCGGTCCTCATCTCTGAAATCGCGCGACGGGAGCGAATCTCGCCCAAATTTCTCGAATTGATCCTGCTCGAACTCAAAAACCAGGGCGTGGTGCAAAGCAAGAAGGGCAAAGGTGGCGGATACTTCCTGGCCCGAGCGCCGCAGACGGTAAGCGTCGGCCAGATTGTCCGTATGATGGAAGGTCCTTTGGCTCCGCTGCCCTGCGTCAGCAAGACCTCCTACATGCGCTGCGCGGAATGCCGCGATGAGCGGACCTGCGGCATCCGGATTGTCATGAAGGACGTGCGCGACGCGACCGCGCGCATCCTCGATTCAACCACCCTGGCCGACGTGCTCCAGCGGGTTGCGTCGGTGGTCCAGGGTAAGGAAGGCCTGAGCTACGCGATCTGATTTTTTTTGGCCAATAGTCTAGTAAACGAATAGGGTAAAAGATATAGACAGGAGGACCATGACCCTGGCCAACTTCAGGAATGGGGAAAAGCCGATGCCTGACCAATGCGGGCTGGATCAGGTGATTGCCGAAATCGTGCGTTCCCTCCGCAACCTGCGTTTCGGTTCGATTGAGATCACGGTCCACGATTCGCGCGTGGTGCAAATCGAGCGCAAGGAGAAGGTGCGCTTCGCGCCCGTCGCACCGCCCAGACGCGACTGAGCGGGGCGTCCACCGTTCACACACGGAGACCAGAGCAAAACGTGATGAGGGATCTGACCGGATCACCGGAAGCATTCCCGTTCGCCAGCGATCGGAGAGGAACGGATGCAACACCGGTGGTTACGGATTTACCTGGCGCTGAGCGGGGCGCTTCTGCTATGGACGGCCCCGGCGCCGGCGCAGTCGCGCGACGAACAGTTGCAGCGGCTGCAACAGCAGGTCAACGAACTGGAGCGCCAGATCAAGGCGCTCCGGCAGGCCGAACAGCGCAAGGAACGCAATTTCGAAGCGGTGGATCGGCGCGTCAAGGCGATCGGCCGCCAGGTCGAAGGCCAGCAAAGCCGCCAGCGGCAAATGTCCGGCAAATTGCCGAAGGTGAGCTACAACTACAAGGATAAGGGCGGTCTCACGGTCGAGTCGGCGGACGGCGCCAACCGCTTTACGGTGGGGGGCTGGATACAGGAGGAGGGGCGTTACTACACCACTCAGTCACCGGGTGCCCCGAGCACGTTTCTGATCCGGCGCGCCCGTCCCTATTTGGAAGGCACGGTCGCCAACTATTACGATTTCCGTCTGATGACCGATTTCGGGCAAGGCAATGCCGTTTTGGAAGATGCCTTTGCCGATATTCATTACTTTGCATCGGCGCGTGTGCGGGTGGGCCAGTTCAAGGAGCCGGTAGGCTTGGAGCGTCTTCAGGACGACCGCTGGAATGAATTCCCTGAACGCGGTCTGGCCAGCCAACTGGTGCCCGACCGCGACATCGGCTTTGATCTGCACGGCAAGCTGTGGCATGAGGTGGTCGAGTACAGTTTGGGGATATTCAACGGCGCGACCGACAATGTGGCGATGACAAATATCGATGGCAACAATGCCAAGGACTTCGCCGGCCGCATTTTTCTCCGTCCATTCGCTGGTTATTCAAACGAGGCGCTGCAGGGACTTGGTGTTGGCTTCGCAGGCACTTACGGTAGCTCGGAGAAGGGTATCGCGCTGGATACTTTCAAGACGGCGGCGCAGAACACATTCTTCAAGTACAACTCGAATGCGTTTGCGGCGGGAGGGCGCTTGCGTTATTCGCCGCAATTTTACTACTACGGCGGACCCTTCGGAGTGCTGGGAGAGTTTGTTTACAACTCCCAAAAGGTCGGTGCCAGCAGCACGATCAACGGGGTGACAAAATATAATACCAGGGAGATCACCAGCTATGCCTGGAACCTCACTGTCGATTATGTCCTGACCGGAGAGAACGCTTCTTATGACGGAATCGTTCCGCGGCACAATTTCGATCCGCGTTTTGACTCCTGGGGTGCATTCGATGTGGCGGCGCGCGTGAATCAACTGGTGGTGGATCGCGATGTTTTCAGCGGCGGCTTCGCCAACCCGCAAACCTCGGCGGACTGGGCGCTGGAATGGGGAATCGGCATCAACTGGTGGCTTGCGCGCCAGTTCAGGCTACAGACCGCGTACGTGAGGACCACCTTCCATGAAGGCGCGCGCCATGGCAATCGCAAACCGGAAAGCGCTATCCTGCAGCAGCTGCAAATCCTCTTCTGAGCCTGCTGGCGCCGTTGATGTTTACTGCAACCATGCCGACTCTGGGGACGTTGCTGCGCCAGCCGGGCAGGCATTTTAACAAGGGGCACCACGCGCTTTCCTGACCGGCAGCAGCGCCTTCCTACTCTTCCGCGATTTCCTGGACTTTTGGAATGCCTTTTTTGGGCAGCAGAACGATCAGCGGCATCGCGATCACGAACAGGAAGCACATTATGAGATAGACGTCGTTGTAGGCCATCATCGTGGCTTGCGAGTTGATCATGTTGTTGACCATCGAGAGCGCGCCCGTCCGCGGAGCGAGACTTGCGCCATGTCTGGCAAGCTCGGTGCGGAAACCGGCCGCAGCCTGGACGAAGCTGGTATTCAAGCTGTCGATATTCGCAATCAGCGCCGCGCGATGGGATTGGATGCGCCGCGCCACCACGGTCGCCAGCATCGCGTAGGCGATATTGCCCGACACCCGCCGGCTGAGCGCGTACAGGCTGGAAGCCTGGGTCATGTAGCGCGGCGGCATCGTGCTGAGCGAGATGGTGCTCATCACTACCATCGAGCACGACATGCCCACCCCGGCCAGCATCAGCCATGGCACGAAATTCCAGAAGCCCGCGTTGAGCGAAAGATGGCCCAAATGCCAGTACGCGATCGTGAACAACACCAGCGAGGTGAAAACTATCAGCCGCGGACTGACGTAGTTATATATGCGGCCGACGATCGGCATCATCGCCATCATGGCGAGGGAGCGCGGGATCATGACCAGACCGGCCTGGAAGGCAGGATATCCGAACAGCCCTTCGACCAGATTGGGCAAAATGAAGCTCGAACCGAACACCGCGAAGCTGACCATCGAGCCGTACGTCGATCCCACGGCCAGACCCTTGTTCCTGAGCAGCCTGAAATTGATTACCGGTTCGGGGGAGAGGATCTCCCAGACGATCAGGGTGACCAGCGCGGCGGCCGCCACGATGCTGCCGGTGACGATCAGATGCGAGGCAAACCAGTCCACCTCCTGTCCGCGCTCAAGCACGACCTGCAGTACGGCCAGGCCGACCGTGAGCAGTCCGATTCCCGCCCAGTCGATACGCTCCAGGCCCCGCGGCAGATAAGGCGGGTCCTGGACGAAGGTGCTGACCATGAGAAAGCCGGCGATGCAAAAGGGGACGTTGATGTAGAAAATCCATGGCCAGCCGAAGTCGTCGATGATCAAGCCGCCCACCGCCGGGCCCACCGCAGGCGCCAGAATAACGCCCATCGTGTACAGGGCCATCGACATTGCCTGCTCTTCGGGCGGGAACTTCTCGCGCACGATCGCCTGCGACATCGGCATCAGGCTGCCGCCCCCGATCCCTTGCATGACCCGAAAGCAGATCATCTGTGTGAGGGTGCGTGAAGCTCCCGCCAGCACCGACCCGGTGATGAAGATCAGCATCGAGGCGAGGTACAGACGTTTGCGGCCGAACAGTTTGGCCCACCAGGCGGACATCGTGATTTGGATGATCTCGGCGATGCTGTAGGCGGTAGAGACCCAGGTGATGGTCAGCAGGTCGGTGCCAAAAGTGCCCATCATGTGCGGCATCGCGACGTTGACCACGGTCGCGTCCATCACGGAAAGAAAGGAGCCCAACAGCACCGAGGCCGCGACGATCCATTTGCCCGCTTCCACCCCCTGCACCAGGGTGTCGAGCTTTTTGTCCGTGACCGCGGCGCTCGTAGCCATCGCCATGATTTGTGACAGCCTGTGGGCGATCTGGCAATCGGCGAGTCCCGCCTGGTGATGAGCGCCAACTTGACCTTCCCACTGCTTTGAGTATAGAAATCCCCACAATTGGATAATCGTGAATCAAAACGCGGGCTTAAAATCGGGGCGTTGGTGGCTCCGGTGGCCCAGGTAAGGCGCAAGAGGATTCGCCGTAATTCTTCGGGGAGGTCGATGATGAGGCCGAGATCATACATCCTTGTTTTGCTTGCTCTGGCGTTAGGATTGGGGGGATGCGGCAGCAGCGGCGGCGGTGGTCCAATCACTCCGCCAGCTCCGACGCTCGCCTACGTTGCCAACCGCGACGCCGGCAGTATTGTGGGTTTTATGCTCACGGCGAACGGCAACGTCGCGCCGGCGGTGAATATCAGCGGCGGCAACACGCAGCTTAGCACTCCCGTTGCTGTGGCAGTTGATTCCTCGGGACGTATTTATGCCGCCAATGACGCCGCCACGTCGGTTTTGATTTTTGCTTCCGGCGCCAACGGCAACGTCGCGCCCATCGGGGTTCTGGGCGGCTCCAACACCCAGCTTACGGGAGTTGAAGGTATCGCAATCGATCACGACGGCTTCATCTATGTTTCCAACTTCAACAGCAACTCGATCGTGGTTTTCAATCCCGGAGCTGCCGGCAATCCCAGTCCGACAAGGTTGATTGCCGGTCTGCTGACGACTTTGAATGAACCCGTGGCGATGGCGTTTGATTCGAACAACAACCTTTATGTCGGCCAGCATGCGACCAACTCGCCGTTGCTCGAATTTGCGGCGGGTTCCAGCGGCAATGTTCCACCAATTGCCGCGCTTAATGGGCAGAGCTTTTTTCAATCGGTGGCCGATGGCCTCGCGCTTGACTCGGCCAATCGTATCATCGTTGGGAATTATTGTTCGCCGGGCGGGGTCGCGATCTACGCTGCCGGCGCGAGCGGCAACGCTTCACCGGTGCAGGTGATCAAAGGACCGAATACGGCGACCGGATGCGTGGGCGGTCTGGCCGTCGATTCCTCCAACAACATCTACGTCGCGAACATTACCGGCACGGGATCCGATTCGCTCTCGATGTTTCCCTCCAGCGCCACCGGCAACGTGGCACCGTCGCGCGAGATCACCGGGTCGAACACGACGCTGAACACGCCCTTCAGCGTTGCGATTCACTGAGCGGCCGGCGAAGACCGCCAACAACCTGCCATCCGCTGGCCGATATGCGGGGTTCGTGTTAGTCGTCTTGGCATGAAATTCGGACTTTTCGGAATCAATCATGGTCCCTGCGCCGCGCCTGCGACGGCCCGCGTGGTGGCCCAGGCGGCTGAGAAAGCGGGATTCGACAGCGTCTGGACCGGCGAGCATATCGTGCTGCCCGACCCGCAGGTGCCGCCTTCTCCGGTGCCGCCGCAATCACCGTTTATCGATTCCGCCGTAGCTTTGGCGTATGTCGCGGCGCACACATCCAAGCTCAAGCTCGCGACCGGGATTATCATTTTGCCGCAGCGCAATCCGCTGGTGTTGGCCAAGGAGCTCGCGTCGGTGGACGTGGTGTCCGGCGGGCGGCTGATCTTCGGTATCGGTATCGGCTATCTCAAGCCCGAGTTCGAGGCGATCGGTGCGCCATTCGATTTCAAGGGACCGCGCACCGAGGAGTATCTCGCCGCGATGATCGCGTTGTGGACGATGGAAAAACCGGAGTATCGCGGACGATTCGTGTCCTTCGGCGGAATCAATGCGATGCCGCGTCCGGTGCAGAAGCCCCATCCCGAAATCGTCTTCGGCGGTCATACCAAAAGTGCGTTCAGCCGCGCCGCGCGGCTGGGCCAGGGATGGTTTGGGTTCGCCCTCGATTATGATGCCACTGCCAGATGCGTCAGCGGTTTGCGCAGCGCCTGTGAGCAGGTGGGGCGGCCTTTCGATGAGCTGGAGCTGAGCGTGACGCCGCGCGGACGCGTTGATCGCGACCTGGTCAAGCGTTTTGCCGATCTGGGCGTGCATCGCCTGGTCCTTGCCAATCGGGCGCGCAGCGAGCCGGAGCTGCTGCAATTCGTCGCGAAAATCGGTGATCTGATCCCCACTGTCTGAAAATCGTTATTGACAAATTACGCGCCGGTAAGGCCTGGAGGAACGCGCCGGCAATCGCGACGGTTTGGCCGGCCCAGGGAATCTGCAAAAGCCGGCGCGGTTTTGGCTTTCCGTCCGCTTTTGGCTAGTTTGTTGGCAGCGGCGCGAATCAGGGAGGCATTAATTTCGGTGGACCTGAGCTATACGCCAGAAGAAGAACGCTTCAGAGAACGGGTTAGAAAATTTCTCAGGGAAAATCTGCCGGCTGGTTGGGGCACCACCAACTACAGCTTGAACAACCGGACCAACCTTGAGTTTCTGCGCGAGTGGACCAGGAAGCTCTACGAAAACGGCTTTTTGGGAATGTCATGGCCCAAAGAGTACGGCGGTCAGGGCGCGACCCAGATTGAAGTGGCGATCCTGAACGAAGAGATGGCCCGCTGGCGCGCGCCCGCGCCGCTCAATTACATGGGCCTGACCATGACCGGCCCGACCCTGATCGCGCACGGGACCGAAGAGCAAAAGCGGCGCTTTATCGGCAAGATTCTTTCGGGCGAGGAACTGTGGTGCCAGGGTTTTTCCGAGCCCGGCGCCGGATCGGATCTGGCCGCCTTGCGCACCCGCGCCGAACTGCGGGGCGATGAATTCGTGGTCAACGGCCAGAAGGTCTGGACCTCGGGAGCGCATTACGCGGACTGGTGTTTCCTGCTGGTGCGGACCGATCCAACCGCGCCCAAACATCGCGGCATCAGCTACCTGCTGGTGGACATGAAAAGTCCCGGCATCACGGTCAAGCCGCTGCGGCAGATGACCGGCGAGGCCGATTTCAACGAAGTGTTTTTCGAAGACGTGCGGGTGCCGCGCGAAAATCTGGTCGGGCGGCTCAACGACGGATGGCGCGTCGCGATGACCACGCTCTCCAACGAACGCGGCACGATGGCATTTGCGCTGGCGGCGCGCTACGAGATCATCTTCCACGAAGTCGCGCAACTGTGCCGCGACATCGGCGCGGCCCGCTCGCTCACCGCGCGCCAGCAGGTTGCGCAATTTTATATCGATCTGCAATGCCTGAAGTACGGCTTATATCGCACCTTTTCCAAGGTCCTTCACGGCGAGACCCCCGGACCGGAGGGATCGATCGCCAAACTGTGGTGGTCGGAACTCGACCAGCGCATGGAGGAATTCGCCGTGCATCTGTTGGGACCCGGCGGACAATTGCTGGAAGGTTCTGTGCGGGACAACGTCGACGTGGGTCGCTGGGCGATGGGGCTGTTGCGCGCGCGATGCCTGACGATTGCCGCGGGAACCTCGGAGATCCATCGCAATACAGTTGCCGAGAGAATCCTCAAGATGCCCAGGGGACGCTGACTTTGTTCGACAACCATATCGGAGAGTAAACCTTGCCCGAAGCCAAGCGACCGTTGCCCAAACCAACGCCGGAGACCCGCCATTTCTGGGAAGGGACCGCCGCCGGCGAGCTGCGTCTTCAGCGCTGCGATCAGTGCAGTCACGTGTATTTTCCGCCGCGCCCGTTCTGCCCGAAATGCGCCTCGCGCCAGGTCTCCGTTTTCAGGGCCAGCGGCCGCGCCCGTCTTTACAGCTACGTGATCAACCATCGCCCGGCACCGCCGTTCACCGCACCCTATTCGATCGCGGTCGTGGAGCTGGAAGAGGGGCCGCGGATGATGACCAACATCGTCGGCTGTCCGCAAACGCCCGAGGCCCTGCAGCTCGACATGGCTTTGGAAGTGACCTTCGAAAAACAGACCGACGAGATCACGCTTCCCTTTTTTAAGCCTGCAGGTGACTCACGATGAAACGCAAATCGATCGCGGTGGTCGGCGCGGCTGAAACTACCGAACTTGGCCTGATTCCAAACCTCTCCCAAATCCAACTTCACGCCGACGCCGCCCTCAATGCGATGGCGGATGCGGGGCTCGGGCCGGGCGATATCGACGGGCTGGCCACGACTCCGGAATGGACGCCGCTGCTCGCCAATTACCTGGGTATTACGCCGTCGTGGGTGGACGGCACGATGGTCGGCGGATGCTCGTTCATGCTGCACGTCCGCCATGCCGCGGCAGCGATCAACGAAGGCCTGTGCAGGACGGTGCTGATTACGCATGGCGAAAGCGGCCGCTCGCGCGTCGGCGTCGGCCCGTTCATGGGCAATCGCGCAAGCCTGGAGGGGCAGTTCGAGGCGCCCTACGGAATCATGGGGCCGACGACGGTGTTCACGATTCCGGTGCTGCGCTACATGAAGACGTATGGCGTCACCGAGGAGCAGCTTGCGATGGTCGCCGTCGTGCAGCGTGAATGGGCGGCGAAGAATCCGCGCGCATCGATGAAGGATCCGATCACGGTGCAGGACGTGCTCGGCTCGCGCATGATCGCCTATCCATTCCGGCTTCTGATGTGCTGCCTTGTCACCGACGGCGGCGGCGCTTTGATCCTGACTTCGGCGGAGCGCGCCAGGGACTTTCCGCGCCCGCCCGTGTATATCCTGGGGACGGGTGAGGCGGCGGAGTCATGGATGATCAGCCAGATGGAGGACTTCACCACGTCCAAAGCGTTTCGCGTCTCGGGGAAGAAAGCATTCGAAGAAGCCGGCATCAGCCACAAAGACGTCGATCACCTGATGATCTACGACGCGTTTGCCCATCTGCCGCTCTATGGTTTGGAGGACCTGGGGTTTTGCAAACCCGGCGAGGCGGCGGCATTCATCTGGGAGCGCAACACCGCGCCGGGCGGCAAGCTGCCGGTCAACACCAACGGCGGCGGGCTCAGTTATATGCACTCCGGGATGTACGGGATGTATGCGCTGCAGGAAAGCGTGCGCCAGATGCGCGGCATCGCGGCGGCGCAGGTCCCCGGCGCGAAAATCTCGATCGCCCATGGCGTAGGCGGAATGTTCGCCGCCAGCGGCACGATCGTGTTCAGCAACCAGGCCCCGTAAGGGTAGAGGCGCGGTCAAAAACCGCCGCTCATTGTTCCATCGGACCCGCCCTATTGAGCCGTACAGCCGCCGTCCACCGGCATCGTGATTCCCGTCACCAGCGAGGCCGCCGGGGAGCACAACCAGACCACCGCCTCCGCGATTTCCTCGGGCTTGCCCAGCCGGCCGATCGGCTGGAGATGTTTGGTGATGTGCTGCGCCATCTCGCTGCCCAGCCCGACGCTGCGCTCGACCATCGGCGTGTGGATATAACCCGGACACACCGCGTTCACCCTTATCCCCTTCTGCGCGTACTGCAGGGCTGCCGCCTTGGTCAGTCCGGCAACGCCGTGCTTGGCGGCGGTGTAGGCGAATGCTCCGGGCATGGCAACCAGGCCCAGGATCGATGACGTATTGACGATCGCGCCGCCGCCGCGCTTGAGCATCTGCTCGACTTCGTACTGCATGCTGAGGAAGACGCCGGTCAGGTTGATCGCGATAACGCGATGCCAATTTTCCTGATCCCAGGGGTCGTTTCTGACGCCCGCCCCCTCGATACCGGCGTTGTTGAAGGCGCAATCCAGCGCTCCGTAAATGTCGACAGTCTGCTCGACGGCGCGGCGGATTTCCTCGGGTTTGGAAACATCGGCCTTGAAGAAGCGGCCATCGCCGATCTCTTTGATCATGTTGAGGGTCTGATTTCCGCCTTCGGGCACATAATCGACGATGGCGACGCGCGCGCCTTCTCTGGCAAAAGCCAGCGCGGTGGCGCGGCCGATTCCCGAGCCGCCGCCGGTCACCAGTGCGGTTTTTCCTTCAAGGCTGCCTGACATGATTGGTAACTCCGTTATTGATCTTGCGCCTATGTAAAACAATTCGCGTCCGCTGTGCAAACCAGCCGAAGCCATCGCACGCGCGTGGCCCGCGGCAAAAAACGGCGGATGAATATGCGCGTTTAGTCTTGCAATAATGGCTGAAACGTCACACGATTGAGCCCGGCATTGGGCATCGGTTTCGGGGACAAGCTTCGACCAAGGCGAAAGCGCCAGGAGTGGAAATTCCGATGGACCTATGCGGAGCAATGAGGGCGCGCTGCGCCCAGACACTGCGGCGCCCGCCGCCGGAAAACATCCGCCTGGTCGTGTCGCGCGAAGATCGCAACAATTAACCGGCCCGCGCGCGAGCGCCGTGGTCGAACGCTGGGGGAGTTGCAAATGTCTAGTTGTCGATCAACCTGGATTACGGCAGCGATACTGGGGTTGCTGCCGAGCCTCGTTCACGCTCAGTTGGTGCTCAAACAGAATCTGGGCGCGGGCGAATTCAAGTCCGCTGGCGTCATTCACAGCGACGCGCAGGTGCCGGTCGGCACCGTAATCACGCTGCAGAACTGGCAGAAATACAAGGACTTCATGTCCTACGGCACGCAGACCATGTTCATGCGCACCACCCACTGGGCCATGCCTGAAAACGTCGAAATGGACGTGGGACCGACCACCAGTATGCCGCTGCCCAAAACTTTTCTTGCCGACACGGAAAAATATGGCAAGCAGACTCGCCTGGTGCCCAACGCCGATGGCAGTTTCGATGTAGCGGGCTATGTTGCTGGAATGCCGTTTCCGGATCCCAGCGGGCCTGACGCCGGGATGGAAGTTCTGTACGATCAGTACTATTCATATGTCCCCTATCTTGGCTTCACCCGCAGTTACGACGATCCGATTCGCGGCGGATGGAATATCGATCAGTTTGGAAACAAGACCCAGAACGCCGACCTCGAAATCTGGTTCAAGGTCAACCATCTCTCCGAGCCTGACAAGCCCAAAACGATTCCCGGACGAGAACGTCTGTTCATGACTCAGAACGTAATCATAATGGAACCCGAGGAATCGAAGTATACTAATTTACTGCAGGTGTTCGACAATAATCCGGCCGATATTCCGGAGTCCTACGTATTCGTGCCCGCGCTGCGCCGGTCGCTGCGGCTATCCTCGGCGGCGCGCTGCGCTCCCGCGGTCGGTACGGATTTCACCTCGGATGACTTCCGCGGGATGAATATCCAGCCGCCGATTTTCACCGCCAAACTGCTGGCCGAGGAATATATACTCGCGATGACCAACCAGACTCCGGCCTACAAGGATACGCGCAACTATTATCAGCCGCTTTTCTGGCCCAAGCCGATCGTGGGCAAATGGGAAAACCGCCCCGTATGGGTAATCGACGTCGAACGAGTTCCAAGGTTGCGCGCCGGCTACTGTTATGCGCATCGAATTGCATACATCGATCGCCAGACCCTGCAGGTGCTCGACGCGGACCTGTGGGACGCCAACGGCAAGTTCTACAAGTCCAACGAGGCTGAATTTGTTCCGATGAAGCATCCCGAAGGCGGCGTTGTGCTGGGAATCGGTGGTCCTGGAAACGGTAAATTCAGCATGTACGACTTCCAAAACGGGCACGCTACGGACGCGCTGCAATTCGAGGCGGTAATGGACAACCAGGTCGATAAGCAGTACGACGATTTCAACCGCTACGGAACGCCGGGCGGGATGCTGCTGATAATGCAATAATCGGTCGATAATCGCGAAAAGCGTGGGCTGCCGCTCCGCACCCTGGATTATAGGATGGCTGCTTTCCTTCTCTTCCTCCGGGAGAGATTAGAGCGATGGGAGCAGGTTGCGGAAAAATGTTTTTTCCGCAACCTGCTGAGAAACGGACTGGTGCGCCGGCCCCCGGCCAGAGTTGGCGATGCGCGGTGCGGGTGCGTCCTCAGCGCGACAGTTCGAACTCGACCAGCGGCAGGCGGTCGTTGCCGAAAAACAGGTTCCCGTCCACGAAGAAGGTTGGCGAGCCGAAGCCGCCGCGATCGATCAATTCCTGGGTCGCGGCGCGCAGCTTCTCCTTGTATTCGGGCCGTTTAATCTTTTCCAGCATCTCCGCCGGATCCAATCCCACCTCTCGCGCAATATCAGCGATCACGCTCTCCGAGCCGATATCGCGGTCTTCGACCCAGAAGCTTTCAAACGCCCGGCGCGTGTATTGCGCGATCTTGCCGTGCTCCTGCGCCACGTACGCCCCGCGCATCGTGTTGACCACCTTTACCGTTGCCACTCCGACCGTCGGCATCTTGAGCGTAATTCCGTAATAGCGCGCCCAATCCTGCATGTCCTTGGCGTAATAGCGCTGTTTGGGGATCACCGGATGCTCGCGGGACTGGTAGACCGAGGGGTTGACCGAATTGAAGACGCCGCCGACCAAAAATGGCCGCCACACCAGGTCGGCATTATGGCGCCGGGCGATATCTTCGATGCGGGTAAAAGCCAGGTACGTCCAGGGACTGGAGCAGTCGTAGAAAAATTCCAGTTTTTTCATAATCGCAACCTCGTGGGGCGCCTCGCCATCGATCAGATAATCCGCGGCAGCGGCCAAGGTCAACTTACGGGTTGCGCTTTGCTGAAAACCGGCGCATCAAGATAGGTCTGGAGGCATGGTCGATGGCTGAATTGAAGAGCGGCAACGTCAGCGCGAACGGAATTGATTTTCACTATATCGAGGCGGGCAGCGGACCGCTGGTGCTGTGCCTGCACGGATTTCCTGACAACGCTTACACCTATCGCTATCTGCTCCCGGCTCTGGCCGAAGCGGGTTTTCACGGAGTTGCTCCCTTCATGCGCGGCTATTATCCGAGCGGGCGCCCCGCTGACGAGCGCTACGAATCGGTGCTGCTGGCTCAGGACGCAGCTGCGCTGATTCATGCGCTGGGCGCCGATCAGGCCGCGGTGATCGGGCATGATTGGGGTGGCGCGGCAGCCGCGGGATGTGCGGTGCTGGCGCCTGAGCGTGTGAGCAGGATCGTTACGATTGCAATTCCGCATGGGCCGTTCGCCACCGATTACGACTCACTTAAGGGTGGATGGCACGGATACTTTTTCCAGATGCCGTTTGCGGATTCGCTGGTTGCGCTCAACGATTACGACTTCATCTATAAATGGTGGCGCGACGCCTCACCTGAATACGAACCACCGGCCGAGATCATGGAGAGCGTCAAGGCGACGTTCCGCGCTCCCGGCACGCTTACCGCCGCGCTCAACTATTATCGTCACACGATCAACCCAGCCAATCGCGACCCCGCTCTGGCTGACGCGCGGGAGAAAATCGCCACCACGCCGATTCCCGTCCCTGCGCTGGCTTTTCACGGCACCCGCGATCGACCAGGGCGCCTCGCGATGTTCGAGAAGATGGGCGCGCTGTTTGGTGCCGGCGTCGAAAAGGTGGTGCTGCCAGGAACCGGCCACTTCCTGCATCTGGAGCGTCCGCGGAGGGTGAACGCCAAAATCGTGCAGTTTCTGAAATCCTAGCTGTCGGGCCTCTTATGCTGAGGAACCATGACCATTGCCGAGCACGGTCATAGATCCTCGTCAACGTTTGCTGGTCAATAGCTTTGAAACTTATGCTAATCGACGCAGTTTCAACGAATCCCCTGAAGACCGCAAATTGACGGAGCAATTGGCTAGGGAACGTAATCTAGGGCACTGGTAGGCAAGATAAGCCATCAATTCCGAAACATTATCTTCTCTGATCTGTTTTTTTAGATAACTAATTGCTTGCCAATCGCGCATTTACGCGGAAGAATTTTGCTGACCAATTTGCTGGACATCACATAAAGCGCTGAATTTTGCTTATACTATGCAAATCTTGTTTCTGAAACGCAAACTCAATTTCGGCAGCGGTCCCAAACCGTGAGCAACGTCGAACCCACCGTCGCAGGCGCAAAGATCAAGCGCATTCGCCCGGCCAAGAGCAATGGCGTTGTGCGCAAATCCGGCTCCAACGGCAACGGCAAAACAGCGGCGCATACCGGAAGCTCTTCTCATACCGGAAGCTCTTCTAATGAAACCGCGGCTAACGGCGTGGTCGATCAGCGGCTTGAGGAAATGCTCAGGGCGATGACAGCGGCGACGACGGGCGATTTCAGCATCCGGCTGAAAGTGCCGGCCAGCGACCGCAGTTTGCTCGCCCGGATTGCCGCCAGAATCAACCGGGTGATGGCTCAGAACGAAGCTATGGCGCGGGAAATAATGCGGGTGGAGCAGGCGGTCCGGCGCGAGGGGTGGATTAACGAACGCGTCTCCCTGGGCAACCTGCGGGGCGGATGGCAACAAATCACCGCCGCGATCAACGACCTGATTGCCGGCTTCGTGCAGCGGCGCGAAGAAGCACGATTTCACGGCCTGCTGGATTCAATGCCGCTTTGCGTACTGGGGATTCGGCCCAATGGAATGGTCTATTACTGGAATCGCGCCGTCGCCGATTACCTGGGCAAAAAGCAGGGTGAGGCGCCGGAGTCCTCGCCCCTGGAAATTGTGGCGCCGGGAGACCGCGACAGCGTCGCCAAGCTATGGCTGGATGCTCTGCGCGATCCGCGGCCGGTGGCGATGCAGTTTAGGATGCGGCGCGCCAGCGACGGAGTTGACCGTTGGCACAGTTGCCGAGCCGTGCCCGAGCGCGACGAAGACGGCGCAGTCACGGCATGGATCTGGGCGGCCACCGATATCAACGACTATTACGAAGCGCGAAAGGAAGCCGAAATTGCCAACCGCGCCAAGGACGAGTTTCTCGCCACCGTTTCCCATGAGTTGCGCAACCCCCTGACCGCGATTTTAGGTTGGGCGCGCTTGCTGCAAGCGGGAGCGCTGGACGAAGTCAAGGCCGCCAGAGCTTTGGACGTCATCGTGAACAATGCGCAGAGCCAGGCGGCCCTGATCGAGGACATTCTCGACCTTTCGCGTGCCGCCCAGGGCAAGTTGCGGGTGGATTTGGAGAGCGTCGATTTCAGCAACATCGTCAGGGCCGCGGTCGCCGCGGCGCGCCCCGCCGCCCAGGAAAAAGACCTCGTGCTGCACGAGCGGATAGATACCGGTCAGAGCTGTCTGATAATGGGCGATGAGAAGCGGCTCCAGCAGGTGCTCGGCAATCTGTTATCCAATGCGATCAAGTTCACTCCCTCGGGCGGAAGCATCACCGTCGCATTGACCGAAGCCGGCGGGCACGCCGAACTGACCGTCGCCGACACCGGCCGCGGGATCGAGCCGGAGTTTCTTCCCTACATCTTCGAGCGGTTCCATCAGGCGGACTCGGGCGCGGCGCGGACCAGTTCCGGATTGGGGCTGGGACTTTCCATCTCGCGTCAGTTGATCGCGCTGCATCATGGCGCGATTGTCGCCAACAGCGAGGGGCCGGGAAAGGGCGCGGTTTTCACCGTCAGAATCCCCTTGCAATCGTGTTTGGAGCCGGGCCGCGAGGCGGCAGCCAAACCGGGACAACACGGACGTTCGCTGGCAGGAATTCGTGTCCTGCTGGTGGATGACGACACCGATACGCGCGATATGATGCTCGAGTTCCTGACCAATACCGGCGCAATCACGATTGCGGCAGCGTCCGCCAAAGCCGCGCTTGAGGTTCTCGCCGAGTCGAAACCCGACGTGATCGTCAGCGATATCGGGATGCCGGTCGAGGATGGCTACAGCCTGATCCGCAAGATCAGAGCGCTAAGCCCTGAGCAGGGCGGACGAATTCCCGCGTGCGCCCTAACCGGATGGAACTCGGGGTCGGAGCGCCACCGCGCCATCTCCGCCGGTTACCAGATGCACGTAACCAAGCCCGCCGATCCCGAGCGTCTGATCGCCGCGATCTACAGCCTCGCCAGAGGCATCCGCCCACCCCGCACATGATCCTTCGCCGCTGATGCGAGGCGGGGGTCTGCTGTCGAGCCTCCGGGCGGATGAAAGTGGGCGCGGGCGCTCACTCAGCAATAATCGTATCGTGCAGCCAGTGTTGGTCGTCCGTCTGCGGATGGTCGGTGTTGTAATGCAGGCCGCGCGACTCCTTACGGCAGATCGCGGAGCGGACGATTAGCTCGGCCACTACCACCAGGTTGCGCAACTCGATCAGGTCGGAATCGATGAGGTAATCCCAGTAATACGAATGGATCTCCTCGCGCAGCAGGGCCAAACGCCGGCGCGCCCGTTCCAGACGCCGGTCGCTGCGCACGATCCCGACATAGTTCCACATCAGCCGGCGGATTTCGTCCCAGCTTTGCGTGACCATCACATGCTCGTCGCTGCGGATTGCGCGGCCGGGATTCCATGCCGGAAAATCAGGCGGAGAGCCAGGCGCACGGACCGCGAGCTGTTCACTCACATCGAGAAAAGCCCGCCGCGCCATCACCGCCGCTTCCAACAATGAATTGGAGGCCAGCCGATTGGCGCCGTGCAGACCAGTCATCGCGACCTCGCCCGCGGCATACAACCCGGTCAAAACGGTTCTGGCGTGGAGGTCAGTAACCACGCCGCCACACATATAATGCGCCGCCGGCACCACCGGAATGGGCTCGCGGGTGATGTCGATGCCCAAGGCGGCGCACCGCGCGGCGATATTGGGGAAGCGGCGACGGATGAATTGGGCTCCGCGATGGCTCAGGTCGAGGTAGACGCAATCCAGTCCCTGGCGCTTCATCTCGGCGTCGATTGCGCGCGCCACGATGTCGCGCGGTGCCAGCTCGGCGTCGGGACTGTAACGCTTCATGAACGGTTCGCCGTCGGGCAGCTTCAGAATCGCGCCCTCGCCGCGCAATGCTTCGGAAATCAGGAACGATTTGGCCTCGGGATGATACAGGCAGGTCGGATGGAACTGGTAGAATTCCATGTTGCCGATCGGCACGCCCGCCCGATAAGCCATCGCCACCCCATCGCCCGAGGCCACATCGGGATTGGTCGTGTACAGATAGACTTTGCCCGCGCCGCCGCTGGCCAGCAGCGTAAAGGGTGCGACAAAGGTTCGAATCACTCCGCAGCGACGATCCAGCGCGTAACAACCCCAGCATCGCGCATTGGCCCGCCCGCGGTTTGCTATCAGCAGGTCGATCGCGAGGTGATCTTCGTAAAAGCTGATGTTGGAATTAGCCCTGATCGCCTCCCACAGCGCGCGCATGATTTCCTGCCCGGTCAAATCCTGGGCATGGAGCACCCGCCGATGGCTATGGCCGCCCTCGCGTCCGAGATCATACTCGTCCTCGTTGCCCTCGGGCACGCGCGTAAAGCGCGTACCTAGGCGGATGAGTTCGCGTACTACTTGCGGGCCGTCGCGCACGATCGCTTCGACCGCAGTCCGATTGCACAGCCCGGCGCCAGCCTTAAGCGTATCTTCGACGTGCGACTCGAAAGTGTCGTCCACGCTCCAGACACTGGCGATTCCACCTTGTGCGTAGGAAGTATTGGCGTCGGCGCTTCCAGCCTTGACGAGCACCGCAACGCGTCCCAAGGTAGCGGCTTTCAGGGCAAAGCTGAGTCCGGCAATTCCGCCCCCGATCACCAGAAAATCGGTCGTGACATTCAGCGAATTAGGCATCGTTAAGTGCCGGCTTCACACCTGCCTTTCACAATCTTAATACGATTGTAACAGATAGCCGCCAGCGAGCCTTCTCACGGATGGCTATGGCCGGTCAAGTCCGAATCCGTCAATCAGGCGCACCTTACCGCGTTCTGATCAAACCGGACGCGTCGTTGCTCGATTTACGCGATTGCCATATGGTCAGGTAAAAGCGGTGTTATTGCGGTCCAGTCCCGCCGTGCCGCGCAACGGGTGACCCAGCCGTGAGCCTGACCGTCCCAAATATCGTGACGTTGTTCCGAATCGGTTTGGTGCCGGTTTTGGTTATACTGTTGCTCTTCAACGGTCCGCTGGCGGGGTGGCTGGCGGCCGGCGCATTTCTAATTGCGACCATCAGCGATTATCTCGACGGCTATATCGCGCGCAATTACGGCTCTGGCAGCGTTCTGGGAACCTTTCTGGACCCGCTGGCCGACAAGCTGCTGATAAGCGCGGCCTTGATCATGCTGGCGGGGATGCCACGGACGCCGCGGGTGCCGGCCTGGATGGTGGTGGTCATCGTCGGGCGCGAAATCATGGTCACGGCGCTGCGGGCGGTTGCGGCCACGCAAGGCGTGGTTCTCGGCGCCGAGGAACTGGGCAAGTACAAGCTGACGCTGCAGGCGATGGCGCTGGTGCCCCTGCTGATCCATTATACGCACTGGCACATCGACTTTTTCGCTGCCGGGATGTTCCTGTTGTGGATCTCGATGGCGGTCAGCATCTGGTCGGGCGCCGAGTACTATGTGAAGCTGATGTGGATCCTGCGCGGCGATGTTCGCAGGCAGTCCCGCGACCAGGACTCCCACGCCTGCACCCGGGCTGCTCAGAGCCGGTAACTTTCTCCATTAGCGCGCCGTCAGACCGCCGTCGGCGACCAGCGAATGGCCGGTCACAAATGAGGCGCGGTCCGAACATAGCCAGGCTGCTGCCTCCCCCATCTCCTCGGGCCTCG
Organism: Pseudomonadota bacterium; assembly: GCA_021324885.1. Taxonomy (GTDB): domain Bacteria; phylum Desulfobacterota; class Binatia; order Binatales; family Binataceae; genus JAJPJA01. Next base: position 117,805 of record JAJPIF010000019.1, read on the forward strand.
CCGTGCGCGCCAGCGGCGTCATCGCGCCCATGATGCGCCCGCGCTGCTTGAGTTCGGGAATCAGCCGCTGAAGCATCGGAGTTTCCGTGCCGCCGGGACAGACCGCGTTGATGCGGATGCCGTTTTTCGCATATTCGATCGCGCCGGTTTTCGTCAGCCCGATCACGCCGTGTTTGGTCGCCGTATAGATGGCGTGAAGTTCGGTTCCGACCAGACCCGCCGTCGATGCGGTGTTGACGATCGCGCCGCCGCCGCCCTGCCTGAGCATCTGATTGATTTCATCCTTCATGCACAGCCAGACGCCTTTCAAATTGATTGCGACCAGGCGGTCGAAATTCTCTTCGGTGTCCTCGGCGAGCTTGAGCAGGGATGTCTCGACGCCCGCGTTGTTGAAGGCGCAATCCAGCCGCCCGAAGGTCGAGACCACCCGGTCAACCATGAGCTTTACGTCAGCCGCCAGAGCGACGTTGCACTTGATAAACAACGCTTCGCCACCCTCTGCCCTGATCAGCCGGGCGGTTTCCTCGCCCGTCTCCGGCGCGACATCCACCACCGCCACCTTCGCGCCGTGACGCGCAAAGGTCAGCGCGGCACCGCGTCCGATCCCCGCTCCCGCACCCGTGATCAGCGCGCATTTGCCTTCCAGCAATCCAGCCATGATTCAATTCTCCGCCGCAGACTCAGCGTATCTGGCGTATGATGGCGGCAGGCGCAGCGTTTTGCCAGAGGGTCACGCTTGACTTGACGCTTATCGCGCGCGCAAGCTCCAGCCTGAAAGAGGAGGGCTCCGCGATGGCTTACGATTTGCTGGTCAAAAACGGAACTATCGTGGACGGCACCGGCGCCGCGCCGTTTAGGGGAAATGTCGCGGTTGCCGACGGTCGAATCGTGGGAGTCGGTGATATTGACGGTGCGGCGGCGCGCATAATCGACGCCTCAGACCTGGTGGTCAGCCCCGGCTTTATCGACCCCCACACGCATTACGATGCGCAAATCTGCTGGGACCCGCTGGTGACCTGCTCCTCATGGCATGGCGTAACCACGGTGATCATGGGCAACTGCGGTGTCGGACTCGCGCCGTGCCGTGCGCTCGCGAAAGAGCATGAAATAGCTGCGCGCAACCTCGAGCACGTCGAGGCTATTCCGTACGAGGTGCTCGACGGCGGATTGACCTGGGACTGGCAGACTTTTCCCGATTATGTCAGGGCGGCCTCGCGACGCGGATGCGGCATCAATCTCGGCTTTTTCGCCGCGCTCTCGCCGTTTCGCCACTGGGTGATGGGCGAGGACGCGATGAGTCGCGCCGCCACCGAGCAGGAAACCGCGGAAATCAGGCATCTGCTCGCCGGCGCGATGGAGGCGGGCGCGGTCGGCTTTTCGCTCACCGTGATGCCGCAGCATCTGGGCTATCAGGGACAACCGTTGGCTTGCCGGCTGGCCAGCGACGATGAATTGCGCGCCTACTGCGGGCTGCTGCGCGAGCAGGGCCGAGGCGTGATTGAAATCGCGCTCACGCGCCGTCCCAGCACCCTGTCCGAACGCGAATACCAGTTGCTGGAATTGCTGATGGACGCCAGCGAGCGGCCGGTCACCTGGCTTAATTTGCGCGACTCCGATGACCATCCGCAGGCGTGCATGAAAACGCTGGAAATGGCGGCGCCGCTGATTGCCCGCGGCGCACGCCCGCAGGTCGCGGTCCGGCCGCTCATTATCGAATTCCATCTGCGCAACCCCTTCATCTTCGGGATGCTGGAATGCTGCAAGCCGTTGTTCGCCGCGCCCACCGTCGAGGACAAGAAAAAAATATACTCAAGCCCCGATTTTCGCGCCGCGTTTCGCGCCCAGTTCAGGCGCGCCGATCAGCACAAATGGTGGGAAAACCTGCAAATCAAGGAAGTTGGCGATCCGCGGTTCGAATCGATGTTGTGGAGCAGCGTCGCGCAAGTGGCGCAGCACCGAGACGCGGACCCGCTCGACACATTTTTTGATTTGGCGCTCCAGGACGATCTCAGGACCGTGTACATGACCCCCCTCCTCGACATCAATCCGGAGCGCGTCGCGCGCAAGCTTTCCGATCCTCGCACGATGATCGGAATCTCCGATGGCGGCGCGCACGTCGATATGCTGTGCAACGCCGGGTATCCGACCTATCTGCTCGGCACCTTCGTGCGCCAACGCCAGGCGGTAACGCTTGAGCACGCGATTAAACGCATCACGTCGGAGCCGGCGGCATTTTTCGGCTTGCGCGATCGCGGACGCCTGGCGGCTGGTATGGCCGCCGATATTACGATTTTCGATGCGGAAACGGTCGGATGCAAAGAGCGTCCGGAGATTCGCCACGACCTGCCGCGCGGCGGCCGCAGGCTGGTCTCCGAAGCTGAAGGTATCCGGCACGTCATCGTCAACGGCAAAGTGCTGCTCAACGATGGCCGGCACACGGGGGACTTGCCCGGGCAGGTCCTGCGCCCAAACTGAAGATGGCAAGTTCAATGACGGCGTGGGACGGGCTTCCCCAGCCTGTCATTTCGGCGCCCGCATACCGGTCATCGGCATAGCGTCGCATTTTGAAATTGCCGCGGCTGAAAACGGCGTCCCACGATGCTTCAACTTGGACCGCCAGGGTTGGACACCAGCAACCCCAATCCATCAGTGCGCGAGCCAGCGTTCTCGCCTGATTACGCGCGGCGATGCAATTCGGAGGAGATGAAAATGAATCGTGGCTATGCGGGCAAAGTGGCCCTGGTGACCGGCGCCGGCCAGAACATCGGGCGTGCGGCGGCGCTGCGTTTCGCCGCCGAAGGGGCCAAAGTCGCGGTCGTGGATATCGTACCCGAGACCGGGAACGAGACCGTGGCAAAAATAAAGGATCAAGGCGGAGAGGCGATCTTCATCCACACCGACGTAACCAAAGCCAAAGAGGTCGAGGCGATGGTCGCGGCGACAGTCGACGCCTTCGGGCGCCTGGATTGCGCCTTCAACAACGCCGGCGGCGCGGGTCAGTATTATGTCCCGCTAACCGAATGCACGCAGGAGAAATGGGACTGGACCATTGCATTCAATCTCACCAGCGTCTGGTTGTGCATGAAATACGAGATCCCGCAGATGGTCAGACAGGGCGGCGGCGCGATCGTCAACGCCGGATCGCTGGTGGCGCTGGCCGCGACTCCGTTGCTGGCGGCCTACACAGCTTCCAAGGGCGGTGTGCTGGCGCTGTCGCGCGCGGCCGCGATCGAGTATGCGAAATCGAATGTGCGCGTGAACGTTACCTGTCCTGGCGCAATCCGCACGCACAAGCATGAGGAATCGATGCGCATTCTCGGCGCCACCGCCGCGCCCCCGTCGATGCCGATGGGGCGTCCGGGCGAACCGCGCGAAGTGGCGGATACGGTGGTATGGTTGTGCTCCGACGCGGCCTCCTTCATCACCGGGGCCGCGATTGCGGTGGACGGCGGCGCTTATGCGCAGTGAGAACGAGGCGCACTCTGCTCGAAAATGCGTCAGCATGGATGCTCTGCGCCCGCTGGCTGACTTCGGCCCGGGCTTGAGCCCATGATTTTCCCGGCTACATTTCTAAAAGCAGCGCGTTTAGGTTAAATTCCGCCGTGTGTTTTGCGGGTGGAGTTCCACCCCACCGGCAAGGAGGAACAGCCCATGTTTCATAAAGACAAAGTTGCGGTCATAACGGCAGGAGCGGGTGGTTTCGGCAGCGCCACCGCGCTGATGATGGCGAAGGAGGGGGCGCGGGTCGTCATCGCCGACATCGACCGGGAATCTTCCGAGGCCGTGGTTAAGGAGGTGGAACGGGCGGGCTCGCAGGCGATTTTTGTCCATACCGACGTGAGCAAAAAGGCCGACGCGCAAAATCTCGCGCGGGCCGCGGTGGAAAAATTCGGCCGGCTCGACATGCTGATCAACATCGCCGGAATCGGCGGCGGCGGGCTGCTGGAGGAGATGAGCGAGGAGGACTTCGACCGCGTCATCGCAGTGCATCTTAAGGGCACGTTTTTATGCAGCCAGGCGGCGATTCCGCACATGAAAAAGAACCAGTACGGCCGTATCGTCAATATCATCTCGCGGGCAGCCTTCAAGCCGCGCGTGGGCGTGGGCGCCTATACCGCCGCCAAAGGTGGAATCCTGTCGATGTCGCGGGTGCTGGCAGCCGAAGTCGCGCAATACGGAATCAACGTCAATTGCGTGGCGCCTGGCACTGCCGAGACCAAGATGGTCATGACAAATTTTTCCACGCCGGAATTGCGCGCCCAGGAGGCGGCGTTCACCGGCGTTATCACGCGGCCGATCCGGCTGGCCCGGCCCGAGGAGATCGCCGCTGCAATCATGTTCCTGTGCTCTGAGGCTTCGGCGCACATCACCGGCAGCACGATTCATGTCAACGGCGGAACCTTCATGCCATGATAGGAGCATGATTGCGCCCCCGGCCCCCCTCCGCACGCTCGAACTCCAGATGGCCGATGGCGCGATCGTCTATGTGCGCCAGCATGGCCGGCTTGACGGACCGCGGCTGGTGCTCAGCCATGGCAACGGTCTGGCGATCGACGGCTACCTGCCATTCTGGAAGCCGCTGTGTCAGCGCTACGAAGTGATTGTCTTCGACTTTCGCCAGCACGGCTGGAATCCGGCCAATTCGGCGTGGGCGCACGATTGGCCGGCCTTCGTCGACGACATGGAAAGGATTTGGCAGGGGATAAACAGCCATTTCGGCGCCAAGCCGGCGGCCGGCGTTTTCCACTCGATGTCCGCGATCTGCTCGATTCTGCACACGCTGGAGTATGGCAAGCGTTGGGAGCTGTTGGCGCTGTTCGATCCGCCGTTTTACGCCCGCGACGGCCATCCGCTGCGCAGCGCCAATCAGTCGGCCAAGTTTGACCTCGCCGCGCGGGCCCGCCGGCGGCGCGAGAGCTACGGCAGCCCGGAGGAGTTCGCGCGTCAACTGGCGTCGATTCCGATCTTCCGCCGATGGGTTCCCGAAGCATACGAATTGATGGCGCGCGCGACGCTGCGCCGCGACAGCGCCAGCGGTGTCTGGGTCCTGGCTTGCCCGCGCGAGCTGGAGGCGCGGATTTTCGAAACCACCGCCGATCCCACGATCTGGCCTCGGATGGCGAAGCTGCCGATTCCCGTGGAGCTGATCGGCGCCGACCCCGACGCTGAAGACGCCGGACCGCCAGCGCTGATCGCACGCGCGATGGCGACCGAGTTGCCGATCGAATACGAGGCGGTTGCGGACACCAGCCATTTTCTCCAAATCGAGCGCCCCCAACAGTGCATCGCTGTCACCGAAGCGTTTCTCAAGCGGCATCGATTTCCACGGGACGCAAGCCGCGCATGAAGGACTTGTTCGAAGCGATCGAGTTTCTCAAGCGCAGCGGCCCGGGCGAGGTGGCGAAAATGGCCAGATCCGGCCGCCAGACGCTGGAGGTGGCGCTGCGGTTTGAAGTGGTATTCCGGCGCGGATCGAGCGCGGAAAACGGCTCTCCACGGCGCGCCTCGGAGCAAGAGCGAGCGGCGCTGGGGCTGAGCGTGATCGCCGGTGCGCCCAAAGCCATCGGTTATGGTTACAGCGGCATCGAGATCGGTGGCGCGGCCCTGGATCCCGACCGCCTGATGAAGGCCGTCGCCGACGCATTCAAGGCCGCGCACCAGCGGGCGCGGCTGAGTTCCCGGCGCAATGCGGCAATGGCGCGCGCGCATCCCGCGCGTCCAGGCGACGGCGCGTGGATTCCGATGGCGCCGGCGCAGGCGGAAATTCCAGCCGTTTACGCGCGCGATCCCCGTGCGGTCACCAACGCCGAGTTAAGCAGTCTCACCCTTGAAGCGTCGCGGGCGGTCGCGCAACTGGGTCCTGAGATCGCATTCAACTCCGTCAGCGCATTTACCGAATTGCGCCACGAACTCTTCATCGACGGCGCCGGCGCGCTGATCTTCCAGGGCTTCGCCTTCAGCCAGGCTGACTGTTACGTGGTCGCGCAAAGCGGCGAGGGTTTTCACGAAATCCACGACACCATCGGCCAGCAGCGCGGGTTGGAGTGCCTGCTCGAGGGATGGCCCGAGCTGCCGATGGCCAATCCTGACCTGATGACCTTTGCGCTTGAAATGGGCCGCGAAGCGCAGATGGTCGCCGCGGCGCCTCCGCTGAAAGCGCCCGAGCGCGAAGTCGTGGTGGTGACGGATCCGCATTTCAACGCGCTGCTGGCGCATGAAATCGTCGGCCATCCGTGCGAGGCAGACCGCGCGCTGAAGATGGAAGCCGGCTACGCCGGACGCAGTTGGCTGGTGCGCTCGCTGGCCGATACCGAAATCGGCCGGCGCATCGGCTCACCCCTGATCTCGGCGTGCTCCGACCCCGGTCTGCGCGCCTATGGCCATTACGATTACGATCACGAGGGGACTTTGGGGCAGCACGTCGTGCATATCGATCGCGGAATCTTCAACGCCTTGCTCAACTCGCGTGCGACCGCCGCGATCATGGGCGTGGAGCCCAACGGGGCGGCGCGCGCCAGCGAAGTCCGGTATGCGCCGCTGATTCGGATGTCGAATACCTACTTCATGCCCGGGGATTCGCCGCCGGAACAGATAATCGGTGAAGTCGAACACGGATACTACGTTTGCGGCAACCGCATCCCGTCGATTGCTGAATCGCGAGAGAGCTTCCGTATCTCGGCGCGTCGCGTCTATGAAATCGATCATGGCCGCCTGGGCAGGCTGTTTCGATCTGGCAGCGTGATGGGCGGTTCGAAGGATTTCTTCATGCACGTCGACGCGGTGGGCAACGACCTGCGCCTGATCGCGATTCCCAATTGCGGCAAGGGTCAGCCGATGCAGGTGAAGCGGATGGCCAATGGCGGACCGACCCTGCGCTCGCGCGCCCGGCTGGCCGGAGATTATTGACCGCAAACATGTTGAGCTCAACGCAAATGGAGCGTTTTGTCGCCGGCGCAACGTCGCTGCTGGGCCGTGAACCCGACCTGGCAGCATTCGAAATTTACTGCTCCAGCGGCGAACAGATCGTGGCTCGACTTAACTACACTGGTGAGATTGCGTCGCGCGGAGTTGAGGAAGTCAAATCCATAGCCGCCGACGGGTTTGCCCTGCGTATTGTAACCCGGCGCGATCCGCATGAGATCGGGTCGGCCGCGATAGCCGGTGATCTGAGCATGGACGCGGTCGCACGCGCGTTGCATCAGGCTTTGAGCGCGACCGTCGTCGATCCGTATTTCCCGGGTCTGCCGGGCGATTGCGGGGTGGTGAAAGCCCGTGCCAGAGGTGGCTTGATCGGCGCGTCGCATCTGGCGATGGTCCGCGCCGGATGGGATACGCTGGAGGGGGCGCTGCATGAGTTTAACCGCCGAATCCCGCCCGATTTGAGCCATCCCGGGTTGATTATCGGCGGCGATTTCACCCTGACCCGCGAACGAATCGCGGTCGGCAGTTCCGCGGCGCACGGCGTCAAATCGGATCAGGACGCGTACTTCACCGCCTCGATCACTGCGATCGTCGAGGCGATTTCGGCCAAGGCGACCGCCACCGCGGTTGGGCGAACCAGCGAGGACTTACAGCGGGCGCAGGCCATGCTCGGAAAAGACGCTGTCGGCCGGGCGCTGGATTCAAGGCCGCCGGTATACCCGCCGTCGGGAAAGTACACGGTTATTCTGGGACCACAGCCGCTAGCCGAAATCCTCAGCTACATGGTGATTCCGTCCCTCACCACGGGCGCCTTTTACCGCGCCGACTCCGCTTATCAGGCCCGGTTCGGGAGCCGGGTGATGGACCAGCGCATAACACTGATTGACGAACCGTCGGGGAAAGGCGGCGCGCTGCGACGGTCGATGACCTGCGAAGGAATCCCCGCGTCGCCCACGGTGCTAATCCGCGACGGCCGGCTGGAAGGGCTGTTGTCCAACTTTTATGACAGCCATCGTCTGATGGCTGATGAAGACCGCTGGCGGAAACTGGGGAAATCCGCTCCGCGGGAGTTGAATTTTGCCGCCGCCAATGGTTATCGGCTGGGCGATGAGGGTTATCGGCGTTTTGATTTGGCACCACATTCAGTGGCGAGCAATGTATTCATGAAAGTGAAGGAGGGGATCGGACAGCCCGAGCTGATCGAAAAGGTGCGCAACGGAATTCTGATCGGCCGGGTCTGGTATACCTATCCGATAAACGGGCAGCGCGCGGGCGACTTCACTTGCACCGTCAGCGGCGATTCCTATCTGATCGAAGATGGTCGTATCACCGCGCCTGTCGCACCCAACTGCCTGCGAATCAACGCGCATATAGATAGCGTGTTCGGGGCCATCATCGCCGCAGGCAACCGTATCCTGCCCGCATTCGTCTGGGGCCAGCCGGAAATCTTCTATCTCCCGGCATTGGCTGTAGATCAACTGAACCTGGTCAGTTTGTCGATCAGGCCGGACGAACCGACCTCGACATCCAAAACTTTTGGATAGCCGGCGCCTGCCCAAGCGTTGGCGCCTGGTTGCGACGCAATAACGGCGGGTTCCATCGGTGCCGCGCCGCAACTGTCAAGGTGTCGGAACCAAAAAAGCGGCGCGGGCCGTGGCCCGCGCCGCTTTGGCATTGATCGCCCGCTGGCTGAGGACAGCCTAGAACTGAGGACCGAAAATCAGACCAAGCGGAAAGCTCAGACCGTTTCCGGCTGTATCCGCCACGAGGAAGATGTGCGGCTGTGGCGTGCTGCTGGCCGGAGCCGAAGCAAGCTGCGCCGCCGTGAACTCGCCCACATCGCCATTGACCCCGGTGCCCGTGCCGAAAAAGTTCGTGTACCAGAGATTTCCGCTGGTGTCGAAAGTGACCCCGCCTGGGCAGTTCAGGGATTTCTCGGATGTGCCCGTGACGATAGTGGACTTGAAAATCGCCGATGCTGATTTTGCGCCGGTACTCAGTGCCGCCTTCGGGAACATGTAGATCTCGCTTGCTCCGCAGTCCGCGACCCACAGATTGCCCGCGTTGTCAAAGGCGCCGTTGACCGGTGACCCGATGCTGGGGTCGGTCAGCGTAGCGTGGGCCGCCACATCATTGGTGCCGCTGGTGAGTTTGGCCAGCGTCGCCGCGTCGAAGACCAGGATTTTGGCGCTTCCCGCCGGCGCCGGACTGAACTGGTCCGGTCCGAAATCCGATACGATGAGGTCGCCGGCGGAGTCGAAAACGACACCGGTGGGCGAAACGAATTTATCAGTCGTGTCGGTGAGCGTCACAAACGGCACCGGATTCCCGGTCTTGGTCAGCTGACCCGGCTGATATTCGGTCACGAATCCGGGGGGTGCCGTAAATTCGTTGGAATTGGCCACCCAGAGATTGCCGTTACTGTCGAAAGTCGCGTTCCACGGACAGTTCACGGATTTTCCGGAGCCGCTATCCGAGATGATCACGTCAGGCGTCGGCGCCGCAGATGGTTTACCTGTAAGCGTTGCCAGGGTAGTCGTGGTGAATTCCGCGAGCCTGCCGAAGTCGCTCTCACTGCCGCAAACCGATACCCACTGGTTATCGGAGCTGTCGAAAGTGACGCCTGATGTATCCGGCGCAATCTGTGCGCTGAGGTTCTTGGCGGTCGGAGTTGGAACGACGGTGGCGCCCGGCGAGGTCAGAGTTGCCCCGGTAAACTCATCGACATAGGGATTGGGTGCGCTGTTGGTCGTGTTATCCACCCACAAAGCCACCTTGGCCGGCGTTGGCGTTGGTGTTGGCGTGCTGGTCGATGTCGGCGTCGGCGTGCTGGTCGATGTCGGCGTCGGTGTGCTGCTCGAAGTCGGTGTCGCGCTCGCAGCGGCGGTCGGCGTCGTTGTGACTGCAATCGTCGGGGTGGCGCTTGCGCGTGTCGTCGGCGTAGGTGTCGCCGTCATCGCCGTCGCAGTGGCGGTGGGAACGACAACGATATGATTATTACTGCTAGAGCCGCATCCCGCAGCTATGATGACCACACTGAGCATTAATGTTGCCAGACCGAGGCAACCGGGGTTCAAGATTCCATCTTCCACTAAGACCCGCCGTTTACCTGCCATTTCTTCCTCCCGCAATTTTTGTAAGCGTGATTTCCGCGCAGAAACCTGGCCTAAATGGTGCTATGCGCAGTTATCAGCTCGTACCTTCGATCAATGTTTAACCATGCGCGGCGAGATGTCCATTAATTAGTTGCGGTCAGCAGATGCTCCGTGAGTATTACTATTCTCAACTTTTAGCTTTTCGGGACTATTTATATTCAATCTAGAATCAAAATAATATTTTCTTGTTCATTCTTTCGTGGATTTTTTCTCGATTGGCTCAAAACAGCGCACGAATAAAAATTCACGCTTTGACTTCCTGCTCATCCTGCATGCGCGGCTGAGGTAGTCAGGATGCGGCATGTGTGTGTTCGGGCCTATTGCACTCATCAGACACATCTTTGAGGGCTTGCATTGACGATGTTTGTTGCCCCCGCGATCTGGAAGGGGGTTCAACAGCGTTGCGCAAACCCTGTACAGGACCGGATTTAAGTGACAGGATTGCGAACAGAACAGGCCGGGATGGCTGTCAAGGAAGGGGTCGCAACGGGCTTGTGTATAGGTTGCGGATACCGGTGAACGCTGGGCAGGAGAGGAAGCCGCACCCGCGTGCGACAAACAATACAAGGAGGACTGGCAATGGCTGCTTTGGTTGTCTCTGCTGATTCGCACGTAATGGAACCACCAACCTTGTGGACCGAGCGTCTGGATCGAAAATTCCAGGACAAGGCGCCCCGCGTGGTCCAGAACGAAAAGGGCACCTATCAGTTCGTCGCTCCGGGAATCAATCCCTTTCCAGTCGCCGCCGGTTTCGGCATCGGGAAGAGCGGAGCGGAGCTAAAGGAGCATCTGACCAAGGGTTACGAGGCCGCGCGGCCCAGCGGCTGGGACCCGTCGGAACGCTTAAAGGATCAGGACGTCGATGGCGTCGCGGCCGAAGTCCTTTACACCACGCTGGGTATGCCGCTTTTCGCGCTGGACGATGTTGAACTGCAGCAGGTGTGTTTTTCCGTGTTCAACAACTGGCTGGCCGAGTACGCGTCGTATGCGCCCAATCGGCTTTACCCGATTGCCTTGATTTCGCTGGAAGACGTGGCGGCCGGGGTGCGCGAACTGCAGCGATGCGCGAAAATGGGATGCCGGGGGGCGATGATCTGGGGCGCGCCGCCCGAGGATCGGCCCTACTCCAAGCCGCTTTACGACCCGTTTTGGGCGGCAGCTCAGGACCTGGACATGCCGATTTCGCTGCACGTCATCACGCAAAAGAAACAGAACGAGATCAGGTTTGACGGACCTCGCGGCGCGCGGCCGGCGGTCGATCCGATTTTCGAAATCCAGCAATCTTTGCGCAGCCTGGTTTACGGCGGGGCGCTGGAGCGTTTTCCAAAACTCAAGATTGTCTCCGCCGAGAACGACGCCGGGTGGATCGCCCATTACCTGCATCGGCTCGACCATATCCACGAGAAATTCGTCAGCATGACCCAGCCGGGGCGGCTCAAGGAGATGCCCAGCGCCTATCTGAGGCGCCATCTTTGGGCGACTTTCCAGGATGATCCCGTGGCCCCTCTGACGACCAGTTTCTTTGGCGAGGATCAGTTCATGTGGGCCTCCGACTTCCCGCATACGGATTCAACCTGGCCGCATTCGCAGGAAGTAATCGCCAGAGATTTCGCCAATGTCAGCGAGACCGTTAAACGCAAGATCATCTGCGACAACGCGGTCAAACTTTACCGCATGAACCTGAATTAGGCGGCAATTTTCGTCGCAAGGCCTGCGGTCGGTGAAAAGGTGCCTGGCCGCTGCAGACGGGGGTCAATCTCATGTCGTACGACTTGCTAATCAAGAACGGAACGGTTGTGGACGGCACCGGGTCGCCGCGCCGGATGGCTGACGTCGCCGTGAAGAACGGCAGGATCGCTGAAATTGGCAAGCTCAGCGGCGGCGCTGATCGGGTGATCGATGCGAGCGGACTGATCGTGGCACCGGGTTTTGTCGATCCCCACACCCATTACGACGCTCAAATCTGCTGGGATCCGCAGATCACCAGCTCGTCCTGGCACGGCGTGACCAGCGTGGTGATGGGCAATTGTGGCGTAGGGCTGGCGCCCTGCCGGCCGCAGGTCCATGACATCGCGGCGCAGGACCTGGTCAATGTCGAGGGGATTCCGTTCGAGGTGCTCCAGCGCGGCATCACCTGGGATTGGGAAAGTTTCCCAAGCTATATGGAGGCTGCAAAACGGCGCGGCAGCGCGATTAATTTGAGCTTTTTGGCGCCGCTCACTCCGTTTCGCCATTATGTGATGGGCGAGGAGTCGATGGACCGCGCGGCCACCGCGCAAGAGACGCAGCAGATTGCCTCGCTGCTGCGCGAAGCGGTCGTGGCCGGAGCGCTGGGCTTTTCCCATACCACCGGTGTTCAGCACGTCGGCTACAAGGGGCGCCCGCTGGCCTGCCGTTTGGCGGATCGTAACGAGCTGGGTGCTTATGCCCGCATTCTGCGCGAACTGGGCAAGGGCGTCATCGAGATCACCCTGACGCAGAATTTCGGCCATATCCAGGACCACGAAATCGATCTGCTGAAATTTCTGCTCGATCAGAGCGGACGCCCCGTTACCTGGCTGGCGATTTTCGATCGCGAGGACCAGCCGCAGGCCAGTGCAGAGACGCTGCAGCGGGCACAGCCGTTGATCGAACGGGGCGGTATTCCGCAAATGACCTGCCGTCCGCTGATCGCCGAATACGAGCTCAAATCGGGGCTGGGATTTTCGATGATGAAGGCGTGGCAGCCGGCCTGCGGCCAGCCGCCGGAGAAACTCAAACAGATTTACGCCGACCCCGATTTTCGCCGCGCGGTGGTTGAGGAAATGAAACGCGGCGTTTTTCGCCGCAATTGGGACCGGGTCGAGATCTGCGACGCGGGAAAGCCGGAGTTCAAGAGCCTGATCGGCAAAACGGTGGGCGAGGTGGCGCGCGAACGGGGCCGTAGCGGCGAAGAATTTGAAATGGTCCTGGACCTCGCCATCCAGGACGATTTGAACATTTCGCTGAGCCAGGCGATCTTTAACACCAACGAGCAGCGACTGTCGAAGCTCATCAACGATCCGCGGCCGATGATTGGGCTGTCTGACGCGGGAGCGCACGTCAACCTGCTGTGCGATGCCGGTTACTGCACCTATCTGCTCGGCCACTTCGTCCGCGAATTGGAGGCGATCACGCTCGAATATGCGGTGAAACGGATCACCTCCGAACCGGCTGACTTCTTCGGACTTCGAGGACGCGGCCGGCTGGTCGAAGGCTACGCCGCAGATATCGCGATTTTCGATCCCAATACGGTCGGCTCGCCGCGCCGCGGCACCATGACCAACGACCTGCCCGGCGGCGGCAAACGTCTGATCATGCCTGCGTCTGGAGTGATCCACACCATAGTCAACGGCGTGATGGTTTATGAGGACGGCCGCTACACCGGCGCCACGCCGGGTGAGGTGCTGCGCTCGTAAAGGCGCGCGCGCCATCCGCTCATCATTCGGAGGCCCGGGGAAAAGAACAGCTCTAGCCGTGCGCGGGCGTCCGTCAGGGAAGGGGAGCCCTCAAACTCCCCGCCTCAGGGTGTCATCGCGTACAGCTTGACCGCGTTGTCGAAAACCACCTTGCGCTTGATCTCTTCGGGCACGCCGGCGAAGTTGTTTTCGACCACTTTCAGCGAGTTGGGCCACGTAGTGTCGGTGTGGGGGAAATCGGACGCCCACATGAAGTTGTCGGCGCCGAAATAGCTGGTGGTCAGCACGCCGGTCAGATCATCCTGGAAGGTTACCCATACGTTGCGCCTGATATAGTCGCTCGGCGCCATCGCGATGAGTCGCTCCTTAGTCATGGCGCCGAATTTCTCATAGAAGTGGTCGATGCGATACATGAAGTGCGCCATCCATCCGCTGTCATTTTCGGCGACCACGAACTTAAGCCGCGGATGGCGCTCAAGGACGCCGTAAAAGATCAGGTTCAGCAGCGTATTTTGAATTTCATGCACCGGGCGCATCAGGTTCATGAACATCGCCGCGGCGCCGGTCAACTTGAGTCCCTCGCCCTGTTTGCGATCGGTGATCACGTGCAGCGTGAGCGGCAGGCCGTGTTCTTCGGCGCAGCGCCAGAACGGCTCGTACACCGGGCTGGAGTAGGGCTGGTCAGCCGGCGGTGATGACCAGATCATCGCGCCCTTGAGCCCGCGGCGGGCGGCGCGCTCCAGCTCCCGCACGGCCTCGCCCACGTCTTCCAGCGAGATCAGCGCAACGGGATAAAGGCGGCGGGGATTGTAGGAAGCGAACTCGGCGATCCAGTCGTTGTACACCGAGAAGCAGGCCCGTTGCAGGTCGGCATCGTCAAGCGCGAACAGCGACAAGCCCAGGGTCGTGTACAGGACTTCTGCCACAACATGATCCACGTCCTGGTCGGCGACTCGCGCCGCCGGGTCCCATCCGCTGGAACGCGCGGCCTCATAACCCTTTTCCAGATGTTCTTTCAGTTCCTTGCCGCCTTTGCCCAGTCCGAAGCCGTGAGCTACCTGGTATGGCGCCACTCCGGGCGAAACAAAGTAAAAGCCTGGGCGGCCGGGCAATTGGCGCACCTGCGGAGTCCGCTCGCCGAACCTGTGTCCGATAGCCTTGAGCCACAGGTCGGGCGGTTCCATCACGTGAGAATCAGCGGATACCAGCCATGGTTCCATCGAGGCCTCCGTTTCGCGCACTTGATGTACGACTATAGGCATGCCGTCGCCGATATTAACACAGCCGGACAGTTTGCTGTGGCTCGTTGCGGCTTGATGGAGGGCGCCGACGGCGTCCCCTGAGCCCGCTGATTGCAATTTCCTCGTCTGACGGCCGCTGTTAGGATCTTAGCTATGCGTACACGCCTGAGCACGATCGCATCGGGTCGGCTGTGCGGACTTGCAATGGCGGCGGCGCTCGTGCTGGTTGTCGCCCTCACGGCCTGCTCGGGCGGTCCGCCGGTGCCGGCGGCGCCGGTGCCGCCGGGCGTTCCGGTGCTGGTCGCCAGGGCGGTACGCACGACGGTACCGCAGCAGTTACACGCCATCGGTACGGTGGAGGCCTACTCAACGGTCGGCGTGAAGTCGCAGGTCGGCGGGGAGCTGATCGGCGTCCATTTCCATGAGGGCCAGGAGGTGACCAAAGGCCAACTGCTGTTCACGATCGATCCACGACCGTTCGAGGCGGCTTTGGCCCAGGCGCGCGCCAACCTGGCCAAGACCCAGGCCCAGGCGGAATTGGCGGAAGCCGACGCCAGGCGTTGGGAAATGATGTACAAGGTGCATGCGGCGTCAGCTCAGCAGTACGATCAGGCTAATTCGACCGCGGCCGCATTGCGCGCCAATATCGCCGCCGATCAGGCCGCCGTACAAAGTGCCGAACTCAACCTCCAATATACCAGGATATACTCGCCGCTTGACGGACGCGCAGGCAACCTGAACCTGAATGCCGGTAATATCGTCAAGGCGAACGCCGACAGCCCCATGGTCGTGATCAACCAGATCAAACCCATCTATGTCCAATTCGCCCTTCCGGAGCGGGATTTGCCCGAAATCCGCCGCCGTCTGGAGATCGACCGCACGCTGACCGTAATCGCCAACCCGCCCAACCAGCCTGAAGAATCCTCGACCGGGGTCCTGACCTTTATCGACAATACCGTCGATCCGACCACCGGCACCATCAATTTCAAGGGCACCTTCCCGAATCAAGACGAGCGGCTGTGGCCTGGCGAGTTTGTCGATGTAACGGTGACCCTGGCGCAGCGGCCTGACACGGTTGTCGTTCCGGCTCAGGCGGTGCAATCAGGGCAGCAGGGAAGCTACGTTTTTATCGTCGAGCCGAACATGACCGTGAAGACGCGGGCGGTCAAAGCGGGCGCGACCCTGGACGGCAGGACCATTATCGAAAGCGGGCTTGACGGAGATGAAACGGTGGTGACCGACGGGCAGATGATGCTGGTGCCGGGCGCCAAAGTGCGGATCAAGCAGGGACTGGCCGGAGGGCAGGGCGCAGTCTCATGAGCTTCAGCGAATTATTCATTCGCCGGCCCGTGATGACCACGCTGGTCTCGCTGGCAATCGTGATCTTTGGCGCGATCGCTTACCGCAACCTGGCGGTCAGCGCGCTGCCTAATGTCG
Source organism: Pseudomonadota bacterium (assembly GCA_021324885.1). GTDB lineage: Bacteria > Desulfobacterota > Binatia > Binatales > Binataceae > JAJPJA01. The sequence continues at coordinate 133,996 of JAJPIF010000019.1, forward strand.
ATTTCCCGGTCATTTCGGTTTACGCCAGCCTGCCCGGCGCCAGCCCCGACACCATGGCGTCCTCGGTGGCGACCCCTCTGGAAAAGCAGTTCTCGACCATTTCGGGCCTGGAAGCGATGACCTCGAGCAGCTACCAGGGCACGACCACGATCACGCTGGAATTCAATCTGGCCAAGAATATCGATGCGGCGGCACAGGACGTGCAGGCGGCGATTGCGGCCGCCCAACCGTATCTGCCTCACGACATGCCGACGCCGCCAACCTTCCGCAAGGTTAATCCCGCCGAGCAGGCAATCATGTACCTGGGTTTCAGTTCGCAGACCCTGCCGCTGTCCGAAGTGGACCATTTCGCCGAGACCGAACTGGCGCAGCGCATCTCGATGGTCAGCGGCGTGGCGCAGGTGCAGGTCTACGGCTCGAAGAAATATGCGGTGCGGATCCAGCTCGATCCCAGGCTGTTGGCTGCGCACGGGATCGGTATCGATGAGGTCTCTGACGCGGTTCAAAATGCCAACGTCGACCTCCCCACCGGCACGCTTTACGGCAAACATCGCGCCTACACCGTCCAGGCCGCCGGTCAGCTCACCGACGCCGCCGCGTACCGGTCGCTGATTGTTGCCTATCGCAACGGCGCGCCGGTGCGATTGGGGCAGCTCGGGCAGGTGCTCGACAGCGTCCAGGACACCAAAGTCGGCGGATGGATCACCGGAGTGCCGGGCGTCGTGCTCACGATTCAGCGCCAGCCAGGCACCAACACGGTCCAGGTGGTCAACGACGTGCGCAAGGTGGTCGAAGATTTCCGCCATGAGCTGCCGGCTTCAGTCAAGCTGACGATTCTTTACGATCGGTCGCAATCGATCCGGGCCTCGGTTGACGATGTGCAGTTCACGCTGCTGCTGACCGTCGCGCTGGTCGTGATGGTGATTTTCCTGTTCCTGCGCAACATCTCCGCCACCGCGATTCCCAGCGCCGCGTTGCCGCTTTCCATTGTCGGCACTTTCGCCGTGATGGCGGAGCTTGGTTACAGCCTCGACAATCTGTCGCTGATGGCGATCACGCTGTCGGTCGGGTTCGTGGTGGACGACGCGATCGTGATGCTGGAAAACATTTTCCGCCACATGGAGATGGGCAAGAGCGCGCTGGTGGCGGCGCTGGACGGCTCCAGCGAAATCGGCTTCACCATCCTGTCGATGACCTTGTCGCTGGCGGCGGTCTTTATCCCGGTGCTGTTCATGGGCGGTGTACTGGGCCGCCTGCTGCATGAGTTCGCGGTAACGATCGCCGCGGCAATCCTGGTTTCGGGTTTCGTCTCGCTGACGCTCACCCCGATGCTTTGCAGCCGGTTTCTGACGCCGCCCAAAAGCCAGCGTCACGGCCGGCTGTATCAGATAACCGAGCGCGGATTTGACGCGATGCTGTCCGGGTACAAGCGTTCGCTGGCCTTCGTGATGCGCCATCGGCGGGCCACGATGGTATCCCTCGTCGTTATCCTGGCCGCGACCATGTACCTTTTCAAAGTTATTCCCAAGGGCTTTCTGCCCACCGAGGATACGGGCCAGATCGTCATTTTCACCCAGGCGGCGCAAGGCATCTCCTACGACGCGATGGAGCAGCACACCAGGGCGCTGATGGATATCGTCAAGGCCGACCCGAACGTGGACTCGTTTTTTGCCGGGATTGGCGGCGGCGGTCCGATGGGCGGGCTGAACAGCGGCATCATGTTCGTGCGGCTGAAGGACCATCGCAAGCTCAACGCTGACCAGGTGATCGAGGAGTTGCGTCCCAAGGTGTCGCAGATTCCGGGGATGTTGGTATTCATCCAGAATCCGCCGCCGATTCAGCTTACCGCCCATTTCACCAAGGCGATCTATCAACTCACCCTGCAAAGCCCGCACCTCAAGGAGCTTTACCGTTACGCGCCGATCCTGGAGAACCGGATGCGGGCGATGCCCGATCTGACGGATGTCAACAGCGATCTGCAAATCAAAAATCCCCAGGTCAGCATCTCGATCGATCGCGACAAGGCGCGCGCGATGGGGATTTCGGCGCAGACCCTGGAAGATGCGTTGTATGATTCGTACGGCTCGCGCCAGATTTCCACTATCTATGCGCCCGACGAAGAATACTGGGTCGAGTTGGAGTTGGAGCCCAGGTTTCAGGCCGACCCGTCAACGCTTTCTCTGCTTTATGTCCGGTCGGCCGATGGCAAGATGGTTCCGCTCGACACCTTCGTCAAGATGACGACCGATATGGGCCCGCTTTCGGTTAACCATAGCGGGCAGGTTCCGGCCGTGACGATTTCCTTTAACGTCGCGCCGGGGGCTTCACTGGGCAAAGCGCTGGGCGAAGTGAAGGCGGCCGCGGACAACGTTCTGCCCTCCTCCATTACCACTTCTTTCGGCGGCGCAGCGGCGCAGTTCCAATCGTCACTGGGCAGCCTCGGCGTGCTGCTGATCCTGGCGATCCTGGTCATCTACCTGGTCCTGGGAATTCTGTACGAAAGCTTCATCCATCCCATCACCATCTTATCCGGACTGCCGGCGGCGGGCTTTGGTGCGCTGCTCACGCTGATGGTCTTCGGCATGCAGCTCGACCTCTTCGCCTTTGTCGGCATCATCATGCTGGTCGGCCTGGTCAAGAAAAATGCGATCATGATGATTGACTTCGCGCTGGATGCGCAGCGCAGCGAGGGCGAGAGCGCCGCGGAGGCGATCTACGATGGCGCGATCGTGCGCTTTCGTCCGATCATGATGACTACCGCGGCGGCATTCATGGGCGTGCTGCCAATTGCGATCGGGATGGGCGCAGGTTCCGACTCGCGCCGTCCGCTGGGTGTGGCGGTCGTCGGCGGCCTGCTGTTCTCGCAGTTGCTCACGCTCTACATCACGCCGGTCTTCTACACCTACATGGATTCCTTCCATAACTGGGTCCTCTCCCTGTGGCCGTCGCACCTTCGCACGGCGGCAGCCGATCGCGTCCGCGAGGAGGAGCGGCTGGTGTTGGAAGAGGAATCGCCCGAGCAAGCCGAACGCCGGCGCGCGCGGGTCGCGTCGTAGGCGGCAGGAGCAGCCAGGGGAGAGAAGTGAGTAGTGAGACGCCGGACACAGCCGACGCCTTTATCAGGATGCTGCGTTGCGCAACCCTGGATAAAAGATGGCTGCTTTCCTTTATGGGAGAGACTGGAGCGAGGGCAGCAGGCTGCGGAAAATCCTTTTTCCGCAACCTGCCGGCTCTCCGTCCTTGCGCAAAAGGTCAGGGGTGAGGTTTCACTTCAACAGGTTGAACTGCTTGACCAGCACGGCTGCAACCACGATCGCGCCGTTGTAGCGCATCGGATAGGGGCAGGTGCACAGGTATTCGGCCGCGGCGGCCGGAATATCCATGGGCTGGAAGATGCTCATGTCGTAGCCGAATTTGGCGGTTTGCACTTTGATCCGTTCGGTCAGCGTGGCGCCCGGATCGAGCGCGATTACGGGGATTCCCAGTTCTTCCGTCTCCAGCGCAACCGCGGTTACGAAGCGATTGAGCGCCGCCTTGGTCAGCGGATAATGCGGTCCGGTTCCCCCGCGTCCTCCCGGCAAACCCGTGTCCATATAGGCGGCGGCAGACGTTGTATTGATAATGACGCCGCTTTTCTGTTTGGCCATCACGGGCAGGCAGATTTTGGTGGCGACAATCGGCGCCATCACGTTGGCTGCCAGGTACTTGTCCCACAACTCGAAGCTGATATCGAGGAACTTGTCGAAATGGCCTTCGCCGACGTAACGGGCGTTGTTGAGCAGAAAGTCCACGCGCCCATACTTCTCCAGCGCCGTATGGCATAGATTCTCGACGTCCTTGCGCACCGTCAGATCGCATTTGACGGGAAGGGCATCGACTCCCAGCGCGCGGATCTCACTGGCGGTTTCGGTCAACGAACCCGGCCATTCGCTTTCGTTGGCGCCGACCGTGCGCGCCGCCAGCACCACGTTGACGCCGCGTCTGGCCAGCCGCAGCGCCATCTGCTTGCCCATCCCGCGGCTGGCCCCGGTGATGATTGCCACTTTTCCTTTTTGATCCATCGAATTCACCATAAAAGAAATGAGAAACGAGAGTTAAGGGATTTGCTGCCGCCAGCGCTGCTTTCCGACTCTCATTTTCTTTTTTCCAATTTCTCTTTTCTCCCTCTCCCGCTCAGGTGCGGTCGATGCGCAGACGCGTCAGCTTCAGCGTCTTGATGCGCCATTTGCCGTCCACTTTTTCGTAGGTCTCATGATAGTGGCCGTAGCCGTGCAAGGTGGTTTTGCCGTTGGACCAACGCAGCTTGTCCTCCATCGACCAGATGCCGCGCGCGGTGGTCGGAGACGTGACTTCGATTTCGGGCATATGGCCGTGATGCACGGTCACGACGCCTTCGAGCACCTTGCTGACGAAGGGGATGATCTTGTCGCGGCCCTTGATGATGTGCTGGTCAACCTGCTCCTCGCTGACGTCCATGACGGCATCAGCGGTGAAGACTTCCTCCCATCCCGACCACTGCTTGGTGTCCATGCAGCGGAAATAGCGCGCCTTGAGCTGTTTTATTTCTTCGGCGGCGATCAGCCGTTCTATGTCGGTCATGGAAACTCCTCCCAAAACTTGTCGCGTTTCCTATTCCAGCCACATTTTGGGCTCGGTAATGACGCCATTGCGCGCGAAGATGGCGTCGATCTCCTTCATGTCAGCCTCTGAGATTGTCCATCCCAGCGCGCCCACGTTGTCGTTGACCTCTTTTTCGTTGCGGCAGCCGACCAGGGCCGTGCTGATTACCGGATTGCTGGTGGTCCAGCGCAGCGCGAGTTGCGGCAGGGTCTTGCCGTAACGCTTCGCCATCGCCTTGAGTTCTTCAACCGCGCGGAGATTCCTGGCAAATTGCTCGGGTCCGAACAGATGCTGGAACAGGTTGATGCCGCCCAGGTTTCCGCGCCGGGAGCGCCAGTCGTTCTCATCGAAGTTCATCTCGACACTGAAGGTGCCGCTCAGCACGCCGTAAGCCAGCGACCCATAGGCCATCACGCCGATGCCGTTTTTCTGGCAGTAAGGGTAGATGTCGTTCTGCATGCGGCGGTCGAGCATGTTCCAGCAGTACTGCACCACGTCGACGCGGCGCGCTTTCATGCAGCGCTCCAGTTCCTCCAGCTTGAAGTTGGATACTGCGACGGCGCGCGCCTTGCCCTGCTTGACGACGTCGTCCAGCGCCCGCATGGTCTCCTCGAAGGGCGTATTGCGATCCGGCCAATGCACCATGAAGACGTCAACGTAATCGGTGTTGAGGTTGGCCAGCGCCTTTTCGATCTGCGTCATCACCCGGTTGCGGCTGGAGTCGCGGTAATTGGGGAAACCCTTGTAGCCGATGCCGAATTTCGTGGTAATCACCGCCTCTTTGCGCCGATTGCCCAGAGCTTTGGCCAGTGAACGCTCCGAAGCGCCCATGCCGTAGGCTTCCGCCGTGTCGAAGCTGTTGATGCCGAGGTCCAGCGCCCGGTTGACGGCTCTGATGAAATCGCTTTCCTCGATACTGCCGTAGCCGCCGCCGATTTCCCAACAGCCGAAACCGATGGCCGAAATTTGGATGCCGGTTTGCCCGAATGGACGATATTCCATGAGTGCGTCCTCCTTAGTGCCGGATGGAGCGCAACGCTACCACATCCACGAGGCAGGCGGGTAGGAGCGCGGCCGAGAATTCAAAAGCAGGCGTCAGCGCCCGGCTCTCGTCGGCGAATGAAGGCCGGCAGCGTCGCCCAGCCACGCGCGGTCGAGGTCGGAGACCGGCGGGTGCTTTCCAAATCGATCTCCCAATGAAAAAACGCCCTCCGCCGACACCTCCACTCGATGTCGCGACCCTGGTCCGGTTCAGGCGCGGGTGAGGCCGAGCGAAAGATAGACGATCAGCAATACGAGCATCCCCACGCTGAGCCCGACGCGCCGATAGCGCTGCTGGAGCGCAGCGATTGCGGGACCTGGTCCGGCCGCGGAAAGGTGCCAGATGCGGATGCCCAGATTGGCATGCTGGTACAGCGCCAGCGCGATGACGGCAACCACGACCACGAGCTTGGCCGCCAGCAGCGCAGGGAACGCGCCGATAAAAAGCACATTGAGGATTCCAGTGAACACCAAAACGCCCAGCGCCGTCAGCACAATTGCGCCAAGGCGGCGGATGACCCGGCGTCCCACCCGAAGCCGCAAGGACGGCTCCAGCTCCTCCGCCAGGATCGGCGCCAGCGCAAAAGTCGAAAACAGCGAAGCGCCCAGCGCGACAATCACCGCGCTGACATGAATGAACAGCACGACCATCCGCCAGCTAAGCATCGCTGGCCATCATAGGGCGCCCACCTGCTGATTACCAATGAGTGCGGCGCGTCCTTGCCGACGGAGCCTCTCCCTTTGTTGTGAGGCGAACTCTCAAGTAGGAACACCGCGGAGCGGCACTCCGCAACCATCGGTAACCAATCCCGCGAGGCCCGGGGAAGATTGACGGAACAGCCGGTTGCCGAGCGGTAAAAATTCATGCTATCGCCACTTCATCATGATTCGCATCCGGTGAATTGACGTCCGGCCCGATGGCATCGGGCCGATTGGCCGCTGGTCGTAGCGAATCGCCCTTCCGGCGCTTCGCCCGGTCGGCTTGGTGGCGAAGCGCGATGAGCACTTATTCAGAGGCTTACAAAACCCTTGTGGAACAGGTGTGCAAGGAAACCGTCGGACCCGCTGCGGCCGAGGTTGATGCCCGCGCCGTCTTTCCGGCGCGCTCGATTGAGGCGCTGAGAAAAGCCGGGCTGATGGGCGCCGTCAGCGCGCCCGAAGCGGGCGGCATGGGACTGGGCTTCGCCGGCGCGGCAGACATTGTCCAGCGCGTCGCCCAGGATTGCGGGTCAACCGCGATGGTGCTGTGCATGCATTATTGCGGCGCCGCTGTGATCGAAGCATACGGCGCGATGGACGTGCGGCGCGCGGTCGCGTCGGGCACTCACCTGAGCACGCTCGCCTTCAGCGAGGAAGGCTCGCGCAGCCATTTCTGGGCGCCGGTCAGTACAGCCCGAAGCGACGGCGCCGAAGTTGTCCTTGAGGCGCACAAAAGCTGGGTTACCTCCGCCTCAGCCGCCACCGCGTATGTATGGTCATCCAAACCGCTGCGCGCCGAGGGCCTGAGCACGCTGTGGCTGGTGCCCGCCAACACCTCCGGGTTGGAGGTAAGCGGACGCTTCGACGGACTGGGTTTGCGCGGCAACGACTCGTCGCCTGTCACGGCGCGCGGTGCGCGCATCCCGGCCGCCGCGATGCTGGGTGAGGATGGCAAGGGTTTCGACATCATGATGGCGACCGTGCTGCCAATGTTTAATGTGCTCAGTTCCGCCTGCGCCCTGGGCCTGATGGAGGCTGCGGTGCGGCGCACAGCGGAACACGCAGGCCGCGTCCGCCACGCCGATACCGGCGAGCGGCTGGCCGGCCTGGCGACCATCCGCAACTACGTCGCGCGCATGCGCATAAAGACCGACATGGTACGCGCTCTGCTCGAGGACACCGCTGCTGCGCTGAGCAAGGGGCGCGAGGATACGATGCTGCGCGTGCTGGAATGCAAGGCCGCCGCGGGCGAGGCGGCGGATGAAGTGCTCGCGATGGCGATGCGCGTTTGCGGCGGCGCGGCCTTCCGCAAAGAAGTCGGCGTGGAGCGATACTTTCGCGACGCCCGCGCCGCCAGCGTGATGGCGCCTACCACCGACGTTCTTTACGACTTCATTGGCAAGGCTGTCTGCGGCATGAGCCTGTTTTAGATCGATGGCAACAAAGCCTCAACGGACTTTGATTCTTGGCGCAGTCGCCTACGACCCCAAGGTGGTGACGATCTGGGATGGGTTCGGCGCCTATTTCGCGGACCACGGCCTGGATTTCGATTATGTGCTGTTTTCCAACTACGAGCGCCAGGTGCGCGCCCTGTTCGACGGTCTGATCACGGTGGCATGGAACTCGCCCCTGGCATGGCTGCAATGCGAAAAAATTGCCGAGGCCACCGGACGCAAGGTCCGCGCCTTGTGCATGCGCGACACGGATTGCGACCTTGCCTCCCTTATAGTGGTCCGCGCGGACAGCGATTTGCATGCGACCGCCGATCTGAGGGGCCGGCGCGTTGCGGTTGGCGCCGGCGATTCGCCCCAGGCGACGCTGATACCGCTGAGCTTCCTGGCTGAACAGGGGCTCGAACCCGCCCGCGATTTTGAAGTTGTCAGGTTCGATCTGCTGGCCGGCAAGCATGGCGATCATGTGGGCGGCGAGCGCGACGCCGTGCGCGCGCTGCTCAAGGGTAACGCGGACGCCGCCTGCATGCTCGACGCCAACCGCGCCGTGTTCGAACACGAAGGAATAGTTGCTCCTGGCGCGCTGCGAGTGCTGGCGCGGACCCCGCTTTACGATCATTGCAATTTCACCGTGATCGAGGATGAAGCGCAAAGCGCGCCGGTCGCGCGCTTTGCGCAATTGCTCCTCGGCATGAGCCACGCCGATAACCGGGTGCGGCCGCTGCTTGACATGGAGGGACTCAAACGATGGGTGGCGGGTCGCACCGCCGGCTACGCGGCATTGCGCGCCGCGGTGGAACGCTTCGGCACCATCGATCAATTTGTCCGGGAGTCCACGGCGCGGCGGAAGTAGTCGCCGGGGCGGCGCGCGAGCGGATCAGGCGGGCGGATCAGGCGGGCGGATCAGGATCGATGGCCGGCTACCGCCACGAGCATCTGCCCGCGCTCGCCCAGCGCGTCGAGGCGGCAAACCGCGAAGCGCGCATCATCGGCTGGAAAAGCAACCCGCATCAGCCGCTCACCGCTGCTGCCGGCGTAAAGCTGGCTGCGCCCGGCCTTCGCAGTTCTGTATTCAAATGGCGGAGGGGGTGGGATTCGAACCCACGAGCGACGTTAGCCGCTGCCGGTTTTCAAGACCGGTGCCTTCAACCGCTCGGCCACCCCTCCGATCAGAAAAAGCCTTGATACTGTGAGCTTTTTTTCGCCGCTTGCTCACACCGACTTTCCGGTTGGCACAATTGTGGCACACTGACATTCTGGAACAAGCCAACTTCAGTCGGCGCGATCGACTGAGCCGGCGCTCTCGCGCAGCGCCTCTGGCCATCTCGATTTGCGCTGCGCTCATCACGCTCCTTGCGCCGGCTGCAAGCGCGGCTGCGCAGATGGCTCCTCCGGCCCGTTCGACCGCCAAAATGTTACGGAACCCGACAAGCGCGCCGACCTCGGCGAGCCGGGAGGCCGGCGAAGGGTAACTCTTTGAAAGCTGGTTGAGAGCCAGCAGGAGGGGACAACGGCGGGTGCCCGAAGATCATCCGCATCCGGATGGTGCGGACGATGCAAAGGTGGGACGCTTTCGTCAACTACCGCGGATCAGGAAGGACGGCCGCGCTCCCGTGGGAAAGGGATGGTGCGCGTTCAGCGTCGGCAGGCGGGGTCGCTCAGCAAGCGGCTTCGCGCTTCAAAGGAGTCTGAGCGCGTCATTTCGCCCAGGCGCTTTCGTTGGAATCGGTAATGGTCCTGGTATCGCCGTTTAACGCGCCAGCAGCGTGTTCATGAGCTGGGCGGTCTGCTCTCAGGGGTGCGGCGCGTCAGCGCGCTCGACGAGCCAGTTCCCCAGCACCAGCACGTCCATGCCCGTCCGGGTAAAGCAGTCCAGCGCTTCGCCAGGTGTGCAGACAATTGGCTCGTTCTCGTTGAACGATGTATTGAGCAGGATTGGTATGCCGGTAAGCTTCGCGAACTCCCCAATCAGACGGCAGTAGCGCGGGTTGCTGGCCGGTTCCACGGTCTGCAGGCGGCCCGATCCGTCAACGTGCGTGACCGCGGGAATCGCGCCTCTCTTGTCCGCTCGCACCTGGAAAACCTGCGTCATGAACGGGACGTCGTCGTCGGTCTCGAACCACTCCCTGACCGCGGATCGCAGAACCGATGGCGCGAACGGACGGAACGACTCTCGGCGCTTTATCTTGGCGTTCAGGATCTGCTTCATATCGGCGCGGCGCGGGTCGCAAACGATCGACCGGTTTCCGAGCGCGCGCGGCCCCCATTCCATGCGACCCTGAAACCAACCCACAACCGCTCCCTCGGCGATACGGCGCGCGGTTCGGGCGCACAGCGAATCCTCGTCGAGCAGCTCCCTGGTGCAGCGCAGCGCCTCCAGCGCGGCGCCTCTGTCCCGAATCTCTTGTCCGATCTCCTCATCGCTGAACTGCGATCCCCAGTATGCGTGGTTCATCGTGAAGCGGGGCGCGTCGGTCCTGAGCCGATGCCAGGTGAGATAGGCCGCTCCGATCGCGCCGCCGGCATCCCCGGCGGCCGCCTGGACGTAGACGCGACGGACCGGCGTGTTGCGGTACAAACGTCCGTTCGCCACCGAGTTCATCGCGCAACCGCCGGCGAGCGCGATGCGGTCGATCGGATGACGCGCGTACATCGAGTTGACCAGGGAGAAAAAGGCTCTTTCGTAGGTTGCCTGCGCGCTGCGCGCCACGTTGCGGTGGTGAGCCGTGATTTCCTGTTCCGGTAAGCGCGCCGGTCCGAGAAGCTCTTCGAGGGCGGGGGTAAAGAGCCGGCCGGACTGCGGCGCTCCGTCCGACCAGGAGAAATCGCGCATGCTGCGGCCGTGAGTGAAAAACTCCATGTTGAGGCGAAAGGTGCCGTCGGGCTGCTGACGGACTATCTGATCCATCTCGCGCGCCAGACTCGGTTCGCCGTAGGGAGCGAGACCCATCACCTTGTATTCATCCCCGTAATGCGGGAAGCCCAGATACTGAGTAATCGCCTCGTAAAAGATGCCAAGCGAATGGGGTGAGAAGACACGCCCCTCGATAGCGATCGATGTTCCCCGCCCCACGCCCCAGCAAGCGCTGGAGAAGTCGCCGAGGCCGTCGACCGACAGAACCAGCGCCTCGTCGAAGGGAGAGACCAGGAAAGCCGAAGCCAGGTGCGCCGAGTGATGTTCCACGTTGTGCACAGGACAGCGAAGTCGCTGTCCCGCAAACGCGTCTGTCAGGCTCTGTTCGATCGAAGACCAGGCTTTGGCATTCCGGATGCGATCGGCGAGCAATGCCGCGCTCGGCAGATGCGCCACGGCGTAGCCTATCTTTCGCAGCAGATTGGCGCGTGGGTTGCGATTCACGGCAACGGCGTCGATGTCGCTCAGCTCGGCGCCGGCCTCGTTGAGGCAATAGGCAATCGCGCGCGTCGGAAAGCCGGCCCAATGCTTGATGCGACGGAAGCGCTCTTCTTCGGCCGCGGCGATCAGCTTGCCCGCTTTCAGGATGCAGGCCGCGGAATCGGCGTGGTATGCGTTAATTCCTAGAATCAGTGACATTGTGAACCTTGCGTTGACACCTGAATGGATCGAGCGCTTCTTTTACTCGGTTCCCTGGCGGCGCAAACGTCGAGCAAGCGCAACGAGATGAGGGATAACTTGGGCCAGGTGCAGAACGCCCAGGCGAGCCGAAGTACGTCACTCACTTCTTTATTTGCTGGCTGCCGTGTGGCGAGCGACGATCGGATCCAGGATCTCCACCGCTGCGTTGACGACCTCGTCGGGCGAGATCGAGGTGATGCACTTTTTGGCGTGAACCGGACAGACTTCCAGCAGGCAGTTCGCGCAAGGGACGCAGTGATAGATTATCCTGTGCTGGGTTCCCCAAGGGAACCAGACTCCCGGCAGATCGCGCGCGCTGAATACTGCCACGCACGGTATACCGGCCGCGGCTGCCAGATGCATCGGTCCCGTGTCGTGTCCCACATAGGCGATTGCCTCGGCGATCAGCGCGGCGCTTTGGCGCGGTGACGTCAAGCCGCACAAGTTAAGACGCGGCCCGCGCCACGTTGCCGATGCGACGTCTGCGGCGTCGCGTTCGTCGCCTGAGCCGACCAGCACCAGCCCCAAACCTGGATATCGGAGTGAAATTCGACCTAACGCCTCCCTCCAATTGTTGCAGCCCCAATCTTTGACCGACATCTTGGTCCCTACGGCTGCCGCGACGTACTCGCGAACGCCACCCGGGAGGTTAGCCATGCCGCGAGCGGCCGCCGCCTCCGCATTGGATATACGCAGGTCCCAACTGGACGGGTCGTCGAGCCGAGCATCTCCAAGGCCCCCCAGGCAGCGGGCCAGGCGATGCGCTTCACTCTCGAAAAGGCCATTGCCGAGCGGAAGGCTGCGTTGCATTCGTTGCGTCAAAGGCAGTCCGACCATACGTCGAATGCCACAAGCCGCAAAAAAGATGGCGTCCCGGTACACGGCTTTCGCACTGCGCACCGCCGCCAGGTAGACGAGCACCTCCGGGCGCCATGCCCGGATCCGGTTCCTCAGGGAGAGCAGGCGCCACGGATCCCGCGTACCCAAGGGATAGGTCAGGGAGCCCTGGACGAGCCCCGTTCCCTCTAGCAGCGATTGCGCTGGCACGGCCTTTTCAACTGCTGGTTGATTCGTCAACAGCAAGCGCGTAGCGCTTGGAAACGCGCGGGCGACAAGATAAAGCGAAGGAAGGGCCACAACCGTATCGCCGAGGCTGCCAAGGCGATATACGAGCACCCGCGAAACCGCCGTCTCGGCCTTCGCCAAAGCGGACCGCTCGGGGGTCACCATAGATGCCTGGCCGTGATTGACGGCGCGCGCGTAACCAATCGGATCGCTGGCGGCATGACCTTAACGCGCGCTGGCGCTTTCCCGCTGGGCGGCCAGGGTCTGTGCCCCAAGTACCCGCAGATAGGCTTCTTCCATCTGCGCGCCGACTGCCTTCCAGGTAAACTTCGCTTCGACCAGCGAGCGGCCCTTTTCCCCCATGCGTTGCGCGCACGCCGGGTCCGCTAGCAGCCTCGCAATCGCCTGGGCCAGTTCGCGTTCGTCCAGGCCTACAACGAGGCCCGCGCCGGCCGCCGCCACCTCTGGGTACAGTGCGACTCGATCCGTGATCACTACCGGAACGCGCAGGGCCAGCGCTTCGATTACCACGTTGCAGAAGTTCTCGCCGTAGGACGGCACGGCAATGGCTCGCGCACTCGCCATCAGCGCCGTCTTCGCCTGTCCCGTCAGCATTCCCGTGAAGACTGCTCTGTCGTGAACCCTCGCGGATCTGAGTATCGTCTCAACCTCGGAGCGCATGCCCTCGTCGGGGCCGACAACCATCAAAAAGGCGAGCGGATTACGCGCCGCAACTTCGGCGAATGCTCTGGCCAGGAGGTCGATTCCCTTTTTTCTATGGAGCCTTCCGACGAACACGATAAGTTGCTTCCTGTACCGTTCCTCTACGCCGTAGGCGCGGAGGTCGCAGGAAATCGCCTCCCGTGTCATTTCCTCGACGTCAATCCCCGTCGGAACTACGATTCCGCGCAACCCTCCGCCGCAGTTCCTGGCGGCCGTCTGGGCCTCCATCTCGGTGAGAAACCGCACGGCTGATGCTTTCCGTAAGTTGTTGCGTACAAAGGCGATCTCGTACAGGCGCTTGCGCGCCGCGTGATGCCGATATACGAAGTCGTCGAAACAGCCATGCGGCTCCAGAACGTATGGCACCGAAGCCTGTCGGGCGCTGGTTGCGGCTAGCCAGCTGCTGAAGTTATACACGGAGTAGACGTGTATGATGTCCGCGTTGGGCACGGCACTGCGCATCCCTGCGATATAGCCCGGCGATGCTCCCCAGCGGCGGAAAGCGCGCCATCCTCCAAGAGGGCGGAAGTGACGCATCGCGTAGCCATCTCGGGACGCCGCCAGTTCCCGACCGTTCCGTTCCTCGGCCGACCCGCAGTCGTCGAGGGCAAATAAGGTCACCTGATGGCCACGGCGAGCCATCTCTGCGCAGAGGCCGGGCACGTCCTTAGCCAAGCCGCCGGTGCTTGCGCCTATATATGGTGCTGCGTAGAGCAGCTGCATTTGCATCTGAGTCACACGTGGAGCGGTTGCGTAAAAACAAGATCCAGACGGTGCCTGCGATCCAGGCCACGGTGCGCAGGCACTTTGCGAGGTTCTTTTCCTCGTTGCGCGCGGGTATCAGTACGGATACGCCCATCTGGCTGATTCACATCCCAAGTGGCTTAGCCGAGCAGGCCCGGTTCGCGAGCGAAGTGGGACTTGATTGCGTAGTCGCTCATTTGCGCGCGACACAGAAAAGGTTTTGCGTGAAGATAGGCGTATCGATCTGGCCCGTTTCCACGATTAACCAGGCGCGCAGGATAGCGTGGACCGTGCGCCAGAGCGCCAGGCGAGCGACACTCCTGGCGCCGTGCGGGACCGGCCCGTCTTCGCAGCAGTCCACCGCGCGAAATCCAAAAGCCGACAGCAACTGGCGCAGGGAATGGCGCGTGAACGATAGTTCGTGCGTGAAGTCCCAATGGCGCATCCGGCTGCCAAAGGGCGACTCGCCGTTGGGGCAATGGATAATCCAGCGGCCGCCGGGCTTGAGGACGCGGGCGACTTCGGCGGTCAGGCGGCACAGCTCCGGCTTGGTAAAGTGTTCGATCACGTCCAGCGCCACGACCGCGTCGACGCTGGCGTCGGCGCATTGGGCGAGAGTCTCGAAGCAATCGCCCTGGGCCAGGTTGCCGACGCCGAAACGGCGGCCCGCCGCGATCTGCTCGGGCGAGGTGTCGACGCCGCGGATATTGTGGTAGCCGGCGGCCTGCGCATGGTAGAGCAGCGCGCCGTGACCGCAACCCAGCTCCAGGATCGAGGCGTTGCGGTCGGCGGGAAAGAAATCCCTGATGATGCGGGCGCAATGGTTCGCCCGCACCCGGATGTGCGCCGCGATCGTCTCGGGCGATTCCTCCCCTTGCCCGGTCAGGTAAGAGGCGTAGATCGCCTGCCGGTAGTCGCCCGTAGCTGGCTTCATGACGCACTGCTCGCGAGATAAGCGAGGGCTGCGCGAATACCCATCAGGTCTTCGTTAAAAGACCAGTGTCCTATGATCTCAAGGCTGCGCTTACCCATGCAGAAAAGGGTGTTGCGGTCGCGAAGAAGAGCTGCCATCGCTGCGGCGAGGGCTTGCGCGTCGCCGGCGGGAAATATAGCGCCGTTGATCCCGGGCTTGACCAGATCCGGCCCGCAGCCCACCCGATCGCTGACGATCACCGCTTTGCCGGCGTTCATGACCTCGTTCACGACCAGGCCCCAGGGCTCGTAGAGCGAGGGCAGGACAAACAGGTCGCATAGATCGTAGAGCGCGGGCAACTCCGTCTGATTCCTGAAGCCCAGCACACGGATGGACTTCCAGCCCGAGGCGGCCGCGAATTCCTCGATCGCGCTGCGCTGTTGACCATCGCCCGCGAACAGAAGGCATGGTTCCGGCTCGGAGCGGCGGTCGGAAGAAAGCCGGCTGTATGCGTGGAGCAGGGTCATAACTCCCTTGCGCTGGATCAGCTTTCCCGCGAAGAGGACGATAGGGCGTTCGGGCGCAAGACAAAGCTCACGGCGGAGCTCCTCGCGCCGGTGAGCGGCTGCCGTCGCGCGTTCACGGAAGAAGGAGTTATCCACCGCGTAGGGGACGGAAAAAATCCTCGTCTCCGGCACGCCGATGCGGCGGTAGTAATCGTGATTGAGCGTGCCGATCGCCAGGAAGGCGTCAGCCATCCGGGTAAGAAAGGCATAGAAGGCACGCCGCGCACGCTCACGCGGACCCGACTCGCGCACGTTGGCGCCGTGGGCCTCGTCGCGGACCATCACCTTAATGCCGCGGCGTTTGGCCGCGACGATTGCTAGGATGTGCGACAGGCGGGTATAGCCGTGGATCCAGAGCACGTCGTAGCCGCCGCGCTTAAGCCGCCGCCCGATGCCGAAGTTGAGAGGGCGCACGCTGGTTAATGCGCCACCTGCCAGCGCTGGCAGAAACTCGTGCTCATAACCCTGGAGCAAGGGCACATCCCACTTGATATCGGTTCCAAAGCCGGGGTCACGAATTCCGGCGGCCGTGTTGGCGCCAAATAGCACCTTAAGAGAAAAGTCCGGCTGCTGCGCGAGCAGGCGTAAAAGCGGCGCCTGGTACTGAATCGGATGGCTGACGAGGTAAGCGACGCGAACCATCAGCCGACGGAGACTTCGCGCACCTGCCGTCCGGGTGACAAAGCCACCACTTCGTCTGTAGTGATGCGGCCAGTAATCGGAGCGCCGTCAAGCGTCAAACAGCCTGCGCCTCTGGTTTGCTTCCGTCGGCCAATGCCGTGCGGTATATCTCGACCAGCTTCGCAGCGTACCGGTCCCAGCCCAGTTGCGAGCGGGCCTTGGCCAGCGCCGCACGCGACATCTCCTCCAGGAGC
>JAJPIF010000028.1 GCA_021324885.1 Pseudomonadota bacterium
ACGGTTATCAGATCCTTCTCGAAGGTGACCCGCTCGTAGCGGGGAAGCATCGGATCGCCGCGCCCGATCAGGCGATCGCGATTCCGAACCGGCGCGGGAACGTGCGTGATTTCGAAACGCCTGGGTTCGCGCTCGCGAATCGTGCCGCCGAGCAATCGGAAAGCTTCAAGGAAAAAGCTCTGGATGAAATGCGGCTGAAGGCGGCGCGCCTCCGCCCGCTCCATCTCTTCGCGGATTTCGCGCACCCGCGTGGCATCCATCGAATCGTGCGAGAGCGCGCGTTCTTCGATCAGCTCCTTGATATGGCGGCGATCGAGCGCCTCGTCGACAATCTGCGTCAAGCGCGCGCGGACATCTGGACGTTCGCCGTACCGGATCGCCTCGATCATCAGGTCTCGCAGCGGCCGGTCGTCGAACTTGATTTTGCCCAGCACATCGAAGACCTGGCCTCCCAGAGCTTCGCGCTCGCGGTCGAGTTTTTCGAGAATGCGGGTGAAGACCTCGCCTTCGCGGGTCTCCTCGGCAACCAGGTTCCACAAGTGGCAGACCTCGGTCTGGCCGATGCGATGGATACGGCCGAACCGCTGCTCAAGGCGATTTGGATTCCAAGGCAAGTCGTAGTTGACGGCAAGGTGCGCACGCTGAAGGTTGATGCCTTCGCCGGCGGCATCCGTCGCCACTAGAACCTGTACTTCCTTGTCCTGCGTGAAGCCCTCCTGCGACTTGCGGCGCTCTTCGCGGCCCATCGCGCCGTGAATCTGGACCAGGGCTTCGGGACGCCCAAGCAAGGCGCGAATCTTTTCGACCAGATAATTCAACGTATCGCGGTGCTCGGTGAAGATTACGATCTTGCGGCAATTGCCGTCGGCGTCGACGATTTCAGGATTGTTCTGCAGCAGGTTGCGAAGCTCGTCCCACTTGCGATCGCTGTCGGAGCGCCGCACCTTGAGGGCGGCAGCTTCCAGTCGTTTCAGAGTCGCGATTTCGGCTTCGAGTTCGGCGATCGTGCGCGCCGCGGTCGCCTGGTCTACGACCGCGTCCTCGGCGGCTTCGATTTCGGCGTCGGGCGCTTCATCGAGTTCCTCGATGTCTTCGTCGGTCATCGGCGGAGCATCGCTCGAAAGCTCAAGACTCGCCTCAGCTCCCCGCTTCAATAGGCGTTCTTCGCGCAGCCGATTCTCCAAACGCTCGCGGCGGCGGCGCAGCGACTGATAAATCGCCTCTGGAGAGGAGGCCAGGCGGCGCTGGAGCGTGGTGAGGGCGAATCCGACAGTGCCCTTGCGGCCTTCGCCGGTGAGCGAATCCGCACGATTAAACTCCTCGCGCACGTAGTCTGTGACCTGCTTATAGAGGTCGGCCTCGGGCGGCGAGAGTTTGTACGCGACCGTATAGGCGAGCCGCTCGGGGAACAGCCGAGTTCCGTCGAACTTGAGCAGGTTTTCCTTGACCATCCGGCGCATCAAATCCGATACGTCGGTGACATGCACTCCGTCGCGGAACCGGCCCTCGAAGCGGTCGCCGTCGATTAGGGCCATGAAAAGCTGGAAATCCTCCTCCTTGCCGTTATGAGGAGTCGCGGTCATCAGTAGAAAGTGCCGGGTTATCCGCGACAACAGCTTGCCGAGCTTGTAGCGCTTGGTTTCCTTCACCTCTCCGCCGAAAAAGGAGGCCGACATTTTGTGGGCTTCGTCGACGACCACCAAATCCCAATCGGTCTGCTCAAGCTTGGCCTGAAGGTCTTCGTTGCGGGAAAGCTTGTCGAGGCGGCAAATCGCAAGCGGGTTCTCGGAAAACCAGTTGCCGCTGCGCGCGGCCTCTAGTTTGTCGTTGGTCATGATCTCGAACGGCAGATGGAAGCGCCGATCGAGTTCGTCCTGCCACTGCTCGACGAGCATGCCCGGGCAAACGATCAGGCATCGCTGCAAATCGCCGCGGACGATCAATTCTTTGATCATCAGGCCGGCCATGATTGTCTTGCCGGCACCGGGATCGTCGGCGAGGAGAAACCGCAGCGGCTGGCGGTTGAGCATCTCGCCATAGACGCCGGTGATCTGATGAGGAAGCGGTTCCACCAAAGAGGTATGGACCGCCAGGACCGGATCAAAGAGGTAGGCGAGTCTAATCCGATATGCTTCCGAGACGAGGCGAAACAGCGCGCCGTCGCTTTCGAAGCTCCATACCCGGCCGGCATCGACGACTTCCAGCGTCGGCTCGCGGTCGCGATAGAGCAACTCGCTGCCAAGACGTCCCGACTGGTCTTTGTATGTCAGCTCAACGACGTTGGAACCGTGCCACGCAACGTCGACTACCGTGACGTTTTGATTCGGCAGGATTCCCTTAACTGACGCGCTACGCGTGAGCTCTTCTAAACGCGCCACAGCTCCCCTCGGAAAAAGGCTTCACGAAACAATACCATCTAGCGACTTTTTTGCCCAAATGCCTGAATCCTTCGGCCCCAACCGCCCGCAGTCTTTTCTATCCGTGGGTGTCCTCCAGTCAGAGCAGTGCGCCGATCGCCGCGAGCGCGCCGACTATGACCGCTAACCAGAAGGCTTCAACTGCCAGCTCCGCCAGCGCGGCGCGCGGTCCGGCTACATAAACCCGCACGTGATTGGGATGCAGCAATCTTGGCACCATCACCAGCCGCGCGCCGCATCGCCGGCAGACCTTGCGAAAGCCAAAGCGCATCGGCTCGCCGCACTCCGGGCAGCTCAGCGCCATGCGGGCCATCGCGACATGGCTGTACCTGGACGGCGCCGGCTTTTGCCAGGCAGGCATCTGCTGCGGCGCTGCGGTCAGGCTGGCGCCGCATTGTGAGCAGAAACGGGCGTCGGCGTGATGCTGCCGAGCGCCGCAGTGCGAGCAGGTTGGAAAGGCGCCGCTTGCTTTAGCTCGGGCCATGCCCAGATCGCTTCGGCCTCGCTCGTAGATCCGAGTTCTTTAAGGCGGCGTCCTCCATTTGTACTTCTGCTATTCGCCCTTGCCGGTCTTTAAAAAACGCTCCCGCTGTGGTGCCAGCCGCTGGCTCTGCAGACGTTCCACAATAGTTGCCGAAATGCTCCCATTTCTTTACGGAGATTCGGGAAGCCATGGCCCCCATTTTTCCTTCGCCGCTCGTATGAGGTCGTAAATGCGCCCGTCGTCATCGCTGGAGGTCCGTCCCGTGAGTGCGGAAATCCAGCGCTGCGGTAGATGGTCGCGACCATGAAGCGCGCCAACCGCGGCGCCGACGATGGCGGCGATAGTATCGTTGTCTCTCGTGTCGTTGACCGCCCTTACCATAGCCTCTTCCGGATCGTTGCCATGCCGGGCGAGGATGAAAAGTGCTGAGGGTACCGTTTCAAGGAGGAACGCGCCTGAATACCAGCGGTCGCATGCTTGGGCGACCGTGAGGTCCTGGTGAAGAGCCTGGCGCACGTGCGTATCGATCAAGCGCCAGATCGGACCAGTGAAAGCGAGGAGCGGCGTTCGAAGATGGAGTTGGGGGTTTCCTTCAACCGTCCTGGCGCAGGCACAGTAGCGGTCAAGCCACCAGTCGGGCGGTGGAGGCTTCGACATTGCGAGAAGATCCCAAAGGATTGCGACGAAAGCGACACATGCGGCGATCGAGGAAGCGTCGTTGTGAGTCAGCGCTCCCGCCAATATTGTGTCTTCCCACAATGCTGCTGAAGGGCTTCCAATATGCGGGATCACGACGGGTGCGATTCGCATTAGGGCCCCGTTTCCGGCAGAGCGCTGGCTGGCTTCGTACCATCGATGCCCTCCCTGGAATTTGTTCACGAACGCGGAAACTGTTGTTCCAATTCCGAAGATTTGCCTTGAGCAGAATTTTTGCGCCAGTTGTTCAGGGATGATTCGGCCGCGCTCAAGCAAGTGCTCCAGCGTCCAGAAGGCCAACTGTGTGTCATCAGACGGGAGCCCAACGCGGTGCCCTCTGGCATGGCGGTTTGCCAAATAATCCCGGATCTCACCGTGCCTCGCTCCGCGCTCGCCAGGATTGAGCGACTCACTGGTGTTGCCGAGCGCGTCGCCGATAGCGAGGCCGAGGAGCATGCCCTCGATCCGGTCAAAAGCGATGCCCCGGTGTGGTTCGGGCGGCGCAATCGCATCGAACCGTTTCTGGGTCAACTGCAGGTGTCCCAGGTTTATCAGCTCGCGGATGCGGTCTGATGGATGCCTCGTCGTACGCAACCTCCATCTTCATTTAGCTGGTCAGAGCTACAATTTTCAACCTGCTCCAATTGGCCGCTGTGCGGCCAATCTCAATTCATGCGGACCATACCAGGAAAGCGCTGGCTCTGGCTGGAGGTATTGGGCAACCAGCGTAAACCCATCGAACATCTGCTCTGCCTCGACACGGATGGCAGGTGAAGGCGTGTTGCGACCGTTTGATTCGAAAAAGCAATAGTTCGGTCGCTTTTTCATGGAGCGGGTGATCGGTTTCGAACCGACGACCTTGTGCTTGGCAAGCACACGCTCTACCAACTGAGCTACACCCGCTCGCTCCGGGGTGGAAATTTAGGATTTATCTGCCCTCGCGGTGCTTGTCAATTCGGGTGTCCCACGGCGCTTCCGGTTCCGTTATCTCTGGCGCTGCGGATGCTAACACAAGATGTCTGAGCGCGTCTGCCCTTTTGATTTGGCAGCGCTATGACATCCCCCTTTCGACGGCGAGACTGAATCAGCTTCGTCTGCTAGTCTTGAAACCAATCCGGCTCTGTGCGAGCCGTTACGCGCAGGAGAACGCCGATGAGCACAGCTTTGGAACAGCCGCACGAGTTCAAGGTGATAGGCACGCGCCCGGTGCGCCATGACGGGGTGGAAAAGGTTATCGGACGGGCCAAATACGGCGCCGACTACAGCATGCCGGAGATGCTGTGGGCCAAGGTCCTGCGCAGCCCCCACGCGCACGCCCGCATCAAATCGATTAACACCGCCCGCGCGCTCGCTCATCCGGGCGTCAAGGCGGTGCTGACCTACAAAGACTTTCCGCCGATTCCCGAGGTCGGCTACCGTTACGGTGGCGTGGTGCCCTACAATCCGCGCCATCTCGCGCAAAACCTGATCGCCAACGACAAGGTCCTCTATCACGGCCATGGCGTGGCGGTGGTCGCGGCCACCAGCCCCCATATCGCCGAAGAAGCGCTCGACCTGATCGACGTCGAATACGAAGTGCTGCCGGCCGTCCTCGACGTGATGGAAGCGATGAAGCCCGGCGCGCCGCTGCTGCACGAAGACATCAAGGACGAAGCGGGTAAGCCGTCCAATGTCGCGCGCCATATCCATTACGATCACGGCGACCTCGAAAAGGGGTTCAAGGAAGCTGACGTCATCGTGGAGCACGAGTTTCGCACCGAGACCGTGCATCAGGGGTATATCGAACCCCACAACGCGCTGGCGTACTTCGAGCCCGACGGCAAGGCGGTGATTTACTGCTCGACGCAGGGACCGTTCGACGTGCGCGCCATGTGTTCGGACATGACCGGAATCCCGGTCAGCGATATCAAGGTCGTGCCGGCGGAAATCGGCGGTGGATTCGGCGCCAAGCTGCTGGTCTATTACGAGCCGCTCGCGCTGATGCTGTCGAAGATTACCGCGCATCCGGTCAAGATGGTGATGACGCGGGCCGAAGTGCAGAAATCCACCGGACCCACCCCCGGCGCCTTCCTGAGGTGCAAGATGGGGGCGAGGCGCGATGGCAAGATCACTGCCGCCGAGGTCTGGATGGCATACGAGGCGGGGGCGTTTCCCGGCTCGGTGGTGTACATCGGATGCATGACGGCGATCTCCGCCTATGAGATCGAGAACTACGTGATCGACGGCTATGACGTGGTGATGAACCGGCCGCGCACCGGCGCCTATCGCGCGCCCGGCGCGACGCAGTCGGCCTTCGCGGTCGAGTCCGTGATCGATGAGCTGGCGCAGAAGCTCGGGATAGACCCGATTGACATCCGGCTCAAGAACAGCGCCCGCACCGGCAGCCGCACGCTGGCCGGGCCGCCACAGCCGCGGATCGGCTTCGTCGAAGTGCTCGAAACGCTCAAGAACAGCGATCATTACAAATCGAAGCTGACCGGTAAGCTGCGCGGGCGCGGCCTGGCGGTCGGCGCCTGGCACACCGGCGGGATGCAGTCCTCCGCCATGATCAACATCCATGTTGACGGCACCGCCAGCCTGGTGACCGGCGCCGTTGATATTGGCGGATCGCGGGCGGCGTGCGCGATGGTGGCGGCGGAAGTGCTGGGGATTCCGGTTAACTCGGTGCGTCCGGCCGT
Organism: Pseudomonadota bacterium; assembly: GCA_021324885.1. Classification (GTDB taxonomy): domain Bacteria; phylum Desulfobacterota; class Binatia; order Binatales; family Binataceae; genus JAJPJA01. The sequence continues at coordinate 6,276 of JAJPIF010000028.1, forward strand.
GACCGACACGGACTCAATCGGCTACACCGACCCCACCGCGGGCAGCCGCACCGGCGCGACCTCGACGCTGGCCGCGATGCGCGCGGCCGAGGACGCGGTGCGCGAGTTGAAAGAGCGCGCCGCGAAGATTTGGGAACTCACGCCCGCCGATATCGATTGGGTTGACGGCAAGGCGGTGTCGAAGAACAACGGCAAGGCGCCGCTGACGCTGAAGGAGATCGCCGCCAAAGCGTTGCGCACGGGCGGTCCGATCTGTGGGCGCGCCAATATCGTAGGTCCGGGCGGCGGTCCCAATTATTCCGCCGTCCTGGTCGATGTCGAGGTCGATCCTGACACCTCCAAGGTGCAGGTGCTGCGCTGCACGATCGCGCAGGACGTCGGCCGCGCGATCCATCCCAGCTACGTCGAAAGCCAGATGCAGGGTGGAACCTCGCAGGGAATCGGATGGGCGCTCAACGAAGAATACATCTACGACAAGGACGGCCATCTGCGAAACGTCGGATTTCTGGATTACCGGATGCCGACCTGCCTTGATCTGCCAATGATCGAAACAATCATGGTCGAGGTGCCCAACCCGTCGCATCCGCTGGGCGTGCGCGGCGTGGGCGAGGTGCCGATCGTGCCGCCGCCGGCAGCGGTCGCCAACGCGGTGTCGCGCGCCCTGGGCATCAGGGTCACCGAACTACCGATGTCGCCGTCGCGCTTGCACCAGTTGAGGAAACGTCAGGGATTGTGAGAGCGGCGCCTTCCCTGAAGCCGCGACCCGGAACCCGCGCTAAAAGGCAAGGCGGTTTTGGTCAGGAATTTTGCAACTTAGAAGATTGCGGCTGGATTTACCGGCGAAGCGGTGCCGCGCAGCAGGATTAGCGGCAGCATCACGAACTGGAACTCGTAGCGGCCCAGTCGCTGGCAGGTGGCGGCGAGCTCGTCGAGGTCGGCGTTGTCCAGCAGATGGACGCCCATCATTGCAATCGCGCCGACATGGATTGGATAGGGTATATCGTCATACCCGGTCGGGAACACGTCGCTGACGCCGTCGGATCCAAGCAGCGCGATGCGGCGTTCATGCAGCCACGGCAGGCAGGACGGATCGAGTCCCGCCATCGGAAAGATGCCGTCGTGGGCGGGCTCCCAAACGCCCTTGACCTTGCGCCGGCGGGCGCGGCCGATGCGCACCAGCAGGATGTCGCCTTCCTCAACCCGGACCTTGTGCTCCTGTTCGGCCCGATCCAGGTCTTCGGGGAATACCCTTTCGCCCGGTTCCAGCCATTCCACGTTTCTGATCTTCGTGATATCCAGCAGCACGCCGCGGCTGATGATCCCGTCGCGGGCGACATCGATTGCGCATTTGCCGGCGCCATGGAAGCCGACCTCGCTATAGGCGAAACCGTTGTACATCCTGCCGTTCCAGAAGATATGCGAGAGCGCGTCGAGATGGGTGGTCATGAAGCCGTGATGGGAAATGGCGAAGTAATCGGCGCATCCGCCGGCCCCGGATTGAGGCGCGTCGGAGGAGATCATCAGATGGGTCACCGGACTGTGATTGTCGGGAGCGGGCGCGGTCGGCAGCGGCAATGCCAGTGATACGGTGTCGCCGCTTCGCACCAGGCCCGCCGCCTGCACGCGCTTGTGATTGGTGATGTAGTTTAACGCGCCGCGTTCGTCGTCCTTGCCCCAGCGTCCCCAGTTGCTGATCTGCTCGAAGACTTTGCCCAGTTCTGCGCGGCTCAATCGCGGCTGCATTTGCGCACTACTCCCTGGGCACGGGCTTGCGCGGCGCCATTCGCACGCCGGGAAACAGCGTCCAGCTATCGCCTTCGTGTTTCCAGCCGCCGGCGGCCCACGTGCCGCCGTCGACGTACAGCGTGATGCCGGTTACGTATGAGGACAGGTCGGAGGCCAGGAAAACGGCGGCTCCGCCGACTTCGTCCACCGTGCCGAGCCGTCCCAGCGGAATGGCGCTGCGGATCGCGTCGCGATTTTCCGGCTTGCGCAGCTCCGTCGCGATACCGGTGTCGATCACGTCGGGCGCGATCGAGTTGATGCGGATGCCGTAATCGCCGAACTCCAGCGCTCCGGTTTTGGCGAAATTATCCATCCCGGCCTTGCACGCGCCGTAGATCGAATAGCCGGGAACGGCGCGGCTGCCCTCGATGCTGGAAATATTGATGATCGATCCGCGCCGCTTGCCCGCGATCATCGCGCGCACCACCGCGTCCGTGCAGTGCACCATCCCCATCAGGTTGAGGTCCACCGCCCGGCGCCATCGATCGGGCCCCATTTCGAGGAACGGATGCGGGATCTGACCGCCCGCGTTGTTGACCAGTATGTCAACGCCGCCGAGCTCCCTGACCGTCCGATCGACCATCGCTTTGACCTGCTCGAAGTCCTTGACGTCGGTGGTGATCGCCAGTCCTTTGCGTCCCAAAGCGCGAACCTCGGCCGCCGCGCTATCGCCCAGCGACGCGTTCCGATCGGCAATTACGACGTTGGCCCCGAAGCGGGCGAAGGTCAGGGCGATACCCTTGCCAATTCCCTGACCGCCGCCGGTGATGATCGCGACTTTGTCCGTCAAAAGCGCGCTGGAAGGATCCATGTGGTTGCCTCCTCAATGCCCGAGCAGGGAAGAGGAGTGAGTATAGAGAAGTGCGTAGTGAGAGCAGACAGAAATACAAAGATTTTCTGCCTTTTCACTTCTCACTGCTCTTCGCTCACTACTCTTCCCTCACTCCTTGCTCCTACCCGTTGGGCAGCAGGACTGTGCGCACGACCTCGCCCGTCTCCATGTCGTGGAACGCCTTGTCGACGTCGGCCAGCGAGCCGTGCTGGCTGACCATGTCGTCGAGATTGAGCAGGCCGCGCTTGTACAGGCTCACGATGTAGCCCAGGTCGATAGCGTTGCTCGAATAGTTGAGGTGATGGCCGCGCACGATGCGTTCGGCGGCGGTGATGAAGTACACCGGCAGATCATCGAGCACGTCGCCGTCCTTGCCGACGCCGACAAAGGTGGCCATTCCGCGCGGCGCCAGGCACAGGACTGTCTGGGTCTGGGTCTTCTTGTTGCCGATGGCCTCGAAGGAATACTCAACGCCGCCGTCGGTCAATTCGCGGATGGCCTCGACCGGGTCGGTGTTCCTGGCGTTGATTACGTCGGTGGCGCCGAACTTCTTAGCCATCTCCAGCTTCTTGTCGAAGACATCGACCGCGATAATCTGCCGTGCTCCGGCAATCCTCGCCCCCTGGATCGCCGAGCCGCCCACGCCGCCCGCGCCGAACACCGCCACCGTGGCGCCAGGCGGAATCTTTGCCGTCGTCAGCGCAGCCCCCAATCCGGTGGTGACGCCGCATCCGATCAACGCCATTCGATCCAGCGGCAAGTCGTCATCGATCTTGACCAGTGCGGTTTCGTCAACGATCGCCGCCTGGGCAAAGCCTCCGGGACCGCCGCCGATTCCGCCAATGAACTTGCCCTTCCAGGTGGTGGCCGGCTCATTGGGTGAACGGCGGGTGTACCGTCCGCGATTGACGCAGCGGAAGTACTTGCCGCTCATGCACCATTTGCATTTGCCGCAAACCCCCGAGCCGCCCCGAATTACGTGGTCGCCGGGCTTGACCATCGTGACCTCGGGTCCGACTTCCTCGACGATCCCGGCCATCTCATGCCCCAGGATCATGGGCGGGCGAAAGTCGGCAGCGCGCGCACCCGTCCACACCAGCAAATCGCTGTGGCATACGCCGCAGGCGGTGATTCGGAAGCGAACCTCGGTGCCCTTGGGATGATCGATCTCGACCTCTTCAACCGAATGAGGACCACCCGGAACCTGGTAGATCGCGGCTTTCATTTGTTCCTCCTGAACTGGCTCGGTGAAAACAACCCTCGTCTCCGAACCGCGGAAACGTTGGATGACGCATACAACAATTCCACGCGCCCGGTAAAGTAGGGCTTCGATGCCGTCGCCTGAGTTCACTGCGGGGGCGCAGTCCGGTCGTTGCGCAAGCCCGCCGCGGCTTCGATAATGTGACCGGATTCACAAGGCTGGTGACGCCATGAATACGATCGAACAGGCAAGCGAGACGATCTGGCAATCGATGGTCAAAGAACAGCCCGCAAGCCGGAAGCTGTGCAAGACCCTGCGCCTCGCCGACGCCTCCCACGTGCAGGTGAACGTGCTGCGGCGATGGCAATCCCAAGGCAGGAGGCTGGCCGGGAAAGGAATCAGGGCTTAGGTTTCTCCCAAGCCATTCTGATGGCTCTTAGGCAAACGGCCGGCCAACGCGTCGAGGCCCATCGTCGCGCTTCTGTCTCGTCGCTGATGGAAATCGCCGGCTCATTTCTGCGCCTCGGCACGATCGCATTCGGCGGTCCGGCGGCGCACATCGCGATGATGGAAGCGGAGTTCGTGCGGCGGCGGGGATGGGTCTCCAATGCAGATTTCCTGGACATGCTGGGGGCGTCCAATCTCGTGCCGGGTCCGAGTTCGACCGAGATGGCGATTCACATCGGCCATCAGCGGGGCGGCTGGAAGGGGCTGATCGTGGCAGGGACCTGCTTTATCCTGCCCGCGATGCTGATGGTGATGGCGTGCGCCTGGGCGTACGCGCGATACGGAACGCTGCCGCAAATCCAAGGCGTGCTGTACGGGATCAAGCCGGTGATTATCGCGATCATATTTCAGGCGTTATGGAGATTGGCGCGGACCGCGGTCAAGGATTGGTTCCTGGCGGTGATCGGAATTGTTGCGACGGCGGGCGCGCTCATTGGCGGCAACGTTCTGGCGATACTGGTTGCCGCGGGCGTGGCGGCGTTGATCCGGGAATGGAAACGAGAGCCGCTGGCTCGCGCGCTTTTCCCCGCCATCGCGGAGTTCAAACCTTTGCTGTTTCCGGCCGCGGCCTCGGCACTGGCCGCTCCCGCCGGTTTGCTGGCAGTTTTTGTAATCTTCTTGAAATTCGGTGCAGTGATATTTGGCAGCGGGTACGTGCTGCTGGCGTTTCTTCAGGCCGATTTGGTGACGCGGCTGCATTGGTTGACGCAGTCGCAACTCCTCGACGCGGTGGCCGTGGGCCAGGTGACGCCGGGACCGGTTTTCACGACGGCCACGTTTATCGGCTATCTGCTGGGCGGCGTCAGCGGCGCTGTAGTTGCGACGGTCGGCATCTTTCTGCCGGGTTTTGTGTTCGTTGCCGCGACCCGGCTAGTGATCCCGCGCATCCGCGCCTCGCAAATCGCCGGCGCTTTGCTCGACGGCGTCAACGCCGGCGCGGTCGCTTTGATGACCGCGGTCACCTGGCAATTAAGCCGCGCTGCCGTGGTTGATCTGTGGACCGCGGCCATCGCCGGGGTCAGCGCGATTGCTCTGATCCGTTTCCGCCTCAACTCGGCGTGGCTGATTTTCGCCGGTGCATTGTTCGGGATCGCCGCGATCTACGTTTGATTGCCGGCAAGGCGGGCCGCCGCGCCCGTCTTTCGAATCTCCCGTTTTCTAATATGACGACAGCCCCCCGTCGGCCGGTATGATGGCGCCGGTGATCATCCGTGATTCCTCGGAAGCCAGGAACACGGCGATGTTGGCGATGTCTTCGGGCTGGCCGGATGCGAACGGATGTCCCTTCATCCTTTCGTTGAATTTCGATGCGACTTGATTGGCGCCGGGAGCGATGCGGTTCCTGACGCGCTCGGTCATCACCACGCCGGGGCAGATCGCGTTGACCCGTACATTATGCGGTGCGTATTCGCAGGCCATCGCCCTGGTCAGCGAGATGATGCCGCCCTTGGCCGCCACATAGACGTGCGCGGGCGTAAATCCCATCAGGGCGGCAATCGATGACATATTCACAACGGCGCCGCCGCCGCTTTTGATGATCTCGGGAATGCCGTGGCGCGAACAGAGGAACATCCCGAGCAGGTCGAATGATATAGTGTGGCCCCACACACTCATGTCCACTTCGGTGACGAGTTTGTCTTCAGCGACAGAGCCGCCGGCGCAATTGTACAGCACGTGCAATGCGCCATAACGTCGCACGGTCGCGGCCACGCTTTCGCGCACGTTGTCCTCGTTGGTGACATCGGTTTGGATAAAGCAGGCCTCGCCACCGTCCGCTTTGACCGACTCCTCGGTCGCGCGCCCGAGTTCCGGTTTGATCTCGGCGATGGCCACTCTGGCGCCTTCGCGCGCGAAGATCTTTGCGGCGGCGCGCGCGATACCTGAGCCGGCGCCGGTAATAAACGCAACTTTTCCAGCCAGTCGTCCTGTGCTACCGCTCATTTCCGTTCTCCCCAGGCCGCGATCATCGCCCGCCATAGACGCGGTCAAAATTTTGATAAGCGATTTGCCGGCGTTCCGCGTCGGTCAACGGAAGCTTTTCCATTACCTCGACGTAATCCGCCTGGCTCACGAACGGGTAATTGCTCGCGAACAACACCCGATCCACGCCGATCCGCCGCAACATCTCGGCGGCCTCATTAAGGCTCCATCCGCCGGGCTTGCCGATATCGTGCAGGCGCAGCGAAGTGTCGGTGAAAACATTCGGATACTTGTTGGTTAGCCGGATCGTATCCTGCTCGGCGCCCATGCCAAGATGGGCCAGGACCAGCTTCAAGCGGGGATATTTCCTCACGACCTCTTCAAAACGATTGGGATGGTGGATGTCGGTGTATTGCGGCGGCACGCCGATTTTAGCCAGACCTTCGGCGGGCACCTGGGCGACAGCCAGCGTGAGGACGGCCAATTCACGACGGTTGGCTTCCTCCCACATCGGCGCCATTTTCGGGTCGTCGGGATAGACGCCGATATACATCGGGAGGATTTTGATTCCAACTGCGCCCTCGGCCAGACGTGCCTGGATCTCGTCGCGCGTCCATTGATCCCCGAACAGTACAGGGTTGACCGCAATCAGGCCCGTGAAGCGCCCATTGTACCTGTGCCTGGCCGCGGCGGCCCACCGATTATAAGCCGATTGCTCGGCCGCCAGTTGCTCAATGATACGGCCGCGATCGGGCTTGCCGCCACGGTTTTTTTCCTCTTCGATACGTTGTGCCAGCAGCCTGGAATCGGCAATCAGCGGCACGATCATGGTCGTGGCGATTCCGGTTCGATCCATGATTGGCAGCGCCTGTTCGATCGTTCCATCCCAGGGGCCGTGGAATTCCAGTGCATCCATGAATGCTTTGGTCGCATTCGCCGTCGGATGAATATGAGTGTGGGCGTCCCGATAGCCGTCCATGTCATTTCCTCCATCGCCTGGACGCGATGACGGGGATGTTAAACAACAGTCGGCGAAAAGCGCAAACGATTGAGCGGCGCGGGCTATGACAGGCCGCGCAGGCGAATCAATTCGGCAAGCCCGTCCTCGAATCTGACCTCGGGCTTCCATCCCAACGTGCGCAGCGCTTCGGAATTGTCGGCCAGCGTGTCGCGCGCGTCGCCGGGACGCGGCGGCAAGTTGACAACCGGCCCGCCGATTAATTGCGCAACCCGATTGATGCTGACGTTGCGCCCGTTGCCGATATTGATCGCGCGTCCGTCGGCGGTTTCGCAGTCCATCGCCAGCAGATTGGCTCGCACTACGTCGCGCACGTGGGTAAAGTCGCGGGTCTGCTCGCCGTCGCCATGAATCGTGAGCGGTTTGCCCTCGCGCCGCGCGCGCAAAAAAACGCTGATTACCGTTACGTAAGCGCCCACGTCGGCCATCCGCGGACCAAAAACGTTGAAGTAGCGCAGCGTCAGCGTCTGCAGCCCGAATAGGCGATGGAACAGGCGCGTGTAGTATTCGCCAGTAAGCTTCTGCAAGGCATAAGGATTGAGCGGATTGGGCGTCATGTCCTCGCGCAGCGGCAGATGCGGCTGGTTTCCATAAGCCGATGACGATCCCGAATAAATCACGCGGCGCACACTGGCGTCGCGCGCCGCAATCAGCACATTGAGCGTGCCGACCACGTTGACCATGTGCGTTTCGACGGGTTTTTCGATCGAAAGCGGCACACGCGGCAATGCCGCCACGTGGAAGACGCAGTCCACGCCTGCGAACGCGGATCGGATCGATTCGAGGTCGCGGATATCGGCCTCATACAGTTCGGCGCGGCTGTCAACCTGCGCACGCTCGCCGGTAGCGAAATTGTCGAGGATACGCACCCGCAGGCCGCGATCGAACAGCGCGTTGGTCAGAGTGGAACCGATAAACCCCGCGCCGCCCGTAACCAATGCGAGGCGCGTACTGCTTGAAGAACTCATGCTTTGGACGATTCCCGTGTGAGACTTTGATTCGCCGCAATTCTACTCCACGCATCGAGGGCGAGAAATGCGAAACGAGAAAAGGAGAATCAGAAAATCTCGCCGCAGGCGTGAGTTCGTGTGCGCGCCGATGTTGTCAATGGTCGGCTCAGAGCATGAGTTATCCATCCACGCGGAAAGCCGACGGTCTGCTCGGCATGCGCCTCCATTTCTTCGAAGCTGACTGTTTTCGGTGGCCTACCGATGCAAGAATAAACCGCGGACAAGTCGAATCGCGTTATTTAAAAAATGAAACTGCCCGAACCACTGCAACAAGCGATTGCGGCGGCCGCGGATTCGATTCCAGCGCCGGCGCTGGCGCATGCCGCTGCCGGACTCGGACGCGCTTACGCGGGCGCATCGCCGCCAAGCTTTGCCTCGCCGGAATCACGGATCGCCTACCTGGTGGCGCGGCTACCGGCCATCTTTGCAGTCAACTGCTGGATCCTGAGCGAACTGGCGCGGTTGCGTCCGGAGATCGAGGTGCGCAGCGTGCTTGATTTGGGATGTGGACCCGGCACGGCGACGCTGGCCGCTGATGAGATTTTCGGCCCGCTTCAAACCGCCACCATGGCCGATAACGATCCCGGATGGACCCGGATGCGCGCGCGTGTGATGGCTGGCGCCGCCCCGCAACTCGCCGCCGTGTCGCGCTCCGCCATCGCCGACCTGCGCCGTCCTGGTCGCTTCGAACAACACGACCTCGTAATTCTGTCCTATGCTCTGGGCGAGATGGACTCGGCTTCAGCGACGGGGCTGGTCGAGCGCGCCTGGGCTTGTGCCCGCCACGCCATGGTGATCGTCGAACCCGGCACGCCGCGCGGGTTTCGCACGATCGTTGCCGCGCGCGCGGCGCTGATCGACGCACGAGCTGACATCGTGGCGCCGTGCCCCCATACCGGGCAATGTCCATTGACGCGCGGGAAAGACTGGTGTCATTTCGACGCTCAGGTTGAGCGCACGCGGCGCCATCAGCGGACCAAGGCCGGAAGCCTGAGCTACGAAATAGAAAAGTTTTCGTACGTGATCGCCGCACCGGCAGAGGCTGCGAAGGACCCTGGGCCGGCGCGCATCATCAAGCATCCGCTGAAAAAAAGCGGCCACGTAATCCTCGATCTGTGCACCGCGGGCGGAGCGATTGAACGCGTGATCATCTCCAAACGCGATCAGGATTCATACCGTCTGGCCCGTGCCGCGAGGTGGGGCGAAATCTGGTCACCGCCCGAGGGGGAGATGAAGTGAGCCTTTGCTTTCAGGGTGCCAGCGGGGCCAGGCGCTTTTCGATCACGGCGGCGGCCTCAGCCGCGATGCGCCGTACGATCTCGCCGCCCGATGGAATATCGTTGACCAGACCGCATGACTGGCCGGCATAAAATGGCATGCCCTCGAAGTCGCCTTCGACGTATTGCAGTGGCGGCATCACCGTGTAAGTGACCAGTTCCGCGTCGATTTCGCCATGGCGCAGGCGAGCGATGGTGTGGCCTTCGCCCGGGCGCTTGCCGGATGGTGGCGACCCCGCGCGCTCCCATTGATCGATCAGTCCTGTGCGCAACACGCGATGGGGAGCGTCCGGCCATCCGATATCGAACAGCGTTGTGTGCACGGTCTGGGTCGCCTGCGCGCCGACGAGGCGTTCCTTGTATTTGCGATGGGCGGCGGATTGCACCGACGCCACAAAGCGCGTACCGAAAGCGGCGCCGTCTGCGCCCAGTGCGAGAACGGCTGCCAGCCCGCGTCCGTCGGCGATTCCGCCCGCCGCCAGCAGCGGCAGATCGCCGATCGCGTCGCGCACTTGCGGAACCAGCGCCAAAGTCGTGACTGTGCCCCGCACGTGGCCGCCGGCCTCCAGCCCTTGCGCCATCACCGCGTCCACGCCGGCCTCGCGCGCCCATCGCGCCTCATCCACGCTGCCACACTGCCATACGGTCTTGATGCCGGCTTGGCGCAAAACACCTACCGCGTCCGCGTACTGACGCGCATCGCCCCAGAAAAACGTCACCACCTGAATCGGAAGCCGCGACATGGTCTCGACAACGCCGGGCCGCAAAAAAGGAGCGATCAAATTGGCGGCCAGCGGTTTTGACGTCAGTCGGCGTGCGGCGGCGACTTCGTTTTGGATCATCTCGCGGCTGACGCCGGCCAAACCAATCGTACCCAAGCCGCCGGCTTGCGAAACCGCGGCGGCGAGTTCCGCACCGGCCACGCCGCCCATCCCAGCCGAAACAATCGGATACCGGATATCGAACAGATCGCAAATGCGGGTCTTCAGCATTGCCGAGTCTCCTCCGATTCGTGGTTGCCCAGGATAGTTGGGATTCGGTGAACCGCTCCTCATGCTCAAGCGGACTAATCCGCCGAGTTGCCGGCCGGGCAGTCCTGGAATGTCCCAAGAATTCCATCGATGCCCGCGCTGGTGGGGACGAACATGCGGCAGAAGTGGGTCTGGCGCGGGTCCAGATGCAGCCATTGCATCATGTTTCCGTCGTACTGCACGCAACCAACCAGATACACGGTCTTGTCATTGCGCAGCACTGCCGCGACGGTGTCGTCGTCAATCTGTTGTTCCGTAGCCACAATCCTGGAATACAGCGTATCCGGAAAGAGCACTGTTTGGGGCAGGTCCACGTCCGCCTGCGCGCATTCGCCGAGCGCGGGAGAGGGCGCCGGCGGCGGCTTGCCGATCAGCAGCCGGATCGCGATGCGGGTATTCAGCGCGGGAGATCTGCCGCTGTTCCTCAGGGTCGCGCGGACCTTCATCGCGCGCCCCGCCATCAGGCCCCGCACGATGTCCTCATGGCCGTTCCAGGGACCCACCCAGGGGCGCTGTGAAAGAATCGGGGCCGTCACACTGGCGGCCGCCACAATCGCCAGCAGCGTGATTATCAACGCGCCGAACAGCAGGCGCAGACCGCCGCCGCGCGGGCTCACGTAAACGTGGGTGGGTTCGTGAGGCGGGCTTTCCTCGCCTGCCGAAATCACCCATTCACCGTGATCGGCGCGGCCCTGTTCCCTGCTTCCGGTGGCCATTGTTCTCGCAATCGATTGCGTATAGGCAATATACCGTCAGCCCATTGTAGATTGAGGCAGACTGCGAAGGATAGAGGGCGGGGACCGCGGCCCGGGCTCGCCGCGCGACCGCCGGCATGTAAGCTGAGGGGCTGGGCGTGGGAACGCTGCCGGAGGACGTTGTGAAAGGTTGGTTCTATCGTATCTTGATGCTTGTGGCGGTAGCCGGTCTCGTGCGCTGCGGCACCACACCGCCGCCCCAGGTCAGGGCGCCGGAGCCGCAGGTGCCGACCTCGGAACTGGGCGGATTGTGGAGCGGAACAATGCGCGTGATGCCCTGCGACATCGCGGTCCAGAGATGCAACGCGATCAACGATATCACCTTTAACCTGACCCAATATGGTTCCCAGGTGGTCGGCAATTACGCCTGCGCCGCGGGTAATATGGACTGCCGCCATGGGGGCGCCGACAGTTCGGGCAAAATCGCCGCCGGCTCGGTCTCCGGCAACCAGATCAATCTGGCGGTCCAACTGCCTGCGGACCTTTCCGATTGTTATTACAACGGCACCGCAATCTCGGCGGACCGGGCCGACGGTGTCTACGTGTGCTACGCGGGCGGCCGGATGATCGAACAGGGAGTATGGAACGTGACGCGCCAGTCGCCCGAATGACTTCCGTGAAGCTTGGAGGCGTGCCGCTCACGCCGCCAGAGGACCAGTGGCAGCGCCAAATTATCGCCGGTCCTCCCGGCGCCAAAGCTTATGCAGGTAGCCGTTAACCCCTGGGATTGATCACCGTGAACAGGGTCGTGTTGCCGCGCTCGACCAGCAGGAGTGCCGGCTTCTTCTTCCTTTGCGCCTTGCGCGCGAGTTCCGCAAATTCGCCGGCTGACTTAACCTGGTCGTGGTCGACTTCCAGCACCACGTCGCCGCGCTGCAGCCCGGCATCGTCCGCGGGTGAATCGGGCCGCACGCGGGTGATGACAACCCCGTGATCGGTGGAGGTCCCGAGTTCCTGCGCGAGGTCCGGCGTCATTTTCTGAACCGTGAGACCCCAGCTCTCTCCGGGCGTCTGACCCTGGGCACTGGCAACCTGGCTTGCGGCATGGAGTTCGGCAATCCTGGCCTTGAGCGTCAAAGGTTTGCCGTCGCGTAATACCTCGATGGCAACGGTTTTGCCGATTGGCGTTTGCGCAACCATCTCCGGCAGGTCACGCTCGCTGCCGACCGTCTCACCGTCGTACTTGATAATTATATCGCCGCGCTTGAGCCCCGCCTTCGAGGCTGGGGTGTCCTTTTCAACATCGGCAACCAGAGCGCCATGAGTGTTTTGCAGTCCAAACGCGTTGGCCAGACTGGGAGTGACTTCCTGTACGTCGACACCGAGCCATCCGCGAATCACGCGGCCGTGTTCGCGAAGCTGCTGCATCACGGACTTCGCCAAATCGATCGGGATAGCGAATCCGATACCGTTATTGGTGCCTGTGCTGCTGTATATGGCGGAGTTGATACCGATTACTCTGCCGTGGGTATCAAAAAGCGGACCACCGGAGTTGCCGGGATTTATCGAAGCGTCGGTCTGAATATAGTTGTCGTAATTGCCGCCGAGCGCCCGTCCTTTTGCGCTGATGATTCCCGATGTAACGGTGAGATTGAAGCCGAAGGGATTGCCGATCGCTATGACCCAGTCTCCGATCTTTGCTTTGCTGGAATCCCCCAACTGGGCGGCCGGCAGGGGCTGCCCGGCGTTGATCTTAATCAGCGCCAGGTCCGTTTTTTGATCTTTTCCGATAACCTTGGCGTTGTATTCACGCCCGTCCATCAGCGTGACTTTTATTCGGTTAGCATGCTCAACGACGTGGTAGTTGGTAAGGATATAGCCGTCCTTGGAAACTATAACTCCGGACCCCAGCCCATGTTCGGTGAACTGACGGGGAATCTGGCCGAAAAAGAAGCTGAATGGTCCAAACGGACTATTCTGTCCGAACGGGTTGATCCCAAACGGACTCTGCAAACCAAAACCGTTGCCTTGGCCGCCGCCGTCCCCCGGATTTTCTCCAAACTCAGTGGTCTTGATAGTCTCAACCACCTGAACATTGACTACAGTTGGCATGACGCGCTTGACCAGCGGCGCCCATGAGGGAAGGGGAACCCCGCCTTCATTGGGTTCCGGAGTATTGGGCGGCGCCATCTGATTCGTATTGTCGCCCTTCGCGGTCTCAGTCGAACTCCAATGGAATGGAAACGCGGTGGCAGCCCCAATCGAGATGCCCGTTATCAGCACCAATGCCGCGACAACAACGGCTTTCTTCCTGATCATAGGTAACCCTATAGAGGCAGACGTGGATCTGAGCTAGACATACTTTAGACGCGTTCAGGGACGTCCGCATTCAAAATTCAATGCTGCGCTGCACCTCTCGCAGCACACAGGCGTATGCTGGGGTTCAAAAGTTTAACGTCCCTTCGTTATTGAAGAATACTAACCCTTGGCAGTGTTGCTGACGGACGTTCCTACTTTTGCGTGACTGGTGGTTGTGCTGCCGTTGTTGGTGGCAACGGCTGGAACGGCCGATGATGACACTTCCGGCATCTGCCAATACCAGCCGCCGTAGCCGTTACTCAGTGGATCGGAGCAGCCCACGAGCCCGACTACCATGGCGCTGCCAAGCGCGATCAGACATGCACGTGCGAGATTGTTCATAGCTGACTCTCCTCAAGGTGGCTTGCAAGCATCAGACGTGCCTCACGCAGCGCCAGTAAAAATGATGGAAACTGTGAGATGATGGGTCGCGAACCGAAATAATGTGTTCCCAGCCTTGGGAAATCGGCGCCGGATACGATCGCCGATCAGGTGCGCGGCGTGACCGCCCTGAAGGTTGCGTTCAGCTCTGGATGCCCAGCTCTTCGATTTTGCGATAGAGCGACGACAAACCGAGACCGAGCAGCGCGGCAGCTTTGCGCTTGTCCCCGCTAACCCGGCGCAGAACGGTCGCAATGTGGATTTTTTCGTAGGCTCGAATTGCCTCTTTGAGGTTATCGGCGATACTGGGCAGGCCGCCGCAATCCTGTTGGATGGCGGGAGGCAGATCGGCGGGTGTAATCCATTCCCCATTGCCGAGGATCATCGCCCGCTCAATGATGTTGTCGAGTTCGCGAATATTTCCCGGCCAGTTATGAGCCATCAGGATGCGCATGGTGGTATTGTCGACGCCTTTGTAGTTTTTCTTGAGCTCGGCATTATGGCGGCGAATGAGGTGTTCGACGAGGGCGGGAATCGCTTCGCGCTGCTGGCGCAGGGGCGGCACTTCAATTCCGACGACGTTGAGCCGGTAAAACAGGTCTTCGCGGAAGCGGTTGTCGCGCACCGCCTGCTGGAGATCTCGGTTGGTGGCAGCGATTATCCTGACGTCGGTCATGGTCGGAGTGGAAGTGCCCAGCGCCAGGATTTCTCTGCTTTCGATAGCGCGCAGGAGTTTTACTTGCACGGGAGCGGGCAGGTCGCCGATCTCGTCGAGGAAGATGGTGCCGCCGCGGGCGCGCTGGAACAGCCCCTCCTGGGCCGAAGTGGCGCCGGTGAAGGCGCCGCGCGCATGGCCAAAAAGTTCGCTCTCGAGCAGGTTTTCGGGAATCGCGCCGCAGTTGACCGGCAGAAAAAGCTTGTCGCGCCGACTGCTGGTGGCGTGCAATGCGCGCGCTACGACCTCCTTGCCGACTCCGCTCTCGCCGGTAATCAGAACCGTGCTGTTGGTCGGGCCGACCTTCTGGATCAGCGCGAAAATCTCCCGCATCGCGGGCGACCGGATCACCATCTGATCGAGTTCATAACGGGCCGCGATCTCGTGCCGCAGCATCCGGGTTTCCCAGGCGAGGCGGCGGTATTCGAACAGACGGTTGATCTTGCTCAGCACATCTTCGACGATGAGCGGCTTTAGAATATAATCGTGAGCGCCGTTGCGCAGCGCTTCGACCGCGGTTTCCACCGAGGCGTACGCGGTAATCAGCAGTACCAGGGTTTGCGGGGAGATTTCGCGCACCCGCCGCAGAACTTCCAGACCGTCCGCTCCGGGCATTCGCAGGTCGGTGACGACCACATCATAGCTGGATTGCCCGAGCGCGCTGATCGCGTCGGCGCCATTGCCCACTCCGCTGGCGTCGTAACCCTCGTCGTTGAGAACGTCAACCAGGCCGTCGCGAATTGACGCCTCGTCGTCAACGATCAGGATGCGTCCGGAAGCACCGTGCGGAGCATTCATGAGCTTCTCGAGACCGGTACTGCGGCGTCGGCGCCGGGGGCGGCGGAGCCCTCCAACGGCAATTCGACATGAAAAACGGTTCCATGGGGACGGAGCGTTTCGAAATAAATGCTGCCGCCATGGGCCAGCACGATCTGACGCGCAACCGCAAGTCCCAAACCCGATCCATCAGGCTTCGTGCTTTCGAACAGCCGGAACACCTCGATGTTGCCCGAAATTCCAGGACCGGTGTCGGCTACCGAGATTCGAATTTTCCCCCCGGGCGCGGCATGCGCGCTGATGACAATCTTGCCGGGACCTTCGCCGATCGCCTCGACCGCGTTCTTGACCAGATTGTCCAGGACGCGACGGAGCTTTTCTTCGTCGGCGCGTATTGTGAGATGGCGATCAGCGATGTCGCAGGTGAGGTTAATTCGACGTCCAAGCGCGACCTGTTCCCACAAGGACAGAATAGCGGCCAGAAACTGGGGCAGGTCGATACGGCGCAATTGCAGCCGCTGCTCGCGCGCGAAGTTCATGAATTCGCGAATCAGCGACTCCAGGCGGCGCAGTTCCGCCACCATCTGTTCCGCCGATTTCAGCACCAGACCGACCGGTTGATCGGGATACTCCCGCGCCCTCCTGCGGATTAGCTGCGCCTGCATCGAGAGCGCCGCCAGCGGATTGCCGACATCGTGAACGATTTGCGCCGCAATTGCGCCGACGTCGGCCAGCCGTTCGCGCTGGCGGGAAACTTTGTTCAACTCATATAGTTCACGTTCGGCTTGCAGACGCTGGGTGATGTCTTTGCCGATGAACAGCAGACCGGCCACCGCGCCGTTTTTATCCGCCAGCCTCGTCGCGCGCCAGTCGATCGCCCGCAACGCGCCTGTCCGGGTGAGCATGGTGGCGGTGAACGGCCCGACCATCTGGCCCTGGATGCAGCGACTCAACAAAATCTTCATCCGGTCGCGCTCGTGCTCGGGGACCAATGCTGACAGCCAGTCCCGTCCCCGCAGCTCCTCTTGAAGATAACCGGAGATTTCCTCCATGAACGGGTTGACGCGAACGACGCCGCCGCCGGAATCGAGCACCGTGACGATCATGTGCGCCGTCTCCATCAGCCGTTGGGCGAACGCAGGCTGCAAGCATAGCTCCGGCGCGGCGGCGGACTCCTGACGTGAGTACGCGGCACTGGGATTTTTCGACTCGAGCGGAACTTCGTTCGTTGTCATATGAGCGGCTTGCGCGACGCGCATCGGACACCGAACGCGTCGCTGAATACCGAGTCT
The DNA here is from genome assembly GCA_021324885.1 of Pseudomonadota bacterium. GTDB lineage: Bacteria > Desulfobacterota > Binatia > Binatales > Binataceae > JAJPJA01. Next base: position 23,075 of record JAJPIF010000028.1, read on the forward strand.
ATCAGATCGCGCCGACTTTTGGTGCACATGGAGCTGCCGACTTAATGAATCAAATCTTTGCGGTCATGTCGCGCGCGTGTGTACCACCCATCGCCTCGATCGGGGTTGCCTCCACCGGCGACGTCGGCTTGTGGTCTGCGGCGACCTCATGCCGGCAGATGAAGGCCGAGCGGGACCAGGCGATAAACGAGGGCAATACGAAGACGCCTGCTATCGCGTTGAGCAACATCAACACCGCGAGCAAAATGCTCATGTTGTTGTGGAACAGGGCCGGTGAAAAGGCCCAGGGGATGATGCCGCCGACCATCACGCACATCACCATGAAGACCGCCCCGCCGGTGCTCCTGATCGCCAAAGGAATCGCTTCATCGAGCTTCATCCCGCCCGAGACCTCGTCCAGGATGCGCGAGACCACGTAGATGCCGTAGTCGACACCCAGCCCGATTCCCAGGGAGATTACGGGTACGGTGTCGATCGTCAGGCCGATCTGGCGCAGGCGCAGGTATATGAATGCGCCGAAATTGGCCAGCACGCAGGCAAACAGGAAAAGGATGCCCGCCGTAAATGAACGGAAGGAAACCATGCAGAAGATAAAGACGCAGGCCAGGACGAAGCTGATGTTGTAAAAGTCGAGATTGAATAGGACCTGATTGGCCGCCGCATAAAGGCCCGCAATACCCCCCAGATACATCATATGCACTTGTGAAAGCCGGGGATTGTGGCCGATATAGGAATGGGCGAAAAATGCGAGCTTGGCCTGCAGGTCATTCAGTGTCTGATAAGTATGGTTGGACAACATGACACGAATGCAGGTGTTATTGGCGGCCGTGGTCGAAATATAGTGTTCCATCTCTCCGGGGGCGGTTCCTCCCAAAAACAGATACCAGAGATTTCCAGCGATCTGGGTATTGCTGGGAATGGCGTAAAATTTAGGGTATCCATAGTGGAACATCTGGTTGAATGGCCGGATTACCGCCGAGGCAAACGTTACCACCTGTCTGACGCGCGAATCCTGCAGCAGATAATTGCGCAGGTCGTCGGCGGCGCGCAGCGTCTGGGGCCCCAGCACCGATTGCGAACTGGGATATGACGGGGTGGCGAAGATGACCCATCCTTCGTCCGTTGGAAAATATCTGGAAATCGCGGCTATATCGCGGTTAACCTTGGAACTTGGCTTGTATAGCGGAGTGCCGGGATGGGTGTAGCCGACCTGCGCGTGCACTCCGGAGAAGATTCCCGCAAGCAGAAAGATCAGGGCGCCAATCAACAGCAGGCTCCGCGCCGGGCCGGGCGTCACCGGCAGATTACACAGCCAATCTGCCGCCGGGCGTAATCGGCGCGCGATCCATCCCGTGCCGAGCTTCCGGCCTTTCCGTCTGGGTTGCGGCAGAAAGCTCATCATGATCGGCTGGAAGATGAACACCATTATGAGGCTGGAGGCCAGCCATACGGTACCTGCGCAGGCGATATTATCCAGCACGGTAATGCCCGAAAAGGAAATGAAGACGATTCCAGCGATGTCAGCCAGGATTGCCAGCAGTCCCGCAGGGAGCATGAAGTTGGTCGTACTGATGCAGGCAATGCGCCGGTGATGCGTCTGCCCTAGCATATAGTAGTAGCGGCGCTGCCATTGGATTCCGTGGCTCATATCGCGAGCGGTAAGAATGAAGGGTACAACCAGCATCAAGGGGTCGAAGTTGTAACCCATAATGCCAACGAAACCCAGACCCCAAAGCGCCGAGCAGGTGCCGGTGGCGATCGGCGCCCACCATGAGGTGTAATCGCCCAGGTTCCAGTATAGAGTGATGATCATCAAAGAGATGGCGATGAAGAAGATTGCCACTATGATTGGGAAGAAATGGTAGCCGTATCCACGAACGATTGGTTCTCCGGCTACATAGATGGTGGTATTCGGTCCCTGGTATTTTTTAACGATCGCCTGAATATCGTTGAATAGCTCCCTGTAGTCGAGGCCCTCCTCATTGAACGAAGCCGTAATAAGAGTGTTCTTGTAATCCGGACTGATCAGGTTAGATAGCTGGTCGCGATGAGCGAGGACGTGGACCTTGAGGTCCTTGATACCCGCCGCCGTAGTCGGAACCTGCGGGTACATGTAGGGCCTGGTGTTCAAGCCGCCAGCGACAGCTTCCGCGTAGGCCACGCGGTATGAAGCGAGCGAGAAGATTTCCTGGTGGTTGACTCCCGGCAGGCGATCCACCGCGAAGGTTATGTCCTGAATTTTCTTGAGTGTCGGCGTATTGAAAATGTCGCCATGCCTGACGCTGAGCATGATGGCCAGCGTCTGCGCGCCGCCGTAACGATTGAACTGACGGTAGAGCTCGACGTTGTGCGCTTTTTGAGGAAAAAAGTCCACAAAGCGGGTGCCGATAGTGACTCGCGAAGCCTCGTAGGCCATAAAGATTGTGGAAGCAACAAGGACAGCTCCGATTAGCACCCTGTATCGCAATACGATGTGGCCTACATCCGGTTTTTTGCTGCTCGCCATCTGGTTTGTTCCGCCTTCCTGGTTTTTTCATGCGAACAAGCACAGCCAGCCGCCGACCCTGCGCAATCGCCGCGCAAACCCGGCAATCCAACGCCGTCGAGACACGTTCGCCGAAGGGCGTGCAATTATGAGACCGGCTTTTGTTACCGATTATTCAGGAACACGGGCGGGCTTATGGAAGAATGCAATATTCAATTAGATGGCTGGTGAGCTTCCGGTTTATCAGCGGAGTTTGTTCTCAGAATAAAGAAGGGCTATTCGTGAAAAATTCCCGGAACTGAGAAGGGGGCTGCTCACAAATGTCTGATGCCTTGCGATTAGCGCGTATTTTCCGGACGTTTGGGCGAATATCCGGCAGCTTTGCCGACTGGGGCGGGACGAAGGGCGGCCAAAGCCTGGCCATTGTGGTCGAACAACACAAGATTCGCAGTGCCGTCGGCGGCGGTTGCCAAGGCGGCGCGGTCCTTGCCGGTGGAATCGTATAGCGCAAGCCCGGACCGGCCGTCGTTGCCGACCATCAGAACTGCCCGGACGACACCGGCGGCGTCGTAAAGCTTTATTGCCGGTTCACCGGCACTGGTCAGTACCATCGCGGCGCGCGGCTTGCCGGCGCTGTCCAGCAGGACCAGACCAGAACCCCCGTGGGCAGCGCCGAGTTCGGCAAGCGGGTTTCCTGCTGCGTCCACGAGGACAAATTTTCGAGCTTCGACCGTGTCCGGTGAGGGGAGGGGCGGCGGGCCGGTCCAGTTGGCCGCCCCACATCCTGGGGTCAGCAAAACAAGCATGACGAGAAGAAATTTGCACGTCGCGCGATTCATCAGGGATCTCCTGACAGCGGGCAGGGGATAAACGCGCCAAGCGGAATGAGCAATGAGAAAGCGGCGCATCGCCAAGCAACGCGGATCGGAGTTCTGAATTGTGACCAAATCGATCTATTTTGCGCGGCTGGCTACCGACGCCGACATGACTTCTCCGATTGCCAGATCGATATATTCACGCAATTCCGGCTGTGGCGCGGCGTCTTTGCGCCTTTCCAGATCATCGAGCATCATTTCCGCGATTCCCGGAGTATTCCTGATTATGACGCGCAGCAAGGATTGCAGCACAATCCTGCTGACATGCGTCCGGGTAACCAGGTTGAGAACAACTCTCCCGGTCACCGGGTCGATTGTATCCGCCATGGGGCGCGCTCCTGCCCGGCCGGTGATTTCCCGGCCACATCGATACTTCCAGTCGTGTGTAGTCGCCGGGACGCTGTCTGTCAGTCTCAGCCTCGCTTCACGGGACAGTCAGCCGTGAACCGGCTCGCGTCATCGCTTTTGTGCGCAAACTGTCGAAAGGGAAGCCACGGTGGGCCTCCGGCGGTTTGAACTGGGGGAACAAAAAGCTTACCAGCGAAGCGCGCCAAGGAAATGAGGCGCGATCTCCACCCCCGCGGCCGACTGATCGGGCGAAGTACTTTCCGTTGCGGTCGCACCCTTTATGGCGCCCTCGGAGTGCGTGGAGCTTATCTGCTCTTGCGCGTTGGAGGCACCGGGGCTAACTGTAGCTGGCAGCGCGGGAGGTTCGCTGACATCAGCCATCGCACAAAGCAGCTTGTTGTCTGCCGATGTCAGGCAACTCCCGCTGACCACGGTGTAGTCCGCCCATTTGTATGAGCAGGCATCCCCCGCTGATTTGTGCATACAAGCCTGAATTTGATCCTGTAAATGGGAATCCTGAGCATTCGCAGGCCCGGCAAGAACCGCAAGGGCGAACAGCAACCCTGAGCATACAAAAACAATCGTGGCCTTCAATTTCTCTACTCCTTTACCAAAAGGACTGAAGCAACCCCGCTCCGCCGCCTTAATTTGCGCAGGTCTGTGGTTGAAGATCTTTGAAAATTACCTCGAAGTTCGAAAGCTCAACCGACCGCCACCAGCCTGCGTCGCTCTTTTATGGTCTAAGTAGCAATGAGCATCCGGTCGCGCAAACCCCCGGGACCGATTTAGGGTGCGATCGGCAAAGCTGGCGGGGCTTCTCAGCGGACGCCGGCTGGTTTATGGTTGGGCCGTCAACGAAAAGCGCCTATTCTCGTCTATAAAAGGCAGATGACCAAGGTGGATGTTTTGCCTCTGGAGCACGAGGATTTCCGCGACCTCTACGCCGGGCATCAGGTGCGTGTTCTGCGGCTTTGCCGTCTGATGCTGACGGATGCGGATGAGGCTGAAGAGGTGGCGCAGGAAGTATTTCTCAAGGCATTCCGCTTCTATCGTTCGGGCCGGCGTCCGGACGCGTGGGACAAATGGCTGGTGACGGTGGCGGTCAACGCCTGCCGCGACCGGTTGCGCTCCAGTTGGTGGAAGCGCTGGCGGGGGCGGACCGAACCGTTCGATGAGTTCCGGGATGGCGAGCGCATCCATCACAGTGCGGAGGACGCGGCCTCGCAGCGCGAGACTCAAAGGATGCTGTGGAAGGTGTTCGGCAGGCTTTCCGCCCGCCAGCGCGAAATCTTCGCTTTGCGGCACTTCGAGGGCTGGTCGACGGAAGAAGTGGCGCTGCATCTGGGCCTGAGCCAGGGCAGCGTCAAACAGCATCTGTTTCGCGCGGTTCGCGAGTTACGTAAAGGAATTGGCAAAGCGTTATGAAACGATGCCTTACCGATCAATCACTGCTCCAATGTTATACCGGCGACGGCACCGCTAGTGATCTGATCCATCTGGAGGACTGTGTGCCGTGCGCAGCCCGCTACAAGGCGCTGGAAGCCGATATGGCGCTGATCACGCAAAGCCTTGCTGCGCCGCCGCCGGCCCGGAGAAGTGCGCCGGCGTTTTTGCGCTGGCGCGTTGCCCTGTCGGCGGCAGCCATGGCGGCGGCGTTCGTCATTGGATGGTCGTTGCGGGGCGCCTCGATGAGCCAGATTGGCCCTCATTCCAAGCCAATCGCGTCGGCCGGACATTCGGCCCCGGTACAGCTTTCGGCAGCCGAACCAACGGCTTCCACTTCGGCGCTCTACGCCGCCTATGTGCAGGACGCCTTTGGCAGCGACTCCTGCTCGGAGGCAAACGACCCTCTGGATGCCGGCTGTCCTTAGGTTCCTCGGCAGCAACCAAATTCACCGGAGCGCGAATTGGAATGATCAGAAAAGTCATTGCTGCGACTGTGCTGGCGCTGGCGGGCTGGTGGGTGTTGGCCGCTGGCGCCCAGGGATTTCATCGCGGGCGCGAACCTCTGAGTATCGAGCCGTTCGAGATTGTGCTGACCCCGCAGCAACGCCAGGCGATCCTGTCGCTGGTGAAGGCGGACCGAACCAAGCTTCAGCTGCTCCATGAGCGGCTGCACAAAGCCCGCGAGGCATTGATTGAAAAGCTGCTCTCGCCCGATGCACAGATTGATGTAGGCCCGCAGCTTGGCGAACTCAAGGCCGCGCAGGCGGCGATGCTCGATGAGCGCATCGCGATCGCGCTTAAGGCGCGCAAAATGCTCACCGCGCAGCAGCTTAAAAACGCCGCCGCTTTCCACGTCAAATTGCAAAAGCTGCGTGAACAGGAGGCCGCCCTGCTGCAACAGATGGGAGGCTACAGTGATAGGCCGGGGGCAGGGGCAGCTGAATAGCAACGGCTGGGTCGATCCATCGTGATTTCCCGACGGGCCCCGCGGTCGATACTCACTACGGTATAGTTGCCGCCGCTTTCTACTACCCGCCTGCAGTTGCCGCTATCGTATTTGAACTCTTGCGAACAAACAAAAAATAGCGATCAGCTCCATTTTTCAGAGTCAACCGGAAATCTGCCTTTTCGTCCTCCCAATTGAAGACCGCAGCATAGGAATAGCGGTCTTTCGAACATAGAAGGAGCTAAAAATGAAAGGCAAATACATCCTTTCGATCGCGGCCGGAGTTATCGGGAGCGCTGCTATTGCATTAACCGCAGCGCACGCGCAGGGCGGCGGTTTTCACCACCATCACGGTTCGGCGGCGGCCAGGTCATGTATCGCTGTTATGACACCGGACCAGCGCAGCAATCTCAAGTCGATTTTCAGCGACGCCAGAAGCACTCTGATGACCGACCATCAAAACGTCAGAGCGGCAAAGCAGGCGTTGACCGAGGCCATTCTGAGCAAGAACACCAACCTGGGGCAGCTCGAGAGCAATCTTTCCAAAGCTCAATTAACGCTGCTTCAGGACGAGGATGCGGCGGCGGTCAAAATCTGCGGTCTGTTGAACAGCCAGCAACTGAGCGCGGCAGAAGGTCTGTACAAGAACCTGAGTTCGTTGCGGCAAAGTACGCATCAGCAGGCGTTCGAATACTTCAAGCAGGCGCGTATTGCGGCCGGCGACACTAATTCTGCTGCCCAGACCCCAGCGGAATAGCCGCTGCCACGCGCCTCCGTTCATGATCTGAACAGCGCAGCAAAGCGCGCACGACCAAAGGCCGGGCGATCCTCACTTCGACGATGGAGGATTCAGCCCGGCCGAATTTTTCTTCCCCAACGATGGCCGAATATTGTTACAATGCGGTCCCCGCAAAACCCGGGAGGAAAAATGATGGCGCTTGAGTACACCACCGATCAGATTGCCAATCTGCTCGAGAGGGTCAGCAACTGGGGACGCTGGGGCAAGGATGACCAGCGGGGGGCGCTTAACCTGATAGACGACCACAAGCGCGCCGCGGCCGCGCGTCTGGTGCAATCGGGTCAATCGGTTTCCCTCAGCGTGCCGCTGGCAACGCGGCCTTCGCGCGACAATCCTCGCCCGGTGACGCACCTGATGATCCGTTCCGGTGTCGTCGGCCATCCGCTGGGCTCCTCCGGAGCGGCCGACTACTTCGCAATCGAGCCGCACGGCCTCGCCACGACCCATCTTGACGCTCTGTGTCATCATTCATGGCGCGGGCGCCTGTATAACGGTTTCGACATGAACGAAGTGGATTTCCAGGGCGCGCACAAATGCGCAATCGACGCCGCCCGCGAAGGCATCGTCAGCCGCGGCGTGCTCCTCGACATTCCCAGGATTCGCGGGGTGGAATGGATCGAGCCGGGCGACGCGATTTATCCCGAAGACCTGGAGGCCGCCGAACGCGACCATCAGGTCAGGGCTGGTGAGGGCGACGTGCTGCTGGTGCGAACGGGGCGGTTCAAACTGCGGCGCGCCAAAGGCGCGGGGGCGTTTACTTTTGGCGCGATGCCCGGGCTTCATGCGTCGTGCCTGCCGTGGCTGCATCAGCGCGATATCGCGGTCCTGGGCTCCGACGCGATCAGCGACGTGCTGCCGTCAGGCTATGACGCGCCGCTGGCGATGCCGATCCATACGGGCACGCTGGTCATGATGGGTGTGCATCTGATCGACAACGCGGAACTGGAGCGGTTGGCAGAGCAGTGCGCGCGGGTGGGACGCTACCAGTTCATGTTCAGCCTGCTGCCGCTGGTACTCGAGCGCGGCACCGGCTCTCCGGCTAATCCCGTAGCCTTGTTTTAGGAGGCGTGATTTTCAAACCGGCGAGAAGTATGGAATGACGTACTTGCCGAACAGCTTGATCGAGTTCATGGTCTTTTGGTGCGGAATCGGCCAGAACTGCATCATGCACAACAACTGATCCATGTTGAGGATACTCTGCATCCGCTCGATCTGCCTGATGCAGGTATCCGGGCTGCCGACGATGCACATGTCGTTGTTGATCAGGTAATCCAGCGTGAGCTTGTCCGGATCGGCAGCCTCAAACTGCTCGTGCGCGTACCTCTTTTCCCCCGATCCGCCCTTGGCCGGCACCTTGATCGCGGTCGCCAGCGTGGTCCGCGCGTAGGATAGAAACGCCCGCTCCGCCTCCTCCCGGGCCTGCTTGTCAGTCGCCGCGCAATGGGTCATGAAGAATGCGGCCGCCCGAGGATTGACGAACTGTCCCTTGGGCTTCGCCTCTTTGAGTCCGTCGCGATACGCCTGGATGCGCCGGCCCAGATGCTCAGTGCTGACCAGCAGCGTGAAGGAAAGCAGCCCCAGACCCATCCGGCCAGCTAAGCCGTGGGTTTCCTCGCTGGTCGCCGCCACCCACAAAGGCGGATGAGGCTTCTGGTACTGACGCGGTACGATAGTCCGTTCCGGGATATCGAAGTATTTTCCCTTGAACGAGAAGCGGCCGTCGGGCGCGCGCCAGATCGTGGTGATGATATCGAGCGCCTCTTCCCAGCGGGCGCGCGTTTCGTTGTAAGGAATGCCGAAGCCGCCCAACTCGATCTCGGTGCCCGAGCGGCCAGTGCCGACTTCCAAACGCCCCTTGCTCAGGATATCGAGCGTATTGAGCCGTTCGGCCACCCGTACCGGGTGGTTGTAGGGGTAGGGCAGCAGCACCACGCCATGCCCGATACGGATCGTGGAAGTGCGCTGGCTGACGGCGCCATAGATCACTTCGGGCGCGGAGGAATGGGCGAAGCCGGGCTGGAAGTGATGCTCCACCGTCCAGAAATACTTGAAGCCCATTTCCTCGGCCAATTCGACCTGGGCCAGAACCTCATGGAAGACTTCGAATTCCCGTTCGGGATGTTTGATCGGGTTGGGAACCTGAATTTCGTAAAATACGGCAAAGTCCATCGAGGTCTCCTTGATTAGGCTTGATCGGCGGCAGTCCAAACGGCTAACCGCCTGGCATTTTGTAGCGAGATTCCAAAATCTTGCGCCATCCTGCCAGCCTTTAACTCGCGACACGGAACACCGGCAATCAGCGCGGCGACCGCCAGCCAAACGCCGGATAGTTGGCCGATGGCCAGCGTCACGTCAGGCGTCACAATGCATCAGGAGCAGGTCGGCTTCAAGTATACCAGATTCAAACTGTTGGAGCGCCCGGGCTGAAGGCGAACCGCTGCGTTATGTGAAGCAGGCACCATCGAGGCGACATCATGATGAGACGCAGGCTGCGGTGCTCAAGGACAGGTTGTTCGGACCCAGCGGCCCGTTCCGTCGCGAGCTGCAGGAGCAGGGCATCGTCGAGCTGCCGGTCGACGCGCGCGAATTTTTCACCGAGCCACACGGTAGCTGCGGCGTGGAACCATATCGCGTGCGGATCAATCGACCGCTTAACCCGGGAAGCTGCACCGCCGACGATGCGTGGCTGAACCTTCACGATTTCATGCAGTTCGGCAACATTGTCGAGCAGCCGACTTTCTGCCGGGGGCTGTTTGCATGACCGACGAAATCCAGCATCTGCTCGATCAGTACATCGCGTGGCTGAAGGATAAGACGGTCTTGCGCCAGGTGAAGGATTGGGTCGAGATCACAACGCCGTACCTCGACCGGCGCAACGACTACCTGCAAATCTACGCGAAGCGCGAGAATGGAGCCTACCTACTGACGGACGGCGGCGAGACGATCGAAGACCTGCGCCTCTCCGGCTGTAACCTCGACAGCCCCCGCGGCAGGACCTGCTTCGAACAACGCTTAACGGCTTTGGCGTGAGGCTTCATGACGGGAAGGGGCTTGATTCGGGGGCGAATATGCACTACTGCTAGAGTGTGTCCATGATCCATTGCGCGCCGCGTTCGGCGCGTGCCATCCTTACCAAATCCTTTTACTCAGGCAGCGGCTCTATCGTCTATGGACGAAGCGGATGCCGCTGCGGTTGCCGGAGATCTTTTGTCGTTTTCCAGATTTGATCTAGTCCCTGAAGTCCTGCGCGCGCTGCGCGAGCGCGGGTATCACGAACCCACGCCGATCCAGGCGGACGCGATTGCGCACGTCATCGCGGGCCGCGACCTGATGGCCACCGCTCAGACTGGCAGCGGCAAGACCGCGGCTTTTCTGCTTCCCATCATCGATCGGCTTCATCGCCGACACACCGGCCGCTTGAACGCGATCATTCTTGCGCCCACCCGCGAGCTGGCGGCGCAGATCGGCGAGGAATTTCAACTGCTGGCCCGCCATACGAAGCTTAAGGCCGCGGTGGTCGTCGGCGGGATGTCGATGGAGCGCCAGCTCCACAAGCTGCGCAAAGGCGCGCAGGTGCTGATCGGCTGTCCGGGACGGCTGATCGACCATATCGAGCGCGGCACCGTCAGGCTCGATGACATTGAAGTTGCCGTGATTGACGAAGCCGATCGCCTGCTGGATATGGGTTTTCTGCCGCAGTTGCGATGCATCATGCACAAGACTCCGCGCCATCGCCAGACCATGATGTTTTCGGCCACGATGGCGTCTGCAGTGCAGCGTATCGCGCGCGAGTTCCTGAAAGATCCAGTGCGCGTTGAGGTGGGTGGTGTAAGTGAAATCTCGGCGCCGCCCGAGACCATCCGCCAGGTCATCTGCCCGGTAACCGCGGAAAACAAGGGGCGGATGCTGCTCCAGATCCTGAACCGTCCTGAAGTGACCAGCGCAATCGTCTTCACACGGACCAGGGACCGCGCCGATCGAGTGGGCAAGCTGCTGGTCCATGGCGGAGTCAAGGCGATCGTGATTCATGGTGAACGCACGCAGGGCCAGCGCAATGCCGCTCTCAATGGTTTTCGCAACGGCATTTACCGGGTGCTGGTGGCAACCGATGTCGCGGCGCGCGGCCTGGACATCCCCGATGTTTCGCACGTCATAAATTACGACTTGCCCGAGGAGCGCGAGAATTATGTCCATCGAGTGGGCCGGACGGCCAGGATGGGCAAATCCGGACAGGCCATAAGCCTCGTCACTCCGCAGGAACGCGCCCTGCTCGGTCAAATCGAGCGGACGCTCGGAATAACTCTGGAGCGCGAGAGCGTCGAAGGTTTCGACCATTTGGAGATCTCTGCTCCCAAACCGATCAAGGTCTTCAGTTCCTCGCGCATGCGGATCCGGCCGTCGCGCATGCGCGCCCCCGCATTCTGAGACCGTTTCCCGATTTCTGAATTGGGCGTGGGACAGGCTTCTTCCCAGCCTGTCCCTGGAGTTCGCGGCCCGTAACTTTCTCCCCCTTTCAAGAGACTGGCGATTTTCTTTTTCTGAGGCCTCGCCCTGACGGGAGAGGCCGGCGCATTTTTCCGCGCCGGGTGAGGGGCCTTAGCGTCTGGCGGCGCTCTTTTGCCGCCAGACATCAGAGGGGAGCAGGTTGCGGAAAATCCTTTTTCCGCAACCTGCGCTAGGCGGCGCGCGAGCCGATCAGCTCCACAAAATTGCGCGCGTAAAAACGATCCCTCGCATCCTCGTCAATACCTTCCAAGGCGGCGGCGAAGCGCTTGAGTGGATCGCGGCCGCCTTCGGGATGGGGAAAATCGGTCGAGAACAGGAACAGGTCGGCGCCCGCCTGCTCGATCAGCCATCCCACCGGCTCCGGCGGCAGCGGCGTGAATTTGAGTTGGCGATGGACATACTCCGACGGCTTTAGCGGCAGGTTGAGGTAGGATTCGAACTTAACGAAGGCGGCCTGCGCGATGTCCAGCTTCTTCAGCCACGGCACCACCCACATCGCGCCCTGTTCCACCACGCCGCCGCGCAGCCGTGGGAACTTCTCCAGCACGCCGTCAAGAATCATCGCGGACAAAAACGCCTCGGCCGGATAATGCATCACCATGTAGTCCTTGGAGCGGATTTCGTCGGGACCGCCCAGCGGACCGGCTTCGATCTTCTTGCCGTTGTTGCGGAAGGCGTCGCGCAGGAACAAAGGACCGCCGCCCAGATGCAGCACGAACGGAACATCCTCATCCTGAAGCCGCGCCCATACTCGATCCATGTCGGGATGGGTCGGGGACATTGTCGGGGGCGGGATGGCGGGAACCCAGATCGCCGCGCATCCAAGGCGGATCGCCTCGGCGATTTCACGCTCGGCCAGTTCAGGCACGTCGAGCGGGACGAACCCCACCGCCATCAGCCGCTTGTCGTGGGAGCAGAAATCCGCGATGGCGCGATTGTGGGCGCGGGCTCCGCCATACATGACTTCCGCGTCGGTATCATTGATGCCACCCCAGCTCCAGAATTGTCCGGGTGAGCATCCGGTGAACACGAGTTGGCGATTGTAGCCGAGCAGGTCCAGCGCGCGTTTGCGCTCGGCAACATCGAATCCGCCCAACGCATGCCAGCTTTTGCGCTCCAGGATTTTAGCCTCCGCTCGCGCCATTGCTTCCGGATCGTGCTTGCGGCGCTCGATTATTGCGGGCAGCGCAGCCACCAGGTCGGCGGTCGCCTTGCCCCCGGCCATCTGCACGCTCATCGGCTTGATCCGATCACGCACGCTCGGATCAGCATAGCTGAGCAACCAGTCGAAAGTTTCCATGATATGGCTGTCGGCGTCGTTGTAGATTCGTCCTTCGGCGTATGGCATCGCAGCGGTGTCCTTTCAAACGGGTTGTGCGACATGCTCAAGATAACACGCAATTGCGTCAGCGTGAAACCAAAGCAAATTCGCTTGCTCGGAGAGTATACGTCTCCACATTAGATCAGAACAGACGTTCAGATATGGACACGCGGTGTCGATGGATGGTTAGAATAGTGCCGTTTTCGCCGCGCCGCCGTTTGGAGGGACTTATGGACTTCACCGAGATTCTGTATGAAAAGGCCGATCGCGTCGCCACGATCACATTTAACCGGCCCCAGGCGCTCAACGCTTATACGCCCACGCTGGGACTGGAGTTGAAGAACGCGCTGCGTGAGGCGGACGCGGACAACGAGGTTGGCGCGATCATCGTGACCGGCGCGGGGCGGGCGTTTTGTTCCGGCTTCGACGTGCGGGTCGGCGCGCAGGCGAACAAGGCGCTGCGTTCGGGCGAGTCGCGGGGCTACAGCGAAATCTACGACAATTTCGACTATATGCATCAGCTGGGCACGCCGATAATCGGCGCGATTAACGGGCATTGCGTATTCATGGGTTTCGCGATGACGCTGTTCTTCGATTTCAGGTTCCTCGCCGACAACGCCAAGTACGGAGCGCTGTTCTCGCAAAAAGGATTGGCACTGGAGCAGGGCGCGGGATGGATGCTGTCGCGTCTGGTCGGGCTTACGCGAGCGGTTGACATCGCAATCACCGGGCGCCTGCTGCCGCCGGAGGAGGCGGTACAGATTGGCTTGGCCAATCGGGTGGTGGCGGCGGACCAACTGATGGCGGCGGCGCGCGAGTTCGCCCGTGACATCGCGCACAATTGCGCGCCGACCGCGGCGGCGCAGGCCAAACGCGCCGTTTATCGCGACCTCAGCATCGATTTCGCCGCCGCCTATCAGGCCAGTTGCCAGGACGCCATCAGACAGAATCAGACCGAGGATTTCAAGGAAGCGCGCCGCTCGATGGCGGAGAAGCGCCCGCCACGCTTCCCCGGCCGCTAAGGAGCGCAAACAACATGAAAATCTACAGCAGCGCCGTCGCGCCAAATCCCCGCCGCGTCCGCATCTTCCTGGCCGAAAAGGAGATCCAGGTTCCTTACGAGGACGTTGACATCAGCTCCGCCGTCAACCGCAAACCCGAGTACAGGAAGAACATCAATCCGATGGGCGAGGTGCCGGTACTCGAACTTGATGACGGCACGCACATCGCGGAAAGTGTCGCGATTTGCCGCTACTTCGAGGAGCTTCATCCGGAGCCGCCGCTGTTCGGCGTCGGCGCGAAAGAACGGGCGCTGGTCGAGATGTGGAATCGGCGGATGGAGTTCCACGTGATGCTGCCGGTCGCGCAAACCTTTCGCAACACCAGCGAATTCTTCAAGGGACGAATTGCGCAAGTGCCCGAATATGGCGAAGTTTGCCGCGCCGCAGCCGAGAAGATTTACACCTGGCTCGACGAGGAACTGGCAACCCGCCGCTTTATTGCCGGAGATAGATTCACCATCGCCGACATCACGGCGCTGTGCGCAGTCGATTTTGGCCGCGTCTCAAAAATCCGCATCCAGCCCGAGCAAAAGAACCTGGCCCGCTGGCGCGAAGAAGTTTCATCGCGGCCCAGCGCCAGGGCCTGAAGATGAAGGTCGCTGCGCCTGACTTTTTCCACCGAGACGGGGAGAACGCGCCGTCTTTCGGCGCCGTGAGGGGTCCTGATTGAGCGCAGCACTGTTTTGGCGCACGATTGACAAGTTGCGGGACATAATCATTCTCATACTCCGCAACGGCAATTTTGGTAGTAGGGTGGGCCGCCGTGCCCGGGGGACAGGGAATTAGAGCGGGCCGGCTACGCTACTGCCAAAAAATCGAAAATTGCCATACTCTTCCGGGTGGAAAGAACATTACGCGTGCGAGCCCAGCAACTCGTTGAAGTTGCTGGCGTAAAAGCGCTCGCGCTGTTCTTCGCTGATCCCGTACTGGTCGAGCGCGGTCTTGAAGCGCTTGAGCGGATCGCGTCCGCCCTCCGGATGGGGAAAATCCGTCGAGAACAGGAACAAATCCGCGCCTGCCTGCTCGATCAGCCATCCCACGGGCTCGGGCGGAAAGGGCGTGAATTTGAGCTGGCGATGCACATACTCCGAGGGCTTCAGGGGCAGGTTGAGATAAGACTCGAAGCGCATGAACGCGGCCTGTGCGATATCCAGTTTCTTGAGCCACGGCACCACCCACATCGCGCCCTGTTCAACGACCGCGCCGCGCAGCCGGGGAAATTTCTCCAAAACGCCGTCCAGCACCATCGCGGACATGAAGGCTTCCGCGCCGTAATGGCAGACCATGTAATCCTTGGAACGGATTTCATCCGTACCGCCCAGGGGCCCGGTCTCGATCTGTTTGCCGTTTTTGAGGAAGCCCTCGCGCTGGAAAAGAATACCGCCGCCCAGATGCAGAACGAAGGGCACGTCCAGTTCCTGCATCTTCGCCCAAACCGGATCCATGTCCGGATGGGTCGGCGACATGGTCGGCGGCGGCGTTGCAGGCACCCAGAATGCCGCAACACCTTCGCGCACGGCCTGTTCTATCTCGATTACCGCAAGCTCGGGGAAATCCAGCGGCAGGAAACCGACCGGGCGCAAGCGCCGGTCATGGCGGCAGAATTCGGCGATACCGCGGTTATGCGCCCGGGCGCCGCCGTAGAGCGCCTCGGGATCGAAGATGTGCTGCACCCCGAGATTGCCCCAGAACTGCTGCATCGTCACGCCCGTGAATACCAACTGGCGGTTGTAACCGAGCAGGTCGAGCGCGCGTTTGCGTTCCTGCGGATCGTAGCCACCCAGCGCATGCCAGCTTTTGCGGTCCAGGATATTGGCTTCCGCCCGCGCCATCGCGGCCGGATCCTTGCGGCGCCGCTCGATAATCGACGGCACGGCATCGACCAGGTCGGCGGTGGCCTGCCCGCCGGCCATCGTGAAATCGATCGGCTTGAGCTTCGGGCGCACCTTGGGATCGGCGTATTCGAACAGCCAATTGCGGGTTTCCATGAAATGGCTATCGGCATCGTTGTAGGTCCGGCCTTCAGCGTATGGCATTGCGATGGCGCCCTCCGGTCAGATGGTTTCGCGAAAAATATACGCGATCTGAAGCATTCGGAACAGACGTTCAGATCGCGCCTTGCTCAAAACAATTGCGTGCTCAACTTGCGGCGAGTTTGCGGCGCAGGACCTCATTGATGATTTTCGGATTGGCCTTGCCGCCCATGGCCTTCATCACCTGGCCGACGAAGAAGCCGAACAGCTTGTCGCGTCCGCCACGATACTCGGCGACCTTGGCGGGTTCGGCACAGATCACCTCGTCGCAGGCGGCGGCGATCGCGGCCTCGTCGGAGACCTGGAGCAGTCCCAATTCCGACACTGTGGCTTTGGCGTTCTTGCCTGATTTGCACATCGCGGCGAACGCGGTTTTGGCGGCGTTGAGGCTGATGGCGCCGTCCTCGACCATCTTGAGCAGGCTTCCGACCTCGGCGGGAGCAGGCACGCTTTGGGCAACGCCGCGCCCGCTTTCATTAACCACGCGGAGCACTTCCGTCATGACCCAGTTCGCGGCGGCCTTGCGGTTTTTGAGCCCGGGCAGAACCGCTTCGAAGTAATCGGCAATTTCGCGCTCCTGGGTCAGGACGTTGGCTTCATAGGGCGTCAAACCCATCTCGGACGTGTAACGAGCGCGGCGCGCGGCCGGCAGCTCCGGCATCGCGATCCTGATTTGCTCGACCAGGTCGGGCGGAACGATCAGCGGCGGCAGGTCGGGTTCGGGGAAGTAACGGTAGTCGTGCGCGTATTCCTTGGAGCGCATCGGGCGGGTGACGCCGCGATCGGGGTCCCACAGCCGGGTCTCCTGGACAACGCGCTCGCCCGCTTCCAGCAATTCAATCTGGCGTTCGATCTCATAGGCGATCGCATGCTCGACATGGCGGAACGAGTTCATGTTCTTGACCTCGGTCTTGACGCCGAGGCTGTCGGAGCCGCGCGGACGGACCGAGACGTTGGCGTCGCAGCGGAAGCTGCCTTCCTCCATATTGCCGTCCGACACTTCCAGGTAACGCAGCATCGAGCGCAACTCGCGCAGGTAGGCGCCGGCCTGCTCCGGGGTGCGGATATCCGGCTCGCTGACGATTTCGGTCAACGGTACTCCGGAGCGATTGAAATCGACCAGGCTGCAATCGGGCGCGTGGATATTCTTGCCGGCATCCTCTTCGAGATGGATGCGCACCAGGCGGATGCGCGTGGGGCCGCCGTTGTCGCCGTCGCCCGGCAGTTCGATATAGCCGCCTTTGCATAACGGGGTTTCGTACTGGCTGATCTGATATCCCTTGGGCAGGTCGGGATAAAAATAGTTTTTACGATCGAAAATTGAGCGCGGCGCGATCGTGCAATGCGCCGCCAGACCCATCCGGATTGCCAATTCCAGTACGCGGCGGTTGAACACCGGCAGCACCCCCGGCATCCCGCAACATACCGGGCAGACATGCGTATTGGGCGGCGCGCCGAACTCGGTCGAACATCCGCAGAAGATCTTGGACCGGGTCAGGAGCTGGGCGTGCACCTCCAGTCCGATTACCGCTTCGTATTTTTCACTGCTCGCGGACATTGTATTTAATCCTCGGCAAAGACAGCTTACACCACCGCCGGCTTTCGCGTCAGGACTCCGGATCGCTCGTAGGCGTCACCGGCGCGCAGGATGATTTCCTCGCCGAAAGCGGGGCCGATGAGCTGAAGCCCGATCGGCATGCCCTCGGCGTCATAACCGCAGGGCAGCGCCAGTCCCGGCAATCCGGCGAGGTTGACCGAAATCGTGAAGATGTCGGAGAGGTACATCTGCAAGGGGTCCGACATCTTCTCGCCCAGCCTGAAGGCGGTGGTGGGTGCGGTTGGCGTGGCGATCAGATCGCAGCAGGCAAAGGCCTGATCGAAGTCGCGCTTGATCAAGGTGCGCACCTTTTGCGCCTTGAGGTAATAGGCGTCGTAGTAGCCTGTGGAGAGCGCGAAAGTGCCCAGCATAATCCGGCGCTTTACCTCCGCGCCAAATCCGCGCGCCCGGGTTTTGCGGTAGAGGTCGAGCAGGTTGTCCGCCTCGACCCGCACGCCGTAGCGGATGCCGTCGTAGCGCTCCAGGTTGGCGCTGGCCTCGGCGGTGGCAATCAGGTAATAGGCCGCGACTGCATATTGGGTATGCGGCAGCGAGACCTCGACTACCCTGGCGCCGGCCGATTGGTAATGCGCGATCGCTGCGCGCACGGCGTTTTCCACGTCCGCTTGCATCCCCTCCACGAAAAATTCCTTTGGCACGCCGATGCGCATTCCTTTGACTTCGCCGCTGAGCGCCGCTTCATAATCCGGCACCGGACGTGTGGAGCAGGTCGAGTCTGCGGGATCGGCGCCCGCCAGCGACCGCAGCATGATCGCGCAATCGCGCACGGTCTTGCCGAACGGACCGACCTGATCCAGCGATGACGCGTAAGCGACGATCCCGAAGCGGCTGACCCGGCTGTAAGTCGGCTTGATTCCAACGACGCCGCAAAACGAGGCTGGTTCGCGAATCGAACCGCCGGTATCGGTGCCGAGGCTCCCGAGACATTGGTCGGCTGCGACCGCCGCGGCGGATCCACCCGACGATCCCCCGGCGACGCGTTGAGTGTCGTAAGGATTGCGCGTCGGACCGAAGGCGGAATTTTCGGTCGAGGAGCCCATCGCGAACTCGTCGAGATTGGCCTTGCCCACAAACACGGCGCCTTCGGCGCGCAGCCGCGCGATCACAGTAGCGTCGTAGGTGGGAACGAAATTCTCCAGGATTTTCGAGGCGCAGGTGGTGCGCACTCCCCGGGTTGCGTAGATGTCCTTGATCGCCAGGGGGATTCCGCACAGCGGCGGCGCGCCGCCTTTTGCCAACCGCCGATCGGCCTCGCGCGCCTGCGCCAAAGCCTCGTCCGCGCAGACCGTGATGAAGGAATTGAGCAGCGGTTCGACCGCATCGATTCGATCCAGGCAGGCGCGCGTCAGTTCAACCGCGGACAATTCACGCTTGCGCAATAGCTCCCGGGCTTCGGTGATCGTCAGTCTGAAAGAGTCGGTGGCCACGTTCACTCGATTATTTTCGGTACTTTGAACATCTGCTCGCGAGCATCCGGCGCATTGGCGAGGATCGATTGCGGATCGTCGCAAGTAGCCACGACATCATCACGCATGGCCGCGCCGATATCTCCCACTTGGGCCGTCGGCTCAACCGCCGCCGTGTCAAGCTCATTGAGCTTGTCCACGTATTCAAGCATCTGTTCGAGGTCGCCCAGCATCCTCTGCTCCTCATCGGCAGTCAGCTCAAGGCGCGCGAGCAGCGCAATATGCCGCACCTGGTCGAGATTTATCTTATTAGTTTTTTCAGTCGCCATTTGATGGAGAGCATAAACATGCCCATCGCCAATTATGCCCTCAGCCACTGCGCGATGCGATCCGTGACCCAGTTGGGCTGCGCCGTTTCCAGCCCGTGACCGGCGCCTTGCGCGATCAGCAGTTCGGCGTGCGGGATGCGGCTTTTCAGGATGTGGGCGTTTTCGATTGGCGTGCCGATGTCCTGGTCGCCGTGAACGATCAGGACCGGACAGCGAAGCTGCGGCAGCCGATCGTAGGCGTTGAAGCCCATGATCCCGGCCCAATGGCGCACGTAGGTCTGCTCGGGAGTGGGCGGCGCGGTTTTGATGGCATCGAGCATGTCGTGGCGCAGTTCGGGCCGCCGCTCGAGCAGTTGCGCCGGATGGAGCATCGGCAGCAGTTCCTCGTAAGCCTTGTCCGGATCGGTCGCAAGCAGCTTGAACGACGCCATCCGCAGCGGGTCGCCGCCGCCCGGATTTTCCATCTGCGCGCCTGGGCCGCCGGCCGTCGTGCAGCCGAACACCGCCTTGATCACCTGTTGCGGATGGCGTAGGGCGAGTTCCTGCGCGATCATCCCGCCCATCGAGAAACCGCAGATCTTTATCCGCGCAATGCCCAAAGCGCGAAGCAGGGCGCTGGCATCGTCGGCCATCTCGGCGATCGAGTACACGGGCTGGTCCGGTTTGTCCGATTCGCCGGTCCCGCGATTGTCATAGATAATCACCTGGAAGCCGGTAAATCTGGGGATGCGGGGCAGCCATGCCCGACCCGGCATGCCGAAACCCATAATCAGCAGCAACGGTTCGCCCGCGCCGAACGTTTCGTAGTTGATGTTGATGGACCCGGCCTTGACTTTCGGCATAACCCATCCCCGATCGAACAGGATTTGCCCGCTGCCGCGCGGACATGCAATTCATTGCGCCTCCTGACGTCATTGGCAAGCGCAGTCCCGAAGATGGTGGCTGCTTGGCCCGCAAGTGAGGGCCGGCGCTTTGTGCGCAATGAAGGCGTCGTGATGCAATGCTGCCGGCGATGGCCGGGGCCCGGCGCGCCGCACCAAACGAGAGCTGGAATTGCGGACGGCGCAAGGCCGGCGGACTGGTTTAAGTCCGCCGGCCCTGCTTCAGGCTGCGTTCAACTCAGAAGTTCACCACGAGGTTCTGATTGAAGCTGCAGGTTCCGAGCGTGAAGCTGACGGTCTGGCTCTTCTTCTTGCCGTTGACGATCGCGCTGACCGTCAGTTGATAATCGCCGGCCGTCAACTGGATCGGGTTGGTTACTCCTCCCCATTCGTAATGGAACATGAAAGAGGCGCACGGAGCGGCCTGGTTCACGCTGCGCAACGGAGGATCGTTCACGTTGCTCACCGAGATGCTCTTGCGATTCGAAGTCAGCCGGCTGAGCTGCAGCTTGGTCACCTTACCGGTCGGAAGCGGTGTGCCGCCCTCGGTTACCAGCACGCGCACGCCGCGCGAGGTGCCTTCGCCGCACATGTTCTCCGTGGCCGTCGCGGTCGCATGCGTGATCGGATCGCTCTCGTAGGTGACGGTCACCGTCGCCTGCTCGTTGCGGGTTATCAGCGTCGGCGCGAATACCGTCGCGAGGTCGCCGTTGCCCAGCACCTCGCCTGGGGGCAGCGGCGTCGAGAGCGACGGCAGGCCGGACAGCGAATAGTCAGCGGCGTTGGGTCCCGAAATCGCGACGTTGGTGATAGTCAGCGGGCACGAGCCGTTATTGGACACCGGGAACGCAAGCGGCGTGGTGCACGCTCCCACGCTCTGGATCACCGTGGCGGGAAAGTTCTGCTGCGCAGGAACGTCGATATTCACCGCCGGCGTGGTCGCGGTCAACGCCACCGTAACCGTGGGATTGATCGGGTCATCGCTCGTGATTACCAACCGGCAGGTCTTGGTCCCGCCCGAAGTCGGCGTAAACGCGACGGTCAGCGGCAGAGAGGAGTCCTGACTCAGAGTGTTGGGGAACGGATTGTTCTCGATAGTGAAGTCCGGACACGCTCCGCCGCTTCCATTGTCGATGGTGGCGCTGGTCACATGCAGGTTGCAGGGTCCGGTGTTGGCGACCGTAATCGTCTGCTGCGCATTGCTTCCGGCGCAGACGTTGCCGAAGGTGCCCGAGCCGCTCACCGCGATTTGTCCCGGCGGCGCATTGCCTGACACCGGAATCATCGTCGGCGAGCCCGCCGCATTGCTGGTCAGTTCAATCGTGGTCGTTTCAACACCCGCAGTGTTGTTCTGGGGCTGATACCTGATCGGTATCGCGACCGAACTGCCAGCTCCCACGACCGTGGGATTGGTAAAGGTCGGCGCCACAAAATCGGCGTCGGGCGGCGAAAACGTCAAGCCGGTCAGATCCAGGTTGCAACTGCCGCCGTTGGTCACCGTCAGGTTGAGGTCCTCCAGGTTGCCGGCGCAGACATTGCCGAAGCTGCCGCTGTCGGCGATCGCGGTACCGATCGACGGTTGGCCGATGCTCGCGGTGTAGGTCACCTGCAGCGCGGGTTGAAACTGGTCGTTGCTGTCGATTTCGAACGTGGCGGTATCCGGATTGGTGCTGGAGTTGGTTATGTTGACCTGGATGGTCCAATCCACCTCCTCGCCGGGCTGAATCGTGGCCGGAAAGGAGGGTCCGGTGACGGTGAAGTCGGTGCTGCCGGAAACACGCGAGATGTTGCTAATCATCAAAGGCGAGGCGCCCAGGTTGAAGACCTGCAAAAGCGTGGTCGGCGATTGTCCGGAGCACAACGTCCCGAAGTTGGTAGCGGTGTTGATCGAAATTAGCGGGCCTGTGGCCGGCCCCAACTCGAAAGTGCTGCGTCCGAACGTGCCGGCGCGCAGCAGTTCGGGACTGGCGCTGGTATCCAGCGCCAGCGCCACGACGTCCACCGTCGGCATGCCAAAACCCAGCACCTGCCAGGTCGCCCCGTTGTCGCCCGACTGCAATACGCCGGCGTCATTGGCGACGATAATCGCATGCGGGTTGGTGGTCTGATCGATTACCACCGCGTGCACCGGCAGGTCGGGCAGATTGCTCGATCCTCCGGCGGTGCCGCTGATGTCCGTCCAGGTGCTGCCGCCGTCGGTGGTTTCGTACACATGCCGGGTGGGTCCGTTTCCACAGGCCGCGCCGCAAAAGCCCGCGTAAGTCACCACCACGGTCTGCGTGTTGGCCGGATCGATGGCGATCGCGGTAGCGGGCTGTTTACCGGCCTGAGGGGGCTGAGTCGCCGGTGAACCGATGGTCGGTGAAGCGGCCGTCATGTTCGTGCTCACCTGGAGATTGCCGTCGTTGAGCGCAAACCAGACCGTGTTGGGATCGATCTTTGACGTCGCGATCGCGTTTGCCGGTGCGCTCAGCCCCTGGAACAACGAGGCGTAGCTCCCGCCCCCGTCGGTGCTGCGGTAGATCGCAAAGGTCGTCGCACCCTGCCCGAAGCATCCCTGCCCGGGCTTGGGCGGATTCGCCCACTGCGTCACCGAAGCGTAGACCGTGTTGTCGGTGCCGCCGGTGTTCACTTGATCGAATGCCAAGGTGTTGCCAAACCCGAATCCCTGGCCGCCTGTATTCCCCGACACGCTCGCGAATGACCAACTGCTGCCGCCGTCGGTGGTATTCATCAGGCAGGCGTCGTCCATGCCAACGGCATGCTGCGGATTGTAGGGATCGACCGCGACGCCCGCGCCGTCGCCGTCAACGTGCAGGTGCCAGGTGTTGGGGGTGTCGGAAGAGGTGAATGAACCGGTGCCGGTATCCTGCATCCCACCATAGGTGTACTTGTTGGCGGTGGCGCTGCCGCGCCCGATATCCATATTGCGCAGCAGGTTGCTGGCGATCGCGGTGCCCACTCCCGGATTGGGGCCGTTGATGTTGACGAACGTGCTCCCGCCGTCGGAGGAAAGCGCTATTCCGCCGTCCTGGCCGTCATAAAAAGTCGTGTTGCCGGAGGCGGGAACGTGCGGGCTGAAGACCAGCGCATGATGGTCGTTGTGGACCTGGCCATGGCCGATCTCGCTGAAATTTGCCCCGCTGTCAGTCGATTTCCACATATCGACGAAGCCCAGATACACCGTTGCCGCGTCGTTGGGCTCGACCCCGATCGTCTGGTCATATCCGCATTGACCGCAGTTGTTGCTCGGATTGTTGTTGGCCGAGGCCTGGGCCCAGGTGGCGCCGGTATCGGTGGAGACAAACAGTCCCCAAAACGGCGCCGCCGCGGTGTTGGAGGTGTTCTGCACGCTGGCGTAAATGGTCTTGTTGTCGGGCTTGGTTGACTGCGCGAACGAAATAAACCCGGCGGTGAAATTCGCCACTCCCAGCGGCGACCCGTTGCTCGCCGTCCATAAATTGCTGCCCCAGGTCGCTCCGCCGTCAGTCGATTCGAAAATGCCCGCTCCATTGACTGCCGCGAACACGTTGGAAGGGTTGGCGGTATCCAGATGGAGGTCGGTTATCGTGTTGGTGTTGGAGCCGTTGACCAGCGGCCGCGTCACCGTGGTCATGCCGTTAGTGGAGCGAATCACACCGAGATTGGTGGCGAGCAGCAGTTGATTGGCGGCGGGCATCACGATTCGCCTGATAGCGATGTTGGAGAAACCATTCATCCCCGGCGTCAGCGTCCAGGTGGTGCCCAGATCGGTCGATTTGTACACGCCGACGAATTTGAAAAAGCCGGTATTGGCCGGACTGCCGGTGCCGGCGTAAACAATTGACGGATTGGATGGATCCAGCGCCACCGCCCCCATCGAGAGCGAACTGAGAAAATCGGTGGTCGTGCGCCAGGTGTTGCCGCCGTCCGTTGATTGCCAGATACCGCCATCCTGCGTCGCGATGTAGATAATCTGGTCGGTTGAGCCCCGCGGGTCGATAGCGACATCGACCGTCTGACCGGAGTCGGGTCCGGTGCCCTGGAAATTAGATTCCGCATCGATCTCCAAGGGCTGCGGTCCGATCTGCGTCCACTGAATTCCGGTGAGTCCGCCGGCCTGCGACATGGTCAAAAATGCCCCGGTCGCCGCCAGACTCGCAACTGCCAACAGCATCAAGTAAAGCGTTTTACGGCGCACTGTCTTACCCCTGGTTTAATGCGTGTTGCTTTGATTGACTGTGACTGGCTTCCCCTTGTTGGTTTTGGTCGGATGCCAGCCGATATAGGGCGCCACCTGCATGTGCTTCTGCTGCTCGACGCCCTTGCGCCAGAGGTCGGGCCGCGATTTGCCGGAGGAGTCCGAATGTTCTCTCAGGAACTGCTTTTCCTGCTGTTTCAGGAGCTCCTGGTTATTTATCGGCGCCGCCGACGATGTATCACTGCCGACAGCAAGCGCTGGGACTGAAAACTGCGCACCCGTAATCATCAGGGCGATCGCTATCAGAGAGGCCGTTTTTTTGATTCTTGCTGTCTTTTTCGGACCCATTTGCGCTCTCCACGAAAAATTCAAGGGGCGTGGAATAAATTTGAATGTAAAAAATAGTAAACAATTTTACATTATGTCAAACAAATAGTGTTGGACAATCTGAAGAAAAATCAACAGCGTCATATCCAAAATCACGGCACATGAACTCATTTAAGTAGTTTTGTCAATAGCCAAAATAGTGAGATAATCATTTAAAACAATCAGTTAAAAAGCAGTGAAACGGACAAGATTTTCGAGCTGGGGCTATGGGCGCACCTCGGCGGCTGCGGCCAGTTCTGGATCCTCGTGCGCTCGGGCGGTAACGGGCGGCGGCCAGGCGCTAACCGCATTCAGGCGGATACAAGCCAGGCTTGGGGAGGAAGCTTTAAATATTTGAGTTCCCGCTGAGAGTCTGGACCGCGGTTTTGCGATCCATCCCGTGGTAGGCAGCGGCCATCTCGCGGTTGTGAGCCCCCGCAATCCAGGTGGGACCGTTTTCCAGATTATCCAGGCCTTCCTGGGCCACCTCGTCGGGTTCGAGCAGTGGCTGTCCGGTTTTCTGCGCCAGTTCCGCGCCGCCGGCCGACATCAGCTTAGGCGTCCGCGTCAGCCCGATAATTAAACTGAGTACGTTGACGCCATAGGGTTTCAATTCATACCACAGCCCTTCTCCGAACGTTACGTCGAAGGACTTGGCGGCGCTGTAGACCACGAAATTGCCGCTGCCCGCGAACGAACTCATCGAGCCCAGGATGATGATTCCGCCACGCCTGCGCTCGCGCATCTTCGTAGCAAAGTGATGTGAGAGAATGACGGGGCCGTCCACGGTCAGGCGCAGCGCTTGGAGATTGCGCTCCAACGAACGATCCAGAAACGGCGCCGGGCTGACCACGCCGGCGTTGTAGATCAACATCCCGACTTCGATATCCTCCGTGATCGCCCTGACCCGATCGAGCATGTCCGCAGCGCGCAGGTCCATCGATGCCGTCCGCACCTGGACATGCGAGTTGGCGCTAACCTCCTGGGCAACTTGCTCCAGGGGTCCGGGCTTGCGCGCGAGCAGCACCAGGTTCAATCCGCGTGCCGCGAGCTTGCGGGCAAACGATGCGCCCACGCCTTCCGAACCGCCCGCGATCAGAGCCCACGGGCCGTATTGCTGTGCGAACATGGCTTTCTCCCCTCCGTTCGACGCGTCGGTCGGATGTTATCACCCATCGCTGCTTTTTTCTGACCACGGAATGATATTAAAGTGACCGGACGCGCTTGGTGGAGCGTCTGAAAAGCGAGGAGTCTCGATATGGCGTCGAAACCTGAAGTGGTGCTGGTTCACGGAGCATGGCACGGGGCGTGGTGCTGGGAGCCATTGCGCGAGCGTCTGGAGCGGCGAGGGATAAGGACTCATGCGCCGGACCTGGCGAGCGCCGGCGAAGACCCGCAAACACTCACCGATCTCTATGCCGATGCGCGCGCCGTCCGTCAGCTTACGGATTCAATTAATGCTCCTGTCGTGCTGGCCGGCCATTCTTATGGCGGACTGGTCGTGAGCGAAGCGTCGGCGGGCAGCGCCAACATCCGCCACCTGGTGATGATCGCCACCATCATGTTCGATGTGGACGAGGTCTGGAAGGAGATCCGGATGCCCGCTGCGGATTGGATCAGACCGACCGAGGACCGAAAGGCGATCGCGATCCTGGACAAGAGTCAGGCGGCCGGTCTGTTTTTCAACCGCTGCACTCCGTCGGCGGCGGCCTGGGCCTGCGCCCGGTTGCATACGTATATGGGCATGCAGGCGGTATCGCAGAGGCTGACGCGCGCCGGATGGAAGGAGATCCCCTCCACTTATCTGTCGTGCACCGAGGATCGCGCGATCGAACTGCGCTGGCAGCGCAGGATGGCGGAGCGGGCCACCTATCAGATCGAGTTGGAGAGCGATCACTCGCCCTTTCTGTGCATGCCCGATCGGGTGGCCGACATTTTTGCGGAGGTGGTCGCGGCTTTGTGATACCTGAGTGTGAGCTGGTCATCTTTAATCTAATAGCGTTGGCTTTGCCCCGGGACTGGCCCGCGTTCTAAGCTGGCGCGGCATACTTCTGATTGAGGGGAAGGGAGCGGCATGGCTTTGAAAGTGGTCGGCGCGGGGTTTGGCAGGACCGGGACGCTGTCGCTGAAAAACGCCTTGGAGAAACTCGGCTTCGGTCCCTGCTATCACATGTTCGAGGTGATCGAACGGCCCGATCATATCCAGATGTGGCATCGGTTGGCGTTCGGCGGATCAATCGATTGGGATTTGCTGTTCAAGGATTTCAACTCCGTCGTCGACTGGCCGGCGGCGCGCTATTGGCGCGAACTGGCCGAGCATTTCCCCGACGCCAGGGTGATCCTGTCGCTGCGCGATCCCGAGGCGTGGTACCGGAGCGTGACCGAGACCATCTACCAGGGCCTCAGGATGCCGGTTACCGACCGCCTGCCGCCGTCGCGCCGCCGTCAGATGGAGATGGCGCGCAAGATTGTTCTGGAGGATACCTTTGACGGACGCTTCGAGGACAAGGCGCACGCGATCGAGGTATACAACCGCCACAACCAGCAGGTGCAACGCGCCATCCCATCACCGAGGCTGCTGGTGTTCGACGCCAAGCAGGGATGGGAGCCGTTGTGCCGTTTCCTGGGCGTGGCAGTGCCGGATGAGCCGTTTCCGCATCTCAATGACACCGCCTCGATCCAGGCCCGGATGAAGGAAATGCGCACCGCGCAGCGTAAATAAAGCAAAGGGCGGGCAGGGACGCCCGCCACGAAAATGAGGCCTCCGTACAGAGTCGGGTGATCGAAATGAAAGCAGCCGTATTCCGCAAGGTGAACGAACCGCTGGCAATCGAAGAGGTCGAAGTCGATGCGCCCGGACCCAACGAGGTCCGGATTCGCACCGCCGCGTGCGGCGTCTGTCACAGCGACTTGCATATCGTTCAGGGTGTGCTGCCATGGCCGCCGGGGGCGGTGATGGGCCATGAGGCGGCAGGCACCGTGACGGCGGTCGGCAGCGCCGTGACTTACGTTCAGCCGGGCGATCACGTGGTCGCGTGTCCGTCGCCGTTTTGTGGCAAATGTGCGAAGTGCCTGACTGGCCATCCGCATCTGTGCGCCGAGCGCGGCACGTTGCGCCGCCGCCGCAACCAGCGTCCGCGCTTGTCGGGGACAGGCGGTGCGCTCACCCAGTTCGCTGATATCGGCGGATATGCCGAGGAGCTGCTGCTGCACGAAAACGCGGTGGTGAAGATCGCCGACGCGATGCCGCTGGATCGCGCGGCGCTGATTGGATGCGGCGTGACCACCGGTATGGGCGCGGTGCTCAACACCGCCAAAATCCATACCGGCGCCAGCGTCGTAATTTTCGGCGCCGGCGGTGTCGGACTGGCAGCGATTCAGGCTGCGCATCTGGCCGGCGCCGCGAAGATCATCGCCGTGGATATACTGGAGAGCAAGCTGGCCGCGGCGCGCAGGATGGGCGCGACGCATACGTTGGATGCCAGTTCTTGCGATCCGGTTGCCGAAATCCGCAACCTTACCGGTGGCGGCGCCGATTACGCCTTCGAGGCGATTGGGATAGCCAAAGTCGTTGAGCAGGCGCTGGCTTGCGTCGGCCCCGGCGGGACGGCGGTCAGCGTCGGCGTGGTGCCGCCGTCCGATCCAATCAAGGTGCAATGGAACGATCTGTTCCAGGAAAAAAAGCTTACCGGCAGCCAGATGGGGTCCAATCGCTTCCGGATCGATATTCCCGCATACGTCGATTTTTATCTGCAGGGGCGGCTCAATCTCGACGATATGGTGACGCGGCGCGTCAAGCTCGATCAGATTAACGAGGCGTTCCGCGCGATGACCGCCGGCGAGGTGCTGCGCTCAGTGGTGATGTTCGAGTGAGGCCCGCGCGCCGTGGATTGACGCAGCGCCGCCAGCGGGTCGCTGACGGCCGCGGGAGAGGGGTGTGACGGGGCCTGTTCATCGACGCGCGAAATGCGCTAAATAAATTTCAGCGCTCGCGCCGGCCGAAAATTTTTTGATCGCGGCCGGACGGCGGCATCCAACATGATCTCCGGGGAAGGTGTAAATGGCGGAAACAGCATGGCATCAAGAGACGGTCACGGTTGACGGCACCGATCTCGCCGTCATCAAAGGCGGTTCGGGTCGTCCTTTATTGGTTCTCCATGAGGAGATGGGCCATCCCGGATGGCTTAAATGGCACACCGAGTTGGCGCGTGAACACTCGCTGCTCATCCCGCTGCATCCGGGCTTTGGCATTACTCCCCGCGCTGACTGGATCTGGAACATACGGGACCTGGCGGGTTTTTACGGGCGATTCGTGCGCGAACAGAAGCTTGCGCCGGTCGATGTAATTGGCTTTTCGCTGGGCGGCTGGATCGCGGCCGAGATGGCGGCCAACAATCAGGATCAGTTCCGTCGGATGATTCTTGTCGGCGCCGCCGGCCTTCGTCCTCCAAAGGGCGAAATCCTCGACATCTTTCAGCTTATGGCCCCGGCCGAACTGGCGGCCAGCGTGCTCGATCCGGAAAATACGCCCGAGTTCGATCAGCTTTACGGCGGTGTCGGGCCGGCGGCCTTTGAATTGTGGGAGGATGCGCGCGCGGAAACCGCGCGGCTTGCCTGGTCGCCTTATCTGCACAATCCGAGCCTGCCCCACCTGCTGGGTGTGATCGACAAACTGCCCACGCTTCTGATTTGGGGACGCGAGGACGCCGTCGTACCGGTCAGCGCGGGCGAGGCCTACAACAAGGCTATTGCTGGCTCGCGGCTGGTGGTGCTGGACCATTGCGGTCATCGCCCCGAGATCGAGCAGAACGCGGCCTTTGTCCGTGAGGTGAAAGGATTTTTGAGTTAAGCCTTCAGAGGGAGGATCAAACGTGCATCTAGCGTACTTTACCGAGCGCCCCTATCGCTATGCGCCCAACGACCGCATCATTGAAAAGGGTTTCTTTGGCACTCCCAACAGCTTTTTCGATCCGGCCAAGGGCCACGAGCTGTATCACGAATACCTGGACGAAAAGCTTCTGTGCGAGGAGCTGGGTTTCGACGGGGTCGCGCTTAACGAACATCATGATACGCCCTTCACGATGGGCGCGGTGATGGATGTTGAAGCGTCGATTCTCGCGCGCATCACCAAAAAGGTGAAGATCATCCTGATAGGCAATCCGCTGCCGCTGGGCAATCCGCTGCGGCTGGCGGAAGAGCTGGCGATGATCGATGTGATTTCGGGCGGGCGGCTGGTCACGGGATGGGTCCGCGGCGCGGGCAGCGAGCAATTCGCGCACAACGCCAATCCGGCCTATAACCGCGAATACTTCAACGAGGCGCACGACTTCATCGTCAGAGCGTGGACCGAGCCCGGTCCATGGCGCTACGAAGGCCGCCATTTCCATTACCGTTTCGTCGATCCGTGGCCGGTACCGATGCAAAAGCCGCATCCGCAGATGTGGATTCCCGGCCTCCTGAGCCCCGAGACCGCGCTGTGGTGCGCTGAGAAACGCTACCCCTACATCGCGCTGGCCACCTTCCTGGAGCCGACCGTTGAATTGTGGAATATCTATCGTGATCGCGCGGCTGAACTCGGCTACCAGGTCGGCCCTGAGAACTTCGGCTACATGCAGAAGGTTTACGTCGCGGAGAGCGAAGAGAAGGCTCGGGAGATTGCCAAGTTCGACATGTTCGGGGGTGCGGGCAGCGGCTACAGCCTGTTCGCGCAACCGGCCTACAATTTTCCACCGGGATACAACTCCAAGCTGGCAACCCGGCGTATCGCGACCCAGTTTTCCGATCCCAACAAGAAGCGCACCAGCTCCCCATTCCAGGCAGCGCCCTCGCAAAGCCCAACGCGGGCCGATGTGTCCGCGGCCCAGGTCGACCATCGTTCGCGGTTCTGGCAGGAATCCAAAGTCGACGTCGAGGCTACGCGCAAGGCCATCTTCGATCAGCTCCCCGATGTACTGAATTCCTTCGGCATTATCTGCGGCACGCCCAAAACCGTTATCCCCAAACTGCGCGTGGTGATGGAAACGCTGCGGCCGGGAATCTTCATTCTGTGGCAGAACGACGGACCTATCACTCGCCGGGACCGGGAAAACAACCTGAAGCTGCTTGCGGCCGAGGTAATGCCGGCGATACGCGAAATCGGCAAGGAGCTGGATTTGAAGTCGCCCTACGAGGTGAAGCCGGGCTCGCGTCCTCTGGCGCATTCCGGCAAGCCCGATTCGGTGGGTTCGTTGGAGCCGTGGAAGGCTTGGCGCGAGGCCCATCCGTACTAGTCAGATGATCGCGGGAGCGGAACTTCCTCCGCTCCCGCTGCTACGGCTGTGTTTTTTTGCGGTGCTTGGAAAGGGCAGGCGAGTAATCCTATGCCACTAGGCGGTTGACGCTTGCGCGCTTCGATGGGCGCGGGGGGCGAGGAATGACCGCGGTTTGCGCATGGCGAGGAATCGCTGCTCGACCAGACGGTAATGGATTGCGGCAACGGTGATCGAGCTCAGGGTCAGGCCTGCCAGCGTTACGACATAGCGGCTGGACGGCACATAATTGGCGTAAAAACCAAAGTGCGCCTCCAACGCCACCAACAGCGGCGCATGAAACAGGTAGATGCCATAGGAGATCCGGCCGATTCCCACCAGCGGACGGGTCGCCAGGATGCGCCCGATTAGGCATCGCGGTTGCAGAAAGATTGCCGTCAGCAGCCCGCCCGACGCCAAAGCCATTGCGGTGTAGCCGAACGTGATCTGACGCCATCGATGCTCCGTCATCCAGGCGATACAGGCGATGGCAACCGCCAACGCCAGCGCCGGGAGCCAACGCGTCGAGCGCAGCCGATGCCAGAATCCCTCCAGCCGCCGCTCGCGCATCAGCAGCGCCAGCGCGCATCCGATCAGAATCGCGTCGATCCGCGTATCGGTCGCGTAATGGATCCTGAAGTAAGACGCTTGCGAGGGCGACGCCAGATGGCTCCAGTTCATGTAGAGATACCATCCGATGCGGTAGAACAGCACCCCTACAATGGCCGCCAGGGCGATGCGCAAGGCGCGCGCCGTACCCCATCGGCGAAACACCAGCGACCATGACAGGTAGAAATGTTCTTCGACGCACAGCGACCAGAAATGGCTCAGTCCCTGCGGCCATATCGCGGTCGCGGCAATCCATAGATTCAACGTATAAGTCAGCAGCAACGGCCATATTCTGGCCGGGTCGTAAAACCCCGCGCCCGGACGATTTCCCAACACATACGATCCGCACAAAACCAGCAGCAGCGCCGTGCAGTACGCGGGCAGCAGACGCAAACCGCGGGCGCGATAGAAATAACCCAAATCCACGTGTCCGGTTTGGTCGAACTCGACCGCCAGTATCCAGGTGATCAGAAAGCCGCTCAGGATAAAGAACATGTCCACGCCGTACCAGCATCGGCTGCGCACGGCCTGCAGCCATGGATGGCCTGCGGGAGCGGGGACGTGAAAGAAAATGACTGACAGGATACAAACCGCGCGCAGTCCGTCCAGGCTCGGCACGTAGCTATGTTTTTGGATCATAGATTGAGGCGCGGCGCGGCATCCATCAGCGGAAATCATCGTTCAATTGTATGCCAGTGCGCGACCGCGGAGCAGAGCCCTTGCGCCCCATTGCGCCTTGCTTCCCTTTTGACGCCGGGCGAGCAATGCTAGGAAGAAGGCCGATTGCGCCTGGAAAGCGATAAATTAATGGCGGCGGAAGGCACTGGACGTCAACGAGCCCAGGGACCTCAGAGTCCACCAGGACCTCAGGGACCTCGTGGATCAGGGCCCGGACCCAAAAACCAGCCTCCGGGCAATCTCTGGTTTTGGTGGCTAATCCTGGCTGCTCTGGCAGTCTGGAACATCCTTGCTTTGTGGCCTCATGGCGCACAGCCCGCCAAAATTCCCTATTCCACCTTTCTGAGCCAGGTTCGTGACAATAACGTATCTGAAGTTCACATCGTTGGCGACGACATAAGGGGTGACTTCGTAAAGCCATTAATGTGGCCGCCGGCGTCCGCGACCTCCCAGGCCAAAGCCCCACTGCAATCCGCGGCCTCGCCGCAGGCCAAAAAATCAGGAGCCCCACCGCCGGCCGAAAATGCTGCCGCCGAGCATCCTGCCAAATACAGCACTTTCACAACGACGTTCCCGGCCGCGGTTGGAGATCCGACGCTGATCGGTTTGCTCGAAGCGCATCACGTTGTAATAAACGTCTCTTCCGCGACGGCACCGTGGTTTCTTGACCTGCTGATCGAATGGTTCCCGATGCTGCTCCTGATCGGGTTTTTCTGGTGGATGGCGCGCCGCAGCGCGCAGAGCCAATCGGGCATGTTCGGCATCGGCCGGATCAAGGCCCGGCGTTACAGCAGCGAGATGCCTAAAGTGACTTTCAATGACGTGGCCGGGGCTGATGAAGCCAAGGCGGACCTGCAGGAAGAGGTGGATTTCCTGAAGTATCCAAAAAAGTACCATGCACTGGGAGCGCGGATTCCCAAAGGTGTCCTGCTGGTTGGCGCTCCCGGCACCGGCAAGACGCTGCTGGCGCGCGCGGTCGCTGGTGAGGCCGGGGTGCCATTTTTCAGCCTCAATGCGTCGGAATTCGTGGAAATGTTTGTCGGGGTTGGCGCCAGCCGCGTGCGCGATCTATTCCGGCAGGCCAAGGAAGCTTCGCCGTCAATTGTTTTTATCGATGAACTGGACGCGGTCGGACGCCGCCGCGGTGCCGGTGTCGGCACCGTCAACGACGAGCGCGAGCAGACTCTCAATCAGCTTCTGGGTGAACTTGACGGTTTCGACCCCAGCACCAACGTCATTATCCTGGCCGCCACCAACCGCCCCGACGTTCTCGATCCGGCGCTGCTGCGTCCCGGCCGCTTCGATCGTCAGGTCGTGGTCCCGTTACCCGATCGGAATGGCCGCGAAGGCATCCTGCGCATTCATACCCGCAAATTGCTGCTCGGACCCGACGTGAATCTGGCAACGCTCGCCAATACCACCATAGGTATGAGCGGCGCCGATCTCGCCAATCTGTGCAACGAGGCGGCGTTGGCTGCCGCGCGGCACAACCGCGACACGGTCTCGATGGCGGATTTTGACGAGGCGCTCGATAAGATCCGCCTGGGCGCGGCTCATCCGCAGTTGATGGATCCGTCGGAGCGGCGCGTAGTCGCCTATCACGAATCCGGCCATGCGGTGGTCGCGTGGCTCACTCCCGCCGCCGACCCGGTGTACAAGGTCACGATTGTCCCTCATGGCCAGGCGCTCGGGTTGACTCAGCAGATTCCCGGAGAGGAACGTCACAACCTGAGCTATTCCTACCTGAAAGCCCGCCTGGCCGTGATGCTGGGCGGGCGCGGCGCCGAGGAGGTCGCGATCGGGGAAATCACCACTGGGGCTGAGAACGACCTGGTGGAGGCCACGCGTCTGGCGCGCCGGATGGTAACGCGATGGGGAATGGGGAAGCTTGGGTTGGCGTCATTCAAGACCGACGAACAGCAGCCCTTCCTCGGCTACGAGATCGCACAAGGCCGCGATTACAGCGAGGATACAGCGGCCAGAATCGACCACGAAGTGCGCGAGTTGCTGGAAGAAACCCACCAGGAAGTGTTGCGCCGCCTGACCAGCGTGCGCGAAAAACTGGACGACCTGGTCCGGCGGTTGCTCGTCGCGGAAACCGTCGGGGCCGAAGAATTGGAAACTATCCTGGGGCCGCGAGCCTCAAGTGCGGAATTGGCGGCACAAGCCGACGGTCACGCCGCTGGCATTGTCCCCAAATCGTAGCGGATTACTTTACCCCTGCGCAGCCTGAGCCTTGACCCGGTTGAGGCGGCGCGCCAGACGGGAAATTTTACGCGACACCGTGTTGCGATGGATCACGCCCTTGGTCGCCGCTTTGCCTAAAACCTTCATGGCCTCGCGCAACGCCTGGCTGCTCCGTTGCGCATCGCCCGTCCCCAGCGCTTCCTGCGCGTTTTTTATCGCGTTATGCACATGAGTCTTTACCGCGCGATTGCGGGCTTTGCGTTTGAGGCTGCGTCGATGGCGTTTGATCGCCGACGGATGTACTGGCACGTGTGGCATATCGGCCTAGTAGGCTAGATGTACCGTCCTTGCCAGTCAACATAAGGGATGCCGGTTGTCATTAAACATTGGAAACATCTTCAGGGCATAAATTTGAAGTCGAGGTAGAGCCGTGCGATGGAGGGTATCAATGGCGCTGGAAGTTTTCTCTGAGGGACGGAGCAGGCGATGAAATTTGGCATCCTGAGCTACGCGACCGAATACACGGTCTCGCCGCCTGAACTGGCGCGCGCGGTCGAACAGCGCGGCTTTGACT
Source organism: Pseudomonadota bacterium (assembly GCA_021324885.1). Lineage (GTDB taxonomy): Bacteria > Desulfobacterota > Binatia > Binatales > Binataceae > JAJPJA01. The sequence continues at coordinate 58,010 of JAJPIF010000028.1, forward strand.
CGCTATGGCTGCCCGAACACACGCACATCCCGGTCTCGCGCCGCTCTCCATATCCGATGGGCGGAGAACTGCCCCGGGATTATCTGCACATATCGGATCCGTTCGTCGGACTCGCCGCCGCTGCCGCGGTCACCACGCGCATCAAATTGGGAACGGCGATCTGCCTGGTGGTCGAACATGATCCGCTGGTGCTGGCCAAAAAGGTCGCCAGTCTCGATCTCATGTCGGGCGGGCGGTTCATCTTCGGCATTGGCGCAGGATGGAACGCGGAGGAGATGGAGAATCACGGAACCGCGTTTGCTACACGCTACCGCTTGCTGCGCGAGCGGATGGACGCGATGAAGAAACTGTGGAGCGAGGAGCGCGCGGAGTTTCACGGGAAATTCGTCAACTTCGATCCCGTATGGTCCTATCCCAAACCGGTGCAGAAACCGTGGCCGCCGATCTATTTTGGCGGTCATACGCCGTCGGCCAGGCAGCGGGTGGCTGATTTGTACGACGGCTGGATGCCCACGATCATGCGCGACTTGCTGGGCGGTGTCCAAGACCTGCGCCGGCGCGTGGCTGAGGCCGGCCGCGACCCGAAATCGGTAAGTGTAACCACGCTGTGGTTTAAGCCGGATCGCGCCCGCCTGGACAGTTTGGAAGCTGCCGGTGTCGATCGAGTCGTCATGGGAGTGCCTTCGGCGCCGTTCGACGTGGTCATGCGCAAGCTGGACGAACTGGCCAAACTTGCCCGGCTCTGAAGCCGGACGTTTGAACAAACGGGTGAGCCAATTGACCGCGTTGTCCCAGGCGTAACGCCTGAAGGGAAGCTCATGGAAGCAAAACAGCCGACGAACCGATCGCGCGGCCAGACCGCAATAATCACCGGCGCCAGCCGCGGGATCGGCAAACAGATCGCGCTGCGGCTGGCCCGCAACGGTTTTAACCTGGTGCTGGCCGCGCGCACGATGGATGCGGGTCAGAGCCGATGGCCCGGGTCGCTGGCGGAGACCGCCGCCGAAGTGCGCGAACTGGGTGTGCGCGTGACACCGATCCGCTGCGACGTGACCAGGCGCATCGAGGTCGAGGCGATGTGCCAAACCGCGCTGGCCGAGTATGGCGCGATCGACGTCCTCGTCAACAACGCCCTTTACCTGGGACCCGGCAACTACAATGCGTTTTTGCAAACCTCGCTGGATACCTGGGCCTTCAATATCGAGGCTAACCTGATGGCGGCGGTGGTCGCCAGCAAAGCGTGCCTGCCTTCGATGCTTGCGAAGCGCCGCGGCGTCATCCTTAACCTTACCTCCGCTGCGGCGACCATGACCGCGTCTTCCCCGGGCGCGACAGGAATTGGAGCGCCGTATGCCGTTTCCAAGGCGGCGTTGAACCGCTTCGTGGTGGCGCTGGCGCTGGAAGCGCGCGACGCCGGTATTGGAGTGTTTGCGCTGGATCCGGGCGCGGTGCTGACCGAGCGCGCCGACCAGGAGATTCGCCGGGGCAGCCGGCCTTACATCGCGCGCCAGCCGATGGATATTCCCGCGGCGGCTGCGGAATATCTGTGTTGTCGCTGCCCACTCGACCTGAGCGGGCAAGTGCTGGAAGCGCGCGTTCTGGTTGAACGCTTCAAACTTGCGCAGCCATAGCCCCGTCGCGGGACGCGTAAGCACGGTCGTTCACGCTTTGGCCGCGGCTGCTGGACGCGCAATGCGACTGCGCTTGAGCCGCTCGATTTCAGCAAGGATGTAGCGCAATTCCTTGAGTATCGCGTCGTTCACGGCGCTCGTGTCTTTCGAGCAGCAGCTTCGCGGACCGGAGTTCAGATAGCCGTCAAGCCGCCCGTTCGACAGTAAACAGCCGCGCGGGCACTTCCGCGGTGCTGCGGCGAGGATTGGGATTGACCACGGCAAGGACGCACAGGTAGAGCAAGGGAATCGCTCCGCCGATGATGAACAAGGCGTCTCCGGGCAACCGCAACCATTCCAGGAAATGCACCCAGCCGGTGGTGATGAACCGGGGAGCGCGCGCATGCCAATAGCCGACTGCAACCGCGTCGTACAACTGCACGATTCCCACCGGGAACAGATTACAGAACGCCATCCAGGCAAGCCCGATGTTCAGCGACAGGAAAGATAATTGCGCGGCGCGCTCGCTCCACGCTTCGGGCCGCATCAGGTAACGCAGGCAGAAGAGCAGCAGGCCGATCGCCAGCATCCCATAGACGCCCATCATCGCAGTGTGAGCGTGATTGGCAGTAAGCCCCGTGCCGATTTCGTAGTAACTGACCACGGGCAGATTGATCAGAAATCCGAACACTCCCGCGCCCAGAAAGTTCCAGAAACCGGTGGCGACCAGGAACCATACGGCCCAGCGATGGGGATGGTCCTGACCGGCGGTTGATTGGCCGCCCGAGCGCATGAAGCCCCATGCTTCCAGCGTGAGCATCAGCAGCGGGATCACCTCCATGGCCGAGAACGCAGCGCCCAGGGCCATATGCGCCGCCGGCATTCCGCTGAAATAGAGATGATGCATCGTGCCCACCACGCCGCCAATCGAATACAGGATGATATCCAGATAGATGACGCGCAGCGCGGTCCTTTCCGTGACCATGCCCAGCAGGACGAAGACGTAGGCAACGACCACGGTGGTGAAGAGTTCCAGAAAGTCCTCGACCCACAGATGAACCACCCAGAAGCGCCAGAAATCGGTGATAACGAAGCCGCTGCGTGGATTGACCAGCAAACCCACCGCATAAAACGCGGGAATTGCCAGCGCGGCGTAAAATAACATCCAGGGCAGATTGCCCTGGCGCTGGCTTTCCAGCGCGCCCGCGAGTCCGCGCCAGAGGATAAATACCCACAGCGCCAACCCCGCGATCAGACCGATCTGCCATAAGCGGCCAAGGTCCAAATACTCAAACCCCTGATCGCCGATCCAAAACCACCAGCGCCGGATCCATCCCTGAATACTTCCATATTCGCCGGCCATGCTGCCGAACACCACGATCGCCACGGCCACCAGCAGGATAATCGTCAGTGCGCGCTGCCCGCGTGGTTCGCGGCCGCTGATCAACGGCGCGATGAAAATGCCGGTGGCCAGGTAGGATGCAGAGACCCAGAAGATCGCGAGCTGTACGTGCCACGTCCGCACCAGATTGTAAGGCAGCAGCCGAGAGACATCGACGCCGAAAAAGTTGGCCGGTTCGGCACGATAATGGGCCGCCAATCCTCCCAACAGCGTTTGCATCAGGAACAACAGGGATGCGACCAGCAGGAACCACACGATGGTGCGTTGTGCAGGGGTAGGCGCGTAATCCTCGACCGGAAGAAAGCGCAGCGCTCGGCGCTCCTCGGTCCATCCCAGCCAGTCGTAGCGCCCGAAAAGAAACAGCACCAGGCCGGTGCCGCCCAACACAAAGACAATCGAGATAGCGCTCCAGATGACGGCATCCGCGGTGACATGGTTGCCAGCCAGCGGTTCCGGCGGCCAGTTGTTGGTGTAGGAGTAAGAATGTCCCGGCCGGTTGGCGGCCGCGGTCCACGCCGTCCAGGCGAAGAAGTCCACCATTTTGGCGATGTCCGCGGGATCGCTGATCAGGCGAGCCTGCAATCCCGCCGCTGGTTCGGGCGCGGAAAACATCCGCTGGTAATGCGCCAACAGCGCCCGGTATGCGTCAGCGCGCGCGGCGCTCCATGTAAGCGTGTCGGCCGCTCTGTTGTAGGTGTTTGCGTGCAGTTCAGCGATCACCCGCGTGGCGGCGGATTCAGGCGCGCCGGTTTGAGCATATCTGGCCCGCAGATAAAGCGCCTCACGGTGAAGATAATCGGTGGTGAAGTCGGGACCGAGATATGCGCCATGCCCATATATGGTGCCATATTCCATCATGCCGTAGCGCTCGAATACGTTCATCCCGTCCAGGATGTCGTTGCGCGTAATGATGAGGCCGCCGTTGGCGTCGAGCACCCGCGCCGGGATCGGCGGCTGCTCTGCATAACCCAGATAGGCAAGGAACCCCAGGATACTGAATCCGACCAGGTAAGTGAGAATTGCACCCTGCATCCACCAGCGTGAGATCGGCAGATTGCGCCTTGTCATCCCTGCACCTCCGAACACAGCATTTATGGTTCAGCGAAATCTGTAAAAGGATTAATCGAACTTTGCGAGTATGATTTGCGGCTGGTTTACGGACCCTGTTCCCAGCCTTGCGCTCGGCGCGATGGGCTACCGCAGGCGACATTTTTCATCCGAATTTTTGATGCAAATCAGGGATTTTCGAGCTTCTTAACCAGCGCGTCGTAGCCCTGGCCGTTGATGATCCGGGCGTATTCCTTGCGGTAGCTATCCACTTCGCTTATGCCACCGATGTCGATGTCGTAAACTTTCCAGCTCCCGTCTTTGCGTATCAGCATGTAATTCATCTCGAGCGGTTCGGCCAGCATTGGATTGACGACGTTGGTATAAACTTGCGCGCGATCGGCGCCGTTGGGGTTTTCCCTGACGAAATTGATCTGCGCGCCGGAATAATCTTCGATGATCTTCACGTAACGGCGCTCCAGTCTTTGATGGAACAGCGCAACGAATTGTTCGCGCTGGTCCGGCCGAAGCTTCTTCCAATATGGGCCGAGCGAGGAGCGCGCCATAGCGTCGAAGTCGAAAGTGTTGTCCAGCAACTTGAGCAGTTCGGTCCTTTTGGTTTGCGGCGCGGATTTGTAATCCGGATTGGCCAGGACCTTGCGCGCGCTGGCTACCGCCGACTGCACCAGCGCCATGGCGCTATCCGCCGCCGCAGGCGCCGCCCTGCAAATGGCCAAAGCTATTAGCGCGAGAAAAGCGGCCGGCGGGCCGATGCGAGCACGGGTCCGAGAACGGGCCTGAGCAGCCGCGAAATCAGGCGATCCTGAACCGTTGACGATTCCTGTTGCCATCGCAACCGCCTCCGGGCCAGTGTTCAAGCCGCGCCGATCATGGAGCAAACCGCCGTCCGGGAGCAAGCGAATCGCCGTGTAGGCGCTTGCCGTTGCTCGTGGCGGCGCGATATGCGAACAATCGTTCCAATCATCGCGGCAGGTATTCATCGATGGCTTACGAGCAGATTCTTTATGACACATCGGATCGGATCGCGACTATCACGCTGAATCGTCCCGACCGCATGAATGCGATGCCGCCGAAGATGATCGGGGAGATCCACGACGCGCTCCAGCAAGCCGATCGCGACGACAGCGTACGCGTGGTCCTCGTCACCGGCGCGGGCAAGGCATTTTGCTCGGGCATGGACATGGACGTGCTGCGCACGCCGGCGGCCCGGGTGATGGAGGAGGCAAAGGAGCACAACCGCCGCGACGAGCATCTGAAGCCCGACTTTCGCGGCGCATTTTCCTACATGCTGGCGCTGCGCAAGCCGATTATCGGCGCGATCAACGGCGTGTGCGTCGGCGTGGGTTTCACCTGCGCATTGTATTTCGATATCCGCGTCGCTGCCGAGAGCGCCCGCATGGGAATCCTCTATCCGCGCCGCGGCCTGTCGATCGAAGAAGGCGCAAGCTGGATGCTGCCGCGGCTGATCGGGCTGGCGGACGCGATCGAGCTGGTGGTCACGGGACGAACCCTGAGCGCGCGCGAGGCCCTTGAACGCCGTCTCGTGACCCACGTCTTCCCCGACGATCAACTGATGGCGAAGGCGCGCGAACTGGCGGCCGAAATCGCGACTCAATGCTCGCCGGTGGGCGTGGCGGTGGCGCGCCGGATGGTTTACGAGCACATGCTGACGGATCTGGCCACGGCCATCCGCGAAGACTTCCAGGAGCTGAACAAACTATTCGGCGGCGCCGACTTCCGCGAAGGCATCAAAGCCTTCATGCAGCGCCGTCCCCCGAATTTCCCCGGCCGCTAACGGTTGAAACGAGCCTGACCCGACCATTGGCCCCTGGTCGCCCTCAGGCGCGATTCCTGTGCAGAGGGCCGGATTTGAATACTCAACGTTCTCAACGCACGTCACGTAGGTGGGTGGCGGCGCCCGGGTTTTGATTGGACTCGTTGTGTGCGCGGGCGCGGCTTGGAATGACGGAGCGCACAGCCCGCTTTGCGCGGCATGTTCTGACAAAGGATGGATAGCTGGAAGGAAGCGCGTTTGAGCCAAGCCGAAATTGCGCAAGCCGCCCAAGGATTCCCGACGCGTGGTTAAGTACGCCGGCGCGCTGAAGACCGTGCGTAATTACTTCGGCGTCATGCTTTGCGTCTTTGCGCAAGCTCAGAAGCGTCGCCGTGGCGGGCAATCCAGCTCCAAGGCCGCGTTCTGAACCCTGGCGCCATCCAGGCGCCAGCACTTGAATCAAGTAAAACTGCGCTTAATGGCAAGCGCCCGATGCTGATAAACAGCCGATTTTTAATGGTGGGCAGGGACAGAATCGAACTGTCGACACAAGGATTTTCAGTCCTTTGCTCTACCGACTGAGCTACCTGCCCGTTTCCTTGATAGGCTTGGTCAGAGGATTATAGCTACCCGTCCGCGCTGCGGCGTGCAACTCCCCCTCCTGATGTTAGGTTGCGCGACGGCTGGGGCTGGGGTGATCGGGCGTGAGACAACCGACCTAGGCCGTCTTGCTCTGGCGCGACTCCAGAATTTCGTCGACGATGCCGTATTCCATCGCCTGCTGGGCGCTCATGAAGCTGTCGCGCTCGGTGTCCTTTTCGATCCGCCGCACGGTCTGGCCGGTGTGCTGCGCCAGGATATTGTTGAGCGTCTCGCGCAGCCGCAGCGCCTCGCGCGCGTGCAGCTCGATGTCCGAGGCCTGACCCTCGACCGAACCCGACAGTTGATGGATCATCACGCGCGAATGGGGCAGGGCGTAGCGCCGTCCTTTGGTGCCGGCAGCAAGCAGCACCGCGCCCATGCTCGCCGCCTGACCCACGCACAGAGTTGAGATCGAAGGCTTGATGAACTGCATGGTGTCGTAGATGGCGAGTCCGGCGGTCACCGATCCGCCCGGCGAGTTGATGTAAAGATTGATCTCCTGCTCGGGATTTTCGGCTTCCAGAAACAGCAACTGGGCCGAAATCAGGTTGGCCACGTCGTCGTTGATGCCGCCGCCGAGAAAAACGATGCGGTCACGAAGCAGCCGCGAGTAGATGTCATAGGAGCGCTCGCCGCGTCCGGTTTGCTCCACCACGTAAGGTATTAAAACGCTCATAACTCAAGTATTACCGCATCCGCGCGTCAGGTCGAGTGCTCCAAAATGCGCCCGCGACTACCCGCGCAGGTATCCGGCGTGGGCCAGGTATTCGGCGAGCAGGACGGCGCCCTTGCCGGCACCCATCGCCGTGTTATGCGTCACCAGCAGGTACTTGATTCCGTTGGGCAGCACCTCGTCGGGACGGATTCGCCCGACCGACGTGGTCATGCCGCCTTCGACGTCGCGGTCCAGGCGTGGCTGCGGGCGCATCGGATCGCGATGCACGGTGATCAGGTGGCGCGGCGAACTCGGCAGCCCCAGACGCGTGAACTCGGTGCCATACTCCTGGAACGCCGCGATGATGTCCTCGGGCGAAGCGGGTTTCTTCAATCCAACGCTGACCGCTTCAGTGTGCCCGGCGATAACTCCTGCGCGTGTGCAGGTCGCGCTGAGCCTGATCGGTAGTTCGGCGATCGCGCCTTCGCCGAGATGTCCGAGAATCTTGCGGGTTTCGATCTGAACGCGCTCTTCTTCGCGGGGGATGTAAGGAATGATGTTCTCTACGATATCGAGCGCGGGCAAATCGCGGCCGGCGCCGGATATCCCCTGCATCGTGGTAACCATCACGCAATCGATACCGAAGCGCGGCTCCAGCGCCTTGAGCGTAATCGCCATCCCGGTTGCGGTGCAGTTGGGCAGCGTGGCGATGAACCCGCGCCATCCGCGGCGCCGCTTTTGTTCATTGATCAGTGCGAGGTGTTCGAGATTGACCCCCGGAATTACGAGCGGCACGTCGGGTTCCATCCGATAGGGCCGCGCGGTGGAGACGGTCGGCACGTGGCGCGCATAGATGGGTTCGAGTTCGCGCGCCGCTTCAGACTCGACGGCGGCGAAGACCAGGTCGATGCCCCTGAGATCGAGGCCTTTGGCGTCCTGCACCGGCAATGCCAGGATTTCGGGCGCCGGATTCGATCCGGCGGCGTACCAGCGCCTGATCCCGCTATCGGGATCGGTGATCGCGTCGGCGAAAGATTTGCCGGCGGAGCGTTCGGACGCCGCCAATGCGGCGACTTCGAAAGTCGGATGGTTGTCGAGACTGGCGAGGACCTGCTGCCCCGCGATTCCGGTCGCGCCTACTACTGCCACTTTGATTTTCATCGCTGAGTTCTTCCGCGAAACCCAGCCGGTCAGGCTGGGCCTGCTGAAAAAGTATAGTGGTGGCGGGGATCGATCCAGAGTGCGGTTCGGGTGAAAAGCGATCCGTTCGCGGATCGACGCAGCGGGCAAATCCTTAATCGCGCGCCGCAAAAAATCGCGTGCTGAGTCAGGACGCCCCAAAACAATGGGCGCTCATTTGCCCCTTCCAGGGCGAGAGAATCAGGTTTGGTTGCCGTTATCAATCGAGGCGGCGCGAGCGCAGGACCTGGCCGGGTAGCGCGCCGGTGTGTTTCCCGTGCTCGTACAGCACCTCGCCGTTGACGATCGTGTATTCGACGCCCTGCGACGTCGTCACCAGGCGCAAGCCGCCGCCGGGCAGGTCGTGACGCGACTCGGGCCGCGGCGCACATCCGATCCGGTCGTAATCGAAGATCGCTATGTCGGCGGCCGAGCCCTTCGCGATGCGGCCGCGCTCGGGGAATCCGAACAGATCGGCAGGCTGCGAGGTGATCCGGCGAATTCCCTCCTCCAGCGTCATCAACTGGCGTTGCCGCACCCATCGGCCAATCATGTGGGTCGGATAGCCCGCCATGCAGATCATATCGACGTGCGCGCCGCCGTCGGCCTGACCGACCAGCGTGCGCGGATCCTTGATAAGGGCCGCCAGCCGATCCTCGCCGCGATTGGCCACCGCGTAGCGGATGCGCAGATCGTCTTCGATCGCCAGGTCCAAAAACGTGTCGAGTGGATCCGCTCCGCGCTGCTGGGCGACCTCCGACACCATCCTGCCCTCGATCGGCTTGAGCGCCGGGTCTGAAACTTCGTCGATGCGCACGCGATCCCATCGGCCGGCAAAAATCTGCGGGGTCTTGAGCGCCTCGCGAAACGCGTTGCGGAACGCGGGGTCTCCATAGATTCGCTTTTGCGCTTCGGGGGGTTGGTTGAACACCTGCTGCCAGCATTGGATACTGGCCAGCAGGAAGGGATTACGCATGCTGAACTGCGGCTCGGACGGATAAGCGATCACCTGCGGGATGCCGCCGCGGGCCATCAGCGGACCCATCTTCTCCAGCGTCTCGATGTGCGCGTCACCTCTTCCCGAAGTCGGCGCCAGCCCCAGCCATGTCACCGGACGCCCGCTTTGCGTCAGCATGAAATCGAGCAGTTCGGCTTCTTCGTCGGTAACCAGCGCGAGGTCCTGGTTGAGCGCGATCTCGATGGTGCCCTTGCCCAATTCTCTGAGCGCGTTGGCATAGGCCGCGAGTTCGTCGCGGTCGGCGAGACGGCAAGCCAGAGGACGGCCCTGGTAGCCGATATGCTGGCGGACGCGGGTCAGCGAAAAGCCGACAGCGCCGGCCGCCACCGCTTCCTTGAGCAGCGCCTTGATCCGGCCGCGCTCATCCGCGGTGGCGGCGCGCTCCATCGACTCCTCGCCCATCACCATGTGGCGAAAGGGCGTGAGCGGAGCGAGGAAGCCGAGATTGAGCGCGCTGCGGCGGCGCTGCGCCGCGTCCATGAATTCGGGGAAACTTTGCCAATCCCAGGTGATGCCGCGGTTGAGGACGTCGAAAGGAATGCCCTCGACATTGACCAGGTCCCAGGTGGCGACCTCGCGATCCTGGGGGCGGCAGGGCGCGATGCCGACGCCGCAATTGCCCATCACGATGCTGGTCACGCCGTGCCAGGAGGAGCAGGTAATTAGCGGATCCCAGCACATCTGCGCGTCATAATGGGTATGTGGATCGAAGAAGCCGGGCGCGACGATCAGGTCCGAGGCGTCGATGGTGCGCCGGGCGGTGTCTTTGACGTGTCCGACTTCGGTAATGCGTCCGTCGGCAATCGCGACGTCGGCGCGAAAACGCGGCGCCCCGGTGCCATCGAAGACCGTGCCATTTTTGACGATCAGGTCATATGCCATTTCGAAACTCCCCTGGTTGGGTTGAAGCGCGCGAACCGGTGCCGATTAGCCGGCATCTTAATCCATTTCCTGCGACCGGCTCAAACGTATGATTTACACCTTCGGAGGGTCGTGCCGCGCCCAAATTGCTTACGCCTCGGCTACGAAAGGAGCCATCGGTACAGGCGGCGATAGTCAGCCTTGCCCGGCCGCTCTCCGCGGTCAAGTCGCAGAAGTGAAAAAATGCGCCGCGTCCGCTTCCATGCAGCCATGCTGGGGGCAGGCCCAGCGCTGCGCCTGCCAACTGGGCACGTGCGCCGGTTGCGCGGCGGCGTTAGTCTAATCGCTGAAGGAGATTGTCATGGACGAGGTCGTCCGGCTCGCAGAAGCCGAACAAGTTCCGCCGTGCTCGATCGTCATTTTCGGCGCGTCAGGCGACCTGGCGATGCGCAAGCTGATTCCGGCTCTTTACAGTCTGGATTGCTGCGGCGAGCGGCTGTTGGCGGAGGAAACCATGATCGTGGGTTGCGCGCGCCGCCAGATGACGATCGAGGAGTTCCGCCGCCACGCGCGCGACGGTATTGAGCGCTTTTCCAACGCCCCGCTGCGGGAGGCGTGCTGGGAGCGCTTTGCGGCGCGGCTGGACTACCTTTCGGGAATCGAGAGTCCGGAGAGCTTTCATCATCTTAAGGCGCGGCTTGAGCAGATCGAAGCCGCGGGCGCCCTGCCGCCCAACCGGATCTTTTACCTGGCGCTTCCGCCCGAGGCGATCCTCGAATGGGTAAAGCGGATCCACGATGCCGGACTAATCTGGCCGCCGCAGGGACGCGGGTTCAGTCGGGTGGTGGTCGAGAAACCGATCGGGGTGGATTTGGCCAGCGCGATGGCCATCAACCAGGGACTGCATCAGTACCTCGACGAGAGCCAGATCTTTCGCATCGACCATTACCTGGGCAAGGAGACCGTACGGAACTTACTGGTGCTGCGCTTCGGCAACAGCATCTTCGAGCAGATCTGGAACGCCCATCATATCGACCACGTTCAGATCACGGTTTCCGAACTGGAAGGCGTGGGAACGCGAGCGGGCTATTACGATCATGCGGGCGCTTTGCGCGATATGGTCCAGAATCACATGTTTCAGCTCCTCACCCTGATTGCGATGGAACCGCCGGTCAGCCTGGGCGCTGAGGACATCCGCGGGGCGAAGCTCAATGTCTTGCGCGCGATCAAGCCGCTGACGCCCGAAGAGGTGCATGGTCAGGTCGTGCGCGCGCAGTACACGGCAGGCCATGTCGACGGCAGGGTGTTGCCGGATTATTTGAAGGAGCAGGGGGTGGCGCCCGATTCAGCCACCGAAACGTTCGTGGCGTTAAAGCTTTTCGTCAACAACTGGCGATGGTCGGGCGTGCCCTTTTACCTGCGCACCGGCAAAGCGCTGGCGCGCCGCGCCAGTTCGGTCGCCATTCATTTCAAACCGCTGCCGGCTATCCTGTTTGCCGAGCGTCATTCGCTTCCCGCCAATGTTCTGAATTTGAGAATACAGCCTGACGAGGGTTTTTCGTTGTCGGTTATAGCCAAACAGCCGGGACTCGATCTTTCAATCCGGCCCGTACAGATGAACCTCCAGTACGAACGGGAGTTTCAGGCCCGTCTGCCGGAAGCATACGAAATGCTGCTGTACGAGGTAATGACGGGCGATCAGACACTGTTCGTCGATTCAGAGATGGTCGAGCGTTCATGGCGTTTCGTCCAGAGCATACTCGACGTCTGGAGGCGGGAGGGGAGAAACGGGATGGCGACATATCCGGCCGGCACCTGGGGGCCCGAAGAGGCCGAGGAAAAGCTCATGCCAAATCAATGCGCATGGATCGAACCGTAAAAATTGCAATTGACAAGTATTGCGACAAAGGCGTTCCCGCGCGTACTGGCAAATCATGCGGAACGAAGCTAAGCTGCTTTGGGTTCCCGATTCAACGGGCCGATTTGGCCGGTTGGACGCCATCAAGGAAAGCACGGTTCGACCGGAGTGGGAGGTCTTCTGAACAACCCGAAAAGTGTGAATAACCAGAACGGCGCGGTGGTAATACTGGGCGCCAACGGCGTGATGGGAATCGGTGCGGCTGAATTGTTCGCCGCTGGCGGTTACCGCGTGGTGATGCTGGCTCGCGACCGTGACAAGGCCGCCCAGGCATTGGAAGAGGTCCAGGCCCTGGCGCGCGCCGAGGCGATTTCGGAAAACATCGAAATCGGAGCTTACAACAGCGATCTTAAACGGACGGTTGAAGGCGCGGCGGTCGTGTTCGAAGCGCTGGCCGAGGATTTGGCGCTCAAGCGCGGTTTCTTCGAACAGGTTGACCGCTATCGCGCGCCCGATTCAATCGTGGCGACGGTGACCTCGGGTCTGTCGATAGCCGAACTGGCCCGGGGCCGCAGCGAATCGTTCCGGCGCCATTTTCTCGGAATCCATCTGTTCAATCCGCCTCACCTGATCGCTGGTACCGAGATTGTTCCGCACGCGGATACCGATCCCGCGGTAATCGACGCCGTCAGGCAGATGCTGCAGAAACGACTCGGACGCCGATTGATTGTCGCGGCCGATCGCCCCGCATTCGCCGGCAACCGGATTGCGTTCAAAACGCTCAACGAGATCGCGCAACTGGTGCCGCAATACGGCGTCGCTTTCCTCGATTACCTGCTTGGACCCCACACCGGCCGTGCGATGGCTCCGCTGGCGACTATCGACCTGGTTGGCTGGGACGTCCATCAGGCGATTGTCGAAAACATTTACGAAAAGACGCAGGATGAAGCGCACGCCCTCTTCAAACTGCCCGACTATATCAAGCAGGGGGTCGCGCAGGGCAGGATGGGTGATAAAACGCCGGCGCGGGGCGGATTTTACCGGCGCACGGGAAAGCGGGTCGAGGTGCTCGATACCAGCGGCCGGTATTATGAATTTGTGGCGCCCAAACCGATCCAGTTCGTCGAGCGGATGAAGGGTTTGCATCGGGTGGGCCGGTATCGTGAATCGCTTGAGGTGCTTAAAACGGCGGACGGCAGCGAAGCCGAACTGGCCCGCCGGATCGTGCTTGGATATATCAGTTACGCGCTCAGCCGCGTGGGTGAAGCGGCGGCGTCCAGCGGCGACATCGATACGATTATGTCCTATGGATTCAACTGGGCACCGCCCGGCGTGATAGTCGATCTGCTGGGCGCCGCGGACACCATTGAACTGCTCAAACGTTATGAATTGAAAATTCCACCCGTGCTGGAAACTGCGGAAGGGAAGTTGTACGCGGGCAGCGTACTTGATTTCGGCCGCACGTTTGTTGGATGAAGAGCGAGGTTATATGAGTCATCCACCGGTATTTATTCTGGGCGGAACGCAAACCGATTTCGCCCGCAACTGGTCCAAGGAAAACAAACATATTGTAGCGCTGATGCGGGAAGCTGTGCTTGGCGCGCTGGAAAGTTCCGCCATCGATGCGCGCGACGTGCAGACCGCGCACGTCGGAAATTTCGCCGCCGAACTTTACGCCCATCAGGGCCATCTGGGGGCGTTCGTTGTGGACGTGGACCCGGCCTTTTCCGGAATTCCCACCAGCCGTCATGAGGCGGCCTGCGCCTCGGGATCGATCGCGATTCTGGCCGCGTCGGCCGAAATCGAAGCCGGACGGTACGACCTGGCGCTGGTGGTGGGAGTCGAACAGATGAAGACCGTCGATGCGGCCGTAGGCGGTGATTACCTGGGTACCGCGGCATGGTATGAGCGGGAGGCCAGGGGAATCGAATTTCCCTTTCCCAAACTGTTCGGACGCCTGGGCGATGAGTACGACCGCCGCTACGGTCTGAAAGACGAGCATCTGGCGCATATCGCCGCCGTGAATTATTCCAATGCCCGGCGCAACCCGCTGGCGCAGACGCGCAACTGGTACATGAGCGAAAATCATGCGGCGCGGCAAAGCCGCTACAATGCGGTGATCGGCGGGCGCATCAAGGCGTCGGACTGCTCCCAGGTAACCGACGGCGCCGTCGCGATCTTCCTGGCGTCGGAGAAGTACGCGCGCGAGTACGCCAAACGCCGCCGGCTGGAGCTTGTGGCAATCCCGCGAATTCTGGGCTGGGGCCATCGCACCGCGCCCATCGAGTTCGATACCAAGATGGCGGAAAGCCGCAGCAATCCTTACATATTGCCGCACACGCGCCAGGCTATTCTCGACGCCTTCGCGCGCGCCGGCGTGTCGTTGGAACAGATTGCCGCAATCGAGACTCACGACTGTTTCACCACTTCGGAGTACATGGCGATCGACCATTTCGGCATCACCGCCCCCGGCCAGTCGTGGAAAGCGGTGGAGGAGGGCGTGATCGAGTTGGGTGGTGCGATGCCGATCAATCCCAGCGGGGGCTTGATTGGCGCCGGGCATCCGGTGGGTGCGACCGGAGTGCGCCAGCTTCTGGACGCATTCAAGCAGGTCACCGGCAATGCCGGGGATTACCAGGTCGAGGGAGCAAAAAAAGTGGCCACGCTGAACATTGGCGGCAGCGGTACCACCAGCTGCGCCTTTGTGGTGGGAAACTGAACGGTCCGCCGACAAGGGGGAGATGAACGACTTTGAACGAAAAAGTTCTAAAGCAGGGTCGGCTGATCTCTAAACCGGGTGTGCGTCAAGGCCCTGATCAGACTTCAGGCACGGTCAGCCCACGCGACCGCTTCGCCCTGCTTTACGAGTTGGGTTGCGCGTTCGCGGCTCGGATCGAGTTGCAGGAATTGCTGCCGCTGGTGGTCAACAAGTGCCGCGAAGTACTCAATGCGGAAGGAATTTCGATTCTGCTGCTCGACCCGGACCGCAACGAGCTTTATTTCCCTTATGTTTCCCAGTCTGACCCGGCGATTGTGGAGCGATTGCGCAATTTGCGCTTTCCCGCGGACAAGGGAATCGCCGGCGCGGCGCTGAACGATGCCGTCGCGATCCGGGTTACGGATGCCCAAGGCGACTACCGCCATTATCACGGCGTGGACCGGGCAACCGGCTTCACCACTCGCGACCTGCTTGCGGTGCCCTTGATTACTCGTCAGGGCAAGATAGGAGTGATCGAGGCGGTCAACAGCCGCGGCCCCAATCGTTTCTCCGAAGACGATCTTGCCTTCTTCGAGGCGCTGGCCGGCAGTATCGCGGTGGCGATCGAGAACGCGCGACTCTACACCCAGGTGCGCGACGCCGAGGCCAGTCTGCAAAAGCGTCTGGGCGTGCTGCGCCGCGACCTCGCCCGAAGCGATGCGTTTGGCAAAATCATTGGCGCGACCGCTGCGATGCGCGAGGTCTTCCGTCTGATGGAGAGCGCGGCGGCTTCTTCGATCCCCGTCCTCATCGAAGGCGAGACTGGAACGGGCAAGGAGATGGTGGCGCGCGGCATACATCTGGCTAGCGCCCGGGCCGACGGACCCTTTATTGCCATAAACTGCGCTTCCTTGCCCGAAAGTCTGCTTGAAAGTGAACTGTTTGGCCATCGGCGGGGCGCCTTTACTGGCGCCGTCCGGGATAATCCGGGGCTGTTCCGGGCGGCTAACGGTGGGGTGATTTTCCTCGATGAGATCTCGGATATGCCGATGAGCATGCAGGCCAAGCTGTTGCGGGTATTGGAGGAAGAAGAAGTTGTGGCTGTAGGCGATACCTTTGCCAGAAAAGTTGACGTAAGAGTCCTGTCGGCCACCAATCGAGACCTCAAGACAGAAGTAGAGCGGGGCAATTTTCGACAGGACCTTTATTATAGAGTGGCAGTTTTCCCCATCAGATTGCCACCACTGCGCGATCGTCGCGAAGATATACCGATGCTGGCTTCGCATTTTCTCAATACAGCCGCTCAACGCCAGAATAAGCACATCGTAGGCTTCGCGCCTGAAACGCTCGATATCCTGTGCGGTTACCAATGGCCAGGAAACGTTCGCGAATTGCGCAACGAAATCGAACGGGCGGTTGCTCTTGCCCGTGATGAAGAATTAATCACACCGAACCACCTTACGCCGACGCTTGAGCAATCAAGGGTCAAAAAGCCTTCGATTTGTGCATCTTCCGACACAAGTGAGGCCCAAAGCGAGTTGCCGGCCGCAGCGACGGGGGACAGCCTGCCTTTGGAGCATCCGCAATCCGGACCGGAATCGCTGCGCAAAGCCCGAGCCGCCTTTGAGGCGCGTCATATTGCGGAGGCCTTACGTCAAAATCAAAGCAACGTATCACGTACGGCACAGGCGCTCGGGCTTTCCCGAGCGGCATTGCAGAAGAAAATGAAGGCTTACCACCTCCGCTAACGTTTCTATGCACTGCCAAGAAAAGTAGCCGCTCCAGGTCGAGTCAAGCGTCCCACAAGCTTATAGCGGGGGTTGAATCCGCAGCCGTTTTGGGTGAGGGCGCCCGTGTCCAATCACGGCATCTGTTTTGCACTTCCTGACATTCGCTAAATGGAGTCACAACGATCGTGGGAAGAAAAACTGGCAATATGTGTTTTCGGAATTCGGGCCGCTTCGTGGTCAGCGATTGCCGCCGGGGACTGATCGAAGAACGGATGGCGATCGCGACGCTCGAAGTGTTCAGAATTCGTTACCGCGCCTTTTATGAGCGTTTTGGGCGTGATCCACTACCCGACGAACCCTTATTCTTCGATCCCGCCCAGGACCAACCCGTTGCCCCTGACTGCGCAGTCATCCGCGCCCAGGTCCTCAAGGCGGCATCATCGGCCGGGGTGGACGGCCGGATGGTGCTGAGCTTTATGCGCCTGGATCGTCTCACACGACCGCTGGAATCCAGCACTCCCGCCGCCTGGCGCCATCGCATCACTCCCGATCGGGACCGTTTGGCCTGGCTTCCGATCGCTCCCGAAGAGCCGTCATCAAAATAAACCCGTCTACCTGAGCGTGGACGATTAGGGTCCGCGATTTCGAAAACGTCGCGAGCGCGAGCGCCTCGAGTCGCGAGAAGCGCTACGTTTAGCTCTGCCCACCGCCGGACGGATGGCGTAGCTAAGCTTTCTTGTCCGCGATAAAATAATAAGAAGCTAAATCGGCGGGGAGCAGGTGAATGCCATTGGTAGTTCCGCCCGAAGGCTTCAAAACTCCGCCCTCCATCGAGCAACCAAACATTTTTCCGATGGAATGGCGGATCGGCAAGGCGTCGAAACTGGCCGAGATTTACGAGCGGGCCAAGGTGGAAGGCTTCAATCCTTCCGACTTGCCCTGGTCAGCTCTTGACCCTTCAGCCTGGACCGCGGAGGAACGCGTCTCGCTGATGTACTGGTGGGCGCTGCTGGCCAACTTCGATTCCTCAGGACCGCCGGTGTTCGCGCGGGCCATGATCCAGGCCTTTGAAGCACATGAGGAAGACCCGGTACGCAAGTGTTTTTTCTCCATCACGCGCGATGAGGTGAATCACGAGGAATGCTGCCAGCGGGCCATTCAGCGGCTTATTCCCGGCGGTCCGCTGGATTTCCAACCGCGCACCACCCTGGAACGGGCGGCACACAATAATATCGAATGGCTCTATCACAATGGCGCGCGCTATTGGCGCGGATTCTGTCAGGCGGTCAATCGCTATCCGCTCGCGGTGCTCTTCACTTCCTTCATGATGGGTGAGGTGGCGTCATCCAGTCTGTTTCATGGGATGGCGGCAAAAGCGTCGCATCCGCTGTTTCGCGAAGCCTTTCGCCGGGTCGGCCGCGACGAAGCGCGCCATCTGCAAATCTGCATGGCGCTGCTGGAGAAGGACTGGCCCGGCTTAAGCGAGGATCTCAAGCCGCTGGTGACCCGGCAATTGCGCGCTGGCTTCATTTTCTTATCGATGGTGTTGTGGGAGCCCAGGGCTGGCCAGTTCTGGGAACTGCCGGAATACTTCCTGGATAACCATCGCGTTCTGATCGATATTGCGCGCAACGCAGGGCTCGGCGTGCTTTCCTATGATGAACAGGCGGCGAATTGGCGCCTGGCGATGGCGCGGGTGGCCAAGCTGGTCGGCCGCTGGGGAATCGAGTTTCCGGCAATTCCGGAACTGGACATCAGGGGCGTCGAGGTTGGCGAAATCAGCGCCGCCGACATTGTCCCGGTGTTCTGAGCTGAAGTCACCCGTTCGCGCCGATCCTCCTATCGCGCCAGCCCGCCGAGGGATCGGGTCCGGAATCAAGCACCCTGAAGCCGGGTGCGGTAGTACTGGCGCATCGAGCGTAGTGCGCGTCCCTGATGGTGGCGGATTTCATCGTCCGGGTAGCGATGTTGCGGACCGACGACACAGCGCAGCCGCGAATAGCATCCGTCCGTGCAATCCGGCGCGGCCTCGACCCGATGCTTGAGGCATTTCATAACATCCCAGCCGCTATCGCTGATGGCCCCGACCGGACAGGCCGGGATGCAACTGCGCGGGATACATCCGGGGCATGGATCGAAACCGAGCGCGTCTCCCGGTTGATCAAGCATTTGGTCCATCAGCAAGGCGGCGCGCAAGGCGATCCAGGGTCCGTAGATGGGATGGATGAGTACGCCTAACAGGCTCGGCCCGCCAATTCCAGCGAGCCTACCCAACTCCATGAAGTGCAAGGTTTGCCCGGAATTCACGAATGGATAGACGACGGCGAATCGCCAGCCGTGCGCGCTCAGCGGCAGCACTATCTCGCGCTCGACCACATCGCGGGTAAAGTCGTCCAGCGGATCGTGACGACGCTCCCATTGGGGATCGGCTTGCAACCGGCGGCGGTAGACGTTCCAGAAATAACCGCCGCCGTTGCCGATTACGATGATGGACCGCGCGTTCGCATCTATCGCGTGCGTTTGGAGATGGGGAGGGACGGCGCCATTGTAGCGATCGGTCGGTATCGCGCCCACCAAATTGAGACCAAAAGGCGCGCCCCGTTCCTTGACCAGATCAATTATCCCGTTCACTGCAGTAATCGGTGATCAATCGGAGTGACGCTATCCGATTCTGAAGATGACCAGGGAATCAGCGACGGTCTGGCCGGATTCGTCCATCACCTCGACGCTGAGGCTGGCGACGCGGCGGCCGCGCTTGCGCACCCGCGCGGTCGCGATCAAATCAGACGATACGCCGGCGTTAAGATAATTGATCGTCATCGATATCGTCGCGCTCTGCTGCATTTTCGCGTCGGTCCAGACGGCGGTCACCGCAGCGGTATCGATCAACGATGCGATGGCGCCGCCATGGATCGGCGCGCGCGGACCGCCCTCGTTGAGCAGGTCGAGCCGAAAGGGCATCCGCACGCGCGCCTGGTCCTTCGCGGCGCTTTCGACTTTCAATCCCAGGAGGGTGGAAAAGGGCGCCCGCTCGATCGAACGTGGATCGAAGATATCAGCCATGCCTTATTTTAATTCGGCATCAGGACCGTGCGCACGACCTCGCCTTTTTCCATCGCGCGAAATGCGTTGTCGAGATCTTCGAGTTTGCCATGCCGGCTCACCATGTCGTCGAGATTGAGCAGGCCGCGCCGGTAAAGGTTTACGATATAGCGCTGGTCGAGCGCTCCCACGGAATAGATCAGATGATGGCCCTGGACGCGGCGCTCGCCGCTGATCACGAAATACGCGTTGACCTTGAGGTTGTCGGCGTCAGGGGTCACGCCGATCAGCGTCGCGACGCCGCGCGGCATCAGGCAGAGGATCGCCTGCTCAATGGTTTTGACGTTGCCCAGCGCTTCGAACGAGTACTCGACGCCGTCGCCGCCCGTGAGTTCCTTGATTGCCGCGACCGGATCGGTTTTGGCGGCGTTGACAGTATGGGTGGCGCCGAATTTTTTGGCCGACTCCAGCTTGCTGTCGACGATATCCACCGCGATTATCTGGTCGGCGCCCGCGATGCGCGCGCCCTGGATCGCGGAGGAGCCGACGCCGCCCGCGCCGATTACCGCCACGCTCGCTCCGGGAGGCACTTTGGCCGTGCGCAGCACCGCGCCCAGCCCGGTAGTTACGCCGCATCCGATCAGCGCCATCCGATCCATCGGCAGGTCGCTGTCGATCTTCACCAGGCTCAGTTCATCGGTCAGCGTCATCTGGGCGAAACCAACCGCAGTGCCGCCGATACCGGCGATGCGTTTGCCGTTCCAGGTAAGAGCTGGTTTGTCGTCGGGCCCGCGGTTGGAGACGAACTTGTTAAGGCACATGAAGGCGCGCCCGGCGCGGCAATTCCTGCAGCGCCCGCAAAAGCGAAGTCCTCCGCCGGCTATAACATGGTCGCCCGGTTTGACGGTGGTGACGTTCGGCCCGACCTCCTCGACGATTCCGGCGACCTCATGCCCGAGAATCATGGGCGGCGCAAAAACGGCGCGATGCCCCGACCAGATCACGTGATCGCTGTGACAGACTCCGCTGGCCATTATCTTGACCAGGACTTCCGATCCTTTCGGATGGTCGATCTCGACGTCTTCAATCGTGTGAGGCTTCAACGGAGCATGGTAAACGGCCGCTTTCATCGCGCTTTCCTCCTCGCCGGTTCGCTACGAACAATTTTCATACCGCAGTTCAGATGCGCGGTCTATCGCGTACGCGGCGGCGGCGCGCTTTCAGTGGCGGTGGAGCAGATGGAGCGCGATCAGGAGCGCGACGGCGGCGCCATAACCAAGCGCTGCATTGTATTCATGATTGGCCAGGTACTGGCTCCAGGAAAACCGCTGGGGGCCCGGACGATCCGATTGGCGTAAAGCAGGAAGCAGACGCGGTACCTTGTTCATATACTCGCGATAGCGGTCGCCGAACACGCTGAGCATGAACGCTTCCTCATCGCGCATCAGCGGCAGATAAACGGCAAAGCAAAGCGCCATGATCGCGCAAAAGATCAGCACCCGGCCGCTGGCGAGACCAAAGCCCGCCGCGATCGTCAAATTGCCGAAGTACAGCGGATGGCGCGACCGGGCGTAGGGACCGTCCTGCGCCATTTCAGTGTTTTTGCGGATAGTTCCTGCGGCCCACGCCCGCCATCCCATGCCCAGCGCGGCCCAGGCCGAACCCAGGATGATCGAGACAACGGTGGGACGGGCGAAGGCAAAACCGCAAATAGCAACTATCCACGAAAGCGGCACGCGGAAGCGGAAAGCGAGATCGAGCAGCGGGCGGGTCAGGCTGTCGATTGAGGAGGTCGATACGTTCACGGCTTTTCAGGCTCCGGCACGGCGTTGGTACCCGCCGCGCTCGAGTGCTCGAACTGTTCGAATTCGTTATTTTACTTTGGCGGCATCCGCAGCGCGCCGTCCAGCCTGATCGTCTCTCCATTGAGCATCGGATTTTCCACGATGTGCCGCGCCAGCATCGCATACTCCGACGCCTTGCCGAGGCGGCGAGGGAAGGGGATGTTGGCCTTAAGCGCCTCGCGCGCCGCTTCAGTCAACGTGGCAAACATCGGCGTCTCGAACGTGCCAGGCGCGATCGTGCAAACCCGTACCCCGATTGACGCGAGGTCGCGCGCGATCGGCAGTGTCATCGCGACGACGCCGCCTTTGGACGCGGAATAGGCCGCCTGGCCTATTTGTCCCTCAAACGCCGCCACCGAGGCGGTATTGATTATAACCCCGCGCTCGCCGTCCTGATTGGGCTGGTTCTTTGCCATCTCAGCAGCCGCCAGACGGGTGACATTGAAAGTGCCGATCAAGTTGACTTCGATAACCTTGCTGAAACGCTTGAGCGAGGCCGGTCCCTGGCGGCCCAAGGTTCGCTCGCCGATAGCAATGCCGGCGCAGTTGATGAGGACGTGAATTGAACCGAATTTGGCAATCGCGTTCGCGATTGCTTCGCTGACCTGGGCTTCCGAGGTCACGTCGGCAGGGGTAAACATCCCGTCGCGCTCCAGCGTCTTTAGTACGTCGGGAGCCGGCGATGAGGGCAAATCAATGAGTACTGCGCGGGCGCCATGGCGGGAAAATTCCTGGGCGCTGGCGGCGCCCAGACCAGAACCTCCACCCGTGATCACCACAACCGCGTCCTTTACATCCATCGTGCGATCTCCTTGCGTGCCGCACTTTCCGCCCTGCGGCCCTTGCAGATTTCAGAGTCGATGAACTCATACGATTATAGCGCACGCCAATCAACTATTGCGGGCAAGCATTGCCAGTGCGCACATTCAGTCGGGCAGGCACCAAGGTGGCCGGGTTTGGCCCGGATATTCGCGCCACGTTAAGCGTCGCATTGATATTTTCGCGTAGAGGGCGCAAACTTATGGGGCAACAGTCGCAGTTCCTTAAACGTCCGCCCGCGATCGGCCCGAGCGTCGGTCATGGCGCACTTTAGCCTTGGTCTGAACGAAAAGGCTCCCTTAGGCGGAGTGGATTTGATTTTATGGCTGAGAGGCGAATTCTAATAGCAGAAGACGACCGCGCCACCCGCGAAAGCTGGTCGGAACTGCTTGTATCATGGGGCTACAAGGTCGAACTCGCCGAGGACGGCGAACAGGCTTTCGAGGCGGCGCTGGCGCGCCGCCCGCAGGTCCTTCTCGCCGACCTTAAGATGGCGCGCAAGGACGGCTTGACGCTTTTGCGCGAATTGCGCGAGGCCGGGATGGATATCGCGGCGGTCATGATCTCGGGTGAGGGCGACATTCCCGACGCGGTTTCCGCGATCAAACTGGGCGCCTATGAATACCTGCGCAAACCGATCGACCCGGCCCATCTTAAGGCATTGCTCGCCAATATCATCGACCATTTGAGCGTGCGCGAGGAAAACGACCGTCTGCGCCGCCGTTTGTTGGGCGAAGGTGAATTAGGTCCGATGCTGGGCCGGTCGCTGGCTATGCGCCGGGTGCTGACCCTGATTGACCAGATCGCCCCTACCGACGCTTGCGCGATTATCACCGGCGAAAGCGGAACCGGAAAGGAGATGGTGGCCAAGACGATCCATGCGCTTTCCAAGCGCAGCCAGGGTCCGTATATCGCCGTCAATTGCGCAGCGATTCCCGAAACCCTGATGGAAAGCGAGTTGTTTGGCCATGAGCGCGGCGCTTTCACCGGCGCGGACCGCCGCCGCGAGGGCTATTTCGAGTTGGCTGACGGGGGAACGCTGCTGCTCGACGAAATCAGCGAGATGCGGGTCGATTTGCAGGCCAAGCTGCTGCGGGTGCTGGAGGAGCGCAAGCTGCGGCGCGTGGGCGGAAGCACTGAACTGCCGCTTAACGTGCGGGTGCTGGCGGCTTCCAACCGGCCACTGGATCGCGCGATTCGCGAGGGCAGGTTGCGCGAAGACCTCTACTACCGCCTCAATGTTTTTTCCATCGAACTGCCGCCGCTGCGCGAGCGTCCCGAGGATATCCCGTTGCTGGTTGACGCCTTTATCCGCCAGTTTGCCCAACAGACCGGCAAACCAATTCAGGCCGCCGATCATGATTCGCTCCAGGCGCTGAAGTCCCATCCATGGCCCGGCAATGTGCGCCAGCTGCGAAATGTGATCGAACGGGCGGTGATTGTCGGCCGTCCGCCGCTGCTCACTCTGGGCGACCTGCCGTCGGAAATCAAACCCGGGCAGGGCGACGGCACGATGCAGATTCGGCTGGGTTCCACGATGGACGACGTCGAACGGGAACTGATCATCAAAACCATCGAATTCACCGGAGGCAACAAGACACGCGCAGCCGAAGTGTTAGGAGTGAGTCTCAAGACCCTGTACAATCGGCTGGAACGGTATGAACGAAAGGAACCGGCCGAAGCCGAATAAAAGGCTTGGAGGCGCTTGAGCGTGGGGCTGCGCGCCAAACTGCCGATCACTTTCCTCGCCCTGCTGACTGCGTCCATCCTCGCGGTGAGCGCGATTTATCTGAACCGGATGCTGGGGTTGATGGCGCAAGGCGTGATGAGGTCGGCGGATCGCTGCGGCAAAGAGGTTTTCGAGCAGGTGCGCCTGGCGCTGGCCAATTCCGGTACGGCGCCGCCAGCCGAGGCGCTGCGCGATAACGCCGCGCTCCAAACCGCAATCCGCTCAGCGGTAGCTTTTAGTGCTTATGTCGTCTATTTGCGCGTCGAGGCGCTCGATGGACGCGTTTTGGTCGGATCCGACACCGTCCCCGAGCCCAAGGAAGCCGCCGATGAGCGAACAATCCTACCGATATCCGACCTCGAACGGATAACCTCCTCTGACTGGCCTTTACGGCTGCTTCCCGCCCTGTGGTCCGACCACATTTACGAGTCGAGCCGCCCGATCGAAATCAATGGCAATCCTTTCGGATCGATCAAGGTGGGAGTCTCGACCGGCCTGATGGCCAATCAGGTCCGCCGGACGACTGAAACCGTGGGGCTGATCGCGCTGACGGCCATCACCATAACCATGATCGCCGCCCTGGTCGTGAGTGACCTGATTCTGCGGCGCGTAGTGGTGGTTACCAGCAGCATGGAAAAACTGGCGGCGGGAAACACCGAGGTCAATCTTGAGGTCGCGGGCAGCGACGAACTAAGCAATCTGGCCGACAAATTTAACCTGCTTTCCCGAAGGATTAGGGCCGAGCGCAACCGTTGGGAAACAGAGCGCGGTGGAATTTTCAATGCGCTGCGGTCGATTCAGGATTTGCTGCTGCTGATTGACAGCGACGGCGTCCTGTTGTTCGCCAACAGCGAAGCGCAGGAACTGCTGGGACTGCCGACCGGCGGAGTGAGCGAAGGCAAGCCACTGCGCCTGTTGTTGGGCGCCGACCATCCGCTGATGCAGTTAATCGGTCCGGCGCTGGCTGCAGGCACCGAGGTGCGTGATGTCGCCTTCGAAATTGGCGATCGATTCGATCGCCGCCGGTACCTGGTTTCAGCGCTGTCATTAGGGCAGGGACGGGAAAGCGCCGGATTATTGGTGGTCATGCGCGATCTCGAGCAGGTGCGCGAATTGGAGACCGTCGTCGACCAATCCAGCCGTCTGGCGCGGTTAGGCAGTTTGCTGTCTGGCGTGGCCCATCAGATCCGCACTCCGCTCAATGTGATGACTTTGCAGTTGGAATTGCTGCGCCAGGATTTCGAAGCGGGTCGCGATCCCGAAGCCCGAATTGGCCGTGTCAGTCATGAAATCGCCCGCCTGGCCAAAGCTATCGACGCGCTGATGCGGTTCATGCGGCCCGAGAAGCTCAAATGCGACGATTTGGCGGTCAACGACTTGCTGCAAGAGATCGGCAGCCAAATCGCCGCGCCCAACATTCGGGTGGAATACCGGCTTGACCGTAGCATGCCCCCGATCAAAGCCGACCGCGATCTGCTGAGCGAAGCCTTGCGCAATATGATCAATAACGCGGTTGAGGCGATGCCCGACGGGGGCGTGGTTACGCTGGCTACCACGCGGGTGGACGGCGCCAGCATTCAGATTGAAATCAAAGATACGGGTAGGGGAATCCACCCGGAAAACCTCGAAAAAATCTACAATCTGTATTTTACCACCAAGGAGGGTGGCTCAGGGTTGGGCCTTTCCCTGGCTTTGCGGGCGATTGACCTTCACGGCGGTTCGGTCCAGGTTAACTCCAGCATCGGTGCCGGAACGACGTTCAAGATCCAGCTCCCGACCGCTAACGGAGCCGCTTTTGCTTCGGCTGTCGCCTGACCTGGGGTTTTTCTGGCGAAGGCTATCCTCTTAGGATACCGCCAATGGCGCTGCTGCAGCGCGGCGGCGCGCCACGCCAGCTTTGGCCGGTGTCATGCCGCGGCGCGGCTTCCCGCGCCATACGCGAATGTCGCGCAATGCTGGCTCACCCGGTTCGCGTCGCTTTTCCAGCGCCGCAATCAGCGCGTCAGGATCGATTCCAAGGATCTCGGCAAGATTGCGGAAGGCAAAGATTCCGCTGCGCGTGCGCGAATGCATCCAAAGTCTGACCTCTTCAAACAGCAACCGCCCTTTGCGGCCTTTCGCGTTGCGATACTTGTAATAGCATGCGACAGCGTCGGCCAGTACGGCAAACGCCAGTCGGTATTCGCCGTCCTGCCATTGTTTGCGCCCGACGATGTCATAGTATTGACCCGGCAAAACCAGATCCCCCCGGAAGGTCGCTGGCAGCGAAGCCTCCAACCGAGCACCCACCTCAAAGGACGGCTCGACGCGATTTTCTACGGTTGCCATACATTCCTCCAGTTTTTCGGCGTTTTGGCCTTCAAGGGCTTTCCCGTTTCGCCTGCCAGCGGAGCAAGGCGGTGTATGCTGATTTTGCAGAAAATTGCTTAGCATGCGGCATTCTTTGCTCTGTGCAATTATCGCGCCGCCGAAAAAGGTCTTTAATTTACGGACAAAAGTCCTGAGGAAGTGATTGAAGGTTCCTGAAAAATGTAAAGATTACAGACAGGCGCAAGGCCGCCGCCACAGGGGTTAAATCGATGGTTTAGGCAATTAAATCAAAGGAAATTCCACAATCGCAGAATCTTGTCGTCTGCGCATGCAATTTTTACCGGCACACTGGCAGGAAAGCCGTTGACGGTGTCAAAATTGCTTGCAAAAGCTTCCGGTTGAGACCAGCCAGGCAGGACGGTCGAACCGTTGGGCTGCCAAGCCTACGCGTGGTGGCGTTGCCTGCGGGATTGACGGGCGTGCGCAACCCTGAGTTGTTTACAGCCCCGCGAACGACCGGTTGCCGGGACTCCACGGCGGTGCGCGATGGATCGCCGGGAGTACGTCGGCGGGTTGGTCGACCACGGTCCACATCGCGGCGTGGCGTGGATCCATAAAACGCTCGTCGATGCAGCGGCTGAGCAGCGCGACACAAGGCGCAAAAAAGTTGCGCGTATTGACCAGAACAATCGGTCCCGAATATAGGCCCAGGCGTTTCCAGGTGATGGCTTCGAACAGCTCTTCCAAAGTGCCGCAGCCGCCCGGCAGTGCGATAACGGCATCGACATCGGAGATCATCATTCGTTTGCGCTCATGGATATCGTTGACGATTATGAGTTCGGTCAGGCTGGTGTGTCCCCACTCCAGTTCGTGCATGAATTGCGGCAGGATGCCGATAACCCGCCCGCCGCTTTCCAGCGCTGCATTTGCCATCGCGCCCATCGAACCGACGAGTCCACCCCCGTAAACGATCGTAATGTCGTGCGCGGCGAGAAGCCTGCCCAGTTCGCGCGCTGCCTCGTGATAGGCCGGATCGCACTGCCGGCTCGAGGCGCAGTAAACGCACACCTTTTTCACGTTCATGTACAAAGGTTAGCGAAGACCGTCGGAAGCGGCGAGCCGACGGCGCGATCTCACGGCTGATCCGGCTTTAACAAAAGCTGGCCATGAGGGGTTAGATTGGGTGTCTGCATCAGTTCCGCGGGGTTCCTGGTGAGCTCCCCGGATCGCTTGTAGACGGGCCGGCGTTCCTGCGCGGCGGCCTGCTTGATCTGCTGGAACATCAATGACTCCTGACGCCCCTTGGAAATACAATTCAGATTGGTGGTGGGATGGAAGGGGGCATTGCCGGGGGTGGAAAAGGTCGCCTGAATTGACAGATCAGTAGCCTCGGGTCCGTCCGGCTCCAGGTAAAAGTTGTAGACGGTCGTGGCCTCGTCGGTCGGTTCCGCCGGCGACTTCCCGAACGGTGTGCCGATCATGCCGCAATCGGCGTCCTGGAGGGTGAAGTGGCGCCCTTGTGCCTCGATTATTCCGTGGACGGGATCCTGTGCCTGAACCTTCAGTTGGTTATCCTTGATGACCTGCATGGTGGCGTCCCAGACCTCATCGTAGGGTACGTGGATGCTGGTTTTTTTCGCCGGTGCCGGGGGTGCTGATACGGCCTGATGGAAACATCCGCCGAGGAGCAGCACAAGGCCGGCAAGCGCGTTATGGTTTTTCAACTTCATCATCCGTGATTGCGGCATTGCTCCCGCTGAGCCGACGGTTATGGTATCGTAAAATCGTCTGAATTTCGCAAAGGCTCAATCGATCATGTCAGGCCATTCCAAGTGGAGTTCGATAAAGCACAAAAAGGCGGCCACCGATGCCAAGCGTGGCAAGCTGTTCACCAAGCTAATCAAGGAGATCACCATCGCCGCGCGGCTGGGTGGCGGCGACGTGAAGGCTAATCCGCGCCTGCGCACCGCGGTTGCTGCCGCCAAAGCCCAGTCCATGCCCAACGATAACATCGATCGGGCAATCAAGAAGGGCACCGGTGAGCTGGGAGGAAATCAGCTCGAAACGGTGGTGTATGAGGGCTATGGACCTGGGGGGGTGGCAATTATAGCTGAGGCGCTGACGGACAACCGCAACCGTACCGTCGCCGAAATCCGCCACCTGTTCGGACGTCACAACGGCAATCTCGGCGAGACCGGATGCGTGGGATGGATGTTCAAAAAAAAGGGCATCATCACCGTCGAACGAGGAGCCGTAGAGGAGGAGAAGCTGTTCGAGCTGGCGCTGGAAGCCGGTGCCGAGGACATGTCGACTGACGATCCCGAGACTTTTCAGATTACCACCACGCCGGAGAACTATCAGAGTGTTCGCGATGCTCTCGAGAAGGCGGGGATTCCGATCGCTGCCGGTGAAGTTGCGCTTACTCCAGAGAATACCGTCCGGGTCTCGGGTCACGTTGCCGAGCAGGTAATCAAGCTGGTCGAGGAATTGGAGGATCACGACGATATCCAGAGCGTCTCCGCCAATTTCGATATCGACGCCGACGAACTGGCCCAGATTTCGGCCGCCTGAGATAAGCCATCGTTCGTTCATGAACCTATAAATTTTTTTCCTCCCTGGCCGGGGAGAGGGTTTAGGGTGGAGGTGGTGGATGAGGGTCATTGGGGTCGATCCGGGAAGCGCAGTCACGGGATTCGGAATCATTCAGGGCCACAACGGCACCGTTGAGCCGGTTGCGGCGGGAGTGGTTCGACCGCAGGCTCGCCTGACTTACCCGCAACGGCTTCACACAATCTACCAGCGTCTGTGTGAACTCATCGGGGAATACTCGCCCGATGCGATGAGTCTGGAGCGCAGTTTCGTTGCCCTCAACGTTCAGAGCGCCTTTCGCCTGGGCGAGGCTCGCGCGATGGCGCTGCTGGCGGCCGCGCACATGAGCTTGCCATTGTTCGAGTATGCTCCCGCCAACGTCAAGCTTACCGTTGCCGGCCATGGGCGAGCGGGCAAAAGCCAGGTCAAATTTATGGTCCGCCGCGCCCTGGCCATGGACGAGTCCTCAATCTTGACCGACGATGCCGCCGACGCACTGGCGATCGCGCTATGCCACTTGAGCATGGCGCGGTTTCCCGCAGCCAATCCCCAGCGTCGGCGCGGCGTTCGATGTTGACAACCTGTCCTTTCGCTCTTTTGTGGCTGGGGACGATGCCAATATTCTGATTCGAAAATAACGATGCGCAAATGATTGCGACCATTAATGGCAAACTGGCGGTGCGTGAGCCCGGCCGCGTGATCGTCGAAACCGCCGGCGTCGGATACGAGATCGCGATTCCGCTCAGCACCTACTATCGGCTTCCGCCCGCGGGCAGCCCGGTGATGCTCGAAGTGCGCCAGGTGATTCGCGAAGATTCCTGGCAGCTCTACGGCTTTATGAGTGTGGGTGAAAAACGCGCCTTTGATCTCTTGATGCAGGTTCAGCATGTCGGACCCAAGTTGGCTCTGGGCGTGCTGTCCAACCTTTCCCCTGAGGACCTGGTGGCCGCGATTGGCCGCGAAGATGTGGCACGGCTGGACGCGGTTCCGGGTATCGGCACCCGGGTTGCCGAGCGCATCGTCAGGGAACTGCGTGACAAGGCGGCCGATTTGAAATTGATCGCACCGGCCGCTGTCGCTCCCGCCTCCGCCGGCGGCGTGGTGGATGATGCCGTATCGGCACTGATCAATCTGGGTTACAAGCCCGCCGAAGCAAAGGGCGCCGTGGATTCGATTCTGCCTGAGGACGGAGGCGAGGAGATTGGTCTGGAGAACGTAATCCGCAAAGCTTTGGCGGTGCTGGCCAGTGAACGATGACAATCAAGCGCCGTCCCGGCGCAGACGCTCCGCCATAAGCGCTCCGATCGAAACCGAGGAGGAGCGGAAACTTGATCTTTCGCTGCGCCCGCGCACGCTGCATGATTTCGTCGGGCAAGAGCGGCTCAAGAAAATCCTCGGCATGTCGATTCAGGCAACGCGCGCCCGCGGCGACGTGCTCGACCATGTCCTGCTCTCCGGCCCGCCCGGCCTGGGCAAGACTTCGCTGGCGCATATCATCGCGCGGGAACTGCGCGTCAATTTCCGCCAGACCTCGGGGCCGGCGATCGAGCGCGCCGGCGACCTCGCCGCGCTGGTGGTCGACCTTCAGCAGGGCGACGTCCTTTTTATTGACGAAATCCACCGTTTGGCGCGGCCGGTGGAAGAGGTGCTCTATCCGGCGATGGAAGACTTTCAATTGAACATCGTCGTGGGCAAGGGGCCGGGGGCCCGCGCGATGCCGCTGGCGGTCAAGCCGTTCACCCTGATCGGCGCGACCACGAGATCGGGGATGCTCAGTTCGCCGCTGCGCGACCGCTTCGGTCAGCATTTCCATCTTGAGTTTTACGACAAGGCTCAATTGGCCGAGATCATCCGCCGCTCCGCACATCTGCTCAAAATCGAGTTAGAGGCCGATGCGGCGGCCGAGATGGCGTCGCGATCGCGCGGCACCCCGCGAATCGCCAATCGGATGCTGCGACGGGTGCGGGACTTTGCCCAGGTCACGGGCGCGGCCGTGGTGACTCGTCAGGTGGCGCTCGAATGCCTGGATCTCCTGGATATCGACAAGTGCGGCTTCGATCAGATGGATCGCCTGATCCTGAGCGCTATTATCGATAAGTTCGACGGCGGTCCGGTCGGGGTCGAAAGCCTCGCCGCAGCGATCGGCGAAGAGCGCGATACGATCGAGGAAGTTTACGAACCCTACCTGCTGCAGGAAGGCTTCATCGCCCGCACGGCCAAAGGCCGGATAGCCACTGCCCGCGCTTACAACCATCTGGGCAAAAACCGCCAGGGTACCCTGCTGTGAATTTGCCGCCCGCCCGCCGCGGTGGAGGTCGTCTCCCCGATTTTATAGCGGCGCGTTTCGGTGCAAGCGTTCCGGTTACGGTGTGGTGCCGAGCAGACCTGGCTTGGCGCGGCGGTAATCGGAGTCGAAGGCGTCGAAAAACTCGGCTGCCAGGCGGCGCTGTTCTTCTCGTACCTGCCGTCCGTAATCCGGCGCTAACGCCGAGGCGATGCGGGCCAGCAGCTCGAGCGTTGGTGCGTTGAGCAACTCGGCGCTGATCGACCCGGATAGCATCGTGCCGCCCTGCGGGCCCGCCGACGCCGAAAACGCGGTGGCGATCCCTTCGCCGCCGTTGCCTTGCGCGATCGTGTGCAGATACTGTCCTGCCAGCAGGATGGTCAGCGGATGAATAAGCGGCGGCGCGATCAGCGCAGGAACGCCGGCCATATGCGAGATGAGTTCAATCGTGCCGCCGCGATTTGCAAACCCGATCGCGAAACGGATGTGGCTTAGACCCAGCCTCATCCCGAATCGCTCCATGGCTATCGTGCTTTCCAGGTAGCAATGCCCGGCCCTGAGCTCGCCGAGATCCAGCGATGGTCCTGCCGGGCGCATCGCGGCGTCCATCGGCGCGGGCATCCCATTGCGCAGGATGAACGCGAGAGTGATGACGCCTTGGTGGATGCCCGTCACAAACCATCGCCGGCCCTGCGCGTCGCGGACGACGGTTTGCACATCGAGATATCCGGCGACCTCGCGCCAGAACGTGCGAAGATAGGGATACGGCGCGAGAGCATCTTCGCGAACTTCCGCTTCCACATTGACGAGCACCCATGGTCCCGACGGCGAGGAGAATTCGTCCAGGATGTTGTAGAAGTTCAAGTAGTGGTTGAGGCGTTGCGCCGTCGCCGGCAAATCCCTCTGCAAACGCGCCATGAATGCCTGATCGTGTTGATTGAAAACGCCCGGCTTTTCGTCCCATGGTGGTGCCATCGTGCCATCGATTTCCCGTTGAAATCCAAGTGCCGATTCCAGACCGCTTGCGGGAGTCATCAGACCAGAAAGATAAAGTAAAGCGTTAAATCCTGCGATGACGCTTGCGGGTGTCTGCCCCGCTGGTCCGCGCGCTGGCCTGATTGTCAGCAGACCCCCGAACTGGCCCGGTTGCTGGGGCTTGCTCGGACTTTGAAGCAGTCGGTACAGGTAGTTGGCGCCGTCAGGTCTGCCGTCAACCGCCAGATACCGCCCATCTGCGGAATCGGTGCGCCACGGAATTTTGGAACTGGTGTAAAGCGTGGGCATCTCGATCGGTATCAGTTCTGGCTCCGGCAGATGGTCGATTATCCGCTGTAATTGTGGCGAGAACAGCGGATGGAGGATGAGCTTGCGGTCGAGCGCATGAATTCGATCGAAGGTCTGCAGCGCCCGCGCCGCCTGCCCGGCGGGCGCGAGTCTCAGTAAGGGCGCCAGCAGGTTTTGCTGCGGTGGAGCGAATCCGCTGACGGCGCCGGGTTGTGTCTGGGCCAAGCTGCAGGGAGCACCAGGGATTCCCGCGGCAACAAGCAAGACCATCAAAAGCCGATGGGCAACGTGCCGGGCGATTGTGCGATATACCTGCGGCTGATAGGTTGTAAGATTACGGTTAGCGCTTAAATTAAGGATATGAAAGCTGGGATCCATCCTAAATATCGACGTTGCGTGGTGACTTGCGCCTGTGGCAACACCTTCGAAACCCGGTCCACGCTGGGCTCGCTGCACGTTGAAGTCTGCTCCAAATGCCATCCGTTTTATACGGGCCAACAACGGCTGGTTGATACGGCGGGACGGGTGGAGCGCTTCAAGCGCAAATACGGGCTGCAGTAACCGGCTCGGTCCGGCGCGCTCACTGGTTGGAATCACGCGGCGGCTTTCGCGGTCGCCGCGTTGATTTGTGTTGCCGGTCGGGCTGAACCGCTATCATGCTGGATAAGGTCAAGGGAATCGAAGAACGCTACGCGGAATTGGAGCGCCAACTGGGTGATCCGGCCGCGACCGCGAACAGCCGCGAGTACGCCCGCCTGGCCAAGGAGCGTTCGCAACTCCAGGAGGTAGTGGAGTGCATCCGCGAGTACCGGCGGGTGCAGAATGAGATTGCGGATTACAAATCCGCCCTTGAATCCAACGACGCCGAACTGCGCGAATTGGCCAAGGAGGAGCTGCCGGCCTTGCGCGAGCAGCAGACCAATCTCGAGGCTCGTCTTAAGCAATTGATGACGCCGCGCGATCCCAACGACGAAAAGGACGTAATCCTGGAAATCCGCGCTGGGACCGGTGGTGAGGAAGCGTCACTCTTTGCCGCCGACCTCTTCCGCATGTATTCGCGGTACGCCGAAGAGCGTGGCTGGAAGGTCGAGGTGCTGAGCATGAGCACCACCGGCTTGGGCGGTATCAAGGAAGTTATTGCGTCGATTGCGGGGCGCGGCGCATGGAGCCGCTTCAAGTTCGAGGGTGGAGTCCATCGCGTACAGCGCGTCCCCGCCACCGAAGCTTCGGGGCGGATTCACACTTCCGCGGTGACTGTCGCGGTGCTCCCCGAAGCCGACGAAGTGGAGATTAACATCAACGAAGAAAAGGATTTGCGCATTGACGTGATGCGCGCTTCCGGGCCGGGCGGCCAAAGCGTCAACACCACCGACTCGGCGGTGCGAATCACGCATCTGCCCACCGGGATGGTGATCATCTGCCGCGACGAGAAGTCGCAGCACAAGAACAAGGCGCGGGCGCTCAAGATCCTGCGCGCGCGGCTGCTGGACAAGGCGCGCGAGGAGCAGGAGGCCAAAATCGCCGAAAGCCGCCGTTCGATGGTCGGGACGGGTGATCGCTCGGAGCGAATTCGCACCTATAATTTTCCGCAATCCCGCGTTACCGACCATCGCATCAATCTGACACTCCATCAACTCGAACGGGTGCTCGACGGCGGCCTTGACCCGCTGATCGACGCGCTCGCCACACAGGAACAAGCCCAGGCACTCAGTGCCTGATTACGGCGCCCAATGACCGCTATCGACACGCGCACGCAGGCGAGGAATTTGCTTGCTGAAGCGTCAGCCATTTTTACCAGGAACGGGATCGACAGTCCCGAATTGGACGCCGAATTGCTGCTGGCGGCTGCGGCCGGAGTCGATCGTACGCGTCTGCTGGCCGGTTGCTGGTCTGCCGATCGGGAATGCGTGCGGCGTTTCCATTTGTTGGTCGAGCGGCGCGCGGCCCGAGAACCGATCGCATACATAGTGGGGCGTAAGGAGTTTTATGGCCTCGATTTCGAAGTTGGTCCGACCGTCCTTATCCCGCGGCCGGAAACCGAGCTGCTGGTCGATTGCGCTCTGAAAATTCTGCGCGCCAGGCCGGGGTCCCGCGTACTCGATATCGGCACCGGTTCAGGAGCGATCGCGGTAGCGATTGCGGTGCATGCTCCGGATGCCGAAGTTACCGCCACGGACCTTTCCGCGGCGGCATTGGAGCTGGCGGCCCGCAACGTTCGCCACCACGGATGCGGGCTGCGGATAAACCTCTTTGTCGGCGACCTTTTTGCCGCGCTGCCCTGTTCGCATCAGAAATACGATTTGATAGTCTCCAATCCGCCGTATGTTCGCGAAGAGGATATTGCGCAGCTCGATCCTGAAGTGGCACGTTACGAGCCGCAAATGGCGCTATCGGGAGGCAAAGACGGTTTGGATTTTTATCGGCGTTTGGCGGCCGAGGCGGCATCTTATCTACGGCCTCGAGGCGAAGTGATCGTCGAAGTTGGAGCCGGTCAGGCGGCCGAGGTGGCCGGACTGCTGGAGGCGGGTGGGTGCCGCGCGGTTGAAACGCTGCGGGATTTGGCTGGACACGAGCGCGCCGTTCGCGCCCGCCTGGCGCACTGACAGCGCGCAGGCTCAATTCATGGATAAAATCGTTATCAAGGGCGGCGTGCCGTTGGCCGGCGAGGTGATGGTAAGCGGCAGCAAAAATGCCGCGCTGCCGATCATGATGGCGTCGCTGTTGACATCGGAGCCGGTCGTAATCCGAAATGTCCCACAATTGCGTGATATCGCGACAGCCTTGA
Source organism: Pseudomonadota bacterium (assembly GCA_021324885.1). GTDB lineage: Bacteria > Desulfobacterota > Binatia > Binatales > Binataceae > JAJPJA01. Next base: position 93,191 of record JAJPIF010000028.1, read on the forward strand.
GCCTGTTGCACAATCTCGGCGTCGAAGGTCGATGGCTGGACGATCACACCCTGGAGCTGTGCGCCTCGCGCATCATTTCGCATCAGGCGCCCTACGAACTCGTCAAGACCATGCGCGCCTCCTTCTTCGTGCTGGGGCCGCTGTTGGCCAGGACCGGCCGGGCGCGGGTTTCGACCCCCGGTGGATGCGCGATCGGAGCGCGTCCCGTCAATCTGCATATCCGCGGCATTCGCGCTCTCGGCACCCGTATCCAGATGCGCCATGGCTATGTTGAAGCGCATGCCGATCGCCTGACCGGGGCGCGCATATGGCTTGACACGCCGTCGGTGGGAGCGACGGAGAATATCCTGATGGCGGCGGTGCTCGCACGGGGTCATACGACGTTGGAAAATGCCGCCCGCGAGCCCGAGGTCCAGGACCTGGCCCGGATGCTCAATGCGATGGGAGCGAAGATCCGCGGCGCCGGCAGTCATGTGATTGAGATCGAGGGCGTGGAGCGGCTGCACGGGACCGAGCACACCGTGATCAACGATCGGATCGAGGCCGGCACACTGATGGTAGCGGCGGCAATTACCGGTGGCGACGTGCTGGTGCGCGGCGCCTGCGCCGATCAACTCAAAGCCACTATCGCCAAGCTCCAGGAAAGCGGCATCGAGGTGACGCCCGAAGCCGACGGGTTGCGGGTCAGGCGCAAGGGTCCGGTCCGCCCGGTTGAACTGCGGACTCTGCCGTACCCCGGCTTTCCCACGGATTTGCAGGCCCAGATGATGGCGCTGCTGGCCCACGGCGAAGGTACTTCGGTTATCACCGAAACAATCTTTGAAAATCGCTTTATGCATGCGCTGGAGTTGCTGCGCATGGGCGCCGATATCGTGATGAAGGGACCGACCGCGGTGGTCAGGGGCGTGCCCAGGCTGAGCGGCGCGCCGGTCATGGCGACCGACCTGCGAGCCAGCAGCAGCCTGGTGCTGGCGGGATTGGCGGCGGAAAATACCACCGAAGTCCATCGCGTTTATCATCTTGACCGGGGCTACGAGGCGCTCGACAGTAAACTCAGGTCGTTGGGAGCGCGAATCGAGCGCGTCCCCGACCGCGGAGCATCATGAGCCTGCCAATCCTTTCCTCCCGAACTCCCGCCTTCAAGCAATGGTTGCAGCAACTGCTGGAGCATCGCAGCGCGTTGGGCAATGGCGTTGAAGGGGCTGTGGCTTCGATAATCGAAGCAGTGCGGGAGCGCGGCGACGACGCCCTGCTCGAACTGACCGAACGCTACGACCACGTCACCCTGAGCAAATCGGACTTGAGGGTCAGCGGGCAGGAAATTGCGCGCGCGCTTTCGGGTCTGGCCCGCGACGAGCGCAAGGCATTGGAGACCGCCGCCAAACGTATCCGCGAGTTCCATCGCCGCACGCTGGAGAAGTCTTTCAGTTACAAGGATCAGTTCGGGATGCGGCTGGGGCAGTTGATTCAGCCGCTGGCGCGGGTCGGCATATATGTGCCGGGCGGAGCTGCGGCCTATCCATCAACCGTGCTGATGAATGCGATTCCCGCGCGCGTGGCCGGGGTCCGCGAAATCGTGATGGTGTGTCCCGCAGCCGACGATGTCCATCCCAAGGTCGTGCTGGCGGCGGCGGCGATTGCGGAAATCGACGAGCTTTATCGAATCGGCGGCGCCCAGGCGATTGCCGCCCTGGCGTACGGTACCCGCACTATCCGCGCCGTGGACAAAATCGTCGGCCCGGGCAACGCCTATGTGCAGACCGCCAAGCGGATGGTTTACGGCAAGGTCGACATAGACAAGACCGCTGGCCCCAGCGAAGTCCTGGTCATCGCCGACGACAGCGCCGACCCGGACTGGGTGGCAGCCGATCTGATTGCGCAGGCAGAGCACGGCTCAGGCGGGGAATCGGCAATTGTGCTGACCACGTCGCGCACCATCGCAATGAAGGTGGTGGAGGCGCTGGAGAACGCCTTGCTGGATTTGCCTCGCGCTCCGGCAGTCAAAGCGGTGTTGGAAAAACGCGGCGCAGTGGTGCTGGTCAAAAACCTTCCCGAAGCCTGCGAAATCGCCAATCAGATTGCGCCCGAGCATCTGGAAATCGAGGTGCGCCAGCCGGAGCAACTGCTCAAATGGGTGCGCGCGGCCGGTGCGGTCTTTGTGGGACCGCTCAGTCCCGCGCCGCTGGGCGATTATCTGGCCGGGCCCAATCATATTCTGCCCACCGGGGGTACGGCCCGCTTCGCCTCTCCGCTGGGAGCGTACGATTTCGTCAAGCGAACCAGTATAATTCAGGCCACTCCCGCCGCGGTGGCGAAGCTCGGCCCGGTGGTGGCCCAATTGGCCCGGATGGAAGGGTTTGAAGGCCATGCCCGCGCGATCGAACAGCGGTTGAAGGAGCCGGCGGCCAAGCGGAGGGTTGCACGCAATGGGCGGTAAGCTCGTAAAAAATGGGAAGCGTAAAAAATCGGCCAATGGCCAAGGGATTGGCGCGGCCATGGTGAGCGCCGACCGCTCCCCTCGGTGCGCCGCGATCGAGCGCAAAACCCGGGAGACCCAGATTAAAGTCGAACTCATGCTTGACGGCAGCGGACGCGCCCGGATTTCCACCGGAGTCCCATTTCTCGACCATATGCTGGACAGCTTTGCGCGCCACGGCTTCTTCGATTTGACAATAGACGCGCACGGCGACACTGAAATCGACGACCATCATACGGTCGAGGACGTCGGTATCGTGATGGGACGCGCGTTCAGCCAGGCTTTGGGAGATCGTGCCGGTATCAAGCGCTTTGGCAGCGCGGTGGTGCCGTTGGACGAGGCGCTCTGCACCTCGGTGGTCGATCTGAGCGGGCGCTCCTTTCTCGCTTACAACGTCAAGATCAAGCAGGAGCGCGTTGGCCATTTTCAGACCGAACTGGTGCACGACTTCCTCAAGGCCTTCAGCGATGAGGCGCGGATGAACCTGCACGTCATCATGCACAGCGGCCGCAATCCCCATCACATGATCGAGACCATCTTCAAATCGCTGGCCAAGGCGATGGACCAGGCCACCGCCGTCGAACTCAGAACCCAGGGCGTCCTGTCAACCAAGGGAACTTTGTCCTGAGAAGGCGCTCAGGGTCTAATCCGCCAAAATCCGGCCATGGCTATCTTCGATCGCTTTGAGTTGATTCCCGCGATCGATCTAAAAGGCGGCAAAGTCGTGCGCCTGCTCCAGGGCGACATGAACCGGGCAACGGTCTATGGCGACGATCCCGCAACTGTCGCGCGCGGCTTCGAGGCGGCCGGAGCGCGGATGATTCACGTCGTCGATCTGGACGGAGCGATCGCCGGGGAGCCGCGCAATACCGCAGCCGTCAGCCGTATCCGCGCCGCCACGCGATGCGCGATCGACGTCAGCGGAGGTATAAGAACGGTCGAGGCCGCGCGCCAGATCTTTGATGCCGGCGCCGATCGGATCGCGATTGGCTCCGCGGCTTTTTTGGACCCGTCCATGCTGGTCGAGCTGTGCCGCCTGTTTGCGGACCGCGTTTTCGGATCGCTTGACGTGCGCGGCGGCCGTCTGGCGATCAAAGGATGGGTCGAGACCACCCCGTTGACGCTTGATGAAGCGGCGGCGATTTTCAAGCGAGCCGGCGTTGCCGCGATTATCTACACCGATATCGCCCGCGACGGTACCACTTCGGGTATCGACTGCATCCAGCACGAGCGGCTGGCGCGGCAAAGCGCGATGCCGGTTATCGCGTCGGGCGGAATTGCCACGTTGGACGATATCAGGAACCTGCGCGCACGGTTCGATTGCGGCGTGGTTGGCGCTATCACCGGGCGCGCCCTGTACGAGGGGCGTTTTACGCTGGCTGAGGCTCTTGCCGCCGCCCAATAATCCGCAATCGCGAGCGCAACCGATTGCCGGCTCATCCGCGAAAATGACGCCGGCGGCTGTCGCGCCGCGCGAATTCACCTTGCGCGGCCTTTTACTCGGCCTGCTGCTGGCGATCATCCTTGGCGCCGCCAACGCTTACCTCGGTCTGTACGCGGGCATGACCGTGTCGGCCAGCATTCCCGCCGCGGTCATCTCGATGGCGGTGCTGCGGATGCTGGGCGGGGCGACGGTACTGGAGAACAATGTCGTCCAGACTATCGCCTCGGCGGGAGAAGCGGTCGCCGCCGGAGCGATTTTTACGTTCCCCGCTCTCGTCATCCTCGGCCGCGGCCAGGTCCTCTCTTACCGCAACGTGACACTGCTCTCCGCGGTCGGCGGCGCGATGGGCAGTCTGCTGATTATCGTTTTGCGTCGCGCCTATATCGTCGAGGAGAGTCTCCCTTATCCCGAGGGCAGGGCATGCGCGCACGTGCTGCGCAGCGGCGACGCGGGAGCGGGAGCGGTGCGGCCGTTGGTGGGTGGCGCGGCGGCCGCGACGGCATTCAAACTGGCGCAAAGCGTTGGCGGGTTATTTCCCGAAGCCATCAGCGGCGCGCGATGGTTTGGGGGCGCGGCGCTGGCCGGCTCGGTCGATCCTTCCGCCGCGCTGCTCGGCGTCGGCTATATCGTGGGAATTCAGATTGCCTCGATGGTGCTGGCGGGCGGCGCGATTGCCTGGTTCGCTGCAATCCCGCTCCTGAGCCTGCTTCAACCCGCTCTCCACCACGAATCGGCGGCGCAGGCGGCGGCGGAGCTGTGGAATTCGCAAATCAGGTTTCTCGGCGTTGGCGCGATGCTTACCGGCGGTCTGACCACGATTTGGCGAATGCGCAGTCCGATCATCAGGGCGTTGGCCGACACCCGCCGCGCCGGGCTGAACGATCGTCCAAACGAACGCCCGCGCCAGGAAACTGACATGCCCGCCGCGCAGGTCATGACGGCACTCGCAATCTGTGTTGGGCTGATGTTCGCGATCTACGAGGCGATCTCCGGCAGTTGGCGGATAGCTCTGCTGCTTGCGCTGGCGCTTGCGCTGATCGGTTTTTTCGCGACCGCCATCGCCGGCTATCTCACCGGACTGGTGGGAGCGTCCAACAATCCGGTTTCAGGCGTCACGCTGATCGTGCTGCTGGCGGTCGCCCTCATTCTCAAACTGCTCGGCGTTAATCTGATCGTGGGTCCCCAACTCGCAGTCCTGGCCGGAGCCGTAGTATGCGTGGCGGCCGCGATGGCTGGCGATTCGCTGCACGATCTCGCCACCGGATTCCATCTGGGGGCGACGCCGCGCGCCCTGGAATATGCGGTTTTGGTCGGCGCAATTGTTTCGGCGCTGGTGGTCGCGCCGATTTTGCAGGTGCTGATCGGCAGCTATGGCATCGCCGGAACGCCGGGAGCGCCTCAAGGCGCACTGGCCGCGCCCCAGGCGTTCCTGATGGCGCAGGTGGTGCACGGAGTTTTTACCGGAGGACTGCCGTGGCCGATGGTTGGTGGCGGCGCCATCCTCGCGCTGATCCTGCATCTGATCGACGTTCGCCTGGAGCGCCATGGCGGCGGATGGCGCACGCCGCCAATGCCGCTGGCGATCGGACTGTATCTCCCGCTCGGTCTGAGCGTCACGATCGCAATCGGCGCGCTGATCCGTACCGCAATCCGACACACGGAGCGTTCGGAAGCCGACTCCGGCCTCCTTTTTGCGGCCGGACTGATCGCGGGTGAAGCGCTGACCGGGATCCTGATCGCTGCACTCGTGACTATCGGCGTCAAGCTGCCGGTTTGGTGACCCACCAGCACGCGGTCAACCCGCGCGGCGCCGAACCTGCGGAGGATGTACCATAATTCGGAATCTGCTATATCGCTCGCATGGATACTGCAGCCGTCGACCGGATTATCGAGGCCGCGCGCGCCGAAAATCGTACCGCCCTTTCGGAAATAGAATCCAAGCAATTGCTTGAGGCCTGGGCAATTCCGACGGCGATGCCGCGGCGGGCCGCCTCCGCCAGGGAAGCCGCTTCAATCGCCAAACAGATCGGATTTCCCGTCGTACTCAAGGTTCTTTCCCCCGATATCACGCACAAGAGCGATGTCGGTGGTGTCGTTTTAGGACTCAACTCACAGTCGCAGGTCGAGGCCGCCTTCAAACTGATCAAGAATAACGTGGCGGAAAAGGCGCCCACCGCCCGTTTTGAGGGTGTCGCCGTGCAGACGATGGCCAGGGCTGGCGTCGAGATGCTCGCCGGAATCACTTATGACGCGGCCTTCGGTCCGATGCTGGTCACGGGTCTGGGCGGTGTGATGGTCGAGGTGCTCAAAGATGTCGTGATGCGGCCCGCCCCGATCGACGCCAAAACCGGCCGCCAGATGATCGATGAATTGAAAGGCGCCGCTTTGCTGCGTGGCGTGCGCGGGACGCCTCCCGCCGATATCGACGCGTTTGTTGATCTGCTGGTGAAGCTGAGCGAACTGGCCGGGTCGCGCCGCGATATCCGCGAGATGGATCTCAACCCGGTGATGGTCTATCCGCAGGGCGTGCTCGCAGTCGACGCGCGGGTGGCGCTCAGCGACGGAGCGGCGGCGGATGTATCGGAAGTCAACGGCGATCGCGCAGCGGCGCGACGGCGCAACCTGGAAAAGGCGATCTCGCCTGAAACAATCGTAGTAATCGGCGACAAGAAGGCGGGAGGCTATATCTGGCTGCGCGCCCAGTCCAATTTCAAAGGCAAGCTCTACTCCGTCCAGATTGATCCCCGCGAAATCCCGAACATCGAGCAGATGGGGATCACCAATTACCTCAACCTGTCCGAAGTTCCAGGCCCAATCGATCTGGCAATAACCGCGGTGCCCCGCCAGGTCGCGCCATTGATCCTCAAGAATTGTCTGGAAACCGGCGTGCGCGGCGTCCAGTTCTTCACCTCGGGCTTTTCGGAAACCGCCGAAGAAACCGGCGTCAATCTTGAGCGCCAGCTTAAATCATTGGCGGAGAACTCGGATATCGCGCTGATCGGGCCCAACTGCATGGGTTTGTACAATCCCGCCGTGGGCCTGTGCAATTTTCCCGGTCAACCCACCGGCGAAGCGGGCGACGTCTGCTTCATCTCGCAAAGCGGCACGCACATGGTGAACATGGCCTTTCAGGGGCCGCTGCGCGGGATCAAAATCAACAAGGGAGCCTCGATCGGCAACGCGATAGTGCTCAATCCCGCCGATTACCTCGAGATGATGGCCGAGGATCCAGCGACGCGCGTGATTGGGATGTACGTTGAGGGAATCCGCGATGGCCGCCGCTTCCTCGATGTTCTCAGGCGCGCCACGGCGCGTATCCCCGTCGTCATCTGGAAGGGCGGCATTACCGAAGCCGGCGCCCGTGCGACTTTCTCTCATACCGCCTCGCTGGCGACCTCGTCCGCAGTCTGGAAAGCGGTCGTGCGCGCGGGCGGCGCGGTCGAGGTCCGTTCGTGGGACGCGCTGCTCGACGCGATGGCGATGTTCTCGCGCAGTCTGCCGATTCGGGGGCGGCGGGTCGGGCTGGTTGCGATGACTGGCGGCCAGTCGGTGTTTATCACCGATGCCTTTGCCAGCGCGGGGATGGAGATTCCGGCTCTCTCGCAGTCCTCTTACGACGAGTTCAAGACCTTCTTCAATATAATCGGCGGCAGCTATCGCAACCCGCTCGACGCCGCCGGCACGATCATGGGACCGCAGGAAGGCAACCTCCTGCGCATCCTCAATATCCTCGATCGCGATCCCGTGCTCGATCTGATCGTGCTCGAAATCGGTACCGGAACCGCGGCCTCGCGCTGGGCCAGCCATGAGGCCGATCTGATCTCGATGCTGGACAAGCTGGCCGACTTCAACCGCCGCGCCAGCAAGCCCTTTTCCCTGATCATGCATCACGCGCATATGGAAGATCTGGTCGCGCGCGCCAGGAGACTGGCGGTTGAGCGCGGCATGCTGGTCTTCGAGAGCTTCGAGCGCGCCGCCCAGACCCTGAACCTTGGCGCCGAATATTGGAGCATGCACTGAGCCCGGAAACCGTCCTGAACCACCAAAGCTGACAATTGATGGCGCCGCGCGTCGATCACCAAGCCGATCTGCGCTTCATGCGCGAAGCCTTGGCCGAGGCCGTCACCGTCCTCGGACGCACCGCTCCCAATCCCGCCGTCGGATGCGTGATCGTCAAGCAGGGCAGGGTGATCGCTCGCGCCGCGACGGCGCCGGGCGGCCGTCCACATGCAGAACCACAGGCGATTGCGATTGCCGGAAGACGGACGGCGGGCGCGACTGCTTACGTCAGCTTCGAACCATGCGCCCATTTCGGCCAAACGCCGCCGTGCGCGGATGCTCTGATTGCGGCGAGGATCGAACGAGCTGTCATCGGATGCCTCGATCCGTATCCGCCGGTCCGTGGGCGAGGCGTCGCCAGGCTGCGGCGGGCCGGCATCGCCGTTGACATCGGGGTGCTCGAAGATGAATGCCGCCGGCTCAACGAGGGATTCATCACGCGCGTGACCAAACGGCGTCCGTTCGTGCTATTGAAAATGGCGATGTCGCTTGACGGGCGAATTGCCGCACCCAAGCCCGGCGGATGGATCAGTTCGGAGCAGTCGCGCGAACTGGTCCATCGATGGCGCAATGAGTGCGACGCGGTGATGGCCGGCGCCGGCACGGTAATCGTCGATAATCCGCGGCTGACCTGCCGCCTCAAAGGGGGACGTGATCCGGTACGAATCGTGGTCGATGCGGCGTTGCGCACCCCGCCGCAGGCGCGCGTGTATCATCAGCGCTCGGCCGCTCCGACCGTCCTCGTCACCACACCAGAAAACATGGATCGCGCGCGCGAGCGCTACGGACGCAAGGTTCAATTGATGGCGGTGCGAGGTTCGGATGCGGGAATCGACATTCGGCTGTTGATGCGTGATCTCGCCGCATCTCGGGCAATATCCAAAGTGCTGCTCGAAGGCGGCGCGCACCTGGCAGCGTCGGCATTGCATGCCAGGGTAGTGGATCGGGTGGCGTTTTTCGTCGCGCCTATAATCTTCGGCGCTGGAATTCCCGCAATTGAGGGCCTGCAAACCAGCCGCGCGAGCCACGCGATTAGACTGAACAACCTGCGCGCCCGCCAAATCGGCCCCGACTGGCTGCTGGAAGCAGAGCCAGCCTGAATGCGGGCGGCTTGAGAGCAACGGCCCGGACGCGCTAGGTATCTGCCATGGATTCGCTTACCAGACCCGCCAATGAGGTTAGCCAATGGCAACAGACCTGAGCGAAATCGCTAAACCGCAGAGCACCGCGTTGATGCTGATGGAGATTCAACAGGCGGTGATCGGCACCGCGACACCGCCGCTGTTCAGCGCCCTGCGCGAAGCGGCCGAAAAGATCGGGCTTGCGCAAAACGCCGGATTGCTGCTGCGGGCGGCGCGGCAAGCCGGAATAAAGATATTCCATTGCCCCGCGTTCCATCGCCGGGGCCAGGAAGGATTTATCACCAATTGCCGGCTGGCCCAGGCGGTCAGACGCGCCGACATGCCGATGGCGATCGGGTCGGAGGGCGCCGATTTTCTCCCCGAAGTCAAACCCGAGGGCGACGAATTCATCATGTGGCGCTTTCACTGCCCGACCATCTTCCACGACAGCAGCCTTGACAGCGTCTGTCGCAACCTCGGAATCACCACGGTGGTCCTGACCGGGGTGTCCCTGAATCTGGGCATCCCCGGATCGACGATCGAAGCCATGAACCGCAACTACCGCGTGATCATTCCCACCGATTGCGTGGCGGGCTATCCGCCGGAATATGGCGAGATGGTCCTGAAGAACACGCTTCATGCACTTGCCTACCTGACCACGGCGAGGGAGTTGGCTGCAGCCTGGGGCGTGCGTCAGTAGAGCAAACGTACATAAGGAGCACTCGATGAGCGAGCAAGCTGCGAGCGGTCCGCTGCGCGGAATCAAAGTGATCGAGGTTGCCGCGTGGGCGGCTGGTCCGATGGCCGGCGGGATACTGGCGGATTGGGGCGCCGACGTAATCAAAATCGAGCCGCTGGACGGCGATCCTTACCGTGCGCTGAACATCCAACCCGGGCGGCGTCCGGAGGGCCTGATCAATCACAACTTTTTCGTCGCCAACCGCAACAAGCGCAGCGTCGCTATCGATCTCAAAAACCAGCACGGGCTGAAGCTCGCCTACGATCTGATTGCCAGGGCCGACGTCTTTCTGACCAACGTCCGCCGCCAGGCGCTCGAGCGTCTGAAACTGCATTACACGCATCTGCACGCGATGTTCCCGCGCTTGATCTATTGCCATCTGACCGGCTACGGCATCGAGGGCCCCGACGTGGATCGGCCCGCCTATGATATCGGCGCGTTTTTCGCGCGCGCCGGCGTCGGCGCCACGCTGCTCACCGAAGAAGCGGAACCGCTGATGCGCACGGGGGCGTTCGGCGACTATTACACCGCCTTCGCCGCCGCCAGCGGCGTATGCGCCGCGCTGGTGGGCCGCCAGACTACCGGTGAAGGGCAACTGGTTTCGACGTCGCTTTTGCGCACCGGCGCCTTTTGCGTCAGCCACAGCTTCAACCAGATGATGTTTGGGTATCCGCCCTCGGGCCAGCGCAGCCGCACCCAGAGCTTCAATCCGATGATCAGTTGCTATCGCGATGCCAACCGCAAATGGTTCTACCTGTTGGGGTTGCAGGGCGATCGCATCTGGCCAGCCGTGTGCCGCTCGATCGGCCGTCCGGAACTGGAGAAGGATCCGCGCTACGATTCACTGAGTGCGCGCGCCAAAAATGCCGCCGAACTGATGGCGTTGCTGGACCAGGAGTTCGCCAAACGTCCGCTGGCGCAATGGGCCGAGATCTTCGATCGCGAAGGCGTGTGGTGGTCGCCGGTGCAGAACGTGCAGGAAGCGATGAAGGACCCGCAGATGCGCGCGGCGGGCGCGTTCGCCAAAATCAACACACCCGAGGGCGAGCGCGAAATCGTGCCCGCACCCGTGGACTTCAGCCGTACGCCGTGGAATATCCGCTCATGCTCGCCCGAGCTAGGCCAGCACACGGAAGAAGTGCTGCTGGAGATGGGCTATAGCTGGGAAGACCTCGCGCAGTTCAAAGAGCAAGGCGCCATTGGATGAGCTGGATCCGATCGATAGGAACCGCGCCGACCTTCGAGACCACGCCGTTTGCGTTTGTGGCAAGCGCCGGGACATTTTCGCCCGCACAAGCGGGCAGCGATCATCGTGATCCAATGGAGTTTCTGGCCGGTCGGTCCACGCACGATTAATTCCGGGCCGATTTCTGGGCCAGCGCCGGCACCTGGCCCGATTCCATCATCTGGCACAATTTTGCCGCGATCAGTTCTCCGCCGATCTTATGGCCCAGTTCGTTCCAGTGGCCTTCTCCTGTCGTGGTGTTCTTGAAGCCATGCAGAAACACATGATGTGCTTGAGCATACGCGGCCATCGGTTTTGACAGGACCAGGACCGCAAAGCCGTCGCGCTCGCCCAAGGCGGCGATTCTGTCATCGGGATAGGACAGATTGGCGACTCCCAGCCGCTTCATATATCGATCGCGCGCAGCGGGATCCGGCCACACCTGGATTGCGTTGGTCAAGGTTACGGTCAGAAACGCCGCGGAGTGGGCTTTGACCTCGCGGTTCATCTCTTCGATCAGGCCTTCGGTCACATGCCAGGCATTGCGCCAGGCGGTGTCGGACGGCGCCTTATAGATGATGTCGCTGATACCCAGTTCGCAACCAACCGTGTCCTGATGGTGATGGCGATGACCGCCGTGCAAACGATCTCTGAGCGCGCGCGAGGCGGCGTCGATCATATTGAACAGGGCCGATTGATGGGGATCGAAGCGCAGCCGCGACTCAAAGCGCATCATGCACTGCGCCCGGCTCATTGCGGAGTCGAACAGCGGTCCCGCGGGCACCATCTCGCCGTCGCGATAAACGTAAAACGGCCGGCATCGTTCGGTCTCGAGATCGACCGAGTTGTTGACGATGTCGTTGCCGGTAAATACCGCCAGCACCACGATATCGGGTGAGAACCGCCATGCCTGATGCCGCAGGGTCATCAGTTCCTGCGCCGTGCCGTAGCCGTTAACGCCGAAGTTCAGCACCTCGACTTTGCGTCCGGCCACAGCGGGGCATCGGGCGAGCGCGCGTCCGATTACCGCGCTGAAGGTTTTATCTTCCGCAACCTGCTGGCCTTCGGTAAAGGAATCGCCGAGCACCGCGATGCGGATCGTGTCCGGCGGTTTGGTGAAAGATGTTTCGGGTCCGCGAAAACCCTCGTGGTTGATGCGGACGTAGGCGTCGCCCTCCCTGGTGTTCCATCCCGCAGCACCGGGCCGCAGCGCCCATCCGCGATACCGATCGTAGGCATAGAAACCGGGGTGAGCGAGCCCGGTGACGCGCAGGACGACCTCGCCGACGACCAGCGCCATAAGGATGCCGAAACAAAGCAGCGCGGCGCGGGCTGCGATCCTGGCCAATGTCTTCACTTCTCGAATTTGTAACAGAAATCCGCCGCCGTTCTAATACTGGTCTGATTGGGAGAGCTCCCGGATGCGGCGAACCTGCCTACACAGGAGCTCGAGCGCAAGGAGGTTCATACATTGTCGCTATGTCGTCCGGTGCGCGCGCGTATAAATGCTGGCGCCAGGCATTTCGCCTGTCGGGTCGCTGAAATCCACTGGGTCATCCCCGGCGTAGGCGTACGGGTTGAGGCCGCCAGCCAGGCCTGTCTGCGGAAGCCAATTCTTCGCTCTACCCGTTTCCCGTGCTTCCGGCCAGACGGTGTCATCTTTAAAAAACTCCCCCAGAATCGTAGTTACGGGGTGTGGATAAGTGGGAAGAGATTAGGAGCCTGTGCTTACTTTTTCCCACGGGTGTCTTGTTTCAATGGGTCACTTTTTGCGCACGATGGTCAGGCCGTCGGAGACCGGGATCATCACCGCGTCCACGCGTTGGTCGTGCGCGATCAGATCGTTAAGCGCGCGGATTGCTTTGGTGTCCTCGGTCTGGTTCTTCGGGTCGATCACGCTGGCGCCCCACAGCACGTTGTCGATCAGGATCAGACCGTTGGGGCGCGTGCGCTTGAGGCATTCCTCGTAATAATTGCGGTAATTGACCTTGTCGGCGTCGATGAAGCTGAAATCCAGGACGTAATCGAGGGGCAAAGCGCTCAGCGTTTCCAGCGCTGGGGCGAGCTTGAGCGTAATCTTCGAGCTGAGTCCGGCGCGTTCCCAGTAGCGGCGCGCGATCGTCGTCCACTGCTGATTGATATCGCAGCACAGCAGGTGGCCGTCGGCAGGGAGCGCGCGGGCGACGCAAATCGCGCTGTAGCCGGTGAAGGTTCCGATTTCGATCGCGTTGCGCGCGCTGATTGCGCGCACCAGGATTCCCATCAGCGTGCCCTGTTCGGCCGCTATCTGCATCCCGGCGATTGGCCCCAGCTTGCTAGTTTCCTGGGCGAGCTCGGCCAGCAGCGGATCGCCGTTATGGCCATGGTCAAGCAGGTACTTGTGAAGTTCGCGATTAAGCGCGGTGAATTTTTCTTCTGCCGCCATCTACGCAATCCTTTTGGAAGTAAAGGTCGCACCAGTTACAGTTTAAAGATAGCATTGGAGCAGGTGACCAACGATGCCATTTCCGCTTAATCGTCCGCGCAGACTGCGGCGGACCGAAATGCTGCGCCGGATGGTCCGCGAGACGCGGCTGAGCCCCGACAACCTGATCCAGCCGCTGTTCGTGTGTCCGGGGCGCGGCGTGAACAATCCGATCAACTCGATGCCCGGGGTGGCCCAGCTTTCGCCTGATATGGCGGCGCGAGAGGCGCGCGAGATTGCCGCGGCCGGCGTTCCCGCGATTATTCTGTTCGGTCTGCCCGAGCACAAGGACGCGATCGGCAGCGAAGCCTGGAGCGACAGCGGTTCGGTGCAGCGCGCGATTCGGGAGATCAAAGAGCATACGCCCGAGATGGTCGTGATTACCGATGTATGCATGTGCGAGTACACCGATCATGGCCATTGCGGGATGATCAAGGACGGCGATGTCGATAACGACGCCACCTTGGAACTGCTGGCCCGCGAAGCGCTTTCGCACGTGCGTGCCGGCGCCGATATCGTCGCGCCGTCGGACATGATGGACGGGCGAGTCGGCGCAATCCGCAGAGCGCTTGACGAAAATGGCTTTTGTTTGACCCCGATCATGGCTTATGCGGCGAAATACGCGTCCGCGTTTTACGGCCCGTTCCGCGATGCCGCACAGTCCGCGCCGCAATTCGGCGATCGGCGGTCTTATCAAATGGATCCAGCCAACGGCGATGAAGCGCTGCGCGAGGTCGCGCTGGATTTGGAGGAAGGCGCCGACATCGTCATGGTCAAGCCGGCGTTGTCCTACCTGGACCTGATCTGGCGCGTGAAGCAGGAGTTCAGATGCCCGGTGGCAGCCTACAACGTCTCGGGCGAGTACGCGATGGTGCGCGCAGCCGGCCTCAACGGCTGGATCGACGAGCGGCGCGCCGCGATGGAAATACTAATCGCGATCAAGCGCGCCGGCGCCGACCTGATCCTGACCTATTTCGCCAAACAGGCCGCACGCGAGTTGTGACAATACCAGGTGAGATTTTGAGCCCCCTGAGCCCGGGTTGACCGTCTTAACCCGTTAATTTAAGATAACTTCGAGGCTTTTATGGGTCCTGGCGCTAGAAAACCTGCAAATCCGGCCTACTGATTGCGCTTTAGAGTCAACCAGTAAACGACGTTTTTGAAGCGGGCGGGTTTGGTTATTTCAATGACCTGCCGGTTGCCTTCTGACGATCGCTTAATCTGGCCGTCATAGATTACGGTAAACTGGCCTATGGAATAGCCTTTCAGGTTGTTCTCGACGGTTATTCGCAGTTTATCAGTCTTGGCGTCTGCTGTGTACGATCCCCCATCTCGCCCCCATTCTCGTAATCCCAGCCATCCCTTGGGCCATTGAGCTCTCCAGGTCAGCAGCACCGGTTGTGTCCCGACCGGAGGTTTAAGCTTGACAACAACATGTTTCGATCGAGGTTCGTCCTTCATCACGACCAGATCGCTGGACCACGAAAGCGGACGGCCATCACGCGTGACGGTGAGTACCTTGTCCGGTGAGTCGTGAACCTCATCAGCTTGTTCATCCACTCCAGTCAGTATGGGGAATTCCTCGATCACTCGTCCGGGTTTCGCCTTAATGGTTGCGTTCACTTCCTCGACGAGATCGTAATCCTGCTCGATAACGTACTTGACGTCGAGTTCGTGAGCGGCGAATGGGTCGGTGCCGACCTTGCGGAAATAGCTCTTGGTCTCAAGAAATCTGGATGTCTCCTTGTGGTAATTGAGCGCGCTGATATGCAACTCATTCGGGTTCGCGCCCGCCCCTTTGAGCGTCAGCAGATAAAAATGGGTGCTATGCGCGAGATCCGACTCGTCAGTGTGCTTCAGGGCGGTTCCCGCTGACAGAATGGTGATGAAATCGGTTTCGCCGCCTACATTGTAATTGACCGAAAAATCGCAGGGGTCGTGCTGATGACCGTGCAGGATCAGGGAGATTTCATGTTTCACCATCTCGTTGAGGAATTCACCGGAGTTTTTCAGATAGACCATCCCCTCAAACTTGTTGGTGACCGTTGGCAGTGGATGGTGGTGAATAAGGACGATTTTGAAAGCGTTACGGAACCTGAATGGACCGAGGTCGCCGGCAAGCTTTTCAAGACTCTTGCTGAGGCGCTCCATGCGGTTCTTGGTCACCCTGCCGCTGGTCCATAAGTCTTTAATTGCCGGGAAAGTTGAATTCACCCCAATGATGCAGAGGTCAACCAGGCCAATCGGGAGATGTTCCACGAAGTCCAGCGGTTGGTTTAGGAATTTACGAAACCGCGAAATCCCGAAGCCGCCGAAAATCGCATCATGATTGCCGGGTATGACGTAAACCTTGCCCGTCTTGCAGAGGGCCTCAACCTCGTTGATGAACGACTTGGCCTTAAGAAAGCTGCTCTTCCACGGGCGATCGACCACATCGCCGGTGATGCAAATAAAATCAGGCCCGCTTTCCTTGAGGATCGTCTTCAAGGCCTTCACTTTGTTTTCATCTTCGGCGCCAAAATGAAGGTCGGAAATGTGGGCGATCTTGATGGCGAAAGGCGGCTCTGTTGTCGCGGTCACTCGGTTCCCCCTCGCACCCAAGCTCAGTTAACTCGCTGCAAACAGTAGCTACGCACCTTTACTTTTGCAAATCTTGCCTTTGAGCGGGTCGTGCCGTACCGCTGACACTTATAGGAGGAACACGGTCATCGCGAAAAAGTGCGAGGAAATCAGCAGATACAGAGAAAGTCCGCCGGCCCTTCGCATCGGCCCTGGTGCCCGCCATTTTAGACAAATCTTCGAACCGGCGTTCTCAATGAACGAGAACAACCTGGAGCGGAGGGCTGAGCAGCCGCCGGCAGCACACCCTCGATCGGCGCCAGGAACCACTGGAGCTCAGCGACTTGGCCGGGAATCCCCAGGATCTTGCGCGAGGTGAACGGGCTTGACGAACTTCAGCGTCATCCGATCGCTTTCACCGATTGCCAGGTATTTGGCGCGGTCCGTGTCGCCCATGCGCAGCGTCGGCGGCAGGGTCCAGACGCCCTTGGGATAGTCCTTCGTGTCTTTCGCATTGGCATTGATTTCGGATTTCGAGACCAGGTGAAAGCCCGCCTTTTCCGCCAGACCAATCACATAATCCTGGCGGACATATCCGGTCGAGGCTTTCGGATCCTGCGGTTGATTGGGATTGCCGCGATGTTCGACCACGCCGAGAATTCCGCCCGGCTTGAGCGCCTTGTACGCCGCCTTGAACACATCCTCGGCGAACCCGCCTCGCATCCAGTTATGGACGTTGCGGAAAGTCAGCACCATGTCGACGGAGTGCGGCGGCGCGATATCGAAATGGTCCGGCGGTCCAAGTTCCGTGAGGGTGACGTCGCCGTACTCGCCGGGATTCGCCGCGATCTTGCGGCGATAAGCGTCGGAGCCCCGGCCTGGTGCCACCGCCTCGTACAATTTCCCGTGGCCCTTCAGGTACGGGCCAAGAATGTCAGTGTACCAGCCGCTGCCCGGCCAGATTTCCACCACGGTCATGTCCGGTTTGATGCCGAAAAATTCCAGCGTCTGCAGCGGATGACGGTAGCGATCGCGGGCGCGATCGGCCGGTGAGCGCGCCGGGTTGTTGATGGCAGCTTCGAGGGCGGCCTTGCCGCTTTCCTTTCTGGATGTTTCCGCGCGGGCAGGCGGTCGAGCTGTGAACAGCGAGATGAACACGCAGCCGGCAACAACTATTGCCGCGGAGCGGGCGAGGTGAAAGTTGGTTGCTTTTTTCATGTGCCCAAGTTTGTATCGAATCCGCGCGCGACGCGAGCATTGCTCGGCGTTGCCGGCTCGGAGCCCTTAGCGGACTTTAAGCCATCTCCCAAGTAGGCTACGTTCCCCTCAGGAAGGAGGACGCTGATGTCCAAACCTTTAGAGGGCTACAAGGTCATTGAAATCGCACAGGAGATCCAGGGCCCCTTTGCCAGCATGTTACTGGCGTTCCTTGGCGCCAGCGTGGTCAAAATCGAGCATCCCGCCAGCGGTGACTTGAGCCGCTGGATGCTGACCTCGTTAATCGGCGGCGCCGAGGTGAAAAACCCGCAGGTGTCGCATTATTTCATCGCCATGAATCAGCATAAACGCAGTATCACGCTGGATCTGAAGAAGCCAGCAGCCGTGCAGGTCGTACGGCGGATGGCTGAATCGTATGACGTCTTAATCACCAATTACCGGCCCGGTGTTCTGGACCGTCTGGGCCTTGGCTACGAGGAATTGCTGCGCATCAATCCAAAAATCGTGTATGCGCAGGGAAGTTCGTGGGGACCCAGGGGCCCGTGGGTGACGCGGCCCAGTCGCGACACGCTGGCGCAGGCGGCCAGCGGGCTGATGGCGCAGACCGGGATGCCGCATGATCCGCCGATACCCGCCGGCATCATGGCGGCGGACCATGCCGGCGCCCTCAGCCTGGCCGCGGGCATTTTCGCCGGTCTGCTGGCGCGCGAGCGCACCGGCAAGGGCCAGAAGGTGGACGTTTCGATTTACGGGACGCTGCTTGCGATGCAGGGGTTCGAGATCAATTACACGTCGCTCTCCGGCCAGGAACCGTTGCGCGCCGGAATCAGCCACGCGTTTCTGCGCGGGGTGTGGGGAGCGTACAAGACCGCAGACGGCTATCTATGTCTGGCCGGCGTCGATGACGGCAGATGGCCCCGGTTCTGCCGCATCCTGGGAATCGAGCATCTGGAAAAGGCGCCCGGCTTCGACAATATCGGGCGCAACGTGCACGGCGACAAGGTGCGGGCAGAATTGGAAAAGATCTTTCCCACCCGCACCACCGCGGAGTGGCTGACTGAACTCAACGCCGCCGACATCCTGGTTACCGAGGTCGCCGACTACAAATCGGTTCTGAACAGCGAGCAGGCGCGCGTCAACGGATATATTCGCGAGCTGGACCATCCGACGGCGGGCAAGGTCAAAATCGCCGGCAATCCGCTCATCTTCAACGGCGAGATCGAGTCCACTGCCACGATGCCGCCTGAGCTGGGCCAGCATACCGAGGAGGTGTTGCTCGAACTCGGCTATGGCTGGGAGGATATCGAGCGGATGCGCAACGAGGGCGTCCTGTAGCGGAAATCCGGAGGAAATGTTGAAACTAGCCGACAGGGTGGCTTTGATAACCGGGGCCGGTTCCGGAATCGGACGCGGTTCGGCTCTGCTCTTTGCCAAAGAGGGAGCACGGATCGCGGTCGTGGACATGGATGAACAATCGGCGGCCGAAACGGCGCGGATGATCACCCAGGCCGGCGGTATCGCCACCGCGATTCGCGCCGATCTGGCAATCCCCGATGATGCCCAACGCATGGTCGAAGCGACCATTGGGCGGTTGGGCGCAATCGATATTCTCTACAACAATGCGGCGACCGAAGGACCGATCTGCTTCGCCGCCCAAATCACCCTCGAGCAGTTCGACTATGTAATGAATGTGAACTTGCGCGGCACCTGGCTGGCGATGAAGTATGCGCTGCCAATCATGATGGAGCGGCGGCGCGGTTCGATCCTCAACGTCTCTTCGCTGGCGGGACTCAGAGCCACACCTGGCGGCGCCGCCTATTGCGCGTCGAAATTCGCCGTCATCGGTCTTACCCAGGCCATAGCCATCGAGTATGGCAAATACAATATCCGCGCGAACTGTATAATCCCGGGATGGATCGAAACTCCGATGGTGCATCGGCTGTTCGGCCCTGCGCTGCCCGAAAGCAGTGTTACCGCGGCGCCCTTGCGCCGCATCGGACAGCCTGAAGACGTCGCCAGAGCGGCATTATTCCTGGTCAGCGACGACGCCGATTATGTAACCGGAACGATTTTTACCGTCGATGGTGGCATTAACGCGGGCGATCGTGGACCGTGATGGCGGGAGCGAAAAAAGTTGTTTCTGTGCGGCGGATAAGAACGAAACTTGAATCCGGCAAACAGGATCTCCGGGAGAAACTGATCATCCGGCAGGACGCATATCCCGATCCCCCGTTGCCACCTCAGCACGTGAAGGCGTTCGTGGGAAGTGCGGCCGTGCCGACTCCCAAAGGCGACCGCGAACCCGTCAGGATTCAGCTCGCGCGTTGAGATTCCTCGCGCAGCTTGCTTTGGAGGATCCTTTTGGCTTTCTCCAGCTCGCTCCGGCGCTGCGCACTCAGGTTTTTGCCCGACCGGTTGATGAACATCTGCACCATCCGGATCGCCGATCCGAGACCCCGCGGCGATACTTCCTTGCGGGCCATGATTCGCGCGACTTCCTCGCCGGGTTTGGTGAACGTGCCTGGCGGCGGAAACGTGGAAGCGGTTTTGATTTCCCGCGACCACTTTTGGGCCTTGCTTTTGCGAGTCGATTTCATGGATCGCAACCCCGGTCCCAGGGTGAGATTCACAAGTCCAATTTTAGCACAAAGGCGCGTGGGTAGAGCGGCTAAATTAAACCGAGTTCTCTCGCCCAGACGAGGTTTTTACGCGCCGATCCTACGTGCGCGATGTGTACGCGATAGCCTTCGCCGCGGTTGGGGTCGCCGTAGATTATCGGGCCGCCGCCGGATTTTTCCGCTTCAGCGGCAAGCCTGTCGAGGTCTTGCCAATATGCGATTTCTGCCTGAGTGGGTGTGAAATATTCATGCACGATCGGAACCAGTCGCGGGTTCCCGATCATCATCCCATAATAGCCCAGATCGCGCAGCTCCTTGCACCATGCCCGCAGCCCCTTTTCGTCGTCCAGATCGCCGCCCCACATGCCGCTTATCGGATAGCGGATCCCCGCCGCCTTCGCATCGAGGAGCACCTTCGATCGCAGGAACAGGGTTTCACGTCCCTGCGCCGTCCATCGGTAACCGACCGCCTGATGGATATCGCCAAAGCGCGAGACCGCTCCGCCCATGTAGCTTACCCGCGGCGACGCCGCCGCGATCTCATAGGCCAGCCGTAGCGCCTGCGCCGTTTCGAGGATTGGGTAGATCATGGTGCGACCCATCGGCAGCCCCATCTCCACTTCCATGCAATTGAGCAGCGCGTCGGCGGCATAAATGTCGGCGGGTCCCTGGATCTTGGGTAACAGGATACCGGCCAGCCGATCGCCCATTGCGGCCTGCAGGTCGCGCAGTGTCTGACCCGTGGAAGGGGGCTGCACGCGTACGAAAATCAGCGGACGGTCAGCGGCTGCGAGGGAGTCGATAAAGGAACGGACCACCTTGCGCGCTTTTTGCTGTGCGGCAGGAGGGAACGGGGTTTTTGGCTCCTCGAGGTCGATCACAATGGAGTCGGCGCCGGAGCCGTAGGCCGCGTTGATTTCCGCTTCCTCGGTGTCGGCGCAAAAGAGCACCGTGCGCAGCGGTTTGGCATCGTGTCTGGCCATTTCGGCACCTCCGGGTTTGAGCTGATGCGCTGGACGAATGCGGGAACAGGAGTGGGAGAAGGAGCGAGCAGGGAGAGAAAGAAAGGCGTTTGCGGCTCTGCCTGCTCGTTTATCTTTTCACCTCGTTCTCCTCACTTCTCATTTCTTTTCCTCACTCCTCATCGCTTCCGCTGCGGCCCTTTCACATACGGTGCCGTCGAAGAACCCCGGATTCATCCCGGCATGCAGGCGGACCGCGTTTAGAAAAGTGAACTCGCGGAAATCCACTTCACTGATCAAACCGCGCTCGACCAGCCCGTAGGCGTCCGCGACCGGGGCGGTCATGTCGGGGACGTCCCAATGGGAGATGTCCGACCCCATCATCGCGTGCAGCCGCGCGCCCATGGGGTTGACGTTATCCGCAAAAGCCCACGCAACCAGCGGATCGTCCGCTTCACATCCAAAGTAGAAATTCGGCACGAACAGGTCTCGGATATCCTCGGGGCGGCCGATTTTCGCCGGTGCGAATTCATCGAGCATCGCGGGTCGCGCGGCCGGGCGCATGAAGAATTGGCGGATCCTTTCCAGGCGCGAATGGACCGCATCGTCGCCGTAGCGCTCCATGTAAGCCATCAGCTCGGTCACGTCGAGGCGGTCGGGGTCCAGTTCGAGGATGTTGGCGCCGTTGCGCTTGCTCCAATGGCCAATCAGGTCGGCGTAGAGGCTGCACGCCCACGCCACGCCGCCTTCGAGGAAGCCATAACGCAGAGTGGGGAACCGCCGCGTCACGCCGCCCAGAAACAGGGACTTGGCCAGCGACTCGTGCGAGGCGGCCAGCGCGCCGACGTGATTGTAGACGTAATTGGAAATCGAGCGCGAGGGACGCGTATGCAGATGCGAGCTGTGCGAGAGCGGCGCCACTCCAAGCTCGATACATCTGGCCCACAAGGGGTCGTAATCGTATTCGCTGTCCAGGCCGAAGGTGTCGAGCCGGAACTGATCGCCACTGAGGCGACGGCGCGCATAGCCCGTCATCACCATGGTCTTCAGTCCCAATTCCTTGACCGCATACTCCATCTCGGCGATCGCGACTTTGGGATTGCTCATCGGCACGATGCCGCCGACGACGATCCGATCGCGGTACGGCCTGAACTGGGCGGCGAGCCATCGATTGGCGCCGCGCGCCAGCGCCGCTCCCAACTCGACGTCGTCGAGGTCCAGCAGCGCGAGCACGGTGGACGGATAGAGCAGGGTGACGTCGATGCCCATTTCATCCAGCCGTTCATAGAGCAGGCGCGGCAGATGGGCGGTTGCGCGGTCCCTTACGTTGCGCGTTTGCCATCCCCACCACGACGGCATCGCCAGCCATTTGGCGCGTACCCGCGGGTCGCTGCGGTCCGCCAGCGCCGTGGAGGTGTCGAACGGCTTCGCCATCCCGGCCAGGTAACGATCGCGCAGCTCGCGGCCACCGGCCTGCTCCAGGTAAGCCAGCAATTCGTCGTCGAGTATGGGGCCAAGTTCGACCAGGTGGCCGTCCGCGTCGATTATCGGATGGCCCACCGCGCTGCGCACCTTCGCCGCTTTGGTTTGATCGTTCATGGGGGCACTCCGTGGCCGGGCGAGGCGCTACGATATCGCCGTCCCTGACGCTTCCGAGGGGCCGAATTCCTTGCGCAGGGCCGGCAGCACCTGCGTGCCCAGCAACTCGATGCTGCGCATCGCCAGTTCGTGCGGCAGTCCCGAGAACTGTCCCTCCATGATCAGATGGCCGATCCCCAGACGCTTGATCACGTAGTACAGGCGCTCGGTTACGACTTCGGGAGTGCCGACAATGAAACCACCCGCTTCACGCAGTTCATCGATCGACATCTGGAATATCGAAGGCTGCCTGGATTTGCCGGAATAGCGCGAGCTGACTGAACGCGACGACATCCCGACCGGCGCGTAATGCTGCACCGGGCCTTTGGCCGACATGCGCATCCGGAACATCACGTGCTCGTACGATCGCTCGACCGCCTTCTGGTCGTCGCCCACGAAACAGCCCATCGTGTAGCCCAGATGATGCGGCTGCGTGGCATAGCCGGATTTGTCGGCGGTTTCGCGGTAAAGCGTGAAGAGCTGCTCCGCCAGTTCCATCGGCGAGTAAATGACCACGTAGGGATAACCGTGGCGCGCCGCCCAGCGAATCGTCTCTTCGCTGCCGATTCCGGGTACCCAGATCGGAGGATGCGGCTTTTGCAAGGGAAACAGCCACGGGTTCACGTATCTGAATTGAAAGTGCTTGCCCTCCCAACTGAACGGCCCCGGCTCGGTCCAGGTGCGTACGATCAGGTCGTGAGACTCCTCGAAGCGTTCGCGGTTGACGACGGGGCTCAGATTGGTGGCCCAATGCTCGACTCCGATCCCGCGCACGAAGCCTGAAATAATCCGGCCGTTGGAGAACAGATCGAGCATCGCGACTTCTTCGGCCAGCCGCACCGGGTTTTCCCACAGCGCAATCGTATTGCCCAGCAGCAGGATTTTGCATTTGCGGGTGCGCTGCGTGATGGCGGAAGCGCTCAGGTTGCAGGAAACGTCCAGGCAGGTGGGAGTGTTATGATGCTCGTTCACCATCACCCCGTCGAACCCAACCTCCTCGGCCCACGCGAACTGGTCCAGGTATTCGCGATAGATGCGGACGCCGACTTCGGGATTGAAATAACGGTTGGGATAGGTCAGCCGGATCGCGGGATACTTATCCAGCTCCGGGGCCTCAGGATACGGCATCTCAGTGAAGTAGAAAAAATCAACCATGTTAGTATCCTCGCGGCCTCAGCCCCTGCTGGATTTCAGAAAATCGGTGACCATGGATGAGAACTCGGCGGGCCGCTCGATATGCGGCGCATGCCCGCATCGATCGATTACCTTCAGTTGCGCGCCCGCAATCCCCTTGGCCCAGGCTTCGCCATGGGCCAGCGGTATGGTGGCGTCGTTGCGGCCCCACACGATCAGCGTGGGAGTGCGGATGCGATGCAGGCGGTAGGGCAGTTTCGGATTGTGCATGAACGGCTTCCAGGCCAGCACCTGGGCCATGATCTGGCTGCGTTCGGATGCGATGTTTTCCTCTTCGGTGGGGTTTTCGGGACAGAACCGTCCCAGTTCGCCAACCGATTTTGGATCGTAAAAGCTCAGCGCCCCCAACTCCGGCCTGGTCGCCAGAAAGATGTCGGCGATTGGCGATCCCTCGACGTGCAAACCCGCGGCGGCGGCCAGCACCAGCTTGCCGATGCGCTCCGGACAGGTGGCCGCCAGTTCGGCGGCCAGCCATCCGCCCAGCGAAAAGCCGATTAGCGCCGGCCGCTCGAAGCGGAAATGATCGAGGAAGTCCAGATAAAAATCGACCAAATCATGGATTGTTTCCAGTCCGCGATGGCGTCCGGAGTGACCGAATCCCGGATGGGTCGGCAGGTGGATTTCGAACTCCGACGCCAAGCCGTCAAGCCACGACAGCCATCCCGGATTGCCCCATTCGCCGTGGAACACGATCAAAGGTCTACCGGTTCCGCCTTTGATCAGCTCGATTTCGGTGTCGTACAACTTGATCCTGCTGACTTCGCGCGCAGGCATTCCGCTCTCCCTGGCCATAGACTCGATCCGATGGAGGCCGATCGCTACCTAGCACCGCCCGAGGGCAAAAAAAAGCGCCGACGAGCTGACAAAGCCAGCCCGGGTCCCTTACACGACCTGATGCTCCTCGGTCACGAAAAACGCCGTGCGGGAATGGTCGATGAACTTCTTCTCATCTTCCAGGGCGGCTTTGACCTCGGGGCTGCCCATCGCGTTCTTGTAGGCTTCCCAGTCATCCAGCCACATCTCGGCGCAGCCGTCGTAGGGCGGACGGGTTTTACCGCGATAGATCGAATGGCTCTGGACGTATTTGCGGCATCCGGGGATGCGGCTGGCGATCGGGCCATGCACGTCGCGCCAGTAGCGATGGAACTCCTCGTCGCTTAAATGCGGAAGCTTGGTGATGCAATACACAATCTTGAGCATTGATGCGTCTCCGTTAAAAGGCGCCAGGGTTTTGGTACCGGCGCCGGTACTGTGGATTGCAAAGCTGCAATATTGGCTGATACTAAGATCTGGCTTCTGGCAGTGACAAGCGAATCGGAGGAACCAAATGGCGACTTATCGCGTGATCGATGCCGACGGTCACTTCATGGAACCTGATACCATCTGGACCAAATATCTCGAACCGAAATACCATTCGCAGGCCCCCAAAGGGATGTACGAGCCGGGGCGCTACCGGCTTTCGATCGGCGGCCGTCTCACCCCTTACCTGTACGGTCCGGAGGACTCACTCAAAGGCACGCGCAAGATGAGCGCGGGCGGACGCGATCCCAAGGTGCGGCTGGCCGACATGGACGCGGAGGGGATCGAAGCGATGGTTATGTATACGACCACCGGGCTGTTCTTTTTCGGCGTCGACAGCCTCGAGTTGACGGTCGCTTTGTGCCGCGCGTTCAACAACTGGGCGCACGATTTCTGCGCCGCCGATCCGAAACGGCTGATCAGTCCCGCGATTATGCCGCAGATGGACGTGCATGCGTGCATCGCCGAGCTTCGCCGCGCCGTGAACGAGCTGGGGCTTAAGGGCGCCTTCGTGCGGCCCAATCCGGTCGGCGGGCGCACCTTCGACCATCCCGACTGGGAGCCGTTCTGGTCGGTGGTCGAGGAGCTCGACGTGCCGCTGGTACTGCATGAGGGCGCCACCCAGGACGTGCCGCAGATCGGCAACGCGCGCTACCAGAATTTTCTGTACCGCCACATGATCTGCCATCCGTTCGAACAGCAGATGGCGCTGCTCAGCCTGATTTGCGGCGGCGTGCTCGAGCGCCATCCCAATCTGCGCGTGGTGATAGTCGAGGCCGGATGCGGATGGGTGCCGTATTGGATCGAGCGCATGGACCATCACGTCGAGGAATGGGGCTACCTGCTGCCCGCCAGGTTGCCGTTGAAACCATCGGAGTACTTCAAGCGTCAATGCTTCGTATCTGCCGACGGCGAGGAGCGGATGCTGCCCGAATTCATCAGCTGCCTGGGCGACGACAATCTGTGTTTTTCCACCGACTATCCGCATCCGGACCATCAGTTTCAGGGCGTCGTGGGTCAGATCGCGAATCGCGCTGACCTGTCGGAAAGCGCCAAACGCAAGATCCTGGGTGAAAACGCCGCGCGCGCATTCAAGCTCTGACTGCGGGAGATCCTTACTCTCTGTCTGCTGCTGACAGGCAAATTGACCAGGTTGTTGCCAGGTCTTTGGTGAACGAGGCCGCCGAATTGACATTCGCGAAAGGGCTGTGTTAACGGCTTGCGAAAAGAGGGGCTTCCGGTTACGACCCCGTCCCACGGAGGGTAGAGAATGATGAGGCGCCTAAACTGCCTGGCCATTCTTCTTTTCGCCATCGTGTCGCTGAAAGCATCTTCAGCCGGGGCTCAGACCGGCCTGCCCAGGTTCGACGAGCATTTTTACGACACGCTGGCCGCGGCCGATTCCACGGCAACCATCGCGCCGGGTACCGTGATCAACGCGCGGAACTGGCAGCAGTACAAGCAGTTTATGCCGCTTGGTCTGCAGCTGCTGCTCAGTGGGCAGCTCCCGACCTTTGCCCCACCTCCGGACTTCCAGATGGTGGTGGGACCCACCCAATCGTACCCGCTGCCCAAGAAATTCATCGCCGATACCGAGAAGTACTCTCCTCAAGTCAAATTGATACCCCAGAGTGACGGCGGAACGCGGCTGGAAGGTTATGTTTCCGGAATACCCTTCCCCCGTCCGAGCGGACCTCAGGAGGGAGCCGAGTTGATGTGGGACACCTACTACAACTGGCAGCCGCATGTCGGACAGATCGACACCTGGTCGCAGACCGTTGACCGTTATCTCAGTCACGCCAAAACCTCGGTCGAGTGCGTTCATTTCAAGCTGATGCATGCTAGCACCCCGGGCTTGCCCCCGAACGAGCCCAACGCGCACGGCGTGTTCCTGACCGAGAACTGCGAGGTCTTCGAGCCGGAAGAGTCCAAATACACTACGGTGCTCCAGCTTTTCTATGACGATCCGGCGCGGGTGCAGGAAAACTATGTTTTCGTGCCTTCGCTGCGCCGCTCTTTGCGGCTTACCGCGGCCGCGCGATGCGCGCCATTTGCGGGAGGCGATTTCACCAACGATGATTTCCGCAACGGCTTCAATCTCCAGGTGCCCATCTTTCAGGCCAAATTCCTCGGTGTAAAAAAGATTCTGACGATGGTTTTCAACAATAAGAATTTTTATGCCTCAGGGGAGAACATCCCGAGCGCGAATTGGTATTGGCCATCGTTCCTTCCGCGGCCGGCTGACGGCAAATGGCAGCTGCGCAATATGTATGTATTCGATATCCGTCGCGTACCCTCGCTGCAGGCTGGCTACTGTTATGGAAGCCGCACCATGTTCCTGGACGCCGAGCAATTCGCGCCCCAATGGATCGATTTGTACGACGGTTCGCTGAAGTACTGGAAGTTATATTGGAATCTGTACTATCCTGGCCTGATCCCGGAAACCGGCGAACATACTTTCGGATCCGGCACTACCGGCGGCTTCTTTCTGATGCAGGAGTTCCAGAACACCCACGAGGATGCGGCCTGGCAAATCCCGCACTGGGAGGGTGACGTTCCGGCCAGTTTTAACGACTACGCGCGCTGGGGCACGCCGGCGGGTCTTAACCAGGTTATGCAGTAGCGGGTAGGCTTTTCGCATCGCCGAGCACGCGGTTTTCAATGGAAACGGGGGAGTCAGGGCGGCTGGTTTTGCTGGCGGCGGGCTTCCGCGGGAAAGGCAAGCGATGAGATTCACTTTATTCTATGAAATTCCGGTGGATGAAAGCGATCCGCTGGCGGAATATCGGGCTTATCAAAATGTGCTGGAGGAGGCGGTGGCGGCGGAGCGCGCGGGCTTTTACAGCTTCATGACCGTCGAGCATCACTTCCTCAAACGCTTTTCCCATTGTTCCAATCCCGAAGTCCTGTATGGGGCCGTCGCGGCCCGCACCAAAAATCTGCGCTTGGGCTACGGAGTGCGGCTGATGCCGCGGCCTTACAACCATCCGATTCGTTCAGCCGAGTCGGCCGCTGTGCTTGATCTGATCAGCGGTGGTCGCGTTGACTTCGGCACGGGGCGCTCGGCGACGCGCGCCGAACTGGAAGGCTTCGGTATCGATCCGGCCGACACCCGCGGGATGTGGAAAGAGGCGATCGAGCACGTCGTCGGCGCATGGACGAATGAGGAATATGCGATGAACGGCAAGTACTGGCAGTCGCCGCCGCGTCCGGTGATCCCCAAGCCTCTGCAGTTGCCGCATCCGCCAATCTATGCCGCCACGACCAGTCTGTCAGGTCATGAAGTGGTCGGCGAATTGGGTCTGGGCTTGTTTTCGTTTACCGTGGGCTTGCCGCCCGAACAACTGGGCGAGCACATCGCCGCGTACCGCAAGGCGCAGGCGCGATGCACCAGGCCGCTGGGCAGCTTCCTCAACGATCAGGCGTGCGGTCTGACGATGGTGAACTGCGCTCCCACCAAAGC
This sequence comes from Pseudomonadota bacterium, assembly GCA_021324885.1. Lineage (GTDB taxonomy): Bacteria > Desulfobacterota > Binatia > Binatales > Binataceae > JAJPJA01. The sequence goes on from JAJPIF010000028.1 coordinate 121,670, forward strand.
GGAATCCTATGAGGTCGCGCGGGAATCCTTTGAATGGTACCCGTCGTATTCCTCCAAACTGGTTGCCAGCGTGGCCCAGTGGCAGGAGGAGAAGAAAGCCGAACTGGGCACTTATGATTACACGCGTGACATACTCGCGCGCAGCCGCGAGGGCGCGCTCGATAACGTCCCTTTCAGCTACCTCAAAGACAGCGGGGCGGTGCTGGTCGGCGACCCCGATCAGGTGATTCAAACCTGCAAACGCTACGAAGCCGCCGGCTGCGATACCCTGATCTGCCTGACGAATCCGCTGAAAATCCCGCACGACAAGGTGATGCAGACCATCGAATTGATGGGCAAGTACGTGATTCCGGAGTTCAAAAACCATCGCGCGCCCGCCTTCCAGTTGCGCTTGCGCGGCGAACCCGGCGCACGTCTAAATCCTGCGGCCTGAGTCCACCACCAGGACCTGGCCGGTCATCATCGCGCTGTCCTCGGAGGCCAGGTAAAGCGCGGTGCCGGTGAGTTGCGAGGGCTCCAGCGGGCGGCCCAGCGCGCTTTGACTGGTCAGGGCCTGCACGAACGGCTCAGGCACGACTTTTTTCGTCGCCTCGGACATCGTCACGCCAGGGGCGATCGCGTTGACGCGGATGTTGTAGCGCCCGAAGCTCAGCGCCATCGATTGGGTCAGGTGGATGACCGCGACCTTGGAAAGACCATAATAGTCAGGGGTCGGCTTCTCGATGTCCGGCATGTGTCCGAGCATCACGCTTTGAACGGCCCCCGGATAGGCAGCGATGGAAGATATATTGATTATTGAACCTGAGCGCTGGCGCTTCATGTAGGGGAAGACCGCCCAGCTCGCCAGCATCACGCCGAATACATTGACGTCCATCACCTTGCGGCCGTATTCGAGGCTCCAGTTACCCAGTTCAAGATCGTAGTAGATTGCCGCGTTATTGACCAACACATCAATGCGCCCGAAGCGATCGAAGACCTGTTTGGCCATGGCATTGAGCTGCTCTTCGCTGGTCACGTCGACGCGCATCGCCAGCGCCTTGGCGCCCCGATCGATAATCTCCTGCTCGACCATTTTGGCCTGTTCATATCTGAGATCGGCGACTCCAACTGCGGCGCCTTCCTGGGCGAAGCGCAGAGCGTACTCGCGGCCGATTCCCTGCGCCGCGCCGGTTACAATTGCGACTTTGTCCTTGAGTCTCATTTGCGTCTCCCCGATGTGCCTCCCCGAATTTTGAACTGGTGGGAATTGCAGCTAACACAGCTGATTGACGGAGGTCAAATTGACCGCGCACGGCGCGCCGTCAATTGACGCGCGGTGTCCAAGCTGTTTTCATTTGCAAACCATTTGCGCCGGGACTAGGATTTCCCGCGGTTTCGCTGCCGGGGTGCGGAGTTTCGGGAACTCACGCATTTTCAGCACACCGCCGCAAGGCGAAATAGGGGATTGTGCAATGATGACGCCAAGCTTTGATAGGTTCCGGTATGGGGTTGCGGCGACGGTGGGGTTAATTCTTGTTTTGGGGCTCTCAGCGGCAGGGGCGCGGGCGCAGATGCCTGATGATAAATGGAGCCCCGATATTTACAAGCACATGGCCGACGCCAACTCCTCGGCGACGATTCCGCCGGGAACCAAAATAACCCTGCAGAACTGGACAAAATACCGCCAGTTCATGCCGTATTGGATGCAGGCGGCGTATGCCGGGCATTTTCACTTCAAAGTGGGCCCTGGACCCGAGTACACCGTGCTGGTGGAAGCCGCGCAAAATTATCCATGGCCGCGCAAATGGCGCGAAGACGGTGAGAAGTACGGCAGCCAGGTCAAATTAGTCAAAGACGCCGCCGGCGGCTGGATTATGAAGGGATGGGTCGCGGGACCGCCGTTCCCCCATCCCAGCGGCCCCAACCAGGGCATCGAGGATGTCTACGATGTATGGTGTCCTTACCGGCCGTTCGTGATCCATTACAACGCCACCGGCTGGTTGATCGACCGCTTCGGCAACAAGACCAGCAACAACACCGACGATACCTTTTATGAAGTGTCGCATTTGAGCGAGCCCGGGATGCCCGTGGACCTGCCTTATGGCAAGGGATTTTTCTATGCCGCCCGCTTCCTGGTACTGACGCCGGAGCAATCCAAATACACCACCGCGCTGCAGATTCAGCCCGACGATCCGTCGGTGGTGCCCAACAACTACGTCTTTCTGCCCTCGCTGCGCCGATCGCTGAGACTTTCGTCTGCAGCGCGCTGCGCTCCGATCAACGGCACCGACGCGGTCAATGACGACAACGTGTGGAATCCGCCCAATTACAACGCGATCTTCATGGGCACCAAAAAACTGTTGGTTAACATTCAGGATCCGGACAAGGCCTACGATCCGCACTCCTATGTCGGCATCGCCGACTCGAGCGCTGGTGATTTCCCGGATTGGCCCAAAGCCGGGACTGGTCATTGGGAGCTGCACAATGTTGACGTTATTGATCTGGAATGGCTACCGGCACTGGGCAGCTACTGCTTTTCGCATCGGATCTTCTACTTTGACCGCGACGTTATGAACATCTTTACCGCGGAAAACTGGGACAACAACCAGAAGTTGTGGAAGATGCTTTGGGAGAAATATGCGCCCTACAACATCCACGGCGACTCCACGATAAGCGCTCTCGATCTGATCGCCGCGTCGTCTCAGTTGGACTGGCAAAACGGCCATATCACCGCGGGCTCCGACGAGTTGCCGACAGTGGATGATGATGTGCCGGGCGAGTACAAGGACGCCGCCACCATGACGACGCCGGGCAGCCTTGACCGCATCATGAAGTAGCGGCGTCCAGGCCCGTTCAAGGCGGGCGTGGTGTTTTTTCGAGCGCGCTTTGGCGGCGGCCGGCTTGCAGCATGCCCCGCGGCACGTTGTAGCGCGTACCGTATCTGCGCGTCTGTCAATTTTGCCAAAATCGGCAATCTGTGCTGCAATTGGCCTTATGGACAGGCATATCAGCAAATATGCGCAGACGCGCCATTTGCCCAGGGACGTGGTTCATTACCGCGAGTACAAGATCCTGCTCCAGCCAGATCGCTTCAGCAGCAAAAGTGGGTTTCTGGACTTCTGGCATGCGGTTGCCCAAACCATCAAGCGCCTCGATATCAAGGTTGACCTCGATCGCCATGCCTTCGACAGCCAGGTGCGGGAGGTGCTGTTTTACGACACGCCCAAGTTCCATCTGTATAACAACCATTTTATCCTGCGAAAACGGACCTTTTACGATCAGGGATGGCCGCGCCAGGACCACGAACTGACCTTCAAGTATCGCGGCCCCGATCTGGCGAATGCAGCGGCCGTCGATGTCCGGCCGCAGTTGGGCGGACACGACGTTGTCAAGTTCAAGGAAGAACTGTTACCGGAGCGCGACCGGCTGGGCGGGATGCGCAGCATGTATTCGCATGGATGCGTGCTTACTTCCCCCAAGATTGTTTTGGATCAGGGCATCGAACATATCCGGCGGGCTTTCCCCACTCTGAATCGAATCGCTATCAGCCCCGACACCCGGATGGCCCTGGTAAACAATGTGGCGGTGGAGGAAGTGCAGAACACCATTGGCACCATCCATTTCGGCCATCACTTCAGAGGCAAGGCGACCATCGCGATCTGGCGCGACCGGGCGATGGAAAAGTCGCTGGCGGGTGAGTTTGCGTTCCAATGTAAGTTCGACGAACTGGAGGAGGTTTCGAGGTCGGCAGTCCTGCTGTCGGAGGATTTCTACAAGCAGGTTCAGCTTGACTGCGCCGAATGGATCAAACTGGGTACGACCAAAACCGCGATGGTGTATGGACTCGGGTCCGAGCAGGTCAGCAACCTCGAATAACCTCGGCACGGCGTCAGGCGGGCTGCGCGGTCAGATAAACCATGGCGTGCCGGGGCGTCCGCCTCAGGGATAGTTTACCGCGGGTCCAGCGCAACGGCGTGATCGTGCATGAAGGCTGCTGCACAGCGGAGCCTTTGGGCACGTCGGTGCAGGCGGTCAGTGCTTTGGCGCTGCTCAAGGGACGAAGGGAAAGACCTTCTCTCCCAATGTCCTGACTGTCTTTTCGCTTTTGGTCGTGACGATAAATTGACTGACACCGAAAGCCTTGACCCGGCTGCGAAGCTCCTTGATGCACGCTTCGGGCGTGCCGACCAGAAGCATCGGGCAATGCCGAACCTGTTCGGCGGTAAAGCCCAGCGCGCGTCCAATGCTGTCGATCGTGTTCGCGGTGGAGGCTTCGGAATCGGTTACCACGCAGCTCCCAATCAGATTGCTGATCGCGACCGCCGTGCGCGGGCGGCCGTTGCTTTCGCATTGGTCACCGAGATACTTGATGCGCTCGCGGAAGCGAGCCTCGTCGAATTGCGCCAGATAGGTGGTGTCGAACCTGCCCGCGCGTCCCAACTCCCAGGTAATGTTGGAGATATCAGCGTGGCGAGCCGCCATTCGCAAGATCGGCCGCCCGCCGCCGCCGACTATGATTGGCGGATATGGCTTTTGGATCGGTTTGGGCCACAGCACGGCGTCGCGCAGCTTGTAATGCCTGCCGTCGAAGTTGGTGACCTCTTCGGTCCACAGCGAACGGATACAGGTCAACGCCTCATCCAGCATCTCTCCGCGCGATTTCATGTCCGGAAACGGGATTCCGCTCATCGTGAATTCCACTTCGGTCCAGCCGGCGCCCAAACCCGCGATCAGCCGGCCGCCGCCGATGTGATCGAGCGTGGTCAGAGCCTGTGCGGTAATAAACGGATGGCGGAACAGGTTGTTCAGCACCAGGTGGCCGATGCGCAGCGTGCGCGTGGCGGCGAACAGCGCGGCGGCGCTGGTCAGAGAATCCAGGTTGGGCTCGTGTGCGGCATGCTCGCCCGCTTGCGCCAGCTTGATGTGGTCGCCGAGGTAAAACGTGGTGTAGCCGGACGCCTCAGCGGTCTGCGCAAGCGCGACCAATTTGGAAAGCTCAAGTCCGGCGGCGTTTACTCCAAAATCCATGGTTGGTTCCCAGTGTTTCTGATGAAATGGACGTAGCGGATAGGAAAGCCCGTGTTTCCGCGCGCGATCATCACGCCATAAGCCACGGCTCCCATGCTTTTCGTTCGACCTTCAAGGGCCCGCCATGAACTTTTGCGTCGTACCTGGTCTTGCCGGCCTCGAGGCGAAATTGAAGGTCGACCGTGGCGGCGCCTACTCTGATCCCGTTGAACCGCAGCTCAGGCAGCCAGTCGGGCAGCACCGGATCGACATACAGCCTCTGGTGTGGCGCATCCGCCTGTAATCCAAGGATCGCTTGAAGAGCATGGAAGATGCTGCCAGCGGCCCATGCTTGGGGTACGTTGGCTCCCAAATACTGGACCGGAAAGCCGCCCGGCCGCCGTTGGATTCCGGCATAGAGTTCAGGCAGCCGGTAACTGGCGAAACATCGCGCCGCCGCAACGATATCCTGTGCCAGCCGTGCCGCTTGCGCCGCGAAGCCGTAACGCTTGAATCCCAGGGCGATGATTCCATTGTCGTGAGGCCATACCGAACCGCGCTGATAGGAGTACGGATTGTATGCGGGATGACGCGCCGACAGAGTGCGAATGCCCCAGCCGCTCCACATATCCGGTTGCATCAAGCGCTCGACCACCTTTGCCGCACGTTCCCGGCTGATGATACCGCTCCACAGCAGATGGCCTGGATTGGATGCTATGCTTGGAACCGGACGTTTGTCCGGATCAAGCGTGAGCGCGTAAAAGCCCACATCTTCGCACCAGAAGCGCCGCTCGAAACGCTCCCGCATCTCCCCTGCCTTGCGGATTAAATTCCGCGCGCGCTCGCTCTCGCCCAGATGCTCAAAAATCTCCGCCATCCGCATCCAGGCGTCGAACACGTAGCCTTGCAACTCGCAGACCGCCTTGGGCTGGCGGACCTGCGAGCCGTCGGGATAAACGATGGCGTCGCCGGAGTCCTTCCAGGCCATGTTCTCATAGCCCTGCGAGGAGCGTGTGCGGTATTCCTGGAAGCCGTCGCCGTCGAGGTCGCCATAATGGTCGATCCAGGACAGGCATCGCTCGGCAACCCCGCGATGCTCGCGCAACAGATCGTCGTCGCCGGTCCATTTCCAGGTCTCGTGCAGAGTGATCAGGTAAAGCGGGGTTGCGTCCGCGCTGCCATAATACGGCGTATGAGGAATGCGATGGAAATGGGCGAGTTCCCCGAAGCGGATTTCATGCAGGATCTTGCCCGGTTCAGCATCGCGCCAGTTGTCGAACTCGGTGGCCTGAAATTCAGCCAGCTTGGCCAGAGTGCCTCGCGCCAGCGCTGACTGGATGGGCAGGTTTTGCAGGCTTGCGATCAGGCTGTCGCGGCCAAACAGGGCCACGAACCAAGGCACGCCGGCCGATGGAATCCACATGGCATGTTCCGGATCCTGGTCGTGCTGCCGTTGCGGTTTGGGACGGTTGCCCTGATGCGGCGAACCCATCGACCGCGGCGGTGAGAACATCCGCAACGCCGCCATGTCTTCCAGGGATCGGCGGTACAGCCGATAAACATCCTCGTTGGCCGAGGTGAGCACAGGCGTTTGGGCCATCCATGCGTGCTCCAGGCTTTCGATTTCACCTGAATTGAACAGGCATGCGCGCGACGGTGCCGGGGGGCGCTCTTCTTCGCCGACCCGATATTCGAAGCATGAATGCCACGCCGCGCCAGGCTCCAGTTCGATCTCGAACGTGATGCGGCCGTTGGCATAAACCGGCGGCGCCTGCGCCCTGACCCCATAGATGAAGACACGCTGGAAATCGCCGTTGATATAGGACGTGCGCAGTTCACCACGCGCGCGGTCCCAATGCGTTTGAATGCGTCCGCGGCGGACACAGGAACGCGATTTGACCTCAAAGATATCAGCAAAATCCGAGCGCAGCGCGATTTCGAGATTGAACCGGACGCGGGTCAGACCGAAATTGGCCAGATCGAAATCTTCGTGGATGCCCTCCGACACGTTGCGGCTGATCACGAGGGCCATCGTGTCCTGGGGTATCTCGCCGTCCTCGGTGCGAATGGCCGGATTTACCAGATGGATCAGCGCGCCATAGTAAACCGGGGTCGAAGAGGTCAGCTTCGTCCACGGTACGCCGTTGGCGAACACCGCATAATAGCTCAGGACGCGGGTATCGTTGTAAAACACGCCCTGCGAACTGCTGTCTGCGATCGATCCGTCGAGCTCGGTGACCATGAAAGTCTGTCCGTAATTAATCGTGAGCAGCGGGGCGCCAACGTTGATCTCGATGGGCATGGCACTATGATGTCAGATAGCGAGGTTGCATTGCCAAATGCTAGCAAAAACGATAGTGGGGTGAGGAGTCGCGGTCCTCACTGTGGGCAGGCGAGGCTGATCCCGCCGTCCACCATGATGATCTGACCGGTGACGTAAGCCGCCTCCGCCGTACACAGAAACCCGGCGACCCCAGCCACATCCGCGGCCTTGCCCATGCGCCTTAGCGCGGATCGCTGGCGCGTCATTTCAACCCGCTGTTCATAGCTGTTTTCCAGTCCCAGCGCGTATCGCGACGATTGGGTATCGTACAAGCCCAATCCGAGGCCGTCGACGGTAATGCCGCGTGGTCCCAGGGCGAACGCCAAAATCCGCACCATGCTTTCCATCGAGGCCTTGGCGACGCCCAGAACCTCGGTGGTGGGGGTTGGATAACGCATCGTGGTGTTGCCGGAAATCAGCACGATGCGACCATGGTCGGAAATCAGATCCTTAAGTTCCTGGACCGCAATGAGGAACCCGCCTACATTCATTGCCATCGTGCGCCAGAAACTGTGCGGCTTTACCGTCAACAGCGATTTGGTGGTGGTCGAAACCGCGTTCATGATAAAGATGTCGAGGCCGCCCAGATCACGAGCGGCCCGCCGCACCATCGAGCGGGTCTGCTCTTCATCTTCGAGGTCGGCTTTAAGCAGTACGGATTTCCCAGCGATTGTGCGCACCTGCCGCAAAGCTCGCGCGCCGGCTTCGTCGTCGTGCCCGTAGTTGAGGGCAAGCGTCGCGCCCATTTTTGCCAGTGTCAGCGCGATTTCCAAACCGACGCCCCTGGTGCCGCCGGCAATCAATGCCGCCTTGTTCTCCAGGCTAAACATGCAAGATCCCGGCTGCGGTCATGAATCCACGACGCCGGTGGAATCAGGAAAAAGCGTCCAGCTATCAGCCTGCTTGATCCAACCGCTGGCGGCATAGGTCCCGCCGTCCACGTGAATATTGATTCCGGTAACCCAGGCGCCCAAATCCGAGGCCAGGTAGATCGCAGCTCCAGCCACGTCTTCAGGCCGTCCCATTTTCCCCAGCGGGACCACGCGCGCAATCGCCGCCTGCGCTTGCGGCGTATGCAAGGGCGCCGTGTGCGGCGTGTCGATCATGTCCGGGGCGATACTGTTGACGCGGATATTATGGCGGGAAAGCTCCAGCGCCGCCGTTTTGGTGAAGTTCTCCATCGCGGCCTTGCACGCGCTGTACACCGAGTACAGCGGGCCCGCGCGGCTCGCTTCGATACTTGAGATGTTGATGATTACGCCGCCGCGTCCCCGCGCGACCATCGCATTGACCGCGGCGCGAGTGCAGTTGAACATTCCGACCAGATTGAGTTCGATCGAGCGATGCCAACGCTCCTCGTCCATTTCCATGAATTCCTGCGGACGCGCGCCGCCGACATTGTTGACCAGGATATCGACCCTGCCCAATTCGGCAACCGTGCGCTCGAACAACGCGCGGACCTGATCCCGGTTGCGGATTTCGGTGGTAATCGCCAGCCCTTTGCGCCCGAGCGCGCGCACTTGCGCGGCGACGGCGTTGCCGGCGGCGCCATTGCGATCGGCAATAACGACATTGGCGCCGAATTTGGCAAAGGTGATGGCGATTCCCTTGCCGATTCCGTCGCCGCCGCCGGTGACGATGGCGGTCTGGTCGGTCAACAGCACACTTGAAGGGTCCATGAGCACCTCCGATTCGCGTCAGCATCTAACTGCATCATTTGCCGGCTCTTTTGCAAGCTGGCGTTTCGGCGATTTGCAATCACCTGTTCCAGATGATGCCCCGCAGGACTGCGCATCGGAGCCGGTTGGCGCGGGCGGCCGTCGGGTAACGGGAAAGCCTCGGGACCTTTCGAGATGCGCGCCTTGACGCGTGCGCCAAAATAGGCGAGCATGCGCGGAATTCTGTCCTGACGGAGGTCACCTTGCCAATGCGAGTCCGGGGGTGTTTTACTGCCTGCTTGTTGTTGTTAGCCGTGGCGATGTGCGGGCTGGTCTCAATTGGAGCGGCGCAGGAAAATCCGCCGACTCAAAAGCAACTGGATATCAACGCGTTGCGCGCCCAGCGCAAAGCTGTCGTCGGTGCGAACATGAAGCTTACCTCCAAGGAAGCTAAAGTGTTCTGGCCGCTGTACGAGCAGTACGAGGAGGCGATGGACCGGGTCGACAAGCGGCACGCGCGCGAACTCAAGGACTACGCCAAAAACTACCAGAACCTGACCAATCAGCAGGCCAATCAGAAACTTGACGAAGTGATCGCGGTGGAGCAGGACCGGGTGAACGTTCAAAAGCAGTTCATCCCTCGCTTTCGGGCGGCGCTGCCGGGAATCACGGTGACGCGCTTTTTCCAAATCGATAACAAGCTGCACGCGATGGTGCAGTGCCAGATTGCGCAACTGGTGCCGCTTGCCAGCAAACCCGACGAGAGTCAGTGAACGGAAAACTTAAGTGCCGCGCTGGTCTGATGGTCGGCGTTTGGTGCCATTCATCCTAAAGCGAAGCGGCCGGCGGCGGCGCCCGCGATGGCGCCGAAGACCGAACCTGACATCAATCCGGTGCCGCCGGGATAATTGAAATAGAACAGACCGCCGACCAGTTCGCCGGCGGCATACAAGCCCGTTATCGGGACGCCATCGGTGTTGATCACGCGCGCCTCGTGATCGATGCGCAGGCCGCCGAAGGTGAAGGTAATTCCGCAGGTGACGGCGTAGGCTTCAAACGGCGGCGTATCGATGGTGTTGGCCCAGTTGCTTTTGTCCACCGCCAGACCGCGCGTGCGCCGGCCATCCTTGATGTTCGGATTGAATGGACGGTCCAGCGTGACGGCGGCGTTGTAAGCGCGCACCTCGTCGATAAATCCCGCGGCGTCAACGTCTTCGAGTTTGTCGGCCAGCTCCTCGAGCGTATCGGCGCTGACCTTGGTGACGCGTTTGATCCGGTATTCGTCGCGCAGAAGATGCGCGACCTTGTGGTCGAACACCTGCCAGGCAAATTGCCCCGGCTGCTCGAGGATTGCGCGCCCGTATTTCGCATAGGTGTAATTGCGAAAATCCGCGCCCTCGTCGACAAAGCGGCGGCCGTGCGCGTTGACCATGATCCCGAACGGATAGCTGTGTTTCTGAAAACCGTCGCCCACGGAGAGATCACCGAACTCCGGCGCGTTGCGGTCCCATCCCACGGCATGGCATCCGGACCAGTTGCCGTAGGGCATCGCGCCGATATCCAGGGCCATCCGGATGCCGTCGCCGTTGTTGAAACGGGTGCCGCGCACCTTGGCCAGGTCCCATCCCGGTCCGAGATAGCGAGCGCGTGCTTCGGCGTTGGCCTCGAAACCGCCGCAGGCGAGCACGACTGCCCGTCCGTAAACGGGGGCGGTGCCGGTGGCGCTCCTGACCATCACGCCGCGCACCGTATTGTTGTCATGGATCAGGTTCAGAGCGCGGCTCGCGTACCTGACGTCGATACCGTTGCGGATCGCGGCTGAGTAAAGCGCATCGATCAGTCCCGGCCCGCCGCCCCACGCTTCCACCGTCAGGCCGCCCCAGAATTGGAAACGGCCCTCGACTTTGAAGGCCTGGCGGCCGTAAATCGGAGCGAAGCGGATTCCCTTCCCGCGCATCCACTTGAGGGTCTGGAAGCTGCGGGTAACCAGGGTTTCGGCCAGCTGGGGATTGGTGCGGTATTGGGTGATGCGGCAGAGGTCGTCGTAGAACTGTCCCTCGGGATAGGCGCCGAAATCGGTGATGGCCTTTTCTTCCTCGGTCAAATCGGGGATCAGGCGCATCAGATCTTCAACTCCGCGATAAGCGACGCGCATTCCGCCGGCGGTGAAACGGCTGTTGCCGCCGCGCTCCGCTTCGGGCGCGCACTCGATTACCAGTATGCGGGCGCCGCTTTCGCGCGCCGCCAAAGCGGCGCACAAAGCCGCATTGCCGCCTCCTATCACAATTACGTCGAAATCAAGCGTCATTTGCGCAAAGCTCCTGATCCGCCCTCTTGCGGACGGTACTGCATGAGCGAGCTTAATTTAGAGCGACGCGATCAAGGAAGGAGCACGCGCGATTTGAGAAGGGCGTAGCCGGTTCAAACGGCGACGCGGCGCGCCACGATAATGAACGCCGAATGGGCGACCATCCGATGCAGCGGGCGCACGCTGAGTCCCTTGACCTGCCAATGGCGCAGCAGCGTCTCGAAGCTGTCGACCTCGCCGAAATGGGGACTGGCTTCGAGCGCGTCGACCGTGTCCTTGAGCTGCAGCGCCGTCGGCACATAGCAGACCAGAACGCCGCCGAACCTCAAGGCGCGAGCGGCTGAGGTCAGGGCGCGGCCGGGTTCGGCGACGTCGAGGAACATCCGATCGACGCCGGTTTCCTCGAAGCCATCATAAATGTCGGCGATCCTGAGCGTCCATTGCGGGGCCGGGCCGAAGTAGGCGGCGACGTTGTCGCGCGCCATGCGGGCGAAATCCTCGCGCACTTCGTAGGAAATCACGCGGCCGGCGGGACCGACGGCGCGCAGCAGCGCAATCGTGAAGGCGCCGGCGCCGATGCCGCCTTCAATTACACTGGCGCCGGGAAAGACGTCGCCCCACAGCAGCATCGGACCCGTATCCTTGGGATAGATGACCTGGGCCTGACGCGGCAGATTGGGAACCAGATCGGCATAGGTGGGGCGCAGCACCAGGAAAAATTCGCCCGAGCTCAAGCGCACCCGCGATCCTTCGGGCAGACCAATCAATTCGTCGGCCGGGATATCGCCGCGAATCGTGATCCTGCGTCCGCGGCGCAGCCGCTTCAAATAACGGCGCCGCTTGCGATCGATGAAGAGGACGGCGTCATCTTCTTTAAGTGAGGAGTCCAAGTGTCAAAGGCTTAGAACGCCGCGGCAATCCAGGCAATAATCCCCCTTGAAGTATTGACTAAATCGGCTCGCGCCGTTTAGGTTTTAGACCACCCCGGCTTCTATCATCGATGGACTCGCCGGGTTATTTTATTAATGAGGATTATAGATGGCGGAGAAAAAGGCCAAGACCGCGGAAAGCAGGGGAGCGGAAACGCGCAAGCACCTGTGTCCGAGCTGCAGCGCCGAGACCAAGGTCATTTTCTACACCGGTTTCGGCAAAAAGGGATTCTTTTGGGTGTGCGAGAAAAACTGCGGTTACACCGCGCGCACGCGTTAGGAAAATTTTTTCGGGGCGACTTAAGTGGCGAGATCACGCAAGTCATCAAAGTCGAAGGTAGACCTCTACGTCGGCATCACCGAGGCTGATGAACATGAGGAGGAAGCCGATCTTCCCAAGGATGAGGCCGGTCGGCGCAAGATCAAGCGCCAGTACGAAGAATTGCTCGGCATCCGGATCGAGAAGCTCAAAGGCCGCATCCTCAACCGCGAGCGCATCAACAAAACCATCGAGGGCATTTACTTCATTTGCGACAAGTGCCTCAAGGTCTGCCATTCGCTCGACGAGGGGATCGTGGAGGATCCAGCCAACCTTCACAATCTATGCGGTAAGTGCGGCAAGCCGTCGCGCACGGCAGCCTAGCCGGCTGCCCGGATCTCGTGTGTGCCTGAGCCCGGCGGTTGGGACCGCAGCCGGTCGCCGCAAGACCTTTTCTTTTTGCCTGTAACCCGATAATGATCATGACCAGATTATCCCCGGCCGATGTGCAGGCGGCATTACAGGCTGCGCGGGGAGCTCAAGCCTCACAGCTTGACCAACTAAAGTACCCGCTTGGACGCAGTGAGGTGCGATGTCATTACAACTGATCCCGCCCGACGTTAATATCGATTTTGTCGGCCGGCGGAAGTTTTTCGTTATGCTCTCGACCGCGATCAACATCGCGGCAATCCTTCTGCTCATCTTCAAGGGCCTCAACTATGGTGTCGATTTCGCCGGCGGGACCCTGGTTCAACTGCGGGTTAATCACCAGACCACCAGCAACGACCTGCGCCATGCCCTGGGTCCGCTCGATTTGGGCGAAATCACGATTCAGGACTTCGGCCAGAAGAATCAGTATCTGCTCCGATTCGAAAAGCTCAGCAGTCTCAAAGGCTTTACCCCGCGGCTCAACGGAGCCCTGGAGAAATACTATGGCCAGGGGAATGTCGAAGTCCTTCGCGTCGAGAGCGTAGGTGCCAAGGTCGGCCGGGATTTGCGCCGCGACGCGATCGGCGCCGTCATTGTTGCCACCATCTTCATGGGCTGTTTTATTGCCTGGCAATTCCGCAACGTCAGTTGGAGCTTCGGCGCCGGCGCGGTAATCGCCCTGGTCCACGATATTCTCGTGGTGGTTGGAGCCCTTGTCATCTCACAGTTGCAGTTTGACCTGACCACCCTCGCCGCCCTGCTGACGGTGATCGGCTATTCCGTCCACGACACCATCATTGTGTCGGACCGCATCCGCGAGGACGCGCTCAAGCGCAGGCGTGAATCGTTGCCCCAGATCATGAATCGGGCCATCAATGAGACCCTGTCGCGTACAATCCTGACCTCCGGCGTCGCGATTTTCGTCCTGATCGCGTTGCTTGCACTGGGTGGTCCGATCCTGCGACCCTCCGCCTTTACCCTGCTCATTGGATTCATCACCGGGACCTACTCGTCGATCTATATTGCGGGCCCGGTCGTGCTGTTCTGGGAGCGGCGGGTCAAAATCAAAGCCCTGCCCCGCGCCGCATGACAGCCGGGTCGGTCCTGCTACAGACTTCGCGGGGAAGCTATTGCTTAAGTCTCGTCGAACACAGCGGGCCGCCGTCCGGACCGTGGATTCTGACGCTTTCAATGGAGCATGCCGGCGGATTGGAGAAATTCGCTTTTCGCTGTCTGCTTGGTCAGCCCTTAATTCGGACGGCCGGACTCAACGCGCCCTCCGCAGCTTGCGCGCGGCTGGCGAGCTGGCTTGAGCGGGATTTCGAAGCTGTCCGCGAAGCCGCCCTCAAATCGATCCGGTCCGAGCGGCGCCTGGCCGAGTTCAACCTGGACGAGTCGATTCCCTGAGCGTGAGGCAGTTCCGGTCCCGCTATCGCTTGCCATTACCGCAGCTGCTTTTGCGCAAGCTCAAGGCTTAGCGTATCTAATCAGGTCGGGATCCGGCTGGTGTAGGAACCGGTTTTGACTGGATGGTCAGGGCGCTCTGTGAGAAGCGGGTGGTGGTCGAGGATTTACCTTTAGTCTCAATGGAAAAAGTCAGCGTTTGGGAAGGTCGATTCCGTTTGACTCGGAGACGGATGGCTCTATAATATACCTACTAGGTCCACTAATGCGTGATTGATCCGCCCAGCGGACCGAGGTAAACGGACCGAAGGTAAGATGATGGTCAAGCTGCCGATTTACATGGACAATCATGCGACGACTCCGATGGATCCTCGGGTGGTCGACGCGATGCTGCCGTATTTCACGGAGAAATTTGGCAATGCCGCCAGCCGCAACCACAGTTTCGGATGGGTGGCGGAGGAAGGCGTGGACAAGGCGCGCAATCAGATCGCGTCACTGATCAACGCCAAATCCAAGGAGATTATCTTCACCAGCGGGGCCACCGAATCGGACAACCTCGCGATTAAGGGTGTGGTCGAATTTTACAAAGACAAGGGTAATCACGTCATTACCTGCGTGACCGAGCACAAGGCGGTGCTGGACAGTTGCAAGGCGCTGGAAAGGGCGGGGAAGGCTGCTGTCACCTATCTGCCGGTGGATAAGTACGGGATGGTTGATCCCGACGACGTGCGCAAGGCGATCACGGACAAGACCGTGCTGATCACGATCATGGCGGCCAACAACGAGATCGGCACAATTCATCCGATCGCCGAGATAGGCCGCATTGCCAAGGAAAAGGGTGTGCTGTTTCACTGCGACGCGACCCAGGGGGTGGGCAAGATTCCGGTGGACGTGGAGAAGATGGGGATCGACCTGCTTTCGGCCAGCGCGCACAAAATTTATGGACCCAAGGGCGTTGGGATCCTGTATGTACGTTCCAAGGGACCGCGCGTGCGGCTGACGCCGATTATCGACGGCGGCGGGCATGAGCGGGGCCTGCGCTCGGGAACCCTCAACGTGCCGGGCATCGTCGGGTTTGGCGCGGCCTGCGAGATCGCGGGCCGGGAAATGGAACAGGAGGCCCAACGCCTGCGCGGCTTGCGCGACCAGTTGCAGGCGAACCTTTTCGAGCGGCTGGACGAGGTTTTCCTCAACGGCCATCCGGTGCAGCGCTTGCCCGGAAATCTCAACGTCAGCTTTGCGTATGTCGAAGGCGAGTCGCTGCTGATGGGCATCAAGGACGTGGCCGTCAGTTCCGGTTCGGCCTGCACTTCGGCGACCCTGGAGCCGTCCTATGTGATACGGGCGCTGGGGACGGACGAGGAGTTGGCGCACAGTTCGATTCGTTTCGGGCTGGGGCGCTTCAATACTGCGGAGGAAGTGGATTTCGTGGCGCAGCGGGTAACCGATGAAGTCAGACGCTTGCGCGACATGTCGCCGCTTTATGAGATGGCGAAAGAGGGAATCGACCTGAAATCGGTTGAATGGAAGCGCGACTAGCGGGCGCAACAAACGCGACGCAGCAACGTCTTAGTTTGAGGATTAGGGATCATGGCTTACTCCACCAAGGTTTTGGACCACTACAATAATCCACGCAACGTCGGCAGCTTTCCCAAGGACGCCGTCGATGTGGGCACCGGCGTGGTGGGCGCGCCGGAGTGTGGCGACGTAATGAAGTTGCAGCTCAAGATCAACCAGGAAGGCGTGATCGAGGACGCCCGCTTCAAGACCTTTGGCTGCGGCAGCGCCATCGCCAGTTCCAGCTACGTGACGGAACTGGTCAAGGGCAAGCGCATCGAGGAGGCGATGGCGATCAAGAACAGCGCGATCGTCCAGGAACTCAATCTGCCGCCGGTCAAGATTCATTGTTCGGTCCTGGCCGAGGACGCCATCAAGGCCGCGATCAACGACTGGAAAACCAAGCACGAGGGGCGGCAGCCGCAGTCGGATCAGGGCAAGGCGGCGCAGGGATAGGGAGGCGAAGCGAATGATCTCGCTGTCCGAGAACGCGGCGAGCAAAATCAAACAACTGGTAGTGGAGAAACCCGGCGCCGGTTTGCGCGTTAAGGTGGTTGGGGGCGGATGTTCGGGGCTGCAGTACCGGATGGAAATCGATTGCGCTAAGGAGCGGGACAAGGTCTTCGAACGCGACGGCGCGCAATTGATCGTGGACAAAAAGAGCTTCCTTTATCTGAACGGGTCCGAACTGGACTACGCCGAAGAACTCATGTCCTCGGGATTCAGACTGGTTAATCCCAACGTCAAACGCTCCTGCGGTTGCGGAGAGTCCTTCACGGTATGAGCGGCAGCTCAACCTTGCGCATTGAGCAAGATGCAGGCGCGATGTCCATCATGCGCGCGGCTTCAACAGCCGCGGCTTTTTTGTTCAGATTGCGGCGCGCCGCTTGCGGTCGAGCTTGACTATTTCGATGTTCTCGGCATTCCCAGACAACTGACGCTCGATCCCGCCCAACTCGAAGCGCTCTATCACGACCTGGGGCGGCGGGTTCACCCCGACCGTTTCGCCAACCAGCCCGCTCCGGTCCGCAACGCCAGTCTGGCGGCGACGGCGCTGCTGACGCGGGCGTTTCGGACTTTGCGCGATCCTTTCAGCCGGGGACTTTATTGGCTGGAATTGCACGGCGAAAAGTTGGCGCGGGACAATAAAGAGGTGCCGCCTGAACTCGCCGAATTCATTTTCGAGGTACAGGAAAGCCTGGCGGAATTGCAGGCTGGTCAAGTTGACGGAAACGATAGCGACCACGTTAAAAAGCGTGTTTTGTCCGCTAAATCTGACATTCAAAGCCTGTTGAAAAATGCTTTTGCCCAACTTGACCAGAATTACGCAGATTGGGACAATCGCGTAAACCATCAAGCTGACCTGATTGTCAAACTTAAAAGCGTCCTTTCCCGTATCGCCTATCTCCGGACCTTGGAGAGGGACGTCGGTCGGGTATTGGAGCAACACGATTTGAGATAGTTTTGGGGCTTTTCACCCCAAATGGAACATTTATGGCAGTCATTTTCGGAATCGACCTGGGAACTACCAACAGCTTGATCGCGGTGATGGAGGAAGGGCGGCCGCGAATCATCGCGGATCCGAAATCCGGCGATACCATGCTGCCCTCGGTCGTGGCATTGCTTGCCAACGGCAGGGTCGAAGTGGGGAAGAGCGCGATTGAACTGGAACCGCATCTTAACGTCGAGCGCGGCGGCACAATCGTCCCTGCCGGCTTGGGACGCGATGACGAGGGCGTGGTGGTACGCTCGGTCAAGCGTTACATGGGCCTGGGCGGCGATGAGGTCGCGCAAGAGGACCGTCATCGTTATGCTTTTGCGGATTTCGGCGGGCCGGTAGTGCGCTTCAAAGTTGGGCAGCGGACGTTTACACCGCCCCAAATTTCGGCAGAAATTCTCCGCACTCTCAAAGGCTGGGGCGAGGCCGCCACTGGCGAGAAGGTCGAGCGAGTGGTCATCACGGTGCCGGCTTATTTCAATGATGGACAGCGTCAGGCGACCAAGGACGCAGGCCGTTTGGCGGGTCTGGAGGTCGTCCGGCTGGTCAACGAGCCCACCGCGGCGTCGCTGGCATATGGGTTGCATTCGATGGCGAGTGGTCGGGTGGCGGTGTATGACTTCGGTGGCGGCACCTTCGACATCTCCATCCTTAACGTTAAGGAAGGCATTTTTGAAGTTCTGGCAACCAGTGGTGACACCCATCTGGGTGGCGACGATATCGATTTGGCAGTGGCGAACCTGATGTTAAACCAGTTGCCCGAAGAACTCAGGCGCAACCGCCAGGTATGGAACACGGCGCGGCAGGTCGCCGAGGCGGCCAAAAAGCGCCTGAGCGCCGAAGTCGAGACCGGGATGGAACTGAGGCTGCCGCATCTCACGGTATCGCGCCTCCTCAGCCGTCAGGAACTGGAGGAACTGGCACAGCCGTTGGTCACCCGCACCATTGATTGCTGTGCCCGCGCTCTCAAGGACGCCAACTTGACCCCTGCCGAAATCGACGCTGTCGTGCTGGTGGGAGGATCGACGCGGATGCCGTTGGTGCGCCGGCGCGTGCAGTCGTTTTTCGACCGCGAGCCGCTGTGTTCGCTCGACCCTGACGAAGTTGTGGCGCTGGGGGCGAGTGTTCAAGCTGGCGTGCTGATGGGCAAAAGCGGGGATATGCTTTTGCTCGACGTGGTCCCGCTGTCGCTGGGTATTGAAAGTATGGGCGGAGTCATGGAACGGATTATCCATCGCAACACCACCATTCCGACCAGCGCCTGTGAGCGCTTTACCAATGCAGTGGACAATCAGACGCATGTGGATATCCATGTGCTCCAGGGCGAGCGCGAACTAGCCAAAGACTGCCGGAGTCTGGCACGTTTCAAACTGGGTCCGATTGAGCCGCAGCCGGCGGGGATGGCGCGGATCGAAGTCACGTTTCTGATTGATGCCAATGGTATTCTCAACGTTACGGCGCGCGACGAGCGCACCGGGCGCGAGCATTCCATTGATGTCAAGCCGAGCTACGGCCTTACGGACGAGGAAATCGAGCGGATGCTGGAGGAAGCAATCGATTTGGGTGAAGAGGATCTCACGCAGCGCTTGCTGATCCAGGCGCGCAATGATGCGGCCGCGATTCTCGCCGCCCTTAGCAAACAGTTGAACGAATATGGAGCCCTTCTGGATCAAGCGGAGCGTGACGCAATCCAGGCGTTGGCCGCGCGGCTTGAAACCGCGCGCCAGAGCAATGACCGCGAACTGATTGCGTCGCTGGTCGAACAACTCAACGAGATGACGACCCCGTTTGCCCATCGCATTATGGATGAGGCGATCAAGGCGGCGTTGGAAAAAAGAACCGTTGAAGAGGTCTCCTGAACGCTTCGTCTAAAGCGCGAGAGGTTTACGAAGAGAAAGGACGAACGATGGGTCTTAGATGGGATCAGGCCGAAGAGATCGCTGAAGTCCTGGCTGAGAATCATCCTGGTATCAATCCGCTGGACGTGCGGTTCACCGATCTGCGCCAGTGGGTGATTGACTGCGATGAGTTCGACGACGATCCTGCCGCGTCCAGCGAAAGCAAGCTGGAGGCGATTCAAATGGCCTGGCACGAGATTTACAAGGAGCAAAACGAGGACTGAAGACCGGGTGAGTCACTCGGAGGCAGCGGGGGTTGAATAGGAGATGACTGCGAAGCGTCTAAAAGAGGAAGTTGAAGTGGTGGAGAACTCGAGTCAGCCCGTGAGAAGTCATAAGGAAGCAACCATGCAAGAAAAGGAAACTCTGGATGAAAGGCTGCCGAGCCTGTTCGAGCCGGATACGCTCCTGCCCGTTCAGTACTTCGAGGCGATGCGCCGCAAGCACCTGCTCGAAGGTGAGAAGCGGCTCATCCTCAGTGTATTGGAGGACGGGATTGAGTGCTTCATGAAGTACGTCGACGCGAGCACCAATAAGGGGCAGCGGCTTTTTCGCGACGCCGAGGAGTGGATTAATCTGCGCGACAAGCAGTGGATTTTTTCCTTCGATAACGTTTGCGACATGCTTGACATCGATCCCGACTACATGAGGCGCGGCCTGCGCGAGTGGAAGGAAAACAAGCTCGCGCAACTGGCGCAGCTCAAAGCTCAGCATGGCAACGAAGTCAAAACTTATCACAACGACCGCCCGGGCCAGCGCAAACCTCAAGCCGCGCCCCACCAGCGCCATCTGCATCTGCACAAGGTGCACGCCTGATCCGCCGAGCGGGTCTCTGCCTGCCATTAAGATTGAAGCCGAGGGCGGTCCGACGATTGGGCCGCCCTTTTTTTAACAATTAACGCCCGTTTCAAGCTCTGACCTGCCAAATTCCGGCCCTCCCGGGCCGCTTCCAGGGGAGCGAAGGGGGAGTTTTGGCAGGACAGCGGAGCGAGCAATTTCGCCCTCCACTTTGCGGTAAGGGGCAAAAATTAGGTTATCCACCTGGACTCAGAAGGAGTTGTGAAAACTTTTTCTAACCCAGCTTCGGCCCGGTAAACGTTTGGTGCGAATTGCGCGTCAAAGGAACAAATGGCGGCAGTCGGTGACCTGCCAACCTTAAGGAGAGCTGGCGATGAAGACGCGGATTCATGGATTGTTGGCGGCAGTGGCGTTTGCCTCGGCGATTTTGGTCATGCCGCTGAAGGCCCGGGCTCATGATTTCGGCGGATGGCATCACGATCACGGTAATCATTGGGGCTGGTACAAACATCACGGTTATGGTTGTGGAGTGGGTTATGCGAACCCCGGCTATGGTTATGGCGGCTATCCGGGCTGGCATCATCATCATGATTGGGACGACGATGACCAAGGGTACGGCGGCTTCGGCTATGGGGGCCCAGGCTACGGTTACCCCAACGCGTACTACGGTTATGGCGGGTACCCTTACAGCGGAACTCCAATGATTGCTCCTCCGACTTTGGGGGTCTATCAGCCCAACTACGCGCCGATGGGCAACCTCGGAAACATGGGAAGGCTGATGCGCCGCCAGCAGTTGGCCAGTCAGAGGTTGAGCGCGAATCAAGCGCTGTACCAGGCTGCGGTGTCGCAGGGCAATTATAGGCTGGCCAACAAGGCCGCTGCTCATATCCAGAAACAAGCTAATATCCTGAACGGAACCAACGCGATTCTGGGCGGTGCCGGGCCTTATTCCAACTATGGTGTACCGGCCTATGGCGCGCCCGCTTACTACGGTCAGCCCGGCTACGGGCCAGCCGCTTCTCCGCTCGGCGCAATCCTCCAGATGTTGCCGTGACCAGCGCTGCCAGGCGCTGACAACAGGGGCGGACGTGGCCGGCGTCCGTCCCTGTTGATTTGGGTGCAGAAAGTCAGCTTTACTCGCGGCAAACCGCCATTGATGGAGCATGAAGAAATCAATTGCGCTGCTTGCCGTTTTGATTATACGCTGTATCGGTCTCGCGCCTGTGTTTGCGCAGACCGAAGACTTCCAACTGCTGTGCAAGCCCAACCTGGGCGAATACAAAATCGAACTGACGAGGTACGAGGAATCGGGTCGTTACCAGCAGGATATCGCCGCGGCGGTTGCTCCGGCTGCAGCTTACCTGGCACAGCGGGTCCGGCAGTCAGGCAAGCTCGCGATCGTTTTGGACATCGACGAGACCTCGCTTTCCAACTGGCCGGTGATCAAGGCCGACGATTTTGGTTTCATTCCCCAAGGTCCCTGCGACCTTGCTGCCGACGGCCTTCCGGCGGGGGCCTGCGGCTGGATCGACTGGATTAGTCAGGCGCGCGACAAAGCTATTGCGCCGACATTGGAACTCTACCGTGAGGCGCGACACTACAAAGCCGCGGTCTTTTTCGTCAGCGGGCGTCCCGAGTTCCTGCGCCAGGCCACACAACGTAATTTGCGCAATGCCGGATACGAGAATTGGAACGGCCTAGTGCTGAAGACCGGCAAGGAGTCCGTGAGCGCTTTCAAAACCTCTGCCCGCCGTAAGCTTGCCGCGCAGGGCTACGATATCGTGCTGAACGTGGGCGATCAGGACAGCGACCTGGTCGGCGGCTACGCCGATCGGACCTTCAAAATCCCCAATCCTTTCTACTATATTCCCTGAAGTGCGCTCGGGGGTGGTCGATTGGACAAAACGCCATGATGACATGGAAATCGAAGGCACTTTGGCCAGGTTGTGTTGAGTCCTGATGTCCGGCTTGGATAACCGTGTGCTGGTTGAAATCCACGGTTTGACAAAAACCTACGGCAGCTTCGAGGCGGTCAAGCAGCTTGACCTGACGGTTGCGTCGGCGCAAATCTTTGCGCTTCTTGGCCCCAATGGCGCGGGAAAGACCACCACGATCAGAATCCTGATGGGCATCCTGGCGCCGACCTCCGGCTGGGCTCGAATCGCGGGACTGGACTGTTTCAAGGATCGCGTAGAGGTTAAACGGCGGGTCGGATACCTGCCCGATGAGCCGGTTTTCTACGATTATCTGCGCGGCAGCGAGATCATCCGCTTTGCCGGCGAAATGCACGGGCTGAGCGCGCCTGAGATAAAACGGCGCGCGCGGCCGCTGGTGGAACAGCTGGAATTTGCCGACGCGTTGGATGAGTTCGCGGCCAATTACTCGCGCGGCATGAAGAAGAAACTCGCCCTGACCTGCGCGATGCTCCATGATCCGGTCCTGCTCATTCTCGACGAGCCGACCAGCGGCCTCGACCCGTTTGCTACACGCGTACTCCACGGGATCCTGCGCGACAAAGCGGCTCAGGGCAGGACGATCTTTTTCAGCACGCATCTACTGGATCAGGCGGAAAGGCTCTGTACCCAATTGGCAATTATGGCCCGCGGCAGCCTGGTGGCCAACGGCACGCTGGCGGAGTTGCGCGGCCGGGTCTCCCATGACAGCTCGCTTGAAGAGATCTTTTTTTCTCTGGCGGGCAACTCCGAGTCCGCGGATTAACCGTGAATAACAGCCAACCCCCGGGTAGTGTGCGCGCGATTTGGATTGTCGGCCGCCTGGCGCTGCGGCGCCAGATCAACCGATGGCTGACCTACCGCTTTGGGCGCCGGACTCAGCCATTCGGTGCCAAACGTTCGGGGACCCGCACCAAGTCGGGACGCGGTTCGCTTTTCGGCGCTGTGCTGTTCCTGCTGATGGTGGTTTCCGGCGTGGTGGTCACTTCGGCCGGAATCGTCAGAATTTCTCAGATAACCCAGCATATCCGCCAGCCTCGCGACAAATTCGTCGTCACGCCCTACACCTACGCCAGCCTCAATCAGGTCGACAAGGCGCTGCGCCAATTGAAAGGCCTTAAGGATCCGCGCCAGCGCAAAAGGCTGCAGGCCATGTGGGAGCGGGACGTGGAAGGCCTATTGGCTGGCGAGGTTCGCTGGGGCGCCTACACCGACGCCGAGCAGAGCGTCCGCATCCGTCAAATGGAGGAGATCTTCCGCTACCAGGGCGTGTCGGGCTTCGCCCCGGCGCAAACCGACGCGTTTCACGTCTCGGCGGCGACATTGCCGCGTGCGCCCGCAGCACGGGCCGTTTTCATCGGGATCCTCAGCCTTCTCTTTGTCCTGTGGATTCCGCTGAGCGTTTCGCTGGCGCTGGGCTTCAACAACAAGGATTTGAGTCAGGTGGAGTGGAGTCTGGAATGGCTCTACATTTTTCCGGTGCCGGCGCGCGCGTTGTTCCTGTCCAGGCTGCTGGTTTACTCAATTTTCGACCAGATGGTCTGGTGGTTGTTGCTGCCTTTTTCGCTGTTTGCGTTTATCGCGGCCGGTTACGGCTGGGCCGCGATGCCGCTGGGGGTCGCCGCAACGATTTACCTGGCCCTGCTGGCGGGATCGATTAGCACGGTTGCCGAAGTGATTTTGCGCAAATATCTGAGTCTGCATCGGCTGAAAAACGCCCAGGCTCTGTTCACCGTGCTCGGCACCCTGTGCCTGCTGATTTTCTATGCCGCGATGTTCTCCACTCCCATCGTGGACCTGCTGGCACGTATAGCCGGCTCCAATCCGGTGCTGCTCGCCTGCAATCCCATCGCTTTGGCGCTCGGTTCGGGCAGCGCCGGACTGCCATCATGGCGGTGGCTTGGATTGATCCTGGCGCTGACGGGAGGAGTTTTGGCTGCGATGCTGCTTGCGACGGCCGCCAGCGAATGGGTTACGGCCGACGGACTGGTCAGGGCGGGCGGACCTTATCAAGGGAGCAGGCAGGGCGGCGAAGGGCGCATTTACGACGGCTGGTTGCGAGGAATCGCCGGGCGGGAGCTGCTTTTGCTGCGGCGCGATCGAAACCTGCTGGTCCAGGTCCTGATTGTTCCGCTACTTATCCCCGCCTACTACCTGTTCGTTGATCCCCATTTGCGCTGGGTTCTGACCGGAAATTTCCGGCGCGCCGCGATGGTGTCATTCCTGGTCGGCGCATACTCCTTTGTCAGCAGCGCGAT
Organism: Pseudomonadota bacterium; assembly: GCA_021324885.1. Lineage (GTDB taxonomy): Bacteria > Desulfobacterota > Binatia > Binatales > Binataceae > JAJPJA01. Next base: position 145,927 of record JAJPIF010000028.1, read on the forward strand.
CCCGCTTTTGACCCGCGAGAACAAAACCTTGTGGTTCCTGTATTCGCTGCCGCGCAGCCTGATTTCGATCCTGATCGATAAGACGCTCTTCTGGGCGGCCTTCGGCGTCCTTTACGGCGCGATCGTGCTGACGTTGTTGTTCCATTTCAGCCCAAACCTGCATGTGACCTCGTGGATAAGCCTGCTGCTGGTCTTTTACGGCATCGCGCTGTACGCCTTTATCGCCTCGGGAATCGGTATCCTGGCCGCCGACGTATTTGAAACCGAACCGCGCACGCAACTGAAAGTAAGTCTGCTCTACCTGTACTTCGCGCTGACAGGGATGTACGCCGCCATCTTCTATTCGATTTCCCTGTGGACGACGATGGCCCAGCTGGTCCTTTCCACGCTGCTGGCTTTCGCTTTGTGGCAGAAGGTCAGGGACAGTGCTCCCTATCTGCTGGACCCGACTCAATGGCCGCCGCGCATCATAAGCCTGGCGGATGGACTGGTTGCGGCTCTGGCTTTTTTCGTGGCGCAACCCCTGTTTCAGGCGCTGTTCCAGGCCGCTACCACGCTGCCTGTCACGGTGCAGATCACCGCCTCGTACCTGATGGCGGGGCTAAGTGTCGGCGCCGCTGTTCTGATTGTCTTGTGGATACAAAACGTTCCCGATCTTTGGCGACAGCTCGGGCTTATGATCGCCGATAAAAGGCGCACCGTGCGGGCCGCGATGCGGGGCGTGCTTTGGGGAGGACTCGCCGCGCTCGGAGCGCTCGCCTACCTTCAGATCCTCGACCGGTTTCCGCAGTGGCATGTTTGGAAGCAGGACGCTGAGTTCACCTCATTCCTGACGCCTGGCGCGCAACCCCTGTGGGTCTGGCTGCTGCTGGTGGTGGCGGCTCCAGTGATTGAAGAATTCCTGTTCCGCGGCCTGATTTTCAATGGTTTGCGCCGCACCACCGGGCCAATACCGGCGATTATTGGCAGCGCTGCTTTGTTCGCGCTGGTTCATCCGCCGATCTCCGTAATCGCGGTCTTCGGTTTGGGGATCGCCGCCGCGATCAGCCTTGAACAGTCGGGCCTGCTGCTGGCGCCGATCCTGGCGCATGCCGTTTACAACAGCTGTATGCTTTTGCTTAACCGGCTCTGAATGGCCGGCCCGGATGACAGAAGTTGTTCGGTCCTAAAAATCGCGTCTTGCGACAGGCAAAGGAAAAAGGGCAGGATTGTACTGGAGCCGATCCTTTTGCTCCGGGATGGGAAGTTCGTAGCCGGGGCAAAAATCATCACAGCGAATTGCGTCGCCGCGCGCCGGCCGGCGAAATTTCAGGCAGGGGAAGCAGATGCAGATAGGTATGATCGGACTGGGACGGATGGGGGCCAATATGGTGCGGCGCCTCATGCGTGGCGGCCATCAATGCGTCGTGCACGACGTTTCAGCTGAAGCGGTGCGCGCTCTGGAACGCGAAGGCGCCAAAGGCTCGACTTCGTTGGGCGATTTCCTCGCGCAACTGACCAAACCGCGGGTGGTCTGGCTGATGGTTCCGGCGGCGGTTGTCGACTCGCAACTGGACCAACTGATCGGCAAGCTTTCGCCTGGCGATATCGTCGTGGACGGCGGCAACTCGTACTATCGCGACGATGTCGATCGCGCCAAACGACTGCAGCCTCACGGTATCCATTACGTCGATTGCGGAACCAGCGGCGGCGTCTGGGGGATGGAACGCGGCTATTGCCTGATGATCGGTGGCGAACCCGACGTGGTGCGCCATCTCGATCCGATTTTTGCCACGCTCGCGCCCGGCGCCGGTTCGATCGAACGCACGCCCGGACGCGAGAAACTGGGCGGCACCGCGGAGCAGGGTTATCTCCATTGCGGGCCCAGCGGCGCCGGTCATTTCGTCAAAATGGTGCACAACGGGATCGAGTACGGTGTGATGGCGGCATACGCGGAGGGGCTTAATGTTTTGAAAAACGCGAACGCTGGAAAACGCCAGCGCGCCGCCGACGCTGAAACGACCCCGCTGCGCAACCCCGAGTATTATCAGTATGACCTCAATCTTGCCGATATTGCGGAAGTCTGGAGGCGCGGCAGCGTGATCGCGTCGTGGCTGCTCGACCTGACGGCAGCCGCTCTTGCCGCAGACCCTGAGCTGGAGCGCTTTGCCGGGCGTGTGTCGGATTCGGGTGAAGGGCGCTGGACGATCGACGCCGCGATCGATGAAGGAGTGCCGGTCAACGTGCTTGCGATGGCTCTGTTCGAGCGCTTCAGCTCGCGCGGTGACGCCGACTTCCAGGACAAGCTGCTGTCGGCGATGAGATTCCAGTTCGGCGGCCATGTCGAGAAGGGTGGCAAGTCATGAATGAGGCGCGTTCCGACGCTCTGGCCTTTTTCGGGGCCACCGGCGATCTGGCCTACAAGAAGATCTTTCCCGCACTCCATGCGATGGCGCGGCGCGGCCATCTGAATTTTCCGGTGATCGGCGTGGCCAAGTCGGGATGGAATCTGGATCAGCTTCGCGCGCGCGCACGCGACAGCATCAAAAACCACGGCGGGGGCGTCGAGGAGGAGGCCTTCGCGGTTCTGCTCAAGCATCTGGATTACGTCGACGGCGACTATCGGGACGACGCGACCTACGCCGAATTGCGCAGGAAATTGGGCAAGGCCACCCACCCTGCGCATTACCTGGCGATTCCGCCCAGCCTGTTCGCCACCGTGGTTGAAGGCCTGGCCAGGTCGGGTTGCGCCAAAAACGCGAGGCTGATCGTGGAAAAGCCGTTCGGACGCGATCTCCCTTCGGCCCGGGAATTGAACCGCATCATCCATACGGTTTTTCCAGAGGACGATGTTTATCGGATCGACCATTACCTGGGCAAAGAGCCGGTGCAGAATCTGCTGCTGTTTCGCTTTGCCAACACTTTCCTGGAGCCGATCTGGAACCGCAATTATGTTGATAGCGTTCAGATCACTATGGCCGAGAGCTTTGGCGTGCAGGGCCGCGGCACCTTTTACGAAGAGGCCGGGGCGATTCGCGACGTCGTGCAGAACCATATGCTGCAGGTGGTAGGGTTCCTTGCGATGGAACCGCCGGTCACCACCTATCATGAATCGATCCGCGACGAACAGGTCAAAGTGTTTCGCGCGATTCGTCCGCTCAATCCCGAGGATTTGGTGCGCGGACAGTTCGAAGGTTATCGCAAAGAGCATGGGGTGGCGCCGAATTCGACGGTAGAAACCTTTGCTGCCGTCCGGCTGCATATCGATTCCTGGCGATGGGAGGACGTGCCGTTTTTTATTCGCGCCGGCAAGTGCCTGCCAGTAACTACCACCGAGGTCCTCGTCACGCTCAAGCGCCCGCCCTTGCGCAAGGTTGGCGATACCAACTATTTTCGCTTCCGCCTCAGCCCCGAGGTGATAATCGCGGTCGGGTCGCAGGTTAAAAGACCCGGCGAGCAGTGGGGAACCGAATCCACTGAACTGAAGGTGGTGCAGAACGCTCAGGGCGACCAGATGGATCCTTATGAGCGCCTGTTGAGCGACGCGATGGCCGGCGATGGGATGCTGTTCGCGCGCGAGGACGCGGTCGAAGCCGCATGGGCGGTGGTGCAACCGATTCTCGGCGACGTCACACCCGTCCATGAGTACAAACCCGGAACATGGGGTCCGCCGCAAGCCGAACGGCTCACACAGGACGTCGGCGGATGGCACGATCCGGAGCAGCTATCGGACATGATGTGAGCCGGGGTTATCAAAGATCAAGGCGGCGCGCGGCGCAACCAGGGCAGGAAAGATGCGGCGATGAGTGAAACGGCTCCCAAACGCGACCAACTGGTGTTTCTGCTCGACGTGGATAATACGCTGCTGAACAACGATCGTGTCGCAGAGGACCTCAAGCGGCATCTGACGCGCGCGGTGGGCAAAGAGCGCCAGGAACGTTACTGGGCGCTGTTTGAGCAACTGCGCCAGGAACTTGGATACGCCGACTACCTTGGGGCGTTGCAGCGCTACCGCGTCGAACATCAGCATGAGCCTCATCTGATCGAAGTTGCGCTTTATCTCACCAACTATCCCTTCGCCAACCGGCTCTATCCGGGATCGCTCGACGTGATCGAATACCTGTCCGGATTCGGCACGACGGTGATCCTGACCGACGGCGATGCGGTGTTTCAGCCGCGCAAGATCGAGCGTTCGGGACTGCTCGAAGCGGTGGAGGGCAGGGTGCTGCTCTACATTCATAAGGAGCAGGAGCTGGAATGGGTCGAGCGCAGGTTTCCGGCCGACCATTACGTGCTGATCGATGACAAGATTCGGATTCTGACGGCGGCCAAGAAAATCTGGGGCGAGCGGCTGACCACGGTTTTTCCGCGCCAAGGCCATTATGCGCTGGCTCCTGACGTAGCGAACTATCCCAAGGCGGACATCACTGTCGAGCGCATCAGCGACCTGGTCGGATATGACATCAGGAAGCTGCGCGGCGCCCGATGAGGAGGCACAATGAAAGCAACGCAAAAGCTTCATGACGCGGGACAGAGCATTTGGCTCGACTTCATTACGCGCAATCTCGTGACCAGCGGCGGCCTGCGCCGTTACATCGACGAATACTCAGTTACGGGACTTACCTCCAATCCGACCATTTTCGATAACGCCATTGGCAGCAGCGCCGACTATGACGAGGCAATTCGCAGCAAACACGCGGCGGGTAAGAGCGGCGAGGCGCTGTTCTTCGAACTGGCTATAGAAGACTGCGGTGCGGCTGCGGACCTTTTCCGCCCGATCAATGAGCGCACCAACCGCGTGGATGGATGGGTTTCGCTGGAGGTTTCGCCCAAGCTTGCCTACGACACTTCCAGCACCGTCGCGGCGGCCCGTGAACTGCACGCGCGGGCCAACCGGCCCAACCTGTTCATCAAGATTCCCGGCACGCGCGAAGGACTTCCCGCGATCGAGGAATCGATTTTCGCCGGTATTCCGATCAATGTCACTTTGCTGTTTTCGCGCGAGCAGTACCTGGCCGCGGCCAACGCCTACATGCGCGGAATCGAACGGCGCGTGGCCGCGGGACTCAACCCCTACGTGCCGTCGGTTGCGTCTGTGTTCATCAGCCGATGGGACGTGTTGGTGAATCGGAAAGTGCCCGAGTCGATGCACGATCGAATCGGAATTGCGATTGCCAAGCGTACGTACAGGGCCTATCGCGAGTTGCTCGCCAGCGATCGATGGCTGCGGTTGATCAATTTCGGCGCCCGCTCCCAGCGTCTGCTGTGGGCCAGCACCGGCACCAAGGATCCCAAGGCGTCTGACGTGCTCTATGTCAGTTCGCTGGCCGCGCCCCATACCATCAACACGATGCCCGAGAAAACGCTCAAGGCGCTGGCCGACCATGGCAACGTCGGCGCGATGCTGCCGCATGATGGCGGAAACGCTGAGGAGGAACTTGCCGAATTCATCCGGGCCGGCATCGACCTCGACGCGGTGGCAGAGCAGTTGCAGCGCGAGGGCGCCGAGGCCTTCGTCAAGTCCTGGGACGAGCTGATGTCGCGCATCGAATCAAAAACCGCTCAGCTCAGGAAAGCCGGCTGATTCCGGCGAGGACGGCAGCCATGGCTGACACACTAGCGCTGACGCAGCGTCCGGCGTGGAAGGCGTTGAGCGAGCATTACCGGCAGATCCGCGACGTCCATTTGCGCACCCTGTTCGATCGAGACCCGCACCGCGGCGAGCGTTTCGCCGTGGAAGGCGCCGGACTGTACCTCGACTACTCCAAGCATCGGGTGACTGAGGACACGATGAGGCTGCTGTTCGATCTGGCGCGCGATTCGGGCTTGCGCGAGCGCATTGACGCGATGTTTGCGGGCGAGCGGATCAACATCACCGAAAATCGGGCCGTGCTGCACGTCGCCCTGCGCGCGCCGCGCGGCAGCTCGATCATGGTGGACGGCGAGAATGTCGTTCCCGCGGTGCACGCGGTGCTCGACCGGATGTCGGATTTCTCGCGGCGCATCCGCGACGGCTCGTGGAAGGGCCATACCGGAAAACGCATCCGCAACATTGTCAACGTCGGGATCGGCGGTTCTGATTTGGGGCCGGTGATGGCGTACGAGGCGCTGCGTCATTATGCCGACCCGGCGCTGAATTGCCGCTTCGTATCCAACGTTGATGGGACCGATTTCGTGGTCGCGACTTCCGCCCTGGACCCGGCCGAGACGCTGTTCATCATCTCGTCCAAGACGTTCACGACGCTGGAAACGATGACCAACGCGCGGACGGCGCGGGAGTGGATACTTGGCGCACTGCGCGATGATAACGCTATCGCGAAGCATTTCGTGGCGGTGTCGACCAACCGCGCCGAAGTAGCGAAATTCGGTATCGACACGCGCAACATGTTCGAGTTCTGGGACTGGGTCGGCGGGCGCTATTCGATGGATTCGGCGATCGGGCTTTCCACCATGATTGCTGTGGGGCCGGAGAATTTTCGCGCGATGCTCGACGGCTTCCATGCCGTTGACGAACATTTCCGCACCGCCCCGTTCGAGCGCAATCTGCCGGTGATAATGGGTCTGCTGACGGTCTGGTACAACGATTTTTTCGGCGCTCAAACAGTCGGCGTTTTTCCCTACGATCAGTATCTGAAGCGTTTTCCCGCCTACCTTCAACAGTTGACGATGGAGTCCAACGGCAAGCACGTCACTCTGCAGGGCCGGCATCTGGACTACCAGAGTGGACCGGTGTTCTGGGGCGAACCGGGTACCAACGGACAGCACTCCTTCTTCCAGTTGATCCATCAGGGTACCAAGCTGATTCCCGCCGACTTCATCGCGTTCTGCCGTCCGCTCAACCCGCTTGGGCGCCATCATGACCTGCTGATTGCCAATGTTATCGCGCAGGCCGAGGCGCTCGCTTTCGGCAAGACGCCCGAGCAGGTCAAGGCCGAGGGCACGCCCGAGTGGCTGGTGCCGCATCGCGTCTGCGAGGGAAACCGGCCGTCCTCCGTGATCATGGCCGATCAGCTCACCCCCGAGACTCTGGGCAAACTGGTGGCACTGTACGAGCACAGCGTTTTCACGCAGGGATGCATCTGGGAAATCGATTCCTTCGATCAATGGGGCGTGGAGTTGGGCAAAGTGCTCGCCCTCAAGATCATCCCCGAACTGGAAGCAGACACCGAACCCCAGTTGCATCATGACAGTTCGACCAACGCCCTGATCAGACGCTACCGCGAACGGAGGAAGCCGAGTTGAGTTTTGAATCCCTGCCTGCCGCTCCCCTCCAGGGAAGGAAGCAGAAACTGACGCCAGCCTATGAACGCTAAGTCGGCGCGCTCAGTTCAGATCGCCCCCTCGATTCTGGCCGCTGATTTCAGCCGCCTGGGCGAGCAGGTTAACGAGTGCCTGGAGGCGGGTGTGAGGCGCATCCATATCGACGTAATGGACGGCCATTTTGTGCCCAATATCACCATGGGGCCGCTGGTCGTGGAAGCTCTGCGTCCGCTCGCCCAGCGCTTTAACGCCGTGATGGAGGTTCATCTAATGATCGAGAATCCCGACCTCTACCTGGCGGACTTCTCGCGCGCGGGCGCCAGCGCGATGACGGTCCATCTCGAAGCCTGCCCCCATCTGCATCGCACGGTGCACAATATCCGCTCGCTCAATGCGCAGCCGGGCGTGGCGCTCAACCCGGCGACGCCGCTGGTAATGCTCGACGCGATTTTGCCCGAGATCGACGTCGCTTTGCTGATGTCGGTCGATCCCGGTTTTGGCGGTCAGAAGTTCATCGCTTCGACGATCGACAAGGTTGCGCGCCTGCGCCAGATCCTGATCGAGCGCAGCCTGGAGCGAATCGAAATCGAACTGGACGGCGGCGTGGGCGAGGAAAACATCGGGGAACTGGCGCGCGCCGGGATGACGATCGCGGTCGCTGGGACCTCGGTATTCGGCCGCCATCGCTCCATCACGGAAAACATCGCGTTCCTGCAAAGCGCCTGTGTGGCGGCGTTGGCCTGAGAGGCTGCGGATTTCGAACGTGCGGCCGTTTTGCGCTTGCCCATTGGGCGAGTTGGCGAAAAGATGATGGCATGAACCAGCCGCATCAAGGCGGCCCTTGCTTGCGTCCGGATGCCGCCGTTGCCAGCAGATGAACATCTGAACCAGGACGATCGTCTTGCGCTGCATCGTACAGCCGATAACGCGCTGGTGGTGGAGTTTTCGGGATCGTGGCGGATGGGTCGGGGGATGCCGTCGCTGACGCCTTTCGAGCGCGAGTTTGCCCTCGGGCCGCCCTCGCGCATCGTTCTCAGGCCGCGCGATCTGCGTCAATGGGACAGCAGCCTGCTCGTCATCCTTTTCCGCATCGACCAGTTAAGCCTCGAGCACGGAATTGCGGTGGACCGATCGGAGTTGCCGCAAGGGCTTGCGCGGCTGCTTGAAATGGCGGAGTCGGCTGCGGAAAACCAGGAAGTGCGCGCGGTGCCGCAGCCCCGCTCGTGGCTGGAAGGGATCGGCGTGGCGGTGATCAACTGGTATAAGGCGGCGGGGGAGTCGCTGGATTTCCTCGGCCGGTTGAGTGCCGCGCTGTTCAATCTGCTGCGCTTGCGGGCGCGTGTGCGCGGCGTGGACCTGATGGAGGCGGTTCAACAAAGCGGCGCGGACGCATTGCCGATTGTTTCCTTGATTAGCTACCTGGTCGGCATCATTCTGGCCTTCATGGGCGCCGTGCAGCTCCAACCTTTTGGCGCGGCGATTTACGTCGCGGACCTGGTCGGAATCGGGATGGTGCGCGAGATGGGGGCAACGATGACTGCGATCATCATGGCTGGCCGCACCGGCGCCGCCTTCGCTGCGCGGCTGGGCACGATGAAGGTGACCCAGGAGATCGACGCGTTTACCACGATGGGAATCTCGCCGATCGAATTTTTGGCGTTGCCGCGAGTGCTGGCGCTGGTTCTCATGATGCCGCTGTTATGCCTGTACTCGGATCTGCTGGGAATCCTCGGCGGCGCCACCATTGGTGCCGGCATGCTGGGGATTTCGTTCTCCACCTACTGGCGCGAGACGATCCGCGCCGTCACTTTCGGCGACCTTACGGGCGGTCTGATCAAGGCGACGGTTTATGGAATGCTGATCGCCTATGCCGGCTGCCTGCGCGGCTTCCAGTGCGGCGACAGTTCATCGGCCGTTGGCGAAGCCGCAACTTCGGCGGTGGTCAGCGCGATCGTTATGATCGTCGTAGCCAGCGGTATCTTTGCTTTCCTGTTTAATATATTTGGGTTCTGAGCCGCCTTCCAAGCGCTCCCCGCCTGCCTCGCTCGTTGCATTGAACAGCTATAACTGTCCACATCTCGGTAAATTATGCAAAGGATATATTCATGAACCGCTACGATCCTAAAGCCATAGGTGCCTTTGTAGTCGGAGCCGTCGCTCTTGCCATTGCCGCCGCCGCGGTGCTTGGTTCCGGACGGTTTTTCGGCGCGCACTACGAGTATGTTCTGTGCTTTCCCGGAGATATCAGCGGCTTGCGGGTCGGTGCTGCGGTCAGGTTTCGCGGAGTTCCTATCGGCAGGGTTGTCTCGATTCGACTCAACCTGGGCGGGGGCGTCAAGATGCTGACTCCCACTTCGGGGGAGTCACGGCTTCCGGTTACTATTGAATTAAACGAAACGAAAATACTATTGCGCGGCAGCCAGGTCGATATCTCTAGAACCAGAATGCTGGATGAGGCAATCCGCGACGGCTTGCGGGGGCAATTGCGCCTGGAGAGCTTCGTTACCGGTATTTACTATGTTTCCCTTAACATAGACCCCAATTCCAAAGTGGTTCTCTGCCTTCCGCCCAAATCAGGCTACCGCGAGATTCCGACCATCCCCACTGCGCTGGAGCAGGCGCAAAGCACCTTGCAACGCCTGATCGCCAAGATGGAAGAGGCTAATGTGGAAGAGATGATGACCAACGCGAGTTCGGCGATGAAGGGTATTGCCGAGTTGGTCAGTTCGCCGGGACTTCATGTGGCGATAGATTCCTTGAGCGGTACCGAACAGAACGTGAGCGTGGCCGCCCGGAACCTCGGCCAGACTGCTGCAAGCCTGACGAGGCTTGCCGGGACGCTTAATTACAATATTCCGCGAATGTCGGCGTCGGTGCGCGCAACGTCCCAAAAGGCCCAAGGTACGATGCAGAACGCCGATAAGACGCTCGATGCGGTGCGCACTGTGATCGAACCCGGCTCCCCGGTGGTGTATCGGATGAACCGGGCGCTGGACAGTTTGACAGCCGCGGCACAATCGGTGCAGGCCCTCGCCGATTATTTGCGGCAAAATCCCAGCGCAATAATCCGCGGGAGATGAGCGTCATCTTACAACCAGCTCAACCTACTCGCGATCGAGTTACAGTCGCGATTGTCCGGCGCTTAGGGGTTGGGTTGTTGGCGCTTTCCCAACAGTTCCCGTTTTCACTCGTACATGCTTTCCACTTCGCGTTTGTAGCGCTCCAGAATTATCTTGCGCCGCAGTTTCAGGGTCGGTGTGATCTCGCCCGCTTCCTGGGAAAATGGCGTTGGCATCAGACGAAACGCTGTGATTGCCTCGTAGTCGGCCAGGTTGCGGTTTAGTTCACGCAGATATTTCTGGAAAAGCGCTCTGACCCGCGGGTCCTCGACGATAGCCTGGGGTGAACGGGACTCGATGCCCTCAATTTTAAGCCGCTCTTGAAGTTGTTCGAAGTTGGGCACGAGCAGGGCGGCGACGTGCTTGCGCCGGTCGCCCACGACGCAAGCTTGCGCGATTAGCGGAATTCGGCCGAGTTTGTTTTCCAGGGCCGCCGGCGAAACATTCTTGCCGCCGGAAAGCACGATTATCTCTTTTTTGCGATCGCGAATTGAAATGTATCCCTCGGAATCGATCGCGGCGATGTCGCCCGTATGGAGCCACCCCGCTTCGTCGATCGCCGCTCTGGTATCTTCTTCGAGCTTGTAGTAACCGCGCATCACGTTGGGTCCGCGCACCAGCAATTCGCCGTCCGCTGCGAGCTTCACTTCGATTCCATCAAGCGGGCGGCCCACCGTTCCCGGACGGGTCCGTCCTGTGAGGTTGACCGAAACCACCGGGGCAGCTTCGGTCAGGCCGTATCCCTCCACGATGGGGACTTCGGCTGCGGCGAAGAATTCGAAAATCTCACGCGGCAAAGGAGCGCCCCCTGAAATCAGGTAGCGCAGGCGGCTGCCGAACAGCGCCGTAATGCGCGCGAAGGCGACCCTTCGAAACAGCGCCATCGGCGCCGCCAGTTGCGGCGGGACCTCCCGCCCTCTGAAGCGGTGGTTTGCGGCTCTTTTGCCGATGAGCAAGGCGAGATCGAACAGCCGGCGTCGCCATGGCGGTGATTTTTCGATCGTGCGCAGGATGCGCCCGTGAATCACTTCCAGCAGACGCGGAACCGTGAGCACGACTGACGGATTGATCTCGACCAGGTTTTGCGCGATCTGTCCCAGTCCTTCGGCATATGAAATGGTTCCACCCGCGGTCATCACGGTGTAGTAGCCGGCGGTGCGCTCGAACGAATGGGCCACTGGCAGAATCGACAGGACCTCGTCGCGCTCGCCAAGGTCAAGGGCGGCCATGGCAGCATTGCAGTTGGCCAGGATGTTGGCGTGAGTCAGAAGCACTCCCTTGGAGTCGCCGGTTGTGCCTGACGTATAGATAATCGTAGCGACGTCGGACTGCCCCGCTTCGGTCAGGCCGGCTTCAGGTCCGTCACTGAGCTGCTGGATCGACACGACGCGGGGGTGCTGGGCAGTGGACACGGGCGCGTCCCCGTGCATCGCGATAACCGTTTCAAGGTCGGGGAGGCGGCCTGCAACTGTCATGATTCGGTTGAGATTCGCGCTGCCATTGACGGCGATCGCGCGCGTCCCTGAATCGTTGAGCACGTGCTCGATTTCCTCCGTCGAACTGGTTGGATAAAGTGGCACCACGATGGCGCCCATGCCCAACACCGCGAGATCGACTATCACCCATTGCGGGCAATTTTCGGAAAGAATCGCGACGCGGTCACCCGCCTTGAGTCCGAGCTTGAGCAGGCCGGCGCGCAAGCGGCGGGTCGCGGCAGAGGCCTCAGCCCACGACAAGTTGCTCCATCCGCCGTTGCGTTTTTCCCTGAGAAAAGGCCTGTCCGCATATTTGGCGCAATTATGCTCGAAAGCGTGCGCGATCGACGACGCTGAAATCATCTCGGTTCCACCAGCTCCCGCCTTTTTGCCGCATCTTTTAGCCGGAAACATACAGGATACCAAGGCCGCGGCAACTTGATGATGACGGTGGGGTGGAAAGTTTTGCCAGCAGCGACTTACGCGCGCGTGCCGCCGCCTTGCCCGGCGCAGCCGAAGGCTCGTGCGGGCGCTGGATCCGGCCAGGCAGCCATTAGCCAGGGGATTGCATCAACCGCAAGGTTTTTCATTTCCGATACACGGCGGCATCGCCGCATAATTGTGAGGAGCCGGTCGGCCGGGAGACGCGCAATAGCCGCATCCGAGCGCTAAATGGAAATCGCAAGTTTGTCTGAATTGATCCGCCGTTTCTGGCTGCCACAAGGAATCTCCACATACTCGCCCCGTATCGATTTCCTCTTCACCCTGATTTTATGCATAACCGCGCTGGTTTGGGTGCTGGTTACGGTCACCATGATAGTGTTCATGATCCGCTATCGCGCGCGGCCCGGACGCACGGCGGCCTATATCGAGGGCAATCCGCGGTTGGAGGTGCTGTGGACTTCGATCACCGCCGTTATTCTGATCGCTTTGGCCCTGCTCAGCCGCTCGACCTGGGCCGATATCAAGGAGCAGGGACCGCCGGGAGAGGTCTTCTATAAAGTGACGGCGAAACAGTTTAACTGGGAAATCACCTATCCTGGCCCCGACGGCAAACTCGGCACGTCCGATGACGTGACGGTCGAAAATGAATTTCACGTGCCGGTCAACAAGGTGGTTCGCTTTGAGCTAACCTCCAAGGACGTCATCCACAGCTTTTTCGTGCCCTGGCTCCGGCTCAAGCAGGACGCCGTTCCGGGCCGACACATCCATGTATGGTTTGAGGCGACCAAAGAGGGAGAATACGAAATTCCCTGCGCCGAATTGTGCGGGTTTGGCCATTCGGGGATGGACGGTACGTTGTACGTTCAATCGGAAGCAGACTATCAGCGCTGGCTGAAGAAAAAGTATGCCGAAAGCAGGTAGGGGGTGGACTGATTTCCCTAACATGTCGCAGGATCGGCATATGAGCACTGCTCGGGCTGAAGTACCTGGCGCAGGATCCACCGGCCGGCCGCAACCCGGCTTCGTTCGCAGATGCATCTTCTCCACGGATCATAAAACGATCGGCAAACAATTCCTGTTTATGGCGCTGTTCATGATGGCGATCGGGGGCGCGATGGCCATGTTGATGCGCTGGGAACTGGCGTTTCCCGAAACCCCCGTCCCCCTGATGAGCTGGGTGCCCGAACCCTACATGTACGGCGGCGCGATCCCGCCCAACACTTACAATTCCATGTTCACGATGCATGCGACCATCATGATCTTTTTCGTGATCATGCCGATCCTGGTTGGATGCTTCGGTAATTTTTTGATCCCCTTGATGATTGGGGCGCGGGACATGGCGTTCCCGGTGCTCAACATGCTGTCGTTCTGGGTCGGCGCGATTGCTGCCGTGATCCTGCTGGCGTCGTTCTTTGTGACCGGAGGACCGGCAGCCGCGGGATGGACCTCCTATGCGCCGCTCAGCGCGGTGCCGATATACACCGGCGTCGACTGGGGGCAAAACCTGTGGTGCATCAGTCTGATCGTGCTCGGGATCTCCTCGCTGATGGGCTCGATCAATTACATCACCACGATTATCAACATGCGCACGCGGGGCATGACTTTTTTCCGGCTTCCGCTGATAATCTGGGCGCTGTTCATCACCGCGATTCTGCTGCTCTTTGCCCTGCCGGTCCTGAGCACGGCGCTGGTGCTTCTGTTGTTCGACCGTCTGGCCGGAACGCATTTTTTTCTACCCCAGGGCGGCGGCGAGCCGTTGTTATGGCAGCATCTGTTCTGGTTCTTTGGCCATCCCGAGGTTTACATCATGATCCTGCCCGCGATGGGTATCGCGTCAGAGGTCATTTCGACCTTTTCGCGCAAGCCGATTTTCGGCTATCACGCGATGGCCTATGCGATGGGCGCAATCGCGTTCCTGTCGTGGATCGTATGGGGGCACCACATGTTCCAGTCGGGGATGAATCCGGCGCTGGGCAGTGGCTTTATGATCACCACGATGATCATCGGCGTGCCTTCGGCAATCAAGGTTTTTAATTGGTTGGGCACCATTTACAAGGGAAATATTCATTATACGGCGGCGATGATGAACGCGCTGGCCTTCGTGGCGATGTTCATCATCGGCGGCCTGTCGGGCATTTTCATGGCCTGCACGCCGGTGGATATGTATATTCACGACACCTACTTTATCGTCGCGCATATCCATTACGTGCTGTTCGGCGGCAGTTTGTTCGCCTTCTTCGCGGGTCTGATTTACTGGTTTCCCAAGATGTTCGGTCGCATGATGAACGAAACCCTGGCCAAGGTGCATTTCTGGATCACTTTGGTCGCCTTCAACTGCACTTTCTTTCCGATGCATATCCTGGGCATGAACGGTCATATGCGGCGAATTTACAATCCACTCCAGTACGATTTCTTAAAGCCGCTTCAACCAATCAATATCTTTATTTCGATCAGCGCATTCGTGCTGGGCGCGGCACAGTTTATCCTGCTGGCGAATATCATCTGGAGTATGGCAAAAGGAAAACGCGCCGGCGCAAATCCATGGCGCGCCAACAGCCTGGAATGGACCACCTCCTCGCCGCCCGTCCATGGCAACTGGGACGGACCTCTGCCGGTGGTCCATCATGGTCCATATGAGTACAGCTCGCCGTTTGGCGAGGAAGACTACCTGCCGCAGAACGTGGAAACGCCGGCGAAGGCGGCGGTAGCTGGTTAGCGCCGTGCGGCCCGGTCGGTTGCTTCGGGCTGAGCGCGGCTGAAAAATGGTCAGCGGATAAAGTTGATGCCTGCCCTCGAAAACCTTGGCCTGGATCGATGAAGGGAGTGATGAGCAACAATCGCAAGGTGGCCTCTCAGCCCACTTCCGAGCTGCGAGGCCTCCATCTGTACGCCCGGATTCTGGTCGGGGCGACCTTGATCCTGATCTTTGCCGGCGGGCTGGTCACGTCCACCGGTTCGGCGCTCGCGGTACCCGACTGGCCGCTGTCCTTCGGCAGGTTTTTTCCGAAAATGACGGGCGGCGTCCTTTATGAGCATGGCCATCGGATGATCGCGGGCACCGTCGCCCTGATGACATTGGGCCTCGCGATCTGGGTGTGGCGCAAAGAGCGGCGGCGGTTCGTGCGCTATCTCGCCCTGGCGGCTTTCCTGCTGGTGATTGTTCAGGCGGTCCTGGGCGGGCTAACGGTTCTGCTGTTGCTTCCGCTGGCGATCGCCGTCAGCCACGCGGCAACGGCGCAGGCGTTTTTTTGCCTCACAATCGCGCTGGCACTGTTTACCAATCCAATGTGGCAGAAATTGCCTGCCGTAAAATCCCCGGGCGAACGCCCGCGGCTCCCGGAACTGGCGCTCGTCACCACGCTGATCATCTATGGGCAGATCCTGATCGGCGCGGTCATGCGGCATATGGGCGCGGGCCTTGCCATCCCCGACTTCCCGCTGGCCTTCGGCAAGCTGTTTCCCCCTTTGGAATCCCTGCCCGAGCAGATCAACTATGCGCATCGGGTCGGGGCGCTGGTCGTTACCGTGTTTGTCTGCTGGACGGCAATCCAGGTGCTGCGGTTTTATGGCGAAAATCGCCTGCTGCGCCGGCCAGCATTAGGAATGCTGGCCTTGCTGATGCTGCAAATCACGCTTGGCGCCGTAACCATTTTCAGTGCGCGCGCAGTGCTGCCCACCACCGCGCACGTACTGGTCGGCGCCGTCCTGCTTGGCACCAGTGTGATGCTTACGCTTCGCGCTTACAGGCTGATCGACGGACGATTTGCGCAACGTACGAGCAAGGTTGCCGATCTTCGCACTCGCCCAGGCGCTGTGGGAGAGAAGGTGACCGCGTGAACCAGCAGGCTGCAGCCGTAAGCTTGGAGTTGCCGGAGCGGCCGCGCGCGATTCATTATCTCGCTCTGGTCAAGCCGCGGGTGCTGACGATGGTGCTGGTTGCCACGCTGGCCGGCTTTTACCTCGGATCGGCGGGCCATCTGGACCTGCGCCTGGCCCTGGCGCTGGTGGCTGGAACCGCGATGGCAGCGGGCGGGACCTTTTCGCTCAACCAATTCATGGAACGCGACATAGACGCGCGCATGAACCGGACCCGCACCCGCCCGCTTCCCGCAGGCAATCTGTATCCCGCCGAGGCCCTGTGGTTCGGCGTTGCGTTGAGCGCAGCCGGACTGATCTACCTGTGTATGACCGTCAATATTCTATGCGCGGCCGTCACCGCGGCGATCGCCGTTATCTACCTGCTGGCCTACACGCCACTGAAAAGAATCTCATCGCTGTGCACCGCGGTCGGCGCGATTCCCGGCGCGCTTCCGCCGGTGGCAGGATGGGCGGCGGTCCGCGGCAGTATCAACGCGCCCGCCTGGACCATGTTTGCGATCATGTACCTGTGGCAGTTGCCGCATACCATAGCTATCGCTCAACTATATCGTGAAGACTATGCCGCGGCCGGCATTCGCCTGTTGGGAATCGAGGACCGCGACGGGCGAACTGCGGCCGGCCAGGTGATACTTAACACGCTGGCCCTGATGATGGTCGCATCGCTGCCGACGCTGCTTGGCTTTGCCGGAATGACCTATCTTGTCGTGGCGTTGGCGATGGGCGGGCTGCTGCTCAGCAGCGGGTTTCAGTTTGCCGCCAAGCCCTGTGCGGCGCGGGCGCGGTGGGTGATGATCGCCTCGCTTATCTACTTGCCGGCCGTGCTGCTGGTGATGGTCATCGACAAGATTTAGGGTTGAGAACTCCATGGCTGAAACGAGCATCTCCAGCACGCGGCAAGCCAACCGCACCGTGGGCGGCATCCTTGTCGGAATCATCCTGCTGTTGATGGCGATCTCGATAATCGGCGTTTTGGCTCTGAATTAGGATGGCATCTTCGACGGCGATCCCGATCAGGCTCGTGCCCGCATCCAGAGGGCGGCAGTTCGGCGAAGGCCTGCCGAGCGGCGACCTGGAGGCCCCGATCATCAGCAACGGCCGGCTGGCCGTACTGATACTGTTGGCCGGTGAAACCATGCTGTTTGCCGGGTTTATCGGAGCGTTCCTGGTTTACAAGCTCAGCGCTCCGTTCTGGCCCCCACCAGGATTGCCCCGCCTGCCGATCGAGATCACGTGGGCCAACACCTTCGTTCTGCTGGCCAGCGGCGTGACGATGAATCTGGCGGTGCGCGCGGTGCGCCGCAACCGGATTGCGCGCCTGCGTTTGTTGCTTGGAATCACCGCGTTGCTCGGTGCGATTTTTCTTGCGGTCCAGGGCTCCGAATGGATTGGGCTGATCGCGCATGGCCTGCGTTTGTCCAGCGGGACATACGGCGCGACCTTTTACACGCTAATCGGCCTGCACGGCTTTCATGTGCTGTGCGCGGTTGTCTGGCTGATGGCCGTGTTCGCGGCTGCGTTACTGGGCCGATTGAGCGCTTTTCGCCGTTCCGCGGTCGAAATCTGCGCGATCTACTGGTATTTTGTCTGTGCGGTTTGGCCGGTGCTCTTTTATCTGGTTTATTTTTAGGCGCAAGGTGAGAGGGCAAAGTGAAGCGAATTCTTCAAACCGGATACCTGGCAATCAGTGCCGTTTTGCCGATCACCTTGATTGCGCGCAATGCCGATGCCTGCGCGATGTGCGGTCTGCCGCCGAGTGACAGCGCCTCTCACGCTTTTGCCGTCAGCGTGCTGTTCATGCTCGCCGCCCCTTATACGGTTTTGATGATTGGAGCGGTGGTGGCGTTTTTTGCCTATCGCAACGGATGCCGGCGCCGGGCGGCGCTCGAGTCGAGCGATCCGGTGCCGCAACCGCTTTCAAACCGCTGACGTTCATGCGGCGGCTTGTCTGTAACCGAAATAAGCGATGAGCGAGGTCTCAACCGCACAACCGCATTTCGATCAGCCCCTGGCGGTCGAGCTGCTTGAATCGCCGCTGACGCCAGAGAACACCGGCAAGCTCGGGATGTGGCTGTTCCTGTCCGCCGACGCGACAATCTTCGGCGCCGCGCTCGTTGCATACCTCGCCTTGCGCATCGGCAGCACGAAATGGCCGGTTCCGGCGTCGGTTCTGAGCATTCCGTCCACCGCGGTAATGACCCTGATCCTGATTTGCAGCAGCATGACGATGACTGAGGCGCTGTCGGCAATCAGGCGGGGCCATCAGGCCCGCTACCGGGGATTTTTGACATTGACGATTGTCGCCGGACTGGTGTTTTTGGGTTTGCAGGCGCGGGAATGGAACCACCTGATTGCGGCCGAGCACTTGTCTATTGATACCAGCCTGTTCAGCGCGACTTTTTTTATCCTGACCGGGTTTCACGGTTGCCATGTGATTGCCGGCGTCGTTTACCTCGGCGTGCTGCTCATTCGCGGATGGTCCGGCAAGGTCAGCGCCGCCAAATCCGCGGCGGTAGAAATCGCGTCGCTTTACTGGCACTTCCTTGACCTGGTCTGGATCGCGATATTCACGCTGGTCTATCTGATCTAGAATTGTGAGCGGGCGGTTTGGAAAATGAGCGATAGGGCAATGGCGGCTTCGTCCGCGACTGCGAGCCAGCGCGTCGAGCCCAACTATATATTTATCTGGATATATTTAATCGTGCTGACCGGACTCGAATTGGTAGTCGCCTTCGCCCCGATCTCGAAGGCGGAGATAACCGGTCTGCTGGTGGGTGTCGCCGGCGTCGAAATATCGCTGGTGGCGATGTATTTCATGGGCTTGCAATTCGAGCCGCGAAGTTTGGCGTTGATCGCGCTTATTCCGGTCGCGCTGGTGGGCTTTATGGTTTTGACGGTCCTGCCGGACGCCGCAGTTGCCATCTATCCCCGCCGCGGCGGGGGCGAAGTGGCGAGCATGGCGAATGCGCTGGGCCATGAGCTTTCGGGTCCCAATCCCAATTTGAATTACCGCCCGCGATTGTAGGGAATTCAATTCAACCCGCGCCGCGATAAAACAGGACAGGGTATTTTGTCAGCAATCCCTTATTTGGCAACCGTCAACGCGACTCTCAACGCGATTGCCGCGGTATTCCTCGCCGCCGGCTTTTATTTCATCCGCCAGCGCCGAATCCGGGCGCATCGCTTCTGTATGCTTACTGCGTTCGGCGTCTCCGTCGTTTTTCTGATCTGCTATATCGCCTATCATTACGAGGTCGGCGATGTCCGCTTCGCGGGACATGGCGCGATTCGCCCGGTTTACTTCAGCATCCTGATTTCCCACATCATTTTGGCGGCGGTTACAGTTCCGTTGGCGGTTTTCACGCTGTCATTCGCGCTGCGGGCGCGCTTCGCCGCCCATCGCCAAATCGCCCGCTGGGCCTGGCCGGTATGGATTTACGTGTCAATAACCGGCGTGATCGTGTACCTGATGGTCTATCACATTTACGGCCCGCCGCTGATCAGATGATAAGGTCGAAATGTACAAAAGAACAAATAAGATTGCGCTTGCGGAGGCGCTTTTCGACGTCAAGACGATGAACGCCGGAGCGTTGTCCGGGCCATCGTTCGGGATGACGCCCGATAATCCCCGTCACCTGGGTTAAGCCGGCAATCACTTCGGGACGATTATGCGGGCATCACGCCCCCGGGCCGGTCCTGGCGCACCGGCGGGGCATTAAGGCAAAAATTGAGTGGGAATTGCAGCTCACGGCTCCTCGAATACTTTCTTGTCGCGATTGGCCGACGGATAATACAGCGCCAGCGCGTAGCCTTCGCGAATCTTTTGGCCGCGCAGTTCGGTGTCGGCGGTCGCCACGCGTATGAACTGGCGCTACACTTGGTGTGAGGTGCGCCGGCGCACGGCGGCGATGCGCTCCTCGCGCGCGGTCACTGGTCCCGAGTCCAGTTCCTCATCCACGCCCAGATCGCGAAGCGCGTCGCGCGTAAACGGATGGACGCCGTAACCCATCTCCGCCATCCGCAAATCGTCGGTGAAGCCGTCATCGAAGAGCATCGCCCCCACCAGCATGATCACCGCGATTTTCAAGCCCTGGAAGGCGCGGTACCAGTGCCGGTGCCGCACGCCGATCCCGGTCAGGTCTTCGTAGCGCGCTACCAACTCGTCGGCCGACAGTGACGCCGGCCTGGCGGTGAACGAACTCGGCATCCTCCAGGTGATTTCAGCCCAGCCGATGTCGGCAAGCGGATCGCCGACGGTCGCCATCTCCCAGTCGAGGACACCGCTGACCCGGTCGCTTTGGAACGCGAAGTTGCCGGGCTTGGGGTCGCCGTGCACCAATGTGATCTTCGGACATTGTTCGGGCTGCAGGGCGCGCAACGCTTTGAGCAGCCGCTCCAGCGCCGGGAGCGGGCCGCGCTGCACGCGGCGGATCTCGCCGGCCCAGTGCTGCAGTTCGCGATCGAGATAGCCGCGGCCGTCGCCGATCGCATCGAGCCCGGTGGCGCGCAGATCGACGGTGTGGATCGCCGCGATCTGCTCGACCATACTCTCTGACATGCGCCGGATGCGCTGCGGGTCGGCTTCTAGTTCGTGCGGCACCGACCGCTCGTAGACAGTGCCAGCCAGGCGCTCCATCACGTAGAACTCGCGGCCCAGCACGGCGCCCGTTCCCTCCAACCACAGAGCACGCGGGGAGCGGACGGGCGTTGCTTCAAGCGCGCGCAGGATCTCGAACTGGCGGCGCAGATTGTAGGGTTCGAGCAGGCCAGGCGGCGGCGGACGCAGCCGCAGTACGACGTCTTGACGGCGGTCGGCTCCGTGGGCATGCCAGCAGATCGTGAACAGCAGCGTTTCGGCGGAGTGGCCGAACTCAAGACGGTCCAACCCTTCGATGCGTACGTCGTGCGCATCGGGCAACTTCCCGGCGAACCATGACGCAAGACGCCTTTGGATGTCGTCTGTCTTCATATCGGAATCCGTGGCGCGCCCCGAATTGCGGTTTCTCGGGGACAATCGCCGAACCTCCCGCCCTTATTGCATGATCTTGGCCAGACCGCCCGGCGAACCATATCGGCTGGCGTCCTGGTATTGCCTGGGCACTTCCTGATTGGCAAGGAAAACGTCCTTGCCCTCCACCGCTACCGTGGCGTGCTGGTTCTGAAAGTCGATTATCCAGTTGACACCCTGCTGATTGACGA
This sequence comes from Pseudomonadota bacterium, assembly GCA_021324885.1. Taxonomy (GTDB): domain Bacteria; phylum Desulfobacterota; class Binatia; order Binatales; family Binataceae; genus JAJPJA01. The sequence continues at coordinate 167,279 of JAJPIF010000028.1, forward strand.
TATAGCCGCCGCCGGGAAGTGGATAGGGCGATTCGAAAAACGCCTGCGTTTTCCAGAATTTCATCGACGAATCGAACAGATCGAAGTACAGCGAGGTCCAGGTGTGCGGATCCACATACATGCGCCGCAAACCATAGCAGTAGCCGTTTTGCAGACCGGGTACGCGCGTGACGTCGATCACCAGGGCGTCCAGCACCTGCCACTTGCCAACCGCCGGCTTGGGAAACCAGAAGGGCGTATAGTAGTTGCTGGGGTCGAACTGGGCACGATTTTTCGGCGTGGGCCGGAACATCAGCACCTTCTTTCGGCCCTGGAACTTGACGTTGAACCAGCCCGCTGGCAGCGGGACAGTGAAACTGTCGTCCCCAGTGTAGTCGGTGCCCAAAAACGGCGAGCAGCGTGCGCCGCCCGAAAGGCGCAGCGACCGGCGCAAGGAGGGTAGAAAAACGTAGGTCTCCGCGATCGTATCGGGATTGTCGAAGACCAACTCCAATTCGGTGGTGTACTTACTCTGCTCGGGAGTGAGCAATTCGTCATAGAAGCTGGCATAGTAGCCCGGCATCTCCTTCTCGTGGCTGAAGCCGGGCTCGATGTTATGTGTAAACACCATGGGGACGTTGATGCCGGTGATGGTAGTGGTGTTCATATACCGGTCGATCTCGGGTCCGAAGCCGAGATAATAAGCAACATCTCCGCGGTACTGGTAATAAACGTTATAGAAGATCTTGTAGCCGGCCAACGGTCCCGAGTAATCGGGAAACGGCGCACCGGCGTGGTAACCTTTGATGGTGTAACCGCCGGTGGGCAACTGGACCAACTGCGCCTGGCCTTTGTACTTCTCGGTGAGATCCCAATATCGCTTGGGCAGGGGATAATACACGGTGGGCCCGACCTCCATCTCCCAGCCCTGCGGGAGCCGAAACGCGGTATCGCCCTGGAGGATTGCCTGCAGGCCCCTGGGCATGAAGTCTTTGTATTGCTGCCAATTTTGCGCGGTGATCACGGTTCCCGGCGCAATCCCCGCGCCCTTCGCCTCCGCCGTCCATACCGGGGTCGCGATCAGGGTTAGCGCAACTAATCCAACCATGAGTATCCTGGCCATGGTCCCTCCTGTTTATGGCGCCCCGTTCATGAATGGAGCGGATGTTCATGGTCAGGTAACACAGGTAGACGAGTAAGTCAACACTATGCCAACTTGCAAGACATACTGTCTTGTACTAAGCTCGCGTGTCGTTCCCTTCAGATGCACTAACGCGAAGGAGGTATCACATGCCCATCCACGATGTCGGGAGGCTGCTCCCTGCCGATGAAATGGTCTGCCATCAGATCGCCGACTCGTTCGCCACCGTGCGGGAGTCCGAGCGTCAGTGGACCGAGAAGCTGTGGTGCGCCATGGCCGCCCGGGACGGGTCACTCAGCGTCGACCTGGGTCTGGGCAAGTACATCAATCGCAACGTGATGGATGGCTTCGGCGGCGTCTCGCGCGGCTATGAGCAGTGGACCGTGCGCGCCAGCCGTGAACTGTGGCCCGATCCGGACACGACAGCGGTCGGGCCGGTTCATTACGAGGTCATCGAGCCCCTGAAAAAGGTGCGCCTGCACCTGGCCCGCAACGAGTACCAGCCGATCGCCTTCGATCTGGTTTTCGAGGGCATCATGCAGCCCTTCTTCGAGGAACGTCACCGCTACCGGGCGCACTTTCGCCTTGCGAGCGACGTCGTCCGCTACCATCAATCCGGCACGGCGTCGGGCTGGCTGCTGCTGGACGGACAACGAATCGAGGTTTCCGACTGGATAGCAGCCCGCGACCATTCATGGGGGATGCGCGACCACGTCGGCACCCCGCTGACCGACATCCAGCCCGCGCAGCGCCCTGCGGGACGCACCTGCTTCCACTGGACGCCCTGGATCTTCACGCGTCCCGATGGCTCGCACTACGAGATCATGCAGTACATTATCAGCAACGAGACACAACCCCACTACTCGGGCAGCGTCAACTATCCGGACGGTCGCCAGGAGCTCATCATCCGCTCCGAAGTCATCCCCGCCTTCGACCCTGGCACGCGCGAGCTCCGCAGCGCCAGATTCAAGCTGTATATGGAATCAGGGGAGGTCCGCACCATCGAGTCCGAGTGTCACGGCCTCTCGGGATTCCACCTGAGTACGGCGGGATACGGCGGGTGGGCCAAAGCCTATCATGGCGTCTGGAAGGGCGCGCTCCACGTCGAAGGCGATTACGTGGAGAACTGTCTCACGCATCCCGAGATCGGCATGGTGCGCGACCGGCCCACCAGGCTGCGCGAAGGCGATACGGTGGGTTGGGGTATCCACGAGTACTTCTATACCGGTGCCTGGCCGGAGTTCGGGATCGGCCCGGAGGTCCCGGAGCGGCGCGCCACCTGATAGCACTGGGGCCGGCAAGCGGGCCGTTGGCCGGAGCGGTCAACGCGGGGGCTTCGGGTACCGCGTGGCGGCGCCCGGTGGCTTGAGGCCCGCAATCCAGACGTCGGTCATGACCTCAACCAACTCCTCGTCGGTGATGGTCCTGCGCACTTCAGGCGCCGCCAGCAGAAAGGCGAAGGCAGCCCGGAACTGGGTCGCCAACAGGGCGATCCTCACCCTTGCCTGATGCTCCCTGCCCTTGGGCCAGCTGGCCAGATACTTGGGCATCTGATCCACCAGTCTCATCGTCGCCCGATCCGGCATCGGACCCTCCACTACCTGTGCCGCGATGCTGGCGCTTATCGCAACCCGATTGGCCTCCAGCCATTGGACGGCACGGCGCATCCAGTCTCTGAAGTCGTCGCGCGAGCCACGGTCGAGTAGGTCGTCGAGCTCGGAATAGAACCGCTGGACTTCGGGTATCATCCGCGCGCCGAGCTCAGCGATGATGTCCTGCTTGTTGCGAAAGTGAAGATAGAAGGTCGCCCGGCTCGCGCCCGCGGCCGCCGCGATATCGTCGGCCGTGGCCGCAACGTAGCCCTTGTGCGCGAAGACCTTAAGGGCCCCCTGGATGAGCCGCTCGCGGGTGAATTCGCGCTGCTGCTCGCGGAGCGAAGGCGCGGCGCTTTCGGCCTTTGGCATTGATTGCAGTCCCTTTTCGCAACCCTGCCGGGGTGCGGAGGAACCGAAAGTTGCGGCCCTCCCATCCACCCCGTCAGGTCCTAATTGCTCACTGTATCCGGCTGAATGGCGCTAACGTCACCGGCATAGCTGATCGGCTCCTGAAGCGGGATAGCATGCATGGCCGGCAGCACCTCGCGCGCGAACAGTCGCAGGCTGCTCTGTGCGACGTCAAGCGGCATCGAGCCGTACCTGAACACTAGCATGAACTCCTCGGGATGGAAGGCATCGCACAGCGTTTGCAGTTTGCGCAGGCACTGCTCGGGCGTTCCCCACACGTGGTTGTTGAGGTAGGTGCTGGCCATGTGTTGCTTTAGCACCTCGCGGCTGGGGACGCCCCCGGCCTGTGCGGCATAGTGCTCATAGCCCTTGATCCTGGCGAAGTGGTCGCCGCCGAGTTCATACTCGCGGGCCGCGCTGTCGACGTACTGCGGGATGTACTTCCTCGCCAACTCCTTCGCCTGGGGTGCCGCCGCCGCGCACATGACGTTGAGATGGATGCGCGGACGCGCCGGAGGCAGGCCGATCTGCGCGCGCACGCGGCCGAACGCCTCCAGATCGGCGTGGTAATCCTCGAACGCCTTCTGCGGGATGATCATCGGCTTGAGCCCATGGCGCGCACCGATCGGCGCCGACTGCGGGCTGCCCCAGGAGAAGTGGAGATTGTCGAGGAGCTGGCGCGCGTCGCGCGGACGCGGCCGGACCGTGATGTCGCGCAAGTTGTAGATCTCGCCCTGGTAGGAGAACTGCTCCTGCGTCAACGCCAGCTTCACAATCTCAACGCCTTCGTCGAAACGTTGCCGCGACTCGTTCATGTCGACGCCCAGCTGGCGGAACTCCCGTCGCGCGGCGCCACGCCCGAAGCCGATGAACGGCGTGCGCCCGCGCATCGCGTACTGGAGCATGATGATGTCCTCCGCCACCCGGATCGGGTGATGCCAGGGCAGCACCACGACCATCGTCCCGAGATCGATCCGGCTCGTGGCGCCGGCGAAAAAGGTCAGGAGCTGCAGCGCGTTCGTCACCATCGTGTACGGCGTCACGTGATGCTCGATGGTCCACAGCGAGTCGAAGCCCAGGTCCTCGACCTGCAGACCGAATTCGATTTCCTCCTGCCAGATCTTCGCGTCCGTCGCGGGATCGAGCGCGGGAGCGTCCTGCCCGCGTTCCCTGGCTTCGTACCGATCCCAGTCCGCGTAGTTCTGCACGTACAATGTAACTCCAACCCGCATATTCATCTGGTCTCCCGCAATGGTGGTCTTGCTCGCTAGACACTTTGACTACTATTCAGGTATTCTGTCAAATAATCGGATTGAGGCCAACCCATTGCGCGAGTTTCTGCACCTGCGCGCACCCGGTGCTCGTCGTGTCCGGAAGCGGCTCCATCAAGACCTGCAAAGACCCTCTGGACCTCCGGGCGACAGCTTTTCAAGTAAAACAGTAAAACAGGCGTCCCTGCCGGTCATCGACGCGCAAGCCGCATGGCTGGCGTCCACCTGATTTGGTCAACGCTGCGGCGTATGGTTGCTCTCGGTCATGGCTGAAGATCCTCCCGTTAGGTTGGGCTTGCACCGCAACCATCTCAGGAGTGCTAATCGTCGGCCATGACCGCTTCCCCACGTACTATGGCCCCGAGTTCCGCGGTCGGGTGATGGATGAGTGGGCGTATGCATCCGGCGTGCGGCTGCAGTTCATCGAACCCGGCAAGCCCGTTCAGAACGCTTTCGTCGAATCGTTCAACAGCCGGCTGCGAGAGGAGTGTCTCAACGAGCAGGTCTTCGTCTCACTCGACGACGCGCGGCGGAAGATCGGAACGTGGCGTGAGGAGTACAATCGCGAGCGCCCGCACTCGAGTCTCGGCTACCTGACGCCGGAGGCGTTCGCGGCATTGACAACGAGCGAGCCCGTCGCGCGCACCGCTTGGCCAGCAGACCAGGAGCCAGCCGGTGCGGTGCAATGCGCTCCGGTCGCGGATCCAAAACCCGATCGTTTTTCGACCGCCCTCGGATCATGAAGGGCGGCTCGAAAAACTCGACATGGAAAAATGAACCAAAAACCCGGCCAACGCTAAGTTACGAATGGGATACCAAAAGGGGTAAGGCCAAGACCCGGCCACATCGGCAACACCGGCTGGGTGCGGTCAAGCGCCTGGATCTGCGACTTTTCATCCACACACGACACCAGCGCCCGCTCTGGCGGGTCCAGATAAAGCCCGACGATGTCGGCCAGTTTGCGGTCAAACTCGGGGTCGGTGCTGAACTTAAAGCTCTCCACCCGGCGCGGTTGCAGCCCGTATTTGCGCCGGATGCGATGCACGCTGGCCCGCCGCTGATCAGGAACTAGAAAGAGAAGTGGGGACAATCACGAATCGCGCTGAAACTTGGTCTCGTATCTATGTTTCGGTTTTTATACTTCGAAGACCCGGCTCCAGCCGATTCGAGATAAGGGAGTTTGTCAAACCGTCCCAGCCGCACTTCGCAGCCGCTCATCGACCGTAAGGAACTCAAGACTCTCAACCGATTCTCTGGCCAGAAGAAACGTGGCGAGACGAAAGGCGTCGAGTGTTCGCAGGCAACTTCCAGGTGCGACATTGCGCGCTCGTTCGCATTACCGACGGCGTTAATTCCCACAGTTTGCACCGAGCCCACATCTGGTTTATTTCACGTTGTGCGTCGGCAAGCTGCGCTTCGCTCGTTCGCCTAGTTTGTCGCAGCCGGTGACGTGCCCGCGAAGACTCGACTAATGCAAGCCTGGAGGTGATCAAAGCGGACGCGGTTGCGATTCGCGTTTCAATTTGTGGACTGGTTCCAGTTTCTAGAGCTGCGCGCAATACTGCAGACGTGTCCAGTTAGAGACAGGCAGGCATGGAAACATCACCGGTCGCTTCGAATTTCGTCCAGAATTGCCGCAGACGTACCGGCGGGAAGGCCGAGGCCCTTTACCTTCCATCTCCATCGCCCTTTGGGCAGGCTGGCGCGGGTCAACTCACCGCGCTGACCAGAGCATCCAGGATGTCATCAAGGGAATCCGCCGTGCGCGCTTGCCGGCGGGCGGGTCTCAGCTCCGTCACCACTTCATCACGATCCGTAACCAGCACCGTTTCCCCCTGTCGCACGAGTCGGAGATATTCAGAAAACCTCGATTTCAGTTGTTTAACGCCCACGGATTTCATTCGATAATGGTGACTACGGGTAGTCGCAAGATCGATCCGAGCCAAAAATGACAGGACCGACATTCGCGGCGATCGGAGAGACTACCCCTTCCTTTATCTCATGTCTCAGTTGTTGTCCCGCAATGCTCACTCACTTCTGGAGCGCTGCGATCGTGCGCCAGTCGAAGATGCCGGCGATACTGCCGTTCCTGCCGTGGAATGCCACCGGGCCGTATGAATTCGCCAAATATACGGTGTCCATCGGATGTGATGTCGCCTCGTGCACGGCGCCCGCTGGTTCATAGACCCAATCGCCTTCGCGCGCCGAGCCGCCCCGATAGTCGAAGCCTCCGGAGATCACGTAAAAGTCCGCCGGGCCGATATGTGTGTGCGGCTGATTGACCTGTCCCGCCGGCGCTTTGATCAGGATACTGAAGAAGCCGGTCTCCCTGCTGACCCTCAGCACGATCACCTGGTTGCCGCCTCCCATATCTATCCATGGACGCTCGCTGGTCCGGATCAGGGAGGCGTCTAGAGCGTCAAACGCGAGGGGCGCGCCGACTCGTGGAGCGCCTTTATTGGCCGCGTTGCTTTCGGCCCGGCGCGAACTTCTTTCTCCACCGTTGGCGCGCGGCTGGCCCGCCCGATCCTGCATCGCCTTGATCGCACGCCAATCCGTGATGTGGGAATAACCGCCATCTTTGCCATGGAACGCGATCGGTCCGTACGAATTGGCCAGGTAAACCGTGTCCATCGGATGGGTGGTGGCGTCGTGGACGGCGCCTGCCGGCTCATACACCCAATCGCCCGCTCTGGCGGAACCGCCGCGATAATCGAACCCGCCGGAAATCACGTAGAAGTCAGCCGCGCCGATATGAGTATGCGGCGCGTTTACCTGTCCGGCGGGAGCTTTGATCAGCATGCTGAAGAAGCCGGTTTCCTTGCTGACGCGCAAGACGATCGCCTGATTGCCGCCGCCCATATCAGTCCACGGCTGTTCGCGGGTGCGAATCAGGGCCGCGCCGATCGAATCGAATCCCGGCGGCGTCTGCGCGTCGCGGTTCATGGTGGTCTCCTGCTGCTGTGCCATAAGGAATCCTCCAGGCGGGCGAATTTCGGCTAAGTTCCTCTTAGGCCCGATGCCGCCCGGATGTCAAACAAGCGCGTTCGCGCAACTGGACAATCGGCGCTGGGCGCGCAACTGTGTTCCCCATCTGGAGGCAAACCAATGCTGCCGCTTGCATTCGAGATTACGTCGGCCGGACAGCCGCATCTGATCAAGGCTCCTGGTGAAGTTGTGCGAATCGCGCGCCAAGCCGAGGACGCGGGGTTTAGCGCCGTAATGCTGCCGGAGGGCGGCAACGACAGCCTGCTCGCGTGTTATGCGATCGCGCTAGGCACCAGCAAAATCCGCATCGGCACTTCGATCGCGATTATCTACAACCGCCAGCCGACGCTGTGCGCCTCGGCTGCCGTGACGGTGCAGGAAGCGTCGCGCGGGCGGCTGATCCTGGGTCTGGGCGTGGGCCATCGCCCGGTGCTCGAAGCGATGGGTATCACGCCGGCGGCCAACTCGCGCGAAAAGTTGCGCGAGTACACGTTGGCTCTGAAACAAATCTTCGCCGGCCAATCGGCTGCAATGCGAGTTCCGCCCCCAACCTGGCCAATTCCGGTCCAACTGGGGGCACTGACGACGGAAACGGCGCGCCTGGCTGGTGAAATAGCCGACGGCGTGCAGCTCTTCATGTGCACGCCGGAGCGCCTGCGAAAGCTGGTAAAGGCTGTGCGCGAAGGCGCCCGAAGCCGCGGCCGCAACCCCGACGAGGTCGCGATCGCGTTCGGGATGCCCGTATTTATCCATGACGACTTGCAGCAGGCCTACGCGCGGGCGCGCCGTTTCCTGAAGCTGTACACGATGCTCCCGTTCCATCGCCGGCAGATCATCCGCAACGGCTTCGGCGCCGAGGCCGAAGCCGCCCGCGCCGCAGGCGAACGCGGCGACAAAGCCGCACAGGAGGCGGCGCTGACCGATCAATTGCTCGATTCGCTGGCATTTGTAGGTCCGGTCTCCCGCTGTATCGAGCGCATCGAACAATACCGCGACGCCGGCGCCCAAATCCTCAATATCGTACCGGGCACGAACGAAACGAGCGACGAACTGTGCCAAACCATCAGGGCATTCGGTAGATATTTGTAAGATGGGATCGTCATCCCGCGTCGAGCAGTACGGCGGCGAGCGCGATTATGCCTTCGCTGCGGCCGGTTGCGCCGAGGCCTTCGGGGCTTGAGGCTTTGACGTTGATCAATTCGCGCTCGCTGTCGATCGCAGCGGCCAGGTTGGTGCGAATCTGATCGAGGAACTCGGCGAGGCGGGGGCGTTGTGCGATTATGGTCAGGTCGGCGTTGACCAGTCGGAATCCGCGCGCGGAGGCAAGCGTCCAGACGCCGCGCAAAAGTTCGAGGCTGTTGGCGTCTTTGTATTGGGGATCCCGATCCGAAAAATGGCGGCCGAGGTCGCCTTCGCCCAGAGCGCCCAGGATTGCGTTGGCCAGCGCGTGCGCGGCCACATCGGCATCCGAATGGCCCCGCAGGCCGCGATCGTGCGGAATTTCGACTCCGCCCAGCATCAGTTTGCGGCCGGCTTCCAGCGGATGCGCGTCGAATCCCTGGCCAATTCTGAGCTTCATCCCAGCCTCATCGCGGAATTGTCCCGTCAGGCCCGATTTGACAATGAGGGCCGAACCAGCCACGATCAGGTTCCGGAGGCGCAACAGTGCCCGCGTTCGTCAAAAGTCCCAAATTTATCATCAGTGCGATCATCACGGCTTGGGTGCTCTACGTGATCTTCGCGAATTTTCAACTCGAGCCAATTCAGATTAGGCTGCTGCCTTTTGTTGCGACGCTGCAATTCAAGGTATCGGCGGTGATCATAGCCGCCGCGATTTTCGGGTCGGCGGTCACGCTTGTCGTGCGCTATCAATGGAAGCGATGGAACTCTTCGAAGCCGGCTTCCACTTCCTCAGTCACCGGTGAGAGCAACAGAACGGTGGCCTGAAACCCCGCCTTCAGCAGATTTTCCCGGGCCGGGCCGACTAAAAGCCCGTCCGCACGCGAGAGTCCACTCAGAATGTTCGAGCCCTGGCTGCCAGCCGGGAGGGCGTGAAATTCGTCGCCTCGGCGCTCCAGCTTGACACGTACAAACTCGGTCAGATTATTGGCGATTTTGATGTCGGCGCCGCATCGCGCAGTCACGCGTGGCAGCCCCAGGGCGGTATGGCCGCCCATCTTGAGCAGAGCCGGACGCACGTACAGATAGAAGCAAACCATCGTCGAGACCGGATTTCCGGGCAGCCCGAAGATCGGACGATTGCCGATAAGACCGTATTTCAGCGGGCGGCCCGGCTTTTGCGCCACGCCGTGAAAGAGCGTCCGCATCCCCAGTTCGTCGAGGATCGCCTTGACGTGGTCGAAATCGCCGGCCGAGACCCCGCCGGTGGAGAGCATCGCGTCCATTGCGGTACCCTCAGCCAGGCGCGCGCGGATTTCCTCGGGAGTGTCGCGCGCAACCTTTAGAATCACTGCCTCGCCGCCGCATTCCTCCACCGCCGCAGCCAGCGCGTACGCGCTCGAATTGACCACCTGTGCCCCGGACGGAACCTGGTCGATGTCCACCAGTTCGTCGCCGGTCGAGACGATCGACACGCGCGGACGCCGCCACACGTCAACCATCGCATGGTTGAGCGCTCCGAGCATCCCGATATCCGACGGAGTCAGCTGCTTGCCGGGCGCGATCACCAGCTCACCGGCGCGCAGGTCCTCGCCGGAAGGACGTACGAACTCGCCGCGGGCCGGCTCGGCAAGGATTTCCACGACGTTGCCGCTGCAACGCGTGCGCTCCACCGGCACGATCGAATCGGCGCCCTGCGGAAGGGGCGCGCCAGTCATGATACGGACTGCCTCGCCGGCGCCCACCATCACCGTGGGCATGCTGCCGGCGGCGACGGTCTCGGTCACCTTGAGGCGCCGGGGCGCGCGCTCGCTGGCGCCGACAACGTCGGCGGCGCGGACCGCGAAACCGTCCATGGCCGAATTGTCGAACCCGGGGATGTCGCGATTAGACCTGATTTCCTCGGCCAGGATCCTGCCGGTGGCGGCGCGCAGCGGCAGGCGCTCGATACCGAGCCGGCTGACGCTAGCCAAAACCTTTGCCAGAGCTTGATCGGCGCTGATCATGCTTAACCCCGAAGCAAAGCGTTAGAGCGTGAATTGACCTTCTTCCAGGATCCGCGCGACGCGGAACAGAAATCGATTTCCCAGCACCCCGTCGATTACCCGATGGTCGTACGACAGCGCCAGGTACATGATATGGCGAATCGCGATGGTATCGCTGCCGTCAACTTCCACCACGACCGGCGTTTTTTTGATTTCACCCATGCGCAGGATTCCGACCTGCGGCTGGTTGATAATCGCCAGTCCGAACAGGTTGCCTTCGCGGCCCGGGTTCGACACGGTGAAGCTGCCGCCGGCGAGTTCGTCGGGGCTGATCTGGCGCGCTGCCGCTTTGCCCGCCAGGGTATTGATCTCGCGCGCGATTCCCAGCAGCGATTTCTGGTCGGCGCCTCTGATCACCGGCACCAGCAATCCCTCCTCGGTATCCACCGCGATACCGATATTGATGTCCTTGCGCACGACCAGCGCATCGCCGTTGACCGAGGCGTTCATCCGCGGGAATTCGCGCAGCACCCGTGCAGTCGCAGCCACGACCATTGGCAGAATAGTCAGAGTGAAGCCCTCGCGCTGGCGGAAAGCGTCCTTGTGCTGCTCGCGAAAACGCACGATCCGCGTCATGTCAACTTCGGCGACCGTGCCGACATGCGGCGCATGGGTCTTCGAATAGACCATGTGCTCGGCGATAATCTTGCGCCGGCGCGAAAACGGCTCGACCGTATCGCCTTCGCGCGGCTCATAGACGGGCGGGCGAAAAGCGCCCGGGGAAGGCGCAGCCGGGGCCGGAGGAGCAGGTTGCGGAGCTAACGGTTTGGTTTCAATTGCGGCTTGGGTCGATTCCAGGTACTTCAGCACGTCGCGCTTGGTCACGCGTCCGCCCAGACCGGTGCCGCGGATCTGGCTCAGGTCGATGCCGTGCTCGCTTGCCATCCGCAGGACCAGCGGCGAATAGCGCGGCGCGGCACCGGCTTCTGCCGCAGTTGATTGGCGGGCTGGCGCGCCACGTCCGCCGCCGTTTTGACTCGGGGCGACTGCAGGTCCGAGCGCTGCAGGAGCCGCGGCAGGTTTTGCCGCCGCCGGTGCCGGCGCCTTTTCCGGGGAGGCGGTTTGCACCGCCTCGACCTCGGCGGTCGCTTGGGATACCGGCGTGGACGGCGCCGCAGCACGCGTGCCGGGCGCTTCGATTATGGCGAGCAGCGTACCGATCGGCAGCGTCTCGCCTTCCTTGGCCACAATCCGCGAAATCACGCCTGCAGCGGGGGAGGGGATTTCCGTATCGACTTTGTCGGTTGAGATTGCGACCAGCGGTTGGTCTTCGGTTACCTGGTCGCCTTCCTTGACCAGCCAACTGGTGATGGTGCCTTCGACGACACTCTCGCCCATCTGGGGCATTACGACCTCGACCGCCATTACAGACCTCAATAACTCGCGAGGCGTTTGATCGCCTCGACGATCTTGTTGGTGTTGGGCAGGATTGCTTCTTCCAGGGGGGTCGCAAACGCGTTGTGGGTGTCCCACATCGCCAGCCGCGCGATCGGTCCGTCCAGGTATTCGAAAGCCTGCTCGGCGATAATCGCGCTGATTTCGCCGCCGATTCCCCCGGTCAGACGGTCCTCGTGTACGATCAGCACCTTGCCGGTTTTCTTCGCCGTGGCCAGAATCGCCTCGCGGTCCAGCGGCAGCAGCGTTCGCAGGTCGAGCACCTCGATCGAAAGGCCGTCGGCTTTTTCGACGATGCGCGCAGCGTCGAGCGACTGCTGCACGGTGCCGCCATAGGTGATGATCGAGAGATCGCGGCCTTCGCGGCGAACCTCGGCCACGCCAATCGGGACGGTGAAATCGCCTTCGGGAATATCTTCCTTGAGGCTGCGGTACAAACGTTTATGCTCGAAATACAGCACCGGATCGTCGTCGCGGATCGCGGCTTTGAGCAAGCCCTTGGCGTCGTAGGGCGTCGCGGGGGTCACGACCTTCAGACCGGGCACGCGGGTAAACCACGCCTCGGGGTTTTGCGAATGGAAAATCGCGCCATGGATGCCGGCGCCCGAAGGCCCGCGAATCACCAGCGGGCACGAGGCGCGTCCACCGTGGCGAAAACGCAGCGTCGCCGCCATGTTGACGATCTGGTCGAAGGCGCAGGAGATGAAATCCGCGAACTGCATTTCAACCACCGGCCGCATCCCGAGGACGGCAGCGCCGATGCCGGCGCCCACGATCAGCGACTCCGAAATCGGAGTATCGATCACGCGGTCAGGGCCGTAGGCGTCGAGCAATCCTTCGGTGGCCTTGAATGCACCGCCCAGTTCGGCGACGTCCTCGCCCATGACGAAAACGCTTTCGTCGCGGCCCATTTCCTCGCGCAGCGCATCGTTGATTGCCTTTAAGTAAGTGACCTCCATGGTCCTAATTCCGCTTTCCGTTAAGGGTTGCCGGCGTGGGCGTGGCGTAGAGGTCCTCGAATACCGAGTTGACCTCGGGCCAGGGACTGTTTTCGGCGAACTCGACCGCCTGCTGCATAATCACGCGGACTTTCTCGTCCATCTGTTCGCGCAGCCGTTTGACGTCCTGCCCCTTCTTTTCCAGGTAAAATTCGAAGCGTTGGATGGGATCGCGGCTTTCCCATTTGAGCAGCTCTTCCTTGCTGCGATACAACGCCGGGTCGTGCTCACTGTGGCCGTGATAGCGATAGGTTTTGCATTCGATCAATGCCGGTCCGCCGCCATTGCGCGCCCGTGCCAGAACAGGCTCGGCGACATCCAGCACGGCGAGTAAGTCGTTGCCGGAGCAAACATAGCCTTTGAAACCGTAAGCCGCGGCGCGATCGGCGACGTCGTCGATTGCCATCTGCTTTTCCAGCGGTGTCGAATAGGCGTAGCGGTTGTTCTCGCATACAAAAACCACCGGTAGCTTCCTGACGCCGGCAAAATTCATCGCTTCGTGGACGTCACCACGCGAGGCCGCGCCTTCGCCAAAGAACGCGATCGCTATATTTTTTTCCTTCCGAATCTGAAACTTGAGCGCGGCGCCTACCGCCACCGGTAGCGATGATCCCAGCATCGAAGTCGAGCCGAACACGCCACGGCTAAGGTCGCCGCCGTGCAGGAAGGAATCCTTGCCCCGCGACAGTCCGGTGTCCTTCCCCATCAACTGCGCCATCAGGACGCCCGGATCGACCCCGCGCATCAGGAAGACGCCCAAATCGCGATGCAGCGGAAAGACGACGTCGCCTTCCTGCAGCGGGGCGCAGATTCCCGCCACCAGACCCTCCTGCCCGGCTCCGGAATAGACCCCGCCGACGATCTTGTTCTGCCTGTGCAGCCGCGAGACGCGATCCTCGAAGCCGCGAATCAGCTTCATCCAATAGTAAAGTTGCAGCTCGTATTCGAGCTGCGTTCCAGCCTCCGAGGAATGCGCCACGTTCAGTTCTGCCATATCCAACAGCTTAACCCAAAGCGGCTTTCGGCCAAAGCAGCCGCGCAGGACTATAAGCGCTTCAGCAGTCCCGCCCTCCAGCTTGACCCGCGGTGAACATCGAGAAATGGCCAGGGACCTGAGCGATTGCATGAGCGCAGGGGCGTTAGCCGGTCCGTCGTGGCCGGGCGGTTGCGTGTGACCGATCGATGGCTTATAACGGGGCCGGGATCATGGCGGCGCACAATATCGAACCCGACTCGCACGAGCCCCACCAGCCGCGCTCGATAATCGACCGCGCGCTGGCGGGCCAGCTTCTGAGTTCAGACGAGGCGGCGGCCCTGATCGAGGCCGACGACCTTGGCCTGCTGCTGGAGGCGGCTAGCGCACTGCGCGATCGGGTCAAGGGACGCGACATTACGTACTCCCCCAAGGTTTTTCTGCCGGTCACCAATCTGTGCCGCGACCGCTGCACCTACTGCACCTTCCGCAAGGATCCGTGGGACCCAGGTGCATGGACGATGATGCCGCACGAGATCATTGACTGGTCGCGCCGGGGGCGGGCGCTGGGATGCACGGAGGCGCTGATGTGCCTGGGCGACAAGCCTGAAGTCGCATTCAAGCAATATCGCGAGACGCTCAAATCCCTGGGTGTGCGCACCACGATTGAGTATGTCCATCGGGCTTGCGAGCTTGCGCTGACCGAGGGACTGCTGCCCCACACCAACGCCGGCCTGATGAGCCTTGAGGAGATGCGGATGCTGCGACCGGTCAACGCCAGCATGGGTTTGATGCTCGAGGATATTTCCACCCGCTTGCGCAAGCGCGGCGGACCGCATCAATGGGCGCCCGATAAGGAACCGGTGCGGCGCATGCGGATGCTGGAAGAGGCGGGACAGCTTAGGATTCCCTTCACCACCGGAATCCTGCTCGGCATCGGCGAGACCCCGGCGGAACGGGCGCAAAGCCTGATCGCGATCCGCGACGTCCATCGGCGCTATGGCCATATCCAGGAAGTCATTATCCAGAATTTTCGCGCCAAGCCGGAAATCCCGATGGCCAATGCGCCCGAGCCCAGCGAAATCGAGATGGCGCGGGCGATCGCAACGGCGCGCCTGGTGCTGGGCGGTGAAATGAATATTCAGGCGCCGCCCAACCTTTCACCCAACGACGTCGAGCTGTTCCTGCGCGCCGGCATAAACGACTGGGGCGGCATTTCGCCGCTGACCAGGGATTACGTCAATCCCGAGGCGCCATGGCCGCACGTCGCGCAGTTGGCCGATCGATGCGCGCGCGCGGGTTTCCGGTTGCGCGAGCGGCTGCCGGTATACCAGGAATACATCAATGACGTATGGATCGATCCAGACCTGCTTCCGGCCGTTCAACGGCTGGCTGACCGCCTTTAGAATCGGCGGAGGTGTACCGTGAACCTGACTGAACTGCGCAACTACGTTGATGAAATCGAAGCCACCCCGCTCGACGTGCTTCTGGCCGGCGCGTCGCCCGCGGTCCGCGCCGCGCTGCTCAAGGTGCTGGATCGCCGCGAATTGACGCGCGAGGAAGGTTTGGTGCTCTACACCTGCCAGGGCCCGGATTTGCGCGCGATGATCAAGTGCGCGGACCTGGCCCGGGCCGAGGACGTGGGCGAGGAGGTCACTTACGTCGTCAATCGCAACATCAATTTTACCAATATCTGCTTCGTGGGATGCCAGTTTTGCGGGTTCAAGCGCCAGCGTTGGGAATCCGACGCCTATGACCATTCCGATCAGGCGATTCTGGACAAAGTGGCCGACGCGTGGGCTCGCGGCGCCACCGAAGTCTGCATGCAGGGCGGCATCAATCCTGATATGCCGCCGTTCAAGTATCGCGACCTGCTCGACCTGATCAAGGCCAGCTTTCCTGCGATGCATATTCACGCGTTCTCGCCGATGGAAATCATGTATGGTGCGCGGCGCGCGCGGATGGGCTATCCCGAGTATATCGCGATGCTGCGCGACCATGGTCTCGGATCGATTCCCGGCACGGCGGCGGAAATTCTGGATGACAGCGTGCGCGAAGTCCTTAGCCATAAGAAGGTCGATGTCGCCGCGTGGGTCGAGATCATTACGACTGCGCACAGCCTCGGAGTGCGGACCACCTCGACCATCATGTACGGGCACGTCGAAAGCCCCCATCATGTGGTCAACCATCTGAGTCTGATACGCGATATCCAGAAGCGCACGCACGGATTCACCGAATTTGTGCCGCTGCGCTTTATCCATCAGAACACGCAACTGTTCCGCAAAGGCCTGGTCGCGCCGCCGCCGCCCAGAGGGGCGGACGACTTTCGCATGTACGCGTTCTCCCGCCTGTTCCTGCGCGGGCAGATCAACAATATCCAGACTTCCTGGGTGAAAATGGGCGTGGAGCTGGCGGCGTTGACGCTCAAAGCGGGATGCAACGATTTCTCCGGCACCCTGATGGAAGAAAGCATCACGGCGCAGGCCGGTGGCGACGCGGGCGAATTCGTCCCGGTTGACCTGATCCACCGCCTTGCCACGGAGATGGGCCGCAGCGCCGTCGAACGCGACACCCTCTATCGAAAACTCTACGGAAAGCGGACCCCAAATGGCGCGCGGCCGATTGTCTCCCTCCACAGCGATAATCACGACACTTGCGGGGGGAGTGGGTGCAGCTAGGTTCCTGCGGGGATTGGCGCTACGTGTCGATCCCCGGCGCCTGAAGGTAATAGTCAACACCGGCGACGACGAGGAGTTCTATGGGCTCCACGTCTCGCCCGATATCGACACGGTAACTTATACGCTGGCCGGATTGGCGAATCCCGACACCGGTTGGGGACTCAGCGGGGAGTCATTCAATACCCTGCACGCGCTTGAACGGTTCTACGGCAAAGGATGGTTTGCGCTTGGCGACCGCGATTTGGCGACGCATCTGTATCGCACCGATCGGCTGCGCCAGGGGTGGCCGCTCAGCCGGATTACCGCTGATATCGCGCTCAGGCTTAAGGTCCGGGCGCAGATCCTGCCGATGAGCGACGATCGCGTGAGGACCTTCGTCAAAATCCGGGGGCGCGAGCCGATGCCATTTCAGGAATATTTCGTGCGCAACCGGGCGCGCGGACAGGTGGAGAAAATCGAATTGCGCGGGGCCGGGCGCGCGCGTCCCCTGCCGCAGGCCCTGCAAGCCATCAGATCGTCCAGGGCGGTGATCCTCGCGCCGTCCAATCCGTTTGTATCGATCGGTCCGATCCTGGCGATGAAAGGGATGCGGTCGGCGCTGGCGTCGATTAAGGATCGCGTGGCCGCAATCAGCCCGCTGGTCGGCGGCAAGCCGATTAAGGGTCCGGCCGACAAAATGATGCGGGGTCTGGGCCATGAAGTGTCGCCGGCGGGCTGGGCCAAACTGTACCGCGATTGCGTCGGGACCATGGTAATCGATCAGGTGGACCGCAGTTATCTTGAACCGATTCGTACGCTCGGATTCAAAGCCGTTGCGACCGACACGATTATGACCAGTCCGGCACGGGCGGCCGAATTAGCCGACGTAGTGCTGGGCGCTCTGGAAGTGTAATCTCAATAGGTTATGGCTTCAGTCACGATTACGGCGCTTGAGGGAATCCCGCTCATCAAGGCCGGCGACAACATCGCCCAGTTGATTGTCGCGTCCATGCAAAGGGCGGATCTTCGGCCGGCCGATCACGACATAATTGTCGTATGTCAAAAGGCCGTTTCGAAATCCGAAGGGCGCGTGTTTGACCTTAAGGACGTGATTCCGTCGGAGCTGGCGAAGAACTTCGCGGCCCGCTGGGAAAAGGATCCGCGGGTCGTGGAATTGGTGCTGCGCCAGACCAGCCGTATCGTGCGTATGGATCGGGGCGTGTTGATTGTCGAGACCGGACCGGGATGGGTGTGCGCCAACGCCGGACTGGACGAATCCAACAGCATGGCGGAGGACAAGGCGATCCTGTTGCCGGTTGATCCCGACGCGTCGGCCGCCGCTATCCGCGCCGAAATCAAGCGGCTGAGCGGCGCGGAAGTCGCGGTGATCATCAGCGACACGTTCGGACGGCCCTGGCGCGACGGTCTGACCGAAGTATGCCTGGGGATTTCCGGGATGGAGGCGATGCTGGATCTGCGCGGCACACATGATCTGGGTGGACGCGAATTGTCTCACACGGTGGTGGCGGTGGCGGACGAACTGGCCTGCGCGGCGGGACTTTTGATGGAAAAAGCCAGCGGCATTCCGGCTGTTTTAATTCGCGGCTATGCTTACAAGACGGCTGCGGGAACCGCGAAAAGCTTGATTCGGCCTGCGGAAGCCGATTTGTTCAGATGAAACTTGTTTGGCACGTTTGCCCGTTACCAGTAACCTGAATCTGACGTGGACCGCGACAAAGCCATCGCTCTTTCCGCCTCGCCAGCACCGGAATCTCCGGTGCTGGCCGTGGAGACCGAACTGCAAATGATCGAATCGCGGCTGGTCAGCCTGCTCGACTGCCGTGAAAGCCTGATTAGCGAAATCTGCCGCTATTTGGTCGCCGGTGGCGGTAAGCGCGTGCGTCCCGCTTTCATGATGCTGGTGTACCGCGCGTGCGGCGGCACCGATGAAGACCTGGGCGGCCCCATCGATGCTTCCGTGGCGCTGGAGTTGATCCATTCCGCGACTTTGCTGCACGACGACATCATCGATTCGGGCAAACTGCGTCGCGGCAAACCCTCCGCGTTCAGCCGCTTCGGCCTGGCTCCGACGCTGGTGGCGGGAGATTTTCTGTTCTCGCGCGCTTTTGAATTGTGCGGCCGCTTCGACGAGCACCTGATCAAGATGGCGGCCGAGGCCTGTATCCAGCTCACCGAAGGCGAAGTCAGGGAAGCGCGCCTGCGCCACAACTCGTCGGTGAGCCTGGAAGATTACAAAAATTTCATCGAATTGAAGACCGCGTCGCTGTTTCGCTGCGGCGGGCGAATCGCCGCCGATTTGGCCGGGGTGCCGGAGCGGATCATCAATCGAATGGGCCGCCTGGGAACGGCCATCGGCCTGGCCTTTCAGATGATCGACGACCTGCTCGACGTAGTCGGTCCGGAAAGCAAGATCGGCAAGCCGGTGGGATCGGACCTGCGCGCTGGAATCCCGTCCCTACCGGTGGTACTGGGAATCGCCGGGTCGGAAGAACTCCGCCGCTTGTTCCAGGACGGCAGTGCGGCCGCCGGCGGCCCCGGTTTCAACCGCGCATTGGAACTGGTTCGCGCGCCCCACGTGCTCGCGGCGGGCCGCCAAAAGGCGGCGGAACAGGCAGCACTGGCTCACCACGAATTGGCCTGCCTTAAACCGTCGCGCTACCGCGACAGTCTTGCCGCAATGATCAACGATCAGGTCGATCGCGAAGTTTAAGCCGCCGCGGCGCTGTGATACGAGGCGCTTTGGATTTTGGCTGCGATCAACCTGATCCACTTTGTCCGACCGATGCCCGGCTTGCAGTGCGGCCTGTGCCGCATTCGATCCTCAAGGAGGGCCTGGATGATGCAAATCAAAGCGCGCCTTTGCGCACGGCGGGTCAGTTGCTAATCACAGCTTGCGCCGTGCTCGACATGGTGATGTTTGACGTCAAGAGCAGGTCAGCCAGGGGCTTGAAAACGTAGGTGACCGCGACGGTGACGGTGCTGCCGGGAGAGTTGTCAGGACTCCAGGTGGTGGTCACGGTCATTGAGCTGGTGTCGAGCGGAAATGCCAGGCTTTCGACGTAGGCTTGCACGGTGGAGGCGGTGGCGGGGCTTGAGCTGTTGCTGCCATGCACCATCGCGTAGCGCGCGCCGCATCGTGCGCCGTAGCTGACGAAACTGTAGGCATAGAGGGCGAGCGAGGCCTCGATAATTCCGAAAATCAGCGTGAGCGCGATCAATACGATCAGCGCAAACTCGACCATCGACTGGCCCGACTTTGCATCGGATTTGATCGATTTTTCGCAGCATCCCAAGATTCTACTGCACCTGCATGGTTACGGAAGCGCTCATTGGCACCGAGCTGGACAGCCCCGGATAGGGTAGGACGGTACTGAAAGTTGTGCTGGCGGTAACCGTCACGAAGTTTTGCACGTTATTACATCCGCCTGGATTGGTACATGAGATCGTGCCGGAGGAACCGGCGCACTGACAAAAACTGGACGCCGTGGTATTGCTGCCGGGCGTGCAGGAGTAATCCGCCATGCTGTTGCATGCGGCCTGCTCCATCCCAAGCGCGTTGGCCGCATTGGTGCGGTTTTGCGCTCCCCACTGGGCGCCCGCGCGCGCCGCGTCCGTCACCGCCATCGACATGTTAAACATTCGCGCAAAATCCAGGGCGACAAGCAGCAGCAGAATCAGAACCGGCAGCATCAAGGCCAGTTCCACCAGGCTTTGCCCATACCGATTGTGCCTGCATGGTCGAGGCCGCCGGCGCGCAAGCGGCCGTCGGACTTCGTCGTGCTCCATCATTCGACCATGGCCGCCATCTTAATCGGTGAGCCGTTGGGGAGGCTCGAGTAGTTGTTGTTGAGATTAATGGTCGAATTGGAGGCGATCGTGATAGTTGAGGCCACCAGGATCGAGTAGACGTTGGCAAAAGCATTGCTGGCAAGTGTCAGGTTGGAGTCGGGGGCATACACGGCTCCAGTCAGCGCCATTGCGCTGTTCGAGCTAAGTGATAGTGGAGTGCTGTCGCTGCGGTCCTGAAAAATGACTATTCCAGCATAGGTACCCGAGGTCGGCGCCGAAAGATTCAAAACGGTATTGCTGCTCATTGAAAGCGACCCGCTTTGGAAATAGAGCGTGACGCCGGTTCCGTTAAGGCTGGTGTTGGCGTCCAGCGTAACGTTGCCGTCAAAGGAATAAGTGCCACTCGAGGTGAGATTGACCGTGCTGTTACTGTGGACGTTCAATCCGCAGTAATAACCGGCGGCCAGACTGTACGTGGTGTTGCTCGGAACCGTGGCCAGGGTGGTGCACGAACCGCTCACCGACGGTGTCGGCTCGTAAGCCAGGGGATCGCTGAACGAGGCCACGCCGGTGGTGGTATTACTCGGCAGCGATGCCCCACTCCATGATTTGTTGCCCACGATGCCCAGCGACGGCGCGGAAATGGTCGCTCCCGAACTTCCGATAACGGCGCTTGAGTTGCTCGAATTGACCAGCAAACCGCAACTGCTGTTGACATGGGAGTTGGCCGCCATCTTCAACGCACCGCTGGCCGACGGGTTCAGGGAGTACATGCAGTTGTTGCTCGAGGTGACCGCCGCCACCGCCCGCGCCGAAACGCTGAGCGTGCTGAAGCCCGCCACGTTGAGGAAAAATGTTGGCTGCGCCTGCGCGACGATTACTTCGACCGCATTGCTATTACCGGAATTGGGCCCCGTCGCGGGAGGATTGTTGACCGTCACCGAAACCGTGTTGGGATTGATCGAGGTACCTGCCCCATCGGTGAAACCGTTTTGTGTCGCTATCGCTTTGGCTGCCGCCGTGGGGCTGATGCTTCCGCCCATATAAAGCGCGTCGGCTCCGGCCATCGCAGCCGCGTCGGCGACCGATTGCATTTTGAGCCTGATTCGCCACGCATATCCGATATCATTGGCGACGCCCACCAAAGCGGCCAGAGCAACCAGCGAGACCACCAGCAGGACGATAATCTGTCCGCGCTGACCGGCGTAATGGCGCGAATCAGACCGGATAAATGTACGTTTCATTTGACGCGCTGTGCCCAGCCGCAACCACACTTGCGCGCTTTGCACCCCTCGCCGTTAAGGTTAATGGTGCGGAATTCACAAATCGGTAAAATTGGAACAATTTGCTCTGATGGCAGAGCCGCAAAAAAAGGAGTGATTGGGCAACGCGACGCAGACGGCGCGAAAGCTTGCGGGCTTCAGCTCTCCTTGACCGATCGACGTCAAGCCTCCCCGAACCTAACAGCGCCATACTCAGCAACCGGTTGCGGCGGACCGGCGAGTATATCGAAGCTAATCTGAGCGGCGATTTGCGGCTGGAAGAAATGGCGGCGAACGCGCAGATGGCTTCTTATACGTTCACCCGACTGTTCAGAAAGACGACGGGATTAGCGCCACATCACTGATCCTGTCTGAGGTTCATCCGGCAGCGAAGGCGCCAACAGTGCGCTGCAGTCCACCGTCAACCGCCGAAGATCCATGGGGAAGATCCATAAAGAAGCGGCTAGACCGCAAAGCTGGCTTCTCGTTTCGGTCGCCTGTTTCCCTATCCCCGCCGGTGCGATCTGCTGCTCAGTTGTCGTTGCGCTTGATTCGTAGCGCTGCTTCACTAAGCTGTGGCCCAACCCAGACCTGGGGAGATTTGTGGAGGGCAGTGTTTTGGGGTCTGTGGACTGGCTGATAATGTGACCGTGCAGACGTAAGGAATTGATCGGGCGATGACCAGGATAATGCTGGTATCCTGTTGGAATTTTCAGGGTTTCGCATAGGTTCAAATGCCAATCAGTACGACCGACCTCCTGATAATGATCGGCTGCGCGCTGGGTGCGGGTTTGGGGTTGACGACGCTGGGCGTGCTGATCGAGTTGCATCTGCGCAAGAAGCATCCGGCGCCTCTGGAGGAGGCAGCGGTGCAGGAGGCGGCCGCGCCGCCGTCTGCACCGCCCCCGGGGGCTGCAGCTGAGGTGGCGCCGCCGCCGGCGCCACCTCAGCTGCAGCCCGCTGCCCCATCGCCGCCAGTGCCGAGCGCGGCGCCACTGCCGGAGCTGGGGCAGCCGCCGGCGTCGCCGGCGGCTGCCCCAGCTCCGCCAGCCCAGCTCCCCCAGCCAGCCCCGCCCCCAGCACGAGTTGCTATCACCACGCCGCCGGCTGTCTCGCCTCCCCCGGTGGAGATACCACCCGCTCCCGCGCCCGCACCCCCACCACCGGTTGAGGTGGCAAAACCCGCGGTGTCGCGGTTGCGTTTGGGACTGCGTAAGACCCGCGATAGCTTCATGAACCGGCTGCGCGGCGTGATGGGCAGCGGGGCGAACCTCGAGGAGATTTACGAGGGACTGGAGGAAGCTTTAATTGCCGCCGACGTCGGTGTCGAGGCCAGCACCCGGTTGGTTGAGGCGGTGCGCAAGCGGCTAACGGGCAAGGCGACCCCCGACGCCATCCGCGACGCGCTCAAGGAAGAAATCGCGGCTCTTTTGCAAAAGGTCGAGCGCAGGCCTGCGGATCCCGGCGACGCGCCGCTGGTGATTATGCTGGTCGGCGTTAACGGTGTGGGTAAGACCACCACGGTGGCCAAGCTCGCCGCGATGCTCAAGGAGGAGCGGGGAGCGGTGCTGGTCGCGGCCGCAGATACCTTTCGCGCCGCCGCAATCGAGCAGTTGGAAATCTGGTGCCAGCGGGTCGGCGTGGACATTATCAAGCAGAAGGCGGGCTCTGACCCGGCGGCCGTCGCCTTCGACGCGGTGAAGGCGGCTAAAGCGCGCAAAACCCCCGCCGTCCTGATTGATACCGCCGGCCGCCTCCAAACCAAGGTCAACCTGATGGAGGAGCTTAAAAAGATCGCGCGCGTGGTGGGACGCGAGGTCAGCGGCGCCCCGCATGAAACCTGGCTGGTTTTGGATGCCAATACCGGGCAGAATGCGCTCAGCCAGGCCAGGATCTTCGCCGATGCGGTGCCGCTGAGCGGCGTGGTGTTGGCCAAACTCGATTCTACCGCCAAGGGCGGAGTAATAGTGGCGATCGCGGACCGGCTCAAACTGCCGGTGCGATTCGTGGGAGTGGGAGAGGACCTTGCCGATTTGCGGCCGTTTGACGGGCGTGAATTCGCCGAGGAGCTGTTTGCCGCCGATGACGGCAGCGGACAGGCAGGAAAGTCATACGCAGCTTGACAGTGTTAGAGGTCGAAAAATAGATTAGCATCGGAATGCATTAATCATGTCTTTTGAAATCCTCAAACAGTTGGATGATCGGATTAAGGCGGTGATCGAGCGCACTGAGCAGTTGCGCCAGGACAATGCCCGGCTCAATCGGGAGCTGGAAGAAGGACGGCGCCGTCTTGAGGAGCTGAGTGGGCAATTAAAGCAGGTCCAGGAGCAGTGCCAGCAGCAGGAGCACGAGCGCAACGAAGTTAAGAGCCGCATCGAGAAGCTGCTGGAACGCTTCGATGGATTGGATTTGGCATAATCCGCATGGCCAACGTCAGTGTCCAGATAATGGGTCAGAACCTGGTGGTGGCCAGCGATGCCGACGATGACTGGGTGCGAGCGGTGGCCCGCGCGGTGGACGAACGGGGCCGGCAGATTCGGGCCCGCACCCGATCGATTACCGCGGTCGATCTGGCGATTTTGACGGCGCTGAATTTTGCCGAGGAGCTGGAGCGCCTGCGCATCGAGCATCGCGAGTTGCTCGAGCAGATCGACGCATTGAATAAACGGCTCTCGGATTTTTGAAGAATGCAGCAATGCAGTTCCGGCCGCCGATAAGGACGCGCCGGTCAGGTGGGCGGCGGGGGGCAGTGGAGCACGACAAATAAATTGCGCCGCTTGACGCGGCAACATGGGATCGATGTCAGTACGGACGAAGTTCGAGCCGTGCGCTTTCCGCTAATGTTGCTGCACCGCGGCTAGCGATGGATTTTGCCTGATGAGTTGCCGGCCCGCGCCGGATCCCAATCCCGCGGGCGCACAAGTCATGATCTGAGCCCCGCGCCGCCATGGAGAACGCATGGCGGACGAAAAGCACCGTTTGCGCAAGGTGATGCGGGAATGCCGCGACGCCTTGCAGCCGGAGCAGGCGCGGGCGCGGTCTTGTTCTGTCCAAAGCCGGGCCTTGGGCCTGCAATGCTACCGTGAAGCTGCGGCGGTGTTGCTCTATGCCGCCGTGGGCAACGAAGTCGCCACTGATCTGATTTTCGAGCACGCACGCGCCGCCAACCGCCTGGTCTATTACCCGATCGCCGACCCGGCGCGTCGCACTCTCGACTTTCGCGCGGTGCGCGCGCTTGAAGAACTGCGCGAGGGCAGTTTTGGGATTGCGCAACCCCAGGACGGCGAACCCTTTCGTCCGGGGGTCGGGGATGCGGTAGTTTTCGTACCCGGTCTCGCCTTCAGCGTGAGCGGGCAGCGGCTGGGACGGGGTGGGGGTTTCTATGATCGTTTTCTGGCCTCGACAGGACCGGGAATCACCGCGGTCGGCCTCGGCTATGCTTTCCAGGTGCTGGATTGTCTGCCGCAGGACGACTGGGATCGCCAGCTTGCTTGCGTGGTCACCGAGCATGCTGTGCATGGGCCGCGATGCTCCAGGTAATGGCGAGAATGACGGTGAAAAAGGAGGTGGTTCGAAGTGAATCTACTGATCGGGCTCGTGCTGGGCCTGATTGCCGGTCTCATTGCCGCCGTTGCGGTTTATTTTTCCGCGCAGCGCACAGAGACTTCAAAAGCTGAAGCGGCCAACGCTGAAGCAAACCTAATTCTAACGGAGGCCCGAACCAAAAGCGAAATTCTAATCAAGGATGCGGAAGTTAAAGCTAAGGACCTGCTGGTACAGGCGCGCACCCAGGCGGACGAGGAAATCCGTGAACGGCGCCGTGAACTGGCAACCCTGGAAAACAAAATCGAATCGCGCGAGGAGGTATTCGAAAAAAGAGTCGAAAGCTTTGAACGCCGCGAGGCCGAATTCAACCGCCGCGAGCAGAGTCTGCGCGCGCGCGAGAAGAACCTTGCCGACAAGGAGGCCGAACATCAGGCGCTGCTTGACGAGGCTCGCCGGAAACTTGAAACCGTTGCCGGGCTGACCCGCGAGGAAGCCAAGCGCTCCATTATCGACGAAATCGTCGGCCAGGCGCGTAACGAGGCGGCCAAACATATCCGCCTGGTCGAGGAGGAAGCCCGCGAGGAGGCCGACCGCCGCGCCAAACGGATCCTCACCGTTGCGATCGAGCGGATGGCCGGTGAATTCGTCGCCGAACGCACGGTCTCGGTCGTGGCCCTGCCCTCGGACGAGATGAAGGGTCGGATCATCGGGCGCGAGGGCCGCAACATCCGCGCGATCGAGGCCGCCACCGGCGTCGATATCATTATCGACGATACGCCCGAAGCCGTGGTGATCTCCTGCCATAACCCGATCCGTCGTGAAATCGCCCGTGTCGGCCTGGAGCGGCTGATCTCCGACGGCCGCATCCATCCGGGACGGATCGAGGAAGTCATCCGCAAGGCCGAGCAGGAGGTCGAGGAGTCGATTCGCGAGGCTGGTCAGCGCGCGCTGCTCGAAGTCGGCGTCCACGGCGTCCATCCCGAGCTGGTCAAGCTGCTGGGGATGCTCAAGTACCGTTACAGCTATGCGCAGAACGTCCTGATGCATTCGATCGAGGCGGCGTTTTTGTGCGGCGCGATGGCGGCGGAGCTGGGTCTGAACGAAAAGCAGGCCCGTCGCGCCGCCCTGCTCCATGATATTGGCAAGGCTCTGACCCATGAGGTCGAGGGATCGCATGCACTGATCGGGGCCGAGCTGGCTCGCAAATACGGTGAGTCGGCCAAGATCGTCAACGCCATCGCGGCCCATCACGAGGAGGTCAAAGCCGAAACTATCCTGGCGCCGCTGGTGGACGCCGCCGACGCTCTTTCGGGAGCGCGGCCGGGGGCGCGGCGCGAGGTGCTGGAAAGCTATGTCAAACGGCTGGAAGATCTGGAAACGATCGCCAAGTCCTTCAAGGGTGTGGACAAGTGCTTCGCGGTGCAGGCCGGGCGCGAGATGAGGATCATTGTCGAGCCCAACCAGGTCAGCGACGATGACACCGTCCTTTTGGCCCGCGACGTAGCGCGCAAAATCGAGACTGATATGGCTTATCCGGGTCAGATCAAGGTTACGGTCATCAGGGAGGTGCGCTCGACCGAGTTGGCGCGCTAGAATTGAACCTTGTAATTTACTTGCGATCGCGCCAAGGCGCGATATGATGGCGCCGCGATGCCCTCGTTGCGTGAAGTGATGGAAGCCACGATGGCCCTGGAGAAAGAGACCATGGGCCTTTATGCGCGTTACGCCAAGGTCTTCGAGGGCGAGCCCAAGTTCCGCGACTTCTGGTATTCGATGGCGCGGGACGAGGCCAATCACGTTGGCGCGCTGACGCTGGTTTCAACTGTGTTGGAATGCGAGGGGCTGCTCGAGCAGGCCAGCCCCTTTGCCCTGGAAGATGAAACGGTCCGCCGTCTGCGCAACCTGTTGAAGCAGGCGGCGGAGGATGCCAAACCGCCCCTGACCATGGAAAAGGCGCTGGCTGTCGCGCTGGAGATCGAAGAATCCGAAATTGAAGACCGCGTTGGCGAACTGCTCAAGGCGATTAAGGAGGAACGCGAATACGAGCGCTACCAGCGCCTGCTGGTCCATGACCTCGGCGACCTCAGCTACATGATCGAATGTTACTGCCAGGACACCTCGCTGCTGACCCGCTGCGACGCTTTGGTGGAGCGCCACGCGGAAGCGCTGAGGCGGTCAGGCGGAGCATCGAGGGAGGAGGATTGAGCCGAAGAGAAGATGAGCAGTGGGGAGTTAGAAACGGAAATATAGAAAACTCGGCCTTGCAGTGGGTGTCTGAATCCGGTTCACCTTTCTGATTTTTATTTTCCGCTTTTTTGTTTGCTCACTTCTCATCGCTCGCCCATCACTCCTTTTGCCTCCATTTTCTCTTCGCTCCTCTCGTCTTGACCGTTGGCGCCGCAGGCACTTAAATGGAGAAACGCTGAGGAGTCGGCTAATTGGCAAGCCACCTGACTCTGGATCAGGCGATTGAAGGTTCGAGTCCTTCCTCCTCAGCCAAATTTTTGTGGCATTGCGCGGACGGTCCCATCGTCTAGTGGTTAGGACACCGGCCTCTCACGTCGGTAACCCGGGTTCGAATCCCGGTGGGATCAGCCAGGTTCCATCAATATAAGAGGACAAAATCGCGATGACCCCGGACCCGTTGAGTTAAACGGGAATTCGGCGGGGCGCATAACCGTGCAATCCTGCCCCTGGACGTTGGCGTGCCTCAATCCCCCGCAACAATTGCTGAAACTCTTGCCCTGTTCTTAACCTTTTGGTTAAATAGCGGCTGAAGATTCAAGCCCAGGGGAAGCGCCGATATGGAATTGGCAGACATCGACCTCAACGATCTCGATCTGTTCGTGTACGGCGATCCTCATGCTGCATTTAAGATCCTGCGAGAGCGGGATCCGTTGCATTGGAACCCCAAGGACGACACCGGGTACTGGTCGGTCACCCGTTACCAGGACGCGCTTTTCGTCTACCGCAATCCCCTGATGTTCAGCTCGGAGCGGGGTGGCGTCGCGCTTGCTTACGGGCTTACCGACGAGGACGAGATGGCGCAGCAGGCCGGATTGGGCCAGATGCTAATCGTTACCGATCCGCCGCGGCATACGCGGATGCGCCAGATCATCAACAAGCGCTTCACGCGGGCGGCGCTGGCGCCGCAGGAACCGCATATCAGAGCGATCGCGACCGACATTCTCGACGCGGTAACGCCGCTGGGTCAATGTGATTTCGTGGTTGATGTCGCGGCCAAACTGCCCACCGCTGTGATCTGCGAGATGATGGGTATTCCCAAGGCGGACTGGAACATGATGTTCGCCGTCGCCAACATGTCGATCGGCAGCCAGGATCCCGAATATCAGATCGACGGCGACGCGCGCGCCACCGGCCGCCGGGCGCAGATGGAATGCTTCAATTACTTCGTCAACATGGTGGGCGAGCGGCGCAAAAATCCGGGCGGCGATCTGGTCAGCGCGCTGGTGCATGGTGAGATCGAAGGACACAAGCTCACCGACATGGAGGTCCTGTTCAACTGTTTTCTATTGATAATCGGCGGACAGGAGACCACGCGCAACGCGATCTCGGGCGGCATGCTGGCGCTGATGGACAATCCCGATCAGCGCGCGGAACTGGGCCGGGATCGGTCCCTGCTGCCGGGAGCGATCGAGGAAATCCTGCGGTTCACCTCGCCCATCACGCACCTGATGCGCACGGCGACGCGCGAGGTTGAAATGCATGGCAAGACGATCAAGACGGGTGACCGCGTGGTGATTTGGAACGCATCCGCCAACCGCGATGAGACTCAATTTCCTGATCCCGAACGGTTTGACATCAGGCGTTCCCCCAACGAACACGTCGCCTTCGGCCACGGCGAGCATTTCTGCCTCGGCGCCAACCTGGCCCGACTGGAACTTAAGGTGATGCTCGACGAGGTGCTCAATCGGCTGCCCGATCTGGAAGTATCAGGCGCCGTGCAGCGTCTTTATTCCAACCTGGTCGCAGGCATCAAACACATGCCGGTGAGATTCTCCCCGTCCCGCGCCGCCGCCTGATGGGCGCCGCGGGTCGTGAGCCGTCCATCACCTTGAAAGTCAGCGAGGGGCCAGGGGCGAACTATCTTTTCGGTTGGTCCCTGGTTTTCTGACGCGAGCGAGATCATGCGTGTTTATCACTTCCCGCTCAAGGCGCCATCAATTCCATAGGTTTGCAGTTCCATTCGCGGACGTGGTTTGATGCTTGGGAGAAAATGCCTTTCCCAAAACTGACATTGACGCTGACTCCAGCGCTTTTGGTGCTGCTCGTTGGATCGTGCGCCGTCAGCGGCGGAGAAGACTCTTCCCCGGCCGCGCAAACACAGGTGATCCAGACTATCCAGCCCGGCGACGGCCAGTTGAGCTGCGATGAGTTGCTCAGCGAGATGCGGCGGATGGATCGCATTGTCTACCGTTCGGCTTCCGGTCCGGACAACACGAATACCGCCCTCAGCGCATTGTCGAGCGGCGCCGGTGTGGGCTTTGGATTCATTCCGATACCGATCGTGGGCGCGGCGCTCGGCGCGATGACCGGACCGGTTGCGGCTTTGGCCGGCAACGCCGGTCAGCAGCAGAAGGTGGATCAGCAGAACAGGATTGCCCAGGCCCAGCAGCGCAAGCAGCAACTGGTCATTTTGTACGACAACAGGAAATGCTACGAGAGCCCGCCGCCGACGGAGTAAATCGCATTCAGCGATCAGGCGGGCCACAGCCAGGCGGCGCCGCGCACGCCGCTGGAATCGCCGTGCAGGGCGCGTCTGATCGGGGTGTCGACGCCGTCGGAGAAGGCGTAGCGTGAGATTTGCGGTGCAACAGTCCGGTAAAGCCGCTCGATGTTGGAAAGACCACCGCCCAGCACGATGACCGCCGGATCGAAAATGTTGACCACCATCGCGAGCCCCCGCGCCAAACGATTTTCGAACATTTCGATAACGGAAAGAGCCTGGCGGTCACCGCTGATCGCCGCCTGCGCGATTTGTTCCGCGCTCAATGTGCGGCCGGATTGCGCGCTAAACTGCCGGGCCAGGGCCGGCCCTGAGATCAGTGCCTCAATGCATCCGGTCCTGCCGCAATAGCACGGC
Organism: Pseudomonadota bacterium; assembly: GCA_021324885.1. Taxonomy (GTDB): domain Bacteria; phylum Desulfobacterota; class Binatia; order Binatales; family Binataceae; genus JAJPJA01. The sequence goes on from JAJPIF010000028.1 coordinate 197,570, forward strand.
GGACCCGGCCATTCCTCGGATCTTGGCCAGGGTATCGGATTGTGGCCCCATTCGCCCGCGATACGGTTGCGGCCGCTTACGATACGCCCGTCGACCACCAGCCCGCCGCCTACACCGGTGCCCAGGATTACGCCAAACACCGATTCGGCGCCGGCGCCAGCGCCGTCGATCGCTTCAGACAAGGCGAAACAATTGGCGTCATTTTCCAGCCGCACGGCGCGCTTTAATGCGCCGGCCAGATCGCGGTCGAGCGCCTTGCCGTTTAACACGGTGCTGTTGGAGTTTTTGATCAGCCCGGTACGTAATGAGAGCGCGCCCGGGGTGCCGACGCCGACTGTGGCCTGACATCGCAGTTCGCGCTCGATTGCGAAAACCAGCGCGGCGATTGCTTCGATGATGGCGGCATAATCCCCGGCGGGCGTTGCGATGCGACGCCGGCAGAGCGTTGCGCCTTGATCATTGAGCGCAATCGCCTCGATTTTCGTGCCGCCCAGATCGACGCCGATGCGCACGCGAGATCCCGCTCAGTCGAACATCACCACGGAGCGGACCAGCTCGCCGCCGTCCATCATTTTGAAAGCTTCGTCGATTTCGTTAAGCCGGCAATGACGCGTGACCATCTCGTCGAGGTTGAGGCGGCCCTGGCGGTAGTACTCGATGTAGCGGGGCGCGTCGATACGGAAGCGGTTGGATCCCAGCACGCAGCCGGTTACGTAACGGGCGCCGCCGATTAGCCATCCGGGCTCGATCTCCAGCTTCTGTCCGGCCGGCACCATCCCGATCAGCACCGCGGTCCCGCGCACGCCGAGGCTGTAAACGCATTGTTCGGCGGTCTTTTTTAGGCCGACCGCTTCGAAGGAGTAATCCACGCCCTTGCCGCCGGTGATTTTCTGGATTTCCTGCACTGCGTCGGAGGAGGATGCGTCAACCGTATGCGTTGCGCCCAGCCGCCGCGCCATCGCCAGCTTGCTCTCCACGGTATCGACCGCGATGATCCGGAGCGCGCCGGCGATCCGCGCCCCCTGGATCGCGGACAGACCGATACCGCCGCAGCCGAAGACGGCCACCGTAGTGCCCGGTTTGACCTGCGCATGGTTGAGCACGGAGCCGGCGCCGGTGGTCACCGCGCATCCAATCAGGGCGGCGCGGTCAAACGGCATCTCGTCGGGGATTTTGACGAAGCTGTTTTCGTGGCCGAGCATCTTTTCCGCGAAGGCGCCGCCGTCGGAAACGGGCGTGACTTTCTGGCCACGCCACGTGGTGCGCGGCTTTTCATTGTCTTTGCGGCGCGTGGCCTCGCGATTAACGCAGGAACTGGGATTGCCCGAAATGCACTGATCGCATTGACCGCAGTAGATGACCGACAGCGCGATCACATGGTCGCCGGGTTTGACATTGGTAACCAGGCTGCCCACTTCCTCCACGATGCCGGCTGCTTCATGGCCCAGGAGCGTGGGGATTTTCATCGGCACCAGGCCTTTGACGTAATGCAGGTCGCTGTGGCACACGCCGCACGCCTTTACCTTGACCAGGACTTCGTGGTCTTTGGGCCTGTCGATTTCGACTTCGTCAATTAGGAGCGGTTTGTTGGCGCCGTTAAACATCGCGGCTTTCATTGAATTCCTCCTGCGATCAGCGCTTATTTCGCTATCATGGCGATTGCGTTCGTGTAAACGGCCGGGGGAATGAAACGGTGTTCGGAGGGAAAAGAAATGGCATTTGATCTGCGCGAATTCGTGGAACCGAAAAAAACCGCAATTGTCATCAACGAGATGCAGCAAGGAATCGCGGGTCGGCTGGTGCCGCCCGCGCTCAAGGACCTCGCAGGCCAGGTGCGTGAGCGCGGTGTGGTCGGGTGTCTGGCGCGTCTGCTCAAGGCAGCGCGCACCGTTGGCGCCGTCGTCTGCCATGGCGTTTACGAAACCCGGCCGGACGGGCTGGGTATGTCGGTCAGCACGCCACTGGTCGAGCAGATGATCAAATCGGGCAAACTGCCGTTTGTCCGCGGCAGCGAGGCGGCCGCCATCATACCCGATCTCGGCCCGGAAGCGGTGGATTTCATTATATCGCGCACCCACGGATGGCATCCGTTTGAAGGCACCGAACTTGACAGCATCCTGCGCGACATCGGGGTGCGGACCGTGATTGCCGCCGGTGTTTCGACCAATATCGGGGTACAGGGAATCGTGGTCGAGGCGCTCAACCGCAACTACCGCGCGATGGTGGCTTCCGATTGCGTGGCCGGCTTTCCGCCCGAGTATGCCGAGATGGCGTTGAAGTACGGCGTCGGCATCGTGGCCCGCGTTACCACGGCAAAGGACATCGTCGCGGCGTGGGGTCTGGAGTGGGGCGAGCTGTGAGCGGCCTGGTGTTAATTTCCAGTTCGCGGCGCGCTTCACTGCTGAGCTGAAGGCTCTTTAGGGCAGGATGTTCCTGATACCGCCGATAACGCTGCCCACGGCGTTGGCGCCGCCCTTGATGATATTAACCGGCGCGCTAACCACGCCCACGGCGGCCCGCTCGGCCAGCTTGGGAATGTCCGGCAGCACCAGCAGGGCGGGGTACTTGCCCATGACCACCACCGGAATCGCGGCGGAAAGACCCAGCGTAATCCGGATATCGCCGCTCATGTCGATGTTCTTGTCGAAGTCGAACCATCCCGCGCCGGTGATTTGATACTGGGACGACTGCACCAGCAGATCATTGGTGGTTACGCGCTGGCGGTATAGGTCGAAGCTCATGCTGGCTTGGCTGAGATCGGTACTGGAACTGGCAAACAAGCCCTGGTGGCTCGTTCTGAATGCCACGCTCACCAGTTGGCTGACGACCGGAGCCGCCGCGATTTTGTTCAGCGCGACCGCCACGATATTGATTCCGTGCAACTGGCCGTCGGAAAGATACATCCGGCCATTGCCGCGCAAGGTGGGTTGAATCTCCTTCCACGACGTACCGGTGCCCGACAGGCGGGCATCGGCGGTAAGAAACCCGCTGAGCGCGCTGGTCTGGACATCGAGCCAACCGAGCGCGTCGGCGACATTGATATGCTGCAGGCGGGCGGAGGCGTTAAAGGGCGGACGCGGCGCGATCAAGGCATTGACGTTGGCCAGAACCGAACCGCCGAAAACATCAACCGCCAGCGGCTGCGCGGAGAGCTGATCGTTCTCATAGATTGCGGTGAGGTCCAGCTTCCGGTACGTCAGCCGCTCCACCAGGCCATCGGCCGACGTGATGCGAACGTTGATGATGGGCGCGGAAATCCGGCCACGAGCCGTTCCCGATATTGCCAGTTGATTGACGAATTCGCCGGGCGGACGGCCTGGCACGATTTGCGAGAGTTGCAACGAATCGGCCCGGAAGTCGAACAACGCCTGCAGCGGATTCATCGAATCGGCTTCGGCCCGAAGGCTGGCCTGTCCCGAGCCCAGCGTAAAGGTGGCCGGCTGCAATTCCAGCCGAGTCGGAGTGAGGTGAATCCGTCCGTTGAAATTACCGATCGCCGGGAGTTGCGCGCCTTCAAACCGCGCGGCAACGCCGCTCATGGTGGCGGTCAAATCCCAGCCGCCCTTTGTATCCAACGGGCGCAGCGCGCCCTCGACTGCGGTCTTGCCGCTCAGATTCATGGTCAACGGAGGGTTTCCGGGTTGGTTGGAAACGGATCGGTAAACGATCCGATATGTGGCCAGACTCGCATCTGCCGCAAGCTGGAACTCCGCCAGGGTGCCGGTCACAGTGCCGGCTGCAAAGACCGGATCCGGCATCGAAACCGTAACTGGAATCAGTTCACCGGGAGCGAGCAGAGTCCTTAGATTGTCAACTGTCAGGGGTCCGGCGCTGAACTTCAGATTGAGCGGAGCGCCTGCAATGTCGACCACGCCGTGGCGCAGCATCGGACCCATTTTGCCCGAGACCTGAAGATTGGGCTCCTCGCTGAACAGGGCGGTTTTTACTTCCAAATCAAAAGGCGAGCCGGTATGAAACCCCGCCATCTCGATGCTCAGATGCGTGATCTGCAGGGGGACGCCCGCCGCGGTCGAATCGTGGTAGTAGACCGAGCCTTGGTCGATATTGAGAGCTTTGATCGAAATTTCCCGCGCAATTGCCCATATGATTGCGCGCATCGCATTGCCGGCGTTGCGATGAGTGGCCGGGGCGCCGGTTGCGCCATTCTCGCCGAGCGTGTCGAGGTTGAGCTTGCCGTCCGCCCGCCTGAGCACCCGCACCACGGGCTGGGTGAATTCGAGTTGCCGAACTTTTACCTGGCCGCGCAGCAGCGGGAGAAATTCTACGTCCAGCGAGGTCTGTTTGGCGGCGAAGAAGGGGTCGCGGGAGAAAGCCGGATCGTCGGCAATTTTGACGCCGTCGATCTCGATCGCCAGTCCAAGTCCGATCTTTGCCTTAATCGCATCTACCGTGACCGGCCGCCCCAAAGCATGGCTGACGCGACTAAGGATTCGATTCTTGTTATGGCTGATGAGCGCCGAAAGATTATAAGCGGCATAAGCCGTGATGGCGGCGGTGATCAGGATGGCCGCCGCGACAGCAACAGCTATTGCGCGAAATGCTCTGTGCCTGCGTTGTGCCAAAATAATTGCGGCTGCCGGGCACGAGGTGCGTACGAAGCCGGCCTGCCATGGAAAATCAGACTAATGCAGACCCGGGCAAAAGGTAAAATAGAAAAATACAATAAGGGATAATCTCTCCAGCCCGGGGGACAAGCCGATCGCCAGATCTCGTGCGTCAAGCGGATCAGACAGCCGCACCCTCGCTCTCTGCTTCTGCCACGATTGAGGTGGGAGGGGAATAGAAAAGATGAAAGATCGTCGCGGCGTCCCTACATGCCGTCAAGCATCGTCCAGAGGGCGTTGAGGGCCAAATCGGCGCCTTCCAATGCCGAAGCGGCGCGCTCGGTCGAGTCGGCGTGCCGCTCCAACAGGCGGGCAGTGGTTTGCGCATGGAAAACGTCGGTCTCCTGGTGAAGGGTGAAGAAGCGCAGACTGCGCTCGTCACCGAGACCATAGAATTGCCGCAGCCCCTCGATCTTGGTCGTGGCGACCGGTGGAATCTGCGCCTCGTAGACATACAACGCGCCCAGGCCGGCGCTCAGACAGGTCTCGCGGGCCAGGTGCTCGAACGTTTGGACCAGCGCACGGGTCGATTGCGAAGGTGTGGAGGCCAGCACCTCGGCGCGCGATGCGCCCAGACCTTCGGCAAAACGCAGCCACAATTCGGGATGGTTTTCCGCGCCCCGCTCTTCGTCGATCAGATTTTCCAGCAGCGCCTGACGCGACTGGAGGTCCTCGCAGCGGGAATGCAGCGCGCTGAGGTAACGTGGAAAGGCCTCGACATGGCGGTAATACTGCGCGGCATAATTACGCAGGCGCTCAAGGCTCAGGCTGCCTGCGCTCCAGCTTTGGTAGAAAGGATGTTTGAGCAGGCTGCGTTCTTGCACCATCGCGTCCAGGGTGGCGATAAGTCCGCTTCGATGAGCCATTGAATCCTCGAGCCGGCGTAGTTTGGGTTGGCGGGCCGGCGCCGCCATTTTGGGTGAAGCGGCCTTCAATATCAACAGGTGGGCGCATTTGCCCGGAATTTTCTCCGGGGCCGAGCCCAGGGCGGGACTGCCGCGGGCCGCTTCGGCTGCTACAATACGCCGCCAAGTGAGCTGGTTTTTGACAGCGTGCCTGTGGACCCACGTGGCGGTGGCGTCGTGGTGGGTGCTCTCTTCGATTATCATCGCCATGGCCGGAGCCTTGATGGGCGCGGAAGGCGTGGAAGGCAAGGACTTCATGCTGCGGGTGGTCCCGAAATTCAATCGGGTCAACGCGTTCGCGGCGGCGCTTCTGCTCGGCACCGGCATCGTCAATATTTTCAATGCCGCGCAGCGCCGGCACTTTGTCTTGTCCAGGGATTTCACCCGGATCCTCGAAATGAAGATTGTGCTTTACATTATGATGGCTGCAGCGCTGGTTTCGCTGTTTGCGATTGAACACAACCCGCGGACGCCACCGCAGGGCGAGGTCAGCAACAGGATCCGCCGCCTGGTGGCGCTGTCAGCTTTGATCGCACTGGCCGGCGCGGGCGCAATGCTTTTGGGTGTTTGGCTGGTGGGCGAATGAACGCTGGTCCGGAAATCGCCGGGCGAGGACTTCGCCCACCGATCGGAAATGGACTTGCCGATGGAAAACGAGCAGAAGCCACCTAAAATTCAGGTCGGTTCTTTTACCATTGCGTTTCTCACCGACGGGCTGTGGCTAAACGACGGCGGATGCATGTTCGGCGTCGTCCCGCGCGAGTTGTGGAAAAAGGACCATCCGCCCGATCCGCAAAATCGCATCCGCCTCAACCTGACCTGCCCGCTTATAATACGCGGCAACCAGGCAGTGCTGGTCGATACTGGAATCGGCAATCGGCTGCGGGACGTCGAGCGTAAGATTTTCGGACATCAGGACGGATGGCTGCCTGAAGGGCTTGCGGCGCTGGGGATGGAGCCTGGCGACATCACGCACGTGGTCCTGACCCATCTGCATTTCGATCATTGCGGCGGCGTGGTGCGGCGTGATCCCGCCCACGCGTTCAGGGCCGCCTTTCCGCGCGCCCGATACGTCGTGCAGCGGGGTGAGCTCGAAACCGCCAGAAGTTCGAGCAACGAGCGCCTGCGAGCGGCTTACCGGCATGCGAGCGAATGCCTCGAACCGATCGGCAGCCAGCTTGAGCTGATTGAAGGAGACACCACCATCATTGCGGGGGTTCAGGCGCTGGTCACCGGCGGCCACACCACAGACCACCAGATTGTGCTGGTTCAGGATGGGCAGGCGGCCTTCGTGCATCTGGCCGATATCGTACCCACGCGTTCGCACATGAAGGGACCATGGAATCAGTCCTATGATTTGGACGCACTCACCACGATGGAACGCAAGGCTCATTATCTGGAGCGGGCGATAATGGAAAGGTGGTGGATCTCCTTTGCCCACGATGATCAAATTTTCAGTGCGCATGTGGACCGGGAAGCGGGTAAACTATTGTTGCAGGACGTGGTGAGCGTGCCCCCGAATCTGGCACGGCGCACTGCGCCGCTGCGCGCTGAGTGAACCGGGCGATTGAAACCGAAGTCCGGATTGAGATTTCGGTGAGTTGACCAGTGCGGCACAGTTTTGACGCGGCCCGGCGTAACGCGGACTGTCCGCTACAGGTCGCGGGCTGATCCCATTGGTCGCAGGCGCGATCGGCCGCAGCGGGCTGTGAAGCTTGTATTGCCGGCCCCAGCTTGATTATGGGGGAGGCCGTTCGTTATAATTTCAATGGCCTCAGTGTCAAATATAGCCCATAACAGCAACACTGCCCTACTTGGCCGAATCTTACCCAGAATCAACCGAGGTCGAGCAAGCGTATAAGGAGTTACCGAATGGACGAGGTCAACGCTTTCGAGCGTGTCATTAAGGAGGACCGGGCCTTACGGGCGTCCAAACAATGGCGCGGTACCCTGCTTGAATACCTGGAGAAGGTCAGGGCCGATCCTCTGGGTACCAAATTGGCCCACGCTCGTATTTACGATCTGATAATTTCAGCCGGGATTCGCGATATCCAGGAAAGCGACGATCCGCGTACCCGTCGCCTTTACAAGGACGAGCCGATCAAGGTGTTCAACTTTTTTGCCGATGAATTTTTCGGCATTGAAAAGACCATCGCCCAACTCGTCCGTTATTTCCATTCCGCCTCGCTCAAGGGCGAGGAGAGCCGTCAGGTGTTGTACCTGATGGGCCCGGTGGGATCGGGCAAAAGCTCGCTGGTCGAGCGGCTGCAACGTGGTCTGGAACAGGCCCCCATGATCTACGCGATCGAAGGTTGCCCGATGCATGAGGAGCCGCTGCACCTGATCCCGCGCCATTTGCGCAAGGAGTTCGAAAAGATGCTGGGCGTGCATATCGAGGGCGATCTGTGCCCCGTGTGCCGCTATCGTCTCAAGGAGGAATTCGGCCTGCGCTATGAAGAGTTCCCCGTCGAGACGGTAAGCTTCTCCAAGCGCAACCGCGTCGGTATCGGCGTGGTGCCGCCGGTGGACCCCAACAACCAGGACACCTCGGTCCTGATCGGTTCCGAAGACATCTCCAAGCTGGATCAGTACTCCGAAGGCGACCCGCGCGTGCTCGAACTTAATGGCGCGCTCAATGTCGGTAATCGGGGCCTGGTCGAGTTCATCGAAGTGTTCAAGAACGAGACCGAGTACCTGCATGCGATGATCACCGCCACGCAGGAAAAGGTCATCCCTGCGCCCGGCCGCCACGGCATGGTGTACGTCGATACCTGCATCGTGGCGCACTCCAACGAAGCCGAATGGCAGAAGTTCAAAGCCGATCACACCAACGAAGCGATCCTGGATCGTATCGTGGTGGTGAAGGTGCCTTACAACCTGCGGCTGTCCGAGGAAGTCAAGATTTATCAGAAGATTATCCGCAATTCCGATTTCCGTGCTCACGTCGCGCCGCATACGCTGGAGCTGGCCTCGATGTTCGCGATCCTGTCAAGGCTGGAGCCGACCTCCAAATGCGACCTGATGACCAAGCTCAAGCTGTACAACGGCGAGGAGGTGGTCGAGAAGGGACGCACCAAGAAGATCGACGTGCAGGAACTCAAGGAAGACGCCAAGCGCGAAGGCATGTCGGGAATCTCCACCCGCTTCATCATGAAGGCGCTGGACAATGCGCTGTCCGACAACGTGCTGGGCAACTGCATCAATCCGATCAACGTCCGCGAGGCGCTGATCTCGATGACCAAGGAAGCGGATTTGCCCGACGACACCCGCAAGCAATACCTCGAATTCCTCCAGGACACGCTGCACAAGGAGTATCTCGAACTGCTGGAGAAGGAGATCACGCGGGCGTTTGTTTACTCCTACCAGGAGCAGGCCGAATCGCTGTTCCAGAATTACCTGGACCACGCCGAGGCCTACGTGAACAAGACCAAGGTCCGCGACCGCAACACCAAGGAGGAGCTCAATCCCGACGAGGGCTTCCTCAAGTCGATCGAAGAGCAGATTGCGATCATCGGTTCGGCGGCCGAGGGCTTCCGCCAGGAGGTGATCGCGTATTTGTGGTCGGCGTCGCGGCGTGGCGAGAAGATCAGCTATCGCAGCTATGAGCCGCTCAAGGAAGCGATCGAGAAGAAGCTGATGACCTCGGTGCGCGACATCTCGCGCATCATCACCAAGGCGCGCACGCGCGACGAGGAACAGACCGAGAAGTACAGCGCGATGGTGCAGAACCTGCTCGATAACGGTTACTGCGAATCGTGCGTGGACGTGGTGTTGAAGTACGCGGCCAACAATCTGTGGAAAGACTAGGCCCTGGCGGGCTGGCGCGGACGTCAATCGGCGTCGGCGCCAGCCCTCAGCCCTTGCGGGCGGTGCTCCCGCCGCTGGCACAATCGCGAAATTGTTCAAATCCGTCTTAACCCTGTCCGGATGGGTGCCTGGCCGCGTCGTGCGCCTTGCTCTGTGACGGCGTATAATCAACACAAGAGCTCCTGGCAGGTGGAATTATGGCGCTAGTCGAATCAATCTTTCGCGAATACCGTCCCTCCGACGCGGAACGGTCGGATCGCTCGGCGGGCGACCGTCTGCGCCATCGGCAGAAAGTCCGCGAACTGATCCGGGAAAACATCTCCGATATCATTGCCGAGGAATCGATCATCGGCAAAGACAAGGACCGCATCATCAAGGTCCCCCTGCGCGGTATCAAGGAGTATCGCTTCGTGTACGGGGAGAATGCGCCCGGAGTCGGCCAGGGTGACGGCAACAGCAAGCCCGGGCAGGTGGTGGGCAAAGCCGGCCAGGAAGGGCAGGGGCAAGGGCCGGACCGCGCCGGGGATCGGCCCGGCGTCGATTATTATGAGACCGACGTCACGCTCGAGGAGCTGATCGAGATCATGTTCGAGGATCTCGAACTGCCCGACATGGAACGGCGCGCGATGCGCGAGGTCGAGGCCGAGCGCAGCACCAAACGCAAAGGCTATCGCAAGGTGGGAATCCGGGTGCGGCTGGACAAGCGCCGCACCGCCAAACAGCGCATCATGCGCAAGCTGGCCAGCCGCCACGACGAGCGGGTCGAGACTGGCGAAAAGCAGAAGAGCCGCTTTCCCTTCCACGACGACGATCTGAAATACCGCCACGTCGAAGCGGAGATGAAGAAAGAGTCCAACGCCGTCGTGATGTGTATCATGGATACGTCGGGATCGATGGACACGATGAAGAAGTATCTGGCGCGCAGCTTCTTCTTCCTGCTCTACCAGTTCATCACCACCCGCTACCGCAACGTCGAAATCGTCTTCATCGGCCATCATACGGAAGCCAGCGAAGTCACCGAGGAAGAGTTCTTTCACAAGGGTGAATCGGGCGGCACGTTCATCTCCTCGGGCTATTTAAAGGCGCTCGAAATCATCAGGGAGCGCTACCATCCCTCGTTGTGGAACATTTACGCCTTTCACTGCTCCGACGGCGACAACTTCGATTCCGATAATCCGGCGGCGCTGCGGGCGGCCAAGGAGCTGGCCGACGTCTGCAACCTGTTCGGCTACGGTGAGATCAAGCCGCTGGGCTCGCGCTACTACGAATCCTCGATGCTGAACGTGTTTCGCCGGCTTGACGCGCCCAATTTTCAAACCGTGCTGATAGAACGCAAGGAGGACATCTGGCCCTCCTTCAAGGCTTTTCTGGCCAAGGAAAAAACGCAGCAGTGAGGGGCGCGCAGGGGCAGGGAGCATTGCACCATGGCTAATTACTCGCTTCAGGATCTGGTCGAATGGGATGCGCGCATCCGCGACAAGGTGGTCGAGTTCGGACTGGACTGCTATCCGCAGGAATTCGAACTGTGCGATCACAACGGGATGCTCGGATACATGGCCTACTCCGGGATGCCTTCACATTATCCGCATTGGTCGTACGGCAAGGCGTATGAAAAGCTCAAGACGCTTTACGATCACGGTGTGAGCGGTTTGCCCTATGAGATGGTGATCAACTCCAATCCCGCCCTGGCCTACCTGATGCGCGACAATACCCTGCTGCTCCAGGTGCTGACCATCGCTCACGTATACGGGCATAACGATTTTTTCAAGCGCAATTTCACCTTTTCCTCCACCCGCGCCGAATACACGATCGAGTTGTTCAAGGCCCACGCCCTGCGCGTGCGGCGCTACGTGGAAGATCCCTCGATCGGAATCGAGAAGGTCGAGCACGTGCTGGACGCGGCGCACGCGCTCTCGCTGCAGCGCCGCAGCAATCTGGCGATTCGCAAACTGAGCCAGGCCGAACAGATCGAGCGTGCGCTGGAATCCGCGCGTCCGCCCGAGGACCCCTTCAAACGGATCCATTCGCCCAAAGTGTACGTTGAACCCAACTTGCGCAAGATTCCGTACGAGCCCGAAGCCGACATCCTCTTGTTCATCCGCGATCACAACCCTTTCCTGCATGAATGGGAAAAGGACCTCCTGACGATCGTTGACGAGGAGTCGAAGTACTTCATTCCGATGATCGAGACCAAGATCATGAACGAAGGATGGGCCAGTTACTGGCACAAGCGGATTCTGGAATCGCTCGATCTGGACCAAGGGATGCGGATCGAATTTATCGTGCGCCACAACCAGGTGGTGCGGCCGATCCCGGGACAGATCAACCCTTACCATCTTGGCCTGCGCATCTGGGAAGATCTGTACCGGCGCTATACCAATCCGACGCCCGAAGAAATCAAGCGCGACGGCAAACCCAACAAGACCGGGGAGGAGAAAATCTTCGAAGCGCGCGAGGTCGAACGCGACTCTTCCTTCGTGCGCCGCTATCTGACCGAAGAGTTGATGCGCGACATGGACCTGTTCCAGTACGAGCCGCGCGGCGACGACCTGGTCGTCAGCAAAGTCTCGGACGAGGAAGGATGGCGCACGGTCAAGGAGAACCTGATCCGCAACATCGGGATGGCCAGTATCCCGGTTATAAAAATCGAAGATGCGGACTTCGGTCAGAACCGCACGCTCTACCTGCGCCATTACCATGACGGCCGCGACCTCCATCTGGAGTACGCTGAAAAAACGCTGGCCTACCTCCATCGGCTGTGGGGCCGCGAATGTATCCTCGAAACCTCCGTCCAGGGCAAACGCACCCTGTTATGCTTTAACGATCGGGGCTTCTCGGCCAAGGCGGTGAAGTAAACCGCGGGATGGACCGCCTGACTTCCGCCTTCGGTCCGGATTTTGAGCGCGGCTTGCGCATCATGCTCGACGCAGTGGCGCGCGCGCAAAAGGACGATTTTCCCGGCGCATCCACCACTGATATGGCGGCTGAGTTGGGCAAGCTCGCCGGCTTGCGCGGCCGCCCGCCTTTTTTTGATTACCTCGGCTCGGGACTGGGCCGCGGCGCCAGGGTCAGGCTGGCCGACGGCCGATGGATCCTGGACTTCACGCTGGGTATCGGCGTCCATATCTTTGGCCACGGCAACCTCGACCTGATCGAAACTGCGATTCGCGCGGCCGCCAGCGATATCGTGATGCAGGGTAACCTCGTCTTCAACCACGAATATCCGGCCATGATGGAAGCGCTGCTCGCGCACGCGCCGGCGGGAATCGATCGCTGCTGGCTGGCGCTATCGGGCGCCGACGCCAACGAAAACGCGCTCAAGCTGCTGCGCCAGCGCCGCGGCGGACGTCCCGGGGTAATCGCGTTTCACGGATGCTTTCACGGGCGCACCAGCGCGATGGCGGAGATCACCGATCGGCCGGATTACCGCGTCGGCCAGCCCAGTACTTTTCCCGTCCATTATCTGCCGTTCTATGATCGTGACGATCCATCCAGCGCGGCGAAAGCCGCCGACGCGTTGCGCAAGATCATCGCGCGCGATGGCGATCGCATCGCCGCACTGCTGGTCGAACTGGTCCAGGGCGAGGCTGGCTTTCGCACCGCTCCCCGCGATTTTTTCGTGCCGCTGTTCGAGCAATGCCGCGCCGCCGGAATTCCGGTTTGGGTGGATGAAGTCCAGACGTTCGGCCGCGTGACAGAGTTGTTCGCCACCACCTGGCTTGGAGTTGAGCAATACGTCGATGTGATTACGGTGGGCAAGATGCTGCAAGGCAGCGCGCTGCTCTACCGCCATGAGCTATCGCCCGATCCCGGATTGATCTCCGGCACGTTTTCGGGAGCGACCGTGGCGATGGCGGTGGGGCGCCGCATCATCGAAAAGCTGACCGCAGAAAATTTCTTCGGACCAGATGGACGGGAAAAACAACTGGAGAATCTGACCCGCAAACATCTGGCGCAGCTCTCACAGCGCCATCCGACCAAAATCTCGCACATCGACGGAATCGGCGCCATGGTCTCCTTCCGCGTCGGCGACGGATCGCTGAATCAAACCCGCGAGTTCATTCAGCGTGCCTTTGCCAACGGCCTGGCGCTGTACTACGGCGGCCACGACCCGGCCTGCGTCCGCCTGTTTCTGCCCGCCGGCGTCCTGACCGATGCGGAATTGTACGAAGCGTTCGAGATTATGGATCGTTGTGTGTAATCGCGCAGGAATGCGGTCTGCCATGAACGCGGAAACTTCTAGAAAGCCTGTCCCACGCAGCCAGCCAAATCGATGGCGGTGGTGACCGCTTCCGATGCCGTTTCCGCGCGGTTCAGATTTTCCAGGTTCGGCCATGAGCGCAGGGCGATTACCGGGCGGCCGAGCTTTAGCGCCAAACCGATTTCGGACAGCGTGCCGCCTTCGCCGGCTAACGCGATCACGGTGTCGGCGGTAGCGATTATGACGGCGTTGCGCGCCTCGCCCATCCCCGTGGCGATCGCGAACTCAATGTGCGGATTGGCCTGATTTTTATCGTAGCCGGGCAGGATTCCGATCGTATGGCCGCCGTTTTCGCGCGCCCCTTGCGCAGCCGCCGCCATCACACCGCCGCGCCCGCCGCAGACCAGGACCGCGCCGCGGCCCGCGATTTCCCTCCCCACGGCGCGAGCGAGTTCGAGCACGCCGGGTGGCGCTTCGCCGGCTCCGATCACCGCGATTACCGGCGCACGCTTCACTTTAGATTCCCAATGCCCCCGGCAGTTCGGCCAGCGTCGGAACGATTATGTCAGGCGGATCGACGTCCGGTGGCAGTTCGGTCCGTCCGTGCGACAGCCAGGCAATCGGAATACCCGCCCGCTGGGCGCCGAGCACGTCCTCCAGCGGGGTATCGCCGACGAAGAGCATCTCGTGTGGTTGGAGTTTCATCGCGTCGAGCAGGTGCCTGAAAATGGCGGGGTTTGGCTTACGCATCGCCACATCGGCGGAAATCAGCACGACTTCGAACAGATGGCCGACGCCGCTGTCCTCGACGATTTCGCGTCCGGTCTGAGAGTCGTCGAAATTCGACAGCAGCGCCATCCGGTAATGACGCGCCATCCGGCGCACCGCCTCGGCGTTGGCGGCCGGGGTCGAGGTGACTTCGCGCACGGCCTTCATGTGCGTGCGGCGCATTATTTCGGCCAGATCATCCAGTTCGATTTCAGGCGTCAGACCGACGCGGTTGAGGCTGCGCAGGAATCTCTCGTAGCAGGTGACTTCGACGCCGTGGCGCTCGCGCTCAGCGGCGATTTCCATGGTCACGGCATAATAAGCCTCCAACCACGCATCGTCGTGATTCCATCCGCGGAAATTGTCGCGCAGATGGGGCAGCAGCAGGGGGATGGTGCTGTTGAGCTGGCGCCCGCGCCATTGATGGGCCGGCAACCCGCTCGGGTCCCATTTTACCAACGTATTGAAAAGGTCGATTGCGATTGCCTTAAAACGCTTATCGGTCATCTACGTTCAGCATGAGTCGGCAAATAAAGTCCGGCTAGACGGCGCTTAAAGCGGCGGCGGAAGCGAGCAGCGCCAGGATGTCGAGCAGCATCACGCCGCCGTTGATCTGCACCGACAGCCGGTGCAAGGCGTCGAATTGGGCTTTTTGTTCTGGATTGGGGTCGGTTTGCTCGACCACGCCGCGAACCGCCTCGATCCTGGGACGGAGCACCGCGCCGGCATAAACCGTCAGTCCCAGCGCGGCGGCGAGCAGGGCGGCCGAACAGATCCACCATACACGGCCGCGCCCGCCCAAGGCAAAATAGACGGTGAGGACCACACCGATCCCGCCGGCGACATAGCCGGTCAGGTAATAGTAGGGAAAAATCGTGCTGACCACCTTGCCTGCGTCAGTCACCGGCAGACGCGAGAACAGCACGGCGGTGAAGGCCACGAAGGCAATCATACCCCCCAGCCAGCACGCCAGGGCGAACAGATAAAGGAACAGCGTAAACATTTGAAGCGGTCCTCCGAAGCCTGAGCCTCAATTCAGATAGACTTTGGGCCCGCCCGGGAGCGGTTTGCGGCTGCTGAAACCCTCGTCGATGGGATGCCACGCGACCAGGCGGGGTTCGCCGTATTGCCAGCACAGGAAAATGGTGTCGCCGTTGAGCTCAGCCGGGAAATCGACCAGTCCGAGGTCGATATCCTTCAAAAAGCAACCCAAATCCTGAATTTCCTGGGCAATTTTCGACATTTCACGCATGGCCGTGCGAATCACGGGGTCGGAACGAGACAATTCTTCAAGGTTGGCCGACGGACCCGCGGCGGCCGCTCGCGCACGGGCCTGCGCTGCGCTGGCCTGTAACTTTCGCACCAGGACTTCCAGCCGCGGAATCAGTTCGTTGGCCTCCTCCGTCGTAAACAGTTTAGCAAATTCCTCGGTTGCCAAGGTCATCCTCACGTGTAGCGTGCTCTGGCTACCATGATTACATTGAATTTGCGACCTTATGTCGCGTCCGGTCAGATTAACCATAGCCCATGAAGGCCGGACACGAATAGATACCGGCGGCGAGGCCGCCATTTGAGGTTGAATCTACAAGATGGTTGAAAAACCTGATCCAACGGGGAAAGGCGAAAAAGGGTTCGATCCGGAGGAAGACGTAAGCGCGATCGATATTCCCCCTGTGCTTCCGGTCCTGCCGCTGCGCGGATTGGTGATTTTTCCGGGTCAGATCCATCCTTTTTTGGTCTCCCGCAGGTCATCGCTCAAGCTGATCGAGGACCTGCCCGGCCCTAAAAGCATAATCGCGCTGACGACCCAGAAGAATCCTGAGGATGAGAATCCCGAACCGAACGGACTGTTCTCGCGCGGTACCGCGGTTCGTATCCTGAAGATGCTGCGCTACCCCGACCACAGCGTCAGGGTGCTGGTCCAGGGACTTGCGCGGATCGAGCTGCTCGAGTTCGTCCAGCGCGAGCCGTATTTCACGGCACGGGTCGGACGGCTGGGCGACCAGGTCGCGCCGAGCAAGGAACTCGACGCGTTACAGGCCCATGTCGCCAGCCAGTTCTCCAAATTCGTTTCGCTGGTCCCTTATCTGCCCGATGAGCTCCAGGTGATGGCGATGAACATCCGGGAGCCGGGGCGGCTGGCCGACCTCGTGGCGTCGTACATCAAGATTGCGGTGGAGGAGGAGCAGGACTTGCTCGCCACGCTGGAGGTCAAATCCAGGCTGGAGAAGCTTAGCTCGATCCTCAACCGGGAAATTGAGCTGCTTGAACTTGGACACAAGATCCAGGGGCAGGTTCAGACGGAACTGACGAAAAATCAGCGCGAGTTTTATCTTCGCCAGCAACTCAAAGCGATTCAGAAGGAACTGGGCGAGGGGGATCCCCGTTCCGCCGAAATCGAGGATTTGCAGCGCAAAGTCGAAGCGGCCAACATGCCGGAAGCGGCGCGCCAGGCCGCCGACAAGGAACTTGAGCGCTTGCGGATGATTCCGCCGGAATCCGCGGAGCATACCGTTGTCCGCACCTACCTGGACTGGCTGATAAGCATGCCGTGGGCAATTTCGACGGACGATAACCTGGATATCCCGCACGCCCGCGCGATCCTGGACGAAGACCATTACGATCTGGAGAAGGTCAAGGAACGCATCTTGGAATTTCTCGCAGTCCGCAAACTGAAAAAAACCACCAAGGGTCCGATCCTGTGCTTTGTGGGTCCTCCGGGCACGGGAAAAACCTCGCTGGGCCGCTCGATCGCACGCGCGATGGGGCGCAAGTTTCAGCGGCTGTCGCTGGGCGGAATCCACGACGAGGCGGAAATCCGGGGTCATCGGCGAACCTATATCGGCTCGCTGCCCGGCCGCATCATCCAGGGATTGCGCAACGCCGGGTCGAATAACCCGTTGTTCATCCTGGACGAGGTTGACAAACTGGGGACCGATTTCCGTGGTGATCCGGCTTCGGCCCTGCTCGAGGTGCTCGACCCGGAGCAGAACAACTCGTTTGTGGATCACTATCTGGATGTTCCGGTCGATCTATCCAACGTGCTGTTTATAACTACGGCCAACGTTCTCGACACTATCCCACACGCTTTGCGCGACCGCATGGAGGTGCTGGAACTGCCGGGTTACACCGACGAGGAGAAGGTCCAGATCGCGCAACGCCATCTCATTCCCAAACAAATGAGCGAGAACGGCCTGGGCGAGTACAAAATTGAATTTGCGCCCGAGGCGCTGATGGAAATAATCCGCAGCTACACGCGGGAGGCCGGACTGCGCAACCTGGAGCGCGAAATCGGCCGTATCTGCCGGAAAATCGCGCGTGCGCTGACCGAAGGAGAACCCGTCCCAGCGCGCGTCGACGCGGCCGCGCTGTCGCGTTACCTCGGTCCGCCGAAATTTTTCTCCGAAGCCGCGGAACGCACCCAGGACCCCGGCGTGGCAACCGGGATGGTGTGGACGCCCAACGGTGGCGATATCCTGTTTATCGAAAGCACCCGGATGGCTGGACAAAAAGGATTGACTCTGACCGGCAGCCTGGGCGACGTGATGAAGGAATCGGCGCAGGCGGCGCTTTCCTATATCCGGTCGCGCGCTGACCGGCTGGGTATCCCGCCCGACTTCTTCGACAAGGCTGACCTGCACATCCACGTGCCCGCCGGCGCAATACCCAAGGACGGCCCCTCGGGCGGTGTCACTATCGCGGCTTCGTTGGCGTCGTTGCTGACCGGACGTCCGGTGCGGCCCGATGTCGCGATGACCGGGGAAATAACGTTGCGCGGCAAGGTGCTGCCGGTGGGTGGAATCAAGGAGAAGGTGCTGGCAGCGCGGCGCGCAGGGATTCACACCGTAATCCTGCCGCGGCGCAACGAGCGCGACCTCGAAGATATCGCGCCGGAACTCCGCAAGGAGCTGGAATTCGTCTTCGTCGATACGGTCGATGAGGTGCTGAGCAACGCCTTGCGCAACGGCGCCGTTGGTCATACCGAAGAACAGCGCGAGGGTGCCGGCGGAGAGCCTTCCGTGCTTAACTGAGCGGTCCTCCGTTTGTGCGGCGGCATCCCCGGCTGCGCCCTTTGCAGCGCTTGCGCGCGGACGATGCCGCCGCAGCTTTTTGATCTTTCCACGAAAAATTTGTCGGCCGCATCTTGTTTGAGCGGACCTCATGCGGATAGCTTCTGCAAGAACCTGGTTTATCATGAAAGTTGCTGTGGTTGCTGCGGAAATGGCGCCTTATGCCAAAGCAGGCGGGCTGGCTGATGTTATCGGCGCTTTGCCGGCCGAACTGCAAGGCTGCGGAGCGCTGGTGTCCGTGGTGATCCCGGGCTACAAATGCGCACTGGCGGCGTTGCGCACAGAAAATATCGGCGGCGAACAGCGCGTGATGATCGGAGAGCGGCTTGAACACTTCAGCCTGCGCACCGGAATCGGCCCCGCCGGTGTGCCGGTTTTCCTGATCATGCATGACGGCTATTTCGGGCGCGACGGGATTTATGGTGAACACGGTCAGGATTACAGTGACTCGATCGAGCGATTTGTGTTTTTCTCACGCGCCGCGGCTCTCGCATTGGGCGAGGTCGTCAAACCGGACCTTGTTCATGCGCATGACTGGCACGTCGCCGCGCTGCCTGTGCTGATTCGCGCCGATTCCGCGCTGCGCATGCAATGGGATCGCACCGCCTCGCTTTTCACGATCCACAATCTGGCCTTCCAGGGTCTGACCGACGCGCGCGACTTCCGCCTGCTCAATATCGATCGCTCCTACCTGAGCGTCGGGTGTCTGGAGTTTTTCGGCCGAATGAACCTGATGAAGGGTGCTATTGTGATGGCTGACGGCGTTTCGACGGTCAGTCCCACCTACGCCAGGGAAGTGAGCAGCGATCCATCCTACGGCTTTGGACTGGAAGGAGTTCTGAGGGAGAAAGGCAGCCGCTTTGTCGGCATCCTCAACGGTGCCGACTACCACGAATGGAATCCCGCGACCGATCAGCATATTGCGCAGCGCTATACTCCGGATCAGCCGGCCGGCAAATCGGTGTGCGCGCGCGCTTTGCGCCAGCGCATCGGGCTCCCGATCGACTCGAAACGGGCTTTGGTCGGAATGGTATCTCGAATCACGGCGCAGAAGGGATTCGACCTGCTGGTCGATGCTCTGGACGAGCTTCTGGCCCTGGATATCGACCTGGTGATTCTGGGCAATGGCGAAGCGGAATTCGTGACCAGATTGCAAAGGGCCCAGCAGGAAAAGCCGGACCGGATCAGGATCTCGACCGCTTTCGACAACGACCTCGCCCATCAGATTCAGGCCGGATGCGATATGTTCCTGATGCCGTCGCGCTTCGAGCCTTGCGGGTTAACGCAGATGTACGCGCTTAAATATGGAACGGCGCCGGTGGTGCGCGCGACTGGCGGCCTGGCCGATACGATCACCGAATTCGATTCGGTAAGCGGTTCGGGCAATGGATTCGTGTTCGAGGCTTACCAGCCGGCGGAATTGATCGCCACGATGCGCCGCGCCCTGCAAACCTTTTCCGATCGCCCGGCATGGGAGCGGTTGATGGCGAACTGTTTCGTCGCGGACTTCTCCTGGTCGGCCGCTGCTGCGCGCTACATGGATTTTTACCGGCAGTTGATTGACCAGCGAGCACGCCACGCATCATGACACCCTCCGACGACCGCGAGCCGCCGACGGTAGTTTACGCTGACGGATCGTGCCTGGGAAATCCGGGTCCCGGCGGATGGGGTGTCGTCATCGTGGGTCGCGACGGGACGCATGAATATTCCGGCGGCGACGCACGGACGACGAACAATCGGATGGAGATAACCGCGGCGCTTGAGGGACTGCGCCGTATCCCCGAGGGTGCTCCCGTTGTGCTGCGCAGCGACAGCCAGTACGTGGTCAACACGATCAATTCGCGCTGGAAACGCAACGCCAACACGGATTTGTGGAGAGAGCTTGACGCCGAAATCGCGCGCCACAAAGTGCGCTTCGAATGGGTCCGCGGCCATGCCGGCGACGCGCTCAACGATCGCGCCGACCGCCTCGCCTTGGAGGAGGCAAAAAAAGCGGCCCAAGCCGGCACAGCGCTCGCGCGGGAAATGGTCCCACAGTCGAAGCTTGCTCCCGGTCCGGGAACTCCGCAGCCGCCGTCCGCAGATAGTGCGCAGCCCCAACCGTCAGGCGAGGAAGCGACGCTTAAGGCCGTGAGGGCCCTGCTGAAGGAAGGCGAGACGATACGTCGATGCCTCCATTGCGGCGGCACATTCATCGCTCCGCAACGCTACAAGGACTCCTACTGTGCGCTGGTGGAATGCCAACTGGAACGCCGCAGCCGCCCCGATTAGGAACTGATGCCGCCGCCACGTCGAGGCGTCCGCGCAGGAAAATCGACGGTATCTTCCGGCTGGACAGGATTACACCGATGATGCCTCCGCGATAATCCGGCGTGACGCCTCCACCACAATTCGGGCGCGTTCCCGAGCACCGGCTCCCCGGTCCCTGAGGGACTTCAGCGGCACCTCGATGCCGATGGGGACGTCGGGCGGCAGGGCGCGGACGAATTCGCGCAGAGGGAATTCGCCCTGGCCCGGAATCGTCCTTTCGCTGATAGCTTCGAATAATTGGCGGTCGGGGGCCATCGTCAGCGGCCCATCGCACAATTGCGCGCCGCCGATAAAATGGCGCGGCGCCGCGGCAAGCTCCGCCACCGTACCGCCCGAGCGCATCAGATGCAGCGTGTCGACCATGATGCCGGCGTTGGGCCGGCTGGCGCGGCTGACCAGTCGCAGCGCCTCGCGCAGGGACGGGAGTTGCGTGATCGCAACGAACTCGACATTCACGCCCAAGCCGAATTGCGCCGCCCGATCGCACAGTTGGCAAAAGTTGGCCAGCCGCCGCTCCTCATCGGAGTCGCTGACCAGCACGCTCATCCGCCGGGCGCCCAGTTCGGCCGCTGATTCGAAGGCGGGCAGGTAGGCATCGACATTCGCCCGCGGCGAAAGGGGAAAAAACTCGACGGTGTAGGGCGTGACGCCGCACCCGGCCATCCGGCGTGCCAGCTCCTTTCTGAACGAGGCGTCGGTTACCACCGGATACCATTGCGGTGGCCGCTCGGGCGTGCGTAAAAAAAGGCTGACATGCTGGCATCCCAGTTCGCCGGCAATCGCAACCAGTTCCATCGGTCCGGCTTCTTCCACCGTCAACTGTTCAAGGGATATGGGATTCATAATGCGCCTTCCGATTAAAACGGGATGCTTTCGATTCGCTGTGGTGCGCCGTCGATGCTAACATCGCGGGCCTGTGCTTGACCATATGTGGGCGAGGTGCGTGATGCTCAAAGTCAAAGGCCTGAGCCACCTTCAATTCAATGTCAGCAATCTCGAACGATCACTGCGCTTTTACCGCGACGCTCTGGGCCTGGTCGAGCGCATGCGCACGGGACCCTACGTCCTGCTCGTGGCTGCAGGGAGCGGCGATTTCGTCTCGCTGAGTGAAGGCGATCCGGTGGGGGCTCCGGGCCTGGGCCATTTCGGATTGCATCTGGAAGCCGACAATATCGATTCAGCGATCCAGGCGCTGCAAGCCGCGGGAGGCAGGCTGGTTGCGGGCGATCAATATCCGGACTTCCCCAGCGCGCGTATTGCCGATCCGGACGGCTATGTGATCGAGATCCATCTGCGGCCGGTATTCGAGCAGCGCTGAACACTCACCGCAACGACCGCAAACCATAGAGGCGGGCGACGTTTTCACCCAGCAGTTTGCGGCGCGCGGAGGACGGAAGTTTTTCGGCGACTTCCTCCAGTTCCTCGATATAGTTTCCCGGATGGTCCAGGTGGGGGAAGTCGGAGGCCCAGAAGAACTTGTCCTCGCCGCACAATTCCATCATGGCCGGCAACGACCGCTCGTCGGGATCGGCGGAGATCCAGCAGTTGCGATCGAAGTAAAAACTGGGCCGCTCCTTCAGTGCAAGCCCGCGCCCGATCACGCTTTGGTAAACCGAGTCCATCCGATCCAACCAGTAACGGATCCAGCCGGCGCCCGCTTCCAGCACGATTAACTTGAGCCCGGGGAATTTGTCGAAGGTGGCATACTGAAAAAAGCTGGTGAACGCGTGACGGATACCATCGGGCGCAGTGACGTTGAGGTAGAAATAATCGTTGCGCACGAATTGGCGGTCGAAGCGTCCGGGCAACGCCCACGGCGGCTCGAAGGTCGGATGGATTCCGAGCGGCACGTCGAGTTCCTGCGCTCTGGCGAACAGCACGTCGTGATCGGGATGGGCGATCGGTTTGCGGCTCACCGCGAACTGGGAGACAAAGCCGCCCTTGCATCCGTCTGTGATCGCGCGCTGCAGTTCATCGGCGGCGGCTTTGGGATCGGCGAGCGAAAGATGGGCAATCGCAAGCAGACGCCCGCCGCTGTCCGAACAGAAATCGGCGATCCAGCGGTTGTACGCGCGCGTATAGGCCTGGAGTAGATCGGCGTCAGTACATTCGGTTTCGTACAGTAATCCCAAGGTAGGGTATAGAAACGCCGCCGCCAATCCTTCGGCGTCAAGGCGCGCGAGCCGTTGCTTCGGATCGCTCGCGCCTTGTGGCGCTTGCGATGCATATTTGATATGGCGCGGCGGTGGATTGTTGCGGTCGGCGTCCATCACGCCGATTGTGCTGAGCAGCCGCCCGCGCAGGAAGCGCGAGGGCCGGCCCCCGATCTCCATGTACTCCGTGCCGTCGGTTTCTTCTTTGATACGGATAGCGCGCGGCTTGTATCGTTTCTCCAGGTAGCGCTCCCAGAGGTCGCGCGGCTCCAGCACGTGACCGTCGGCATCGATAGCATCGGGGAACGCAAGCCTGTGAATTTGCTTTGTCATCTGCGCCATCGTGTGTTCTCCTCGGTCACGGCATGATGCGGCCGCCATTGGCGTGAACCACCTGGCCACAGAACACCTGGCTGGCGGCCGTCGCGGTCTGCGATCGGCCGGCAGGGCGG
Source organism: Pseudomonadota bacterium (assembly GCA_021324885.1). Lineage (GTDB taxonomy): Bacteria > Desulfobacterota > Binatia > Binatales > Binataceae > JAJPJA01. The sequence goes on from JAJPIF010000028.1 coordinate 220,861, forward strand.
GAGCCAATCGAGGGCGAAGCTTAATCTCATATAACGGACTCAGCGGTCATTTGGAAATAAAAGTGTTTCCGCCCCGGGCAGCGCAACTCTTGCACCGCCCTCTCGTGTGAGATATTAGGTGGCTGGCACGCAAATATTTCACAACTCTCAGTTTTTTTCACCCTCTCGAATGCGGGGAGAATGCAATGGGGAAAAGCGTCAAGGGTATGGTTCGGCATTTTGCCTGTACCGTTGCGATTGCTGCGGTACTGGCGGGTTGGGGCGTTCTGCGGGCCCGTAGTGCCCAGGCAGCGCCGCTGGTGTTCAGCGAAGACAGCTACCGGCGGTTGGTTGACGCGAGTTCATCACGGACCATCGCGCCCGGGACCCGGATAACCGTGGAGAACTGGCGCCAGTACAGGGATTTCATGCCGATCTGGCTCCAGGGCGCTTTTAACGGCAATTCCGGGGTGCATCTGGGCAGCGGGCCGGAATACGCGATCGTGGTCGGGCCGACGTTGCATTATCCGATGCCTGGGCGATGGCGGCAGGACGCAGAGAAGTACGGCAGCCAGAGCACGCTGATCAGGCAGCCCAATGGCGGCTATGTGATGAAGGGATGGGTTGCGGGACCGCCGTTCCCCAATCCCAGCGGGCCGAATAAGGCGGTTGAGATTCTCTACAATGCGTGGGCGCCATTTCGTCCCTTCATCCTGCATTCCTCGTCGCAGGGGATGCTGGTGGATCGGTTTGGCAATCGCACCACTCAGGACACCAACAATTGTTTCTACATGCTTTCGCATCTGAGCGAACCCGGGATGCCGATCAACATGCCTTACGCCAACGGGTTCTTTTATGTGAGCCGCTTCATGGTGGTCGCGCCGGAGCAGTCCAAGTACACCACTGAACTGAGTATGCAGCCCGATGATCCGACGCGTCTGCCGGAGTTGTACGTATTTTTGCCGTCGCTGCGGCGGTCCTTGCGACTGTCCAGTGCGGCGCGCTGTTCGCCGATTTTGGGCACCGATTCGGTCAATGACGACAATGCCTGGAACCCGAACAATTTCAAGGTGGAATTGCTGGGTGAAAAGAAACTGCTGATGCCGATGCTGGATCCGGCCAGGGCCCACGAAGCGAGTTCTTTTGTTGGATTTACTGGCAGCGATCCCGGCACGTTTCCGGGATGGCCGAGGCCGGAAGTAACACACTGGCAGGTGCGCCCATTTTACGTATTGCATCTGCAATGGATTGCGCAACTGGGTCCCTACTGCTTCGCCCATCGGATTTTCTATGTCGACAAGGAAACCTGGATTCCGCCGTTTACCGAGAACTGGGACAACGAGAACAAGCTGTGGAAAGGTTTATGGGAGATCTATTCTCCGATTGATTTTCACGGCGTGAAAACGATCATGCTCGACGGCTACGCGGGTGCGCATCAGATCGATTGGGAAAACGGCCATATCAGCGCCAGTTTCGCCGGTTTGCCCACCACCGACGACGACGTGCCGGCGGATTACAAGGACGCCCAGACGATGACGACGCCGGGCGGCCTCTCCCGTATCCTGAGATAAATCGCGCAGTCGGGTCAGGGCGCGTCTTTTTTGGGCGCGCCCATACCCATCATCTTGAGAATCATGGGCGAGATGTTTTCGGTGCCCTTTTCCTGGATGTGCTGCATGATCGCCGCGCCCACCGCGCCCATCGACTGGGCGGTGAAAGCGGCGCGATTGTCACGCGCCCAGTTCAGTGACGCGTCGCGATTGAGATTGAGGCCCTGGAAGTGCGGCATCACGTAGCGCGCCACCATCTCGTAGGATTTTTTCGTGGCCTCCCAATCGGCCCAGTTGTGCGCGAGTTGCAGGAAGCATCCGAAGCCCCCTGATTGCTTTTCCAGCCGTTCGATCTGCGCGATGCAATCATCAGGCGTGCCGATCACTGCCAGCCCCGATTTGATCATTGCGTCTACCGGATCCTTGCCATCGGCGGCCAGGGGCAGGTTGGCGATTTCGCGGAAGTAGTAGATCCACTTCTCCAGGCCGAAGCGAACGTTTTCTCGGGCTTTTTCGCGGGTCTCGGCGACGTGGACGGGGCCGACCAGGCGCCATCCCTGGCGGTCGACGGTTTGGCCGTGCTCGCGCGCCTGCTCCTCGCAAATCGCCCAGGTTGAGCTCAGCGCGCTGAAACCTCCCGTGGTGGTCGCTCCCAACGACAACAGGCTGACGCCGTATTTGCCCGCGGCGCGCGCGCCGGAGGGCGAAATCTGGTTCGCTACGGCGATTTCCACCGACGGCCGCGAATATGGCACCAGATGGAGCCGGGCGTCATTAAGCGTGAACCAATCGGTTTTGGCGCTGACCACCTCGCCGCGCAAAAGCGGCACCAACACGCCCAGCGCCTCGTCCATCATCGCGCGCTGGCGCGCGGGATTGATCCCCATCATCATGGCGTCGGTGACGAGCGCACCCGGGCCTACGCCAAACATGACGCGCCCGCGCGTAATGTGGTCGAGCTGGTTGATGCGCTCGGCGAGCATTAGCGGCTGATGATAGGGCAGGGAAGAAACACCCGTGCCGAGTTTGATATGGCGGGTGCGCTCCGCCGCGGTTGCGATGAAGACCTCGGGGCTGGAGATGATTTCATAGCCGGCCGAATGGTGCTCTCCGACCCAGGCTTCGTCGTAGTTGAGACGGTCCATCCACTGAATCAGTTCGAGGTCCCGCTCGAGCGCGAGCGTCGGGTTTTCATCCAGCGGATGGAAGGGTGCGATAAAGGCGCCAAAGCGCAGTTTTGAACCGGCCATTGTGTTTCCTTCGGTTGTGATTGGACGCATCGCTTCGCGCCGGTGATGATTGTAAACCCAAAGGACCGGTTTCCACAAATTGCCGGCGCAAGGCTCGGAACGCCAAAAATCAGGTTGGGGTGGACGATCACGCCCTGGCCGCAGGTGCACTTCCACGGACACGCACTTGCTTCAGGACCGGCCGTCATTCGATTGATTTGGCGCCACCGGGGCAGTATCAACAAGGGAGGTGTCGCCACCAGTTTTCCGTGAATGCACGGATCGAGTTGGTAAAGAAAGCGTGATTCCGGGTATTCGGAAGGGCCACTATCAAAATGAGCGTGCGTATCCAGCTTGCCGCCTGCAGCAGGCGGCGGAAAAAGGATTTTCCGCAACCTGCTCCCATTCTGGTCTCTCCCGGAAGGAGAGAAGTAAAGGAACGCGGCCATCTTTTATCCAGGGTGCAGAACGCAGCATCTGTAGGTAAAGGTGCATCTCGACTTTTTCCGCACCCTGTTAGGGCGTCAATCCGCAGATTTATCCGCCGGCGCGAACTGAAACGCGCATCGATGGAAGCGTGGACCTCGTCTTCCGGACGCCTCGGCAGATTGACGCCGAGCGCTTGGTATTCCCCGGTTATAAGCGGGTCGAGGGCGCTTGTGACCATCGCCCTCGCGGCGTCGTTGATTTTCGCCGGGGCCGGATGCCGGGGCGCGCGCGCTCCTTCATTGCTCGAACGCGCCGCCGAACCTCACATCCTCCATGCCGGCTCCGGGGCCCCCGAATCGGCCTTTCCTCTGCCGTCAGCCGATCACGAGTTCATTGGGAGCTGGGGCGGTTACGTGAAGGTCATTCCGGCGGATTCTCAATTCACCAAAGATCCGGTCATCCCCGTCAGTTACTACTTCGGGGAGCGCAACGGAGTCGTTTACCTGCGCACCGAGATATACGGCAACGCGCAATGGCCCGTCCTGAGGAGCGACGTAAAGATGCTGGATCCGCGGCGGGTGCGCTTCCAGATCGATTCGTTATGCGCCAGCTGCCGTCCGCAGGGCCGCGAAGTGGAGGTTACCACTCTCAAGTTGGCTGACGCCAAGACCCTCGATGAACATGTCACGGCCTACTGCTATTGGCAGGGCGATGGACATCAACAAGTCGAGTTCCGAGGTGAATTGCATCCGCTGGACCAGGCCCAACAGGCCGAAATCAACCAGCAGGTAGAGCGCCATCACGTTCTCCTTGGCCGGATCAACGCCCGAGCACGGTAAGATTTATGCGCCCGCCTGCGGCAGGATAATGCCGGCCTCGGCAGCGGTGCGGCCCACCAAGCCAGACAATTCGAGCGAGCGGCCGGACAGACAAGTTACATACCGAAGCCGAAACCGAATCCTGGGCCGAAACCAAAGGGACTCATCATGTCCATCTGCATCTGCTGCGAGGCCGCGTAGTTTTCCTGGGCGGCTCGCTGCTGTTGTTCGGCCAATTGCTGTTTCAGATGCAAGTCCTGGTACTTCTGGTAAGCGGCCTCGTCGCCCAGGTACACGCAACGACAATAGTCCGGATCGGCTAACCAGTAGCGGATTTGGCCGTTCTTGTCGGTGTAATAGTGGAGCTTGAATGGGGGGAGCCTGGCGAGGGTCTGCTGCTTTTGTGCGGTATTGGCGGGGAGCATGCGAAAACCGGCGGCGGACAGGATCGGCTCGATTTTCTGCGCGCGCTGTTGCGGCGTCTGAACCAAACCCAAAGCCGCGCAACTCGTCAGCGCTGCAGCCAATATCGGCAATAGGCCCCGCAGCGCGATTTTTGGAGCGCCGCGCGGCTGCATGGGGGCGGTTCCTGTTCCGAAATTAAAGTGAATGCTGCGTGTAGTCATACTTAAATCATGACTTTTACGGTAACGGCCGAAAAGGTCCTACGAATCCCGGTCCGGGGCTGGTGGAATAATAGGGATCAGGGACGGCGTAGCCCAACGGGCTACGGGCCTGTTCCGGGTGCCACCAGCATCCCGCTGCCGCCGACATTGCCGATTATTCCCGGTCCACGCGGCGATGCCAGAGGTATGGTAAGGGAGCCGTTCGGGTCTTGATTCTGGCGTTGCTGGACTGGCTGTGGCGCCGCAGAGGAGTCTGACGGGCTATTAACGGTGTTCGAAACGGTGCGATCGGCGGTGGCTGACGCCAGTTCCGGCCGCACCACGATCGCGTCGGTCAGCGGTATTCCAGTAAACGCGATGAGGTCATCGGTTCTGGCCTCGGCCTGCTGTTTGGCCCAATTGCTGGCTACGAACCCATAGAGCATTATTTGCGGATAACCGTTGGCCGCTTTCGTCACTGAAGCGCGGACCAGAGGCAGGCAGTGAGCATTGAGATATTGGGTGACCTCCACGGCCAACTCCGCCAGCTTTGGTTCATACATCGGAGGTAAAAAATCCTGATCTGAATCGCAGGAGGTTTGCCCAGCATCCGGCGTCGTGTTGTTCGATTGTGTCCAGGGAGGGTCTGTAATGGGATTGCCGGCATTTCCACTTGCCGCGCAGCCCTGGACAATGAGCGCGAGCATCAGCAAGCATCCTGCCCGCAAACCATCCCATCGAGGGGTCCCCTGCTTGCTGGATCCGATAGGCGTCTGTTGCCGGTAGGAGGCCTGCTCCATGGTCGCCGAACCTCACGCGGCCGCCCGGCGCGCACTTATCGTTGATTTCGATGCTCAAGGCCAGTGACGCCTGGGTGCGGCGCGTGCCACGCGGTTGGATATGCCTGCAGACTAATTAAAGCGTAACCGCGCTATTCACGGTCCGCAAAGAAATTATAGGAGCGCCGGCGAAATCGCGGCGGATAACTGTGTACATCAGCGGCCGACCCGCGAAGACGGCGCCATCGATGTCTTGTTCAACCGTAAACGGGCCAGAGACTGGTTTGGGGCTTGAAGTTCGCCAGTGTCGCGGCGACGGGAATCAGGGGCGAGGCGAGCAGCGGCGGACTCTGAACTACCCTTCAGCCGCATCTGCGAAGAGAGTAGGCTGAGCGAAATACCTGATGAAAACAGCCGCGCCTTTGTCACCAGACAGCGGCTTGGGGCGCGACTGGTCGGATGGTCTGAATAATTCCCGACTCCGGTCGTCTAACCTGTCGGATGCGGCAAATGGCTTCAACGGCGAAAAATCGTGTGTTTGCTCGGACAGCGCTGTTGATCGCGGTTTGTTTTTGCACCTTGAGCATGGCTCGGATTACGCGTCCGCTTTTCCGCACCAATCGGGTTTCTTCGCCCGCCGCAAGCGCTGCGCGTCAGCAACTGACCCGTCATACGCTTGAAGAAGTCAGCCCTCGCGCCGCCCGCCTGCGGGCCCCCCGAATCATCGGGCTGCTGCCGATTATCCCGGTCAACTACCATGGCCGGCTGGTGCGTAAGGAAGCGTACGTGCCGTTTTGGCCGACAGAGGGCTGGCCGATCCATAGACGGCTGGCTCCCGCTTGTGCGGACAACCCCGCTGTGCCCGCGTAGCCGGCCCGCAGGGCGCATCGCAGTTTGATGCGCCCTGCACCCCGCTTGTGCTCGGTTCGAGAAATTCGTGAACCAATGGGTAGGCGCCGCCGGCGGCGGTCACCCGGCGATTCCCACCACAAACCTGGAGGAACATTCGTGATATCCAACCGCAAAACTGAATCCACAACACGCATCTCCGATGTTTCGAGCGAGGAGAGGGCGCGTCAATTACGGGAGCTTCTAGCGGAAGTGCGCGCCCACGAAAACCAGTGGGCGAAAGCCATGCGCGAACGCGACCCGCTGGAGTACTCCACCCTTGGCGATGAGGGTGACAGCGCGGCTTCCGATGAGGGCTTCGAGCTTACCGCATCCCTGGTCGAACTCGCGGGCAGCCGCGCGGTAGCGGTGGAGGGCGCTTTGCGCCGTTTTCAAGAGGGCCGCTACGGGGTGTGCGAAGAATGCGGCGAAGAAATTCCCGTTGAGCGGCTTCAAGCCGTGCCGGCGACCGTGTTGTGTATCGATTGCCAGCGGGAACTCGAAAGTGCTTCGAAACATGCTTCAAGCCGTTCGCCAGAGCTTTGGATTGCGGCTCAGGGGTCGCCCTCGATCGGATCGGAAACCGACGATTCCGAAGGTTTGCCGGCTGGCGAAACGGCAGCCAGCGCGCCAAAAAGAAAGCGCGGAAGGCCGCGTTCACGGCAGGTCTGATCCATGAAGGCGCCCAAGCGGCGCCAGGTTGCGGCAAGGTCCACTCACCCGGATGAGGAAATTAACTCCGGTGATCACCAGAGCAAGACCTGGGCCTACTGACGCGGACGGAGCCGGCAAATTCGACTTCGTTTCGGGGTGTATCAAAGCCCCTCTTAAAGGCTTGCTGAGCTATTGGGTCGCCGGCTTGATACTCGTCGCGGCTGGTTCCGCGCTTGCCGCACCTGGCAGCAGTTTGGCTATTCATATCCCGGATCTGGCCCATCAGGAGCAGTCGTGGATTTCGTGTTCTTCCTCGCACGGGGGATGTAGCGAAGTTCTGATCCGGGCTATCCGCATGACGCACAAATCAATCATCGTCCACGCCCCGGATCCCGGTCCTGGTGTGGTGCACGCTTTGTGCTCCGATATGCAAAGAGGCATTCGGGTCGAGGTCGTCAGCGAGGATTCCGCCTGCAATACGACAGGCGGGAGCAAGGGCGAGGCGCAAGTACAATGTAATCCGGCCTACTCAGCCGGCGTACCGCAGATGATGATTATTGACGACAGGATTGTGGTCCGGTCGTTTTTTGGTTCGACTCCGACGGTTGTTGGCACTCCCGCAATGATCGACCACGTCTCGATGGTTATCGATCGCGTCTCTGCGTTGGCCTACTCCAGGCTCTGGAGGCCCCACGCGCGTCCGCTTGGGAGTGAGTACTGCGAACAGATGCACTTGATGGGAGGACCAAACGCGCCTCGATAATTTGAAGCCTGGTTTCAGCGAGTACGTCTAAACAACAAGAGAAGCAACTTACAGGAGCTTTCCAGAGTTTGTTGACAAAATCGTTAACTGTCGAATGCCTGTTAAAAGAGGCCGCTGGCGCAATGACCGAATGCATGGAATAAGCAGGGGTCCGCTATCGGGTTTCCGCCGGCAGGTTAAAACCATGGATAAATCAAAACTGCTGATCTTCACGGTGCTTATCATCGGCGCGCTTGCCTTGGCTGGATGCGCCGGCGTGCCCGGCTACTACGGGGGCTACGGCTATCCTGGATATGGATATGGTCTGGGCGGGTATCCCGCATTCGGTTACGGCGGCTTGGGCTATGGAGGATGGGGCAACGGATGGGGCGATTATGGCGGCTGGGGACATGATTGGGACCACGACGATTGGGATCACGACGATTGGGGTCATGGCGGCTGGGGTCGCTGGGGCGGCTTTGACCACCAGGGATGGGCGTTTGCGGGACATCCATTCGGCTTCGGTCAGCTCGGCAATCGCGGCCTTGTCGTCGCCCATAACGGGCGCTTTGGCGGAATGAATTTCGGAGCCGGCCGTTTTGGCGGATTCGGCGGCTTTCACGGTGGCGGCTTTCACGGCGGTTTCCATGGCGGCGGTTTCCATGGTGGTGGCTTCCATGGTGGTGGCTTCCATGGTGGTGGGCACGGCCGGCGTTAAAGTCTGCTTGTATGGTCTCTGACGGTAAAGTTAGGGCAGCCATCTTGGTAATCGGGGCAGAAGTTGATATACAACGTTGAGCCAAATGCCACGGTTCACCAAGATCCTTTGCCCGGTCGATTTTGACAAGAATTCACTGGCAGCACTTAAGGTCGCGGGGGACTTGGCGGCTGAGCAGCGCACTGCAACACTCGACATCCTCCACGTCGTGCCAATCCCCCCGGGACCAGAAGTTGCCATTCCCTTCGACCAATTAGAGGGCAGGGCCCGCTCCCGGCTGCAGCGCCTGGTACGCAGCCGTATCGCTTCCAGGATTCATCACGCGGTACATATCAGAACCGGCGACCCGGCGGGTGAAGTGGTTTCGATGGCCGAGCAATTGGGGTGCGACCTGATTGTCCTGGCCACCCATGGCCGTAAGGGGCTGACCCGGTTGGTCCTGGGCAGCGTGGCCGAACGCATTGTGCGCGAGGCGCCCTGTTCGGTGCTCGTCGCCAGGCTGGGAGCCCGCCGCCCTAAAGCAAGAGCAACCCGAGCGTCCATTCTGGCGCGCGCGGCAGGCTGATTCGTGGCGGGGTGATCACGGCGTCGCGTTGGTGGGGCGATTTCCTCGCCCTTCGAGCTCTTCTCCTCGCCGGATTTGTAACGCTAATCCTCACGAGTACGAACGGCGCCCGGGCGGCATCGCTGGCGGACTCCACTCGAGCTTTCGGCGTCAAAGAACTCTACCTGAAGTATTGCGCGGGATGTCACGGCGAATCCGGCACGGGCAATGGTCCGAAGGCCGCCAGCTTCCGCGCGCATCTTCAGAGTTTTGCCGATTGCGAACGGATGGAGATGAGGTCAGATGCAGTGCTTTTCCTGATCATCCAGAACGGCAGCGCCAGCATCGAGCTACCGCCGGGGATGCCCGCATTCGGCGGCCTCCTCACCGAAGATCAGATTGCGTCTCTGATCCGCTACATTCGTGACTTTTGCCGGAGCAAAAGCCGTATCGACGCCAGCCGGGACACTGCAGGAGATCAGGAATGGTGATGCGCCTCAAGCCATCGCTCGGCGTCGATCGCGGCCATACATCCAGTGCCAGCCGCCGTTACCGCCTGCCGATAGATGCGATCGGCGACATCGCCGGCGGCAAACACGCCCTCAATGCTGGTACAGGTGGAACCCGGTTTTACGATCAGATAGCCGAGGTCGTCCATCGCGAGCTGGCCGGCAAAAAGCGCGGTGTTGGGCTGATGGCCGATCGCGATGAAAACCGCATCAGTGGCGACATCGCTGGCGGCGCCGGTCTTAAGATTGCGCAGGCGCGCTCCGGTCACTCCGGTCTTGTCAGGTTGTCCGTAGATTTCCTCGATAACGCTGTCCCAGATGAATCCAATCTTCGGATTGGCAAAGGCGCGGTCCTGCATGATTTTCGACGCACGGAGTTGGTTGCGGCGATGCACAATCGTGACCTTGCGGCAGAACTTGGTAAGAAACGTCGCCTCTTCCATGGCAGTGTCTCCGCCGCCCACGACCAGTGCGTCCTTGTCCTTGAAGAAGAAGCCATCACAGGTGGCGCACGCGCTGACGCCGTAACCCATCAGCCGCTTTTCCGATTCAATTCCCAACAGCTTGGCTGACGCACCGGTGGAAATAATCAGCGCTTGCGCGCCCAGCACTTTTTTTCCCACCGTCAGTTCAAACGGATGGCGCCGCAGGTCCACCGCGGTTGCTTCGCCGTTGAGGAAATTGGTGCCGAAGCGTTGGGCCTGACGATGCAGCACCTCCATCATCTCGGGACCCTGGATCCCGTTTTCGAACCCAGGATAATTTTCGACTTCGGTTGTGATGGTCAACTGGCCGCCGGGCTGCGGACCTTCGATCAGCAGTGGCTTCAAATCGGCGCGTGCGGTGTACAAGGCCGCCGTCAATCCCGCAGGACCGGATCCCAGAATTACGACGCGATGTGTTTCCTGTGCCATGATAATGGATTCTACCGTTTCACCGGGTTCGGGCTATTATGCCCATGCGACTTGGTTCGATATACCCCATAGGCGATAAAAATGGCGGATGACGCAAACAGGACGAGGCCATTACGCGCTGTTCCCAGCGGCGGTGGGAAACAAACGGCTGCCCGGCTGACTCATCTCGACGCTGCCGGACGCGTTCGGATGGTCGATGTGGGCGCAAAAGCGATTACGCGGCGCGAGGCGGTCGCGCGTGCGACGGTGCGGATGCTGCCGGCCACCGCGTCCGCGATCGTCGCCGGTCGGCTGGCCAAGGGTGAGGCGCTGGCTGCCGCGCGGATAGCCGGGATCATGGCTGCCAAGCGAACCCATGAAATTATCCCGTTGTGCCATGAGATTCCGCTCGAACTGCTCGAAGTCGACTTCCGGCCCCTCCCGCGCCGGGGACTAATCGAGGTTCAGGCGCGCGCCGTCGCCACATGGCGCACCGGCGTCGAGATGGAAGCGCTGGTCGCGGTCAGCGCCGCCGCGCTGACGATTTATGATATGGCCAAAGCGATCGATCGCGCGATGGTGATCGACGCGGTGCGGCTGGTAAGCAAATCCGGCGGACGCAGCGGCGACTATAATCGCCCCGGCGAACGGCCCTGGCGTCAGCGCGAGCGGGCGCCCAAATAGTCCGCGCTTTCCATGCCATCAGCTAAAGCCTTTTCTAAATCCGCTCGCGTAATTCTCAAGAGCGGCCGTGAAGGTCCGGTGCGCGGCAGGAATCCGTGGATCTTTTCGCAAGCCATCGATCGGGTGCAGCCCCAAACGCTTGAGCCGGGCAGTGCCGTCGAGGTGTTGAGCAATTCGGGCGAAAAGCTGGGCGCCGGATATTACCATCCTGCAACGACCATCGCGGTCCGGATGCTCGCCTTCGGCGAATCAAACTGCCTCGCAGAAGTGGTCGCCGCGCGCGTCGCCGACGCGGTCGAGCTGCGCCGGCGCATCGTACCGGACGACACCACCTGCTGCCGTTTGATCAACGGCGACGGCGACGGCCTGTCGGGCCTGGTGGTGGACCGCTATGAGAGCGTGCTGGTCGCGCAATTTCTGACCGCTGGCATGGATCGGATGCGCGATGAGGTCATTCGAATCCTGGTCGACTTGCTGGCTCCAAAGACCATAATCGAACGCAGCGCGGGCGCGGTCAGGCGAGAAGAGGGGCTGGAGGATCGCATCGCAGTGGTTTATGGCGAAACGGTGGACGAAGTCCTTGTCCGCGAAAACGGTTTTCGCGTCACGGTGGCGCCCGGACGGGGCCAGAAGACCGGCTATTTCATGGATCAGCGCGTCAATCGCCTGAGCGCCGCGGCGCTGGCCCGCGGCGCCCGCGTGCTGGACCTGTACTGCTATGAGGCGGGATTCAGCCTTGCGGCGTTGGCCGCCGGCGCGGCGCAAGTCATCGCCGTCGATTCCTCCGCTGCCGCTCTACAATGGGCGCGGCGCAACCTCGAAATCAACGGCCTGTTGAGCGAGCGGGTCCAATTGGTATGCGAAGATGCCGGACGCTACCTGTCCAGGTGCGCGGAGCAATTCGACCTGATCATAGTCGATCCACCGCCGCTGGCCCGCAGCCGCAACGAAGTCGCGCGTGCACAACGCCGGTACGTGGAGATCAATCAAATGGCGATACGAGCGCTGGCGCGCGGCGGCGCCTTGATGACGTTCAGTTGCTCGCAGCATTTTCGTGGTGAGGATTTTATCGCCGCCGTGCGCACCGCGCAGGTCAAGGCGGGCCGCAATTTGCGTTTGCTGGCGCGACTGGGCGCCGCGCCGGACCATCCCGTGATGCTTGGACATATCGAAGGCGAATACCTGACCGGAGCCCTTCTAATCCGTCTCGACTGAAATTGTCACTTTTCGTTGGCTCCGCCAACTTGATATCCTGCTATTTCTTCCTTTTGCAAAAATGAACTTTCTTTCAGTCGCGAATGACAGTGGTTGATTACGCTTCAGGCATGAACTCTGCTTAGGAGAACCTGAAATGGGAATGCTCGAAAATAAAGTCGCGATCATAACCCGGGCGGCGCTCGGCATCGGTGCCGGATGCGCGCAGCGCTTCGTCAGGGAAGGCGCGGCGGTTGTAATCTCGGATTTGCGCATCAAACCTGGCGAGGAGCTGGCCGCTTCGATTCGCGCCGCTGGGGGACGCGCGGTGTTCCACAGCGCCGACGTTTCGAGCGAAGACGCGATCATGGCGCTGGTCGGTCGCGCGGTCGGCGAATTCGGCCGCCTCGATATCATGTTCAACAACGAAGCAGCCTTCGATCCGACCGGTCCGTTGGAAAGCATTGACGCGCAGGACTGGGACCGCTGCTTCGCGGTCGGTTTACGCAGCGTTTTCCTCGCGATCAAGCATTGCGTCCCGCACATGCGCAAGGCGGGCGGCGGCACAATTCTCAACAACGCGTCGGTGGCCGCAATTCGCGCTGAGCCGAATAGCCCCGCCTACAGCGCGGTCAAGGCCGCGATGGTCAATCTGACTGCGTCGGCCGCGATTCAACTGGCCAAAGATCGAATTCGCGTCAACTGTATTTCACCCGGCGTGATTAATACGCCGACGGTTTGGAGCCGTCTGCCGGGAGGGGAAGCGCAAGCGGAGCTGCTGTTCGCCAATGCGCAACCGATTCCGAGAATCGGCCGCCCTTCGGACGTCGCGGGAATCGCGGCATTTCTGTGCAGCGATGACGCCGAATGGATCACCGGCATCAACATGGTGGTGGACGGCGGTGCTACCGCCGGCCACTACGAACGACCACGTCAACGTTGATACCGCTGGCAGCGGCCTGTTCCGTAAGGCCTCGCACCCTCAGCGATCAGGGCTGAAAGGATTGGACAGGGCACGCGGATGGAGTTAAGTTGAAAAACAACTCCGGGGAGGGCGGCGATGCGAAAATATAATGTAATTTCAGGCGACGGCCACGTCGAGGTCCCGATCGATTTTTCCAGCCGGGTTCCCGCCAGATTCAAGGATGTCGTGCCGAAGCTTGTCCGCCGTCCCGACGGTACTGAGTACTGGCAGATGGGCGAGTACACGCGCGAGAATATCGGCAACCTGTACTGCGACCTGACCTTCGACAAATTCACGCCCAATGCGACGCAGCGCTATCATTTCGACGACGGCACATCGCGCCCGGGAACGGGCGACGCGGTGCAGCGCCTGCGCGAGCAGGACAAGGACGGAATCGACGCGGAGGTTCTGTTCTTCCCGATCTTCGGCCCCGCCTTCCTGCGCAAGTTGCTGCCTGAGAACAAGGACGCCTATCTCGCCTGCGTTCAGGCCTACAATACCTTTCTGGGCCAGGAATATTGCTCGGTTGCGCCCGACCGCCTGATCGGCAATGCGATGATGCCGGAGAGCGGCGTAAATGATGCGATCGCCGAGATGGAGCGGTGCCGCAAGATGGGCCTGCGCGCGGTCAGCCTCACCATGTGGCCCAATGGCGGGCCCGATCCGAAACCGGAATTGGACGATCGCTTCTGGGCTGCCCTGCTCGATACCGATATGAAGCTGTCGCCGCATGTGAATTTCGGCGGGCCCATTCATGCCGCTGAATCGCCTACTGCCGAGATGGCAGTGTCGGGTTCGGGGGCGACCACCATGACCGGCGGGACCATCGGCCGGATGATTCTGCATGGCACGTTCGACCGCTTTCCCAAACTCAGAATGTATTTTGCCGAAACCCAGTGCTCATGGCTGATCCATGCGCTTAACAATCGACTGGACGAGGTATATTTGCGCTGGCACAAATTCTACGACCTCAAACTGAAGAAACTACCCAGCGAATACTGGCGCGAGCACTGCATGTTCGGTTTCATCATCGATCACACCGCGATGAAGCTGCGCGACTATATCGGCACGGACATGATGGCATGGGGGTCGGATTTTCCGCACAGCATGGGTACCTATCCGGTCAGCCGTGAAATGCTCGACGATATGTTCGAGGGAGCATCGGAAGCGGATCGAAGAAAAGTACTGGTGGATAACATGGTGAAATTTTACGGTCTCGATCCCAATCGCGAGCTCACCCCGACCCCGTAATCGGCGACGACCTGCTGATGCGCTTCGGCGCATACGGAGCAAGCGCGTCTTGTGGAGAATCTATGCCCAGCCTTTCGTTGGAAATGAAAAGCCGATCGATGGCGACCAGCACGCGGATTTTCCGGACCTTGGCCGGAATTGAGTATTTGTACTACGTGCTGTTGTTAACGGCAGATCGCGAACGCGCAGCGAAGTTCGAGACCTGGCAATCCTGGGCGCAACTGGGCTTTCATATGAGTGTAAAAAACCCGCCGCCCGCGGTTCGCGAGAATGAGAAAGTGCTGGCGACGGTGGACATAACCGGTGAGCCCGATCTCGTTTTCAACGTGGACGGCGGAGAGGCCCGGGCGATCGCGGCGCTGCGCTCACTGCTCGAGAAAATCGATAGCGCCCGCTCCCGGCGCGGGCAGGAAAGCGAAACTGCGCGCCTGGCGGCAGTAAAAGAAGATCCCGCGATAACTTCGGCATTGATCGCTCCACTGCACGATGCGCTCAAGAGCAGCGGCTGCGGGTGGGCGGCATCGGACTTCGATTTCGCCACCAACCGCGCCCTAACCGTCCTCGCGCATCCGGACATTACATCATTGCGAGTACGATAATCCTTTCAAGCGCGAAAGTCGTTGCCCTCTATGGCTATTGCCTGGGCGGGAAGGCGCTGGCCCGGTCTGCCTGAAACCGCGAGGTAGGAGACAATACTCCCCGTTTGGCGGTTGGCGACGCCACGCGCAAGACTTCCGCTGTCCAGTTTCATGATGCGATGTTATCGAGCGAATCAGATCGATAGCGGCAGGGCGGCCAGACCGCGCAGGAACAGCGATCCGCGATAGCTCAACGGCGCCGCCGGATCGGCCAGCGCCAAATTCGGGAAACGCTCCAGCACCGACGCGATCGCGATCGATCCCTCCAGCCGCGCGAGTTGCGCGCCGAGACAGAAATGGATTCCGTGGCCAAACGCGAGATGCTCGTTGGGCGTGCGCGTGATGTCGAATGCGTCCGGCTGCTCGAATTTTGACGGATCGCGGTTGGCCGCGCCCAGCAGGACAATGACCAGCGTGCCCGCTTCTATCTCAACACCGCCAACCTGGTCGGGCTTGCGGGCCAGCCGGACGACGCCCTGAACCGGGCTGTCGTATCGGAGCATTTCTTCGACCGCGGAGGTGATCGCATCCGGATGGCTGCGCAAATGCTCAAGCTGTTGCGGGTGGCGCATCAACGCAAGGAGGCCGTTGCCGATAAGGTTGGTGGTGGTCTCGTTCCCTGCCATCAGGAGCAGGATCAGGAATGCCAGCAACTCTGCGGCCGTCAGGGCTTCGACCTCCTGATGTGCGATCAGGGCGCTGATCAAGTCGGGGCCCGGGTCATGGCGGCGGCGTTCGATTTCGGCTGCAAGGAATCCGCGCAAAGCCGCTGTAGCCTCGATTGCCTCGGGCGGGCGCGGCAGATGCGGCGGTACGGAGGAACTTGCGACGATGGCGTTGGACCATGCCTTGAACTCGCGATGGCGCGCGGTGGAAATCCCCAGCATCTGCGCAATCACCATCACCGGAAGTTGATTGGCCAGATCGGCGATGACATCGAATTCGCCCTTGCGCTCGACCTGATCCAGCAGCGTATTGGTAATCTCGCGGATGCGCGGCTCCATCGCGGCAATCCGGCGCGGCGTGAAGTCGCGCGACACCAGCTTTCTAAGCCGCGTGTGGTCGGGCGGATCGGAACTCAATATCGTTGCGGCGCCTGCGGTCAGGTCGAGTTGGCGAAAAGGCGTGGCCTCCGGCCGATGGTTGGAGTAGGTCTCGTGGTCAGTGAGGATTTGTTCGATCTCGCGATAGCGCGACACAACCACGGCTGAAAGCATCGCGGACAATTTGACCGGCGCAACCTGCAACAGAAGCCGGTAATGCGGATACGGGTTGGCCCGCACCTCGGGATCGAACAGCCTGATTAACGGCGTGCTGGCGGTTTGCATCGAATATCCTTCTACAGGGCGTTGAAGCCGTCGCGGCTGAACAGGACCCGTTCCTGGCCCAAGCGCGACCTCATCGCCGCGATCAAGTCGTGCTCCGCGCCCTGTTCAAACCATCCCTCATACCCCAGGCGTTTGTACAGTTGCGGGATTCCCAGTGCGCGCGAGCGCCTGCCGCCGCTGCCGTCGCCGTCAACGTAGGTGTCGACTATGACACGATCGGCGCAGCCTGCGACGAGTTGGGCAAAGCGAACCGCGCGATTGGGCAGCATCGGGGAGATCGCCAGTTGCACGAAAATGCCGGCCTGCCGCAGGCGCTTGGCGGTAGCGATGCGGCGCGCGACCGACGGCGAGGTCGGAGTCAGCCGGCGGCGCACGGTCTCGTCGTCGGTCTCCAGCGTGAGCGAGACGATTACGTGAGAACCCAGCCGCACGAGAAGATCGATGTCCCGCTCCACCATCGGACTGCGCGTCTGAAGCAGCAGGCGGCGGGGCGGATAATCGGCGAACAGGGCAAGCGCCGCGCGCGTTAGCTTCATCCTCCGCTCCATTCCCTGGTACGGATCGGTCGCGCTGGACATGAAAATCGTGCTATCCGCCAGTTTGCCGTTTTGTTGCAGCGCGGACAGTTCGCGCTCCAGAAGCTGCGGCAGGTTACGCTTGGCGATCACCCAGCTCCCCCATCGGCCACCGTCGATGTGCGCAACCGGAAGCGTGCGCACGTAACAGAACGGGCATCCACCGCCGTCACCGAAAGAGCATCCAAGGTACGGGTTGAGCGAGTAGCTGAAGGCGCTGAGAAAACCGCCGGTCGGGCTCAATGCGCGGGTTGCGTCCTGTTCGAGATAGCGGCGCATTTGGTTAACGCGGCGACCAGAAGCCGACGCTGCCGTCGGCGATCGTGCGCGGCGCCTGTCCATCGATTGGAACCGCCCAAACCGACGGCGAGATATTTTCGGGCGGAGCCTGGTCTTGTTGTAGCACCGCGCCGGCAAAGACGATTGCACGCGAGTCCGGAGACCAGATCCGATGCGAAAGGGCATATTGGTCGAACACCCGATAGACCGTGGACTCGCTCGAACTCGCGATGAAATCGCACAACTTGCGCGGCCGGCCGCCCCCGGCCGCAATCACGTTCCACGTGTTTGCGTTCTCCCCGGTCCCGATGTAGGCGAGCCACTTCCCGTCAGGCGAGAAGAAATACGCGATCACCGGCGCGCTTACCAGGGTGCTGATGTTACCGGTTTCGAGGTCGAGCAGATTGATTCCATCATAGGACATCCTGCCTTCCCGCTTGAGGGTGGAGAAGGCGATGTGCCTGGAATCGGCCGCCCACTCGAACGCCGTCGTTCCGGGAGCCAGTCCCACCATCGGTTTTGCCTCGTTGCCGTCGGCGTCGGCGACCATCAGGTCGAATTGACCCCGGTGGTCGTTGAGCACATAGGCCAGATGCGATCGATCGGGCGACCAGACCGGGCTTCTGAAGGAAGCGGCCCCGCTGGAAAAAACCTTGACCACGTGCTGGTCGCGCGCCGTTATTTGTATCAGGCCCGCCTGCTCGGGACCGGAATCCTCGGGCGGCGCGTAATGGAACGCGAGATCATTCAGCGCCTGGTTCCAGTCAAAGAAGATGGGCAAGCCCTTAAGCAGCGCGCGGACGGGCCGACCCTCGCGCACTTCGGCGAGGATTAGGTCCAGACTGTCGCCATTTTCGGCGAGGAAGAAGATCCGTTGTCCGCCCGGCAGCCAGTAAAAATAAATCGGATGCTCAGAACTCTGAAACACCGTGATCGGCACGCGCCGAGTGAAGTTGTAAACATTTATCGCGAAATTGAGGCTGCCGCCGCGCCGCTGCGCGGACGCGTAAGCGATTTGGGTGGCGTCGGGCGAAAACGTGGGCAAATCGTAACTGATGGGCTGGACGGGGGCCGGCGGATCGCTGGCTAGAGCGGCGGGCACGATGGCGCCGCCGCGCGCTTGTTCGGCCTTGGACGTGCACGTAACGCACAAAGGCTTCCGGCATGCGGCGTCGCAGACATAGAGGTTTCCTCCCTCGCCGATATACGCGATTCGCCCGGCAATCGGAATCTCGGGAGAACGGCGCTGCCGCGCTCCTCCCACCGTTTTTCCCTGGTGGGATTTTGCCGCGGTGGATGGAGACCCAGCCGCGATCAGGATTGTCGCGATCAACGCAACGCTCAGCAAGCGGTGGCTCATTGTATGCTCCAGTCTACCTGCAATCAGGCCGCAGGTCTCGCCTGAGCAGCCTCGCGGATGGCTGCAAATCGGAAAATCGGAGAAATTATGCGGGGAAACGGGCGCGGGTTGACAGTCGGCGCCAGGCGCGACAAAGTTACGAGATGCGCATCGCAGCGATAGTCGGTTTATTGGCTGCCTTGTTGGTCTCCCCTCCGGTGTTGCATGCTCAGCAGCAGGACCCCAATAGCCCGAGCAACAACGGATGGCAGTTGCACGACCCCAACGAGTATACGCAGGAAGATTCCCATCCGGTGCGCGCGATTGCCTCGTTGCTGAGCCCGATCGGCTGGGCGCTGGAATGGGGAATCGCGCGTCCCTGGCATTATCTGGCAACCAACACCTTCCTGGCGCCGGTCCTCAATGGCGGCGAAGATGACGACACGTGGAGCGAATATTACGGAGCGCCGGGCCAGAACGCCGAAATTCCTATGGTGCCGCCGGCCACCGAACCGCGAGCCAGCGCGCAACCATTGCAGGAGCAAAACCTGGGAAACGATGCGGCGCCCGCCGCGGTTAGCGGCCGCAGCACTGCAACGACAAATCCGCCACCCGTTGGTGCTCCGCCCTATTCGCAGTCTGAGCCACAGGACCAGTCAGTATTACATTAGTTCTCCGTCCTGAATTGCGAAAAACGATGCGCGAGCCAGAGGGATGGCTCGCGCATTGATGGCAGGCGTGGATACCTGCACCAGTTGTTTTTACGCTCCAGCTTTTTACCGCTGCTTTGCTTTGGCGTTTTCGATCGCTTTGATGATGCGCGGAGGCGACATCGGGCACTCCGTCATGCGCACGCCGATGGCGCGATAGATCGCGTTGGCAACGGCGGCCGGCGGCGGCACTATCGAAACCTCGCCGACACCGCGGATACCCAGTGGATGACCCGGATGGGGCACTTCGACAATCTGCGGTTCGATCAGTGGCAGGTCAAGGCATGTCGGCATCCGGTAGTCGAGGAATCCGGCGTTGCGCATGATGCCCTGATCGTCGTACACGTACTCCTCGTTCAGCGCCCAGCCCAGGCCCTGGGACGTGCCGCCCTGCATCTGTCCTTCGACGTAACTGGGATGGATCGCGCGGCCGGCGTCCTGCGCCACCGTACAGCGCAGGATCTGGACCTTGCCGGTCTCCGGATCCACTTCGACGTCAACCAGCAACCCGGCAAAGGCCGGACCAACGCTATGCGGATTGACTGTGGCGCGGCCGATTATCGGCCCGCCAGTCATCGGCAACCGCATCGCCAAATCACGCAGCGAGACAGGGCGCTTGCCGTTGTTGCGCGCGACCGCCTTGCCATCGACCCAATCCACATCCTCGGGTTTCATCTGCCACATGCGTGCGGCGCGCTCTTTGAGTTGCCGCACCGTATCAAGGGCGGCCTCATATACCGCCATCCCGGTCGCGAAGGTGACGCGGCTGCCGCCGGTTACGTCGGTTTGCCCGATGGAATCGGTATCGGCGACCAGCGGGCGGACGCTGTCGATGCCGATGCCGAGCACTTCCGCCGCGATCATGGCCATCGAAGCGCGCGAACCGCCGATATCGACCGATCCGGTTACCACGCTGACGCTGCCGTCGCCGTGAACGTTGATGGTGGCGGATGACTGATGGCCGGCGTTGAACCAGAAGCCAAAGGCCACGCCGCGCCCGCGATTGGGTCCGCTCAGAGGGGTCTTGTAATGCTCGGAGTTCTTAAGCGCCTGGCAAACTTCGATAAAACCGATTTTGCCATATTTGGGTCCGATGACCTGACGCGTGCCTTCCTGTGCGCCGTTCTTGATGCGGAAATCGATCGGGTCCATGCCGCACTTTTCAGCCAGTTCGTCGATCACGGTCTCGGTGGCGAAGGCGGCGTTGGTGGCGCCCGGAGCGCGGTAGGCCGCGGTCTTGGGCCGATTCACCACTACGTCGAAGCCGTCGATCTGGAAGTTAGGGATGTCGTACGGAGCGATGCAGCACATCGCGCCGGCACCTACCGGCGATCCAGGAAACGCACCCGCTTCGAACGCCAACCAGACTTTGGCAGCGTTCAAACGGCCGTCTTTGGTGGCGCCCATCTTGACCTTCATCCATGAACCCGAGGTCGGACCGGTGGCGCGCAGCACCTCCGCGCGCGTCATCACCATCTTGACCGGCAGGCCGGTCTTGCGTGAAAGCAGCAATGCGATCGGTTCAAGGTAGATGGTCGTCTTGCCGCCGAAGCCGCCGCCGATCTCAGCGGGAATCACGCGGATATTGCCCTGCGGAACACCCAGCAACAACGAGCAGAGCATGCGCACATCGAAGGGACCCTGAGTCGAGCAGTAAAGCGTCGCGTGGCCGTCGGGATTGAACACACCCAGCGCGTTATGCGGCTCGATGTAGCCCTGATGGACCATCTCGGTATGGAATTCGCGCTCAACCACATAGTCGGAGGCCTCGAAGGCCGCATCGAGGTCGCCGCGCTTGAACTGGAAATGTGCGGCGATATTGGTCGGCTTCTCGCCCGCCCCCTTGGAAGGCGCGATGAACAGTTCCATCGGAGTGTCGAAGGAGAGTTCCCCGAATTCCTGATTGCGCAGGTCTTCGAGCACGATTGGCGCCTGCGGCGCCATCGCCTCCTTCACGGTCATCACAAACGGCAGCGGCTCGTACTCGACTTCGATCAGATCGAGCGCCTCCTCGGCGATATGCGGGGAGGTCGCCGCAACCGCCGCGACCGCGTGGCCGTTATACATCACCTTGTCGCGCGCCAGGATGTTGTGGGCGATGTCATGTGGATTCATCATCATCTCGCCCATGGACTGGCGCCGTCCGGGCAGGTC
Organism: Pseudomonadota bacterium; assembly: GCA_021324885.1. Taxonomy (GTDB): domain Bacteria; phylum Desulfobacterota; class Binatia; order Binatales; family Binataceae; genus JAJPJA01. Next base: position 242,314 of record JAJPIF010000028.1, read on the forward strand.
CATCAGGTCCTGCCCGGTTACGATCGCCTTGACCCCGGGCAGGCGCAGCGCCTTGTCGAGCTTGATCGATTTGATTCGCGCATGGGGATAGGGGCTGCGCAGGACTTTGCCGTGCAACATGCCAGGCAGGCTATAATCGGCGCCGTACTTGGCGCGCCCGGTAACCTTGTCGATCCCGTCGTGACGCACGGGCCGGGTTCCGATAACTTTGAATTGGTGCTCCGCGGTTGTGCTCATGGTTTTCAGCTGCCCCTTTCCTGATGCTTGAATTGGATTATAAACGCGGCCGGCCGCCCACGTTCAAGACTATGTTGCCGTAGTCGTCCATGTGGCTGGTCTGTCCCGGACGCACGGGCATGGTCGTGTGCGGCAACTCGATAATCGCCGGTCCGCTGATTTCCGCGCCCGGCTCCATGCGCTCGCCGTTGAGCACGGGAGTTTCCAGAAAACCTTCGGCTTCCCACCAATACACTGGACGCGTTTTGCTCACTGGCGCGGGCGGTTGGCCGTTGCCTCGGCCTTTGGGCAGTTTGCCGGGATTCACTTCCGGCAGACGGCCGACTGCGCGCACCCGCAGCTTCATCACTTCGACTCCGGCCTCACGAAAGCCCGCGCCCTCGCCATAACGCCGCGCGTAAGTTGACTCGAAGGTGGTAATCAACGAGTTTACGCGCTCTGCAGCCAGGCCTTCTGAAGGATATGGGATTTCGAGCGAGGAGATTTGCGCGCCATACTTAAGGCTGATGAAGCGCTCTAATCCCATATTCGCGCGGGTGAACCCTTCCGCTGCCAGTTGAAGACGGGCAGCCTCTTCCATCTCGGTGAAGATACGATTGAGCGTCCGCGCGTCAAACGGCTCACGCATGAATTCGTTGCGGTCATAGACGTGCACGACGCCGCCGAGATAGGTTCCCAGCGCCGACCATACCGCCGCGCAATTGCCCAGTGGCACTACTACCTGCTTGACACCCAACTCGCGCGCGTATGCGCCGGCATGCGTTGGACCACCGCCGCCGAAAGCGAAAACCACGAACTCGCGCGGGTCGTAGCCGCGAAACAGCGTCATCCGGCGGATCTCTCCGGCCATCAAATTGTCCGCAATCTGGCAAATACCCGCCGCCGTTTCCTCCAAACCAAGTCCCAACGATTTAGCGAGGCGACCCACGCCCTCGCGCGCCAACTCGCTATTGAGCTTGCGCTTGCCACCCAGGAAGTAATCGGGATCCAGAACGCCCAGCACGAGGTTGGCGTCGGTGACGGTGGGTTCGGTCCCGCCCTGACCGTAGCACATCGGACCCGGTTCGGCGCCGGCGCTGCGCGGTCCCACGCGCATCGCGCCCGAGGCCGGATCGACATAGGCGATACTGCCGCCGCCGGCGCCGATCGAAACCACATCGACCATCGAAACCGCCATCTCATAGCGGCCCATCACGGTCGAGCTGCGTGTCAGGGGCGCGCCCTGATAAATAATGCCGACATCGAAGGTGGTGCCGCCCATGTCGGTGGTGATGATATTGGGATAGCCCATGCGCGGGCCGAGAATGCTGGAGGCGGCAACGCCGCTGACCGGACCGGAATCGATGGTGTATAGCGGTACCGCCTCCGCCCGATCGCCCGGCACGCATCCGCCAACGCACTGTGCGAACAGCAACCGGCCTCGGTAACCGGCATCCGCGGCCTGTGTTTCAAGCCCGCTCACGTAGCGCTTCATCAGCGGGCCAATACACGCGTTGAACACCGCAGCCACGGCCCGGGGATACTCGCCAACCATCGGCGCCACTTCGTGCGAGCAACTGACGAACAAGTCAGGCGCGATACGATGGACCATGTCAGCCAGGGCCCGTTCGTGCGCCGGATTCATCGGCGACCACAACAGGCAGATGGCCAGGGCTTCGATGCCCTTGTCCAGCAGCCGGCGAACTGCGGCTTGTGCGCCGAGTTCGTCCAGCGCGACAACCACGTTGCCCTTGCAATCGACCCGTTCAACGATTTCCTCGATGCAATCGGATGAGACCAGCGGTTGGGGCTTGTGCGCGCCGGGGATATAAAGGAGTTCGTCGATCGAAAGTCCCTTGGTGCGTCCCCCGCCGCGCATGATCGAAAGCGCTTCGCCGTGCCCGACGGTGGTCAACAGGCCGACCTTGGCGCCGCGACCGGTGATGATCGCGTTGGTGCCGACGGTGGTGCCGTTGACCAGCGTGACGGTGTTGGACAGCAATTGCCGGAGATCGAGACCGGCGGCTGATGCTGCCGCTTCCAGCGCGTTGAAGAAACCTTGCGCGGGATTTTGCGGCGTGGTCGGCGCTTTGCCGGTGATGAAGCGGCCCGCGCGGTCGTCAAACACCGCGCAGTCGGTGAAGGTCCCGCCAATATCCACGCCCACCATGTAGCTCATGTGATGAAATGTTCCTACTTTCCGGGTTCATTGCGGCGAACGTCCGGCTGTCCCCTCTCCTGGTCCTGACAGAGGGGAGCGGACAAGAAGGGAGCCGCAATCATGAGTCGAGCTTGTACAATCGCACCGCGTTGCCGGCGATCATCTTGTACTTGTCCTCGGCCGGCACCCCTTCGAATTGCTCCTCGATGACCTTGGTCGAATTGGGCCAGGTGCTGTCGCTGTGCGGATAGTCTGAACTCCACATCTGGGTATCGACGCCGATCATCTCTCGCAGCAGGATTCCGGCTCGATCCTCGATGAACGTTGAATAAAGGTTGTGCTTGACGCATTCGCTGGGCAGCCGATCAAGTTTCACTTTTAGCCACGGCCCGTGGCGGCGCAGACTCTCGTCGGCGCGCTGGACGAAATGGATCAGCCATCCGGTGCGTCCCTCGGCCGACACGACCTTCAAATTGGGGAAGCGGTCGAACACGCCGCCGAAGACGAGGTCAGCGAACGGCATCGAGTAGGAAAAGTCGCGCATCACCTGGTTGGCCATCCAGGGGCCGCCCTGGTTGGGCGCGCCGAAGGCGAACGGACGGTTGAGCCCGCGATGGAACGCCAGCGGCAGATCCATTTCCTGCGCTGCCGCCCAAAGGGGATCATAAAAGCGATCGTGGTAGCGTTTCCACGGGAAAATCGGGATCTGCGCGCTCCTGATCTTCCACTGCCTGACGTTGCGGTAAAGCTCGTCGAGCGCGTCCTGGATAGTTTCTTCCTCGACCGGCAGCAGGGGCGGTCCGACCAGCCGCGCGGGGTCGTACGAGCAGAACTCGCCCAGCCAGTCGTTGAAAGCGCGAAAACATGCCAGGCGCAGGTCGCGGTCCTTGATGTTGTAGACACTGGCTGCCACCCCGAAGTACAGGATCGATGCGTCGCAGCCGTCCTTTTTCATGTCCTCGATATGCTGTTTGGGATCCCATGAGCCGCGCGCAATATCCTCGAACTTGAGCCCGGCCGGAATGTAGCGTTCAGGGCCGCGCACCTCGCCCTTTTGCAAGGCGGCGGAGACCAGGCCAAAACTGTGTGGCTGCTCATCGGGGAATTTCCAGCCTTCACCGCCGTCGGGAGTCGGGACTATGCGGGGGGCGAGGTCCTTGAACTTTGCCGGAACGCGGTCGATCCAGGTGCCCGGCGGTTCATTGATGTGAGAGTCGGCGGAAATCACATTATATTTCATCGCGGCAGATCTCCTTGTGGTGCAGGATAGACCCGGCGCTTGTGACCCGGTCACCGCCATCGTAGGCTATCTCACTTGCGATATGAAAGGACCCGGCCGCGCGCCGGCAACTGTTTTATCAGGAACACGACAATGGCGACAATTCCCAAAACCTGCAAAGCCGCGGTGATTAACCGGATCAAAGCGCCGATCACGATCGAGGAAGTCCAGGTGCCGCAGGAGCTCGAGCCGGGCGGCATGTTGGTGCGAACCGACGTGGCGTCGCTGTGCGGCTCCGACATCCACATGTGGGACGGCACCATCATGCTGCCGATCGAACCCTTCCTACCGATTATTCCCGGCCATGAGATGATGGGGACAATCGTCGACCGCGGTCAGGTGCGCTGCGACGCGGTGGGGCAGCCGCTGGCCGAAGGCGATCGCATCGTGTGGAGTCCCGCCACCTGCGGTGAATGCTTCTGGTGCCGCATCACCAAACAGGAGTCGTTGTGCCCCAACCGACGCAATTACAACTTCGCCTCCTGTCGCAATTATCCTTACCTGGTCGGTGGGCTGTCGGAATACTGCTACGTTTATCCCACCTCGGGAAAGATCAAAATCCCTGACGAGGTGAAGAGCGAATGGGCGTCGGCCGCATCGTGCGCGCTGCGCACGGTCGTGCACGCTTTCGAAAAACTCGGCCCCGTCCACGACTACGACACGGTGGTAGTCCAGGGCGCCGGGCCGGTGGGTCTGTTTGCCACCGCGATGGCATCGAAGGCGGGGGCCAGTCGGATCATCACCATCGGCGCGCCGCAGGTCAGATTGGACATCGCCAAACGCTGGGGCGCCAACCATCTCATCTCGGTGGAGAAGCACAACCCGATCGATCGCCAGGATCAGATTATGACGCTGACTGGCGGGCGCGGCGCCGATATCGTGATCGAGGCGTCCGGCGCCAAAACCGCCTTTCGCGAGGGAATCGAGATGGTGCGCCGGGGCGGACGCTACCTGGTGATCGGGCAGACCAACCGCGACGAGATTTCGATCGCGCCCAGCGCAATCGTGGGGCGCGAGATGATGCTGATTGGGTCGTTATCGGCCGAGACCACCGATTACTACCGTGCGATGGAGTTTCTGCGCAACAACCGCGAGCGCTTCGATTTCGACGCGATGGTCAGCACGCGCTACCCGTTGTCCAGGGTCAATGACGCATACGAGGCGATGCGTAACTTCTTTGACATAAAGCCGCTCATCCTGCCCCATTTGTGAGCGGATGCGAGTTGCATTCACCCGGTGGTTTCGGGAATGATTGCATCACTTCTGTGGATCGGCACAGGACGAAAAGCAAACTCGTGGGCCTGGCGCTGTTTGCGATGGCGGCAGCGGTCGGCGCTGGGGGATGCGATCCGGTAATCGACGTGGCCGGCGCCAACTTTCCCGCCTGGCTGCTGTGCGTACTGGCCGGGTCACTCATCGCGGCAGCGTTTCGTCCGCTGTTCGTGGTCGCGCGCATTGATCCATACCTGGGTCCTCGTCCTCTCATCTATACGAGCCTCGCCGCGATGTTCGCCCTGATCGTATGGATAATCTTCTTCAACCGGATTTGAAGAGTCGGCCCGAGCCGGCCGCGCCGCGCAAAAAATTACGCCGCGATCCACCCGCATTGCGCATCGTGGGACGGATGGTGGGCCTGCTTATCCTCCTGGTCACGCTTGCGCTGGGAATTTATGTTGCGCGCCTTTATTACGTCTATCCTCAGACCGACGACGCTTACGTGCGCGCCAATGTCGTTCATATCGCGCCGCACGTGAGCGGTCCGATCGTCGAGTTGCCGATCCAGGACAATCAGCACGTGCGCAGGGGCGATTTGCTGTTCGTGGTCGATCCGCGACCCTACCAGGCTGCGATGGACATGGCACAGGCGAAGCTCGACCTCACGGACCTGGAAATCAAGGCACTGGATAACGCTATCGGCGCGGCCAAGGCCCGCCAGGCCCAGCTCGAAGCCGAAGCCGAATACGACAGGCAGTATCTTGATCGGCTGGTGCCGCTGCTCAAGGACCAGTTCGTTACCGCCGATCAGGTTTACAGCGCGCGCACCAAACTCGCCGCGGCCGAGGCTGCGGTGCGCAACGCCCGCAACGAAGTCTATAAGGCGGAAAACCAGCTCGGTCAGTATGGTGCGATCAACGCCCGCCGCAAAGCTGCCGAGGCCGCCCTTTACGACGCCAAACTCAACCTCGGTTACTGCTACGTGCGCGCGCCGTTTGACGCCTACGTCACGAATCTCAATATCGCGGTCGGCGAGTATGCGAACGAAGGTAAGCGGGTCGTAAGCCTGGTGGACAACCGCACGTGGTACGTGATGGCGAACTTCCGCGAGAATTTCCTTTCCAGGATCAAACCGGGGATGACCGCGCAAATCTACCTGATCGGCTATCGCAACCATCAGTTTCGCGGAGTGGTGCAAGGGGTGGGATGGGCGCTGTTTCAGGAAAACGGCGCCACCGTCGAAGGACTGGCCCGCACCGCACCCACGCTGAATTGGGTGCGCCTGTCGCAACGTTTCCCGGTCCGGATTATTCTTGAAGACCGCGACTCCAAACATCCGTTTCGCATGGGTGAGACCGCGGTCGTGACAATCCAGGGATTTAAGAAGGTAACGCCCTGACCCCCTGTCCCTTTCGGGAGGACAATAGGCGGTGCGGCAGCGGTCTTTAAGATCAAGGTCTGAGCCTCTACTCGCTTTTTTTGGCGCGCATGTATTCCGAAAGATTCGGAACGGATCGCGTAATCCGCTGCTCAGGCTTCCAGCCGTTGACTGGCTTCAGCCATACCGGCGCTTAATCGTTACACAGGCCAGGAATGTGAAAATTCCGGGGTTTGGCTGTTATGGCCGCGCCTCTTCCGGGATGACGCCTATCGCATAACTCAGCGCCGCCGCTGAAATCAGGACTTCCGCCTTGCTCTGAATCAGCGCGTAACGCGCACCCGCCAGATCGCGTTCGGCCGAGAGCAGGTCGAGGATCGATGCGAGCCCGTGCTGGTAGGAGCGCAGGTTCGAGTCGTAGGAGGATTGCGAAGCTTTGAGCAGGGCGATTGCGTATCGGTACTTGCGCATCGAAGTGGTGAAGGTGAAGTACGCGCTCCATACCTCGGCAGACAAATCCAATTCACTGCTTCGGAGTTGGGCCCGTGCGGCTTCACGCTGCGCCTGTGCTTCGCGGATCGCGTTGAGCCGCTGAAAGCCCGTGAAAATGTCCCATTTGAGCGTGACCAGCGCGGCATACTCGGGCACGCCCGCCGTGTAGCTCGGCGTTGGCGGATTGGAGAGCTTGTAGTTGAAGCCGAAAAATCCATAGTAAGCCGAGGCGCCGAGCGTTGGATATAACGATGCCTGGGCCGCATCGACGCGGGCCGACGCTTCGCGCAAAGCCGCCGCTTTGGCCCCAAGGTCGGGGCGCCGGCGCAGCGCAACTGCGATCAACTGATCCACGCTTTGGCCCAGTTGCTTTGGTATCGGCTGTCCTTCCAGACCTTCGATGTCCGGGATCGCGGTGGCTTCGACGCCAATCGCTAATGCCAGACGCGCCTGAGCGTCGCTCACCGCCAGGCGGGCATTTTGCAACTCGTATTCGGCCTGCGCCTCGCGCTGTTCGGAGAGCAGAACCTGCGGCCTGGTTGCCAGGCCCACGTTGAGACGCTTTCGTGCCGCAATCCGGTCGGTGCGCGCCATCTTCAGGACCACTTCGGCCGATCTGACGTCTTCTCTGGCCGCGTCCAACGTGTAATAAGCTCTTTCAACGTCAAAGACGATCTGCTGCACGCGCTGATTGAACATGAAGTTGGCGGCTATCAGCGCTTCGCGGGCCGAGCGCGCGGCGGCGTCGCGGCGCCCAAAGTCCAGCAGCAGGTAATTCACCGCAAACAGGCTGGTGCTCTGCCAGCTCTTTTGAACTCCCCAATGTTTGGGTACGAGGTCGCCAATTCGCCGATAGCCGTCATCGCTGTCCAAAGAGAACTGCGGATAGTATGGACCCTGCGCCCGGCCTGCTTGCGCCGCCGCCGCGCGCGCTTCATACCAGGTCCGCCGCGTCTGCGGATTGCACCGCAGGGCTATCTCAATCAACTCGGGCAGGCTGTACTTCTTGCCAGGCTCGGGCAGCGGCTCCTGCGTGATTGGGCCGAGCTCCTGGTTCAGGTCGAAAGCCGCTTCGTTACGCGGCTGCCATTCGCGCTGTACGGCAGGTGGAGCATAGGCGTCAGGATCGATTTCCGGGCGCTGCTCCACGCTGGCGCATCCGCCGATTAGAATCAGGATAAAGATTACAACCGGCGTCCAGACCGCCATAAAAGACCGGCACCAGTGCTGAGGAAGGCCATCACCGGATAAGCCGTGTAGAAGATCGTTTGCGCGGCCTACACACTTAATGCTGTTTAGCTCCATCGATGTCACCCGGATCCAATAGAACGCGCGAACTTCTGCGTGATCGGTTGCAGTCGATTGCGCGTTTTTCGCAGAATACTGCGGCCTGACTTGCCGACGTGGCAAGCAGTTTCCCTCGGGTAAGAGTTGGATAGACCTTCGCCCATAATCGCCGGTTCCGAGGAATCTCCGAACGATCGCGCCTGGACACGCGGACGGGCCGGACTGGTCCGAGTAATCCGCACTCTGTGGACCGAGATGGACGCAGCGCCCCAGCGATGGCGCCGCGCGGTCCGGGTGGCGGCAATCACCGCAGTTGGGGCGGGCGTAACCGCGTCGCTGCAAATCAGCAACGCCCTGGGACTTACACTCCTGTTCAATATGGCCACGCCCGAAGCGGCGTTGGGCTTTGCGCCCGCCGTGAAATTCCTGTGCGTCGGCGCGATCTGCCAGGTGTTGGGAATGGCGCTGGCGTCCGCGATGGTTGATTCGCCAATTCCGCACCTCGCGCTGTTTGCCGCGCTGTCGATGGCTAGCAGTTACTTCATCTTTGCGGATTCCCGGCTGGGCCGGATCTGGATTTGGGCGCAGGTTCCCGCCCTGACCGCCTTTTACCTCGTGCTTTTTGATCCCAACGGGTTTATGTGGACCGACGCGCAGGCCTTTGGCGGAGTCGCGGTCGCGGTGCTTATCCTATACGTCGCCAATACGGTGCTGTGGTGGAGGTCGCCGCATGAGGTGCTGCGCGAATCGCTCGCCGATACGCTGGACCGCTTGCGGCGCCGGCTCCAGCTCGTACTCGAGGTTTGGCTAAATGGCGGGGATGTCCGTGGGGAGGATCAGCCGGTTGCCTCGAAGCTCGGTTACCATCTGACGTTGCTTGGTCCCTCCAATCAGGAGGGTGGCGTTGATTCGGCCGCGGACCTGCTGAGCACAGTGATGCTGGCCGAGCGGATCCACAAGGAGATCGATCGGATCGCGGACCTGGTAACCGAGTCTGCCGGAATCATGCTGGACGGCGATATGCAGGCGGTGGTGCGGGATGCGGGCGCGGAGGTGGATGCCGTGCTGGGGGAGTATGCGTCGAGGGTGCGGGGGTCGGATTGGGCGGCGGGCGGCGTTCGCCGCCCGCCGCCCAATCCGACCGAAAAGCCAAGGAGCGGCGTACCCGCGCCGCGGGTACGCCGCTCCTTGGCTGAACTGGCCGCAGGTGGGGACGGGGGCGCCGCAGGCGCCCCCGTCCCCACCTGCGCCCTCATCGACCGGCTCCACGCTATCTGCGCTTTGGTCGATTCCCACTTTGCCCAAATCCTGTTCGCAACAATCGATTCGCACCCGCAACTCCACGCGACCCCGATCGAGCCCGAAACGGCCCGCTCCCATCGGTTCCGCTTGCGCCGGCGCCCCAACCGCTTTCTGATGCGCTACGCGACGCGCCATACGATCGCGATGGTGCTGGCGTTTGTCTGCGGGCTGGCAACCAACAATGCAGCGATGCACGCTGCTTTGTGGCTGCTGATGATCGGCGGTCCGCCCAGCCATGGCGCCACCGCTCGCAAGTTCACGATTCGGGCGGCCGGCGCCGCCGCAGCCCTGCTGCTGGTCGCAGTCGTCACGGTCGCAATCGCGCCCAACGGTACCTCTTTGTTTTCGTACATGATTGGCATTTTTCTTGGTTGTCTGCTGATGGCCTATATCGGGGAGGGCGGAGGGCTGCTCTCATTTCTATCTATCGGGGGTACCGCGTTTGTGATCGCCTTTAGCGGTCCCGGCCCGCGCAATGACGTGTTCGCGTCGATCTGGACCATCTGGGGTATCAGTTTCGGGATGTTGATTCGGGCTGCCGTATCGGTACTTTGGCGCGAACGGCCCAGTCGCACGCTGACCGAGGAATTCCAGGCGCCATTGGAAGCGTTGCTGGCGCTCCTCGGCGCTGCGGATAACGGAAGCCGCGACGCAGCGGAGGTCGAGTCAGCCGAAATGGCGCTGCTTGGGGGAGTGCGCGAAATGTTGGCCGTCGCCACCGACGCGCAACTCCAAGGCCATAGCTCCGGAATCGACGCGTCCAATCTTGTCGGCGCCCTCGACACCCTGTGCCGGATTGGATTTATCATCGGCAACCGCGCTTTGCGCATCGACGCTTCAAGCTATTGCGCTTCGGACCAGCCGATCGAAGAGTTGCTGCGCGCGCGGTTCGCGGACTGGCTTAAGTCGCTGCGAATCCAGGAGCGCGAGGGTGTGCCGAGCCGCGCGCCATTGCGCCAGATGCTAATCGAATGCGCGGCGCCTGAGCTGGCAGTCTGGACCGCCCGCGATGAGCAGGAGCGGCGGCTGATCGCGTTGGTGCGCGAACTCGAGGAGCAGCTCAAGACGATTTCGGTGGTTTTAGGATAAAAAAGAGAAGCATAACCCCGACCTCTTCCTAAAGAGGGAAGGGGAAAAAGTGGCTCATATTTTTCCCTCTGCAACTCTCATTTCTTCTACCTTCCTCCTCGCCCTCCTCCTTCAGGGGTGAATCCTTACTTCGTCACTTCGGCCTGGAAGCAGGAACGGGGACCTGCAGCAGCGGGTTTGTGCTGGAGACGCATCGGGCGCTTGCCAGACGCGCCCGCAGACCGGCAAAGGCCGGGGCTTGGCCTTTGTCTTGAGCGCCTTTTTTGACGGGGGCAGTGTTTGAGGTGGCGGCTTTTTCCAGCGATGCGCGCAGTTGATCGCGATGCTTCACGCATTCGCCGTTGTCAGAATGGCTGGACAGTATCTCCCAACGATAAAGCGGTGCGCTGGCATCGACGACCGTTCTCCCCGCACGGGTGACTGAAAAAGGCGGCACCAGAAGTAGCCATGCGGCCGCCGCTGCCGCCACCATGCCGCAGTTGACCAACCGCTTCATCAGTATCCTTCGAACAAGCGGCGAGCATGGCAAAATCCGGCAGCTGGTTGCACGCTTACGCGCAAGGCCTGCGTTGAAATTCATCTTCAGACCGCTTACGGCATTCCAAACGCCGAAACCGGATCCCACTGGGAATCCATCGGCAGGTCGATGTCATTTTCCTGGTCGATGAGGTCGGCTTCCTCGATCTTGTATTTCTTGTGCTCCTTCTTCATCTGCTTGTAGCGAAAGTAGGCCAATTGATTGCCGACATACACGCAGTTGCAGTAGTAGGGATCGGCGAACCAGTAGTGGATTTCCCCGTGATGGGCCAGGCGGTTGAAGCTGAGTGGGGTTAGTCCCTCGACCACCTTGTGCTTGGCCGGAGTGTCGATCGGCATCGACCTGAATCCCGCCTCGGCCAGCAGCGGCTCCGTTTTCTGAGCTTTGTGGATGCGGGCCTCCTGCTCTTCGTCATGGATAACGCTCTGGACGGCGCCGCCCAGATTGTTATCGGTACTTTGAGCGGTAGTCGAAGCGCCGGCGGCGTTGAGCTCTCCAGCGGGCGTCGCAGTGCCGACATTGTAATTGCCGCTGCCGTACCCGCTGTTAGTGCCGCCGCAGGCAGCAAAGATCAGAGCCGTCAGCGCAACTGTGGATACAATAGATCGAGAAATCATTCCGAACTGTGGGACGGGATCAAAACCCGCATCAACACTCCTTTTTAAGTCTCAGGCGCCCACGATAGCAGAAACTGGCCGCGAACTCCGCTACCCACGGGTCTGCGGTCTTGGGCAGAGGGCGGAACTTCGGTCCGAGTCAGGCCGTCACTTGGTGCGGGTGTCTGGCGTCCACCACCCCTCGACCGGCTCCCATTGTGTGTTCATCGGCCAGTAGACCTGACGCTCGCTGTTGACCAGATAGCGCTTTTCGTTGTGCTCCTGGCTCTGATGCTTTTCAGCCTGTTGGAAAGTCGCATACGCTATCTCGTCTCCTTCGTATGCGCATTTGCAGAAATCGGGATCGTAAAACCAGTATTGAAGTTTGTGGTCCTGGCCGAGCGCATTGATTTGAAAAGGCGCCAGCCCGGCGATTACCGACCGTTCGCCGGGGGTATTGAGAGGCATCGATTCGAAACCAGACTGGTCGAGCAGCGGTTCGGTCCGCTCGGCGATACTGATGCCCTTTTCGCGCTCCTCGGCCCGGACAACATGCCGCATGCCGCCCAACACCTCCTCTCCGATCGTTTTGGGACTGGCGCTGACGCCGACGGGCACAGGATGGTAGTGCCCGCCGTATACCGGAGCGCCAGCGCATCCGAGCAACAGTACACCTGAAATTGCTACCGACGAGATTTTCGAAATGGCCGATTTTGTATGTCGAGAATTCACGGCTTAATCATCGGGCACCAACGACAGGTGCTCCGGATGCTCCCTCGAAGGTTGTGGATCGTTACGATCAGGATGGCTAAAGCCGAATTTGCCAAGCATAGACGCATTCGGGCTTTCCTTTTCACGATCGCTTCGCTATGCCAACTTCGCCTCTTGGCGGTTTGCTTAGCGTTCGGAGTTTTCCGGGGTAATTTAGATTCAAATTTCGTGCCGCCGAGCGCGACGGTCCCAGTCAAACGGAGGACGTTCTAATGGACAGGCTCAAAGGCAAGGTTGCGTTTATAACAGGTGCCGGCGCGGGAATCGGCCGGGAAGGTGCGCTGCGGTTTGCGCGCGAGGGAGCTCGCATCGCCGTGGTCGATATCGCCGCCGAGGGCGGCGAGGAAACCGCCCGAATGGTTATGGCTGAGGGCGGAGAGGCTTGTTTTATCCACGCCGACATGACTGCGCCTGATGCTGTGGAGCAGGCGGTCAAAACCGCAGTTGATCGGTTTGGCAGACTCGACATCGTCTATAACAACGCCGGTGCGTCTTCGGCGGCCGACGGGCCCGTGGACAAGGTATCACTGGACGAATGGTGGCGGGCGATCCGAGTTAACCTGTTCACGGCATTTTTGGGATGCAAATATGGGATTCCTGAGCTGATTCGCAGCGGTGGCGGTGCGGTGATCAACACTGCGTCGATCGCGGCGTTATACGGCTCCAAGGGCGGCCGGCATGCCTATTCCGCGTCCAAAGGCGGTGTGGTGTCGTTGACGCGCGCGATTGCCGTGGACTACGCCGACCAAAAAATACGTGCCAATGCGATCGCGCCGACAGTGATCCTCACCGAACGGATTAGGAAGTTCTTCGATAATCCCAGCTTCATGGCCGCCAGCGGTGGCTTTAACCTGCTGGGCTATGGCGAACCGCGTGACATCGCCAACTTGGCCGTCTACCTTGCCTCCGATGAATCGCGTCTGATAACCGGACTGGTGTTTCCGGTGGATTCAGGCTGGTCCGCTATGTGAATCGAGTACGACCGATAATATCGCGGTACGGCATTTGCCGTTTTTGAAAAGTCGGGGCGGCTGCAGAATGGAAAAAAACAGATTCTATCTGGGAGCAATCAATGTATAAGGGCTATCGCTATATTGACGCCGATTCCCATGTGCTGGAGCCCGCCGACATGTGGGAGAAATACCTGGAACCGAAATATCGCCGCGTTGCTCCAACGCACGCCGTTGGATATCGCGGCAATCCGCCCGGGTTTTTTCTGAATATCAAGGTCGCGGGTACGGTGATGCCGACTTTCCAGATGCCTGACCTGATCCAGATGCCGGGGCTGGAAGAGGCGTACGGTGACTACATGCGGCGTGGATTTGGCCCCGACTGCTATGCGACGGCCCTGGATCGCACCGGGATGGACTACATGGTGCTTTACCCCACAATCGGTCTTTATTGTACCGCGGTTCCGGGATTGTCCGCCGAAGTGGCTGCAGCATACCGGCGCGCCTACAACAACTGGTTGTATGACTTCTGCAAGGCGGCAGGCCCCAGACTGATCGGCGTCGGTTCGGTCGATTTGCGCGATCCGGTGCAAGCAGCGCATGAAGCGCGGCGCTGCGTGCGCGAACTTGGTTTCAAGGCGATCACCTTCAACCCCGAACCGGTCAACGACGTCGCGCTGCACGACCCGTTCTACGATCCGATCTGGCAGGCGGCGTCGGAGCTGGGGGTGCCGGTAGGCGTGCATGTGGCAGGCGGTACGGCGCTGCATCAGGTGGGGATCGAGTATTTTCCACAGTGGGGCGACGGACGCGGGCTGTGCGCGTTTACGCTCGGCAACATGATCGCGTGCCTTTCCTTTGTGGGTGGCGGAATCCTGGAGCGCTTTCCCGATTTGAAGGTCGTCTTCCTGGAATCGGGCGCCGGATGGCCGGCGTTTTGGCTGGAGCGGATCCAGGCCGGGGTGCAGGGTGCCAACCGCGGCGGCAAAGTCTACGGCTTGAAGAAGGCTCCAATCGAGTACTTTCAGAAACAATGCTTCATCTCCGCCGATCCCGACGACCCCGGAATCGCGCAGGTTGCGGCCGTCGTCGGCGACGAATGTATCGTCACCGCGACTGACTTCGGACACATGGAGGGCAAGGGCTACATCCACGCGCTGGACGAAATCCTGGCGCTCGAACTGTCAGCCGATACCAAGCGCAGGATCATGTGGGACAACGCGGCGCGCCTGTACAATTTGAATTAGATGTGCTTGAGTAAAGCAGAAGATCAACTGCTGCAAAGCGTTGAGACCATTCGCCGGGGAGGCTGATCTATGCACGTTGGCTATTTCACCGAGCGCCCTCATCGTTACGTCAACAACGATGAGATCATCAAAAACGGCTTTTTCGGCCTGCCGAACTCGATGTTCGAGCGCGAAACGGCCGCGCGCTTTCTAAACGAATACCTTGACGAGCGCGTGATGGCCGAGGAACTCGGCTTTGACGGCCTGATGCTCAACGAGCACCATGACAACGCCTTCTGCATGGGGTCGGTGATGAACGTCGAGGCTTCAATCCTGGCGCGCATCACCAAAAAGGCCAAAATCGTCCTGCTCGGGAACCCGCTGCCGATTGTCGGTAATCCGCTCCGTCTGGCCGAGGAGCTCGCCACCATCGACCTGATCTCCGGGGGACGGCTGGTCAGCGGATGGGTCCGGGGGGCGGGTAGCGAGCAGTTCGCGAGCAACGCCAATCCGGCGTTCAACCGCGAGTACTTCGACGAGGCGCATGAAGTCATCATCAAGGCATGGACGCAGCCCGGTCCGTTCCGCTACGAGGGCAAGCATTTCCATTACCGGTACGTGAATCCCTGGATGCTGCCACTGCAAAAGCCGCATCCGCAGATCTGGATTCCCGGCCTGCTGAGCCCGGAAACGGTCGAATGGTGCGCCAAGCATCGCTATCCGTACGTTGCGCTGGCCACCTTCATGGAACCGACGGTCGAGTTGTGGGACTTCTATCGTGACGCGGCCGCGCGTGAAGGCTACCAGGTCGGCACGGAGAATTTCGGCTATCTGCAAAAGATCTACGTCGCTGAAACCGACGAGAAAGCTCACGAAATCGCCAAGTGGGATATGTTCGGCGGCGCCGGCATCGGCTACAGCCTGTTTGCCCAACCGCATTGGTCGTTCCCTCCAGGATACAACTCCAAGATGGCGACGCGGCGTATCGCCAAGCAACTGACAGCGCCTAAGAAGAAGGGCGAAAGCGCCACGCCATGGGCAGGTAAAAAGGCGGAAACCGCGGAAACCAGCAGCAGAGAGCGGATTTCGGGGGCGCAGGTCGACCATCGTTCGGCCAACTGGCAGCGCAGCCAACTCGATGTCGAAGCGACCCGTCAGCACATCTTCGAGGAATTCAAGGACGCGGAGAAGCAGTTCCAGATGATTTGCGGCACGCCCAAAAGCGTTTTGCCGAAAATCCGGACGCTGCTCGAAGTGCTGCGTCCGGGAATCTTCATGATCTGGCAGAATGACGGTCCGATTTCGCGCGAGGACCGGTTGAACAATCTCAGATTGCTGGGTCAGGAGGTGGTACCGGCGATCCGCGAGATGGGCAAGGAACTGGACCTGAAGTCGCCCTTCGAGGTCGAGCCCGGTAAACGTCCATTGCCGGCCAACGGCAAGCCGGAATCAGTCGGCTCACTGGAACCGTTGAGGTTGTGGAATTCGCGGGCTGCGTGATCGATCCATGATTTGAACTAATCCGCGCGCGAGCGGGGCCGCCCGGATTCGGGCGGCCCCGCTCGCCCTTTTTTCTCCCGTTCGTTAGGCTTCACTTCTCTGCCTCACTTGTCCGTTTTTGCCGCTTGCCACAACGCCTCGATTTCCTGCGCGCTCAGTGCTGCCAGGCTGCGGCCCGAATGCGCGGCGCGGCTTTCCACTTTCTTAAATCGGTGGATAAACTTTTCGCAGGAACGGCGCAGGGTTTCCTCGGCGCTCCTGTTGACGAACCGCGGGGCGTTGGCGAGCGCCAGCAGACAGTCGCCCAGTTCCTCGGCGATCGTGTCGTTGGACTCGCCCGCGTCCAGCGCGGCCATTGCTTCATCGACCTCTTCGCGGACTTTGGCCAGGACAGCGCGTAGGTCCGGCCAGTCCATCCCCACGGACCTGGCGCGTTCGCCCAATTTTTCCGCGCGCACCAGGGCGGGAAGGTGCGAGGCGATCCCGTCAAGGGCTGAGGTTATGCCTGCGTCTTTGCGCTCGGCCTGCTTGGTCTGCTCCCAGCGGGCGGCGACCTCTTCGGCGCTGGCGGCGTGGGCGCCCTCAAAGACGTGCGGATGGCGCCGCACCAGCTTGGCGCCGGCCTGCGCCAGCATCGTGTCCAGATCGAACTGGCCCCGCTCGCGCGCGATTTCGGTCTGCAGCAGAACCTGCAGCAGCAGGTCGCCCAATTCGTCAGCCAATCCGTCACCGGTTTCAATCGCGGCCAGCGTCTCGTAACTCTCCTCGATCAGATATTTCGAGAGCGTGGCCGCAGTCTGTTCGCGATGCCATGGGCATTCCCGCCGCAGCCGCCGAATCACCTCGGCCAGTTGGGCAAACTCGCGCGCCGCCCCGGTGAGTTGGTCGTCATTCATATGGGAAAGTTTAGCAGAACGCGGAAGGTTCATTCAGGAACTGCGGCTTCGATGAAGTACCCTCGGGTCAGTGCCCTGGTTCCAGGATTGGAATTTGCTTCAGCCTGTTCGAGCAGATGGAGACCCGGAAAAGGCTGGAGCGCCAATTGGCGCTGGGTTGTCGCTCCTTGCTCCGGCGATTGCAGCAGGCTGGATATCACTTGAGCGCGCAACCAGCATCTTGAAGGCTTATGCTATGGTGCCGTCATCAAGTTCGGGAGAGATACTTGTGCGTATTGAGATAACCAGCGCGCAAATTGCGTTCGATGGGATCCAGTTTGGCGGCATCGGAGCTTATGAGAGGATCGCTGGGCGGATGTATGGTGCGGTCGATCCGGGCCATCGCCTCAATGCCGGCATCGTCAATCTGGATCGGGCGCCGCGCAACGCTGCTGGTTTAGTCGAGTACTGCGTCGATTTCTGCCTGCTCAAGCCGGCCGATATGCGCCGGCACAATGGCCGTATCCTGTACGACGTGCTCAATCGCGGCAACAAGCTGGCGCTGAGCGCGCTCAACGACGCGCCCGCGAGCAGCGATCCTTGCCGCGCGCCGGATGCCGGCAACGGTTTTCTGATGCGCCAGGGATACGCGGTGTTGTGGACCGCATGGCAGGGCGACGTTGGCGCCGGAGAGGGCAGGATGCTGGCCCGCTTTCCAATCGCGACTGATGATGGCGCGCCAATCACTGCCACCAATCGCGACGAGTTCATCTTCAATCATCGCCACAATCCGGCCAAAGCGCCGCTCAGCTATCCCGCCGCCGACCAGGATCAAAGCCGCGCCACGCTGACCGTGCGCCAGCGCGAGCGTGATCATCGGATTGTCCTTCCCGCCGCCGATTGGCGCTATGTTTCGGATAAAGCGATCGAGATCTACCGGCCCGACGCGTTTGACGCGGGCGCGATCTACGAATTCATCTACCCGGCGCGCGACCCGATCGTAATGGGGCTGGGGATGGCCGCGATGCGCGACGCCGTTGCATTCTTTCGTTATGATGCTCTCGACGAGCAGGGGCGTCCCAATCCGTTGAGCGTTGAGGGACACGCGTTGCGGATCGATTACGTCTATGCTTTTGGCATGTCGCAGTCGGGGCGCTTTTTGCGCGACTGGCTGTGGCAGGGCTTCAACGAAAATGTTGACGGAGCAAAGGTCTTCGACGGCGTCATCGCGAGTCTGGCCGGGTCGCGCAAGACCTTTACCAACTTCGCGTTCGCACAGCCTGGCCGCTTTTCCTGCCAGCACGAGGACCATCTGACACCGGGCGACCAGTTTCCCTTCACTTACGGCACTCGCACGGACTCGATTAGCGGTCAGACCGACGGCATCCTGGACCGATGCCGCGCCTCGGACACGTGTCCAAAGATCATCCATACCGACAGCAGCGGCGAGTATTGGCAGGGCAGGGCGTCGCTGGTGGTGACCGACGAGAGGGGAAGCGATCTCGAATTACCTGACGACGTCAGGGTGTATCATTTTGCCAGCACCCAGCATGGCGGGCGTTTCGCCACCGCGGTTTTTCCCTTTTGCCAATATGAGGGGAATCCGGTTGACATGAACGCCGCACATCGCGCACTACTTGTCGCGTTGGATCAATGGGTCAGCGCAGGAGTCCCGCCGCCGCCCGCCAGCTATCCGCGCCGCAGCGACGGAACCCTGGTGGACGCAACAGTGCTCAATTTTCCGGGTATTCCGAACGTCACCTATTCTGCGTTGCTAAATGAACTGTGCGAGACTGACTACTCGCTGCAGCCGCCGCATGCGATTGCCGATCGCAGGTACGCGGTGATGGTCCCGGCAGTGGATCGCGACGGCAACGAGATCGGCGGCGTGCGGTTGCCCGAAATCGCCGCGCCGCTGGGTACCCATACGGGATGGAATCTGCGGCGCGAGGGCTTCGCTGAGGGGGAACTGGCCCTGCTTGGTTCCTATATTCCTTTTGCCCGCACCAAAGCCCAACGGCGCGCCAACGGCGATCCGCGCCCGTCGTTGGAAGAGCGCTATGCGAGCCACGAAGCCTATGTCCAGGCCCTCGCGCGCGCCGCCCGCCAATTGTGCGAGGCTCGCTTGCTTTTAGATGAAGATGTCGACCGGTATATTCAATCCGCTCGCCGCCGCTCGAAGTACTTCGCGGAATAAAACGCAATGCCGTGGGACGAAAACTATTTCCCCCGATCGATGCGGAATCTGCCTGAGGACGTACGCCGCAAAGCGATCGAGATTGCCAACGCCCTGCTGGAGGAGGGGTACGACGAGGGCAAAGCGATCCGCATCGCAATCGCAAAAGCCAAGCAGTGGGCAGCGCGCTTGGAGTAATCAATTCACGGTCGCGCCACCGCGGGAAACACTCGAGACAAACACCCCAGACAAACACAGCCAGGCGGTATGGCCTTCACGCAATGATGGTTCAGGACTAACGCTGAGCCCATGCCGGCCAGGACGAACAGGCTTTCAGCAACACAATCAGGGTTGAAAGACGCGGTCGATGCATAACGAAAAGAACCTCCAGTCTGGTTTGGGGGATTAGACGACCAGCGGTCGCCACGATCATGCCTGGCTGCTCGTTGAACCAACAGCTCTGGACCACGGCGTGACAGTGGCGCAACCTTAAAGTTTGATACCTCGTTGATAGGTCCCGGCCGTGGGCCTTAAGGGAAGGGTTAAAATCATGACCGAGCGGGAACAATTGGAGCTCAAGTGCATCAATACGATTCGCACCCTTTCAATCGACGCCGTTCAGGCGGCCAACTCCGGCCATCCGGGAACGCCGATGGCGATGGCGCCTGTGGTGTATTGCCTGTGGGACCGCTTCCTGCGCTTCGACCCCGAAGATCCGATCTGGCCCAATCGCGATCGCTTCGTTCTGTCGGCGGGACATGCGTCGATGCTGCTGTATTCGATGTTGTTTCTGACCGGCGTGAAGGCGGTCGATCCGCAATATGAAATCCTGGGCCATCCGTCCGTCACCCTCGATGATATCAAGCATTTCCGCCAACTAGGCAGTAAATGCCCCGGTCATCCCGAGTACCGGATGGTTTCGGGAATCGAGACCACGACCGGGCCGTTGGGGCAGGGGGTGGCGACCAGCGTGGGGATGGCAATCGCGGCGCAATGGATGGCAGCGCATTTCAACCGTCCTGGCTTCGATATGTTCGATTTCCGCGTCTATGCGCTGGCCGGCGACGGCTGCATGATGGAGGGGATATCCAACGAAGCGGCCTCGATCGCAGGCCACCTTGGGCTGTCCAATCTGTGCTGGATCTACGATAACAACCACATCACGATCGAGGGCAACACGGCGCTGGCCTTCAGCGACGACGTCGCGATCCGCTTCCTCGGCTATCATTGGAATGTGCTCAGAGTCGGCGACGCCAATTCGATGGAGTCGCTGGAGGAGGCGCTCAGGACCGCGCGCGAGACCACCGGCCGGCCGACCCTGATCATCGTGGACAGCCACATTGCCTATGGAGCGCCGCACAAACACGATACCAGCGCCGCGCATGGCGAGCCGTTGGGCGAGGATGAGGTGCGCGGCGCCAAGCGCAGTTACGGATGGCCCGAGGACGCCCACTTCCTGGTGCCCGACGACGTGCGCCAGCATTTCGCCGAGTCGATGCGCAGGCGCGGGCGCGAGTTGCGCGAGGCGTGGTATGCGCGTCTGTCCGAATACCGCAAGAGCTATCCCGATCTCGCCGCTCAGATTGAACGGATGCAGCGACGCGAACTGCCCGAAGGATGGGACGCCGAATTGCCGTCATTCAAGGCCGATCCCAAAGGTATCGCCAGTCGCGACTCCTCGGGGCAGGTGCTCAATGCGGTCGCGCGCCGGGTCCCATGGCTGATCGGAGGTGCGGCGGATCTCGCACCGTCTACCAAGACTCGGCTCACATTCGAGGGCGCCGGGGACTTCGAGGAGGATGATCGGCGCGGTCGCAACTTCCATTTCGGTATCCGCGAGCATGCGATGGCGGCGATCGTCAACGGATTGTCGCTGTGCAAAATCCGGCCGTTCGGTTCGACCTTCCTGATCTTCAGCGATTATCTCAAACCTTCGCTGCGGCTCTCCGCCCTGATGGAACTGCCGGTCATTTATATCTTCACCCACGATTCGATCGGTTTGGGCGAGGATGGACCTACTCATCAGCCGATCGAACAGTTGGCGGCGTTGCGTTCGGTACCGGGCCTGATCACGATCCGACCCGCCGATGCCAATGAAGTGGTGGAAGCGTGGCGGGCGATCATGCCGCTGACCCATCGGCCCGCCGCTTTAATCCTGAGCCGCCAGGCGCTGCCCACGCTGGATCGGACCAAGTATGCGTCCGCGGCGGGCGTGAAATACGGCGCCTACGTCCTTGGAGACGCGCCGGACGGCAAACCCGACGTGATCCTGATCGGCACCGGTAGCGAGGTCGCCATGTGTCTGGACGCGTACGAGCGGCTTCGTGGAGAAGGAATCAAGGCGCGGGTGGTCAGTATGCCGTCATGGGAGCTGTTCGAATTGCAGAGCAAGGAATATCGCGCCAGCGTGCTGCCGCCCACAGTGACTGCGCGCGTGTCCGTCGAAGCGGCAGGCATTTTCGGATGGTCGCGATACGTCGGGCTGGACGGAACCAGCATCGGAATGCATTCTTTTGGCGCTTCCGCGCCGATCAAAGAGCTCCTGAAGCATTTTGGCTTCACCGTCGATCATGTGGTAGCCGCAGCGCGGGAGCAATTAGCGAAAGCAGCACAGAAGTGACCTAATCTTCCAACCTGGTCTCTTCTCGCCATCACGCGCGCGTACAAAGAAGCGCCAGCGCAAAACTGCCGCCTGTCATTAGAGCGCTGCCCTGATTGTGGCGGGATGTGACCGCAGATTGTGTTGTCAGGAAGACCCTTCAACAGCCACACCGCTCGGAAATTACGTGCTACTTATTCGAGCTTACGCATGTTTTTTTTAACTGTGAACAGTCCAGTTTCAAACAATTGCAGCACAACGTAATCAAATATCTGGTATAATAGGTACATGGAACGGTACGCGCGGGGAGGAAAGGAGGCGGCCTTCCGTGACATATGAGTTCTCACTACCAGGCCTCACCCTTTGGGGAAGCCGGAATCGCGAGCAAACCGGTCGCAAGATTCTGATGATCCCGGGGTTCTGCAGCGGCGATCAAACTCTGTATCCGTTGGCATGGTACTTACGAAACGCCGGGCACCGGGTATTTTTTGCAGGCATCTGGTGGAACACCGGGTGCCCTCGTGATACGGTCGAGCGCCTTACGGGCGCGCTTTCAACCCTGTATTCAAGCGACGAGGAAAGGCTCGTCCTTATAGGACATAGTCTGGGCGGTATCTACGCGCGCGAGTTGGCCCGCCGTGCGCCCGGGATGGTCGATCGCGTCATTCTGATGGGTTCCGCGATCAGGCATCCCTTGGCGAGCACCAACCCCTTCGTGCTTGCATGGTATGTCGCCAGCCGTCCAGCCCATAGCGGCGGCGGGAGTTGTCTGGACTCGCTGGCGAATCTCTGCGGGACGCATCAGCCCGAACCGCCAGGCGTTCCCGAAACCATCATATACTCGAAGCGCGACGAGGTGGTCGCCTGGACCAGTTGCCTTGAAGAAGGATCCGAGGTCGAGGCCGTGGAAGTTGATTGCAGCCATTATTCGATGCCCTACCAGCCCAGAGTCTGGAGCCTCATTCTCGAGCGCCTCAGTCGCAGCGAGGACTCGGTAGAGCCTCGCGCCGTGATCGCGTTGAGCGGGCGCCCCCGGCAATCGGCGCGCTGTCGATAGGCTTTTTAAGCCTGTGATCGTGGTGGGCTGTGCACAGGGTCAAGCGCGCACCCGGATATTGCTTGACACGAGGGCGGCTTAAAGAGACCCTGCGGCAGCGCCAACGTAAAGCGCCGCTTTCACGACGCTTTTGCTGCCGCTCGATGAATTCTAAAAAACTTCGCCGCTTCGGTGCGATTGCGCAGGCTGAACCCTAGCCATCGGTCTCGATTGTTGTTAGAAGAGATAGCTGACGACGCTGGCCGCGCGATCGGGTGTAAGAGATCGCGGGCTGATTCCCGATAAGTACCCAAGCCAGAAAATTTCAAACGATCTGAGGGGTTGAAGATGTATCAAAAACCCGAAGATTGGCGTTCATTGTTTGAAGCGGTTCTGTTCGAGCTTCCGGCCGGAATGCAGCGCCTGCTCCTGGGAGCCGCCGACGCCGGCGTGGAAGTGGAGCAGTCCGCCTCGAAAGCGCATCATGCGTGGACCAGCCTGACCGGTGCGATGATCGACGCGGTTTACGTCCGCACTGGCTTTTGGGATGCGGTGCTGGACAATCTCAATGCGGTGCTGCGCGTCCAGCGGCTTGCTCAGGCGGCGGCAAAAGTGTTGGTGGCGGCGTTGGGACCCTCCATTGGACTTGCCTCGACTTCCGAAATCGATGCGCTTGAGGACGAGATAATTCGCTTGCGGCGCGAATTAAACGATCTCCATCGAAAGCTGGAGCTTCAGCCTGGTGCGGAGACCGGTTTACGCCGGGTTAAATAGCGGCGTTTTTGGCGCCCAATAATCTCCGCTTTTCTTTGGTTGGGGTGCGCTGATGGAACGTGCCGAGATATTCTCATTTTTTACCGCCTTGAATAGTTATTGGCTCGACGGCGCGGTGCGGATGCTTGAAGGCGCCAGACGCGGCGTATCCAACTACTATCCGTTGGAGGAGGATCCCCCGGGCGCGACCCCCTTCCAAATTGTTTATTCAACCAGTCGTTTGAGCTTGCGCTATTATGCGGCACAAGGCGAAAGGCGCCGGACCCCGCTGCTGCTGGTCTACGCTCTGATTAAGCGGCCCTTCATCCTGGATCTCCTCAAAGGACGCAGCGTTGTAGAAAGCCTCAATCGCCAGGGATTCGACGTTTACCTTGTGGATTGGCTTCCTCCGACCCGCCGCGACATGCGCGCCGGTTTTGATACCTACATCAATGAAGAACTTTGCGCCGTTGTCAGCGCGGTCGCTCAGATCAGCGGACACGACAGGATTGACGTTCTGGGTTACTGCCTGGGCGGTCTGCTGGCGGTGTTGTGGAGCGCGCTTTACCCCGAACGGGTCAAAAACCTGGTAACGCTTGCAACTCCGATCAACACCGAGGTGGCCGATAACGCGCTGTACAGTCTGATCAGCAAGGTTGGCGACGCTACGGTGGAACTGATAACCGATACCTATGGCAATTGCCCCGCAACCTTGATCAACGCCTGCTTCACCGCGGTTGCGCCGATCCATCACTTGATCGCAAAATACCAGGAGCTTCATTTCAATCGGCAGAACTCGCGCTACGCGGCCTTTTTCGAAATGTTCGAGCGCTGGATCAACAGCGACGTCGCGATGGCGGGCCGTTTTTTCTCGGAATTAACCGACCGATTCTTCCGCGAGAATCCCCTGATGCGCCAAAGCTTCGAGCTGGCGGGCGATCATGTTGATCTGCGCCGCATCACCTGCCCGCTGCTTAACGTGGTGGGTAAACATGACGATGTGGTGCCGCCCGACTCCAGCCTGGCGCTGATCGATCTGGTCGGGAGCACGGACAAGCATAATCTTATTTTTCCCACCGGCCATGTGGGAGCGGCCGTGAGCGCAGGCGCGCACAAATTATTGTGGCCTCAGGTCGGGCAGTGGCTCGCGCAGCGCGATCAATGAAGAATCCGGGCAGGATGCCAAGCGGAGGTTTCCGCACGGAAAGCGAAAGGAGCAAGCACGATGAAGGGTTCTGATGTGAATAATAACTTGCGCGACAGCGCCAGGCAGTTCGCCGAATTGTATATCGAAAGCAGCCGCAAGGTGGGTGAGGCGATGCTTGAGCTGCATGAACGCACCACCTCATGGGCGAAAGAGACGCCGTTGAACCCCCTCTTCGAACTGCAACGCAATGCGGGCAAGCAGATGCTGGAGAGCTCGCTTGAGCTTGCGCGAAAGGTGTGGGGCTTCGCCGACAAGGAGGAGCAGGCTATCAGCCAGCCATAATTGAAATAAAAAGCCGCCGCCCCCGGTAGCAGGGGGGCGGCGGGAACGATTCTCTGAGCGAAGAACCCGGGGCCACTCCCGGTGAGGCGGCAAACTTCTGCTTATTGCATGATGCGCGCCAGGCTGCCGGGTTGCGAGAGGCTCGAGACGTCTCGATACTGGGCCGGAACGTCGTTGTCGATGGTGGGGATGCCGGTGGTGTAGGAAATGCTGGTGTGGGCATTCTGCCAATCGACGTTGACGGAGCTGCAATAGCCGTCGAGCACCAGAGTTTGCTGCCCGTGGACCTTCAGGGGAGCGTATTTGTTCCATCCGGTCTTCCAGAATTTATTTTCCTGGTCGTACTCTTCGAGCAGAATAGGCACCCAGGTCGCACGGTCGACATAATAGACTCGATGGGAGAAACAGTAGCTGCCCAACTGCGGAATCCACTTCAAGTCGATCAGGTCGGTGGTGCGCAATTCGTAATGTCCGCTGCCGGCCTTTGGCCATCCCGGCAGTGAGCCGCCAGTACTGTCGAAAATCCCGACATATGCATGTCCGTCAAAAGCCTTGGCCGGATCCATTATCAGGGTCAGAACTTTTTTCTCGCCCAGAAAGTCGACGTGAAAAAATGGCGGATTCCAGGCGTTGTCATCCTGAACCCAGTCCGAACCGCTGATCGGAGAACATCGCGCCGCGCTCGACAGCCGCAGGGAACGGCGCAGCGAGGGCAGAAAGACAAACGTCTCAGGATGCTTCATCGGGTCATCGGGCTGTGACTGCAACTGGGTGGTGTATTTGGACTGCTCTGGAGCCGTAATTTCGAAGCGGCTGACATAAAACATCCCGTTGGCGTAGGGCAGGTTGGTCGGCTCGTTTTCTTCACTTAGATGGGAAAGTTGAAAGAAGTCAGCGGTCACGTCGTTTTGAGACTTGTTGCCAAAACGGTCCACCGCGAATCCGTTGTCGACCGAGAACAGGATGAAAGGACGAAACGGCGTCCACGAATTGTACATAATCTCTTCACCGCGATGGGGGCCGCTGGGATTGGGGAATGGCGGACCCGCAACCCATCCTTTCATCGTCAATCCGCCCGTCGGCGCCGGAACCAGGGATACCTGGCCGCTGTATTTCTCGCCGTCCTCGATCCATTTGCGATACGGAGTCAGGTTGGTGGTCGGGCCTACGGTAAGCGTGTAGACCGGATCGGAAGTGGCGTGAAAGATATAGGCGCCGCTCATCGCCGCCTGGATCGAGACTGGCAAAAAGCGCTTATATTGCTGCCAATTTGAGACCGTGATTTGAGTTCCGACGGGAATGGTCGCACTTGAAGTGGCATCGACCATGCCGGTGTAATTGTTGGCGTCCCAGGTAATTTGCCCCGCATTCGAGGCCGAACACAAAGCCCAGCCCAGGCCCACTGCAATCCCCACAGTCGCCACGAGTTTCTTCATTTACATCCCCTCTCGAGCGCGCATTGCGCGCCGTTCTATTGTTGACAGTCAACCTTTGACCTTTTGCGAAGGTCGCGAAAGCGTTGACCATTCAGGTTCGATAGCAAAACGGCAGATCGCCGCACATCTTCAAAACGCAAGAAAAAAACCTGCGACAATCGGCCCCGGCAGGGATAAAAGAGATTTCGACAAAAGTCAAGGATAACTGACCGTCCGCTTAAAATATAGGCAAAAGGCAAAAGAAAGTCCTTTCTCCAACTGGCGAGCTAATTCCTCGCCCCGCGGCATAGCTGCGGAGCAGCGCCAGGACTGCTGACCGATCTGCCGACTAACCCGCGTCGCAGGTGGTTCAGGCGCCGGCTACCGCCCGGACCATCTCGGTAAACTTCTGTGAACTGGTTTCGCCCAGCGCCCATACGATCGGATGCGTTACGCCCGCCGCGCGGCATTGCGCGATCCATTCGCGTCCGGCGTCGAACCCGCCGAAGGCTGCAAGCCGGTAACAGGAAGCGTCGCTGATCGCCTGGTATGCAGTGTCCCGCTTGCCCGCCTTGACTTTCTGGCGCACCTCTTCCAGTTCGTCGCCGAATCCGAAGGTAGCGAACATGCGGCTGTAGTTGGGCAGAAAGGCGTAATTGGAGACGAAGCGCTTGAGGTTTTCCAGCGCGGCGGCGCGATCGTCCATCACATACATGAACGCGTACATCGCAATGTCCACGTCGTCCGGATTGCGGCCCGCCGCAGCCGCTGCTTCGCGCACCAGCGCGATACGTCCGCCGACCATTTCGGGCGGGCAGAAGTTGAATAGCACGCCGTCAGCCAGTTCCCCGGCCAGCTTGACCATCGGAGGATTCAGCGCCGCCATATAGATTCGCGGCCGCTGTGGCTGCGTCAGATGCATCTGCAGACGCAGGTTGGTCCGATAAACCTGGCCATCGAACCTCGCTCGTCCCTCGGTGAAAAATTGGCGAAGGATTTGGACATATTCTCGCATCGCCGTGATCGGTTTGCGATAAGCGGCGCCGTGCGCGGTTTCAACCAGGCCGGGGCTGGAGACGCCAATGCCGGCCGCCGCCCGGCCGCCGCTGATTTCGTTCAGTGTCAAAAACGCCATCCCCATCACCCCTGGCGTGCGAATCTGGATCGGCAGCACGCCGGTGCCAAGCATCACCTTGCGCGTGTGCATCGCATGGTAGGTCAGCGTGATAATCGCATCCGGGCCGGCGAACTCAGCCACCCATATAGAGCTGTAGCCTAGATCTTCGGCTTGCTTTGCCACCGCCGCGGCGGCTGGGGTCGGCTCGCTGAAAGGACCGGTCATCGCGAGCCCGAGCTTGCGGTCGGCCATGGTACAGCATCCTCCTTGACAGCAAATCCAGACGCAGCATCGAGCCTTGCCGCGGGCTTGATGCTGGTCTTGCGGAACCCTGCTAGCACATCGGCGGCCCGCTTAGAAAGGCTCGGTCCGGTTGCCTTTTAAGTGAGCGTTAGCCAATATAGTGGCTTGCTATCGGGGATGCGTCCGCGGAACGGGGTGAAGCGGGCGAAGTTTTCGCAATTCCAAAAGGAGAGCGCGATATGAAACGCGTGGGGACGTTTTTCAGTGCCGCGTTTTTGTTGGTATCGATTTCCTGCCTTTGCCAGCCTCAGCTTTGGGCAGATAGCTACAGCTTCGATCCCAACAATTACAGGCAAATGGCCGATGCCGGGTCGCCGGCCACAATCCCGCCGGGCACGAAAATCACGCTGAAGAACTGGCAGCAGTACAAACAATTCATGCCCGTCGCCCTTCAGGCGGCGTTCAGCGGCAAATACAGTTTCCATGTCACTGACGATCCGATGTACACCATAGAGGTGCAGCCCACTACTCAAGTGGGAGCGCCCCGTCAATACCTGGCCGACGGCGAAAAGTATGGAAGCCAGGTCAGACTGGTGCCTTCAAGGACCGGCGGTTACACGATTGAGGGCTGGGTGGCAGGTCCGCCCTTTCCGTCGCCGGCCAATCCCAATATCGGCGAGAAAATCCTGTATGACTCGTGGGCTCCGTGGCGACCCTACCTGTACCATTACATGACCTACGGCGTGAATATCGTCGATCGGTTTGGCAACCGCTCCGAAGGCAGTACCGACGCCACTTTCATGAATCTTTCTCATCTGAGCGAGCCTGACATGCCCAAGGATCTGCCCTACGCCAACGGCATGTTTTACGTCTCGCGATTCGAGGTGCTGATACCTGAGCAATCGAAGTACACCACCGAACTGCAGGCGCAGCCAACCGATCCGATGAGATATCCGGAAACCTACGTGTTCCTGCCCTCGCTGCGGCGGTCGCTGCGCTTGTCAAGCGCCGCCAAGTGCGCGCCGATCAACGGGACCGACTGGGTGCAGGACGACAATGCATGGAACCCGCCGATGTTCACCGTCACTTACCTTGGCGAAAAGAAGCTGCTGATGAACCTGCAGAAATGGGGGATCGGCAGCGAAGCCACATCATACGTCGGCACCACGTATGATCAGCCGGCGGGGGCGTTTCCCGGATGGCCTCGGCCGGGGACCGGTCACTGGGAGTTGCGCGACACTTACGTAATCGACGCGAAATGGATCCCTACCCTGGGCAGCTACTGCTTCTCTCATCGGATTTTCTATCTGGACCGCCTGGCCTATTTCGTGATGACGACCGAGGAGTACGACAACGAAGGCAAGCTGTGGAAATCGGCCTGGCTGCGGGTTTCTCCGATGGACGTGCACGGCCAACCCGTACTTTTTATCTACGGCACGCCTGAAACCCAGATGCTCGACTGGCAGAACGGCCACATGACCATCGGGCTGACGCACGAAATGAAGCTTTACAAAGAGGTGCCACCGCAGTACCAGGACGTCCAGACCTTGTCGACGCCGGGCAGTCTCGATCGCATCATGCAGTGATCGGGTCGCGGCGCTTTGACGGCTTGGCCATCCCGGCGCCGAGCTGCTCGACGTAAGCCGCCACGGTAACGGGTTCGATGTCGTCCAGTTCAAGCTTCTGGGCCTCGGTCGAGTCGCTTTACCGCGCGCGTACGCCATGCGCGTGTTGCGATTGCGGATGTTGGCGGTGAAGAACTCGATGAACCGCCGGTCGGCGCGCTCACCGCGAGAAAGGATGGAAGAGGTAGGGCGCCCATACCGGCCCGGATCGGCCCCCGCCGGCGGCGTGATCTCGTCGGTCAAGACAATTGGCAGTTTGTCAGACATGCCGACTTTCGGCTATTCTGCCATCAGATGGAAGCACTGGCCAGTAAGGTGGGTCGCCGCGGCGCGGTGGTGCTGCCCGCAAAACTTCGCCGACGCCTCGGCATCGAAGAAGGATCCTTTGTGGTCGCCGAGGCTCGCGAGGATGGCATTCTGATTCGTCCGGCGACGGTGCTGCCGGTCGAGGTTTACACGCCGGAGCGCCGGGCCGAGTTCCTGCTGAATAATGCGGTGGATATCGAGGACTATCAGCGCGCCCGCGCAGAGGTGAAGCGGATCGGGGTCGATCCCGATCGTATCAAACACCACCGACCCGGACCAGCCAAGGCGGGGAAAGCGGGCCGATGACGCGGGTAGGGCACGGGGGCGGTTGGAGGCGTCACGACTAGAACACATTATCGGAAAGAGATCACTAGTGGGCAGATTTAACTACAAATATGGTCCCACGGGTGATCTCGGCCGGCACCCGGGATATCTTCCAAATGGCAACGGCTCTAGATGACAAATCGATCACCATTCGCCGGCCTTCAGGATCTTGAACAGGCATTCGCCGAATTCGAATCGGCGAACGGTCACCCATTCAACGGGACGGATCTGGATGTCGAATGGGGTAAAGTGCGGTGCTCAAACCGCCTCAGTTATGCGAAACGCTTTGGTGACTTCGTCACACTCCTTCCCGAAGGAAAATTCCCACCCCGCAGCCAGTTTCTGATCTTTTGTGGTCTGCACGTGTATGGTGCAGCCAGCACAGAGCTTTGGCGTACCCTTCGCGAACATTACCAGCGCGGCAAGGCCCGGGGCGTTCGGGCTGCGACCGATGAAGCCTTGGATCTTTGGTACGCCGTTGATGCTTGGCTTCAATCGTGGCTGTACAGCCCATTGTCATGCCGACGGCCTGAGATAAACAGCCCCGCGGAGTGGCTCCGCCGCATCGGGAGCACGGATCCGACGCCGCATTTGAGGATGAGCTATGCCTTCCTGCGGCGTTTGGGGTTTCCCTTGCCGGATAATTACGCCACCGCGCGCCGGGAACTGCTCGACATCAAGGGTGTCTTTCAGCGCTACGTGATTGTGCCGGCTGGATCCTCGGTACCCAAGCTCGAAGCACTGTTAGACCGATTCCCGTTGATGGGGTGGGACATTTGGCAACGGGCCGTCTATCTGGTGACCAATGACGTAAAACCGCCTTCACATTTCCCGATCTTCGGATGGCGTCACGCCCGCGTCGTGGATTACAAGCGAGAAGGTCGGCTTTTCCACAGTCCGGACATAGAGCATAAGGCGCTGGGCAAGCCCTGGTCGCTTCATGGTCCCTTATGGTCGAAGCAACTGGAGACGCTTCGCAAAATGTCCGCGCCATCGCGGTGCACGCCTGGCCCGGCTATCAGTAGTGGGCGTATGTTGCGCCGTATCTCTGCCCACGAGTGATGCCAGCCAGAACGCAACTTAATCTCTTTGCATGGACCGGATCTTTCTCGACGCCAACGTCCTGTTTTCGGCTGCATACCTGGAGAATTCCGGGCTGGGCCGGCTCTGGCAGCTCCAAGATGCCGAGCTGCTGAGCTCGGCCTATGCGGTTGAGGAAGCGCGTCGGAACTTGGCTTTGTCTCGACAGCCGACGCTGGCCCGGCTCGAACGGCTGACGCCCAAGTTGGCGCTCGTCAATCCGCCGGGAAACCTGAAGCTGCCCGCACGTGTCCGGCTGGACTCAAAAGACCGGCCGATCCTGCTGGCCGCGATTCACGGCAAGGCGGATTTCCTGCTGACCGGCGACGGCCGCCACTTCGGCCATCTCTACGGCAAGCGCGTCGAAGGCGTGATGGTGCTGCGGCCGGCGCAGTATTTCGAGCGCCGCGCGCGACGATGACCTGGCCGGTTTGGCCGTGTTTTCGGACCGATGGTTCACCGACAAATCCGGCGTGGCGACCGGACCTGATAGCGAAGCCTCCCTCGTTGTGGCGGGGAGGCTTCCTCATTTATGGGCAGCCGCCCGCTGTTTGCGCTCAAATGGAGGGATTCGGATATACTTCGTCGCATCGCGCCGCGCAGTGCGCGTGGCGGACTTTTTTGAGCGCCGAAGCGCAGAA
The DNA here is from genome assembly GCA_021324885.1 of Pseudomonadota bacterium. Classification (GTDB taxonomy): domain Bacteria; phylum Desulfobacterota; class Binatia; order Binatales; family Binataceae; genus JAJPJA01. The sequence goes on from JAJPIF010000028.1 coordinate 273,993, forward strand.
GGAGACCATGAATGAAGTTCGGGATGATCGGGATTGGTTGCGCCGCTGGAATCACCCCCTCGGCGATCAGGACTATCGCCACTACGGCTGAACGTCTGGGTGTTTCAACCCTCTACGCGGTCGAGCATGTCGTCTTCACCGACGATTATGAACACAAATATCCATACTCCCAAACCGGCGACCTGCCCGGGCCGACCCGGATGAGCCTGTTCGATCCTTTCATTGCGCTGACCTATGCCGCCGCCGTCACCACGCGGGTGCGTCTGGCCACGGGAATCTCGCTTATCCCGATGCATAACCCGGTGATTCTGGCCAAGGAGATCGCGTCGCTCGATCAACTGTCGGAGGGACGCTTCATGCTGGGCGCGGGTATCGGATGGATGGAGGAGGAATTCCGCGCGGTTGGAGTGCCCTTCAACGAGCGCGCCAAACGGACCGAAGAATATATCGATGCGATGAAGCAATTGTGGAGCAGTGACCCGGCGACTTACCACGGGCAGTTCGTCAATTTCGACAACATTCGATGCAATCCAAAGCCGGTGAAAGGCGGGGCGCTGCCGATTACATTCGGCGGCGAGACGGCGGCCGCGATGCGCCGGGTGGCGCGTCAGGGCACGGGATGGTTCGGCTACATGAACTCGCCCGCCCAAGCCGAGGAGAAAATAAAAAAGCTGCACAGGATACTGGCGGAACACGGGCGCAAACCAGAGGAGGTCGAGATCATAATCACGCCCAGCGATCCGAAGTATTGCGACCGCGACAGCCTCAAACGCTACCGCGACGCCGGCACCAGCGAAATCGTGATGCAGGGATGGTGGCGTCCCGGCTCAGACGACGACAACCGAAAAAACACCGAACAATTGGCGCGCACCTGGCTCGATCCCATAATGTCGCTGGGCTGATTGAACATCGTGCGCGGACGCAACCCTGCGACGGGGAGAAGGTCTGGCGCGGCGTGTTTGATCCGCGCACTTCAGGTGAAGGTGGTTTCGACTGCGGCTGACTCGTCGATAAAAGCCTGAAAGGAAAATAACTGGCGGTAAAATATATCCACGCGTGTCTGGTCCTCGCCGTGCACTTTCAGCGGATGGCCCAACAGGCACAGCCTGTTAAGGGTGTGGTCGGCGTCGGCCTCGCCATGGGCCTTGATGTTGCGGACCATCTCTTTCCACGCCGCGTAGTCGCCTTCGAGGATCCAATCGGGATCGAATGACGCGAGCGCGCCCTGATCCAGCTCGCGCACCTCCACGCATTCGAAGCCGTCGAAAACCAGGCCGAAGGCACGATCGCCGCGGGGAGTGCCGTTGATTTTGAAAATTGCGCGGGCGGTGACAAAGCCGAAATTCTGGTACTTTGCGCGCTGATCGTTCATCCGCGCCGCCAACTGCTCAAACCACTGAGCGGAGGGAAACTCTACTGCCGGATTTGCCATCGGGATTTCCAACCTGGATCAGAACGGCGCCTCGGCTGGAATCAGACAACGATCGCGCCGAGCCAGGCCGATCGCGTCAAGCCGCGCCAGGTAATTATCACTGAACTGTGGCCAGAATTCGCGCAGGACACGCATTCCCTGTGACGCCGCGCTGCCGCCCAACAGGATTGCCAGTGGTTCCAACACCTTGGGGCTGAGCAGATGATGCTCGGTCTGGAGCGGTTCCAGGCGGTCAGCCACCAGATGGAGCTTGACGGCGGCTTCTTCTCGGTCGGGGCAGTTGCGCAGATAGAAACTGATCCGGCGGCATCCGAAGGCCACGTGCCGGGCGCAGTCCTGAACCAGTTGAGTCATCAGATGGCGATCGAAACGGCTGCGCGCGCCGGCGCTGCCCAGCCGCGCCATCTCGAGTAACAGCCCGTTGAACAGCACATCGATCGCGAACACAACCGAGCTGAACTCGCGCTCAACCTCGCCGACAAATCCGCGCGAGGCTTCGTTGCACACCTCGATCAGCCCCGCATCCAGACCGTCGATCTGCACCCCCATCCCGCCGCCGTTGGCCATCACGCGTTTGCGCAGCAATCCGCACATCAGGTTGTAGTCGAACAATTCGTAGGCCAGAAAGCTTTTGATTTCCGCAAAGCCGTAATGAATCAGCCCGTTCCACGGACCGCTCGCATCCGAGCACAGATACAGCGCCTGGATCAGGTAGGTCGCGAACTGATCGAAAGCGCGTTCGAGGTCGTCGGGAAGCGGCGTCATGTCTTCCCAATGTAACTGGCGCGCCGGGCGGATCTGGCGATCCAACGCTTCCTCGGCCAGCTCGGCGGCATGATCGATCCAGACCTGGTCGCGCCGGTCCATCTCGCGCGCGGTCCCGTACTTGGGCGCGATTTTCTCCTCCATCTCGGGATCGATCGCGTGATGGGTCTTGATGTAGCGCGAATGCATCAGGCGGCGCGCCGGCTCATTGGTCGGCTCCGGATTGGCGCTGACGCGATTGATCGCCATGAAAGTCATGCCAATGCGATCGGGACGGGCGCGCTTGCCCCATTCCGTCCATTCGCCGCCCACCAGCGGCGTGGTGAACCATTCACCAAGCTGGCCCGAGCGGATGCGCTGCGCTTCGCTGTGCTCGTAGAGTTTGGCTTTGACTTCCTCGGGCGGCGGCAGCGGCAAGGGCCGATGCCGCCGCGTGGGTGGAAGCGCAAGAGGTGAGGGGACGTGTTTGGGCGATGCCAATGACTTATTCTCCAGCCGAGCCTCAGAAGGGTGCTTCTTCGGGCAGCATGCAGCGGCCGCGGCGCGGGATTCCCGCCCGCTCGCAGCGGTTGATGTATTCCTCCACCGCGGTAGCCCAGAACTCGCGCACTACGTCCCAGCCTTTGTGCAGGTTGCCCAACGATCCGGCCGCCAGCAGCGCAAACGGTTCGATCGCGCTGGGCTGCAGCAGCAGGCCGAAGCCGGTTCCGCTTGCCTCGCAGGCCGAGGCCAGGAAATGCAGCATTTCCGAAGCCGCTTCGCGTTCGGCGGGCGGCGCATTGTCGAGATAGTACTTAATCCGCATGGTGCCGAAGGAAACGTGACGCGCCTCGTCCTGCATGATCCGGCGGAACATCTCCTTGTCGCACGGATTGCGGCCAAGGAATTCGCCGAAACGGAAGAAATCCAGCACCACCGCTTCGCCGATCATCTGGACGAAATAGGAGTAGGCGAGAAAGTCCCAGGTGGGGTTGACTGTCGCGACCGTGCGCGCGATCTCCTGGGGTAGAACCGACTTACGCGGGTCGAACTGCAACAACGCTTCGGCTCCCGGCTCCATCCCGGGTCCGCCGCCGTTGGCGTACATGCGCTTGCCGAAGACCTCCATGTGGCGCGCTTCGTCCGCGCATTGCGAGGACATGAACAGCCGCACTTCGGGAAACGACGGGTCCACCCGCGCCATGTAGTAGGGCAGAGTATCGCCGGGCACGAACTCCACGGTATGCAGGAAACTCACGAACTGGCACAGCGCCCGCTCCTGATCTTCGGGCATCGGCTCGAGCTTGTCCCACGGAATGTCGCGGGTGGCGCTCCATTGGCGCGAGACCGCCTCTTCGTAAAGGCTTTCGACGTTGTATGACCAGACCTGGAACTTCTGGTTGAGCGGATAGTCGTAGCGCGGTGAATCGGGTTCCACTCCCGCCTCGCGATCGGGCAACAGCCCCAGCCCGGCGGCGGGCACCGGATGGCGGTCGGCGCGATTAAGTTCGACGAAGCTGACGCCGCGCCGGTTAGGCTGAAATCGATGGCCCCAGGATCCCCAGATGCCACCTTCCTCGACCGGCTTACTGGTGAACCAGGCGCCGGGTTCATAATTGCCCTCGCGCCAGCGCCGCACCTGCGGAAGTTGGCGGATTCGTTCGACGACCTCGGCTTTATCGGTGGGTATGGCCACGGCTCCCTCCTGCTGAAGACTCGTCCCTATTTCCTGTCAGTTTCCCACAATGAGCGTAAACATTACAAACGCGAAGCGGGTCCGCCAGGACGCAGTCGCGCAAAGGTCTTTTGCCTTGAGTTGAGGAGCGGAATCCAGCAGATTAGCCGCAGAGGCGCCAATGCATCGGCCCTATCGGAGGCGCTGTATTTCGGCTGAAACGAGATTGGAATTCGTCTGCGGATAAAGGAGCAGATTAATGGCGGACATCGAAAAAGGCATCAAGAAACTGGGCGAACTGGTGGGCGAGCAGAGCGCCAGAGGCGCTTACGACTACATGAAGAAGTTCGACGAGGGATTCGCAAATCTGGTGTTCGGCACGACTTTTGGTGATGTCTGGGCGCGTCCCGGCCTGCCGACCAAGTTGCGCTCGCTGGCGACGGTCGCCGGACTGGTCGTATTGGGACGCGGCCCCGAACTGAAAGCCCATATCCAGGGCGCGCTGCACGTGGGATGGACGCCGGAGGAAATCAAGGAGGTGATCATCCACATGTCGCAGTATGGCGGGATACCCACCACGATCGAAGCAATTCGAATTTTCGAAGAGGTGACGAAAAAGAAGTAGCCGCCGACACCCCCACAATTATTAACTGCGATCCAACGGCTCCCGGCGGGTGATTTTCTGAGCGCTGCCGCGCGAAAGCTTAGGCTTCGTCTGTCACTGACGATGGCGCCGGGGGGCGCGCGGCGGTTCCACAACTCGTGGGCCTGACGGACGCACCTCGACGATTTGGCCGATACAGTTGTCGTCGCGCACAAAATTCAGCACCACTTGCGCGATCTGCTCCGGCTTAAGCGCGTTGGCAGGCATCGCCGTCCTGCCGCCCGCTTCGGCAACTTCCCTGGTCAGCTTTTCCACCAGCGGCGTCATTACGATTCCGGGACAGACGCAGTTTACCCGCACCCCCCGCCGGGCCCATCGATTGAGCGAGAAGGTCAGATGCACCACGCCGCCCTTGGCTGCGGCATAGACCGGATCGCTCGGATGCGGATAGATGCCCGCCATCGAAGCCGTGTTGACGATCACGCCGCCGCCGCGCGGTGCCATGAACTCGTAGCCGAGCTGGCATCCGAGCAGCACCGCCTGAAGATCGACGTCGAGCACGCGGCGCCATTTCTCCAGCGGTGTCTTGGGATAAATCGGATGCGCGATCGCGATCCCGGCGTTGTTGTGCAGAATGTCGAGACGACCGAACTCCGCGATGGTGTCCTCCATAACCTGGCGCATCTGCTCGGCGCTGGTGACATCGGCCTTGCGAAACGCCGCCTGGCCGCCGGCCTTGCGGATTAGCTCGACACTTTCATTACCCATCTTTTCGTCGAGATCGACAATCATGACGGCAGCGCCTTCAGCCGCCAGGCTCTGCGCCGTGGTGCGACCGATGCCCGAGCCGCCGCCGGTGATCACTGCCGCTTTTCCCGCAATTTCCATCGCAAGGTCCTCCCTGGTAAATGCCGGCGTGCTGAAACAGCTCGCCTCCGTCACCTGTCTTGCATGGAAAATTAACGCGGCGGCCAAGTCAAACCGGCGGCTGAATTGTGTAGCGATGGATGGCGGCGCAAAGTCCTGCTAGATCAACCCCAGCGGCATGACGGCCGTCGTGGAGAGCCATCAATGAGCATGTCCAATTTCACTATCGACATTCCGCAATCGGTGATTGACGATCTTCGCCGGCGCGCCGCGCAAACCCGATGGCCGATCGATTTCGCCAACGATCAATGGTCGTACGGCACGAATCTCGATTACCTGAAGGGACTGGTGGCGTACTGGGCCGACGGTTACGACTGGTACCGCCATCAGCGCGCGATGAACGAGTACCCGCATTACAAGGCGGTAATCCAGGGCGTTCCGATTCATTTCATCCACGCGCCGGGCAAGGGGCCAAGGCCGATTCCGATCATTTTGAGCCACGGATGGCCGTGGACGTTCTGGGATTACGAAAAGGTGATACGGCCGCTGTCCGATCCGGCGGCGTTTGGCGGCGATGCCGACGACAGCTTCGACGTGGTGGTGCCGTCGCTTCCCGGCTATGGCTTTTCCACGCCGATGACAGTGCCGGGAATCAACTATTGGCGCACCGCCGATTTGTGGGCCGAACTGATGGGCAACGTGCTGGGCTATGCGAAGTTCGCGGCGGCCGGCGGCGATTGGGGCGCGGCTATCACCAATCAACTCGGACACAAGTACGCGGACCGGATGATCGCAATTTACCTGACGATGACCCTGGCGCTGGATTTCACCGATTTCCCCAAAGCCGAAGACTACGCGCCGCAGGAGCGGCATTGGCTGGAACGCGGCCGGCATTTCTCGGCGGCCGAAAGCGGCTATGCGGGTATCCAGATGACCAAACCGCAGACACTTTCGTACGCGATCAACGATTCGCCCGCCGGCCTATGCGCATGGATCGTCGAAAAGCGGCGGACCTGGAGCGATTGCGGCGGCGATGTGGAGAAGCGCTTCAGCAAGGACGATCTGCTGACCACGATGACGCTGTACTGGGTGACGCAAAGCTTCGTGACCTCGGCGCGCTACTATTACGAAGCGACGCACAATCCGTGGAAGCCGTCGCATCGGCGCCAGCCGCTGGTCGAAGCGCCGACGGCGGTTGGCGTTTTCCCTGCCGACATCATGCGTTTCCCGCGCCGATGGATGGAGCGCAACTTCAACGTCCAGCACTGGCACGAGTTCCCGTCCGGCGGCCATTTCGCACCGGCCGAAGAACCGCAACTGTTGGTGGAAGACCTGCGCAAATTCTTCCGCCGCTTCCGCTGATAGGTGCCGCTCGCAGCCATCCGGCCGCGCGCGGTGCGATAGAGCGCACCGGCGCGATAAGACTTTCCCCGCGTTGCGGTTCGCGCCAGCGGGATTAGTGTCGGCTCACTACGACATCCAATCCAACCAGTCCCAGGCCGATAAGCATTCCCAGGCCGCCGCTATACTGCTCCACTTGCTTGGCGGTGCGGTTGCGATTGGGATGGAGCCCGTTGTCGCCCGCCAGGATGGGCTCCGTGAAAGCTACAAACCCCGCAATTACCAGAACCGCACCGATGATTCCGATCACCTTCATGGCTTTCTCCTGATCGCTGTTTGATGGTTTGAAAATTAAAATCGTTTCTGACCACGTCTGGTAACTTTCCTGCGTGGCCGCAATCGTCTTAAGCTTGGCACTTGGGACTGACCGCGAGATTGTGCGGCGGGCCCGTTGGGCGGCGGCCGCGGTTCGTGCAGGCACGGCGGCGTATTTCGGCGTCGCCGCGCGGTCACGGCCCGGGTCAGCCATTGGCGTATCCTCTGCTGGTTTGTACGCGGCAGAGCACCTCCATGACCCGGCGTGCATTGCCAAGGTCGCTCCAGTGCAGTCCCAGGACGGGAAGCACAGCGAGATTCGGTCGGGGATCGGCCAGGATTCGCCGGGAGAAGTTCGCCGGCGCCAGTCCAAGGTACAATCGCGTTAACGCTTGAGCCTCATATTGCGTTTCGAGCGCGGGCAGGATGCGCAAGAAGGCGTAGTTTAATTGTGGCAGACGGTCTTCAAATGCCTGGAGCAGCGTCTGCACGCGCGCGACCACAACGAAACTGTTCCATAGACATCCGCGGGCCAATAACTCCCGCGCCCAGGATGAATGCGGTTTTTCCCAAAAGGCGCGGACCTTGTAGATCGGATAAACCGTGGTCAATAACGGATGCTCCGCGGGTTCGATCCAGCCATAGCTGGTTTCCGCGGTTTCAGGCGGGATACCCAAAAGTATGATCAGTTCGCCGTGACGCTCCACCGCGCCGAAGGCGCGTTGCACGTAACGCATGAACAACCGGTCGTCGCTGACGTAATGGTCGGAAGGAATCAGTGCCACCGAGGCATTGGGTGCGCGCACGCTGAGCCGCAGCAGAGAATAAAGTATAGCCGGCGCGGTGCCGCGGTTGGCGGGCTGGATGACCAGTTGGCGGGGCGAAAGATTCGCGACTACTGGCGCATAATGGCGCTCGTGGGTCTGCGTCAGTGAGATCAGGGTATGTTCCGGATCAACCATCAGACCCAGACGCTCGAGGGTCTGTTGAAAAAGAGTCCTGACGCCAAAAACCCGCGAAAACTGCCGCGGAACAGTGCGCCCGCCGGGTCGGCGTCCACGGGCCAAGGGACGCCTGTCTTCGCCGCCAGCCAGTATTATTGCCCACCGGCGGGGCCGATCAGAATCGAAAATTTTCATCGCTTCATTCTCACTTGGACCTGCTGCAGCCCGCATACCCTGTGTCCCGATGGCGATGCTTTGGGCCGGGAACTGCCGGGCGATCGCTCCGCACCGGAAATCAAATCTCACCGCGGTTAACGGCCGCGCCCGCCACGAGGCAAATTGGGTTGCGGCAAACCAAAATTCGCTGCGTCATTTGCCGCGCTGATTCCAACTGCAGGCAAAAGAAGCGCATCACCTGGGTGATACGCCGTGCGGACGATTTATACCGGGACGGGACCGTCGCTGGACGCGGGAAAGACGCGCCGATGCGCGGGCCACAGCAGCAGAGGCCAGTTTGGTTCGGACCAGTTAATGCGTGGCGGCGAACCGTGCGGATCGATCACAAGGGCGGCAAGCAAGCCGTTGGCGTCAGGGGCATGAGGCCTCGCGGTGCGAGGACTCACCTCCTGAAATGCATGGCGCGTCAGATGCGCGGGCTGAGGGCCGCATGCTTGAGACAGGTGAGGGCGAATACAAAGCAGTGGTCGCGCCACCTGGACCGTGCCCAGCAGACACAAGCATAATGCCACGGCCACCGCGGCCCCGCCGCTGAACCGGGTTTGATTCGCGAAGATCATTCGCCTTACGCCATCAGCTCAGACGAACGAGGACGGGATTTATTCATCAGCCTGATTGAGCTGCCTGCATGCCCGGCAATGGCTCAGCCGCTGAGTTTCGCCTTGGCCCGAAGGCATCGGATCAGGCCAGTGTGATTTTCCCGGCGGCCCTGGGAATTTCTCCCGCCATAAAAAACGAAGGGCGCCGTCAAGCGCCCCTCGTTTGGGATTCAAGGCCGGTCAGCCATTAGCGTGCGGCGGCGCCATGGCGTAACAGGCGACCCGCGAGGGCGCCGGTGGGCTTGCCATCGACGAACTCGACCTCGCCGTTTACCAGGATGTAGCGATAGCCCTCAGCGCGCTGGACACGGCGCCACTCTCCGGCTGGCATGTCGTGAGCGATTTCCTGCGGCTTCAGCTTGAGGCCATCGTAGTCATAGACGACGATGTCAGCGGCATAACCCTCGCGCAACATCCCACGGTCGACGAAGCCCGCGCAATAAGCGGGCAGCGCGCTCAGCTTCCAGTGCGCCTCTTCCAGTGTCATCGCGTTGTTTTCGCGGACGTACTTGATGATGTACTCGGTCGGATAAATGCCGCCGGTAAGATACTTGGTGTGTGCGCCGCCGTCGGATAGCCCGGGGATAGCGTAGGGATAAGTGGCAACTTCAATTTGCAAATCCAGCCGGGTGTTGTGAGCGCGGGCGAAAAACTCCGTCCGCAGCCGTTCATCCACCGCCAGGTCCAGCATCGCGTCAATGTAGTGCTTGCCCAGCTTGGTTCCGGCTGCCGCCAGCGTGAGTCCCTCAAGATTCTTGTGCTCGGGTTTTTTGACCTCGCTGATGATGATGTCCCAGAAATCGGTGGCGGTGTGCGGCACGTTTTCGCGCAACGCGGGACGGCGTGCAGGGTCGGCCAGCTTGTGCAGCTTGTCTTCGACATTTCCAAGCATCGCTTCGCACCATGGCTCGGAGTCGTCGAAAATGTTCAGGTCTTCCGATAGATCGAAGGTCAGCCCCGCATCGGTGGTGATTGCCTGGGGATACACGCGCAGGCCGCGGGCGTGGCAGTTGTCGATCCATTTCATTATATAGCGGTGGCCGTCGGGGCGGCTGTCGGTCGAGCGCAAGGCGTTATAAATGAGAGGACGGCCGCTGACTTCCGCCAATTCCTCGAGATGGCGGATGTCGGCCACGGGGTCCGCGGTGGAAAGCACGGTCTGGATGAAACCCTGATTGCGGCGGCGCAGCACGCGCGCGAAGGCCAACGCCGTTTCATTGTGCATCAGGTCGGTGACCATCGGAGTGCCGTCGAAATCGCGCTGCACGCAATTGCCGCCGCTCGGATGGAGCCGCTGCGCCGACCATCCGCATCCTCCCGCATCCATCGCCTCGTCCAGCAAGCGGCACATCTCCTCGGTTTCGGCAGGGGTGGGCTTGCGCGTCTTGGCTGCCTCCAAACCCATCACATAAGTGATGAGCGGCGACAGCGGCACATAGGGCAGCAGGTTAACGCCCTTGGACCGGCGCTCAACGCTGTCAAGGAACTGCGGGAAAGTCTCCCAATCCCATGGCATTCCGGCCTTCATGCAGGCGTAGGGAATCGCCTCGTTACGCGTCATCGTGAGCATCGAGCGTTCGCGGTCGGCGGGACGGCACGGGGCAAAGCCGAATCCGCAGTTTCCGATCACTACTGAAGTGACGCCATGCCAGCTCGAGATGGAGCAATAGGGGTCCCAGAACAGCGGAGCGTCGTAATGGGTATGCAGGTCGATATAGCCAGGAACGACGAACAAACCATCCGCATCGATTATGTTGGGAGCGCGATGCTCCTGGAGTTGGCCTATTTGCGCGATACGACCGTCTTTTATCCCGATGTCGGCGCGGAAGCGCGGCATCCGGGTCCCGTCGATAATCGTACCGCCTCGAATGATGGTGTCGAATTCGGACATGGGCATTGGATCCTTTATGTAAGATGGGCAATCCATAGCCGATGCGTACTTGTTTGTCAAACGCCGTACGCTAATCGGTACGCTCTGTACGAACTGATGTACTCAATCTGCGGCTGAGTTCACAAACCGCGGCCTGGCGTCCACTCCGCTTTATGGTGGAGCAAATCGAGAAAAGCGCAGCGCCTTTGGGCGCCTGGGTTGGCCCTTGAATTTCCTCCGCTGAAAGCGCAAGAAGAGGCTCATAACTTCCGGGGGCTGAGAGCTAAGGTTCGGCGGCCTGATTGGGGAAATCAACCCGGCATCGCTTAAAGGAGATCCCAGATGTCAGCGGGGATTCTGGATTATCTGACGCCGGAGCAGCGCCGTTTCCTTCTGCTGGATAACGGTATAGGCCCTTTTTTTGCCAATCTCGTCATCAATGGAACCATCGCGTGGCTGCTGTTTCGCAACGCCGCGCGGGTGCCGCTGTGGGGCCATAGCAGCATCGCCGGTGACACCATCGCAACCAGTTTTCTGCTCCCGGCGATCACCTGCCTGATCGTTACGCCGATTGCGCGCGGGCGGGTGCGCTCGGGGCGGCTTCCCGCCGCCATTGACGCGGCACGGGGATGGATCCCGCGCAACATGTGCTGGCGCGCCGTATTGATCGGGCTGGTCTGCCTGCTGGCGCTGGCGCCGCTGACCATCTCGATTTTGGTTGCGCTTGGAATCGGCCGGCTGACACCGTGGCAGTTTGTCTATTTCAAGGCCACCTTCGCCGCTGTTGAGGGCGGGCTGGTCACCCCGTTTCTGGCGTTATGGGCGATTGCGGAAGCTCCGACCGCAATGGCTCCGGCGACTCAACCCGTTTAGCCATAGCATTAGTCTGAATATCATATTTTGCGCAACGGATGTTACACTGGCGTTCAGATTGAGCCTTCTCGCGCCGGCGATCGTTCATGCGCCGAAGACCAGGGTCTCGATACGGGCGTCGTCCTGTACGTTGCCGATTTCAGCGTACACTCAGTCTGACTTGACTTTTTTCAACTCGGTGGTAGTTTGCGCGGGCTGGGTCAGGATGAATTCGGGCGATGATGCCATCCGTCATCTGCGCGGCCGCGAGGACATGACACTTGCGGACTGCCGGGCAGGGGTTCACAACCATCCCATTCACCTTTTCCAATCCCGTCATGATGGATTTGTCAGCCGGGTCGGCGCAAATCGCGCTGGGATCCCGCCCTTGCAATAAACGGCACGTGCACCTGGAAATCCGTATCGTGCTTAGCGTCGCGGTAAAGGAAATATGAGGAGACCACGGAGAATGCGACTGGTAATTGCGGCCATCACGGCCGCCGTATGCCTGATGGTGATGCCGGCCTGGGGGGCGGAGCAACTGCAACAACCGCCGCTGCCCGTCGGGACCAAAATCACGATGCAGAACTGGCAGAAGTATCAGAGCTATATGCCCCAGGGCATTATCGAAATGTGGAAGGGCACCCATCCCTGGAAGCTTCCGCCGGACGCGGTGATGGAAGTCGGGCCGAACATCGAATATCGCAACCCCAAATGGTGGTACGACGCGACCGAAAAGTACAAAGGCCAGACCCAGCTGGTAAAGATGGATACGGGCGGCTACACCGTCAGGGGCTACGTTACCGGCATTCCATTTTCGCCGACCGAGTTCGATGGTCCTGACGGCGCCTACAAGCTTCTCTATGACGAATATTACTATTATCACCCGGCGCTCAATTACTATGTCAGTGACGGTAACGAGGTGGACCGCTACCTCAACGTGAGCACCAGCCTGTCCTTCCAGGTCGGTACTTTGCTGGGTCACGGCAGCGATCCCGGATGGCCTCCGTTCTCCGACGTGATGAAGGGGTATTTTTACGCCTACTATGACGAACTGGTTGCTCCCGAACAGACCAAATACACAGCGCCGCTGGAACTGGTTTACGACGATCCCAACAAGCTGCCCGAATCCTACGTGTTCCTGCCTTCGCTGCGTCGCGCATTGCGGCTTTCCTCGGGTGCTCGGTGCGCTCCGTACGCGGGCAGCGACTACGTCGGCGATGACGTTTTAAACGGCATCCCCAATCCCACGGGATGGTTTTCGGTGACTCGGCTGCCCGATCGCAAGATCCTGGTATTCCGTCCCGAACCCGGCGACATGAAGCAATTCGACAAAAGGAATTTCTATTGGCCGCCGACCCCGTTTCCGAAACCTTCGGCGGGAAAATGGATGGTGCGCGACGTCTATGTGCTGGATATCAAGCGCCTGCCCCAATATTCATCGGGCTACTGCTACGGAAACCGGCGCAACTACGTGGACAAAGCGACTTACAATATCATCTACGGCGACCTCTACGATGCCAGTCTCAAGTTCTGGAAATCGCTTGCTTTCCTGGAGTCAGCGGAAAAGGTGCCGCATAGCGACGGCTATCTGATGGACGTGCGCGGCAACAACTGGATGATCGATATGCAGGGCGAGCATCTCAGCTGGGCGATTACCGGAAGAGACACGTTCCTCCTCGACGATCAGGTGCCGGCGCAGTATCGCGATCAGAAGCGTTTCGCGTCACCCGCGGGCCTGGCGGACGTGATGAGATAGCCGCCGGCGGACAGGCCAGGACCCCTGTCGCGGTGTTGGATTCAGACGGCGGCTATTCGCAGCGTCGGTCGCCGGTGTGGCCGCTCATACCGCTGCCGATTTGCGGATCTCTGCCCGGTTGGGTTACGCCGTCCCCTGAGGTTGCGCGGGACCCGGGGCTTAAGTCCTTCGGCAAGGTAGGGGCGAAGTGAGACTTCCAGACTGTTTAGACATAAAGTGAGCAGTTGGATACGAGGCTGGCGTCGTGTCAGATCTTGCCGTCGTCGGTTGAGACTTGGGTGATGTAAAACCTGTCGTTGGGAGTTGGACAGCCAAATGACTGAGCAGGCCGAACGGCCGCCGATGCCATAAGCGGCGCGTCCGCCGCCCTAACCGCAACTCCCTCCGCGATTAAGGAAATCGCGCCGCGTCATCAAACAGGTAGCTCTGCCGTTGCCGATAGCGGTTTGCTGTCTGTATGTAGCTGTCGTAGCTTTATTGATTGTTATGGCGGCAGCCCGGTACAAGCTCCCGCCCTGAAGCGCCGGCTGCGATTTTTATTGGTTGACCGCAGGGTTGGTCTGGACCGGTATTTTTGCGCGCAAAGTTGCGCTTTGTGCCTGTACCGTAGTATGATAATCGGGCTGCGCGCAATTTTTCCTGCTAAGGAAGAGAATACCCTTTCGAGTTGGCCAGGCAGTTGCTCTTTCCGGTAATTATCTCCGGCCGGTTTACCGCACCCGATTAGGCATTTGCTTTTTACCCAGCCGCATTTGATCGAAGAGCGGTGTCTCGACGAGTTTTTGGATTGGACCGCAAATTGCTTGTTAATCCTGGCAATCCGGCCGTGATTTTACGCCGGAATGAGGAGTAGTTGTATGAGTTTTGTGTTGGCGGGGTTTTGTGCCGTTAATTGCTGGGTGATTCCGAAATTGTGGGAGCCGGTGTATGCGCGCCGCCTCGCCCTCCCTCCGCGGCCGCCACGGGGTGGAACTGTGGTGCGGATCCGCCCGCCCTATCGGCGCCTGTCAAACACCGCTGACGTGCCAATGCTGCTGGCCGCCTAAATCGAATCTGGAGGTCCGGCCCGCCGCGGCCCCGTTTCTTCCGGGGTGCTCAACCATTTGCCGCCGCCGGTGCGGAGATCGCATAAGGTCATGGTCTCCAGATGACGAATTTCGACTTCATGCAGATAGTGCAACACATCCGCGACTCGGCGGTCGCCCGACCGCTCCGCTCCCAGCCGTTTCATAACCTCAGCGAGCCTGATCACGGCCGGCTCCAAGGCCAGGAACAGGCCCGTTTGGCCGGGGTATTCGTTTGAACATTCGATTACAAAGCCGTGTTTTTTCAGCTGCTCGATAAGGGGAATGAGCTCGGAGACCGGAACCCGCAGTTCGCTCGCCAAACTGGCCGCGGTGACGGCGGGTAGAATGTTGGCGGAACGCTCGGCCAGCCTGAGTAATGTAAGCAAGGCCGCGTAGCGAGTGAAATCCAGCGAGCGCGGCCCGCCCTCATAGCGGGTCGTGCCGCGCTGAACGGCAAAGCAGATCTCCACGCCAAACAGCACGATCAACCATGCGACATAGATCCAAAGCAGCAGAACCGGAATTGCCGCCAGCGCGCCATACACCTCGGTGTAATTGGACAGGCCGATCCAGAAATGGATATAGGCCCATTGCGCCAACTGGAACAGCACGGCGGAGAACAGCGAGCCCAGCGCGGCCGCGGTCCAGCGCACTCGTGTGTAAGGGAAAAAAACAAAGAGAAAGAAAAAACCGGTCCACACGATCAGTGAGGACAGCCCCAGGTTGATCAGGCGTCCGTACACCGAAGCGGTCAGGGCGACGGCCGCCACGAGGATGAGCGGTAAGGTGAAGACTACGCTGATGTAATCGGTGAATTTGCGCAGGTAGCTGCGTCCGGCCGGCACTTGCCAAATCATGTTGAAGGCGTACTCGATCGTGCCGAGGGTCGAGATTACGGTCAGCAGCAGAGTAACTCCGCCAACCGAACCAAGCGTGGCCGCGTTGATGCGTCCCACCAGCTCCATCAGGGCGTTGGCATTGGCCTGGTTGCCCAGGGTCACGTAACGCTGGACCAGCGGCAGTAAAAGGCTGGTTAACCCAAGACCTTTGAGGGCGGAAAAAGCCAGTGCCAGAAGGGGTACGATCGACAACGTGACGGTATAGGTAAGGGCCGAGGCCCACAGCAGGTCATTGTTGTCGATGAAATTGATGATCGCGACCCGCAACACCCTGGCGACGGCTGCGGCGGCTCGGCGCAGCCTAATCACTGACCCGAACTTCAGCGTCTGGCGCGGGTAGCCGTGGAATTTGCGATCGAACGCCATTGGTCTGAGGGCGCGAAAAGCTTAATGCCATTACATTTCTGATATTCCAAAGATGCAAGGTTGAACAGACCGGAATTCCCACCGCTGACGCCGGCGATTGCGCAACTCAGTACCGGCGGGATTGGCCCGGCAGTGAGGCAAGCGTCTTTTCAAAACGCCGGGGTGGATTAAAATCTGTTCAGGCGCGGCCGATTCGAGGCCCGTGCTCCGGACCGCGATGCGAACCTTGCGTGATGTAACTGTGCCAAAGGCGCGGGTCATGTTCGTTGGTATCAATCCGAGTCTGCGGTCGGCCGAACTCGGCCATCATTTCGCCGGACGCGGCAATCCGTTTTGGCGGGTGCTTTACGCCGCCGGGTTGACGCCAGTGGAACTCAACTATGAGCAGGATCAGCGGCTGGCAGAATTTGGGATAGCGCTGACCAACCTGTGTCCGCGGGCTTCGCGCGAAGCTTCGGAGCTTACGGCCGCGGAGATCCAGGAAGGCAAACGACGGCTGCTGAGGAAAATCCGTCGGCTGCGGCCGCGGTTGATAGCGTTGGTGGGTGTAAGCATCTACCGGCATTTTTTCCCCGGCAGCGACAGCAAGGGTCCGGGACTCAAGCCTGAGAGTATCGACGGAGCACGGATTTTCGTCCTGCCCAATCCCAGCGGCCGCAACGCCGCTTTTCCCGGCTTCGAAGACAAGGTCGTGTGGTTCAGGCGCCTCAGGGAAATTTTGGAGGGGCCATAAGGCATAAGGTGCCCTCAAAGCGGATTTGCGGGGGCGCACCCCGATTGCCGCTGGGTTTGCAACGGCGTAGTCTGAGATATTCACCGGGGCAGACCAGGCAGGGGCGTCGATATCGGTGCTGGTTTGATTGATCAATGAATAGAAATGAGCAGCTTTCGTCACAGTTTCATAAAGGCGTACCCTAATCTGGAGCTGCCGGTGATTCCGGGAGTTTATGTCTCTCATCGAGGTTTCCGAGGAGAATCGCATGTCTAATCGAGTGTTCGCCGTAGTCGGTGTAGTGGTAATGACGACGGCGCTGGCCCTGACCAATGCAGGTGCCTTTTCTTTATGGAGTTCGTCTGAGGACAAGCCCCAGGCGAAGCCGCCGCAGGCGGTCTCCGAGACCCAAGCCGCGCCGCAGTTGCAAGCGCAAAATACGGCTGGGGCTCCCGCTCAGACGGCGGGAAAACCGGCCCCCGCGGGTGCTCCCGAGCCGCAGGAAAAAGTCGGGGTGATTACGTCCTTTGCACCGCTGGTGAAGCGCGTAATGCCTACCGTCGTAAACGTCAGCGTGGTTCAGAAGGTTAAGGGCTTCAGTCTCGAAGGCGGCGATCAACCCGGCGAGCCCGGCGACCAGGGTCAGGGTGGCGGCGAGGGCAACCCGATCCAGCCTTTCGGTCCGTTCGGGGGCGACCCGTTCGAGCAATTCCGGCATTTTTTCGGTGAAATTCCGCACGAGTTCAAACAACACGGCCTGGGTTCGGGCGTTATCGTTTCGCCTGACGGCTATATCCTGACCAACGATCACGTGGTGGGCGATGCCGACAGCATCCAGGTCACCCTGATGGACAAACGCGAATTCACCGCCAAGGTCATCGGAAAAGACTCCAAGACCGATCTCGCGCTCATCAAAATCGACACCAAGACCCCGCTGCCCTACGCAACCCTCGGTAATTCCGACACCACCGAAGTCGGCGACTGGGTGGTCGCGATCGGTAATCCGTTCGGGTTCTCGTTAACCGTTACCGCAGGCATCGTCAGCGCCAAGGGGCGCGCCTTAGGCGGCAACTATGACGAGTTCATCCAGACCGACGCGGCGATCAATCCCGGCAACTCCGGCGGTCCGCTATTCGATGTCAATGGCAAAGTGGTTGGAATCAATACGGCGATCTACAGCCGCACGGGGACCAGCGCCGGAATCGGATTCGCGATCCCGATCGATCTGGCCAAAGCCGTCATGGAACAGCTTAAGGCGCACGGCAAAGTGGTGCGCGGATGGCTGGGCGTGGAGATCCAGGAAGTCACTCCGGAACTGGCGCAGTCCTTCGGCTTGTCCAAACCGGAAGGCGCCCTGGTGGCCAGCGTCGAGAAGGATTCGCCCGCCGCAAAGGCCGGAATCAAGCGCGGTGACGTGATCATCAAGTTCAACGGCAAAGACGTGCATGAACAGCACGAATTGCCCGAGTTGGTGGCCGAGACGCCGATCAACAAGAACGTTCCAATCGAAGTGATTCGCGGCGGCAAACACTTGACGCTTAACGTTACTGTCGGCCAACTCAAGGAAACCGAGATGGCCAGTGCCAGCGGCGAAGAGCAGCCGGGGAGCGGATGGGGCTTGCAGGTCGGTGAAATAACGCCTGAGATTGCCCGCGAGTTCAATCTCCAAAGTGAGAAAGGGGTTGTGGTCAGACAGGTCAAACCTGACAGCCCAGGCGCGGACGCTGGACTCGAGCAGGGTGACGTTATCCTGGAAGTCAATCATGACAAGGTCAATACGCTGCAGGATTTCATGGCTCACGCCAAGGAGGCCAAAGCGCAAAAGAAACCGGCGCTGCTTTTGGTTCAGCGCGGCAACATGACGCTGTACACCGTGATCAAGCCCGAGAGCTGATAAAGCTGAAGTGGGCCGGGGGCGGGGGCGGAGAGCGCGCCCCCGTCGCGACTCCCTGCCGCTTTTATGCTGGTTCGCCCAGCGTCTCGTGGCCGCTTCGACGTGATAGCTGCTTGCTATGGCCGACCATCTGTCCTGCCGCGTGTTGATCGCCGGCGCCGGCCCGGCGGGCTGCGCAGTCGCCTTGTATCTGCTGCAGCGACGGCCCGATCTGAAAGGTCACGTAGTTGCGCTTGAACGCGGCCGCCATCCGCGGATGAAGGTTTGCGCCGGTGGTCTGATTCCTAAAACCATACAGGCACTGGCTGAACTCGACTTGCCCCTGGACGTTCCCGCGGTCAGCGTTCGCCGTGGAATCGCCAGGACCGAAGTCGGCGAAGTTGACTATTTAGGCAGCGGGGTTCTTTGCACGGTCGTGCGGCGCGACCAGTTCGACGCGCGTCTGGCGCGGGCGGCCAGCGAGGCTGGATTGCGCTTGGTCGAAAACTGCCGCGTGGTGGATGTCGAAACATCCGATAGCGGCGTTCTCGTACACACCACGGACGGTGATTTCGCAGCAGAGATCCTGGTCGGCGCAGACGGGTCTGGCAGCAGGGTGCGTGATTCACTCTTCCGGCGGGACCAGCAATGGGTCGGACGCGCTCTGATGCTAGATGTGCCAGTGTCATCGAGATGCCTCGACAATTTTGCGCAAACTCCATACATTTTCGATTTCACCTGCGTCGCCGCCGGGATTAGTGGCTATTCATGGTCGTTCCCCTGTCTCATCGAGGGCCGACCGCACCTTAATGTGGGCATCTATGACCAGCATCCGGGCAGAGCCGTCGTGCCCGGCGAGCACAAGGCGGATCTGCTCGACGGCTTGGCCGCTGCCTTTCCGCAGTTGCCGATCCCCTCAACGCATCGTCGCGGGTACAAGGCGTTTCCCATCCGCTGGTACGCGCCTGAGCAAAGTTTTGTGCGTGGCCGCGTGCTTTTGGCCGGCGACGCCGCCGGGGTCGATCCGCTGATGGGCGAGGGGATTTCCTATGCGTTTGAACATGGAAAACTGGCCGCGCAGGCGATTGATGATTTTCTGTCGGGCAAACCGACCGCATTGGCGGATTACGACCGCGCGCTCCATCATGGCGCGGTCGCGCGCAAGCTGCGGCGGCTGAGCTTCGCGGCGCGACGCTTTTACGGCCCCCGGCACAAGCTGTATTTTCGCCTGGCCTCCCTCAGTCGCGGCACCCAACGAATCGGTATCGACTGGTATAATGGCGTTGACAATCTCGACGAGGCCCCGGTAAGTTCGCTGCTCGCTCGTTGGGCCAAGGCGGTTCTATTGCGCACTCCCATGGGCTAGATTAACTATCGTGGCGTCGGACTTTGTCTGCCGCTGGTTGACCTTCCAGGATCAGCCGGGGCGTGCGGGCGAGCCCTGGTCTTGGGAGGTTCCAATTATGCGTAAGGCCGTTATAGCGAGTGCGGTACGTACCGCAGTCGGCACCTTCGGAGGAGCTTTCGCCTCGACCCCTGCCACCGAGCTTGGGGCGATCGTGGTCCGGGAGGCTATCAGGCGGGCAGGTATTGATCCCGCGATGGTCGATGAGGTGATCCTCGGTAATGTTTTGCCCGGCGGCCTCGGACTTAATCCCGCGCGAGTCTCGGCTCTGGCTGCCGGAGTGCCCAAGGAGGTTAGCTCATTCACCATTAACAAGGCGTGCGGTTCGGGGCTCAAAGCCGTGGCCTTGGCGGCCAGCGCGGTGTGCTGTGGCGAATCTGACGCCGTCGTTGCGGGCGGCATGGAAAACATGACGCTGGCGCCTTACCTGCTGAAGAAAGCCCGGTTCGGCTACCGGATGGGCAACGATCAGATTTTCGACAGCATGATTGCCGACGGTCTGAACTGCCCGATTACGCTGGTGCACATGGGTGTAACTGCCGAGAATATCGCGGCCCGCTACGGCATCAGCCGGCGCGAGCAGGATGAATTCGCGGCGGAAAGCCAGGCGAAATATTTTGCCGCCCAGCGCGCCGGCAAGTTCAAAGCTGAAATTGCCGCCGTAGAGATCAAACGCGGCAAGGAAACCGTTTTGTTCGAGGTCGATGAGCATCCCCGTGAAACCCGCGCCGACCAAATCGCCAACCTCAGGCCCGCATTCAAGCCGGACGGAACGGTAACGCCCGCCAATTCTTCGGGAATCAACGACGGGGCGAGCGCGGTGGTTGTGATGGCGCGCGAGAAGGCGATCGAGTTGGGCTTGAAGCCGCTGGCTACCATCCGTTCATTCGCCTCCGCCGGAGTCGATCCGGCTTACATGGGAATGGGACCGGTGCCGGCGGTGGAGAAAGCCCTTAGACTGGCCGGCCTTCGGCGCGAGGATGTCGGCCTGTGGGAGCTTAACGAAGCTTTTGCCGCCCAGTCATTGGGTGTGCTGCGTGAGCTGAAAGTGCCGCGCGAACGGGTTAACGTCAACGGCGGCGCCATCGCGATCGGCCATCCAGTGGGCGCCAGCGGAGCGCGAATTCTGACCACGCTTCTGTTTGCCATGGTCGACCGTCGGGAGAATCTTGGCGTTGCCACCTTGTGTATCGGCGGCGGTCAGGGAATTGCGATGGTGGTAGAGCGGGAGGATTGAGTTCCGGAGGGTGATTGCTCGCGATCGCGGCCGCGCTTGAAACGCGCAAACCGCCGTAAAAGTGGCGCAGTTGAAGAGAAAAAAGCAAAGTAGAGGACTCTGGTTTCTGATGTTGGCCGCGCTTACTCTGCTGATCGCGGGGTTTGTCGCGCGGCACGAGATTCCCAATCTGATGCAGCAGGCAGGTGAATCGCCGGCGCGGCCTGCGCAGGCCGATACCGGGAACCGCGACCCCACAGGCGCAATGTCAGACTATCATCCTCCCAGCCGTCTTTATGCCGGCACCAGTGAAACCCAACCCAAAGGGATGGAGCCGCAGTCCCCGCCTGGTTGGAGCGGGGGGTCCGCCAACCAGCCGCACGAGCACATAACCGATTCCGAACGCGAACAGCTTAACAAGCTTATCCAGGAAAAGGCGCGCTGAAAGGGCGCGGAGGCGGGGTGGGACGGGGCAGATGGAGTGTCGCGACGAACTGGGTTTTGCGCTGGAATTGGATCATCCGCCGCGGCGGATCGTCTCGCTGGTCCCCAGCATCACAGAGACGCTTTTTGCTCTTGGGCTGGATCGGCAAATCGTCGGCGTGACGAAATTCTGTGTCGAACCGGCCGACGCGGTTGATGCCGTGACCAAAATTGGCGGCACCAAGAACCCCGACCTGCGCGCGATTGCGGCACTGCAGCCCGATCTGGTGATTGCCAACGCCGAGGAGAACCGCCGCCAGGACATTGAACGGATGCGCGCCCGCGGCTTGAGAGTTTTTGTCACCTATCCGAGGACCGTCTCCGGCGCCCTGCAATCAATCCTGGGGTTGGGACGCGTTACTCATCGTGACAGCCAGGCGGCTGGGCTGGCGCGCGAGGTCGTGCGCGTGGTCAGCGTAATCGAGACCTCGCTGGGGATCTGGAACAAGCTCAGATTGCGGGTGTTCTGCCCGATCTGGAAAAAGCCCTGGATGACCTTCAACGAAGACACCTACGCTCACGACGTGCTCAGGCTGCTGGGATTTCTCAACATCTTCGCCGACTCTGCCGATCGCTATCCGCGCATCACCCTGGAGGAAGCGCTCGATCGCCGTCCACAGGTGGTGCTGCTGCCCGACGAACCCTATGAGTTCGGCGAGTCCGACATGGCCGAACTTAAGGCTGAATTGCCCTCCGGCTTGAGCAGAAGAATCATGCTGGTCAGCGGCCGCGACCTGCATTGGTACGGCGTCCGCATGATCACAGGCCTGCCGGAGCTGGCCCGGCGATTGGGCCGCCTGCGCGCTTCCGTAACCGCCGCGGGCTAAGACGCTCGCCTTTGGAATCGTGCAGATCAGTTTCATCGTTCAAGGGCTGTCTGAAGGGAAAACGATCGCGGCCGATGCGCGTGACGAAGTTCTGCTCGCGTTGGCCGAGCGCGGTTTCAACCATCCGCGTTTCGACGCCGGAGCGCAGGTCTTCAGCGTCGAGATTGAACCGGGACTTCATTCCTTCGCCGACGTACGGCGCACGATCGGACTCCTGGGCAAACGCAAGGCTCGATTGTACCTTGCGGTGGTTATGAGCCCTTAATCAATTTCGCTTACGCTTTTGACCTTGACCAGTGCCGATTGCGCTGCAGATGGTGGCCCAATTTTGTCGGCCATTGTTCCGCCTCCGGCCTTTGCGATAGCGTACGGTCAACCGGTCTGATTTAATCGGCGCATTTTGCGCTATTGAACTGCAGGGTAAACCCAGTCAGCACTGGAGGATGCACAGGATGAAAGTCGGCGTGTCGGTGTTTGCCAACGAACGAACAGCCAGGCCTGAGCTGATGTTTCGCAGAGTTGAGGAGCTTGGCTTTGACGCCCTGATCGTGCCCGAGCATGCGATAATCCCGGTCAAGCATCGGACCCCATACCCGGCTGGCGGCGGTGAGATTCCGGACTGGTACTCCCACATCCCCGATCCCTTTGTGCTGATGGGGATCGCAGCAGCGGTCACCAGCCGCATCAAGCTGATGACCGGTATCTGCCTGGTCCCGGAGCACAACCCGCTGGTGCTGGCCAAGCAGGTGGCGACGGTGGATTATTTTTCAAACGGCCGTGTCTGGTTTGGAATCGGCGCCGGATGGCTGGCGGACGAAAGTGAAATCATGGGCGTGGAGTTTGCCAAACGCTGGCCGATGACGCGCGAATATATCCGGGCGATGAAGGAGCTGTGGACCAAACCCGAGGCCAGCTTCGAGGGCAAATACGTGAAGTTCCCGGCGGTCAGGAGTTATCCCAAGCCCGCCCAGAAGCCCCATCCCCCGGTACTGATCGGAGCCAACGGCGGTTCCAAAGGCCCGCAGCGCGTGTTGCGCGACGTGGTCGAGATCGGCGACGGATGGATGCCGCTGCGGCTCAAGCCCGCGCAACTCGCCGCTTCAGTAGAGATCCTGAAGAAGCTGTGCGCCGAATCGGGCCGCGACTTCAGCAAATTGGACATCACCATGTTCCGCCCATTCGAGCACGACGACGTCCGGCGCACCTATGAAGAATACGAGGCTGCGGGATGTCATCGGATTGTCGTCGGGACCGAAGCGCTTTATCGCAAAGGCGTGGCGCTGGAACCCGCCACCTGGGAAAAAGAACTGGAAGACCTTGCCCGGCGTTACTTAGTGTGATTCATCTGTTGCGTCTCCAATTTGTCCGAGTGGAGGGTGGACTTGATAGTGCCTGATACCCTTCAGGCACTATCGCGGACTTGCCCTTTTGCAAACCTGGATTTGTGCCATAAAGTTTCAGTCCCTCTCTCTCCATGCGTTTGCACGCCTAAAGAGAAAGGGGACAAGGCACCGGGATGAATCTCCATCCTGCTTCTAACTGCAGCAGCCCTCTGGGCCGCAGCAGGCACCGTTAGCGGCGCTGGTGGCGCGATACTCCCGCCCTTTGGTTTCGCGCGGATGGCGTACGCTGTCGCGCGAGCAATCAAACGGCCGCGCGTCGGCCAGCGCAATCGGCTCAAGCGGCGGCACTGCTATAATCGCGCTGGCGTAGGGCTCCGACGTGTAGATACGATAAGTCTTCTCGCACACCGCCATCGGCTGGCCGCGCACCAGCGTGTGCCCGTCATCGTCTTCGACCTTGCGCCATGGACCGCGGTAAATCACGGCATGATTGCAGTCCCAGCACGGGCCTTCCTTGCCCTTCATGGCACGGACTGTGATCGATCGGAACTCGATTCCCTCCACGGTGCGCCATGGCTGGGCGTCGCGCTTGATGATCTCGATACCGTAAAAGCCCGCCTGCTCAAATGCGGCCAGAAAGGCGCCCTGTTCCATCGCCCCCGAGACGCATCCGCTCCACAAATCGGGATCGTTGCGCAGATGTTCGGGGACCGGTTCGTCGCTCACGACATCGGAAATGACCGCGCGGCCGCCGCGCTTGAGCACCCGGTACGCCTCCTGGAAAATGAGCGGCTTGCTGGATTCGCGCACCAGGTTGAGCACGCAATTGGAGATGACCACGTCGACGCTGGCATCGGCGACCAGCGGCGCGGCGTGGCGCTGAGCCCGGATAAATTCATTGAGCCGATCAAGACCATCGGTATCCACGATCGGATTGCGCCGCAGCCACTCATCCACGGCGTCAAGATCTGTGCGCAAATCCTCGATTTTCCCGCGACGAAACTCGACGTTGGCAAAGCCCAGCTTCGCACTAACCTGGGGCATGCTGCGGCGGGCCAGCCCGAGCATTTCGCTGTTCGTATCGATTCCAATCACGCGGCCCTGCGGACCCACGATCTGCGCCGCGATGAAACAGGCCTTGCCCGCGCCGGATCCCAGGTCGAGCACATGCTCGCCGGGCGCAATATCGCGGGTGGGGTCGCCGCATCCGTAGTCGCGCTCCAAAACCTCGGGCGGAATGGCGTCAAGGTAGCGTGTATCATACTGGACCGGACAACACAGCGCGTCCACCCGCCGGGTCGCGCCCTGCGAGTAGCGTTCACGTACCGCTTTTTCGACGTCGAAAGACTCCATCATCGTCTCCTTTCCCGGCCTTATCGCCAAAGGTGGGAACGCATCTCAAATTGTCGCCAGTTTGCGATCTCCTGTCCATGCCTGTTGTGCGCAATGCGCTTTACAACGACAGCGCGATAATTTAGATGGAAATCGCCGCACGATTGCGCTCACTCAAACCGGAGGTGAAGCATGGCGCTTGATCCGCAGGTAAAAGCGATTCTCGACCAGATGGCGAGTTTGCCTCGTTTCGAGGAACTGTCGGTCGCGGACGCGCGCAAGCAGACAATCGAGCGCGCCGCCGCGGGCCGGCTGCCGACGCTGCCGGTCGCTTCAGTTGTGAATCGAACCGTCCCCGGACCCGGCGGCGATTTGCCCGTGCGCATCTACACGCCCAATGGCAGCGGTCCGTTCCCGCTGATGGTGTTCTTTCATGGCAGCGGCTTCGTGGTGTGCAATCTCGATACCCACGACGGCACCTGCCGCAATCTGTGCAGCGCGGCCGGATGTGTCGTCGTCTCGGTCGATTACCGGCTGGCGCCGGAGAACAAATTCCCCGCCGGCGTTGACGATTGTTACCAGGCCACCAAGTGGGCGGCGGCGCATGCGTGGGAACTTAATGCGAACAGCGCGCGGATCGTCGTCGCGGGCGACAGCGCGGGAGGAAATCTGGCTGCGGTCGTGGCGCTGATGGTTCGCGACCAGGGCGGTCCGGCGCTGCGCGGCCAGTTGATGATCTACCCGGTGACCGACTACTACAAGCCAGGCCATCCTTCGTACGTCGACAATGCCGAAGGCTACGGACTGACTGCGGCCGGCATGCGATGGTTCTGGGGCCATTACCTCAACGACGAGGCCGAAGCCGACAATCCTTACGTGTCGCCGCTGCGCGCCGCCAACCTGCGCGGGCTCCCGCCAGCGTTGATCATCACGGCGGAATACGACGTCCTGCGTGATGAAGGCGAGCGCTACGGCCAGCGGCTGGCCGAAGCCGGTGTGCCCACCAGGGTCACCCGCTACGACGGGATGCATCATGGGTTCTTCCAGATGTATGGTCTGGTGGATAAGGCCAAACAAGCGCTGGAGGAGGTCGCCGCCTGGCTCAAGGAGCGCTTCACCTGATCGGTTCAGCCGGCCGGGCAAGCGACGAGCGCAGCGGCGCATCGCGCGTCAGGGGAGCAAACCGGCTTAACCTGCGTAAAAATTCGAATATGCATTTACCACCGGCTGCAGCCCACCGCGACCGGTGCACACTGAATCCATCCGTGGACTCAACTGAAGCAAGCCGCCTTTCCCGTCTTTGGATTTTCATAGCTTCCAGACCTTACGGTATTTTCCACATTTGAAGCCCGATAGCTATTTCGATGATCTCTCGGTGCGCCTCCACTACAATGTGATTGCTGAGTGAGGAACGCAGTTTCAATTCGACAAAATCTGGAGGAAGAAGATGAGACCGCAGACGATCTCAATTCTGGTCGTGACGGGATTGGTCGCGTGCTCAATGGCGGTTCCGGGGTTGATTGGAGCACAGCAAAGTGCCGCCCGCCAGGAAATGCAATCGAGTGAAAGTAACGCCAAAAACGGTCGGGTTGAACAATCCGCAAAACATTTGTATCGCGCTACCCGGGACGAAGCCGAGGATGCCGCGATGACGACCCAGATCAAAACAGATTTGTTGAAAGACAAGGCCACAAGAACCTTCAGCATCCACGTCAAGTCCAATCAAGGGCTGATAACGCTTACCGGACATGTCGATTCTGCGCAGACCGCGGCCCGCGCCCAAAGTATCGCGGCACACGTCAGCGGGGTGCAGTCGGTTAAGAACGAACTGACCTGGCCTAAGACGGAGCAATAATCTTCCCGCTTCAGACCTGGAGGATTTGCTATTGCATCAGCCGATCAGGATGCGCCAATAGCGCTTCTGTTCAGTGGGGCGGGCGCGACGACGCCGGCCCCGCTGAACCACTGTCACGAATCGGAATTCAGAAAGCAGCCAATGTCCCAGGCTCCCAGACGGGCGCGGACACGGCCCTTAGCCAGCCTGCAGAAACTCTACAATGTTGCCGTCCGGATCGTTGACCATTGCCATGATAGTGCCCGGGCGGCCCTCCGAAGGCGGCACCAACAGTTTGACTCCCTTGCTTTCGAGCTGGCTGACCAGTGCGCGCAAGTCGTTTACGTGAATCGTGAAATACCTAAGGCCGAAGCCGCGTCCCGGTCCCCCACCAACCGGCTTACCTTCAGGCTCGCGATCCATTTTGATCAGTTTGATCAGACTGCTTCCACACAGCAGACGATACATCCGCCCGCCGCGGACTTCCATTTCACCTTCGTCTTTCATCCCCAGCATATCGCGGTAGAAAGCGAGCGACTTTGCCGGGTCGGATATCACGACACCCAAATCAATTGAATCCTTGGATAGCTTCACGTCGATGGCCTCCACTCCAGTCGCTTCGCTTTATCATACAGCGCGTCTCGCTGGACAGGGCCATCGCGCCTGACCGAGCTGTTAGCGTCGCCCAATGCGCATCCGCTCGAAGCTGGCTAGATGCACTGGTAATTGCGGTGATCTAAATTGGAGTGATGAACACGCAAACAAGCGCAAGCGGCCGGCGCGATCCTCGCGATTTGCTCTTGCCTGAACTGGAGCAGGTGGTTGCCCAGGCCGGGCAACCCCGGTTTCGCGTGCGGCAGCTGGCACAATGGCTTTACGCGCGGCGGGTTGAGGATTTCGACTCGATGTCCAACCTGCCGGTCGAGTTCCGCAGATATTTGAAAAACCACTTTAAGCTCGAGCATTTGGAGCCGCTGGCCGTGAATCGATCCCTGGACGGTACCGTCAAGCTGCTGCTGGCGCTGGGCGACCGGCGGGAAATCGAGAGCGTGATCATTCCAACCCCGCAACGGGTTACGCTGTGTATCTCAAGTCAGGCCGGATGTGCGATGGGTTGCGCGTTCTGCGCCACGGCAAGGATGGGACTGGAGCGCAACCTGACCACTGCCGAAATTATCGCGGAGGTAATCGCGGCATCGCGCCATGTGGACCGCGGCGAGCATCTGACCAATTACGTGTTCATGGGGATGGGCGAGCCGCTGGCGAATTATCCGCGTCTGCTGCGCGCCTTGACGATTATGACGGCGCCGTGGGGTTTGGGCATCTCGCCCCGCCGCATCACGGTATCGACCGTGGGGCTGGTGCCGATGATCGAAAAGCTGATGGCGGAGACGTCGGTGCATCTGGCGGTTTCGCTGACCGCGACCACCAACGAACTGCGCGACCGGCTGGCGCCGATCAACCGGCGCTATCCACTGGAGCAATTGCTGGAAACCTGCCGCCGGCTGGATTTGGGCCGGCGCCGGATCACCTTCGAATACGTGATGCTGGCCGGCGTCAACGATTCCGCCGCCGACGCCCAACGCCTGGCGCGTCTGCTGGCGCCCCTGCGAGCCAAGGTCAATTTGATATTTTTCAATCCCTTCCCCGGCGCGCAATTTCAACCGAGTTCTCGCGCGGTGGTGGAGCGCTTTCAGTCAGTCCTGTTTCGAAACAACCTGACCGCCACCATTCGCGAAAGTCGCGGACGCGATATTGCCGCGGCTTGCGGCCAGTTGCGCGTAGAGCATCATGCTTGCGCTGTGGGGGAAGAATAATTCGCCATCCGACCTGACGAGGCAGCGCTTAGTGTCCGTTCCTTTTGCGGGTTTCGACGAATCTTTGGATTAGCGTCAGCAGCCGTTCAGGCCGGATAGGTTTGCGAACGATTGCTGCCGCTGCGGGCGTGTCGTGCAGCTGATACGAAGTTGTAAGCACCACCGGGACATCTTCGATCAAATGACGCTTGGCCGCCTGGTCGAGGAACGTGTACCCATCCATCAACGGCATCATCAAATCCAGCAGGATCAGGCCGGGCTTTTTCATTTCGATTTGCTCGAGCGCGGCCAGTCCGTTCTCGACGCTGGCCACCGAATAACCCTTGGCTTCCAGAAATTCAGTCAAGGCTTCCCGGGCTTCGGCCTCATCCTCGACGATCAGAATCGATTTCTTGGCGTCTAAGTTCATGGCCCGCTGCTATGGCAGAGAGCATAGATCATGCCGGCTTCCATTTATGGATTTGCTCGGCTTAAATGCAGCAATCCGGACTTTTTCTCAGGCTGGGACATTTGTAAATCTTGCCCATCCGGCAATTCCGATTAACGAAAGTACCTGGTTCGTGCGTGATGCCTGTGGCTGGCTTGCCGGTGCTGACCGGCAGCTGAAGCTTCGTCGAAGAGCGGTGAAACGGAGCTTTATTATGCTCTTGCTACCATGGGTTGGCAGTGGCCCTGGAAAATGATGAACTTGTCTGGAAAGCTGACCCTTTTCAGCGTAAGCATTTTTTAGATCAAGGTCTCCCACGATGGCTTACCGCGAACTCAGGTGGAAGCTCACCGCAAGGTATCTAGCGCCGTTTATCGTCGCCATGGGTGTGCTTACCGCAATTCTTCTATGGCGCATCGACGCTCAGATTGCGACTGCAGACTGGGTCGAGCAAAGCGACCGCGTAATTACGCGCGCCAAGGATGCTCAACTCGAGATGCGGCGCGTGCAGTTGGGTGTAAGGGGCTATCTGTACTCGCCGCAGAAGCGGTTTTTGAATGAAATCGCCGTGGGCCGCCGTCAATTCGCTCGCAACCTGGCCATTGTCGCCTACCTGGTGACCGATGATCCCGGACAGGAGCAGCGCCTGCTGCGTATAAGTGACCTGAAAGAGAATTGGCTTAAAGCGATCGAGAATATCATACACGAAAAGGACAGCTCCAAGCTGACGCCGGATGCTATTACGGATACCGAGATTGCGAGCCAGGCATTATTCAGTTCGATGGATGATCTGATTAGTGCCGAGTACGCAATTCGGATGCGCAAGAACGCGCTGCAAACTAAAGAAAACCGACTGCTGATCGTTCTGGTTCCGCTGCTTTCGATAGGGGTGATCCTTTCCCTCAGTTTCTGGGGATTGCGTCAGATCCGCGAAGCGAGCGACCAGTTTGCCCACGCTTTGACACTGGCCGAACAAGCCCAGGCCAAAACGGAGAAGGCCAGCCGGGCCAAGGATGCTTTCCTCAGCACTGTTTCCCACGAACTGCGCAACCCTTTGAACTCGATCATGCTATGGTCTTCGACCCTGCTTTCCGATCAGACCCTCAGCCCGAGCACTCGGCGGGGTCTAACAGCGATCGACCGGGCGGTAAGGGCCCAGACCCAGTTGGTTGACGACCTGCTCGATATCTCGCGTATAGAAAGCGGCCGGATGCGTCTGGACGTTCAGTCGGTCGATTTAACTGAGGTGGTCAGAGCGGCGGTTGAAAGCATGCGCGCGGCGGCGGGAGCCAAATCCATCGCGCTTCAGGAGATCATCGATCCGCGCGTGCCGATCGTTTTCGGCGATCCAGGCCGGCTGCAACAGGTAGTCTGGAACCTGATTTCGAACGCGGTGAAATTCACACCAAAAGATGGCAAAATCCAGGTTCGGGTCGAGCGCGTCAATTCGCATGTCGAAATCACCGTCGCCGACACCGGCCAGGGTATCGACGCGGCTTCGCTGGATTGCGTTTTCGACCGCTTCTGGCAAGCCGACAACCTGGGACAGAGCAAGTTTGGAGTGGGCCTGGGCTTGTCGATTGTTAAGGAGATTATCAATCTGCATGGCGGCACGGTTTTGGCGCGAAGCGAGGGGATTGGCAAGGGCAGCACCTTCACCATCAGGCTGCCATTGCCGGTCGGCAGGACCGCTTCGCCGGAGTCGCGGCGCCATCCAACGGTCGCCGGCACGCTGGCAGCGACCAACGCCCCGCGGCTTGACGGTTATCTGATCCTGGTGGTCGATGACGATCCCGGCGCCTGCGAAGCCTTGCAAAGTCTGCTGACGTCCTTGGGTGCGCGTGTGACGGCGGCGACATCTGCGGAAGCCGCACTGGCGATTCTGGACCGGATGCATCCTGATGCCGTCGTCTCCGATATCGGGATGCCCGTGCATGACGGGTATTTTTTCGCCCGTGAGATGCGCAAACGTGAGGAAGGGTCGGATCGCCACCACCGCCTCCCGCTCGTTGCTCTAACCGCCTACGGACGCGTTGAGGACAAGGTCAAGATTTTCGAAGCCGGGTTCGACAATCACGTGGTGAAGCCGGTGGATCCGGCCGAACTCTCCGCCATCCTCGGCACCGCCATCAGTTCGCGGCGAAACTAAGACGCAGGAGGAAGGGGACAGGGGGAGGGAAGTGAGAGCGGAAAAAGAAACCTGATCCGGGCCCCTTCCCCAAAAGGGAAGGGGAGCAAATACAGGCTTTATTCCAGAGTTGCCGCTTTCGCGGCTTTCTGAAATCATCTTTTCCTTTTCCGCTCTCATCTCTCGCTCGTCTTCCCTCACTCCTAACTCTCTCATCCCTCACTTCTCTCTGTTCTCGGACTCGGCTAATTTAGGGGCCGCGGCAAGGAAGCGCGGAAGATGTCTGAAACGGTCATTGGCGTAATCGGCGGCAGCGGATTTTACTCGATGAGCGGGTTGGAAGGGCTGGAGCAAATCGAGCTGGACACTCCGTTCGGTGCGCCCTCGGATTTGTTTTATTGGGGGCGGCTGGGTGAAGTTCGCGTAGTCTTCCTCGCCCGTCATGGGCGCGGCCATCGCCTGCTGCCAACCGAAATCAACTTTCGTGCCAACATCTATGGGATGAAACAACTGGGGGTGCAGCGGCTGGTCTCGATGAGTTCGGCGGGCTCGATGCGCGAGGACCTCCATCCGGGCGATTTTCTCGTCGCTGACCAGTTTATCGACCGGACCTTCAAGCGGCCGCAGACATTCTTTGGCAACGGCATCGTTGGCCACGTGTCGATGGCCGATCCGGTGTGTCCTGAGCTCAGCGCCGCCCTTGCGACGGCCGGGCAGCAGGCAGGAGCGCGGATCCGCCATGGCGGCACCTATCTGTGCATCGAGGGGCCGCAATTCTCGACCCGCGCGGAATCCAATCTGTACCGCACCTGGAACGTCGACGTGATCAGCATGACCGCGATGCAGGAGGCGCGGCTCGCCCGCGAGGCGGAGATCTGTTACGCCGTGATGGCCCTGGTAACCGATTACGATTGCTGGCATGAGGGCGAGCGCGAAGTCGATATCACCAGCGTGCTGCGGGTGCTGAATGAAAACGTGGCCACTGCGCAGAAAGCGGTGGCGAAACTGGCGCCCATGCTGGCCGGCAAACCGCGCACCTGCGGATGTGCTCAGGCGGCGAAAGATGCCATAATTACTGAGCGTACGATGATTCCCCGCAAAGTCGCCACCGACCTCAACCTTCTCTTTGGCAAATATCTGTAACCTTTTACCTCATCCTTCGCAGTCGGAGCATGACATGGTCGGTATTACGACATGAGCATCGTGGTAGTAGGCACGGTTGGCTACGACACCATCGAAACGCAGAGCAATCGCGCGGTTGAAGCACTGGGCGGTTCGGCCACCTATTTTTCACTGGCCGCGCGGTTTTTTGCGCCGGTCAGCATAGTGGCTGCCGTGGGAACGGATTTCAAGCCCGACCATCGCGAGCTCTTTGCCGAACGCAACATCGATCTGCGCGGGCTGGAAAGCCGCGAGGGGCTGACTTTTCGATGGCACGGGCGCTACCACGAGGACATGAACCGGCGCGATACGCTCAATTTGGCGCTCAATGTCTTTGCGGATTTTGTTCCCAAGCTGCTTCCCGATCAGCGGCGCGCCGATTTCCTGTTCCTGGCCAATATTTCTCCCCAATTGCAGGCCGCTGTCCTGGATCAGATGGCCAATCCGAAGATTGTCGCCGCCGACACCATGAACCATTGGATCGAAACCTCGCGTCCCGAACTGATCAAACTGCTCGACCGCATCGACATTCTTACGCTTAACGACGAAGAGGCGCGGATGCTGTCGGGCGAGTCCAATCTGGTCAAGGCCGGCCGTGCGATCCTCAGGATGGGTCCGAAGACCGCCCTGGTTAAGCGCGGCGAATACGGAGTTTTGCAATTCAGCCAGGAAGGGCTGTTTGCGGTGCCCGCCTATCCGCTGGAAGAAGTGCACGATCCCACCGGCGCGGGCGACACTTTTGCCGGTGCTTTCATGGGCTACATCGCTCGCAACGGTCGGCTCACGGAACGCGCGCGCCGCACCGCCGTGGTGTATGGCAGCGTGATGGCCTCCTACGTGGTGGAGCGTTTCTCGGTCCAGCGTATCCTGGAGCTTACCTGGGACGACGTCGAAAGCCGCTACCGCGCCTTTTTGGAGTTGACCGATTCGCATCATCCACGATGGACCTCTCCATAGTCGTTCCGGTTTTCAACGAGCAGGACAACCTGCGCCCGCTTCACGAGCGGCTCGATCGCGCGCTCAAAGCGCTGGGGTTGTCCTACGAAATCATTTTCGTGGACGACGGCAGCACCGACGCGACCGCCGCAGTTCTGCGCCAACTGCGCGGTGAGGATCCGGCCTGCCGAGTTCTGCGGCTGGCGCTCAACAGCGGCCAGACCGCGGCTTTGGCCTGTGGTCTGCACAATGCGCGCGGAGCGGTGGTCGTTGCGATTGACGGCGACGGCGAGAACGATCCGATGGACATCCCGCGCCTGCTGGCCAAGCTCAACGAGGGCTACGATTTGGTCAGCGGATGGCGCAAGGATCGATGGAAGGGGTCGCCATTAACGCGCCGGCTGCCCTCGATGGCGGCCAATGCACTGATCTCGCGCCTGACCGGGACGCGGCTGCACGACTATGGCTGCACGCTCAAAGCCTATCAGGGCGACCTCGCCCGCCGCTTGCCGCTATATGGCGAGATGCATCGTTTCGTCCCGGCCATCGCTGCCCAGTTTGGCGCGCGCATTGCCGAAATCGAGGTGAATTTCCGTCCGCGCCGCACCGGGGCCTCGAAATACGGCCTCAGCCGCATCGTCCATACTTTCCTGGATCTGATTACGGTAGTGTTTTTGTCGGGCTATTCCACCCGACCGATTCAAGTTTTCGGTTCAATTGGCCTGTTGTTGTCACTTCTGGGCGGTATCTGGACAATGATACTGGTGTTCGAAAAAATCGTGCTCGGTTATCGCATTGGCGAGCGGCCCGCCCTGTTGCTTTCAGTGCTGCTGATGGTGGTGGGTGTGCAATTCGTAAGTTTAGGATTATTGGGCGAGATGCTGGCCCGCACCTATCACGAGTCGCAGAATAAACCGATCTACATCGTCAAAGAGGAACTTTAAGCAATCCATGAACCTAGCGATCATCGGTGCGGGATATGTGGGCCTGGTGACCGGCACTTGCTTCGCCGAAAGCGGCAACGAGGTGGTTTGCGTGGACATCGACCGCGCGCGTATCGAGCGCCTGCGCCAGGGCGAAGTGCCGTTTTATGAACCGGGGCTGGCCGAACTGGTCAAACGCAACGTCAAGGAGGGGCGCCTGTCGTTCGAAACCGAACTTGAACCCGCGGTGGCCAGGTCGATGATCACATTTATCACCGTGGGCACGCCGATGGATGCCTCGGGGGCCGCTGACCTCAGCGCGGTCTTCAAAGCGGCCGAGCAGATCGGCCGAGCGATTCACGGCTACCATATCGTGGTGGTGAAAAGCACCGTTCCGGTGGGCACCAACGACAAGGTCGAGGAGATCGTGAGACGGTGCGCCAACGACGATTTCGACGTTTGCTCGGTCCCGGAATTTTTGAAGGAAGGTTCGGCGATCGAGGACTTCACGCGGCCGGATCGGGTGATCATCGGATCGCACAGCGATCGCGCGACAGCGATTTTGCGCGAGCTGCATTCGCCGTTCGTGCGCACGGATAACCCGATCCTGGTGATGGACCGGCGCTCGGCCGAACTTTCGAAGTACGCGTGCAATTCGATGCTCGCTTTGCGCATCTCGTTTATCAACGAGATCGCTAATCTGTGTGAAGCTGTCGGCGCCGAGATCAGTCACGTGCGCCGCGGTCTCAGTTCCGACCGGCGCATCGGTTCGGCTTTTCTGTTTCCCGGGATCGGCTATGGTGGGTCGTGCTTTCCCAAGGACGTCCAGGCGTTAATCCGCACCGGACGCGAATACAATGTCAATTTCCGGCTTTTGGAAGCCGCAGAAGAAGTCAACCAGGGTCAGAAGTCGATTCTAGTGGAACGGGTGAAATCCTATTTTGGCGGCGATCTCAACGGTCGCACCCTCGCAATCTGGGGACTGGCATTCAAGCCGCGCACTGACGACATGCGCGAGGCGCCTTCGATCAAGGTGATCGAGGCCCTGCTGGCGTCAGGCGCGCAACTGCGCGTTCATGATCCCGAAGCATTGAACAACGCGCGCCGGATTTTCGGCGACCGCGTCAGCTACCATGCGATCAACTACGATGCGCTCAAAGGGGCCGACGCATTGCTGATTCTGACCGAGTGGAACGAATTCCGTCATCCCAATTTCCAGCGCATCAAAGAAACTCTCAGGCAGGC
This sequence comes from Pseudomonadota bacterium, assembly GCA_021324885.1. Lineage (GTDB taxonomy): Bacteria > Desulfobacterota > Binatia > Binatales > Binataceae > JAJPJA01. Next base: position 309,226 of record JAJPIF010000028.1, read on the forward strand.
GGTGATTTTCGATGGCCGCAATTTGTACGATCCCGAACTGATGAAGGCTTTGCACTTTACTTACTATTCAATCGGCAGGCGGCCGGTCTGAGGGGCAAAATATGCGCATACTCGTAACCGGCGGCGCTGGCTTTATCGGTTCTCATACCGTTGACGCGCTGACGGAGCGCTCACATGAAGTAACTGTGCTTGATAATCTTTCCTCGGGGAGGAAGGAACGCGTCAATCCGCGCGCGCGGCTGTGTCAGGCTGACCTGCGCGACGGCCGGGCGGTAAGCGAAATCGTGGATCAGGAACGCCCCGAGGTGATTTACCATCTGGCCGCCCAGATGGACGTCCGCCGTTCGGTGGCGGACCCCGCCTTCGACGCCCAGGTCAATCTAATCGGGCTGCTCAATCTGATGGAGGCGGCGCGGGGCAGGGGATTGAAGCGGGTAATCTTCGCGTCATCCGGCGGCGCGATTTATGGTGAGCAGGAGTTTTTTCCCTGCGACGAGGACCATCCGTGCAATCCGGTCAGTCCCTACGGCGTGGCCAAGTTGGCCAGTGAGCGCTACCTGTTTTTTTACCGCCACGAATACGGAATCGGCTACACTGCGCTGCGCTACGGCAACGTCTATGGACCGCGCCAGGACCCGCATGGCGAAGCCGGCGTGGTGGCGATCTTCTGTGGGCGGTTACTCAGCGGCGAGCCTTGCACGATTTATGGCGACGGATGTCAGACGCGCGATTACGTTTATGTCGGCGACGTCGCCCGTGCCAATGTCGCCGCCCTGGAGCATCCGGCCGACGGCGCCTTCAACGTCGGCACCGGAATCGAGACCGATGTCAATCAGTTGCATGCCGAACTGGCGAACCTGGCAGGGGTCAAAAGCCGGCCGGTGTACGCCGCCCCACGGCCAGGTGAGCAGCGGCGCTCCGTTATCTCGCCGCAACGGATCGCGCTGAGGCTCGGATGGCAACCTAAAATGTCGCTGCGTGCCGGTTTGGCCGAGACTTTCGAGTACTTCAAGCGCCAACCCCCTGGCCCCCGTAGTACGCCATCGTAAACAGTGCCACAATACTAAATTGACTTATTCGCTGGGCCCGCGCCGAACAGGCTTGCCGCGCGATGACCAAGACCGAACTGCTGCGTAATTTTTCGATTATCGCTCACATCGATCACGGCAAGTCCACCCTCGCCGATCGCCTGCTGGAGCGCACCGGGGCGCTGTCCGCACGTGAAAGCCGCGACCAGTTCCTGGATTCGATGGACCTCGAGCGCGAGCGCGGCATCACGATCAAGGCCCGCGCCGTGCGGCTCACCTATCATGCTCCCGACCGGCAGGACTATGTTCTCAACCTGATCGACACTCCGGGTCATGTCGATTTCACCTACGAGGTGTCGCGCAGCCTGGCGGCGTGCGAAGGGGCGCTGCTGGTGGTCGATGCCAGTCAGGGGGTCGAAGCTCAGACTCTGGCCAACGTCTACATGGCATTGGACAACGGGCTGGAAATCGTTCCGGTTATCAACAAGATCGACCTGCCCGGCGCCGATATCGAGCGCACCCGGGCGCAAATCGAAGAGGTGATCGGACTGAGCGCCAGCGACGCGATTCTGACCAGCGCTAAACAGGGGCTTGGGATCGACGAGGTTCTCGAGGCCATCGTCCACCGCTTTCCGCCGCCTCCTCAAACGCGCGACCGGCCCCTGCGCGCGCTGATTTTCGATAGCTGGTACGACGCCTATGAGGGCGCCATCAGCCTGGTCCGCGTCGTGGACGGGGAGATCCGCCGCGGGATGAATATCCGGCTGATGAGCACCGGCAAAGTCGGAGAGGTGATGCGGTTGGGCTATTTCACCCCGCATGAGCAGCCGGCCGATTCCCTGGGTCCGGGCGAAGTCGGATTCGTGGTGGCGGGGATTAAGGCAGTGGCTGATCTGCGAGTGGGCGATACGATTACCGACGACCGCGCACCGGCGGATAAGGCTTTGGCCGGTTTTAAGGAACTCAAGCCGATGGTGTTCGCGGGGCTTTATCCAACGGAAGCCAATCAATACGGCGCACTGCGCGACGCGGTGGAAAAATTACGGCTCAATGACGCCAGCCTGGTTTGTGAGCCTGAGACGTCTCAGGCGCTGGGCTTCGGCTTTCGCGCCGGCTTTCTGGGCCTGCTGCATATGGAGATCGCGCAGGAGCGGCTGGAGCGCGAATTCGGCCTGGACCTGATCGTCACGGCGCCGACGGTCGCCTATCGTGTCCGCACCACCGGCGGCAAGCAGGTAATGGTGGACAACCCCTCGCTTTTGCCGCCGGAAAACGAGATCGAGGCGATCGAAGAGCCGTTCATCATGGCGTCGATCCATTCGCCTGAGGAATTTCTGGGACCGCTGTTCAAGCTGTGCGAGGAAAAGCGCGGCGTCCAGCACGATCTGAAATATCTGGGCAACAAGCGCGTGATCCTGCGCTACGAACTGCCGCTGGCCGAGGTGGTTTTCGATTTTTACGACCGCCTGAAATCGCTCAGCCGGGGTTACGCCTCGCTGGACTATGACTTTCTGGACTTCCGCGCCGAGGATTTGGTTAAACTCGACGTCAGAATCAACGGGGAAGTGGTGGACGCGTTGTCGATCATCGTCCATCGCGAAAAGGCCTATGAGCGGGGGCGAGCGCTGTGCGAAAAGATGCGCCAGTTGATCCCCCGCCAGATGTTCGAGGTGGCGATTCAGGCTTCGATTGGCGCCAAAATAATCGCGCGCGAGACGGTCAAGCCGCTGCGCAAAAACGTTACCGCAAAATGCTATGGTGGTGACATCACCCGCAAACGCAAATTGTTGGAAAAGCAGAAGGAAGGGAAAAAACGCATGAAACAGGTCGGGCGGGTGGAAATTCCCCAGGAAGCCTTTCTCGCGCTGCTTAAGATGGGAGAATAGATGGCTGAACCACTGCAAAAGCACCGCCGCGACAAGCCCTCGTCCGCAACCGACTATCCGCCGGCGCCCGCGAAATCAATCATACGCGAGTATGCCGAAGCCTTCGGCATCGCCATCATACTAGCGCTGATCATCCGGACCTTTTTAATTCAGGCCTACAAGATTCCGTCAGGCTCGATGGAGCCGACGCTGCTGATCGGTGATCACATACTTGTCAACAAGCTGGATTTCGGGCTGCGGATGCCCGATTCGTTCTTCGGGGTACGGCCGCTTTCTGGAATTATCCCTTATGGACACTACCTTTTTCATCTCGAACCGATTCAACGGGGCGATGTGGTGGTGTTCGTTTTTCCGCCCGATCCGACCAAGGATTTCATCAAACGGGTGATCGCGGTGGGTGGCGACACGGTTGAAGTCCGGGGTAAATCCGTCTATGTAAATGGCAATAAAATAGATGATCCGCACGCCTACTATGACCCCTCCGAAAGCGAGACCACGATCGCTCCGCGCGATCATTATGGGCCCGTTACCGTCCCCAAAGGTGAAGTTTTCGTGATGGGCGACAACCGCGAGCGCAGCTATGATAGCCGGTTCTGGGGTTTCGTCCCCGACAATAACGTCGAAGGTCGCGCGATGGTTATCTACTGGTCATGGGATTCTGACGACAACTCCTTCCTGCATATCCGTTGGAGCCGCTTCGGTCGGATCATACATTAGCTGGGGAGAGTAAAACCGGTGGCTGAAGAGGTGGTGGACAAGGTCGCGATGCTGCTTGAGCAGCTCAGTTCGCGCTTCGATTTGGTGGTCGAGGTCGCAGAAGGGTTCAGCGGCAAAATCCAGGCTCTGCACGAGGAAATGGTCGCGCAGTTCAGCGAGGTCGGTAAACAGATCCGCTTCCTCTCCGATCAGATCGGAGACAATCGAATGCATCTGATGGCGGCGCGCTCCGATTTGTCGGCCGAAATCGTGCGGCTCAACGAGGCCCTGGGTTCCGCTCGGGTCCAGATTCGCGAGGATATCGCCGGCCTGCAGGACCTCAAAAGCGCTATCGGCCGCCTGGCCGACGCTCAACCCGCCGCTATCGCGCAGGAACTGGCGCAGCGTGTGGATGAGGCGCAGCGCAGCCTGAGCGCGGAGCTGGATCAACGCGCCAAGGAACTGCAGCACGAAATTGCCCGGCGTCTGAAGACTCTGGCCGTCGGCGGCGATACCGGCGCTGCGGCGCTCGCGGCCGAAATCCGCGAGGAACTCAAGGCCACGCACAAAGCAGTGACCGGGCTGGCCAAAAAATTCGAGCGCTTCGACGACAAGATGACCGTTCAGGTCAAAGACCACGACCAGCGTCTGCGCAAACTCGAACGCCAGGCCCGCGGCTGATTGCCATCGTCGGCCGATCTTGACTTGAATAAGCCGCCTCGATGGCAGCGCCGCGCCAGTCTTTCTTACCAGTAGCTGTGCCAGTAATGCCGGTAATAGCGATGGCGATGGTAAGTTGATGGCGGCGGTGGAATTTCCGCGGCGCCCAGCGCCGATGAATGTGCCAGATGCGCTTCGAAATTGTGTTCGTACTCGGCCGCCAGAGTTGGATCATGAATCACCAGCAGGTTCTCGGCGTTGCGCATCTCCGCCGCCTTGGTGAAATTGAAGCTGCCGGTTATTACTGTCGCGTCGTCGATCACCATCACTTTGTTGTGCGCCAGACCGGGCTTGTGGAAACTGTCGACATAAACCGGGATCCCCGCGGCAGCGAGTTCGCCTACTTTGGACCCGGGTTCCTTGAGCGCGTCGGGATCGAAAACTGCCCTGATCTCGACTCCCCTGCGATGCGCCGCGATCAGCGCCGACTCGATTTGCGGCGAGGTCATCTCATAGGCCTGAACTGCGATCTGCCGGCGCGCAGCTCTAATCGCGTTAACGATATCCTGGGTGCATCCACCACCAGGCGAAAAACAAACCTGCCAAGGCCGAGCTAACTCATCGGCGGCAGCCAGACCGGGAATGCGCCAGCAAACGCATACCAACGTCGCGACGAGGACAAGCGTGCAATGAGCACTTCGCGCCGCCAATCCAATTCTATTTGGTGACCCGGAAAAAGGTGAGGATGTTATGATTTTTTCCAATTATCGCGTCCCCCGGCTCGGCGGCATGAGACTGTCCGTCAGGCTGGCACAGGCCAGAACCATCACCTGTTTATATTTGAAAGCTGCAAACCGCGCATAGCCTTGACTGCGCGTGTTCTGGACCGTTAAGCTCTTTGTTGCAAAGCCGCGCTTTCTGAAAGCGGCGATGCGATAACGCCTTTTAAATTCGTCCCTGCGAGGACGAGAAGGGTAGATTAAGCGTGAGAGTAGAGTTTTTTTTCCCCGACTGCGCGTGCAGCCGGGGTTTTTTTTGGTCATGGTCCAGATGAGCGCCGCCAATCTTACGGTCCTGGACGCGGCGGCGATCGGGCGATGCGTCAGGCGGCTGGCCCACGAAATCGTCGAGCACAATCCCCAAACCGGCGATCTGGTGCTGGTGGGAATCCTGCGGCGTGGCGCCAACCTGGCCCTGCGCCTGAAATCGGCGCTGGCCGAAATCACGGGTGTCGACGTTCCAATGGGCACGCTGGATATTTCGCTCTATCGCGACGATAACCGCTCGGGCAGTGGCGACCCGCGCCTGCTGGCGCGCGAGGTTGCGTTCTCGCTCGACGGCAAGCGCGTGGTTCTGGTCGATGACGTCCTTTATACCGGGCGCACGGTGCGCGCAGCGCTCGATGCAATGGCGGATTTGGGGCGGCCGGAGTCGATTCAGCTCGCGGTGCTGGTCGATCGGGGGGAACGCGAACTGCCGATCAAAGCGGATTTTGTCGGCAAGAATGTTACCGCGCCCCACGGGCAGAGGGTCTTCGTGCGGCTTGCGGAAACCGATGGAACCGATGCGGTGTTAATGGGAGGGGCAAAGTAAACCGGGCGTGTCTGCTGCGCCTGGGGCTTCGATCATTACGATGCTGCGGCTGCCCAAAATAGATATCGTCTCGATCGACGACCTGAGCATCGGCGAAATCGAGCGGATCATGGTCATGGCCGATGGCTTCGCCCAGCGTCTGGAGGCCGGCGAGCGCCTGCACATCGCTGAAGGCATGATCATGGCTACCTTGTTTTACGAGCCTTCCACCCGCACCCGCCTCAGCTTCGAATCGGCGGCTCATCGGCTGGGCGGCTCCGTGATCAGCTCCGCCTCGATGGACGCCAGTTCGGCTGCCAAAGGCGAGACACTGGCTGACACCGTGCGGGTGGTGAGCGGCTACGCCGACCTGATCGTGATTCGCCATCCGTATGACGGCGCCGCGCGAGTGGCGGCCGAGTATGCGCGATGCCCCGTGATCAACGCCGGCGACGGCAGCCGCGAGCATCCCACGCAGACCCTGTGCGACCTGTACATCCTGCGCAAGAAAAAGGGCCATCTGCGGGGGCTTACCGTGGCGATTTGCGGCGATCTGAAATTCGGCCGGACCGTCCATTCGCTGATTTATGCGCTGGCGCGCTTCGGCGCCAACGTGGTTGCGGTGCCCAATCGCGGGATGGAGGTGCCCGATTACGTGCTGGCGCGGCTGGCCGCCGAACGTAATTACAGTTTTTCCAGCATCAGTATCAGCGAGTTGAAAGCGCTGGCCGGCGGGCTTGACGCGATGTATCTGACGCCCAGCGCGCCGCATCAGATGGCGCTGTTTACCAGCGATATCCCGGTAATTAACCCGGCTCCGCCGTCGCCAGGACCGGCTTCGCTCGACGCCTTTTACGTCACCAGGTTTCAACGCGAACGGCGCTCCGAAGCCGAGCGCGATCAGCCCGACTACGTGCGTTTCGACGCGCGCGCGCTCAAGACCAGCCGCACCCAGGAAGCGGTCGTGATGCATCCGCTGCCGCGCACCGACGAGCTCGCCTACGAGCTGGATACCGACCCGCGCGCGGTTTACTTCGAGCAGGCGGCAGCAGGAGTGCCGGTGCGGATGGCTTTGATCGCATGGCTGCTCGAAAACGCCGGCAGGGACACGATAAAGCCCGGAACAGCGCCGCTGGTATTGAAAGCGGAGAATGCACCGCCCTGTTCCAATCCCAATTGCATCAGCCGGCGTGAAAGCCGCTACCTGCGCTCGCGCTTCAAGCCGGCCCCCGCCGTCAGCCATCACGAACTCTGCCTGCGATGCGAGTTTTGCGAGCGCGAGTTGAAGGTGCAGTATGTAGGCCATTCACGAAGCCGCCGCTATTACCGCTTCGACGAAAGCTTGCTCGGCTTCGTCCGGCAGTGGCTGGAAGACGCAACGCTGGTGGTTTTTGAAACCGTCAAACAGGCCGAGGAAGCGGGTTACGAACCGTACCGCCGCGGTCCGCAGCGCGAAATCATGAACGCCGAGGAGATCAATCGCGCGGTGGAGACGATGGCGGGGCAGATCATCCGCGACCTTCCGGATTTGGCGCGCGTCAGTATCGTTGGAATCGTCAGCCACGGCGCGGTTCTCGCGGTTCGCCTGTGCGAGATAATCGAACGCCGGACCAAAGTACGCATCCCCTGCGCCGCACTCGACGTTTTTCGCGGCTACGACGGTCTGCAGCCGCTGGGCGGCGCGCAGACCTTCGACGTCGAAGACCGAACCATCGTGCTGACCGACGATGTGATCAACAGCGGATGGACCGTCCAGCGCGCGATGACCACGCTGTGGAAACTGGGGCGACCCGCCGGGATGCGTCTGGCGGTGCTCGTTGACCGGGGCCATCGCGCCGTTCCGATCCGCCCCAATTATGTCGGCAAGAACGTGCCAACCGCCCGCAACGAACGGATCCAGGTCCGCCTGGGAGAGGCTGGCGAAGAGGGCGGCGCGAAACCAGGCGACCGTGTAATGCTCTACTCGATGGTGGAGTCGCTCAAAGAGGCGGGCGAAAGCGCGTGAAGCCGTTGTTCCTGATCGGCGCCGTCGCTATCGATCCGGCCTCGGGCCTGGAGGCGCAGCGCGATATCCTGCTCAGCGGTTCCACAATCGCGGCTATCGCACCGCCGGGTGCGCTCAAGCCAGAACCCGCAGTGACAACGATCGATGTGCGCGGATGCTGGGTGGTGCCGGGATTGATCGACGTTCATACCCATCTGCGCGACCCGGGTTTTCCGCAAAAGGAGACGATCGAAAGCGGCTTGCGCGCGGCGGCGGCGGGTGGATTCGTCGCGGTCGCTGCGATGGCGAACACCGATCCGGTCAACGACAGTCCGGAGGTAACGAACTACATGCTGGCGCGCGCCGCGCAGGTAAAGGCGGCGGCGTTGATCCCGGTCGGCGCGGTCACTCGGGGCCTTAAAGGTGTCGAAGCCGCAGACTACGAAAAGCTCGCGGCCGCAGGTGTCAGGATGTTTTCCGATGACGGGATGCCGGTGGATGATCCGGCGCTGCTGAGCAATGCGCTTGAGGTGGCGCATCATCTGGGTCTGCCCGTGTCGCTGCATGAAGAAGATCGAGGCCTGGTCCGCGGCGGCGCAATCAATGCCGGTGCCGTCGCGCAGTCCCTTGGCGTTGCGGGAATTGCGCCGGCGGCGGAGAGCGAGCGCGTGCGCCGCGACCTCGAACTGGCGCTCAAGGCCGGTGCGCCGATTCATATCGCGCATCTGTCCACCCGCGAATCCATCGAATTGGTGCGAGCCGGCCGGCGCCACGGAGCACAAATTACATGCGAGGCGACGCCCCATCATTTTACCCTTGATGTACGCGCCGTCCTGGATTTCGGCACGGATGCGAAAATGAATCCTCCGCTGCGCGACACCGCCGACGTCGATGCATTGCGCGACGCGCTGGCGGACGGCACTATCGATATGATTGCGACCGACCACGCGCCTCATGATCCGGAATCGAAACGGGCATCCGAGTTGGCGGGATGTTTCGGCAGTCCTCATAAACGATGGCCGCTGGATGAAGCGCAGGCGCGGGCTTTTGCCGCCGCCGCCAATGGAGTCATTGGGCTGGAGACGGCGCTGCCGCTGGCGCTGGATCTGGTCCATCGCGGACTGCTCAAGCCCATGCGCCTGATCGAGTTGATGTCAACCAATCCGGCGCGCCTGCTCAAGCTGGAAGGCGGCCGGCTGGCTCAAGGCGATCCGGCGGACATAACGATAATCGATCCGAATCTGGAGTGGACGGTGCCGCCGGCCGGCTTTATCTCGCGCAGCCACAACTCGCCATTCACCGGGAGGCGGCTGAAGGGCCGGGCGGTGGCAACAATCGTGAAAGGAGAGGTGGTTTATTCACTGTTCCCTCATAGCCGTGCAGCGCGCTAGTTTGCGATTGCTTGCGCTGCAATTTTCCGTGGAGGAGCCGCGTGAGGGTGCCTGATTCGCTTAAAGCAAAATGACCAACCAACAAAAACAACCAGCTATCCTGGCTTTGGCCGACGGCCGCATCTTCGAAGGATTCGCCTTGGGCGCGATCGGCGAGACCGTGGGTGAGGTGGTGTTCAACACCGCTATGAGCGGCTACCAGGAGGTGCTCACCGACCCGTCGTACAAGGGCCAGTTGGTCTGCATGACCTATCCGGAGATTGGCAACGTCGGCGTCAATGAGGAAGACACCGAATCGCGGCGCATCTTCGTCGAAGGCTTCATCGTCAAGGACTACTGGCCGCAACCCTCCAATTGGCGCGCGCAGATGCCGCTGGCTGACTATCTGCGCCAGGCGGGCGTGGTCGGGATTGAGGGAATCGACACGCGCGCGCTGGTCCGCCACATCCGCACCTGCGGCGCGCAGGAGGCGGTGATCTCCAGCGTCGATCTCAATCGCGATAGCCTGGTGGCCAAAGCCAAGGCGTCACCCGGGCTGGTCGGACGCGACCTGGTCAGGGAAGTCACCTGTGCCGACGCTTATGACTGGGAAGAGGGCGAATGGGAACCGGGTTGCGGCTACACGCGGCCAAACCTGGAAGGCGCCCCACTGGTGGTGGCGATGGACTACGGGATTAAGCGCAACATCCTGCGTTCACTGATTTCGCGCGGCTTTCGCGTCCGCGTGCTGCCCGCCACCGCAACCGCCGCGGACATCCTCGCCTGCGATCCCGACGGCGTATTCCTGTCCAACGGACCGGCGGATCCCGCCGCATTGCCCTACGCGAGCGAAGCCGTGCGCGGAATTCTGGGCAAGAAGCCTGTGTTCGGCATCTGTTTGGGCCATCAGATCCTGGGCCTCGCGATTGGAGGAAGAACCTACAAACTGAATTTCGGCCATCATGGCGCCAACCATCCGGTGAAGGATTTGACCAGCGGCCGCGTCGAGATAACCTCGCAGAATCACGGTTTCGCCGTCGATGCTGACTCGGTTGCCGGGCGCGCTGAAATCTCCCATCTCAATCTCAACGACCGGACTGTGGAAGGATTGCGCGGGCAAGGCGTCCCGTTTTTCTCCGTGCAGTACCATCCCGAAGCGTCACCCGGCCCGCATGACTCCGGCTACCTGTTCCAACGTTTCCGCCGCCTGATCGAGGCGTTTCCCCGCTACGGCGCGCAAGCGCTCGATCGGGTGCTGTTTGCTGAAAGGGAGAGCGCTTAACTCGCCGTGCCGCTGCGCAAGGATTTGAAATCAGTGCTGCTGATCGGGTCGGGACCGATCGTGATTGGTCAGGCCTGCGAATTCGATTATTCGGGCACCCAGGCGCTCAAGGCCTTGAAAGAGGAAGGACTGCGCCTGATCCTGCTCAATTCCAATCCCGCCACGATTATGACCGATCCCGAGTTCGCCGACCGCACCTATATCGAGCCGATGACGGTGGCAAGCGTCGAGCGGATTGTGGAACGCGAGCGACCCGACGCGATCCTGCCCACGCTCGGCGGTCAGACCGCCCTGAACCTGGCCCTGGAACTGGCCGAAACGGGCGGGCTGCAACGTTACGGCGTCCAACTGATCGGCGCGAGTATTGCCGCAATCAAGAAGGCCGAGGATCGCGACCTGTTCAAGCAGGCCATGATCAAGATCGGGCTGGAGGTCCCGTCCTCCGCCGTCGCGCACTCCCTGGCTGAAGCCGAAACGATACGCGAGCAGCTCGGTCTGCCGGTGATCATTCGCCCCTCGCGCACGCTGGGCGGGACCGGCGGCTCGATCGCGCGCAGTCCGGAGGATTTTCGCGCCAAAGTCCTGTGGGGTCTGGACAACTCGCCCACCCATGAAATTCTGATCGAGGAATCGGTCGAGGGCTGGAAAGAGTTCGAACTCGAGGTGATGCGCGACGGCGCCGACAACGTCGTGATCGTGTGCTCGATCGAAAACCTCGATCCGATGGGCGTCCACACCGGCGATTCGATCACGGTGGCGCCCGCGCAGACACTGACCGACAAGGAATATCAAATCATGCGCGACGCCGCCTTGCGGATCATCCGTGAAATCGGCGTCGATACGGGAGGATCAAACATCCAGTTCGCGGTCCATCCGGGGAGCGGGCGGATGGTAGTAATCGAGATGAATCCGCGGGTCTCGCGCAGCTCGGCGCTGGCCTCAAAGGCCACCGGGTTTCCGATTGCGAAAATCGCGGCGCGCCTGGCGGTCGGTTACCGCCTGGACGAGATCGCCAACGACATTACGCGCCAGACGCCCGCCTGCTTCGAGCCGAGCATCGATTACGTGGTCACCAAGATTCCGCGTTTCACCTTCGAGAAATTCCCCGGCGCCGTCGACGAATTGGGTCCGCAGATGAAATCGGTGGGCGAGGTGATGGCGATTGGGCGCACGTTTGCGGAATCGATCCACAAGGCGCTGCGCTCGCTGGAGACCGGTTCAGCCGGATTCGACAGCCGCATCGCCGGAAAAGATCGCGAAACGGCGATCAAGGAGATCCGCGCGCGGCTGATTACCCCCAATAGCCAAAGGATTTACTACCTCGCCGACGCCCTGCGCGTCGGTATGTCGGTGGCTGAGATCAACCGTCTGAGCGGAATCGATCCGTGGTTTATCAACGGTATCGCGAGGATTATCGGCGCTGAGGAGCGGCTGCGCACCAGCGCACTGGATTCGGCGTTGTTGCGCGAAGCCAAAGCGCTGGGCTTTTCCGACAAACGCATCGGCGAACTGGCGCAAATCGCCGAATCAGAAGTGGCACGCCGCCGCCGGGACGCCGACATCCGACCGGTGTTCAAAACCGTCGATACCTGCGCCGCGGAATTCCAGGCCTTCACTCCGTACCTGTATTCTTCTTACGACGGCGAAGATGAAGCTGAACCCACCGCGCGCAAAAAGATCGTCATTTTGGGCGCAGGTCCCAATCGAATCGGACAGGGGCTGGAGTTCGATTATTGCTGCGTGCACGCCTGCTTCGCCCTGCGCGAGGACGGCTTCGAAACCATCATGGTCAACTGCAACCCGGAGACGGTTTCGACTGACTACGACACTTCCGACCGGTTGTACTTCGAGCCCCTGGTGTTCGAGGACGTGATGGCGATTATCGAACGCGAAAAGCCGTTGGGCGTGATCGTCCAGTTCGGGGGTCAGACGCCGCTGAAGCTGGCGCTGGCGCTGGATCGCGCGGGGGTGCCGATCCTGGGTACGCCGCCCGACGCAATCGATCGGGCGGAGGATCGCGAGCGCTTCAACGCGATGGTGCGCAAGCTCGGGCTGCGCCAGCCGCAGGGCGTGCTGGCCCGCGACGTCCGCGAGGCGGCGGCGGGAGCGGCGGGCATCGGCTATCCGGTGCTGGTCCGTCCATCCTATGTGTTGGGCGGCCGCGCGATGGAGATCGTGTACAACGAGCAGATGCTGCTCTCTTATGCCGAATACGCGCTGGCCGCCTCGGAGGGCAAACCGCTGCTGATCGACCGCTATCTTGACGGTGCGATCGAGATGGATGTTGACGCGATTTCAGACGGCGAGACCGTGATTGTCGGCGGCGTGATGGAGCATATCGAACACGCTGGAATCCATTCGGGCGACAGCGCCTGCGTCCTGCCGCCGCGCACGCTGAGCGCGGAAACCGTCGCCGAACTGATCCGCCAGACCAGGCTGCTGGCGCGCGAACTGGGCGTGATCGGTCTGATCAACGTTCAATACGCTTTGTACCAGGGCGAGTTATATATCCTGGAGGTCAACCCGCGCGCGTCGCGGACGATTCCCTTCGTCAGCAAGGCAATCGGCGTGCCGCTGGCCAAACTCGCCGCCCGCGCGATGACCGGGAGGAAGCTGGCCGAGATGGGCTTGACGCGCGAGATTATTCCGGCGCACGTCGCGGTCAAGGAGTCCGTGTTTCCCTTCGTGCGCTTTCCCGGCGTGGATACTCTGCTGGGACCGGAGATGAAGTCCACCGGCGAGGTGATGGGTATCGACCGCACCTTCGCGGCGGCTTTCGCCAAGGCCGAAATCGCCGCGGCCACCGACCTGCCCGCCGGCGGCGCGGCTTTTATCAGCGTGCGCGACGAAGAGCGATGCGGCCTCGGGCCAATCGTGAAACAGTTGAGCGAACTGGGCTTTGATCTGATCGCCACCCGCGGCACTGCGCATTATATCAACGAACTCGGCATCCGCTGCACCCCCATCAACAAAGTAATGGAAGGCAGCCCCCACGTGGTCGATCTGATGCGCGAGGGCAAGGTCGCTATGGTAATCAACACCCCCGAGCTCGCGACGCGGAAGGATTCGTTTTCGATCCGGCGCACCGCCTTGGAACTGCGCCTGCCGTTTTTCACCACGATTGCGGGCGCGCAGGCGGCGGTAACTGCAATCGCAGCCCTGCGCGAAAAGCGCACCAGCCTCCGGGCGCTCCAGGATTACCATCGCGGGTAATTGCGCTGGTCAGCCCTGTTTTGTTTCCGAAGTCCCACCCAGGGGAGAGGCGTCTCAGGATCTATCGGCGCGAATTCGTGACACGATGCGCTCGCCGGCCTGGATGGCGGTGGGCGCACCGTGCCGAAGTTGCAGATGTTATTGCGCTTGGTGCTTCTTTTCGTGCGGCGGCGGGCCGTGCGGCTCTCCGTGTGGATACGCGCCGTAGGGAGCCGCATGCATCTGAGCCGCGCGCTGCGCTTGTATCGCCTGCTGCTGGCGCGCGCGCTCCTGCATCATGGCTTGCTGCTGTGCCGCTTTCATTTGCGCGGCGCGCTGGTTGTCGATCATCTGCTGGCGCATCCGCTCCAGCGCGGTCTGCTGTTGGGCCCTGAATTGCGCCGCCCGCTCCGCCTGGAGGGCTTGCTGCCGGCGCATCTGCTGCTGTTCGGCATTTAGCTGAGCCGCACGCTGTCTGGCCAGCGCCTCCTGCCGCGCGCGTTCCTCAATCGCCGCCTGCTGTTGGCGCTCCAGCATCTGCTGGCGCTCGCGTTGCTGCGCACCCTGTCGAGCGGCGTTGAGCTGGGCCGCGTGCTGCTCCTCCAAGGCCTGCTGGCGCGCCCGTTCCTGAGCCGCCTGTTGGGCGGCCCAGCCGGCTTGCTGATGCTCCAACGCCTGTTGATGGGAATTCATTGGCGCCTGCCGGGCTGCATTGCGCTCCAGCGCGCGCTGATTCATCAACGCCTCCTGGCGCGCGCGCTGGGCGGCCTGCTGCGCCGCCTGCGTGACTCGCTGTTGCTGGGCCGCGGCCTCCAGTTGGGCCCGCTGGCGCGCGCTGTTCAACTGCGCCAACTGCTGCGCGTTAAGCAGGTTCCTGGCCTGCGCCTGCTGTAGAGCCAGCTGCTGCATCCGCTGCTGTTGCTGATGCATCGCGGCCAGTTGCTGCTGCAATTGCCGCTGCTGCACCCGCTCGCGCGCGGCCGCCTGCGCCAGGGCCGCATTGCGTGCAATCACCTGTTGTTGCTGTTGCGCCGTCAGTTCTGCCATGCGCATCGCGCGCTGGCTTTGGATCTGCTGATGAACGATCGCCTGCTGCATCGCGAACGTCCACTGCGGATGGCGCTGCTGGATGTATTGAGGGTCACGGGCACCCCACCAGTAAATATCGTGCCAGCGATGGTTGCGGTCGTAGTCGCCGTACCAGTCCGGATGATGTTGCGCGGCCCAGGCCGGATTGCGCATGTACCACCAGCTATCCGGATGCCAGACCCGCCGGTCATCGTAATCGCCCCACCAATACGGATGATTGACGCGAACCCAGTCGGGGTCGTGATGCCACCACCACGGGGCCGGGCGCCAGACGTCGTCGTCGTCATAGTCGCCCCACCAGTCCGGATGGCGGACGACCACCCACTGCGGATTCTGCGTCATCCACCATCCGGCCGGGCGCCACACATGCATATCG
Source organism: Pseudomonadota bacterium (assembly GCA_021324885.1). GTDB lineage: Bacteria > Desulfobacterota > Binatia > Binatales > Binataceae > JAJPJA01. Next base: position 324,361 of record JAJPIF010000028.1, read on the forward strand.
TCATAATCGCCCCACCAGTCGGGATAGTTTTCCATTACATACTGGGGCTGATTGGCGTACCACCACGACGCTGGATACCAGATCCCTTGGTAAGGAGCACCCCACCAGTCAGGGTAATTGGTCATCACATACTGGGGTTGATTGGCGTACCACCAGGAAGCTGGGTACCACGCGCCCTGATAAAATGCGCCCCACCAGTCGGGATGGTATAATCGCACCCAATCCGGGAAATTAGCCACCCACCATCCAGCCGGGTACCAGGTGCCCTGGTAAAATGCGCCCCACCATTCCGGGTGATGACGATAGACCCAGTTGGGCTGATGCGTCCACCACCAGTCGGCCGGCCTCCAGATGTGGTTGTCATCCCAATCGCCCCACCATTCGGGATGGTAGCGGCGGACCCAGCCCGGATCGTTTTGCCACCACCAATCCGCCGGGCGCCAGATACCGCCGCTGTCGGGCGCACCCCACCACGTCGGGTGATGTTGCCGCACCCAGTCGGGATGATTGGCCCACCACCAGGATGCGTCATGCCATTGATGGGCGTCGTCATAGTCGCCATAGCCTGGCGGGTTGGCGAATTGGGCAGAAGCCGGAGGACTGCCGTAGATGCAGGCAATCGCAATTATGATACAAAGGACGAGCGCCGCGGCTATAATTTGCGTGATCCTCATAGCTGTTTTCTCCGCCCGCTTTCTTTTAGCTCGTATGGCGTCGAAACTATCCCTTTTGGAAAACATTGAAATACCATTTCAGTCGTTGAAGGGAAGCGCTGATGCCGCATGAACAAAAGAAATCCCCGAAAGTAAACGTTAAATTGAAACTCATAGCCTGAAACTGAATACTTGCACCGGGTCGGATACGCAAATTGCCTGCCGATTCGGTTGTAAGAAAAAGCACGACAATTTGCGCAACATTTCATGATCTTTGTAATTCTGACAATCAGAATCCCGCGCTAGGCAAAACCAACGTCCCTGTCCACAAAGGCAAGCCGTCACACTCATGATACTTGCCGCTGATTTGCGCGAGCATGACAATCACGAGACAAAGACGATCAGCGTGGGGAGTTCGCTTACGAGTCCAATCAAAATCGCCCGTGTCTCAGCCCGGCCGAAAAGGAAAGATCGGGTCGAGGCCGGTAAACGTGCGTCGGAGCCGCCTCTGACGCCAGGCAGCCCCCTGTCAACCCTCGCCGGAATTGGCCCCAGGCGTGCGGCCACTCTGGCTGCTCTTGGCCTGACCACGGTCGCCGATTTACTGATGGCCTTTCCGGTGCGTTATGTGGACTGGCGAGAAATTAAAGGGGTACATGAAATTGTAGCGGGCGAAATAGTCACGGTTGCGGGCCGCCTGACCGCGCTCAGCGAGCGTCCGATGCGCGGTTCGCGATGGCGCCGGCTGCTCGCTGGATGGCTTCAGGACGGGCAGGGCAGGCGCCTGCGCGTCGTCTGGTTCAACGCGCCGCCCCGTTTGCGCCAACGCTTTGCCGCCGCCTCCGAGGTGCTGGTCCAAGGCAAAGCCGTTCGCGGCGCAGACGGTCAGATCGAGATTGTTCATCCTGAGGTGCATATCCCCGGTCAGGATCCGCCTTTCCTCCTGCAGCCCGTATATCGTGCCGGTGAGCAGGTGGGCCAGCGGCTGATGAGGGCCGCCGTCGATCGAGCGCTGAGCTGCGCCGATGCTTTGTCTGGCGCCTTGCCTGAGGAGTTTCGCGTAAAGCTTCAATTGCCCACGCTACCGCAGGCCGTCCGCTATCTGCATCATCCGCCGCCCGACGCCGATCTCGAAGCGTTGCGCGCCGGCGCTACGTCCGCCCATCAGGCGCTCGCCGCCAGCGAAATGTTCGCATTTGAACTGGCGCTTGAACTTGATCGCAAATCGGCGCGCGCGCGCACTGGCATTGCCTTTGATGACAGCGCCGCGGCCGATCGGTTTGCCGCCGATTTGCCTTTCGACCTGACCTCCGCGCAGCACCGCGCGATTGACGAGATCCGCGCCGACATGGCACAGCCGCGGCAGATGAATCGGCTGCTGATCGGCGAAGTCGGCACGGGTAAGACTGTGGTAGCCCTGTGGGCGGTGATCAACGCAATTGCGCATGGCTGGCAGGCCGCGGTGATGACGCCGACCGAGCTGCTGGCCGAGCAGCATTATGCAACCTTTAACCGTCTGTGTGAAAAAACCGGCTTGCGGGGCTCCTTGCTTTGCGCCAATCTCCCCGCCCCAGAGCGAAGACGGACTCTGGAATGGCTGCGCGGCGGCGCGCCCGGCGTGGTGTTCGGCACCCAGGCTCTGATTCAACGATCGGTTGCGATGCCCAGGCTGGGGCTGGCCGTGATCGACGAGCAGCATCGTTTCGGCGTGTTCGAGCGCGCGCGCCTGCGCGGCCTCGGCCCCCAATCCGACATGCTGCTGCTGACCGCGACCCCGATCCCTCGAAGCCTGGCGCGCGTGCTGCTGAGCAATCTCGAAGTATCGATTCTCGATCAGCGCCCGGCGGGACGCCCGCCCGTCACCACCCATCTCATCGGGGAAGGGGAACTGCCCTCAGTATGGAAGCACGTTCGCGATGAGGCCGCTAAAGGCAATCGCACCTATTGTATCCTGCCGGTGATCGAAAGCGAGGAACGCCAGGACCTGGCGGCGACTACAGCCGCGCAACAACTGCGCGACGGCGCGCTGGCGGGGCTGCGGATCGGTCTGCTGCACGGACGGTTGTCAGGCGCGGAGAAGGATTCGGTGATGCGTAAATTCCGCGACGGCAGACTGCAAGTGCTGGTTTCAACCACGGTGGTCGAGGTCGGGATCGACGTGCCGGAAGCGACGGTGATGGTGATCCTCGGCGCGCAGCGTTACGGGCTTGCCCAGCTCCATCAGTTGCGCGGCCGTATCGGACGCGGGACGCAGCCGGGTCATTGTTTCCTGGTAATCAGCGGCGCCGCCAATTCACAAGCCCAAAACCGGCTTAAAGTATTGGTTGAAAAAACCTCGGGAACCGAGATAGCTCAAGCTGACCTTGAAATGCGCGGTCCCGGCGACCTGTTTGGCGGACGCCAGGCCGGACCGCTCCCCCTGCGCTATGCGCATTGGATGCGCAATGTTGATACAATTTTGCAGCTTCGCGATCTTGCCCGGGAATGGTTGCGGAGAGACCCTGCGCTTGAAACGGCGCAATCGGCCGGCGCGCGTCAGGCACTGGCTCGCTTGCTTGCCGAAGGCGGCGCAGTAGTCGGTGCGCTGTCGGCCGGATAAGATCGCCTGGAAAACATGGCAACCAGAAAGAAATCTGCAAAATCCAAATCGGCTTTCCGCACGCTGCGCGAGTTCTCCGCCGGCGGCCTGATCTGGCGCCGCCGGGCCCCGGGCGACAAGGCCGAGGTGGTTCTCGTCAAACCCGCCGGAAAAGCCACCTGGGTATTGCCCAAGGGCGGTGTGGAATCCAAAGAAACGGTCGAGCAGGCCGCGATGCGTGAATGTGAAGAGGAAACCGGTTTCAAAGTCAGCATCGACCAGCCGCTGGGTCAGGTCACGTATTTTTACGCCCGACGCGAATCTCCCAACGGGCCGCTGCTGCGCATCTTCAAGCGGGTCAACTTCTTCCTGATGCGCCATCGCGGAGGCGATTCCAGCCGCCACGACGATGAAATCGCAGACGTGCAATGGTTCGGGATTGATGACGCCGTGCGCAAGGCCAGCCATCGCAACGAGCGCGAGCTGATCATCAAAGCGGCGCAGATGCTCGATCAGGCTGCAAGCGCCGGTACCTGAGCGCGCAGCGCCGGCGGCGGTAAGGGCGGATGCGGCGGGGCGGAAAACGTGATCCGCGATTGCTTGAAAACATCATTTTCGAACTGCGCAAACCGCCGCGCCGCCTCGCCTATCACCACCAACACCAGATTGGATTGATAGTCCACGCGATGGGGCGTCTGCAGCGTCAGCCGGCGGTCCAGCGCCTCGCTGTAAGCGGCGGCGAACTGGCTGGCCGCGCGCTCGCTGCTCAAATCGATCAGCCAGATCACGCTCAAGTCCGCGCCGCGCGTGAGGCTCAGGATCCGATCGCCCTTCCATGACTGGGCCAGCGCGACCTTCGGGCTGTTGGGGCCGAAGGCCTGCTTCAGGACGATGTCAAGTCCGAGTTCGCCCTCGCAGTTCGCCTCGGCCGTGGACCACCCGCCCAAAGCCTGTTGATAGCCGGCCACGGTGATGTCGGCGGGCGGTGACGGATGCACGAAGTAGAGTTCCGGATGAAGGATTTGCTGGCTGGATTGCGGTGGGTGGCGGAACAACTTATCGATCGCCGAATATCCGCCGCGATCGTAGGCCTGCGCGACGAACTTCACTCCAGCGCTATATTGGAAAACCAGCGGATCGCGCAGGCCCTCGGGTGCGGATTTGGCCTCCTTGGCAAACATCTCGGGCAGCCCCGACAGTTGCGACACCAGCATCTCGAGCCGGGCGCGGTCGATTCCGCCCACCACGTAGGCAAAACCGGTAATCGTGGCGTCGCCCTCCGCCACGCTCTTGAGCGCCAGCGCGCGATCGTCGTTGTCTTTGAGCGCGTCGAGCTTGCCGGCCAGGTCGAAATGCTGGTCCTGCAGTGCGTGGGTCAGTTCATGTGCCAGCACCATTTCGCCCATCACGTCGCGCTGCATCAGCATTTGCGCGCCGCTGTCCCAGATGCCGCCCTGGCTGACGCCGCTCACCAGGATCATCCGTTTGGTATCAGGATCGTAAAAGCCGGCCACCTGGCTGTCGAGCAGCTTCAGCGTCTCCTGTTTGAGCTTGATGCCCTCTGGGTACATTCCGATGAGCGCGCCCGTCTCGCCGTCGATACGAAATTCACGATCGCTGATCTGATGTGTCACTTGAGCCCGGATATCGCGGTCGGCCTCCGCGCGGTTTTCCACCACCAAAGGCACTGGTTTGAGGAAGGAAAGCTGGCGCACCTGCTCCAGCCCCGTTTCGATCTTGCCGACCTCGGCGTGATTGACCGAACCGGAGCGGACCAGTTGATAGGCGCATCCGAAAGCGCCCACCGCCATCAGCACAGGCAATCCGCGCCGGAGCACCGCCCAGATCTCGCGCCGGTTCATTGATGCTCGATGATGGACGGCAATCCGAGCTGCGCGGTCTGATAGGCCCGGTTCAAGGCGGTCCTGTGATCGGCGAAGGCGCCCATCCGGACGCGGTAATAGGGATGTCCGTCGACGCTCAGATGGTCGACGCGGACGTCGGGAAAGTACCGGCTCAAACGCATCCCCAGGCGTTGGGCATTGGCGGAATTTGAAAAGGAACCGACCTGGACAAAATAGCCGGGCTCCAGCCGGGGCCCCATATGGATCACGTCGATTCGCACGCGCGCCGTGCCGGGATTGACGATTCCGAGCGCGCGCGCAGCGCCATGGGACAGATCGATCTGGCGCCCCTTGACGAACGGACCGCGGTCGTTGATGCGCACTTCCACGCGGCGCCCGTTTTCCAGGTTAGTCACCAGCGTGCGCGTTCCCAGCGGCAGCGTAGTGGACGCTGCGGTCAGATCTTCCTGGTCGTAAATCTCGCCGTTGGCGGTGCGTTTCCCGTCGAATCCAGGTCCATACCATGAGGCCACGCCTATCGTGGACGACGGCGGCGGCGCGAGGGTTGACACCGGGGGCGAAGGCGCCGAACGCGGCGAGGATACCGCGCATCCGCACAGCGCGCCGGCCAGCACGATGACAATCGACAGCCGGCCGGGCCAGCTATAACCATCCCCGTCCGTCACAACGTCCACCGCGCCCGATTATATGCGGTCAACGCCGTCAGGCGCAAAGCCTGTTCAAGAATCTGCCAAGGCTGCTTTTTGACCGCCGCGCCGCGATATACGATCGGGACGCGGTGCGCATGCAGCGCTAGCGCTCAAGACCCGCGGCGCATCGGTTTGGATATGCTTAGAACACGTAAGGAACTCGAGCAGTTCGAGCGCGCCACCCTGGCGCCGTATGCGATGCGCTCGGCCGACAGCCGCGGCCGGCGCTTTGCCCAACCCGAACATCCCTATCGCACCGCTTTTCAGCGCGATCGCGACCGCATCATCCATTGCGCCGCTTTCCGCCGCCTGGAGTACAAGACCCAGGTTTTCGTCAATCACGAGGGCGATTACTACCGCACCCGCCTCACCCATACGATGGAAGCGGCGCAGATTACCCGCACCGTCGCGCGCGCCCTCGGACTTAACGAGGAATTGGCGGAAGCGGTGGTGCTCTCGCACGATCTCGGCCACACTCCGTTTGGGCATGCCGGCGAAAAGGTGCTCAACGCCCTGATGCAGCCCTATGGCGGCTTCGATCACAACGCGCAAAGCCTGCGTACGGTCGATTGGATCGAGGAGCGCTACCCGAATTTTCGCGGGCTTAATCTGACCTTCGAAGTGCGCGAGGGTATCGTCAAGCACTCCGACTTCAAGCATCGGCCGGCCGCCCAGGAATTCGACGCCTCGCTCTACCCGGCGCTGGAAGCTCAGATTGTCGATCTCGCCGACGAGATCGCCTACCTCGCGCACGATGTGGACGACGGGCTGAAATCCGGGATGCTCACGCGCGAGGAACTGGAAGCTGCTGAACTGGTGCGCAGCGCCGGACGGGCCGTGCGCCAGGCCTATCCGGATATCGAAAGCCGCAGGGGAGGGCGCTACCAGCTCGTCATTCGGATGATCGACATGATGGTTACGGACTTGATCCGCAACATCGACCGCGAGCTGGCTTCAGCGGGAATCGACAGCGTCGAGGCAGTGCGCAAGGCGGGGCGGCCACTGGCGTCGTTCAGCCCCTTGATGGCAGCGCAGGTCATGGAATTGAAGCGTCTGATGAATGACAAGCTCTACCACCATTATCGGGTCCTGCGGATGACGCAGAAGGCGGGGCGCGTTTTGACCCAGCTCTTCAACGCCTACATGGCCGAACCCGCGCAGCTTCCGCCGCATGTCGCGCAGCGCATGGAAACCGACGGTGATTCCACTGCGCGCATGATTGCTGATTACATCGCCGGCATGACCGATCGCTTTGCGCTGGACGAGTATCGCAAGTTGTTTGACCCTGACGAGCGCGTCTGAGTATTGTTGAGCACTTGGTTGTTTGGATTAATTGTCGGACGGGAGCGGCGGAGCCAAGCGGTGGTGCGAACTCAGGTCCTGACAATCGCGCGCGACGATCATATTGGCGATACCGTCGGCGCGATCTTCCTCGACCTCGAAGGCGGCGAGCAGGAAGTGGCGCGCCGCGTCCGCGAGTACCTCGGCGGTAAAATCCATATCCTCAAGCTTGAACTCAAGCGCGACCGCGCGATCGTCGAAGTTCAGGCCTCGCCCTTTCGAGATGAGGCCGCGCGCCTGGGCGACGCCGCCTCGGATTTAGCTCGCAAAGGCGCGCCCCGAAACGCGCTCGCAATGTTCAAACAGGCCCTGGAACTCGATCCGCTCAGCGGCCGGACGCTGCACGAGATGGGAATCACGCTGCTTGAACTCAAGCGGCCCGCGGAAGCTTTGCCGATCCTGCGGCGAGCGCGCGAAATGCTGGGTGACAGCGTCGAGTTGCTGCGTACGCTGGCGCGGGTCTGTGTCGCCATCGAACGCATTCCCACGGCGGTCGGATATCTGGAGCGCGCGCTGGAAATGGAGCCGCGCAACCGGATGGTCCGGCGCGAGCTGATGGCTTTGGGACGCCGTCCGCCTCCAACCCCGATGCCGCTTCCCGGCTCCGCCACCGTCCGTCGTCCCCGCCACTAGGCCGGGCCTCCCGCCTTGTCAACGTGAGGGACTGTTCGGTGCTGATTGTGCCACCAGCGTGGCGTGCTTTTCCTCAAAGGCGTTGCAGCCGCTCGGCGAGCTGGTTGAAATCGTAAGCAGGATCGACAGGGATGCGTAGGAAGCCGGAACGAGCGGCTCTCCGTTGCTCCTCTCTCACTCCTCGCTCTCTTTCCTCAGTTCCCTCTACCCCTTGCCTTGCGGCGTTAGCGGCCGGGGGGATATGGTAAGGGTCAGCGCTGAGCTAATCGGTTCGCCGGAGGGGAGCACGACGATGGCTCCGAAGCAAACCTCCCACAGCAGCCCTGAGCAGCCGCTGCGTCATCGCTATCATGCGCTGCTTGAACCGCGTCAGAGTCTGACCAGTGAACAGCATCTGATGCTCGCCGTTATCGCGGATGCGGTCGCTCTCACGATGCGCGACGAGCCCGCCCACCATCATGCGGCGGCACAAGCATGGGACTGGATACTGGGATATGGACACGCCAGCGTTTCATTCGAGGACGCCTGCGACGCGGTCGGCTTGGACTATCGCGCAATCCGCAAGTATCTGCGCCGCCTGCGCGGCAACCATCGCAGCCATTGATTCGTTATTTTTTGGTGTTCGCTCTCGCAACATTCAGTCGTGCTAAGTGTAGTCGAATTCCGTGGCCTCCCACCGGCATTAAAATGAAAGTGCCTCGCCTCCACCCTTTCCCTGACCGGGATTAGGGTGCCTGACATGGTTGGAGCGGAAGCCCGGAATCCCAGGCTTCGGATTGGGTCCGTGCCGGTGGAAAGCGGACCAGCAACTCCGTCCTGCGGCGGCGCAGTCGCAGCCTGTAGAGGCGGCATCGGCGCTGGTACTCACGAATCCGCCACAGGTTCCTTTTGAACTGATAGCTCGACGACGCGTTTGTCGAAGTTGCGCCGTCCACCGTCTTCTCGCGCCTCATAAATATTATCCAATTCCGCAATGGTGGCCGCCGAAAGCTGGAACAGTCCTTCGCGATTGATCACAAACGCATCCGTCATCTTGCCGACACCGCCGGCAGCTTCGGCGCGCTTTTTGGCCTCGAAAGCCACCCACAATGCTTCGTTAAGCCGGAAAGCCTGAGTATAGCGGTACCACGCGAAAACTCCCTCGACGTGCCGGTTGCCCATCCCGGCGTAAGCGTGCGCGACCATGTCCCAACTGGTCCAAATTCCCGGGTCCTCGATCACGATCACGTGCCCTGCGCCGTCGTAGCCGCCCAGCAGAAGGGTCAAGCCGAGCGAGAATTCCGCGATCCTGGCATTCAGCTCCATCAGCACGCCTTCATGCAACGTAGACTGTTTTTGATGGTATTCGGCGAACGATTTGATGCCGGCCAGCGGGCGCAGGATTTCGTCCTCGATCCGGCGTTCGCGAATTACCTGGAATTGTTCCTTGAGCACTTCGGCGATGTCGCGGATGCGGTCCTTGCCGCGAATCAATTTGCGCGCGTCATCGATCAGGTCCGGCTCGTGCATCGTGCCGGAGGTGAGCAGGACCGCGTTGCGGGCGATCGGGATCGCCTTGCTGCGGTCGGGTTCGAAGGTGAGCGTCATGTCACCGGTCGAGATCATCCGATCCGAAACCGTGATTACCGTCTGACCTCCGTCACAAAGGGCCGCTATAAGCTGAGTCATCCGCCTCTCAAGACCGCGCGGCCACCACTGCCGCGGTGTAAATCACCGCTATTATCGCACCAGATGGAGCATAATCGAAGCCCAACGCGGTTGACGTACGATTCAGTTCAGACACGGTTCATGTTATTTCGCAAGGCATGAAGTTCGGATTATTCGGAATCAACATGCGTCCCTGCGATAATCCCGCGACTGCGGCCCGGGTCGCGCGTGCCGCCGAGGAGGCGGGTTTCGACAGCCTGTGGACCGGCGAGCATATCGTGCTGGCCGATCCGCAGACGCCGCCTTCGCCGATGCCGCCCGATGTGGCGTTTGTCGATTCCGCGGTGGCGCTGGCTTACGCTGCGGCGCACACCAAAAGCATCAAGCTCGCCACCGGCATTATAATTTTGCCGCAACGAAATCCGGTGGTGCTGGCCAAGCAGCTGGCTTCGGTCGACGTGGTGTCGGGCGGGCGGCTGATCTGCGGCTTCGGCATCGGATCGTTGGCGTTGGAGTACGCTTCGCTGGGCGTGCCCTTCGCGCACAAGGGCCAGCGCGCCGAGGAGTACATCGGTGCGATGAAAGCGCTATGGACGATGGAAAAGGCGGAATTCCATGGCCGTTTCGTATCTTTCTCCGGTGTGCGCGCCGAACCGCGTCCGGTACAGAAACCGTGTCCGCCCATTATCTTCGGTGGCAACTCCAAATATGCATTCAGCCGCACCGCGCGTCTGGGCGACGGATGGTTCGGCTTCGCTCTGGATCACGCTCGTACCGCGAATTATATCGACGCAATTCGTCAGGCTTGTGAACACCATGGCCGCAGCTTCGATCAGATCGAGATTAGCGTCACCCCGCGCGTCCGCGTCGATTGCGGGATCGTGGAACAATACGCGGAACTCGGAGTGCATCGTATAGTCCTGTACGCGCGCGCCGGCGATGAAGCCGGGATGCTCGATTTCATCCGCGCGTCGGAGCGCGAAGTGATTGGCCGCCTTTAGCTGCGGCTGCAATACCACCAGGCGGATAGCGCGACATAGTGTTGGGTTGCATGATTTGATCGCGGCTTATTCTTATCCTTGGCCGGCATTTTCTGCTATAAATACGGGGTACAAGGCGTTCCCGTGTAAGTTGGCGAAGGAGCCGCCATTGGTGAATTCGTTCGCAATCTATTATTCGGTTGTGGAGTAAGCCCGTGAAAAGATTTCCACCGCTCAATCCGTTCGATTCGAGCCGCTATGTCGGTGCCGTATTCGAAATAGAACCGGCCTCGGCCAAGGTTGTTCTTTCGACTTTGGACCCGCATCTGGTGGAGGTCGGGAAATTCGTGGTGATTGACTGCGGCGACACCGTGCTCTTCGCGCGCATTGCCAGCATCAGCTCGCCCCGGCCCCTGGAAACGGCCGCCCCCGCCAACCACGGTTCAGCAGGCTCGACTACGGCGACAATTGATCTGCTGACCACTATCGATACCGACGGCGGAAATGCGATGCGGGGAATCCAGGCGTATCCGCATCCGGAAAGCCGCGTCTATGCAGCGCCGCCCGAGCTTCTTCAGTGGCTTTTCGAGTGCAACCAGGCGCGCGTCACGGGAGATGAAGACAAACCGATCATGCTGAATCTGATTTCGCTTGGCGACGGGATCGAGGTCGGGCTGTCTCCCGAGCGCACGTTCGGCCGCCATTGCGCCGTGCTGGGAGCCACCGGGGTTGGCAAGAGCTGGACGCTCGCCAAGCTGCTGGAGGAAGCAAGCCGCTATTCCTCCAAGATGATCCTGGTCGACAGCAGTGGCGAATATCACACTTTGGCCCTGCCGGGTGTGCGCCACGTGCATATCGGAGCCGACCCTTCGGGCAGAGAGCAGGTCGAGGAAGTGGCGATGCCCTACTTCGACCTGACCGAATCGGACATGTTCGCCCTGTTCAAACCGACCGGACCGACTCAGCCGGTCAAGCTGCGGGCCGCGATCAAGAGTTTGAAACTGTCCAGGGTTCCGCATCTGTCCACCGGCGGCGTGGTGATGAAAGCGGGAAAGCTGAAGGCACCATTCGAAGCGGCCATGATCGCCAAGGCGCGCGAGCTCAACGACCCGCGGGCCAACTTCGATATCACCAAGCTGCCGGCGCAGATCGACGCTGAATGCGTGTTCCCAGTTGGCGGATTTGCCTCACAACCGGATCCGACCCGTTTTGGCGCACCCAATGAGTTGGAGCGCAGCAACTGTATCAACCTGATTACGCGAATCGAGGACATGTTGAACGCGCCCGAACTCGCCTGCGTGTTTCGGCCCGGCAAGACCAGGCCGATCTTCGATGAGATCGACAACTTCATTGAAGATCCTGAGGCGAAGGTTCTACGCATCTCATTGAAGTTCCTGCCCTTTTCACACGATGCGCGCGAAATCATTGCCAATGCCCTTGGGCGGCGGATGCTGGACATGGCGCGGCGGGGCAGATTTGATAATTCGCCCGTCGTGCTGGTCTTGGACGAGGCGCATTATTTCCTCAACCGCGAGTTCAACGAAGAAACCTCAATTGACGGGCTGAACTCATTTGAATTGATCGCCAAGGAGGGCAGAAAGCTCTCGCTCTGTTTCTGTCTGGCAACTCAGCGTCCTCGCGACATACCGGAAGGTATTTTGAGCCAGATTGGCACCTTGATTATCCATCGGCTTAACAACCAGATGGACCGCGTGGCGGTCGAGAGCGCTTCCAGCGGCGCTGATCAGTCGGTCATGTCGTTTGTGCCGGGCCTGGCTGAAGGTCAGGCCGTGATAATCGGCGCGGACCTTCCTCTTCCCCTACCCGTACGGATCATCCGGCCGACCTATCCGCCGCATTCACGCGGGGCTGATTATCAGCGGCAGTGGAGGTAACGAGAACATGGCAGCGGTCAGCGCCATGGCACCTTGACGGATTCCGTAGCCCCGGTTTCGTTATTGACCAGGACCATCTCCAGATTGGTGTACGAGCCCTTGGGGAAAAAGACGTACCCGCTTACCGTGAAGTCCTTGCGCACCACGGTGTCGTTCAGGGCCAATCCGCGGATCTGGGCATCAGCCTGACTCTGCGCTTCGGCCTGTCCGAGCGGGGCGCTCCATAACGCGCCCTGGGTCACGCCGACCGCGGCGCCGATTGCCGCGCCCGGTCCAACTCCGCCAGCGGCCAGCCCGGCCAGCGCGCCGACTGCCGATCCGACGGCGCCTTCGGCCGCGCCGCCGAGCGCGCCGCTTTCAACCGCCGCTTTCAGCTTGTTGGCTCCGCCGGCTTCGCGCGCCGCTTCGATCGGCGGGACCGGCGCGATCCGCTCGCCATATTGGTTCAATGCGAACACCTGGCTGGGATGGATGGTGCGGCCTTCGTCGCTTCCATTGGCGATCGCGACATAAACCGGAATCAGATTTCCCACCGGTTTGTCAGCTTCATTAACGACCGTAAGCTCACCGTCGATTGGCGTGGGTACCACTTTGCGTTCGGTTGCGAGCGGCGCCGGCGCGACCGCGCACGCGCACCAAATCAGTGCCGCGGCGCCGGCAAGCGAGGCGCGCAAAACGCGAGCAAGGCCTCGCGGAAAGCCACAAGCCGGCCAATCGTCCAAGGCATTTTTCATCCGCCGTCCCACGTCAATGGCATCAGCATAACGCGGATCAGAGGGCGCCAAAACAGGGTCCACGCAGCGTAAGGCAACCCTTTTAAGCCGCGCCTTTCGTTTTGTGCGGGAGCCAGCCGGGTCCGAGTCAGTAGTAATCGACCGGATCGATTCTGCGCTTGGCGCCGAAGTAGAAAAGCATGTTCTCCGTCAGGCCCTGCCAGGTGAACGGTCCGGGTGGCATCAGCAGACGTTTGAACATCGACTTGAGCGAATAGAACTCGGTGGTGCAGCGCCAGACGCCCTCTTCGACTTCCTGGGGCGAAAGGTTTTTGGGCACGAACATGCACCGGAAATTGTTGGTGTACATGTCGGCGTCGGGAATGATGACTCGCCCCTCGTTTTCCAACTGCGTGCGCATCGGCGTGCCCTTGCGCGGCGTGACGGTGTTGAAGAACGCTTCAGGCGCCTTGACCTCGTGCAGGAATTTAAGCGTATCGTCGAAGATCCGCGGATGGTCGTTTTCCAGGCCGAAGAGGAAATTGAGCGAGTAATAGATGCCGTACTTGCGCATCTTGTCGAGCAGTTTCTTGTACTGGTTGGCGTGATTTTGAATCTTGTTCATCGACAGGAGGCTGTCCTGGCTGATCGATTCCACGCCGATGTTGACATGGAAAATGCCGGCTTTCGCCGCAAGCTCGAGCAGCTCGTCGTCGTGATTGGAGTTGATCGTCCACAGGCAGGAGAAGCGGATGTTAAGCGGCGCCAGCGCGCGGAACAGCTCGCGCGCGAATTTGTGCTTGCCCGTTATCTGGTCGTCGATGAACTGGAAGCGGCGGATGCCGGTTATTTTGACCGTCTGCTGAATCTCATCGACGATGTCCTCGATCGGACGGGTGCGATAGGCGCCTTCATAGAAGACCGGGATTTCGCAAAACGAGCACCGATAGGGACATCCGCGGCTGGCCTGGATCGGCACTGCCTTGAACAGATAGCGATTGAGTTTGAGCAGTTCATGGCGCGGGCGCGGCAGCTTTTTGAGATCGTGCAGCTTGTCGGCTTTGTAAACCCGCTTGAGCTTGCCGTCCTGCCAATCGCGCAGAAGCGGTTCCCAGACCAGATCGGCTTCGCCTTGAATGACCGAATCGCAGTGCTTGAGCGCCTCTTCGGTCTGGAGCGTAGCATGAAAGCCGCCGAAGACCACGGGAACGCCGCGCTTGCGAAATTCGTCCCCCAGTTGATAAGCGCGCAGTGACGCGCCGATCGTGGTGGTCATCCCGACCAGGTCCCAGCCGGCATCGAAATCGACGTCTTCCAGCCGTTCGTCGCAAAGCGTCACGTCGAAGTCGTCGGGTGTAAGCCCGGCCACCAGCGGGATCATCAGTCCCATGATCAGCCGCCATCGCGTCTTATGCGGTGTACCGTCGAGATGAACCGTCGTCGGTTGGATAAGTAGTATTCGTGGTTTTTTCATATGCTCTCCGCAAGCCGATCCCCACCGTCCCTGAGCGCCGCGCCCGGCCGTTTCCATCCACTGGTCGCTCGCCACAAAACCAGAGCGAAGATGTAGGTGCCGATAGCCGCGCCCACAATGAAGTAATGAAGCCGATTAATCAAAGCTAAAAGCAAAACCAGGTAGGCGAAATCGCGTCCCGTGCGCCGGTCCACTTTGCGGATAAAAGCCTCCGCGCCGCTGCTCGAAACGCTCATCGCCCGATGCACGGCAATCGCGCACAGGCCAAAGCCGCCCAGCAATGTCCCCAGCACGTAGAAATAGGCCGCGCTATGTGCGGCCCGGTAACATCCAACGCTGATCCCAACGAAAATTGCGACGTGGACCAGGTTATCCGTGAGCTGATCGAGGCGCTTTCCCGCCTCGCTCTCGCACATCTTAAGCCGCGCCAGCTCGCCGTCCACGCCGTCGATGGTGATCGAGACCACGAACAGCAGCGCCGCCAGCACGCGAATCCAGTACCCCGGCTGAGCAAACAGCCAGGCGACGGCTAAGCCCAGCGCGGTGTTGGCCAGCGTTACCTGGTTGGGTGTGATCGGGGTGTAAGCCAAAAGGTAACTGAGCCGCCAGGACAGTTTGCGGTCGAAAATCCGCGCCATGAAGCCGTCGGTCTGGACCGTATCGTGGCGCATCGTTTGGGCAAGCACTCGCTCGGCCGCGCTGCGGTCCTCCGGGCGCCCGTCGAGGGCAAAGGGCATTCCGGGAATTTCGCTGGGGATATCGGCGGGCGTCTCGGCGCCAGCTCCGATAAGATCCGCCAAACTGCCGATCGAGACCGCAGCGCCAGGTTCGCCGTTGGCGCTAGCCAGCCGGAGCGTGCCGGTGCCCGTGCTCGGTTGCCGCCTGATAAGGGAGCGGAGTTGGGAAAGTGTGAACACAATATTGCCGGTCACGAGGACGCATCGCGCGGAACGGTCCCATCCACCCTGGACGGTGTCGATATGCTGCAAGGAATCGACGATGCATACGCGGGGATCCCCGTAAAAGCGTCCCAAAGCCTCGCCGACCCGGTCTCGTTCCTGTTCGGGGCAGCAAATCACGAAGCGGGATACTCCTGCCCTTTCACAGACGCTTATCGCCCTTTCAACCAGGGGCCGATTAAAAATGCGTTCGGAGCCCCGGCTTGGCACTTCAAGCAACATGACGGTTGGGTCATTTGCCGCTATCGAAGCAGATTCCAATTCTCACATGTTTCCTTAGAGCAACGGCAAAGTAACTAGACCAATCGGTCAGGCGACGCAAGAGAGCAGCGATTTCCCTTGTAAAAAAAAGGAATTTTCAGGGTCCCAACGGGCCGGAGCAAAGAATCTCGTGGGGCCTCGCGGTTGGTTGACGAAAAGGATCAAAAAAGGGTTTTAAAGCCGCGCCCTCGCCTGAAGCGGATACGTCGCTTAGATTTTATTGTTAAATCAGACGGTCAGCGACCGCGAAGCTTAATCGACCCGGAGCGAGGTAGCATCGGCTGGCGCATTGGCCAGCCCTGTGGATAAAAATTGGGCCCATACTTTAAGCGCATGTTTTCAAATTTTGTTAAACCTGCATGGGTCTGTGACGCGGGTTTGGGAGCACACCGCTGATAACTTGGAAACCGGGCTCAAAGGCATTCGTTACCTCCTGTTCGACTTCGGCGGCACGCTGGATTTACCGGGCGTGCACTGGCTTGATCGCTTTTTGCGCCATTATCATGACGTCGCGATCGAGCTGACTCGTCCGGAACTGGACCTGGCCTTCGCCGATGCCACCCGCCGGGGATATCAGGCCGGGGAGCGCATTTATAAGTACGGCCTGAGACCGCTGCTTGACCTCCTGGTCAATTGGCAGATTGATTATCTGCTCAAGCATCTTTCGGGGCGGGTTCCCCGATCCGTGCGCGATGCTGCCAAGCCGATCGCCGACCGGTTTTGCGCGGAGAGCATGGCCGGCTATATCCACAGCCGCAGGATTTTGGCCGCGCTCGTCCCACGGTTCAGGATCGGCGTGGTGTCGAATTTTTACGGCAATCTCGAAACTGTGCTGACGGAAGCGGGACTGCGCCAGTTCATCCACGTCGTCCTGGATTCGTCGCGCTTGGGAATCTTCAAGCCTGATCCATTGATTTTCCAGGCGGCTTTGACAGCACTGCACGCGGACCCCAGGCAAACCGCAATGGTTGGCGACTCGATTGCCAAGGATTGCATGCCGGCCTGCAAAGTCGGACTTCGAACGGTATGGTTGAATCCCGCCAAAGAGTACACTCAGCGCATCGAGGCGGGCGTGGATCTGGTGGTGCGAGACCTCAACGAACTGCTCGAGATTAGCCTTGGAGCCGATTGAAGGAGCAATCCTGGCGGCGGGATGGGGTGAGCGGCTGCGGACTCAGGCTTCCGATCTTCCCAAACCGCTGGTCGTACTCAACGGAGAAACGCTGCTGGCGCGCCAGACTCGCTTGATGCTGCAAGCGGGTGCGCACAGGGTTTTTGCCGTGGTCAATTCCGAAACCGCCGCATTAATTGATCGGGATGCTACTGCGCTTCCTCGACAGTTGCATCTGTTCGTCCGCGACACGCCCAATTCGATGGAGACGCTTTTCGAGCTTGGCCGCCATTTGCAAGGCGAGCGTTTTTTGGCAGCTACGGTGGACACCGTTGTCGCTCCAGGTGAGATGGGCCGATTCGTGCGCCGTGCGCTGGAACTGACCTCCGGAGACGCGCCGCAAGCCGATGGCGCCTTGGGTGTCGTCAAGTGGCGCGGGGATGAGCGTCCGCTGTTCGTGGACGCTGAGGCCGACGGAGGCATCCGGCAGATCGGAGCCGGATCGGGCACCGTAGTCACCGCTGGAATCTATTTCCTGCCCAGATCGATTTTCGCTTTCCGTGCGCGCGCTAGTGACGCGGGCTTGTCGGCCTTGCGCGAATTTTTGGGCGCCCTGTTATCCTGGGGAGTGCGGCTGAGCGCGATCGAACTGACTGATGCTATCGATATCGATGTTCCTCGGGATCTCGATGCGGCGCGCGCGATGCTCGGTGGACAGACCACATCCGGTTCGGCGGGCAGGCGTTAATGGTCCGCGTGCTTGGTGTTTATCGCGAGAATGAGTTCTCGCCGGGCAAGGTCGGCGCCGACGCTGCCATTCTGGACGCAGTTCTCGCCTGCCTTGCTGCTGAAGGTGTCCACACGTCAGCGCTTCCCGCCGCCGGTTTCGCCCGAACTGCGCGAGCCGATTGCGATCTGATCCTGGCTATGTGCCAAAGCGAAACGGCGCTTGAGCGCCTTTCCGCATACCAGGACTCGGGCGTGATCACGATCAATTCGCCGCAGTCGATTCGATCCTGTTATCGCGACCGCCTGGGCCAGGCGCTCAGCCGCTCTGGCGCTCCCGTTCCGGACGGAATCCTGCTTAAGACCAGTGCTAGTTTAAGTCGCAGGTCGCTCGGCGGACTCGATCCGCAGCGCGGCATCTATGTAAAGCGCGGCGACCTTCACGCGCTGTCGGCCGATGACGTCAAGCTCGTGGATAATGAAGCGTCACTGGCCGGCGTGCTCGACGCTTTTGCCGCGCGCGGGATCAGGTACGCCTACCTTCAAGCCGCGGTCAAGGGTAGGGTAGTGAAATTCTATGGCGTAACCGGCGGCGGTTACTTCAGTACCGCCGAAGCCGCGCGCGACCAGCCCGTGATTGCGCGGCTTTCCGACGCGGCGCAGCAGGCGGCGGCGGCACTGGGACTGGAGGTGTGGGGTGGCGATGCGATTGTGGATGGCCAACAATTTAAAATCATCGATTTCAACGATTGGCCGAGTTTTGAGCGCGTGCGCATCCCGGCCGCCGCAGCGATCGCGGCGCGCGCGCTTGAACTTTTGAGAAAAGAGAGATGAAAAAATAGAAGGAGGACAGAGCAACTGCTGGTTTTGGTCTGATTCCCTTTTCCCGATGAAAAAATCCAAGAGCAAACTTCCTGCAATAACAACTCCACCGCCCGGGCCGCGCTCGCGCGCATTGTTTGAACAGGAGCAGCGCTATCTCGCGCCTGGGCGCCAGCGGATTTCCTCGCTGGCCGGTGTGGCCTTCGATCACGGTGAAGGGGCCACGCTGACCGATGTCGACGGCAACGTGTACCTCGACTTCTTTGCCGGAGTGGCGGTCGCCAGCCTCGGCCATGGCCATCCGGCAATGTCCAAAGCGCTGGCCGAGCAGGCTTCGCGGCTGATGGTGGGGACTTTCGCCACGCCCGAGCGCGCCGAATCATTCGAGGAACTGGCGCAAGCCGCGCCGCAACCGCTCACCCGCTTCCATCTTTACAGCGGCGGCGCGGAGGCGGTCGAAGCCGCATTGCGCGCCGCGCGGTCATTTACCGGAAAACACGAAGTGGTCGGTTTCTGGGGCGGATTTCACGGCAAGACCGGAGGCGTGATTGGGCTAATCGGCGACGAATCCAAGCAGGGCTACGGCCCGCTTCAGGGTGGCCAGTACCTCGTGCCCTATGCCGACTGTTACCGCTGCCCTTTCAAGCTGGAGCATCCAGGTTGCGGGATGTTCTGCGTCGATTTCGCGCGCAAACAGATCAGGAACAGCTCTGCGGGCGCGGTGGCGGCGGTGCTGGTCGAACCGTTTCAGGGCACGGCCGGAAATGTGATACCGCCCGACGATTTCCTCCCCGCGGTCAAGCAGATCGCGCGCGAAAATGATGCCGTGCTGATTGCCGATGAAATGATTACAGGGTTCGCACGCACCGGAAAAATGTGGGGCGTCGAACACACGGGGGTGCGCCCCGACATCATGACCGTGGGTAAAGGAATGGGATCGGGCTTTCCCGTTTCCGGCGTGTTGATGACCGAGGAGGTCGCGCAGGCCAGACCGTTTTCCAAGCCGAGCGCATCATCCTCGAGTTACGGCGGAAATCCGCTGGCGGCGGTGGCCGTGGGGCAGACTTTGCGCGCAATCCGTGAGGAAAACCTGGTCGAGAATTCGCGCAGCACCGGTGCGATTCTGCTGGCGCGCCTGCGCGCACTGCAGGAAAAATTCGAGTTCGTGGGCGACGTGCGCGGACGCGGCCTGATGATCGGCATCGACCTGGTGCGCGACCGGCGTACCAAAGAGGAAGTGAGCCGGCGGGTCAGCGAGATCATCTTTCACGAAGCCCTCAAGCGCGGCTTGCTGGTCATGGGATATTTCCCGCGCATCCGCATCAATCCACCCCTGGTCATCACCGCCGAGCAGGCGGAGACCGGAGCGGCCATCCTGGATGAAGTCTTCACCTATGTTCGCGACCACGTGAACTGGCGCGAGGCTTGAGCCGCGATGCCGCAAAACCCCGGCAATCCTGGACTGTTCTGCGACCTGGGCGGAACGCTGGTCGAGCTCGACCACAATCGCGATCTCCCCGCCGACGCGCAAGGAAATATCACGCTTAAGCTGCTGCCCAACGTGGCGCAAACGCTGCGCCCCATCCGCGACCATCTGATCTTCATCGTGACCAACCAGCGCGGTATCAAGCGCGGCCGCTTTACTCGCGATCAGGTGGAAGCCGCAATCGAAAAGATGGATCGCGAGCTGGGCGGAATCCTGACCGGATGGGAAATCTGTCCTCACGGTCCCGAGGATAACTGCGGATGCCGCAAGCCGGCCATCGGAATGGTCGTTCAGTTGGCGGAAACTTACGGCGTTGACCTGGCACGCTCGACGATGGTGGGCGATCAGGCAGTGGACGAGCAATGCGCGAAGGCTGCCGGCATCGGACGCTTCGTATACGCCGACCAGTTCTTCAAGTGGTCAGGTCAACTTCCGATCGGCCGACCGTGAAAGAGGTAGCGCGTATCAGGCGCCGTCCGGGTTACTGCTGAGCGCGAGCCGAGCACCAGGATTTGTTTTGCTGATCGGCCATTGGGCGGTTTGATGTTGGTCGCGCTTGCAGGATGGCATCCGCGCTTGGGCATTGATCTTTCGACCCCGGGTCCGGTCTGACTACGGCCTTATGGCTGCTGCGTGGCCCTGGGTGCTTCTTCCCACTAAGCATGTTGGTGGGATAAGAAAAAACCTTGACTGGAGGTGTCGCGATGCCCGATCAGGGACCGCTGAGCGGAATTAGAGTGCTTGATTTGACCCGGCTTGCCCCCGGGCCGCATTGCACCATGATTCTTGGCGATCTGGGTGCCGACGTAATCAAGATCGAAGAGCCCGGTCCGCCCACCGGACGGCGCGCTGAACAGGCCGGCGGCGCCAGCGTGCGCGGCCCCGGACAGGGCGGTTTCCAGGGCTCGCCCTTCAACGCTTTGGGGCGCAACAAGAGGTCGATTGGACTTAATCTTAAGTCTCCCGCCGGCAAGCAGGTATTCCTGCGGCTGCATCAGCGGTGCGACGTTGTGGTTGAGGAGTTTCGTCCAGGTGTCGCCAAGCGGCTGGGGATCGATTACGAAACGCTTTCCGTGCGCAATCCGCGCTACATCCATTGCGCGATCACCGGCTACGGCCAGAATGGACCCTATCGCGATCTCGTCGGCCACGACATCAATTACATCGCGCATGCCGGAGCGCTTTCGATCCTCGGCACCAAGGGACAGCGTCCCACGATCCCGCACAACCTGATTGCGGATTACGCCGGCGGCGGGATGCATGCGGCGTTGGGCGTGATGGCCGCGCTGATTTCGCGCGCGCAAACTGGCCGCGGTCAATACGTTGATATCGCGATGATGGACGGGTCGATGCTGCTACTGGCGCAGGCTTTCGCGGTCCACTACTACACCGGCAAGGTGCCGCAACGGGGCGAGACGCAGCTTGACGGAGGCGTGCCCTATTACGGCGTTTACCGGACCAAAGACGACAAATGGATTACGATCGGTTCGATGGAGCCGTGGTTTTACGCCAATCTGTGCCGCGCGATGGAACTTGAGGAGTTCATCCCGCATCAATACAACCGCGAAAAGCATCCCGAGATGCGCCGCCGTCTGGAGGAGAAATTTCTCACCCGCACGCGCGATGAATGGTTCGCGCTGCTGAGCAAAACCGACATCTGCGCCGCTCCGATGCTCACTTTGGACGAGGTCGAGAACAACCCGCAAGTCAAGGCGCGCAACATGATCGTCGAAGTGGATACGCCCACCGGCGAAAAGGCCAAACAGGTTGGTATCTCGATCAAGCTCTCCGCCACGCCCGGGTCAATCAGAAACCTGGCGCCCGAACTTGGCCAGCACACGGACGAAATTCTCAGCGAACTCGGCTACAGCCGGGAGACGATCGAGAAATGGCGCCGCGACGGCGCCGTCAAATAGAACACCGACGCGCCATCATCGCCGCCGCGATTGCCTGGTCAGGCGGCGCAGGCGCCGGCCAGGCTTGCCACCGCGACGCTTCTGCGGCCTTCGCGCAGATCGTTGCGGTCGAAGCCGTTGGTCAGGTAGGCGAAGGAAATTCCGGTCGCCGGATCCGCCCATGCCACCTGGCCGCCGAATCCCGGATGGCCAAAGGCTTGAGGCGAGTTGGTGCGTCCGAAGCCGCGCAGATTCGCCTTGCCGTCGCCGCCCGCGATCACGATTCCCAACGCCCGATTCGCCGTCATCCCGCGCGCTGGATCGATCAGATTGCCGCTGCGGATGCGCCGCGCCTCGCGCAGCATTTCCGATTTCCAGATGCGCGTGCCGTCGGATGCGCATCCGTCGTTGAGCAGGGCCTGGTAAAAGAGGGCGATGTCTCCCGCCGTCGTAATCAGTCCGCCGGCGGGAAAATCCGATTCGCGCACCGCGGGATCGTTCATTTCCAGCACGACCGCCTCGCTGATCGATCCCATGTTGGCGCGCGGCGGCGTCACTCCAAGCTTGCGGTACTCCTCTTCCTTCGCCGGCTCGCCGACCCATGTCACGTCGGCCATCCGCGGCTGCAATTGACGCGGCAAGCCGATGCGCAAGTCCGGCAATCCCAGCGGCCGGGCGATTCGCTCGCAGACAAACTCGCCCAGAGGCTTGCCCGTGATCCGCTCGATCGCCTCTGCAATCGGCCAGTAGTTGGCGTGGATATGGTAGATGAACTTCTCGCCCGGCGGATGCTCGGGGCGCCATTGCGCGAAGCGCTCGAGGCGGCGCGCGCGATTGCCCCAATCTTTGAACGATCCCGGCGCGACCGGGATTCCAGCGGTATGAATCAGCAGATGCTCGATGGTGGTGGTCTCTTTGCCGTTGGTTCCATACTCCGGCACGTATTTCACGACCGTATCGTCAGGACTGATCTTTCCCTCCTGGATCAGCAGCCACAGTGCCGATGAGGTGATCGCCTTGGTCGCCGACATGGTAACGAACAGGGTTTCGTCAGTGGCCGGTTTTTCCACGCCGCCCTGAACTGCGCAGCCAAAAGTCCTCATCGCGGCGATTTTGCCCTTGCACGCGATTGCGAGCTGGCAGGCGGGCAGGATGCCCTCCTTGATGTCGCGCTCAGCTCGGTCCATCAGGGCCTGCACCTTATCCGGATTAAGACCAACCTCGGCCGCATTATCGGCAAAAAATCTCAATTCCGGCATCGCTGTTCTCCCGCCTGACTGGTTTCGCGCAAAAATTCGCGCCATCCACTGATAGCATCGGGCGAGCTCAACGTCTAAAGGTCATGACGGCTTTGCTGAAAATGGGTATCCTGACGCCGGTGTCACGAACGACTGATGCGGAGGAGCGAGTGGAGCAGTTCGACGAGATAATAGTGGGAGCGGGATCGGCGGGTGCGGTGATTGCCGCGCGATTGAGTGAAGAGCCGGACCGCCGCGTCCTGCTGCTGGAGGCCGGTCCCGATTATCCCACCCTGGAAGAATTGCCCGGCGACCTCCGCGATCCCTGGATCTCGCTGGTCGCGCACGATTGGGGTTTTAGCGCCAAGGCTACCGACGCTCACGGGTTTCCCTATCCGCGCGGCAAGGTAACGGGCGGTTGCTCGGCCGTCAACAACGCGGCGGCGACGCGCGGTTTGCCCGTGGATTTCGAGCGGTGGGTGGAATTGGGCAATCCGCAATGGAGCTTCAGCGCGGTTCTTCCGTATTATCGAAAACTCGAAAATGACGCCGACTTCCACGGTGATTTCCATGGCCGCAGCGGCCCGATTTTTATCCAGCGTCCGCAGCATCTGCAGCCGCTGAGCCGCGCGTTCATCGACGCGGCCCGCGCGATCGGATGCGCGGAAGTTCGCGACCTCAACGATCCGGGCGCGATCGGAGCCGGTCCGGTGCCGCACAATATCCGCGACGGCATCCGCCTTTCCACCGCGCTCGCCTACCTGATGCCGGCGCGCTCGCGGTCCAATCTCACGATCCGCCCTGGCTGCCTGATCAATCGCGTTCTGATCGAACGCAATCGCGCCGTCGGAGTCGAAGCGGTCAGCGGTCCGCGGTCTGAACGATTTTTCGGCCGCCGCGTGACGGTTTGCGCCGGATCGATCGGCACGCCGGCGATCCTGATGCGCTCGGGGATCGGCGCTCGCGCCGCGCTCGAGCAAATCGGGGTCAGGGTCGCGGTCGATTCGCCGGGAGTCGGCGCCAACCTGATCGACCATCCTGTTGAAATGGTGATCGCGCGGGGTAAGGTCGGCGTCGAGCACAATCCCGCGGTGTTCTGGGAAGTCACCCTGCGCGGCAACGCCGGAGGCTCGGCGCGACCGCACGAAATGATGTTTCCGCTGCTCAGCGCATACAGCGACAGGATCCTGGCTGACTACTTCGGCGCGCCGCCTTATCCGGTGATCGCGCTGTGTCCGGCTTTGCAGCAACCGCGCTCGCGCGGGACTGTGACTTTGCACAGCGCCGACCCGCGTCAGCCGCCCACCATTGATCTCAACATGTTGAGCCATCCCGACGACCTGCGGATCGTGGCGGAAGGGATGCATATTGCGCGCTCGCTGCTGCTGCGTCCGGAACTCTCGCAGTATGTCGAACGGATTGAGGCTCCCGATGAGGAAACGTTCAGCTCGGCGCAGCGGCTCGCCGCCTATCTGCGCGCGAACTGCTATACCGGGTATCATCCCGTGGGCACGTGCAGGATGGGACCTGACGACGATGGGCAGGCAGTGGTCGATCAACACGGGCGGGTGCGCGGAGTCGAACAATTGCGAGTCGCCGACGCCTCGATTATGCCCAACATCGTGAGCGCGCCGACCAATCTGACGTGCATCATGATTGGTGAGCGGGTCGCGGACTGGATGGGCGAGGAAACGGACTGAGTTGAAGATCGCAACCTTCAATGTGAACGGTATCGGGAGCCGGCTTCCGGTACTCTTGCGCTGGCTGGCCGAATTCAAACCCGACATCGCCTGCCTTCAGGAATTGAAGGCGCCGCAGGAAAAATTTCCGGTTGCGGCGATTGCCGAAGCTGGATACCGCGCGATTTGGCATGGCCAGAAAAGCTTCAACGGCGTGGCAATCCTGGCGCGCGGCATCGACCCGGTCGAACGTCGGCGCGCGCTGCCGGGCGATCCTGAGGACCTTCACAGCCGCTACATCGAGGCGCAGGTTGGCGAGGTGCTGGTCGGATGTCTTTATCTTCCCAACGGCAATCCCGCTCCCGGACCGAAATTCGACTACAAGCTGCGCTGGCTCGATCGTTTTGCCAAGCACGCGGGCGATCTGCTCGCCAACGGCGCGTCGGTGATTCTGGCTGGCGACTACAACGTAATCCCGACCGAACTGGACGTGTACAAACCCGAAAGCTGGGTGGATGACGCGTTGTTCCGGCCGGAAGTTCGGCAGGCTTTCGCCGATATCCTCGCCAGTGGATGGACCGACGCGCTGCGCAAAGTCCATCCCCAGGCGCGTATCTACACCTTTTGGGATTATTTTCGAAACCACTGGCAGCGCGATGCCGGCCTGCGCATCGATCATCTGCTGCTGAGTCCGGCTCTGGCGGCGCGGCTGGTGGCTGCGGGCGTCGATCGCGAAGTCCGCGGATGGGAGAAAGCGAGCGATCATGCGCCGACGTGGGTGGAGATCGCCGGCGCTTAAGATTCGCGCAAACGCCTTTAGATCACACCATCGCGCCGCAGTTGCGCGATCTCGCCTTCGCTCAGGCCCAACACCTTGCCATACACCAGGCTGTTGTCGTGCCCGACCTTGACCGACCCGCGCCACACTTTGCCCGGCGTGCGGCTGAATCGCGGCACCACGCCCATTCCTTTCACGCTGCGCCCGAGTTGCTCGTCGTGCCATTCGATATGTACGCCGCGGGCCTGGTAATGAGGATCCGAGGCCATCAGATCGCTCGACATGATACGCGAGCAGGGCACCTGCGCTTCATTCATCGCCTGTACGACTTCGTCGATGGTGCGTTCATTAACCCATCCCCGGAGTATCGCGTCGAATTCGATGCCCTCGATCGATTCAAGATTGACGCGCGCGCTCTGCCATTTGGGGTCTTCGGCGTCCAGCCCGATTACCCGGCACAGGCGTTTGTAAACGTCGGCGACGGCACCGATCACCACCCATCCGTCTTTGGCGGCGAAGGTGTCGAGCGGCTGAAATCCCTGCGCGCGATTGCCGCTGCGCTCGCGCACTATGTGCTGCTCGAAGTACTCGATCATCGTGCCGCCCAAAGTCCGATGGATCGCTTCGTACTGCGCCAGGTCGATCGATTGCCCCTGGCCGGTGCTGCGCGCATAGGTCAGTCCCGCCAGCGACGACCACAGAGTAAAGAGCGCGGTTATATAGTCGGCGGTCCACGGTGCGGCGCGGGTTGGAGGATTCGGATCGGGAAAGCCGGTTTGAAACATCGTGCCGCCGAAGGCCTGCCCTACGATATCGTAAGAGGCGCGCCTGATGTAATCGGGATGGCCGGTCTGGCCGTATCCGGAGACGTGGGTAATCACCAGTTTGGGGTTGATTTTGAAGACGGTCTGGTCGTCCAGGCCGAATTTCGGATAGGTGCCCGGTTTGGAGCTTTCCATCCAGATATCGGCGCGCGCGGCGAGCCGCAAAAACAGGTCGCGTCCCTGGGTTTTGCTAAGATCGAGCGAGATGCAGAAAATATTGCGCCGCTCCTGGATCCAATTGGTAGCCACGGGCGGGCTGCCGTCCGCGGTCGCCAGCCGAATACCCAATGTACGCCAGCCGCTGTCTCCCACCCCCGGCCGTTCGATTTGAATGACTTCAGCGCCCATCTCGGAGGCCAATTCCGCCGCCCAAGGCTGGGCAATCAGGGTGCCGCTGGAAATAATCCGCACTCCCTGGAGGGGACCGAACCGCTCCGGGACCAGGCTATCAATGCTCATCGCTCGCGCTCCATCTCTGGGTCAGGCCGGCATCCCAGACTGCGATCCTACCGCTCCAGGACACGGGCAGGATCCGCCCTTCGTGTGCCTGCCTGCTTGTACCCGCTTACCGGCAGGATATGATGTTTTAAAAGCCACGTGAAAGTCTTGCAACGACCGCGAGTGGCATTTGGTAGCAAATGGAAGGCGTTATCAACCGGCGTGATTTAACATTCAAGGCGCTGGCCGGCCTTATCGGAGGCGCCGTGGGATGGCTGCCCGTGGAATTTGCGACTCACGGGCATTCATTGACCGAACAGCCGACAGCGACGGCGTTTTACCTTAATTTTGGCGCATTGGCGCTGCTTTCCGGGCTGATCGGAGGTCTTATTAACGCCTCCCAATTGCAGGTTTTGGAGCTGACCCCGCAGGTCAAGCGGCGTTTTCTGCAAGGTTTTATTATCTGTTTTTTGCTCTCGCTTCCCGCCACCTACTACTCCAACGAGGCTTTTGTCGCGATCCTTAACGCCGGCGGATGGGGCGTCGGGCGCAACGGCGCGATCGCCTATCTGATCTTTGCCCGTCTGGTCGGATGGGCCCTGATGGGCGCTCTGCTCGGCGCCGGTGTGGGAATTGCGACTTTTTCAGCCCCGAATATCCTCAAGGGTGCGGCCGGAGGCGTGGCGGGCGGGTTTTTGGGTGGAGTCACCTTTGACGCTATCAGCGCGTTGTCCGGCGGCGGCCTGCTCTCCCGACTGTTCGGGCTGAGCGCAATCGGCTTGATGATCGGTTTGTTTATCGGCCTGGTTCAGGAGTTGACCAAGGCCGCCTGGCTGACGGTAGAGGCGGGACGGCTGCGCGGACGCGAGTTTCGTCTGGAGAAGCCCATAGCAATCATTGGTCGCGCCGAGGAGAGCGACATCGGATTGTTCGGTGATCCCGCAATCGCACCGCGTCATGCCCAGCTTCAACGCAGCGGAGCGGAATTTGTGCTCAAGGATCTGACGCGCAACCCTGGTACCTTTGTCAACGGCCAGCGGATCGAAGTCGCACCGCTCCATCATGGCGACCTGATCGGAATTGGCAGCTACCAGGTGCGATTTAATCTGCGCAATGCGGCTCCTGCTCCCGCGAAGGTCGCGCAACCGACTGCGGACAAGGGCGCCGGCATGCCCGGCGGGCCTCATCTGGTCGACAGTTCGGGACGCCGGCTGCAGCTGCGCGCCGACGGATCGACCCGAATCGGACGCTCGCTGGACAACGATTTGGTGTTGCCCGACCAGTCCATTTCCCGCCATCATGCCAGCATCGAAATGATCGATGGTGCATTTCGGTTAAAGGACCTCAACAGCCAGAACGGCAGCTATGTCGATGGCAAGCGGATCAGTGAAATCACGCTGCGCGACGGTGACAGGATTCGGCTGGGGGATGCGCAGTTTCAATTCCGGGCCTGAGGTGGCCACAGTAAGTCCACGTTTTTGTTCCAATTGCGGCCATCCGGTAACGGTCGGCGGTGCACGCTTTTGCAAAAATTGCGGCGCCCCTTTGGGTTCAAGCCTCCGCTTCAGGGGAGACCTCGATTGGAAGCCGTGGGTGGCCGCGGGGCTGAGCGTAATCCCGGGGTTGGGACATCTGTATAAGGGCCAGCATTTGTACGCTGCGCTATGGTTTTTTGGAGTCGCGATTGCGTACTCTGCCGGTCCGATCGGGCCGGTGCTGCATCTGGTGTGCATCGCCAACGCGGCGTTCGGAGGAGCAATCGATTTTCCCAGGTCCCCGGTCGCGGCCTCCGGGAACGGGGCGAACAAACTGACAAACCGACAATGATTGCTCCCAATACCATCATTGGCAACCGCTATCGCATTTCCAGGCTGCTCGGCGGCGGCGGGATGAAGATGGTCTATCTGGCCGAGGATCTGCGTTTGTCGGGCCGTCCCTGCGCCCTGGCCGAGATGGTTGACGCCATCAGCAATCCCGACTTGCAGCACCAGGCGGTCGTCAGCTTCCAGCGCGAAGCCGATATGCTCGCGCAGCTTAACAACGAGCACATTCCCCGCATCTACGATCGCTTCAGCGAGCAGAACCGCCATTACCTGGTGATGGAATACGTCGCGGGCCGGACGCTGGAGGAGGAACTCAAGGCGGCGGGCGGCAAGCTACCTGAGGGGCGCGTTATCGAAATCGCGCTGCAGGTGCTCGATACGCTGGACTATCTGCACCATCGCGAGCCGCCCGTCATCTACCGCGATCTCAAACCATCCAACATCATGGTCGCGCCCGACGGGCAGGTGAAGCTGGTCGATTTCGGCATCGCGCGCCATTTTCAGCCGCTGAGCAGCGCCACGATGGTGGGAACGCAGGGCTACGCGCCGCCCGAACAGTATCGCGGCAAGGTGGAGACGCGGTCTGATATTTATGCGCTGGGCGCAACGATGCATCATGCGCTGTCGGGACGCGATCCCACCACCGAAGCGCCGTTCAGTTTTCCGGTCTTGCGCAAGTTCTGCCCGGATCTAAATCCGGCGCTGGCTGAGCTGGTCCGGGAAGCGCTGGAGTACGACGTCGACAGACGCATCCGCGACGTCGATGAGATGAGGCGGCGCCTGCTGGCGATCAAAAATGGCGCTGGCGCGCAGGCCAACGGCGCTCCCGGTGCGGCGCCGTCGCCGGGGCCGCCGCAATTGCAACTGCCGCTGAAGTCCGCTCCGTCAACCCCGACCTCATCGCCCGCTGCGCAGCCTTCGGCGTCAGCGCCGACC
This sequence comes from Pseudomonadota bacterium, assembly GCA_021324885.1. Taxonomy (GTDB): domain Bacteria; phylum Desulfobacterota; class Binatia; order Binatales; family Binataceae; genus JAJPJA01. The sequence continues at coordinate 353,805 of JAJPIF010000028.1, forward strand.
TTGCTGACCGTCACCAGCGAGATCGCGTGCCCGTCGTGCACCCGTTCGATTCCCAGTGACTCGCGCTTTTGCAGTTATTGCGCCGCCGATCTGCGCACGGTGCTGCAGCCCGCATTCGTGCTGAATGATCCCAACGCGCAAACAATTACCCTGACCCAGCCCGCCCAGCCGCACTACCACCCCGCCGGCGCGCCGGTCGGACCGGGTCCGCTGGAGCGATGGCGGGGCCGCAAATCGCCGCTGGTCACGTTGGCCGTCATTGCGGTCCTGGTGGTCGCGGTGGTGATGCTGCTTTCGTTCGTGTCCTCGGTAATTTCGACGATCAAGTCAAACGCTCCACCTCCGTCCGAGCCAGGCAGCATTTCCGGCGACAGCGGATCTTATGAAGATGCGGGCGATCCGATTCGGACCGCGCTGCTGCGCCAGATGCTCGACGCGCAAGGCTATGGGGCCGTGCGGTTTCAATTGCACGGCTCGCTGCTGTCGCTATGGGGCCAGGTGCCGACGGAATCGGATCGGGAGACGATCGAAGAAGAGGCTTCGATGATCACCGGCGCGATGAATGTTGACGATCACTTGAAGGTCGCGGATTAGCCCCCATTTTTCGATCGCCTGCAAATCGCGTCCGCCTCACGTACAGCTGCCGGCTCACTACGATGTGCTACCCGGCCAGTCTGTGTGATGCCGGCGAATTGATCGCGGGCGCCACCTCGGTTGCAAACAGCTCGATCGAGCGCATGATCCTGTCGTGCGGCGTGGTGTAGCTCTGCATGAAGAGCATCACTTCGTCCACGCCGGCGTCGGCCAGCATCTGGACCATCTTTTGGCAGGTCTTGGGACTGCCGATACAGGCGCCCCCTCCTTTGACGATCTCTTCGGCCGTAGCGGTTTTCATCTGCTCATAGCCGGCGGCGAAGTTCTTCATGTACCATTCGTAGGATTTAGGCGGCTGGCCGTCGATCCAGGGCGCAAACAGCATCCGCACGTCTTCGACATAGCGCTTGAGGTTGGGACCCTGGATTGCGATCGCCTCGGCGTCGGTGGGGCAGCACATCGCGGTTACCCACAGGGCAAAACGATTGTTGACGAACGCTCCGATCGGCCGGCAATTCGCGATCTCGCGGCGATACAGATGGAGCAGGTCGTTGGACTGCTCGGCTGTGATGCCGAAACCGAGCACGCCCAGGCCGTGGCGGGCGGCGAACTCCACGGTCGAGGGTTGCGTCGCCGATACCCACATCGGCGGATGAGGCTTTTGCAGCGGCTTGGGCACGACCTCGCGCTCGGGAATCGAGATCGTTGGACTATCCCACTTAAACGGCTTGCCGCTCCACATCACGGGTAGCATCCGCAGCGCCTCTTCCCATTGTGGCCGCGTGTCATCGGGGTCGACGCCGAAAGCCGACAACTCGGATTCGGAGATAGCGCGTCCACCGCCGAACTCGACCCGTCCGCCCGAGATCACGTCGAGGGTCGCGATACGCTCGGCCACGCGCAGCGGATGGTTGATCGCGAAGGGCAGCAGCACAATCGCATGGCCCAGACGAATCCGTGTCGTTCGCGCAGCCGCCAGCGTCAGCATCAGCTCCGGCGCCGAACTGAAGGAGAAGCCCGGCAGGAAATGATGCTCGGTGAGCCAGACGGCGCGATACCCCAGCCGGTCCGCAAGCTGCACCTGCTCGATAAACTCCCGATAAGTGCGGCTGATTCCGGCTTCGCTGGTATCGGCTGACGCCAATTCGTAAATCAGACTGAAATCCACCGAGATGCCTCCGGTTATGAATTTGCCACTGAGGTCAAGTTGCGCTCCTAAGCCGATGTGCGAGCGGAAGGCGACGCCGCCGTGCCGCTGCGCTTTCTGAAATACGGAATGACGTATTTACCAAACAGGCGGATCGACTCCATCGCCTGGTGATGGGTAATGCGTCCGGCCTGGACCAAACACATAATCTGGTCTACGCCCAGTTCCTCCCATTGCTTGATAATTGAGATGCAGCGGTTCGGATCGCCCACGCAGACGGTGCCGCGCTCCACCAGCTTGTTCATCTCGTCCGGGGTAATTTCCGACTCGGTGAAGTATTCGCGCCCGAACCATCCTTTCCAGCTATCGGCGCTCGCCGACCATTTCGCATAAAGCTGGCGCGCGCCTTCCGCATAGGCCGCCGCCGAAAACGCGCCCACGCGCAGCGCCTCGGCGTCGTTTTCCAGGCAGACCATCGGAGTAAAGGCGGCGACCTTGTTGTTGACGAAGGCGCCTACCGGTTGCGCGCCGCGAATCGCCTGGCGGTAGACCCGTACCGCGTCCTCGGATTGGCCCGGCGCGGTGAGCGAGAAAGCGAGCACGCCCAGGCCCATCCGCCCGGCCAGTTCGAAGGTGGGCGGTGTCGTGGTGGCGACCCACATCGGCGGATGCGGCTCCTGGAGCGGCTTGGGGATCACGTTGCGGGGCGGCACCTTGTAAAAACGCCCGTTCCATTCGAAGCGATCCTGAGTCCACATCTTCGGGATCATCCGGATCGATTCCTCCCACATCGCGCGCGAGTCTTCGGGCGCGATCCTGAAGCCGCCGAGTTCCGCCTCGGTGGTGCCCCGCGCTGTGCCGAATTCCAGCCGTCCGTCGCTCAGGATGTCGAGCACGGCGGCACGCTCCGCCACGCGCACCGGATGGTTCATGGTCAGCAGCACGCCGCCGTGCCCCAACCTGATGGTTTTGGTTTCGCGCGCCACGGCGGTCAGGAACAACTCCGGGGCAGTGGAGTAGGAGAATCGCTCGGTGAAATGATGCTCGGTCTCCCAGACGTATTCGAACCCCATCTGCTCGGCATATTTGATCTGCTCAAGCGCTTCCCGATAGCAGCGAATGACGGCGGCCTTGTCATGGGGCCGCAAAGCGATCAGTTCAACGAACAGGCCAAATTGCATGCTGGATCTCCATGGCGCATCCCGCGGGCGCATCTATACCCGCCACTGGTTATCAGCAACATGTGGACCAGCCTATGCGCAATGAATTGGGTGTTTTCTTGTCGCCCGAGAATACAGAATGGAACAGTGATGGCTCCCCAAGGGATGCATCAGCCTGGTCCGCAAGCTTCGCCGGCTGGTGAAGGACCGGAGCGCTGGAAGCGTCCGATTGGAAAGGCGAACTGCACGCGCGTGTTGCTGTACTGCACCGACATCTCGAAGGCCGCCTGGCAACTCCCGACCTGGTAGGCACACAAAACCGGGAGCGCGCGCTCCATCGCTCGCGTCAGCGCCGCCCATCCAATATTTTCACGATCGCCCAACAAGGCTCCGGCGGGAACTTCAACGCCGTCGAAGATAACTTCGCCCTGCCAGCTTAGCGGTGCGGGAGTTGATGGGATTAGCCTGCTGGTGTTGGATAAGCAGACCCGGGGTATTTCCGCGCGCAATCTGTCGGGACTGAAAGAAATGCTCCAGCCTGAGGTGAGCGAGAGCTGATAAGGCCTGAGTCTCGGCTAAGCCGTGTCAATTTATGCGCTAAAATCGTAATGCAGCGCTGAGCGGACCATCAAACCGGAATCGGCACTGGCCAGACATCCATCCCGTAAAGCCTGGGCATGCCTTCCGTCAACTGGGCAGGGCGGATACATTATCGTCAGGTTTGAGCGGGCGTTCGGGGCAGTCGTTGGCCGGCGCTCGAATCCATCGAAAGAGTCACGAGATGAAAGCAGGAATTGCGCTTACTTTGGCAGGACTGGGTCTGGAGCGATCGGATAATGACCTTTACCAGGAGGAACTGCGGCTGATCGACATGGCGGAGCCGCTTGGTTTCGATTCGATCTGGAGCCTCGAGCACCATTTCACGGGCTACAACATGGTGCCCAATCCCACCCAGATGCTGAGCTACTTTGCGGCTCGCACGAAGCGTGTTCAGCTCGGCACCGCCGTAATCGTGCTGCCGTGGCATAATCCGGTGCGGGTCGCCGAGGATATCGCGCTGCTCGACGTTTTGTCGGGCGGGCGCACGATTTTCGGCTTCGGCCGCGGCACCGCCACGGTCGAGTTCGAGCGTTTGGACAGCCCGCAGGAGCAGTCGCGCGAACGCTTCGCCGAAGCAGCGACGATTATCCGCAAGGCGCTGACCCAGGAAGTGTTTTCGCACGAGGGCAAGTTCTGGACCATTCCGCCGACGACGATTCGCCCGCGCCCGATCTCCCATCCCGAACGCCGCTTCTATGCTTCTACTGTCAGCCCGGAGTCGTCCGAAATGATGGCCCGGATGGGTTTCGGCGTCATGATCATCGCGCAAAGCACATGGGAGAAGGCGGCCGACGACTATCATCGGTATTGCGACGTCGCCCGCGCCAACGGCTATACCGTCAAGGCGCCAATCGCGCTGATGACGGTGCTGATGTCGGAAGACGCCAGCGAGGCGCGCGAGCTTGGCGATATCTATATCGCCAAGGGCTTCGAGCACGTCGATCTCCACTATGGGCTTTCGGACGGCCATCTCGGCAAAATCAAGGGATATGAATTCTGGGCGAAGATGGCGAAGACCTACTCGCGGCTGACCTCGCCCGAGGAGCGCGCCAAGGCCGTCGAGTTTTTCAAGAACCTGCAAATGGTGGGGACGCCCGCGCAGGTGCTGGAGAAGTTCCGTCACGTGTTCAGCCTCACCGGACTTGGCCATGCCGCCGCGCAGTTTTTGCCGGGCGCGATGCCGTACCACCTGGGCGAGCGCAGCGTGAAGCTGTTCGCGGAGAAAGTTTTGCCAGTGCTGCAAAAGGATCCCGCGTTTCAGCCGAAGGACCCGGAGGAAGCGGAAGTCCGGCCCGGCGCCTGAGTTCGAAAGGCGAACGCTGGGGGGAGGCGGAAAACCCCGATTTTTTGTCTCAGCGCAACGTATGCGGGCCAGGTACGTTGCCTGAGCCTTTGCGCATTGCAGATTCCGGCCGCGAGTGGACAGGTGCTCCAACTCTCAACGACGGGGTGGAAAGCCTGACCCACGCAGGCGGGACGGATAACCGGAAGAAAACCGGATCAGTTGACGTGTTCCCAGGCGTGGTAGGAACTGCGCACCAGCGGGCCCGATTCCACGTGACGAAAGCCCAGCGCCATCGCGCGATCGCGCAAGTCGGCGAACTCCGAGGGCGGCACGTAACGTACCACTTCGAGATGGTCTTTCGACGGCCTCAGGTACTGGCCCAGCGTGATGATATCGCACTGGACGGCGCGCAGGTCGCGCAAAACTTCCATCACTTCGCAGTTATCCTCGCCCAGGCCGAGCATGATCCCGGCCTTGGTCAGCAGCTCGCGCGCCAGCCCGCGCGCAGTTTCCTTGGCGTGGCTGAGCACGTCGAGTGAGCGCTCATAGCGTCCACCGGGACGTACGGTTTTATACAGGCGCGGCACCGTTTCGATATTGTGATTATAAATATCGACCGGCGCGCGGACGACTTCTTCGACGCTTTTGTGCGCGCCCTGGAAATCGGGCACCAGCACTTCGACGCGAGTGGCGGGACTCAGTTGCTTGATGGCGCGCGCGGTGGCGGCAAAGTGCGCGGCGCCGCCGTCGGGCAAATCGTCGCGATCCACTGACGTCACCACGACGTGAGCCAAACCCAATTGCGCCGCCGCCTGCGCCACACGGACAGGTTCCTGCGGGTCGAGCGGACGCGCTCTGCCGTGAGTTACGGCGCAGTATGGACAGTTGCGCGTGCACACGTCACCCATCAGCATGAAAGTCGCGGTGCGATGGGAAAAGCATTCGCCGATATTCGGACAGCCGGCTTCCTGACACACCGTGTGCAGGCGCATGCGCTTGAGCAATTCCCTGGTCCGGAAGTACTCCGGCGAGGTCGGCGCGCGGACCTTGATCCAGTCGGGATGTTTGCGTTCAGCCACGATCAGCCTCGAAGCCATGATGGTTGGCGGTGGGAGACACGCGCCAGACCTCGGCGGCGTCGAGCTGCGCGAGCGAGTCATAACCCAGTTCTGCTCCAAGGCAGTCCGCGAGCGCTGCAGCCACCTGCGCCACGTCGATGCCCGCCTGCCCTTCGCTTGCCATCGACGTCATCCGGCAACCTTCGATGCCGCACGGTACGATCCAGTCAAAGAAGCGCAAATCGCAGTTGACGTTGAGCGCCAATCCATGCAGCGTGACCCATCGCCGGATGCCGACGCCGATCGACGCGATCTTGCGCGCTCCAACCCACACGCCGGTCAGCTTCTCGCGCCGCGCCGCCTCGATTCCATAACGGCCGAGGGTTTGAACGATGGCCCGTTCCAGCCTGCGCAGATACAGATGCACGTCGCGCTCCGGACCTTCCAGCGCAATGATTGGGTAGGCGATCAACTGTCCCGGACCATGATAAGTGACCTGACCGCCGCGCGAAACCCGATACACAGGCACGCCAGGTGGAGGTGCAAGGAGAAAATCCTTGTTGGCGCCGCGTCCGAGCGTATAGACGTGTGGATGCTCCAGCAGCAGCAGGAGGTCGCCGATCTCTTGCGCCTGGCGCGCCGCAACCAGCGCGTCCTGGAGACTGCAGGCTCTTTCGTAATCGACGCGTCCGAGCCAGGCCACTGACAGCGTGGGTTGTTCCATCGTCAGAAATTGATTGCTTCGCCCTCCGCGGCAAGCGCAGCTTCCATCACAGTTTCGGACAAAGTCGGATGGGGATGGACGGTGCGGCCGAACTCCAGGGTGGTGGCTTCCAGCGTTTTTCCCAGCACGACTTCCGAAATCAGGTCGGTAGCGCCGTGCCCGATGATCTGGCAGCCAATAACCTCGCCGTATTTTTTTCCTGCCACAAGTTTGACGAAGCCCTCGACGTGATTAACCGCAACCGCTTTGCCATTGGCGCGGAAGGGGAACTTGCCGATTTTTACTTCGATGCCGGCTGCCCGGGCCGCGGCTTCCGTCATTCCGATAGTGGCGACTTCGGGTTGGCAGTAAACGCAGGCGGGGATGTTGAGCAGGTCGAAGCCGGGTTCGCGCGCTCCGGCCATGATCTCGACTGCCGCGATACCCTCGGCCGATGCCTTGTGCGCCAGCAGCGGCGGTCTGATCACATCGCCGATCGCATAAATCTCCGAGCGGGAGGCGCGAAACGAATCGTCGATCCTGATGAATCCGCCGGGCGCCAGTTCGACGCCGACTTTGTCCAGACCCAGACCGTCGCTGTTGGGAACGCGTCCGACCGCCACCAGCACCATCTCAGCTTCGACCGTCCTGCTCTGGCCGTTATTGTCAACCGTCACGGTCCATCGATCGCCGTGGCGTGCCGCCGACTTGTAACCATGACCGAGCAGCAAGTCGATCTTGCGCTTGAGGAGTGAGCGGCGCAGTTCTTCGGCGATTTCGGCGTCACACCCGGGTAGCACCTGCTTTTCCAGTTCGATGATCGTCACCTTGGCGCCGAAGCAGTGGTAGAAATAAGCGAACTCAAGCCCTACGGCGCCGGCGCCAATCACCGCGATACTTTCCGGAAGTTGATCATAAACCAGCGCTTCGCGGCTGGTCAGCATCCCATCGCCGATCGTCATCCCGGGGAAAAGCCGCTCACGCGAGCCGGTGGCGATTAGTATGCGGTCCGCCTCAATGGTGTTGACCGCAGGCGCCTTGCCGTCGCTGCGGGAGAGCGTCAGCCGGTCGGGTGCGGCGAAGGCGGCGCTGGCTTCAAACAGGTCGATATTGTTTTTGCGCAACAGAAAACGAACGCCGCGCGAAAGCTTGTCGGCGGCTTCACGGCTGCGCGCGATTACGCGCGCGAAATCGAAGGTGACGTCGCCGGTCTGGATGCCGTGTTCCCGGCCGGCGGCGGCGATGATCTCCATCGTCTCGGCCGAATTGAGAAGCGCTTTGGAGGGAATACATCCCCAGTTCAGGCAGACGCCGCCGGGGCGATCGCGCTCGATCACGCAAGTGCGCATCTTGAGTTGGCTGGCGCGAATGGCCGCTTCGTAACCCCCCGGTCCTGATCCTATGACTGCAAGGTCGTAGCGATTGTTCGCCACCCTGTGCTCCTTTCCCGTACGGCTAAACCAGAAGACTGGCGGGATTTTCGAGAAATCGCTTCATCTCCTGGAGGAAGCGTCCGGCCACCACGCCGTCGACGATGCGATGGTCGCACGACACCGTCAGCATCATGGTGGTTCCGACCGCCACCTGCCCGTTACGCACCACCGGACGTTCCTTGATTGCGCTGACCGCCAGAATCGCGGCTTGCGGCGGCACGATCACGGCAGAGAAATGCTCGATCCCAAGCATCCCCATATTCGAGATTGAGAAAGTCGCGCCCGATAATTCATCGGCGGTAAATCCGCCCTGTGCCGCTTTGGCGACCAGCCGATGGGCGGCGCGCGCGATCTCGGGCAGCGTCAGTTGCTGGCATTCCTTGATTACCGGAACTATTAGCCCGTCTTCGACCGCCACCGCCATCCCGATATTGATGCTCGGATGGATGCGGATTCCATCGTTTTCGAAACTCGCGTTCATGCGCGGATAGCGTCCCAGCGCCAGCGTGCAGGCCTTGATCACGATGTCGTTGTAGGTGATGGCTTCGTCGAACAGTTCGGTGGCTTCCAGCGATTTCTTCAGCCGCACCGCTTCTTCCATGTCTATTTCCATGGTGACATAGAAATGCGGGATCTCACGCTTGGAGGTGGCCATCCGCTGCGCGATAGTGCGCCGCATCTTGGAGAGTTCTTCCCAGGTGCCCGGCAAACCTTCGCGCGGCGTCACCAGCCGGCGTTGGCGGAACAGTTGCTGCTGGCGCAGGAAATTGTCGATGTCGCGTTTGGTGATGCGGCCCTCCGGACCCGTTCCCTGTACCTGAGCGAGATCTACGCCCGCTTCTTCAGCCGCGCGCCGCGCTAATGGCGACGCCTTGATTTTGGCCTGGTCGCCATGCTCATGCGCCGGAGCGGTGGTCCGAGGTGGCACGCTCGCGGGCCGCATCGCCGCGGTATCCCGCGTTGCGCCAGCCGGTTCGCGTTCAGGCTCTGGACGCGGCATGGCTTTAGGTTCGGGGCCGTCGCCGCCGGGTTCCGGATGAGACGGCTTGGCGGCTTCCGCTGGCGGTGCGGCGCCGTTGGATGCTTCAGGCTCTTCGGCTTCTTTCAACGAGCGCTTCCTGACCGCGACCGGACGCGATGCGGCGCGCGGCGGCTGAGCAGCCTGAACCGGTGCACTTTCGGGCTGCTCAGCGGCGGGCGCGAGTTCGGCCAGGGCTCCGGGGGAAGGTGGCGCCGCTGGTTTGATCTCCTCCCCGGGAGCGGCCAGGCGCGCGATCGGCGCGCCGACCGGAGCGCTTTCACCTTCGGCCAGAAGGATTTCCTGCATCACGCCGTCGTCAAACGCTTCCATCACCATGTCGGCCTTGTCGGTTTCCACCTCGGCCAACGGCTCGCCATGAGTGACCTTGTCTCCGGGATGCTTGAGCCAACGGAGGATTTTTCCTTCCTCCATGGTGTCGGAGAGTTTCGGCATCGTGATATCAATACTCATTTTTGCCTGCCCTCTTGAGGTTCGACAGCGCCGCGGTCTTCACCGTCCAGGATAAAAGGCCGCCCCAGGCGGCGATCATGAGATACGCTCAACCGCTCGGACGATCTTATCCGGCGAAGGCAGGGCGGCGGCTTCGAGATGGCGATTGTACGGCATCGGGACATCGGCGCTGGCCACGCGCTGGATCGGGGCATCGAGATCATCGAAGGCGGCCTGATAGATTTGCGCGGCCACCTCAGCTCCCGCGCCGCCGGTCAGCCATCCTTCGTAAACCACCACGGCGCGCGCGGTCTTCCTGACCGATTCGAGGACCGTTGCGATATCCAACGGATTAAGCGTGCGCAGGTCGATCACTTCGGCGTCCGTGCCCTGGTTCTCCAGAAGATCGGCGGCAATGAGCGCGTCGTGAACCGTTTTGGAGTAGGCGATGATGGTGACGTCCTTGCCCTCGCGCACCACTTTGGCCTGTCCAAACGGCACCAGGTAGTCCTCGTCCTCCGGAACCTCCCCCTTCATTCCATAAAGCGATTCATGTTCGAGGAACATCACCGGATCTTCCTGACGGATTGCGTATTTGAGCATGCCCTTGGCGTCGGCAGCGGTGGCTGGAAGGGCGACGCGAATGCCCGGGCAATGGACGAAGTATGCTTCGAGGCTTTGACTGTGCTGCGCGCCCAGTTGATGGCCGCCGCCTTGCGGCGCGCGAATCACCAACGGCACCTTGGTCTGACCGCCGAACATGTAGCGAGCCTTGGCAGCAGTGTTGACGATCTGATCGATCGCGAGCAGGGCAAAGTTGATGGTCATCAGTTCGACCACTGGACGCAATCCGCCCATCGCCGCGCCCACGCCGGCGCCGACGATCGTCAGCTCCGAAATCGGAGTGTCGCGCACGCGCTTTTCGCCGTAGGTGGCGATCAATCCGTCGGTGACTTTGAATGCGCCACCGAAGTAGCCGACCTCTTCACCCATGATGAAGACTCGTTCGTCGCGGTCGAGCTCCTCGCGCAGCGCCTGGTTTAATGCTTCACGGTAAGTGATCAGCGCCATTGCAGTACCGCTCTCTGGTTATTCGACGTAGACATTTTTGGTCAGTTCGGACAGCGGCGGCTCGGGGCTTTCGTCGGCGAACTTAACGGCGTCGTCCACCACTGCGCTTTCCTCCTGGTCGATCCGGTCGAGCACCGGCGCAGCGATTTTGCGTTCATGCAGCAGCAGGTGACGGAAGCGTTTGATCGGGTCGCGTTCCTGCCAGATGCGCTCCTCGCGCTTGGAACGATACTCCGCCGGATCGGACATCGAATGGCCGCGGAAGCGGTAAGTGATCGCTTCGATCAGCGAGGGGCCTTTGCCTTCACGGGCGCGGGCGGCAGCCTCGCTGACCGCGGCGTAAACCTCGATCACGTCCATTCCGTCCACTCTGACTCCAGGAATCTTGTAGGGGTCGGCGAACCGGTAGAGTTCCTCCTGGCAGATCGCGTTCTGAACCAGCGTACCCATACCGTAAAAATTGTTTTCGCAAACGAAAATGACCGGCAGCTTCCACAGCGAGGCCATGTTCAGGCTTTCATGAAAGGCGCCTTGAGGCAGCGCGCCGTCGCCGAAAAAGCAGCATACCACTTCGGGGTCGCCGCGATAGGCGATGGCAAGACCCAGTCCGGTCGCGATCGGCAATCCGCCCCCGACGATCGCGTAACCGCCCATGAAGCGCAGCACCGGGTCGAACAGATGCATCGAGCCGCCGCGCCCCTTGGATATGCCGGTCGATTTGCCGAACAACTCCGCCATCACGGCCCGCGCCGAAGCGCCCTTGGCCAGGCAATGGCCGTGCTCGCGATAGGTGGAGACCACGTAATCCTTGTCATAAAGGCCATGGATTGCGCCGACGGCAATCGCCTCTTCGCCGGCGTAGAGATGGCAGAAACCCGTGATTTTGCCGCGGGTGTACATCTCGGCCACTTTATCCTCGAAGCGCCGAATCAGGGTCATCAGCCGGTATATTTCCAGCAACTCCCCCTCGGCCAGCCGGTACATTGCCCGTTCCGCAATCCGTTCGCGTTCAAGCGCCATAATTCTTTACCTTCACAATTATTGTATCGCGATCCATCCGCGATTATAGGGGGGAGTTTCCACTTCCGCCGTTAGATGGTCCGCGCGGCTAAATGCAGCCGCTGTGCCATCAATCGATAAACCCCAGATTCATCTGCGCGGCGGCGTTGACCGGGGCGAACGAGGTGCGATGGATCGGCGACGGACCGAGGCGATCGATCGCTTCCAGATGCTCAGCCGTACAGTAGCCCTTGTGACGGGCAAAACCGTATCCGGGGTAAATGCTATCGAATTCGCACATCAATCGATCACGAGTCACTTTGGCTAAAATCGAGGCCGCCGCGATGCAGAAGCTCTTGCGGTCACCGCCGACGATATGGGTTTGCGGTATCCTGAGATTGCGAATCCGCCGCCCGTCAACCAGCACATGCTCAGGTTTTATGCATAGCGCTTCCACCGCGCGCAAACACGCCATCAGCGTCGCATGATAGATGTTGAACCGATCGATCTCCTCGACTTCGGCTCGGCCCACAGCGAAAGCCTGCGCGCGTTCAATGATAATGTCGTAGAGTTCCTCGCGCCTGGATGGCGGGAGCTGCTTGGAATCGTGAACGCCCTTGATATGGATTTCGGGCGCGAAGATCACGGCGGCGGCGACCACCGGCCCCGCCATCGGCCCGACACCGGCTTCGTCCACACCGGCGACTGTCAGCAATCCCTCGCGCCACAATTTGCGCTCGTAACGCAGGTCGGCTCGCCGCTTCACTACTGCTCCTCCGCCTCTCCTGTGGTCTCAGCCATTATGGTGATCTATTCATCGCGCGATCAAACCGGCCGGGCGCGATTTTCGAGATCTGTTCACAGATCCAGCCTCGCGCGTATTGCCGCCACGATTGCCTCCGGAGCCGGCGCGATATCGACTGCGATTGCGTTATCCGGCTCCTCCAGCGTCTGAAACTGGCTCGCCAGGAGCGAAACGCCGGCATAATGTCCGCTGCGTCGGGCAAGCCGTTGGCGAATCAGTTCGAAATCGCCGCGCAGGTACACGAACGCTTCACGGTTGCGGTCGACCGTCAGCAGATCTCGATACCGCTGTTTGAGCGCCGAGCATGCCAGCACCGTCCTGCGCCCCGTCGCCAGTCTTTGGCTGATCAACGCGCGCAGCGCATCCAACCATAAACGGCGGTCCTCATCGCCAAGGCCTACGCCCCGAGACATTTTGATCCTTGCGTCGGGCGTGTGGAAATCGTCAGCGTCAACGAACTCCCATCCCAGCTGCTGCGCCAACATCCGTCCGATGGTGGTTTTGCCGGACCCGGCAACGCCCAGTACGATCACGATTTGTACCGAGGGTGTTGCAGTTTTGTCTTTATCCGACATGGATCAGGCCTGAAAGACCCGCGGCCAGCAGGGGAGTGAGAATCCACCCGGCCAGGATATGAACCCACAGATACCATCGCAGCAACACCCCGCCACGCGGACACTTTTTCAACTCCGGGTTCAGATGCGCGCCGTGATACGGATTGGGACGCCAGTACTCGCCCTGATGGAGATCCACCACCGGCAGAAAATTCTCCAAAGAGTACACGAAGGCGTTAAAGCGCGGATAATGCGCCGGCGTCGTCCCGCTTTTCATAAAGGATTGGTAAGCCGCCTCTTCGGTTGGACTCACCAGGCGCATCGTGTAGCCCCATTGAAACAGCACCGTCCCCAGCGCGACGAATCCGGTGATCCACCACAGGGCGCGCAGCGGGATAAAGCCGTAACCGATTGTATATTGCAGCAGCGCGTTCCAGGCGCGCTCCAGCCGTCCCAGACCGGTCTCACGCCGCTGGGCGACACGTTGCGCGATCTCCACTTTTATGGCGTCGTCGGTCTCGCCGGCCGCCGTCAACGCCCTGGCCAACTCGGCATAAGGCTGCGCGCGGAATCCGCGAGGCTGGCGTCTGAGCCATATCAACCGACTCCTGGCATCCGCCGGGCTGTCATCGCCAAAACCTTCGTACTCAAATCCATTGAGCATCAGATTACCGCGTACGGGCCAGCTCGACTGATCGTCCCACAAATCGGTGGCGCGCGCGTCCGCCAAATCCAGTTGGGTGTTTGGCGTGAGCGATATCGCCACCCAGTAGAGCGATCCCTCAATTCTGGCCCGTTCAGCGACCAGTCCGTTTTCCTGTGGGCCAAAGAAACTTGCATGATTGAAGCTGAGGGCGTGGCCGACGCGGGCCAGGCGAAAATCGACGATCCCGTTGGTGGCGAAGCCTTGATGGAAAATCGCGTCACCGCCGATCGACGAGTCTATCGCCGCTACCGCAGGAGAGCCGGGCGATTGTACGCGGGCGGCGCTGAAGTCCAGACTGCCGCCAATCGTGGCGCGGTAGAACAATACCTGCTGATAATTTCCGAAGGTCAGGCTGACGTCGCCGTCAACTCTGGCCATGTTGCCGACGATCGGACCGGTCGCGCTTGCTCTCAGGTCGATAGCGCGAATGTGGGCATTGGAAATATCGATTCCGTCCGCAATCGAGCATCGCACAAGCGTTAGCGGAAAGGGCACCGTCAGATACGAGAGATCGAGCGGGCCAACAATGCGCGCGGCTTTGATTCCAGCGCCGCTGGGATGGACCAGCGGCGCCGCCGCCGGATCGCTGCCCAGCCATGCGAGCAGCGGCGCTCGAATCGTGCGCTCCGGTCCCCATGATTGGGCGTGCAGCGGATCGTTGGTGGGATCATCAGGGTCATCCCGCGGACCCGCCCACTGGAGTTCGCGTTGCGGAGCGCTGCGCACCAACAGCAATTCCGCGCGGCTGAGATTGCCGAACTTCTCCCGCGCCATCCGCTCCAGCAAATCCGCTTTGCTCTCGGCGGCGCCGGCCGATCGGGCCGCGGAGGCCAAAATCATGGCCATCACCAGGCCAATCGAAATCAGACGCCGTCCTCGTATCACTTTCGGAATACCGCTTGATTGTTGACCATCAGATGATGCTTCGCCCGCGCTGAGATCAAGGGGCGAGTAATGGCGGAAAAGAGAAAAGAGAAAGTTTAACCGATGGCCCCTTGCTTAAAGGGGAAGGGGTGATTGTTCGACGGATCGCTGCGATTCCTAAACCTCTCTTTTCTCCTTGCTCTTTTTTTCCGGGACCACGCTGGTAAAGTCGTGCTCGACATAGATCCGCAGGGAGTCATCGCTATGAAATTCGAGAACAAAATCGCGATTGTAACCGGAGCGGGGGCTGGCATGGGACGGGCTATCGCACTGCGCTTTGCCACCGAAGGCGCCCGGGTGGTGCTTGCGGAAGTCAACCAGGAGTCGCTGGACGAAACGCTGGCGGCAACCGGGGGCCGCGGGATGGCGGTTCGGACTGATATCGCCAACATCGGTGACATCGATGAATTGATCTCGCGCGCGGTCGAAGCGTTCGGACGGATCGATATTCTGGTCAACAATGCGGGCGTCACCAAACCGCTGGGGTTCTTCGAAGTGACCGAGGCGGACTGGGACTGGATGTATTCGGTCAATGCGCGCGGGCTTTTTTTCTGTATGCAAAGGGCGGCGCGCGAGATGGTCAATCAGCGGGCGGGGAAAATCGTCAATATCGCGTCGATCGCGGGCAAGGGTTTTCCCGGCACCTCCAATATCGCGTATGCCGGAACCAAGGGCGCGGTCATCGCCATGACGCGAATCGGAGCCTCGCAACTGGCCCGATACAATATCAACGTCAACGCGATCTGTCCCGGCGCTACCCGCACCAATCTGTTCGAGATGGGTATCATGGAGGCGGTCAACAAGCGCAAGATCACGCGCGAGGAAGCGGTGCGCCGAATGGAGGCGACGATTCCACTGGGCCGATCCAATTCGCCCGACGATATCGCCAACATGGCCGCATTCCTGGCCTCATCGGAGGCCGACAACATCACGGGTCAATCCTTCAACGTTGACGGCGGCCTGATGTGGGATTGATCGGGTACGCTGGGCGCCCGCCGCCGCAAACCCGGCGCTGGGCGCGTCGGCTCGAAGATCAACCTCAGCGCGGCTTTTAGCCGGCAGGGAATTGTGTTAAGGGATGGCCACGCAAGCAGCGGCGCTGCTGCCTGGGGATAGCCGCATCGCTTGCGCTTCAGGCCTGAACACTTTTGCAGGAGAGAAACGATGACGCGAAGCTTCTGTACGATCGCTATCGGGGCGCTTCTGGTGTTGGCGACTGCGGCCTCGGCGCAGCTATTCGATCGCAAGGTTTACGATCAGATGGTGGACGCGTCGTCATCGCAGACCATCCCGCCGGGTACGAAAATCACCTGGCAGAACTGGAGCCAGTACAAAAACTTCTTCCCGTACTTTATTCAGCTTGGATACGAGGGGGGCAGGCATTTTCATGTAATCGACAGTCCGGACTACGTAGTCGAGGTCGGGCCGACCCAGGATTTTCCAATGCCCAAGGCGATGCGTGAGAATACCGAGAAATATGCCGGCCAGACCAGGTTGGTGCCGGATGCAGCCACCGGAGGTTTTACCTGGACCGGTTACCAGGCGGGAACTCCGTTCCCCAATCCCACCGATCCCGACAAGGCCGCCAAGATCATGTACAACACGTGGGCCGGCTTTTACATTCCCTTTGCGCTGCATGAATTCAGCCACAACTGGGAGACCGACAGCTTCGGCAATGTCCAACCTGAAGATACCGACGACACCTTCTACCGCCTGATGCATCTAAGCGATCCGCCTTACCCCATGAACCTTCCCGACGCCGGCGGCAACATCTTTGCCAACAGGTTCATCCAAATCACTCCCGAGCAGGCCAAATATACAACCGCCCTGGAGCTGTATCCCGACGATCCGGCGCGTCTGACCGAGGAATACGTATTTCTGCCCAGCCTGCGGCGATCACTGCGGCTTTCGACCTCGTCGCGCTGCACGCCGATATTGGGCACCGACTATCTGGCCGACGACACCGACTGGAAGCCGGCATTCTTCAGGCCCGAATACATCGGCGAGAAGAAATTACTGGTCCCATTCATGAACCCGAAGATCGCTTACACCGAAGCCGCGCAACAAGGCTACGTCGGCGGCGACTACAAGCCGGGGGCGGCTTTCCCGGGCTGGCCCAAACCAGGCTTCAACACGTGGCAATTGCGCAAAGTGTATCTCATCAATCTAAGGGCGACCGAGGCTTTGGGGCGCGGATACTGCTACACCGACCGCATCTTTTACATCGACGCCCAGACCTGGAACCAGCCCTACCTGGAAAACTATGACCGCAGCGAGAAGCTTTATCATATTACCTGGCTGATCCTCGGCCCGGTCATGTACCAGGGTCAGATGACTGTTCAGCCGCGATCGTTCGGGTTCTCGATGGCGATGGACTTGCAGAACAATCATGCTTCGCCCGACATCGGCTATGCGCTGACCATTGATAACGACGTACCGGGCGAATACCGCGAGGCGGGCGTGTACACGCCCAGCGGTCTGGACCGCGTAATGAAGTGATATTCGGGGCGCGGCCATCGACCGCGTCCCCGCGTGTTCGCACTCCGGTAATCAGAAAAGCGTGAATGCGCCGCCCGGGCCGCTGCCGGAACTGGTGTAAGGTACGAATGGCGGATTGAAGGCCTGGACGTAGGACGCGCCGCTCATCGCGGCAGCGGGCCGGCTGAATGTGAACATGGTCGAGGAGCTGACGGTCAGAGGAATCTTCGGCACCCCACCGGCCGCGAATCCGCCAAGGTTAACCACCGAGCCACCCTGCGTATTGAAGAGGTTGATCACTGTCAGGGTTGAAAAACCGGTGCCTTTGACCGTGATCGTGCTGCCCGACTGAGTGACCGAGGTTATGGAAATCGTCGCTCCGGCAACCACCGAAACCGCATTGCTGGACTTGCTGTAGCCGCCGCCGGGGCCGCTGTTGACCACTACCAATGACAGCGGTCCGGTAGGTGTCGTGGATGGCAAGGTGAAGGTCAACGAGCTGGAGGTAAAGCCACCTGGGCCGATTAAGATGGTAGGCATCCTACCGCCGGTGCAGGCGCAATAAACCAGCACAGCGACACCATTGGTCGTGTCAAAGCCGCTGCCACCCAAGGTCACCGATGACCCCTGGGTAAGGACCGTTTGAACATTATTGGTGGCGTAAGCGGGATTGGAGCTGGTCGGGGCGAGCCCCACTCCGTTGATGCTGGTGATGGTGGGGATGCCGGCCGCGGCCGACCCCTGCAGCAGCGCTGAAGCCACGTTGGATGCCCGGTAGCCCAAATCGGCATTGACCACCTGAACGCTGACGAAGCCGTTGCCTAACGGCACCGTGGCGGGCACGGGCACCGTCAGCAGGGTTGGACTGTAGCTCGAAGGCGTAAGCGGCCCGGCATTAACGGGTCCACTGGAAGTGGCGACGAAAAAATTAACCTTGGCGCCGGGGCTGAAGGAATTCCCGGAAATATTAAAGCTTGAGCCAACCTGAATCACCGACGGAATTGAGCTGATCGCGGGAGTCGCAGGCGGCGAGACCCAGCTATTGCCGAACGTGCTGATATCGACTGAGCCCCATCCGCTGGTCTGGTCGAAGCCGGGACCTGCGCTGAAGCCGGCCACCCCGTTGAAGTTGTTATTACCCACGGTGACGTCGCGAAATCCCGATGCGGCCGCGGCCGTGTTCGCCAGCGCATAAATGCGTGGATTAAGCGAGCCGGTGCGCCCGGCGCTTAGCTGGGCGAGCAGCTTGGCGATACCCGCCCACACCGGCGCCGACAAGCTGGTCCCGCCGATACAGCAGCTAATCACCGGTGAACCATATGAATCGGTATTTCCCCAGAACACGCCCGGACTATAGGGGCTTGCGATAATCGCCACGTCAGGGAAGTCGCGCATGCCGTCGTTGGGAACGCCAGGACCGATTTGATACGAGGGTTTCGAATAGATACCGCTGACTCCGCCGCCGGTCGCACCGCCTCCGGGATGCGCAATCGAATCGTTCCAGGCGGATTCCGGCACATCTCCAACGTTATTTCCGCCGACGAAATTGGGCGTAAATGCCGTGCCACCGACGTTGGTTACATTGGGATCGGTCCCCAATTCATTGGGAGTCCGCGTGCTCGCCACGACACAGCTATTTGTCGTGGCATCGTACGCTAGTCCCGCCGCGCCCCAGTCACCCGAAATAATGAACACCGATTGGCCTTGCGCGGCAGCCTGGGCGTAAATCGGACTTACCACGGTGGTATAGAAGCTGGAACTGGCTCCGCACATTGCGAAACTGACGCTGATCACACCGCAGGCGTTGTCGTTGACCGCCCTTTGGATCGAATCGATTATGGAACCGTTGGGTGAAGCGGTGGCGTCGTTGCCCAGGTAAAAGCGGTGGGTCGCTCCCGGCGCCACCGCGTGGGACCATTCCAGGTCGAGAAAGGCTTCGTTTTCCGCCCCGTTGGCGCCGGGATCGACGCCGTCGGTCAGAATGGTCGTGATGCTTGAGGCGGGCAAGTCGAAAGTGCTGTTAAACAGGCTTACAGCCGACGCGGAAAAATTCGAGGTGCCGACAATCGCCAGGCAATCGCCGCCGGCTCCGGTAGCCCCACTGCCAATTAAAGGATTCTCGTCGTAAAACGACCGGAAATCCGAGGGTCCGAAAGAGATGACGCCACCAATGTCCACCCCCGGGGTGGCGATGGCCGGACCGCTTTCCGGCACCGAAGATGCCGGTCCCGGGTCAAGCAACCCCGGCGGATTGAGCAGTTCGGCGTCGCCCTGGCCTGACGGATTGGGCGGCGCCACGGACGCCGGCATCGAATGGATGAAGTTATCCAGGCCGGTCACCGAACCAACCACGCCGGCGAGTCCCGCCGGAATCAGCGGGTCGGTGATGTTGGAATACGAAGTGCCGTCGCCGAAGGCCATGATGCTGGTGGAAAAGGCCCGTTCGGCATCGGCCACCGTCGCGGTGAAGCGCACATAACGTTGGGCCAGACTCGTGGCGGTTACCTGAAAGCCCTGCGCCTTGAGCCACTGCGACACCGCATTAACGTCCTGCTGCGAAGGACCAAAGCGCGCGTCAAACTGTGCCGGCGTAAGCCATCTATGGTAGTCAGGCGAGGCGGGGTTCTGTTGATTTCGGAGTAATTGGTCAAGTGCGCTGCGATTGCGCAGGGCCAGATTTACCTGGAGATTGAGTTGCGCGACCGGGTTGGCGCGGCCCACCGGCTGCAAACCGCTGATTTCCCTGGGATGGTTTCCGGACAGCGCGACGACGGAGCCGCTTTGCGCGCCGGCGCTCTCTACCAAAAAGCACATTACTATAATTGCGAGTAGGGGAAAGACCGTCACGGGCGTCGTCGCCCACATTCTTGCTGAGTACACTTTCACTCCATCACGCCGGTAAACACACGGGTCGCATGCTACGCGAGTTCCGAGCCCTTCAAGCTAATCGGATTCGCCCTAAGTCGCTAGTATCTACGTCGGTCTTACTTCTTCAAGCTTTATTAATCGATACAAGGCTAATCTTCAAAAAGTCCGAGTACAAGTCTTTTCTTGCTTTTGTGAACCGCAAATTTCGCGGAAATTGTTAATTCTTGAGGTTTTATTATCCGAAGGAGGACGTGCGCTGGTCTTGCGGCGGAGGCCGGCAACTTCCCAGTTGCCCGGATTGCGAAAGTAAGGGACCTGCTAACCCTGGGCCTTCTGGATAAGTTCCTGAATTGGGTGATGGGCTCCGACGTGCTGCGGAATCAGGTAGCGCGACGGCACCACTTCCTCGCGCATTCCCGGCGGCTTCCACATCAGGCGAATCGACGAACCGCCCCAGATGTTCCTTTCGCCGACCTCGATCGTGTGCTTGCCAGCGGCAAGATGGACCATCCCGCTGTCGAACTGCTTGGTGACCTCACCCGGGTCAGCGATGACGTCGTGCCCGTCGATCTTGAGCCATCCGGAATCATCCACCGCAATCGAGAATTGGTAGATGCCGGAGACCGGCGCGATCAGGTCGCCGGTCCATACTGCATAGGAGGGATAGGGCAGCGAGCCAAGCGCGACGATGCTGTCGAAATCGACGTTGCGGTCAACCCGTTCGATATGGGGTGGAAAATGGCTGTTGCGCGTGCCCTCATAATATCGCCCCAACAGACCATGGGCCTGATTAAGGTTGGGCTGCAGAAAGAGCGCTCCGAAAATCGGCGGTGATACCAGGGCCACAATCGCCAGGGCGGCGAAAGCTGTCATGCGCCGACGCGTACGGGCGCCAATCGAGTATTCCAGGGAGTTGAGGAGCTTCCATGCCCCCGCGATCCACAGCGCGGCCAGGGGCAATAACTGCAGCGCGCCGGGCAGTCCAGCCAGCTTGCCGAGATTGAAGGCCACCGAATCTCCCGCAATGGGTCCGCCGCCATAGTAGGCGCCCTTGTTGTAGCCCAAATCGCCGCGCAGATAGGCGGGCCACAAAAAGTCCGGAATCGGGTTGTCGTATTCGTAGGGGAGATGTGGCTCGATCGCCGTCGCCATCAGCATCATGAACACCGAGGCCAGCGCCAGGAAGGCTATAATCGGATCGAGGCGGCGGGGCAGGAACGCCATCGCCAGCACCATGAAGGGAACTGCCGACACGATATGGCGTGGACCGGTAGCCGTGCCGCCGCCCCAGTAAATAATCGATTCGCCGTAAGAGCCATTGAACAGGATGAACCCAACAATCGCGTATGCGATTACGATCAGTTCAGCGCGATAACTGCAGCGCCGCCAGAAGAAATACAATCCCGGAAACGCCAGCAGCAGCACCGGGTTGCAGTAATACAAGCCGCGCTGGGCGCCGAACAGCACGTCCCATAAAACCGAAAACCGCGGATAGGTGACGCCGGCAAAGCCAATGGATTGCTCGGGAAAGCGCGACGCGTTAGCCGCGCCCATGTAGGCTTCGTAGCTCAAAAAAAAGGGGTTGCCGAAGGCCAGCCAGTTGTAGCAGGCGAGGATAATCGCGCAGACGCCCGCGCCCAAAGCGAAAGGAGCGATCTGGCGCCAGTCGCGCAGCTTCCAAATCGCATAAATGCCCACGCCGGCGGCCAGTACAAACGTCGGGTAATCGCACAGCACCGACCATCCAGCCAGCAAGCCGGCAAACAGGTTGCGATAAGCGTTGTCGCCTGGGGCCTGAAACACCAGCAGATAAAACGACGCCAGCACGCATAAGGCCGCGATCGGCTCTCCCGTGAACTCGGTCGCGTACGGAAACATGATCGTCCCGAAAGCCAGGATCAGCGCCAAAACCACGGATCGTGCGTTGCCGGCGCCCAGGCGCAGCGCGAAGCGATATAGCAGTACGGTCAGGACCGCGGAAAGCAGGCTGACTGAAAACACCGTCGTCAGATGCGTTGCCAGCGCCCAGAACCAGTCACCTTCCCGCACGAAGAGTCGCAAAATCGAAGTGACGAAAAGCCACGGAACCAGGCCGGTGAACGCTCCGCCCGGGGCTTTGTTGGAAAAGATGTGCGAACGCAGTTCGACAATGTCCGCGGTGTTGTAGCCGCAGTATCCGTCGATCCACAGAGTGCCGCGCTCCAGAATGGAGCGCACCAGGTCAAAACGCGATCCGGTGCTGTGATCGGCCGCCTGGTAAAAATAGGCGAACGTCAGAAGGGTCACCACGAACAGGATAAGCTCGATACGCTGACGGGTGGCCTCGGGCGGCAATGGCGTGGCGGAGCCGGCCGGCGGCATCTGCCGCAACTGGATCCAGACTTTGCGCGCCCAGCGCTGGCCGAACCGGCGCCAATAAAAAAGGCCGGCCAGAACCAACAGCGCCAAAGCCAAAGGCAGCGCGACGTTGGCGCCTCCCGACCCGGCCGGCGGTGTGCCACCGTTGCGGATCACTTCAAGGTCATAGCGCGGAGTGTCGTTGTCGGGCGGCTCCTTTACCTTTTCGCCCTTGAAGTCGCGGCAAGCCATCTTGCCCGTGTTCAGGCTGGCGAAGCCGCCCAGCCGGCAATCCAGCACGATGTCGGCGCCCTTATCGCCTGCTTTGAGATAGAAGCCGACCCTGGTCCAGTTCGTGGTGCCGTGCAGCTGCTGCGAAATAATCCCGTCTTCCATCAGGCCGATGGACGCGCCGGTATTGTTGGCGCCCACATCCTCGCTGCGCAGCTCGGCGCTGAAGTAGTACCATCCCGGACCGATGTGCAGGTTCTGAATCCATCGCGCGTCGTTGCCCTTGACGCTGGAAATATCCAGTTCGCCGCCAGCAGGAGTATGAACCCATTGGTAGGTGGAGACATCGGGAGTGGAAATCCATCCTTCGCTGGTCCATCCGTCAGGCGCGGCGCCCTTACCTTGGGTGAGGTCGGGATTGGCGATGATGTTGGTGTCAGCGTGAGCGGCAGCGACGAAAATCAGGCACAGGCAGCAAAAGAGGAAAATAGCGGTGATGAATGCGCCAGCGCACCTGCGGATTCCCAATCTTTCCACCGAATCCAACTGGCCGGTTGCGGCACTGCCGCCCTCACCCACCCTGAGCGAAACCGCCATTTGCGCAACCGCCCGCAAATCCGCAGCCGTCGTGATCCTTAACTTCATCGTCGCAATGCGCTGCCGTCCTGACGGCGCCCAAATTGTAACGATCCTGCTCTGGGATGCAAAGGTACGCCGCTTTGAATCGCAATCAGGCCATTTCCAACCTCGGCTTCCTGTGGGCGTCTGTCATTCGCGGCGATCTTTGGTAACCTCGGAGCTGCGGCAGAAATCGGCGCAGCCCAAAAGCGGCAGGAGTTGTTCGGGTGTTGATCGGAATTTGTTCCAACAGATGGCGGTGATTGGCGAAAACTCGGCGGCGCGCGCGATAATCGTGGACCATCCAGCCGCCAAGGCAAGTATCCTGCGCGATGCGCCGGCCGCGGCTAGCCGGTTGGTAATCGTACTTGCGCTTATGTTGGTTGCGGGATGGCTGCGCTTTAGCGCCACCAGCTTCGGTCTGCCTGACCATTTCCGCCCCGACGAAGAATACATGGTCTCGCGCGCACTGGGCTTCGAGGCCGACTGGAATCCGCATTTTGCGCTTTATCCGGCGGCCCAGATGTACGTTCAGCATGCGGCGCTGAAGTATTACGCGCGCCTGATCGGATATGAAAATTTCCGCGCCGCATATGCGGGCGACGCTCAAGCCCTGGCCTACCTGGTAGCACGGCGCGTGTCGGCCAGCTTTGGCGTGGCGGCCGTGCCGGCGATTTACTTCGCGGGTGCGCCGGCGTTCGGACCGGGCGCGGCTATCGCGGCAGCCGCGATCATGACCTTTGCCACCCTGCCCGTGCGCGAGTCCAAGTACGCGACCACCGACGCTCCAACCCTGTTCTGGCTGACGATGGCGCTGGCGATGGTGCTGCGGGTCGCGCGCCGCGGCCGATCGCTTGATTACGTCGGCGCGGGATTGTTCTCCGGTCTGGCCATTGCCACCAAGTATCCGGCGGGCGTCGTGCTGTTCGCAATCGTAACGGCGCATTTCGGAGTCTGCCGCCGCCAACGCGCCCCGTGGTGGTATTACGTCGCCGACCCGGGGATTTTTCTGGCGCTCGGAATGGCCGCAGTGGTGACCTTCTGCGCCACCCCTTACGTCTTCCTGGATTGGCGCCAGACCGTGGTCGATTACACTTACCAGCGCGGCTTTGTGCTCTACGGAGTAGGCAACCGCCTGGCCGATTACGGCTGGTCATGGCTGTTGTACCACGCAATGCCCGACACTTTGGGCGTGGCTTTGCAGGCCTTGGTGCTCGCGGCGATGGTGTGGGCATTGATCCGGCCGCGGCCCGGCACATTGTCACTGTTGACGTTTCTGGCTGTCGCCCTTATTGGCCTGACCCGCAGCCACTACGTATTCTACCGCTACCTGATGGTCCCGTTGCCGGCGATGGTCCTGCTGGTGGGGCTCATGATCTCAGACCTGGCGCAAATCGCATCGCGGTGCATCGGCCAAACTCGGGCAGTCGGACTTGCGGCCGCCGGAACTGCGCTTGTGCTGGCGCCCTGCTTGGTGCGCGATCTGCAACTCAATCATCTGTTGCGGCAGACTGACACGCGCACCATCGCCCGCGAATGGATCGAGGCGCATATCCCGCCCGGAGGAGCGATCGCCGCGACCGACAACACCACTCCTTATGGCAAGCCGCAGTTATACACGGTCAGAGTGGTGCCGATGGCAAGCCCGCAACTGCTCAAGCAGCAAGGCGTCGAGTATGTAATGTCGGATTCGATGCCGCCGCTGCAATACTACTCGCGTGGACCGACTCCGCTGGAGCAGGAATGGCTCGATTCACAGGCAACGCTGGTGTTGGACCTCGATCCGCTCCGGCCAGGCGCGCCGATGCCGGTCTTCGATGCCGCCGACGCCTTTTACGCGCCATTGCGCAACATCACCAGTATGACCCGCCCCGGTCCGAGAATCAGAATCTGGAAGTTGAAATGAACGTTCAATCAACTGACGACTCACCACACTAGGAGTTGACGGACGGAACAATTGGGGCAGCGGTAAGAGTTCGCGCGATCGCGACCTGGTCGTGGCCGGGTGCGGGATAGATGATCAGGGCGATGAGGGCGGCGGCGGCGAACATGGCGCCGCACAGCGAGAACGGCAGCCAGTAACTTCCCGTCAGATCGAAAATCAGTCCCGTCACGATTGGCCCCAGCGCCGACGCCACCGTGGCGATGAACCCGATGATCCCCATCAGCGTCGCGAACCGACGCATCCCCAGGCATTCGCCCATCAGCATCGGAACCGTCGTGACCGTGGTCCCCGTCGCCGACCCGTAGCCGATCACAAACAAGACTGTCGCGGCCGCGCCGAAGGCGGGACTGCGCGCCGCCGCCAACAGGTCAACCAGGCTCAGGCACAGCACCGTCATGCCGAAGGCCAGCACCTTGCGCGGGCCGATCCGATCGGCCATCGCGCCCAGGATGATCGTGCCGATCGTGACGAACAGCGACTTGGCGCCGAAGATAAAGGCTGCGCGCTGCGGACTGTAGCCGACGCCGATGAAGTACGGCACCAGGTGGTAATAGACGCCCTGATAGGCCACCGTGAAGAAGACCTGCACGCCAGCCAGCATCCAGAACGGCAGCACCGACAGAGCGGCGCCGAGTTCGAGTCCCGCCGTTTGCTCCGGCGTTTGCGGGCCGGTCTGCGCTGACTGCTCTCCGGGCGGGCGGGTGCGTACCATGATCAGGATTGCTGGCAGCGCGATCGCGAAAATCGGCGCGCCCAGACAAAGCATCGCGATGCGCCATCCATAGACGATGATCACGTGCGCGATTGCCGGCGGCATCACGGTCGCGCCGACGGCGCTGCCGCAGATCGCGATTCCGATTGCCAGGCCGCGGCGCTGCTTGAACCAGTTGGCGGCTACGATCGTGCCGGGCACCAGCGTGGAACTGCCCACGCCCGCACCGATCAGCGCGAACGCCGCGAATAACGCTGCCAGAGAATTACTGCGGCTGGCCAGTAGATAACCGGCCGCCGCGGCGCCTGCGCCCAGCCCCATCGGCAGCTGCGCCGGCACCCATTCCAATATCCATCCCGCGGCTGGGGCGGTGACGCCAGAGCAAAAAATATAGGCGGTGGCCAGGCGCGAAACCTGCTCGTGGTTCCATCCGAACTGCTTGATCAGTGGGTTAAAGAAGACGCCGATCGTGCTGATGGTCGCGCCGATGGTGAAAAACATCACGACCCACAGCGCCCCAATTACCGACCATCCCTGACGTTCGCTCCTGCTCATCACGAACTCCAAGGGCTGCAGCGGGAGTTTTGTTGCTCAAGCCGCACTCGCCGCGTAATCCCCGTTGCTGGCGGAGTTCGACGGATGTGACCACAGCGCTGGCGGCCTGTCAAATGTTTTTGTGGCAATATTGCCGTGATCTGTGGTTGGAACTAAAAGGAGCAGGTATTATGCTCGGCAGTGCGGGTTTGTAGCGCTTTAAACGCTGTCAAATACGCGTTGCGACACGAAGGGAGATTTGTGGAACGTCTGCAAGCTCTGACCGCGATCTTGCAAACAACCCTGACTTCGACATCGAGGAGGTAACCATGACTAACAGGAAATCCTGGCTTACGGTGATCGTGGCTTTGATCGGCGGACTGATTGGTGGTGCGGCCGCCACTATCCTTGGGGCAAGCAACGCTTTTGCGCTGCGTCACGGTCATCATGCGAGAACGGTCGAGGCGGAAAAATTCGTGCTGCTCGGACCCAATGGTGATCAAAGAGGCGTGATGCGGGTGAGCGACAAGGGCACTGCAGCCCTCTATTTCGTCGACGCGGATGGTAAAGAAAGAGCCGAGTTCAGGGTTGCGGCTGACGGGCGCTCCTCGGTCGGATTTTATGACAACACGGGCCGCCGGCGTGTGATCGTCGGCGAGGGCGTTGGTGCGGGAGATCAATCCGGGATAGGGGTTTTCTCCGCTGACGGCGCCCAGATCGCCAGTTTGTCCTCTTTGAACGAAGGGCAGGTCAGCCTGACTTTGTATGACAGCAAAACGGGCCTGGCTCGTGCCGGATTGGCGCTCGGACCAGGGGGTGCTCCGGCTCTGGTCTTATTCGACCAGAACGGCAAGGATCGCGCCGAATTGCATCTGGACAAGAATGGGAATCCGGGGCTGGCTTTGGCTGACGCATCGGGGAAGACCATCGCGGGGCTGCCGATGGAGTCGGCTCCGGCCGCGGCTCAGTAAGGCTAGCGGGGATAATTCGTAGGATTGTATGCCGTTAGACCATGAGGGTTTCGTTACTCGGGAGGATTACATGATCAGATCGTGGAAGGGTATCGCAATGGGCCTGCTCTGCCTTGCTGTGTTGGCGGGAGCGCTCGGATGTAGCGGGCAGCCGCTCTCGACACGTGAAAAGGGCACCCTGATTGGCGGCGGGCTTGGCGCCGCCACCGGCGCCATAATCGGCGCGGCGGTGGGCGCGCCTGGCGCGGGCGCCGCCATCGGCGGCGCGCTGGGCGGCGTCGGCGGTTTTGCCGTGGGAAATGCGATGCAGAACCAGGAAGCGCAGCAGGCGCAGACGCAGTCGCAAATCGACCAGCAGCAGCGTGAAATCGAACGCCAGCGGCGCGAGATTCAGTCCCTGCAGTCGCAGCAGGAAACCGAGTAAGTTGATGATAGCGGCAGGCTATGCCATCACTGCGTCGTAGCCGCGCTGGAACTTGCACAGTCCAGGGTCAAATTCTCTCTTTTCCGGAGAAGGACTGTTGATATTCGGCAGAGCTTGCGCTTGCGTGGGGCAGGTGTCCGTCGGGCATCCCTGCCCCGCCTCTTTCGCGGGCATGCTCCAGTGATGGTCGTATGCTAATTTCTCCTCTCTAATAGGATGACGGTTTGCTGAGAGGGCCGCGTCAAGCGGTGTTGGAGGGGCAAGCCAAACGACGAGTATGGACTTTCCGCGAATCAAGCGCCTGCCGCCTTACGTTTTCAATGTAATCGGAGAGCTGTGCCAGACCGCGCGCCGCCAGGGCGAGGACGTCATCGACTTCGGCATGGGCAACCCGGACGGGGCGACACCGCCGCACATCGTGAACAAGCTGGTCGAGGCCTCAGCCAAAACCGCCAACCATCGCTATTCCGTCTCCCGCGGCATCTTTAAACTGCGTTTGGCGATTACCGACTGGTACAAGCGCCGCTTCGGCGTCGAACTGGATCCGGACTCTGAAGCAATCGTGACCATCGGGTCCAAGGAAGGAATCGCGCATCTGACGCTCGCGATCCTTGATCATGGCGACGTCGTATTGGCGCCGACGCCGACCTACCCGATTCATCAGTACGCGTGCGTAATCGCCGGAGCCGAGGTGCATGGCGTGCCGATGCGCCAGGGCAGCGACTTCTTCGAAGAGATGCTGGCGGTGGTTAAGCGATGCTGGCCGCGGCCCAAGTTCATCATCATGAACTTTCCCCACAATCCCACCACCGCGGTCGTGGATCTGAAGTTCATGAAAAAGGTGGTCGAATTCGCCCGCGACAATGAAATAATGGTCGCGCACGACTTTGCCTATGCCGATTTGTGTTTTGACGGCTACCAGGCGCCATCGTTCATGCAGGTGCCGGGCGCCAAGGAAGTCGGCGTCGAGTTCTACACCTTATCCAAGAGCTACAATATGCCGGGGTGGCGCGTTGGCTTCGCGGTGGGTAACCGCCAGATGATCGGGGCGCTTGCGCGGCTCAAGTCGTACTTTGATTACGGCATGTTCACCCCCGTTCAGGTTGCCGCGATTGCCGCTCTCAACGGACCCCAGGATTGCGTGGCTGAAATCAACGAGGTCTATCGGCGACGGCGCGACGTGCTGGTCGAAGGATTGGCGCGATGCGGCTGGGAGGTGGCCAGACCGCGCGCCACGATGTTTGTGTGGGCGCCGATTCCCGAACCGTTTCGCGCAATGGGTTCGCTCGAATTCGCCAAGTTCCTGCTGGCCGAAGCCAAAGTCGCCGTTTCACCCGGGATCGGCTTCGGCGCCGACGGCGACGGCTTTGTGCGCTTCGGATTGATTGAGAATGAGCATCGGATACGCCAGGCGCTGCGCGGAATTCGCCATGCGATGCACAACAGTCCGGCGTCCCGCGTCAAAGCGGTAGGCGCGCTGCGCTAAGCCGCCGATGAGCCTGCGAGCATCCTGGTGAAGCCGATTCGCATTGGACTGCTCGGCTGCGGCACAGTCGGCGGCGGAGTCGTCAAACTGTTGCGCCGCCATGCCGCCATGCTTTCCGCCCGGCTCGGCACGCGCCTGGAGCTGGCGGGAGTTGCCGATCGCAGCCTGACTCCGGATCGCGCTTTGGGTCTGACTTCGGACCTGATCACCCGCGACGCCGCCGCTTTGGTGGCCCGCCCCGATATTGACGTGGTGGTTGAACTGTTTGGCGGGATCGAGCCCGCCCGAAGCCTCATCCTCAAGGCCTTCGAGACCGGCAAAGATGTCGTAACCGCGAACAAGGCGCTGCTGTCTCAACATGGCGATCGGATCTTCAAAGCGGCGGCGCGCCGGGGCCGCTTCATCGGATTGGAGGCCAGCGTCGGCGGTGGAGTCCCGATAATCAGGACGCTGCGTGAAGCGCTGGTCGGAGACCGCCAGCGCGCCGTCTATGGAATTGTGAACGGCACCTGCAATTACATCCTCAGTACGATGGCGGAAAGCGGGGCTGATTTCGCCGACGTGTTGGCCCATGCCCAGCGCAGCGGACTGGCGGAGGCGGACCCGACCTTGGATATTGACGGCCATGATGCCGCGCACAAGCTCTCGCTGCTGGTCACCCTGGCCTTTGGCGTGTTACTTAAGCCAAACCAGGTCCATACCGAGGGTATAAGCCGCATCACATTGCAGGACATCGCATATGCGCGAGAGTTCGGTTTCACGGTGAAACTGCTGGCGATTGCCAAGAACGAAGACGGCACGATCGAGGCCCGGGTGCATCCCACGATGGTGCCGAGCCGCCATCCGCTCGCCAGTGTTAGTGGGGCCTATAACGCGATCTATATCCAGGGCGAGGCCTTAGGTTCCACGATGTACCTCGGATTGGGCGCGGGGGAGATGCCGACGGCGACCGCGGTGGTGGCCGATATCGTGGAAATTGCGCGCATGCGCCTGGCAGGTGCCACCGAGGCTTCCGACCATGCGCTGGGTTATCCTTATTCGGCGCTCAAAGCGGCCAGGATCAAACCGATGGAGCGCGTCGCCTGCCAGTATTACCTGCGCTTCATGGCCGAGGACAAACCGGGCGTGCTGGGCCGGATTGCCTCGGTGCTGGGGCGTTATAGGATATCGATCGCCTCGATGATCCAGCAGGAGCGCGCGCCCCAGGTACCGGTGGTGATGCGCACCCATGAAGCGAGGGAACACGATCTGATGGTCGCGCTGACCGAAATCCGCCGGCGCAAATTCGTCACGGCGGCGCCGGTTTTTATCCGGATCGAGGAGCAATTATAGAACGTCAATGGCCGCCGCCTCCCAGACCGCAACTGCACGGCTGACCCGCTGGCCCGGCGTGATCGAGCATTACCGCCGCTTCCTTCCCGTAACCCCCGAGATGCCCGTAGTCACGCTGAACGAAGGCAATACGCCGCTGATCGAAGTGCCCGCGATTGCCGACCGGATCGGTGTCGGTTTGAAAGTTTACTTTAAGTTTGAAGGCGTCAATCCCACCGGGTCATTCAAGGATCGGGGAATGACGATGGCGATCAGCAAGGCCAAGGGCGAAGGCGCGCGTGCGGTTATTTGCGCATCGACTGGCAATACCGCGGCTTCGGCCGCCGCCTATGCCGGACGGGCGGCACTGAAAGCCTTCGTTCTGATTCCGAAAGGTGCGGTGGCCTTGGGCAAGCTGTCGCAGAGCGTGATGCATGGGGCGCGCGTAGTGGAGGTAATTGGAAACTTCGACATTTGCTTGAAGATGGTGCGGGATTTGGCCGAGCGCGACCCGACCCGGATTCGCCTGGTCAACAGCGTCAATCCCGATCGCATCCAGGGACAGAAGACCGCCGCCTTCGAGGTCTGCGATCAACTCGGCGACGCTCCCGACTTTCATTTCCTGCCGGTCGGCAATGCCGGCAACATCACGGCTTATTGGTTGGGTTACCGCGAATACAAGAATCATGGGCTGTCGAGCAAGCTGCCGCGCATGATGGGCTATCAGGCGCAAGGCGCCGCGCCAATTGTCGAGGGCCATCCGATTGATGATCCGCACACCGTCGCGACCGCGATCAAAATCGGCAATCCGGCCAGTTGGAAATCCGCCGAAGAAGCGCGGGACCAGTCCGGCGGCCTAATCGATATCGTCAGCGACGCTGAAATTCTGGCCGCTTATCGACTAATCGCCGAGCAGGGGATTTTCGCGGAGCCCGCCTCCGCCGCATCGGTGGCCGGCGCGCTCAAATACGGCGCCAGCGGCCGGCTGAAGCCCGGATCGATCCTGGTCTGCACGCTGACGGGTCATGGGCTCAAGGATCCTGATACGGCGTTGAAAAACCTCAGCAATACCGTCGTGGTCGAACCCGATGTGGGCAGGATTTTGAAATTGCTGGAGATCGACTGATGAAGTACGTGATCGTACATGGGGATGGGATGGCGGATTGGCCGTGTCCCGAACTGGGCGGCAGGACCCCGCTCCAGGCGGCGCGTAAACCCAACATGGACCGGATCGCATCGTGCGGCGAACTGGGACTCGTCGCGACCATCCCCGACGGGATGCCGCCGGGCAGCGACGTCGGTACCATGACGATCCTGGGTTACGATCCCCAGCGGTACCACACCGGGCGGGCCCCCATAGAGGCCGCCAGCATGGGCCTGGATATCGGTCCCGACGATGTCGTCTTTCGCATGAACCTCGTGACCCTCAATCCGGGCCCCGGCGGTGCCGAGGTCATGGGCGATTTCACGGCCGGCCACATCAGCAGCGATGAAGCGGGTGAGATCGTCCGCGATATCGGGCGGCGCCTGGGAAGCGACGAATTCGAATTCCACAACGGAGTCAGCTACCGCCACATCATGGTCTGGCATGGCGGCCCGGCTGATACGGTCCTGACCCCTCCGCATGACATCACCGACCGGCCTGTGGCCGAGTATCTGCCGCGCGGTCGCGGATCGGAGCGGCTGCGCGATCTGATGGTGCAAGCGGCTGATATCCTGGCGCGCCACGAGGTGAACCATGCGCGGCGCGCGGCCGGCCAACCGGTGGCCAGTTCTGTATGGTTCTGGGGTCAGGGCAAAAAGCCGGCGGTGCCGACGTTGCGCGAGCGCTTTAGCACCAGCGGTTGCGTCATATCCGCCGTCGACCTGGTCAACGGGTTGGGGCGTCTGGCGGGGCTCGAATTAATCAAGGTGCCGGGCGCTACCGGCTTTCTGGACACCGACTACGCGGCCAAGGGCAGGTACGGACTGGAGGCCTTGAAGCAGCATGATTTCCTGCTGGTTCATATTGAGGCTCCCGACGAGGCCGGCCATATGGGGCGGGCGGATTTGAAGGTCGAGGCGATCGAGCGAATCGATGAACTGGTCCTCGGCACGCTGCTCGAGGGCTTGCCGAAACTCGGTCCCAGCCGGGTTCTGCTGATGCCCGATCACGCCACTCCCTGCAAGCTCAAAACACACTCGAACGAGCCGGTCCCCTTTGCTATGGTTTCGGGTGAAGCTCTGTGCCATGCGCCGCTTACACCTCGCCGGTATACGGAAGAGGATGCTGCTGCGACCGGTCTGAGGGTGAGCGAGGGTTATGGTCTTATTCAACGGCTCTTTCAGCGCGCGTCGGCTTAAGGCATTTGTG
This sequence comes from Pseudomonadota bacterium, assembly GCA_021324885.1. Classification (GTDB taxonomy): domain Bacteria; phylum Desulfobacterota; class Binatia; order Binatales; family Binataceae; genus JAJPJA01. The sequence continues at coordinate 386,583 of JAJPIF010000028.1, forward strand.
AGGAGGCCGAAAGGGCAGGGCGGCCCCGACTGAAACTTTTGTCAAACCTTTCCTTTATCCCGGGCGGGATAAGGAGCCGAAATAGACTGTACAGTTTTTAGGAATTGCAGGAGTCAGAGTGGACCGCAATCTTGCACTCGAAGTTGTCCGCGCCACCGAAGCCGCCGCCCTGGCGGTGGGCCGCTTGATCGGCAAAGGTGACGAACGGTTAGCCGATCGGACCGCGGCCGAGGCGATGCGCAACGCGCTCAATGCGATTGGCGTGGACGGAAAAATCGTCATCGGAGAAGGGGACGAGGGCGAAACCGATCTTCTCTACAACGGCCAGATTGTCGGAATCGGATCGGGTCCCGAGGTGGACGTCGCGCTGGACGCGCTGGAAGGCCCGCTGATTTGCGCCACCGGCGGTCCCAACGCCTTGTCATGTGTGGCGATGGCCGAGCGGGGCAAGTTGCTGATGTGCCCCAACACCTACATGGAGAAGATCGCGGTCGGACCGATCGGACGCGGTATCATCGATCTGGACCGCTCCCCCTCCGACAACCTGAGGGCGTTGGCCGAAGCCAAAAAGGTATATGTCGAGGACCTGCGAGTCGCAATCCTGGACCGCCCGCGCCATGAATCACTCATCGCCGAAGTTCGCCGCGCAGGTGCCGGGATCAAGCTGCTGTCCGCCGGCGACCTGTCGGCCGCATTGGCTACGACTCATCCCGAAAGCGAGATTGACATGCTGATCGGCACCGGTGGCGCCCATCAGGGGGTGCTGGCCGCCGCCGCGATTCGATCGGCCGGAGGCGACATGCAATGCCGACTCAGGCCGCGCAACGAACAGGAAGCGGAACAGTGCCTGGCCGCAGGTATCCTGGATTTGAACCGCCGCTACACGCTGGAGGAACTGGCCGGTGACAATGTGATGTTTGCCGCCACCGGAGTGACCACCGGCGATTATCTGCGCGGGGTGCGGTTCTTTTCGGGCGGCGCGCTCACCAACAGCGTGGTGATGCGCTCCAAGACCCGCACCGTGCGATTCATCAGCGCGGTCCATCACTTCGACTTCAAGCCCGAGTACTAACACACCGGTCCCGGTTGCTTCGGGGGCCTTCAATCTGTGAGGAACTGCAGTGGAACTTACCGCCCTGATTTTCGAAAAGGCGCCGATCGCGATGGTTACCGTCAATCGACCCAAGGCGCTGAACGCGCTGAACGTTCGGGTAGTAGAGGAACTCGCACAGGTGCTCAGAGATGTTCGGCACGATTCCGCAGTGCGCGCGATGATTATAACCGGCGCCGGTGATCGCGCGTTCGTGGCCGGAGCCGATATCGCCGCGATGACCGAAATGTCTGCGGTTGAAGGGCTGGAGTTCTGCCGTTTGGGCCATCGCGTGATGCAATCGATGGAAGAGTTGCCGATCCCGATAATCGCGGCCGTCAACGGCTTTGCTCTGGGCGGCGGACTGGAACTGGCGATGGCCTGCGACCTGATCGTTGCCAGCGACAAGGCGCGCTTTGGCCAGCCAGAGATCAACCTGGCCCTGATTCCCGGCTTCGGCGGCACTCAGCGCCTGCCCCATCGAATCGGCCATGCGCGCGCCCGCCAACTGATCCTGACCGGGGATCCGATCGATGCGAAAACCGCGCTGGAATGGGGCTTGGTCAACCAGGTGGTCGCGCCCGATCAACTGATTGAAACCGCGTGCCAACTGGCGCAGAAGATCGCCTCCAAGTCCCCGCTGACCGTCCGCCAGGCGAAAGCGGCGCTGATTGCGGCGGCCACCATGACCGAGGACGCCGGGCTCAAGCTGGAACAGCAGTCATTCGGCGTATGCTTCGGCAGCGCCGACCGCGTCGAGGGCACCAGAGCGTTTGTCGACAAGCGCGATCCCAAATGGCAGGGTAAATAATTCTCGCCGTCGAAGCGGGGTGCGTCGTTGTGCGCGACATGCTGCGCGTTCTTGCCGGCTGGCGCCACCTTTTCAAGGCCGCCCGGGGCCAGCCCGGCAGCCCGCTTTATTTCGCCACCGAATTCGTACTCCTCTACTGATACGCGTACTGCGCGCTTCGAGTTTCATTCTCATGTACACTGACTATGAATGGACCTCGAACTGACTGATAGCCAGCTACGCGTGCGTGACCTGATGCGCCGCTTCGGCGTCGAACGTCTGGCGCAGGCGGGTATCGAAACCGACAGGACCCATCGATTTCCCGCCGAGATCATCAAGGAACTGGGCGAGTTGGGCATCATGGGCATTTTCGTGCCCGAAACCTACGGCGGCGCCGGGATGGATCATGTCAGCTACGCGCTGGCGATCGAGGAGATCTCGGTCCACTGCGCCGCCACCGGAGTAATTGTGTCGGCTCATTCCTCGCTCGCGGTGTGGCCGATTCTGGGACTGGGCACCGAGGACCAGAAGCGCCGCTTTCTGCCTGAGATGGCCGCCGGCCGGCATATTGGGTGTTTTGCCCTTACCGAACCGCAGGCGGGGTCCGATGCCGCCGGGCAGAAAACTCGTGCCGTCCGCGACGGCGACTCCTACGTAATCAATGGGACCAAGAACTTCATCACCAACGGTCCGCAGGCGTCGGTTGCGATCGTCTTCGCGATGACCGATCCGTCCGCCGGCCATCACGGAATCAGCGCCTTTATCGTCGATACCCGCACGCCTGGATGGCAGGTGGTGCGCAACGAGGACAAGATGGGTATCCACGGCGCCCATAGCGCGCAACTGAGCTTTTCCGATATGAGGTTGCCAGCGGATTGTCTGTTGACCGAAGAAGGGCAGGGCTTCAAAGTCGCGATGAAAACACTGGACGGCGGGCGGATCGGAATCGCCGCACAGGCCGTGGGTATCGCCCGCGCCGCGCTCGAGGAATCGCTGAAGTACGCGTCGCAGCGACGCGCGTTTGGCTCTACGATCGGCAGTTTTCAGGCGATTCAATGGAAGCTCGCCGACATGGCGGTCGAGGTTGATGCGGCGCGCCTGCTCACCCTGCAGGCTGCCGCGCTCAAGGACGCGGGCAAGGTCCATACGAAGCAGTCGGCGATGGCCAAGTTGTTCGCCGCTGAAACCGCGATGAAGGCCGCAACCGAGGCCCTGCAGATTCACGGGGGATACGGATATACGAAGGAATTCAAAGTCGAGCGGCTGTTCCGCGACGCCAAAATAACCGAGATTTACGAAGGTACATCAGAGATCCAACGGCTGGTTATCGCCGGTCAGGTACTGGGAAGGTAAGCGCGATGAGAACCAGGGAACAGTGGTTTCATGAAACCTATCAGCGCAGCACGCAGCGGCCGGCGCGTTTTTCGACCGTGTCCGACATGGAACTGGAACCGGTGTACGGACCCCAGGACGTCACTTCCGATTTTGACCGCGACATCGGCTACCCGGGCGAGTATCCTTACACCCGCGGCGTTTACGGCTCGATGTATCGCGGGCGGCTGTGGACGATGCGCCAGTTTGCCGGCTTTGGTTTGGCCGAAGATACCAACGCGCGCTTTCATTTCCTGCTCAGCCAGGGCCAGGACGGACTTTCCACCGCCTTCGATATGCCGACCTTGATGGGCTACGACGCCGACCATCAGCGCGCCCGCGGCGAGGTCGGACGCGAGGGCGTGTCAGTTACGTCGATCCATGACATGGCGCGGCTGTTCGATCGGATTCCGGTCGACAAGGTAACCACTTCGATGACGGTTAATTGCTCGGCGTCGATCCTGCTCGCGATGTACCTGGTCAACGCGGAGCGCGAGGGCGTGCCGTGGGAGCGCGTCGGCGGCACGATCCAGAATGACATGCTCAAGGAATTCATCGCGCAAAAGGAATGGATCTGCCCGCCGCGGCCCGCCGTGCGCATCGTGACCGACATGATCGAATTCTGCACGCGCAAGGTTCCGCGATGGCATCCTGTGTCGATTTCCGGCTATCACATCCGCGAAGCCGGTTCGACCGCGGTGCAGGAACTGGCGTTCACTCTGGCCGACGGTATCTGCTACGTCGAGGAGGCTCTCAAGCGCGGACTGGATATCGACGATTTCGCGCCGCGCCTGTCATTCTTCTTCAACCTGCACAATGACTTCCTCGAAGAAGTGGCCAAGTTGCGCGCAGCGCGGAGGATCTGGGCGCGCCTGATGAAGGAGCGGTTCCACGCCCAATCCGACAAATCGATGCTGCTGCGTACGCATGCCCAGACGGCCGGCGCTTCGCTCACCGCTCAGCAGCCGATCAACAATGTCGTGCGTGTGGCCATCCAGGCGCTGGCCGGAGTGATGGGCGGGGTGCAGTCGCTGCATACCAATTCGATGGACGAGACGCTGGCGCTGCCCACCGAAGGCGCGGTGATGGTGGCTTTGCGCACGCAGCAGATAATCGCGGAGGAAAGCGGCGTCGCCAACACGATCGATCCGCTGGGCGGCAGCTATGCGGTCGAAGCGCTGACCGATCGAATGGAGCGCGAGGCGCTCGACTATATACGTAAGATCGACGAGATGGGCGGGATGATTCGCGCGATCGACGCTGGCTATCCGCAGCGCGAGATCGCCGACGCCGCGTTCCATTATCAGCGCCAGCTCGAGGATCGCATCAAGACCGTGGTCGGTGTGAACAAATATACCGTTCCCGAGGAGATGCCAATCCCGACCCTCAAGATCGATCCCGCACTGGAGGAGAAACAGGTCCAGCGCGTGCGCAAGATGAAGCAACAGCGCAATGCGGCGCGGCTCAGGGAGTCGTTGCGCCGCGTGGCGGAGGCGTGCCGGTCGGGCGAAAATCTGATGGAACCAATCTGCGAGGCGGTGCGCTGCGAAGCCACCGTCGGCGAAATCAGCGACGTGTTCCGCGCTGAGTTCGGTGTTTACAAAGATCCGGGCTGGCTGTGATTGGTGGTCCGAATTTCGATCGGCGAAATTTCTTTGCCCGTCTCGCGGATCCGGAAGACGGGCCAGGATAAGGGTTGAAGATCAGGCATTTCTGTACACGGAGTCAGCGCGAGGATGGCGGCGAACAGCGGGCCGCTTCCTCGCCCTCTCCTGAATGGAGAGGGAACACAAACTTATGGCGGACAAGAGACTCAGAATTGTGGTGGCGAAACCAGGACTGGACGGCCATGACCGCGGCGCCAAAATCATCGCGCGCGCGCTGCGCGACGGCGGCTTCGAAGTCATCTACACCGGGCTCCATCAGACCCCCGAAATGATCGTCGAAGCCGTGCTCCAGGAAGACGCCGACGCGGTCGGACTCAGCGTGTTGTCGGGCGCGCACATGACGCTGTTTCCCGAGATCATGCGCCTGCTCAAGGAGAAGGGCGCCGACGACGTTGCGGTGTTCGGCGGCGGCATCATTCCCGAAGACGACGCGGCCAAGCTCAAAGCGATGGGAGTGAAGGAAATCTTCACCCCGGGCGCGTCCACCGAAGATATCGTCAAATGGGTTCGCGAAAACATCCACCCGCGCCAGTAATTTTCGATGAGAGCGAGGGCTGACGGCGCCTGACGTTTCAGGCAGCGCGTCAGCCGTACCTACGATGAATTTCGAACTGGACGAAGAACATCGCCAAATCCGCGAGACGGTGGCGAATTTCGCCGAAGGCGAGATCAAGCCCCATTCGGCGCAGTGGGACAGGACCGAACATTTCCCGCGCGAAGTGATCGAAAAGATCGGCGAACTGGGCTTCCTCGGCGTGTCCTTTCCCGAGCGCTTCGGCGGCGGCGGCGCCGATTCGCTGGCACAGGCGCTTGTAGTCGAAACCTTGTCGCGCTACGACGCGTCGGTTGGCCTGACCTGCGCCGCGCACATGTCGCTGTCCAGCGGCCATATCGCGAACTTCGCTTCGGATCAACATCGCGAACGCTATCTGCCCGCCATGATCGCCGGCAGAAAACTCGGCGCATGGTGCCTGACCGAGCCGGGCTCCGGATCCGACGCCGCCGCAATGCGCACGCGCGCCGTGCGTGAGGGCGATCGCTATGCCATTTCCGGCAGCAAGATGTTTATCACCAACGGCAGCGTCGCCGACGTGTACGTGGTGATGGCGGTCACGGATGGTGCTAAGGGCAAGGGCGGTATTTCCGCGTTCATCGTGGAGCGCGGCACACCAGGACTGAGCAACGGCCGGAAAATCGAAAAACTTGGATTGCGCGCTTCTGATACCGCCGAAGTAAGGTTCGACAACGTAGCGGTTCCTGCGGGTAACCTGATCGGAAAAGCGGGCGAGGGATACGCGCAGACGCTCAAGATCCTCGAAGGCGGACGAATCGGAATCGCCGGCTTCGCCATCGGGATCGCGCGCGGTGCATTCGAAGACGCGGTCGCCTACGCCCGGGAACGAAAGCAGTTCGGCCGCGCGATCGCAGATTTGCAGGCGATCCAATGGATGCTCGCCGATATGGCGACGCGGATCGAAGCGTCCTGGATGCTGCTATATCGGGCCGCCTCGACGAAAGATCAGGGCAAGCCGTTCGGCAGGCAGGCCGCGATGGCGAAGTTGTACGCGTCGGAAACCGCGATGTGGACGACCATCAAGGCAGTGCAGATTCACGGCGGCTACGGCTATGTGACGGATTTTCCGGTGGAGCGTTACATGCGCGACGCCAAGCTGGCCGAAATCGGCGAAGGCACCAGCGAGGTGCAGCGTATGATCATCGCCAAATCCCTGCTCAAGGAAGGCTATCTGGCCGGGTAAGCTGATACGATAGGGCGATGAACGAGCGTGGTTACTGCGAGCGCTGTGGAGCGCAACTGGTGCCTGACGCGGTTTACTGCAACCGCTGCGGCCATCCGGTGGGCCAGCCCTATCGCCATTCGCGCTACAATCCCGACGAGCCGGTTTCGGCCTACTCGGGTCTGATCGCGCTGCTGCTGTGCTTTTTCCTCGGCTATCTTGGCATCCACCGCTTTTACGTCGGCAAGATCGCAACCGGAATCATATGGCTGATAACCGGCGGGGTGTTCGGTATCGGATGGCTCATCGATCTGATCGTGATCGCCTGCGGGCGCTTCCGCGATTATCTCGGCTACCGCCTGGTGGTCTGGGAAGAGCCGGTCATCAGGCAGGCGTGAAGCGGTGGATGAAGCGAGTCAGGCACGCCCAGGCCCGGCCCTCGCCAACGGCTAAATGCGGGCCAGAGAAGTGCAATAACTAATTGATACGATAGCGCTCCAGCAGGTTGCGCGCGATTACCAGCGACTGGATTTCATTGGTGCCCTCGCCGATCATCATCAGCGGTGCATCACGGTAAAAACGTTCGACCGGGAATTCCTGGGTGTAGCCGTAGCCGCCCAGGATGCGCATCGCGTCAAGCGAGATTTTCGCGCACGCCTCGGACGCGAACAGCTTGGCCATCCCAGCTTCGAGGTCGCAGCGCTGGCCCGCGTCCTTGCGGGAGGCGGCGTTTTGCACCAGCAGGCGCGCGGCTTCGACTCGCGTGCCCATGTCCGCCAGCATCAACTGCACCGCCTGATGCTGGCAGATCGGCTTGCCGAAGGCGACGCGCTGCTGCGAGTAGCGAATCGCGCTCTCGAACGCGGCTTGCGCCACGCCGACCGCGCGCGCGGCCACGTTGATGCGTCCGACCTCCAGCGCCGACATCACCTGCTTGAACCCGGCGCCCGGCTGACCCCCGATCAGGTTAGCCGCCGGGACGGCGAGGTTGTCGAGCACCACTTCGCAGGTATCGATTCCTTTGTAGCCGAGCTTTTTCAGATTGCGGCTGACCGTGGGGCCGTGCTCGTTCTTCTCGACCGCGAACATGCTGATGCCGGCGTAGGCAGGCTTGGCGTTGGGATCGGTTTTGGCCGCGACCGCCAGCATCGTGCCGTGGCGCGCGTTGGTGATGAACATCTTGCTGCCCGACAGGATGTAGTTGTCGCCGTCGCGTTTGGCCACGGTGCGGATCGACTGCACATCGCTGCCCGCGTGCGGTTCCGTCAATGCCAGTCCGCCGCGCTTTTCCCCCGTCGCCATCCCGGGCAGCAGGCGACGTTTTTGTTCGGGCGTGCCGGCGTTGGCGATGATGAAGGCCATGATCAGATGGCTGTTGATCACGCCCGACAGGCTCATCCATCCGCGCGACAGCTCCTCGATAATTCGCGCGTAGGTGCTGAAGCTCAGCCCCAATCCGCCGTACTCCGTGGGAATGGTGGCGCCGAACAGGCCGAGCTGCTTCATCGTATCGACCAGCGCCTGCGGATATTCGTCGCGATGCTCAAAATCGGACGCGACCGGAATCACGTCGTGTTCGACGAACCGGCGCAAAGTCTGAAGGATGTCCTGGTCGACTGCTTCGCTCATAAAACCCATCTCCGGGCAGATAGTCGACCTTATAGTACGACAGGCGCCCTTGCCTGTCATGCCGAAGAAGCGATTTTGCGCGCCGCTTTCTCTGAGGGATTGTGCGCGGCTCCCGCTTAAACCCAAAGGCAGTGATATGGCTGAAATTTCAAAGACCCGGATCAGCGGCTGGAAAGCCCGTCCACGGCCCGGACTTTGGGATATCGGCAATAGATGCGGTTGCAGGCCCTGCAAGGGCCAGCAACCGCGTACTGTTTGCCTATTTCACGCCGTTGGTGCCGATCGACGCGCCGTTGGCCTGGGCAAACATCTCCGGCGGCGCCAGGCAGGGACGGCGGCGGCGTTTGAGTTCGGCCAGTTCGGCTTGCGCCTTGCTCTCGGCATTGCGCCGGCGAATCTCCTCCAGCTTCCGGTCCATCTCGGAACCGTTGATCTCGCGGCTGACGCCGGCTTCGGCCAGCGCCTGCTGGATCGATTCGCGTACCTCGCTGAGCGCGCGCAGGTCCTCTTCGTATGGAAGATCTTCCAGAGCGCGCTGGATCCGCGTGCGGGCCTGCGCATTGCGCAAGCGCGCCAGCATCGTGACCTTCTCCGCCTTGAGCTTGTCGATCTCGCTTTTGAACGACATCAGGTTGCGTTTGGCCTCTTCAGCCTCCGTCGTGAGTTGCGACAACTCCTCCCTGAGGCGGTCCGCGTCGGCTTGCAGTTCGTGCTTGCGCCGGATCAGAATCAGCGCGCATTCGTCCTCGTTGAGGTCGGCGGCCTGGCCCGCCTGCTCCGACACCTCGACAAGTTCCCGCGTTTTTGCCTTGAGCTCGTTTTCGAGCTTGGTCCGCATGTAGATCACTCCGGCCGCCGCGGTCTTGAGCTGCTGGTAGCGTTTGAGGCGATCGGCGATCGCGGATTCGTAAACCGCCTCGGGGTCGCGGGCCTCGCGCCGCTTGAGCCATCGCGTGAATTTGCCTTTGAAGAGACTGCCCATTCGCGAAAACAACACTGCCGTTTCTCCTTCAATTCGTAGTCTTTTGATACGTATGGTTTATCAAGGGCGCGAAGCCCGATTCGGGGGGCCGCTGTGTTTATTGCGCGATGCGTTTATTCCTCGTCGGATCTCAAGCCCAGATCCGCGACGCTGATGCCGAGTTCGCGCATCTTTTGCTGGAAGCTCTGGCGGTACATTCCGGCGCGCTCCGCCGCCCGCGAGATGTTGCCGCCCGTGGCCTTGAGCGCGTTGATGACGAAATCGCGTTCGAACTGCGTGACGAATTTGTCCTTGGCCTCGCGGAATTTAAGTTCGCCCGCGCCATTGACCGCGGTGGGCTCCTGCGCCGGCATCGACGCCCCGGTAAATGCGGCCAAAGGCGCGGCACGCTGAGCGCTTTGCGCCGCGGCGCCGCCCAGCAGTTCGGCAGCGGTAATCTCGCTGCCGGCCGACAGGATAACCGCCTGCTCGATCGCGGCCTTGAGCGAGCGCACGTTGCCGCGCCACGGATTCTCCAGGCAAGCGCGCATCGCCTCGGGCGCGAGCGTTTTGCGCCCGGTGCCGAAATTGGCGCAGGCCGCGTCGAGGAAGTGCAGCGCCAGGGCCGGGATATCCTCGGGGCGCTCGCGCAGTGGCGGCACACGCAATTCGACCACCTTGATTCGATAGTAGAGGTCTTCGCGAAAGCGTCCGCTTGCGACCATCTCCTCGAGGTTCTGATTGGTGGCGGCGATGATGCGGACGTCCACCGCCAGCGGCTGATTGCCGCCGACCCGCTCGAAGCGTTTTTCCTGGATTGCGCGCAGCAGTTTGGCCTGCGTTTCCGGGCTCATGTCGCCGATTTCATCCAGGAACAAAGTGCCGCCGTCGGCCGCCTCGAATTTGCCCTCGCGGCGCGCGACCGCGCCGGTAAACGCGCCCTTTTCATGGCCGAACAGTTCGCTCTCGACCAGCTCGCGCGAAAACGACGCGCAATTGACGGCGACAAAGCTGCCATTGGCGCGCGGGCTGCGCGCGTGGAGCGCGCGGGCGACCAGCTCCTTGCCCGTGCCGGACTCGCCCCGGATGAGCACGGTTACGTCAGTTGGCGCGACCTTTTCGATCGTCTCGAACACGCGCATCATCGCGCGCGAGTTGGCGACCATCCCGGCAAAACGGCCGGATTCCAGGTTCACCCGCTCCACCAGCCGATCGTAGGCGCGGCGCAGGAGCTGCTTCTCCATCACGTTGCGCACCTTGATCCGCAACTCGTCATTGTCAAACGGCTTGGGCAGATAATCCTCGGCGCCCGCCTTCATCGCTTCCACTGCGATCCGCTGCGTGCCGTAGGCCGTGATCATCAGCACGGCGCAGGCGGCGTCGGTCTCCTTGATGGCGCGCAGGAGATCCAGTCCGCTCATGCCCTTCATGCTGAGGTCGGTGATGACGACATGAAATGAGCCCGCCTTGACCTTGGCGAGCGCCTCTTCACCCGATTCCGCTGTTTCGACTTCGTAACCTTCCTTGCGCAGCAGGCCGCCGAGCGCGAAGCGGATGCTGCGCTCGTCGTCAACGATGAGCAGGCGTCCATTCATCGGCCATTTCCCGCGCCAAAGCGCAACTGATAATCGCCGTCGTCCCGAGATGATTCGTTTTGCGCCGGGGCGACATCGCGGTGATTGAGTTCAGGGGCCCGGCGCCCGCCGTCGGGCATCCGAATTCCATTGGCGATCGGAATCGAGATCTGAATCTGGGTGCCGACTCCGGGCTGGCTGTGCAGTTCGATTTTCCCGTTGTGAGCGTCAATTACTTTTTTGGCGATGCCCATTCCGAGCCCGGTGCCGTTGGCTTTGGTGGTGTAGAAGGGATTGAAGATTTTAGCCAGTTTGTCCTCGGCGATCCCGCAGCCGTTGTCGCGCAATACCACGGTCGCCATGCCCGACCGCAGCGTATGAATTCCGATCTCCAGCCTGCGCTCGCCGCTGTTGGAGTCCATTGCGTCGATCGCGTTGTCAATCACGTTGGTAAACACCTGGCGCAGCTTGTCGGCGTCGCCGCGCACGCCCGGACCGCCAATGTAATTGCGCGACACGGTCACGCTTTTCGCTTCCAGCTTGCCGCGCATCTGTGCGATCGCCGCGTCCACGACCGCGGCCAGATTGACGTTGTCGAAGTGGTAATCCTCTTCCTTGGCGTATTTGAGCAGATGGGACACGCTGCGCTCCACCCGTCCGAGCTCGTCGATCGCGACCTTGGCGTATTCGACGTTCTCGCTCGAAGTCGGATCCTCGCCCATCTGCTGGACCAGACTCTTGGCTGCGGCGATGGGGTTGCGGATCTCGTGGGCGAAGCTCGCGGTCAGTTCGTCCAGCGAAGCCTGCTTCTCGGTGCGCATCGCTTCCTTTTCCAGCGTGACCTCGCGGCGCACCTCGCGCTGGACTGCGGGCTCGAACACGCGATCGTGGATCCAGCGCCATCCGAACACGGCGCTCCAATGGCTGAATAGTCCGATACCCCATCCCAGCGCCGGGAACAGCCACCATTCAAAATGCGGGGTGGTGAGCAGATTGACCAGCAGACAGGCGCCGATGACAATCCCGTACCACATCAGATGCACGTAAAATCCGGCCTCGCGCGCGGCACGTTTGCGCGCGCGCAGATAAGCGCGGCGTTGCTCTTCGCTGGCAAATCGCTCCTGTTGCGCGGCCTTGTCCGGGCCAAGGGCGGAATTGGAAGAGGGGATCGGGCCGGAGCGCGGCGTTTGCGGTGCTGGCGGCCGGGTTGACGCTGCGGCATAACGGCGCAGCCTTTCTGCCTCCTGCCGGATCCTGTCCTCAGCCCGCGCGATTTTACGGGCGAGTTTCTGTTCGATCGTCACCGCCTGCTTTTGCGCGTCTTGCGCCCATTGTTCCCATTCCTGCCATTGCCGGTTCCACTTATCCCATTTATCGGTACGCCAGTTGATCGAATCCGCACCGCAGTTCCATCGTTCCCATTTGCGCGCCCAACGCTCGCATCCATACCGATCGAGCCGCTGGTATCTCCGGCGCTGCACAACGGCGAAGATGATTAGGACCAATATCAACAGGGGAAACATTGTTCGGGTCTATTCCCTATGAGCGGATTTCAGAACGCCGGCCTTAAATTGCATAACCAACCAGTGCGTCCACCAACGCAGCAAGCTCGATGCCATCGGGCAACGGGTGATAAGATCGGAAAATAAAAGGATTTTCGGCGCCTGCCCAAGGTTGCACGCGCCTGTGCAGCGCCTGTAATGCAGCCAATTTACTGCGCCCCCATTTGCCCGCCAAGTGCGGTCGCGGCCGAAATGCTCATAGCTTTCCTCGAAATAATAACCATCTTTTGAACGGGCTGGCACCCGTTCGGGGCGCCTGACCAGGTCTGCTGTCAGGCCAATTGTGCGGCAACATCGAATAATCGAAAATTGAACAGGTTGCGGAAACGCTTGATCTGCGACCGGCAACGCCAAGGCAAGTGAACAAGTTCATTGATGAAGCCCGCATATTTGTCCGCTCGGGCAAGGGCGGCGACGGCGCGATCGCGTTTTTGCGCGAGAAGTACCGCCCATTCGGCGGGCCCGCGGGTGGCGACGGCGGCAAGGGTGGCGACGTGATTTTCGAGGTGGACGAAGGGCTTTCCACCTTGCTCGATTTCAAGTACCGGCCCCGTCAGGTTGCACGCGACGGCGAGCCGGGACGCGGCAAGGAGCAGTACGGCCGCGCTGCCGGCGACCTGATTGTCAAGGTACCACCCGGCACGGTGGTGATCGATGAGGCCAGCAACGAAGTGATCGCCGATTTGGTGCTGCCAGGCCAGCGCGCCACGATTGCCAAGGGCGGGGCAGGCGGACTGGGCAACATGCATTTCGTTTCCTCCACCCGCCAGGCGCCACGTATTGCCACGCCGGGCGGGCCCGCCGAAGAAAAATGGGTGCGGTTAGAACTGCGGCTGGTGGCCGAAGTGGGGCTGGTCGGAATGCCCAATGCCGGGAAATCGACCTTGCTTGCTGCCCTGAGCGCGGCGCGGCCCAAAATCGCGCCCTATCCCTTCACCACCCTGACGCCCAACCTGGGCCGCGTCATCCTGAGCGACCTCGAAAGCTTCACGGTGGCGGACATTCCCGGCTTGATCGAGGGCGCGCACGCCGGTCACGGGCTGGGAATTCGCTTCTTGCGCCACATCTCCAGGACTCGCATACTCGTGTTCGTTTTGGACCTGACGTCAGATATCGAGCGGGATCTGCACACGGTACGGCAGGAAATCGAGGCCTTCGATCCGGAACTCGCCCAGCGGCGCGCGATTGTGGCGCTGAACAAGATCGATCTGGCCGGCGCGGAGCAAGTCGCGCAGGCGCAGACCGCGGTCAGGAAAGTCACGGGATGGCAGGTGCTTGCGATCTCCGCGCAGGAGCGCATTGGGATTGAGCCGCTGATCGCTGCGATGGCATCGATGCTGCGCGAAAGCGCCTAGCGCGCCCGTCCGGCCATGTCGCACCTCATTTACAAACCGCAACTGCTTGCGCATACTCGGCGGGTCGTCGTCAAGGTCGGCAGCGCCGTGCTATCGGACCGCACCGGTTTGCGCTGCGATGTCATCCAGCGGCTGGCCACGGAAATCGCTCATCTGATGGGCCGCGGCTACCAGGTTGTCCTGGTCACCTCTGGCGCGATCGCAGCGGGGCGGGCGCGGCTGGGTGCGCCGCTCAATGCCAGTATCACGATGCGCCAGGCGGCGGCAGCAGCCGGGCAGATCGCCCTGATGGCGCAGTATGCGCAGGCCTTTGGGGCCCATCAACGCCATGTCGGGCAGATCCTGGTGACCCATTCCGACCTGGCCGAACGCACGCGCCGCAACAACGCGCGCCACACTATCGAAACTCTGCTCCAGCATGGAATCGTCCCGATCATCAACGAGAACGATACCGTGGCCGTTGAGGAAATCCGCTTCGGCGACAACGATAATCTCTCCGCGCTGGTCGCAACCCTGGTCCAGGCGCAACTGCTGATCATCCTGACTGACGTTGCCGGCGTGCTGACCGGCGATCCGCGCACACGCGCCGACGCTCGGCTGATTCCGTTGATTGCCGATCCCGAGGGCGGGATGAAGGGGCTGGTCGCCGATTCGGCGGGACCGTTAGGAACTGGCGGGATGGCTTCCAAGCTTAAAGCCGCGCGCCTTGCGGCGCGAGCTGGCATCGCGGTGATGATCGCGTCGGGACACGATCCGGACGTGCTGGCCGATGCGCTGAACCCGAGCCTCGAACGCGGCACGCTGGTGCTGCCGGCGGCCAGCCGTCTGCGCGGCCGCAAACATTGGATTGCCTTCGCGCTCAAGCCGCTGGGCGCGCTGGCGCTGGACAAGGGCGCAGCCGAAGCCTTGCGCCATAAGGGACGCAGTCTGCTGCCCTCGGGTGTGCGCGACGTGGCGGGCGATTTTTCCGGCGGTGATTGCGTCAGGCTGCTGGACCATGAAGGCAACGAGTTCGGCCGCGGGCTGGTTAACTATCCCGCCGCCGACGTCATAAAACTCAAGGGCCATCGCACCTCGGAAATCGCCGCGATCCTCGGCTACCAGGTGGCCGACGAGATAATCCATCGGGACAATCTCGTGCTACTATAAGTTACGCATGAGTCTTGAGACAGACATCATTTCCAATTTGACGCGGGTACGTACCGCAGCGCGTGAGCTGGGCCTGTGTTCGAGCGAGGTGAAAAACCGCGCGCTGGCCCATCTGGCGTCCGCCCTGCGGTCGTCGGGCCATGAGATCCTGGCCGCCAACGCGCAGGATCTCGAGCGGGCTCGCGCCGCCGGGATGCGCTCCGCTTTTATCGAACGGATGACGCTCAATCCGGCTCGGATCGAAGCGATGGCTGTGAGCGTCGAGCAGGTCGCCGCGCTGCCCGATCCGATTGGCGAGGTGATCGCAGGATGGCGCCGGCCCAATGGCTTGGAGATCAGCCAGGTTCGCGTGCCGCTGGGCACGATTGCGATAGTGTATGAATCGCGGCCCAACGTGACGGTCGAAGCCGCGGCGCTGGCGCTCAAGGCCGGTAACGGCACTATCCTGCGCGGCGGCAAAGAGTCGCTTATTACCAATCGGGTGCTGGCGGGGCTGATCGGCGAAGCGATGGAACACGCCGGGGCGCCGGCTGACGCGCTGTTCTTCGTGCCGACGCCTGAGCGCGAAGTAATCGCGATTCTCAAGCGCAGTCCGAGACTTGTCGATCTGATCATCCCGCGCGGCGGCGCCACGCTCAAAGAGGCGTTGGCGGGTTCCGAAGTCCCGGTCCTGCCGCATTTCGACGGTATCTGTCACGTGTACGTCGATCGCAGCGCCGATTTGGCCAAAGCCGAGGAGATTTGCTTTAACGCGAAATGCAGCCGGCCGTCGGTGTGCAATGCGATGGAGAATCTGCTGGTCCATGCGGCGGTTGCGGACACCTTCCTCCCGCAAATAGCCGCGCGGATGGCTCCCCACCGGGTCGAGCTGCGCGGATGCCCCCGCACACGCGCAATCCTGCCCTACGCCAATCCCGCGTCCGAGCAGGATTGGGACACCGAGTATCTCGACCTGATCCTGTCAATCAAGGTGGTCGATTCACTTGACGAGGCGATCGATTTCATCGGGCGGCACGGATCGGGGCTGGCCGACGCGATCGTGACCGAAGATTTGGCGGCCGCGGTCCGCTTCGAGCATGAAGTGGATTCCGCCACCGTTTACGTCAACGCTTCCACCCGCTTCACCGATGGCTTCGAATTCGGCTTCGGCGCCGAGACCGGCATTTCGACCAACCGGCTGCATGCGCGGGGTCCCATGGGCCTGCGCGAACTGACCACCTACAAGTACGTGATTCGCGGCAGCGGCCAAATCAGGACCTGAGGCGAGGATGAGTCCAATGCGGGTGGGCCTGTTCGGCGGCAGTTTCAATCCAATCCATTTCGGCCATCTGCGCGCCGCCGAGGAAGTGCGCGAGGCGATGGAACTGGATTTGGTCTATTTCATCCCGGCGGCCTCGCCGCCGCATAAACCGGCCGAAGACCTGGCGGCGCCCGAGCAGCGGTTGCGGATGGTTCAACTGGCGACCAAGGGCAACCGCCATTTCATGGTGTCGGATGCGGAAATACGGCGTGGCGGGCGTTCGTACACGGTCGATACGCTGCGCCATTTCCGCGGCACCCTGCGCGCGCAAACATCACTATTCCTGATGATGGGGACGGACGCTTTTGCCGAGCTTGATACCTGGAAAGACGCCGATCAGATTGTGGCCTCCGGCAGCATTATCGTGCATTCGCGGATGGAGCCGCGCGAAGCCGAGCGCACGACGGGAGCGCTTGCCAGTATTCAGCGCTTTGGTTACATTTTCAACAGCGGGTATTACGTGCATCCCAGCGGGCAAACGCTCAGTTTCGTCGCCACGACCTTCCTGCCAATTTCCGCGTCCACGATTCGCCAGAAATTGCGCGAACAGAAGTCGGCCCGCTACCTGGTGCCCGCCGACGTGCTCGACTATATCCAACGGCATGGACTTTACTAAGGAGTCGGGAAATATCTGCGTGACGCCGCTGCAAAAGACGTTGGCAATCGTCGAAGCCGCCCTCGATAAAAAGGCCTATGATCTGGTCGTGCTGCAGGCCGAACATCTCAATTCCATTGCAGACTATTTCGTGATCGCTACCGGCCGATCCGACGTGCAGGTCCAGTCGATCAGCCGCGGTGTCGAGGAGCGGATGGAGCAGGAGGGCAAGCGTCCGTTGTCAATCGAAGGCTTCAACCACGGCTATTGGGTTGTGCTGGATTACAACGACGTGGTGGTGCACATCTTCTACGAGCCGATCAGAGATCTCTACCGGCTGGAGACCAACTGGACCGACGCGCAGAAAGTGCCGCTTCCCGAGCCAATCTCCTCGCGCGCCCGCGACCTCAGCCTGTCGGCCTAGCCGATAACGGCAGGGCAGGCGCCCTGCCGATTTCAAGTCCGCGCTGCGGGTGTCAGCCTCCCGCTAACAATCAGGAGCTTTTGCCGCCGAACCGACAAACGTAGATCCATGCGGTCGCGCCAAGTATCGTCACGACCAGGATCGATGTGGGTACGATCTCGTACTCCTGCATCAGTTCGCGCATCAGCCGGGTCTCCGACGTCATCAGGACCATCAGGCCTTGCGGGTCCAGGACGCGGCGGAATTCAGAGAACAGCCGCGGATAGAGATGGCGATTGCTTTCGTGTGAACCTGATTTGCGTCCCCACGGCAGGTTGGTGATGATGCGCGTCACGGCGCGATCGGCAAGCGGCAGCGCGGTGGCGTCCCATTGGCGCAGTTCGATGGGCTTGTAACGCGGTCCGACGTTTTCGCGCGCGGCTTCCAGCGCCTGCGGATCGCTGTCGCCTCCCAGCAGCAGCCGGTAACGTCCGAGGTTGGCGCGCTCGATCAGAACTGTAGCAGCGCCGCACAAGGGGTCGAGCACCACGTCATCGTCGGTGGGCTGCGACAGCACGCCCATCGCGGCGGCGACGGAAGGGCGCAGCGAGCCCGGCAAATGCGCGGTCTTGTAATCGCGCTGGCGCATCCGATCGTCGGTGAGCCGCAGCGTCAGAAAAAGTTCGTCGTCCAGCAAGGTGGCCCAGAACTCGACATCGCCGTCCGTTTCGGGACGCCATCGCCGGTCGCCCCGCTCGGCGATTCCTCGCTCCAGCGCCTTTTGCAGATCAATCCGCCGATACTCATGCTGTCCGGTGGTGCGCACGACCACGCGGAAACCCAGCCGCTGACCCGAGCGGCTGCCGGGCGTTACCGCGACGCGGCGGGCCAGCGCGGTTTCGACGTAAGGCGCGTTGCGGGCGATTTTGCGCGCCTGTTCCAGCCCCTTTTCGTCCGCCGCCAGCGGTCGGGCGTAGGCCGCCAGCGCGAACAGATCCTCGGCGCATCGCAAAGCCGCCAAAGCCTGGGGTCGCTCGACAGCGAGCAGCGCCATCCCGTTGCGATCGGCAATACTGCGCCGCGCTATTTCACGCGCTCCCGCAACCCTGGTCAGAGCCTCGCGGATGGCGATGCCCTCCAGTCCGGGGTGAGTATGTACGATAACGGTATCGGCCGTGAGTTTCAGCGCTTGCGCGCCGCTGCGGTCCTGGACCGCGGAGGGCGCCTTGACGCCCGCTGGCCGCCTTTCGGGGCGTCGCCGGACGGAATTTCCGCTCGACCTGTCGCGCCGGTTCCTCATGATTTTTGACTGCGGGAGACCGGGATTGCAGCCGGTCTTTCCTGCATTAGCGAGCTTTTTCGGCAGACCGGCGCGACAAACTGGAAAAGGGCTATCCCGCACAGCCGGGTAATGCTGCCGCTGATGGGGATCGGCGGCTTCCCGCGGCGCTCCCAGTTCGGCAGGCTCCTACTTGGTGCGCGCCAGGTATTCGTGGGTCTCGGTGTTGATCGTGATGGTGTCGCCTTCGGCTACGAAATGCGGCACCTGGACCACCAGTCCGGTCTCGACCGTGGCGGGCTTCAGTGTATTGGTTACCGCGGCGCTTTTCATCCCAGGTTCGGTCTGCACCACCTTCAAATCGATGGTTTTGGGCAGCTTTACGTTGAGCGGAGTGTTTTCATGGAACTCGACCTCGACCTGCATGTTGGGCTTGAGCAGGGGGACGACATCCTCAATCAAATCCTTCGGGATCGTGGTCTGTTCGTAGGTCTCTGTGTTCATGAAATGGAAATCGTCGCCGTCCTGGTAGAGGAATTCCATCTGCACCTGGTTGAGAATCACGCGCTCGACGCGGTCTTCTGAACGGAAGCGGTTTTCCGTTTGCGATCCGGTTTTGATGTTGCGCAGTTTTGTCTGTACCATCCCGCGCCAGTTGCCCGGCGTGATGTGGGTGATCGTCATGATGCGCCAGAGATCCTTGTTGTATTCGATGATCATCCCTGGACGTAGTTGGGTCGCCTGAAGCAGCATATTCTTCCTATGCGATAGATTTTGATGGTGGGCGGCAAATTTGTAACAACGTAAAGTAAATCTGGTTGATCACTCAGGCAAGCATCGCGTGCTTCACCATGGAACCGTGCCGACGCCTCCTGGGGTCCGCGGGCTCGCCCCGACTCCGGGCGCCAAGCCGATGCCGGGGCTGCCCAACGGTGAAACGGCATACGGATTAGCCGAGTACGGATTGCGCGAATACGGGTTCATCCCATACGAGTTCATCCCGTAGCCGTAGGGCGATCCGCCGGCCATAATCGGTTGCTCAGCCATCATACCACTGCTGTTGTACGCGCGCACGGTTGCATAACCCAGGGTCGGATTGAAGCGGCCTGTGAACGAGTACTGTTTGTTCATTCCGGGTATCAGGCCCGAGATCAACCCGCCGATCGCACCGGTGATGCCCCCGCTGCCGATACTCAACGGTTGAGTCAGGACACCATTTTGGTAAATACCTGCCGACGCGATGTTATTCCCCGAAATGAATCCGCTTACCACGTACAACGACGGCGCGGCCGCCTGCACCGAAGTGACTTGCACCGCGAGCTGACCGGGATTGATCATGCCCGGATAAGCGCCGCCGATAGCTGAACCGATCAGCGCCGGAGGCATCGACGGGGTGCCGATGCTGGCGCTGGCAAGGTTGATCGAAGTCTCGCTGTAGTTGTGGCGGCTGCGGTACACCCTGATCGTGGCTTCCGACCCGACATCCGTGAAGCTCTGCGCGAAGCTGCTGGTGTGGAATCCGGAACCGCGCTCAACCGGCAGCTTCTGCACCAGCCGGCCGTCAACGTAGATGCCGGCGCGTTTTAGGTTGCTGCCGGCGATTTGCCCTCTGACCATGTACTCGCGCATCCCAGGGTCAACCATCGTGATGGAGTCGATCTGAATCTGGATGTCGTTGTTGCCGTGGGCTGCCAGATGACTTGCCATGCGGCTTTTAGGACCGGAGAGCGGCGGTACGGCCGATGGAATCTCTTCGGTATTGGCACCCGAGGCGCTGTTTTCAGAAGCGCTGTTCTCCCAGACGCCTGACCCCGAAGCACTGCTACCCGAACGGGAAGCGGACTCCAGGGCGCCTTCCATCCGTTCAAGTTCGGAAGATTCTTCAAACCCGCCAAGGCCCACGTTAGGACTGCCCGCCGAGGCCGAAGATGGGGGCGGAGCTATCACGATTGCTGGTGCGGATTCTCGCATTGGGGCCGCCGCTTCGACTTCTCCTGGAATCAGGGCCTGTGCGCTGCGGCCTTCAGAGTCATAAACTCGCAGCACCGAACCCTGCTGTGGGTCATGGATTTCGATATTGAATTGAATCATCTGCTGGCCTGACGCCGGTTTTATGTCCAGTTTGGCCAGCCGGGTTTCTCCGAGGTAAATTCCGGCCGAACGCAGCGCGCGCCCGCTCATATAGCCCTTGAGGCGGACGATGTCCGCCCCCACCATCTGCGCCGAATCGATTCTTACTCTGGGACGGTCGCCCAAATCGCCCGCATCCGCCGAGGGCGGGATGCTGGCTGGCGCACTCTCCTTGGGCGCCGCAGCTCCTGCCGAAGGTCCCGGGGCCGCCGCCACAGAAGCGGCCGGCGAAACCGGGATGAGAGCCGAGAGCGAAGCGAGATCGTGCTTGATATCGCCCCATTTCCCGGCGTCCAGGCCTCCGGACGCTGCCGCTTTGTCCACCGCGGCAGCGTCGGACTCGAGCGCCGCCATCGCAGCAGCGGCGCCGCGCCGGTCCTGGGCTTGGAGCGCCGAGCTGAGCTTTTGCGAGTCAGCGGCGAACACGCCAACGGGCCCCAATAAAGGATTTGGCGTATCGCGCTTGCCGCTGATGGAGGTCAACAGCGCAAAGGCTTCGTCACTAAGTTGAGCGGACAAGGCTTTGGCGTCTGCGGCAACAGCGACGGTCGCGGCCGCGACCACCAGCGCTATCGCGCAGATTACCGTCCCTGCGCTCAAACGCTGCCCGCGCTGGAGCAGGTTTTCCGCTCGCAGTTTCAACCGCGTGTGGCGTCCCAATTAGCTAGCGCGTGACTGCTTGTAGCGCGCGGTTACGTCTTTCACACTGTTGGCGAGCTTGAGAAAGATCTCGCCTTCGTCGTACACGAAAGCGAAAACCGTTGCGCCCACGCCGCAGATAAAACCAAAAAGGAATGCACCCATATATTCCCGCCTCGCCTATATTATAATCATTCCCAGCCGGCGCTAAAATGGTATTTACTTCCGGCGCCGCCCTCAAACCCGACGCGCGCGACTGTCCCGATCGCTCCACGGGTTTTATTGTGGCGGACTTGGATGGGATGTGCCAGCGGTGGTGAGACACCTATGAATTTGGGCGAAACCTCTAATCTCGACCTGCAGTTGCTGGCCTTGACGACGGCCGCCGGGGTGTGCCGGCGTCAGGAGCGTATGGTCGTGGGTCTGCGTGGCGATGATCGAATCTCGTTCCTGCACGGAATGTGCAGCAACGACGTCAAGAACCTCAAACCCGGCAGCCTAAGCTATGCTTTGATTTTGACCGACCGCGCTCACGTGATTGCGGACTTGTATATCTGGGCCGTTCCGGGCGCGCTGTACCTTGACGTGGAACGATGTTTGTGGCCCGCAACGCGGGAGCATCTGGAGAAATTTCTAGTCGCCGACGATGTCGAGATTGAAGAGCAGGACGGATGGACGATCGTCGATCTGATCGGTCCGCGCTCCGCGGAGATCCTCGCACGCGTAGTGCCGCCGACCAAAGGGCTTGAGCCCTGGTGTTTCATCAGTGACGGCGGCCGCTTTATCGCCAATTTGCCCCGTATTGGACTCCCAGCGTTCACTATGCTACTACCGTGCGCGCAGGTGGAAAATTTCCTGTCCGGATTAATAAGCGGCAATCCGGAAATCCGTGAGGTCGGTGCGGCGGCGGTTGAGGTCCTGCGGGTGGAACGCGGGGTGGCGCGAGTGGGCGTCGACGCCACTGACAAAACGATCGCGTTGGAAGCGCGCCTGGAAAATGCCATCTCATTCAGCAAGGGATGCTACGTCGGTCAGGAGACGGTCGAACGCGCGACGGCGCGGGGCGGGATCAAAAAGCGCTTGTACGGGTTGCGAATCGCCGGCCGCCTGCCCCAAAGTGGAGCGAGCGCATGGCTTGACGGCAAGGAAGTCGGCCATCTGACCAGCGTGGCAGCCTCGCCGAGGCTTGGGTTCCTGGGTCTGGCAATCCTGCATCATAGCGCATGGAATCCTGGCACCGTGCTGACGGTTAAGGATCAGAACGGCGAATCTCCGGCGGTGGTCTGCGATTTGCCGTTTGAGGGTTAGATTTTAGCGGAAGGACCATCGATCCTCCCGCGTTTTAATGAGGAGACTGCGAACCAATGGCCAATGCTCTGGGAAAACGCTACATGTGCGAAAAGTGCGGCACCGAGGTGCTGTGCAACAAGCCGGGCGACGGCTCGCTCGAATGCTGCGATGCGTCGATGAAGATCAAGGAAGCCAAGCCGCTTCCATCCTCTGATTAAGCCGGTATTTCACATGGGGGCGGCGCTCGCCGCGTGGTTCACCTGCGCATCATCCCGGCAGTGACGATGTGCGATGAAACAGCCAGGCGAGCGCCGCCGCCTTTGCGAATTGGTATAAGGCTCGCGTAGGGATCTCTATAACGCTTCCAGCATATTCCTGACCAGAGCGGGCAGGTGGAGGGTGGCGGGTTTTAGCGAAGCGCGGGCCTCGCGCGGCTTTCCGCGCCCCCGCAATGGATCAGAAATGAGTGGCGCAAAATCCGATCTCATGCTTCACGAAGGCCGGATTGTTGGCCATCCGCAAAGCGACACCATTGCGGTCGGCGGCGGACGGATCATGGCCTGCGGGCGATACGACGACCTCAAACCCCTGGTGGGTCCCGGAACACATCTTATTCGCCTTGAGGGGCGCACGGTCGCTCCCGGCCTGATCGATTCCCATCTGCATTTTCTCGAAGGCGCATCGACTCTGGCCAGCGTCATCCTGTCGAGCGTGGACAGCCTTGACGAGTTGTTGAAGCGACTGCGCCGGGCGGCGGCGCGCACCGCACCAGGCAACTGGGTAAAGGCATTTGGATGCGACGAGGCGCTGCTCAAGGAGCGGCGCGGACCCACACGCCATGAACTCGATGATTGTGTCCCGAAGCATCCGCTGCGTCTGCGCCATCAGACGCTGCACGCGTCATGGCTCAACTCACGCGCGATCGCTCTACTTGGTCTGGAAAAGCCCGACTTCACCCCGCCCCCCGGAGCGCGCCTGGAGCGCGACGCTGCCAACCGCCTGACCGGGCTGGTGAGCGGGATGGAAGAATGGCTGACAGCGCGGATGCCGCCGATTACGAATGCTGACCTCGAGTCTCGTGCGCGCAATTTCAGCCGCGAACTCGCCGCCGCCGGCGTGACCGCATTTACCGATGCCACCGTGCGCAACAGTCCCCGTCACGTCGAATTGTTCGGCGAGATGGTATCCTGGGGCGCAATCACCCAGCATTGCACCCTGATGCTCAGCGAAGATTATGTCGAGAAGTGGGCGGAGGTCCGCCGCAAAGGCTCTGAGGCCGGCGTGCCGGTGCTCGCGGTGAAGTTCAGAGGGGGCCGTGAACCGGGCGACGCTGAACTGAACGCCAAGGTTGAAGCCGCTCTGATGGCGGGAGCTGGGTGCGCCTTTCATGCCACCGAAATCGAGGAAGTCGAAGCCGCATTGTGCGTCCTGGAATCGGCGCGCGCCCGTTTGGGACGGGATCTGACCTCACGCATCACTTGCCGTATCGAGCACGGCGGGGTAATCACGCCGGAGCAGATCGCCAGAATCGCCGCCTTAAAGGTCTGGGTCGTGACCAATCCGGGATTCATATTTTATCGCGGCGGGAAATATCTGACCGAACCTGGGCTGGTCCCTTACACCTACCGATGCAAAAGCCTTGTTGACGCAGGAATTCGTTTGGCGGCCGGAACCGATGCGCCGGTCACTCCCGCCAGGCCGCTGACCGCCATTGCGGCCGCAGCTTTGCGACTGGATCGTGATGGTCGGGAGCTGGCGCCCAGTGAGAAAATTGAGATGAGACAGGCCTACGAGCTGTTTTGCGGGGCCGGGGCTGAGCTTGCCGGCCGCAATGCCGGAACGCTGCGCGTGGGCGCTGCCGCCGACCTGATTGTAATGGCCCGTCCGCCGCTGGAAATGACGGCCGCGGAATTGGCGCGAGCTGCGATCGATCTTACGGTGATCGGCGGACAGGTGGTCTATGAACGCGGCCGGCCCGCCACTTTCACCGGCATTCCGGAAACCATCTAAGCGAGAGGATCCATGGCATCACCGGCGGGCAGCGCTACCGGGCGCAATGAAGGCAGCTTTGAGCAACCCGCGGTGCTGTTCGAAAAGCGTGGAACGGTAGGATGGGTCACGCTCAATCGGCCGCATCAATACAATGCCTACAATGTCGCGATGCGCGACGCGCTGTACGAAGCGCTGTGGGCAATCCATTATGACCCGGAAATTACCGCGATGGTGCTGACCGGGGCCGGACCGGCATTCTCCACAGGCGGCGACCTGCATGAATTTGGCCAGGCGCCCTCGCCGGTGGTGGCGCGATGGGTGCGTTTCCGGCGCGATGTATGGGGCCTGCTGCGCTCCCTCCCTGTCCCCTCAATCGCCGCCGCTCACGGCTTTACCGTCGGTGGAGGTCTCGAGATGGTGCTCCTGTGCGACATCGCAATCGCGGCCGATGACACTCGGATTTCACTGCCCGAAACCGGTACCGGGATGATTCCCGGGGTGGCCGGTACCCAGACCGCAGCGCGGCGGCTGGGCTTGGGGAGGGCGCTGGACCTGTGTATCACCGGGCGATGGCTTGATGCTCAGCAGGCGTTATATATAGGTTTGGTCGCCGAAGTTGTCGCGGCGGCCAATTTGGAACATCGAGCCATGGCGCTGGCGCAGGAGTTGGGAGCGCTCCCCAGGCCGGTTGCGGCGATGGTCAAGGCCGCTGTTTGGGAAGGCCTGGAATTGCCGCTCGGCCGCGCGCTCGAACTGGAACGGCGTCTGGCTCAAAGATTGGCGCGGATTTCCGTCAAGCGCCGTTCCCTTGGGTTGCGCGGCGGTGGGAAGTTAATTTGAAATGGAGCTTTAAGCGTGAATACGATCAGTTTCCTAACCATTCCAGCGGCGGTCTTACCGGATCAAGAGATCCTGGTTTTCGGGGAGCGGCGTCACAATTACGGTGCCCTGGCGAATCTGACCAGCCGGATTGCCACCGTGTTCAAGCAGACCGGTCTTCAACCTAACGACGTGGTGGCGGCTTTGGACACCAACTCCGATTTGTACGTGGCGTCGTACTACGCCGCGGCCAAATGCGGGCTGACCTTTTTGCCGCTTAACTATCGCGCCAAGGCTCTCGAACTCGAGTACATGATCAATACGGCCAAGGCCAAGGTGCTGCTGGTCGGCGATCGTTACCTGGAACTGATCGCGCGCCTGCGCTCCAGCCTGACGACGATCAAAGAATTTCTTTCACTGGGAACCGGCAGCAGCAATATGCCGAAGCTGATCAGCCTGGTCGAAACCGCTCCCCCAGACGAAACCGAAGCCGAGGTGGACGATCAGGATGTCTCGGTCCTCATGTACACCAGCGGCACGACTTCATTGCCCAAGGGCGTGATGCTGAGTTTCCACGATTTTACCGCTTACGTCACCGCCAACGTGGAGATGGCCGACGGCACCGATCGCGGCACGGCGCTGGTTTGCGTGCCATTTTACCATATCGCCGGAACCACCGCGATGATGACCTCGATCTGGACCGGGCGCAAAATGATCGTGATGCCTCAGTTCGAGGCGAAAACCTGGCTTGAGCTGGTCGAAAAAGAGCGGGTCACCCATGCCTTCGTGGTCCCCACCATGATGAAACAGCTGCTCGACGAGCCGAGCTTTTCCAAACGTGACCTGTCCAGCCTGCAAAACCTCGCTTACGGCGGCGCGGCGATGCCGCTGCCGGTCATCCGCAAGGCCATCGCGGCATTTCCCAAAACGGTCGGCTTCGTCAACGCTTACGGGCAGACCGAGACCACTTCCTCCCTGACCGTACTCGGTCCCGAGGACCATCGGCTGGAGGGCAGTCCCGAGGAAGTTGAGCTTAAGCTCAAGCGGCTCAACTCGATTGGCAAGCCGCTGCCCGACGTGGAAGTGATGGTGCGCGACGAGTACAGCAATCGGCTGGTGGCTGGACAGGTCGGCGAAATCTGCATCCGCACGCCCCGCATCATGAAGGGATATGCCGGGCGTACCGACGATGCGGCGTTAAGCGACGGATGGCGCGCCACTGGTGACTTGGGATGGATCGACGAGGACGGGTATATCTTCTTCGCCGGGCGCAAGGACGACATGATCATCCGCGGCGGCGAGAATATCGCGCCGGCCGAAGTTGAAACCGTCCTGATGAGCCATCCGGCGGTCGAAGAGGCGGCCGTGATCGGCGAGCCGTCCGAGGAGTGGGGCCAGGTGGTCAAGGCGTTCGTTGTCATCAGGCAAGGCCAGAAAGTTACCGCCGATGATCTGAAGGCGTTTTGCACCTCGCGCCTGGCCAGCTTCAAGCGGCCGGAACTGTATGAATTTCTGCCCGAACTCCCCAAGAACGCGTTGGGCAAAATCCTGCGCAAAGAGCTGCGCAAAGGCGCCGCAGCGTGAACCCGCGCATCCTCAACCGCCACCGCCGTAATGCCGGCTGACTGGTGCGATGAAACGTGCAACCAGGCGCATAGGCGGCGCGCCGCCTCGTGTGCGCTCGCGCGGATCGTCGGGCAGCGCTAAAGCGGAAGTCCACCTCAAGCGCTATGATGATTACGTGACCGCTACGCTCACTGCACCCGGCGGCAACCGGCTCAGCCCCGCGATGGCCTCAGCGCTGGTCGAACTGGCGCCCGAAATCGAAGACGACGATTCGGTCAAGCTGCTGGTCGTGACCGGAGCGGGGGCCACCTTCTGCACCGGATTCGATTCTGACGTCGATCCGCAGATCGTCGAAACGCTCGCGGCATTGAGCAAGCCAACGGTGGCTTTGATCAACGGCGACGCGTTGGACGAGGGACTGGAGTTGGCAATGGCGCTCGATATCAGGGCGGCAACCGCGGGGGCCAGGATGGGACTGCGCCAACTCGCATCAGGCGTGCTGCCGCATTTCGGCGGTACGCAGCGGCTCCCCCGTTTAATTGGCGCCGCACAGGCCTTGCGCATGATCCTGACCGGCGCGGTGATCGATGGGCGTCGCGCGATGGAATTGGGGCTGGTGACCTACCTGGCCCAGACGCCGGATGAATTTGTGGCGCTGTCCAGGAGTCTGATCGAGTCCATAACCAGCCGTGCGCCGATCGCGGCCCGGATGGTCAAAGAAGCGGTGGTGAAGGGCTTCGATATGACGCTCGGTCAGGGTATAAGGCTGGAAGAGGATTTATACGCAATTTTGCAGACGACTGAGGATCGCGCGGAGGGGGTGCGGTCGTTCCTTGAAAAGCGCAAGCCGCTGTTCAAGGGCATTTAGGAGTTTGTTGAACACAGGCGACAGGAGGACTTGATCGTTCGCATGGCAAACCAGTTAGGTAAAGTGTACATCTGCGGCAAATGCGGCTCCCAGGTAATCGTCACCAAGGGCGGTACCGGCACCCTGAAATGCTGCGGTGCGCAGATGGAACAAAAAAAATAACTTCCCACCAAAGGGTGCCCGCGGGCTCCAATCCGCGCCACGGGCACCCGGAATTCCTGAATTGCCGCCACCATGGAATCACGCAAAGATAAGTCTCGCTGATCCCGGCCATCATCCCTCAAACCAGGACGCGAATTTTGCCCGGGCAGCGCGATGCCGGATCATAGGTGCCATATTTCCCTGAAGATTAGCCGGCAACCGTGGCCTCCGATGAGCCCCGGGACCCAGCCACACCGGACCTACCTCGGCGCTATGCGGGAAATGAGATGGCCTTTTCCTTGCGGGGTGAATTCCGCGCGGATCGCTGCCCCGTCGGCGTCCAGTTGCGGCGCAGGTTTGCGCACCGGTGGGTCTTTGAGCGTGCTGAGCTTGATGGGGTTGCCCGCCATCCTGATTGTACCTGATTCTATGATCATGTTGCGCTCGCGCAGTTGCGCAAGGTTTACCGCCTCCGGAACCGTGGCCACGATGGCGCACGGCACACCGGCCGCGGCGAAGACCTCTTCCCACTGAGCGGCGGGCCGGGTGCGCAGTACCGCTTCCATCTCGGCCTTGAGCGCATCGTCGTTGGCCCGGCGATCCACGCCGGTGCGGAAGCGGGGGTCCGCGGCGATTGCGGGGCGGCCCATGGCTGTGCACAGGCGGCCGAACGTGTCTTCATTAGCCGCAATAATTATGATTGGGCGGTCGGCGGTGTCGTAGGTGTCGCACGGCGTCACCGCTGGATGCTTGTTGCCGAGCGCGCGCGGAACGGGACCGCCGTTGAGCGCGTTCATCAACGCGCTTTCGAGCACCGACATCTGCACATCGAGCATCCCGATATCGACTTTGGCGCCCTCACCGGTGCGCGTGCGCTGATACAACGCCGCCTCGATCCCGGCCAGGCAGAACATCCCGCTGAAGTAGTCGACTATCGAAGTCCCGACTTTGGTGGGAGGATTGCCCGGTTGGCCGTTGATCGACATCATCCCGCTCATCGCCTGCAGAATCGGATCGTAGGCGCATCGCTCGTGCAGCGGTCCGGTCTGCCCGAATGCCGAGATGGCGGCATAGATTAGGCGCGGATTGATCCTGCGCAACGCTTCGTAATCCAGGCCCAGATGTTCGAGCGTGGCGTAGCGCAGATTTTCCACCACCACGTCCGCGCGCCGAATCATTTCGAGCAGCAACTCCTTGTCCTCCTGCTTGTCGAGCTCCAGAGCGATCGATTCCTTACCCCGATTCATGGTTGCGAAGTATGCAGACATGCCGTCCACCAGCGGAGGGAATTTGCGCGTTTCATCGCCGTGGCCCGAATGTTCGACCTTGATAACGCGGGCTCCGAGTTCCGCCAAATACATCGTGCAGCACGGGCCTGACAGAACGTGAGTCAGATCGATTACGGTGATGTCAGAGAATGGTCCATCAGCCATCGTGTTTCCCCAGCCTTCAATGCTCCGAGGCGCGATAATCTGCCACCCGGTAGGTGTGCCTGAAGTCTTACAACATCACGTATTCTTTGGTGATGATGAAGGCGAAGCCGTTCGGATCGATGAAGTTCGGCTCATCCGCGCGCACCGCCTGGTATTCCGGCGTGGTCTGCGACAGCCGCATCGCGTTGGTGTCGTCGAACCAGGTCTCCGCGACGCTGTCGTACCTCGGCGTCAGGCCGCTGCGATAGGCGGAAAGCAGTACGTGGCTTTGCACATAGCGATGCACCACCGGGATTTTTGCCGCCAACGGACCGTGATGCTCCTTCCAGTAGCTCTGAAACGCCTCGATCTCCATCCCGGGCTTGCGGCGCGCGAACGCGACATACTTCAGCATCGCGGGGTTGACCGGCCCGTCCTTGATCACGTGTTCATGCGTGAGCAGCATCCCCGACACCTTCATGTCCATGAAGTCGGTATCGGCGTTGACGGCGCGAGCCTCGGGCGTCTGGGCAATCCGGCGCATCGCATCGGTGTCGTCGTACCAGACCTCGGCTATTCCGTCGAAGATCGGATCGCCCTTTTTGTAGCCTGAATCAATGGTATGACTTTGCACGTATTTGCGCAGGCCCTGAACCTTCAGCGCCAGTTGCGCGTGAGTGGTAAGCCAGTGTTTGCGAAACGTTTCGAGATCCATATTCGGGTTGCGCTTAATCAGGTAAATCGCCTTAACCATCCGCCTTCCTCGCTGACAGGACTAATCCTCGCCGGATTGAGGATTTAGCCGGGTATTTGGAAACCTGCAACACGTCTGCGCAGGAGCGGCGATCCTCGAGGAGATTGAATCGTGAGCACGGAGCAGAACAAGGCGGCAGCCGCAGATTTGATCAAGGCGATCTCAACCGGCGACACCGATGCGATCCAAAAGTCGGTTGCAAAAGACTACCAATGGTAAATGGGCTTTTGCGCGGGACCGTCCGCCTACGCGCGAGCAGATGATCCGGGCTTCCAGTTCGATAATCGAGCCCATGCTGCCCGGCGGATTTAACATGAAGATCCACAATTCTGAGGTAATCAGCAGGACCACATGCTCCGCCAGCGGCAGCGTTGATCGCTCCAACCGCACCACCAACTACAGCGCCAACCACTATCGCCGTAACTAACTGATTTGCACCGGAGTCCCTGAAGTCAACCGGGTCGTCAACCACGTACTCGTGCAGATTGGGGCCGCCTCTAAAGGCTATCGGGTCCTGCGTGACGAACCTCTGGAACGTTGGGCTGTAGAAGCGATTGCGATAGAAGTACATGCGGAAGCCGAAGTCGTCGTTCTCGCGCCCGGTGAACCGAGATTGTAGTCGTGTTGGGAGCGCCGCCGACCTTTGCTGACCATTCCAGCGGTGGCTGCGCCCTACGCTCGACCGCCACAGTGTTTGTTCTTCAGACGCCGCCCAACGATGTCTCACCCCCGTTGGGCAGGGTCAGCGTGGTGCGCCGGTTGGCGTTGTCGTAGGTGTAGCTGACCGCGCCCTGCGACGAAGCTGCCCGAGCACGTCAAGGGCTGAGCTCGGGGCGGAGTCTCCAGTTGAGCGCCGGACAACTTCGCATTGTGGTCTTCTCGGGCGTGGCCGCCACCCAGATTTACAGTGGTATGTTTACCTTGAACCCCTGAATGCGGGGCGTAACTCGTACCTGTTTTTCTACTCCCTGATGGTCAAAGTCTATTGCGACATTCAAGTTTTCATAATGGTGAAACACTCCGCCCAGCGACGGTGTCTCTCGTCGGATAGTTAAATTGATTCTGTTGTCCAATAGATCGCGATTATAAGGCACATGATGGGCTTTTAAATACCGCTCAACCTTTTCATAGGATGAACCAGGCGGCAGATCTCTGCTCAGGGCTGCTTGGAAGGTCCGGGCTTTGGCATCGCCAGTATCTTTGCGCGGCCCGCAAGCCACAACACAAATGGCTAATGCACACGATAGCAAAGGAAGGACTTGGCGCTTCATCTCATCGTCCCTCTAGCGGCTTTGGCTGCAAAGAAAGGGGACCCTTACAGCATTCCGCCGGGAGCCGGCATGGGCCAGCTGATTTCCCAGCCCAATGGGCGAACAGTGATCGAGCAGGCGGTGCCGTGAATACCTAGGTCTATACTGCCGCCAATCGAGAAGTAGCCGGACTGCCATGAGACCACGCCAATTGAGCCCGTCCAGAGTCCTGACGCATCTGTGAAATTCGTTGGAGTATTGAGTGCATAGGTGTAAAGATTGGCGTTCCCGCCGCCGAGGCCGAGCGGGTCCTGCGCGACAAACGTCTGGAACGTCGCGCTGTAGTAGCGCGCGCGGTAGAAGTATAGGCTGGTGGCGTCGTTTTCGCGGCCGGAACAACATGC
Organism: Pseudomonadota bacterium; assembly: GCA_021324885.1. Lineage (GTDB taxonomy): Bacteria > Desulfobacterota > Binatia > Binatales > Binataceae > JAJPJA01. Next base: position 418,309 of record JAJPIF010000028.1, read on the forward strand.
TCCGCCGCGTTCCCATCGTACATCGGGCGATTTGCCCAATGCAATTGCGGGCTTTTCCGGCTCGCACCCCCGATGCGAGGAGTGCTTTTCGGCGCCGACCCCCTGATGCGAGTTTTCGCTTAGCCGCGAACCAGTAAACGCCTGCGCGAGCGGGTGTTGGCCGGACTGGGCGACCTTCGATCTGTCAGTTGTCCTGTTTCGCAGAGGCGTTCTCTCGCTTTTCTCTTCGCAAAGCCATTACAACAACTGCGGCAAACATCGAAGCGCCGCCAATCCCCATCCAAATCAACCCAAACCACATCCTAGCGATCTGCGCTGTCTGCGACGTGCCGACCACACGGAAAGCGCGTGCGCACAGCGAGCTTAGGTATAGAGCTCCCCCTCCGACGAACAACAGCCATATGATCCAGGCTAGAGCTACAGGCCAAGGTGCTTGATTTCCGAGGCCCCAGCCGCGCACGCTCATCGTGTAAATGAGTGGTAGGACAAAGGCGGCCGAGACGGCAAGTCCGATGGCCACGCTCATCAGCAGGAAGCCATGCACGTTAGCGTTCGGCATCGATACTACCCCGAGTATCAGTGCCCACAGCCGCAACCCGAGCCACTTCCACCAGCCGCGGCACCCAAAGGCGCGCCGACGCTTGCATACGGGAACTTCACGATTCCAGTGATCGCGCTGCCCGCTATGTCGGCATCGAGAGCACCCGCGGTTAGGCCGCCCAGTGCGCCAGCAGCCGCTCCTCCAACAAACCCTCCGCCTATAGCCCATGGGTTGAGCGAGCTACCGCTCCCCCATTCGCCGGCGGCAGGACCTAGCGCCCCTCCCAGAGCGCCTGCACCCGCACCTATCGCCACGGCGCCACCTGGCACGAACGTGGCGCCGGCGCCAAAGATGGCGCCTGCGCCACCAGCGAGCACCGCCCCTTCCCAGGAACATCCGCCGGAAAGGTAATAGCTACCCACAGCCGCGGAGGCGCCCAGGAATCCTCCGACAGCTGCCCGCGCGATAACTATGGCTACGAGGACTTCATTCCCGGAGGGATCGCGCAGATCGACCGGGTCTCCGGCCGCGTACTCGTAAAGATTCGGGCCGCCTCCAACGAAGTCCCAAGGGTCTTGCGCGATGAATCTCTGGTACGCCGGGCTGTGGAAGCGATTGCGGTAGAAGTACATGCCGAAGCCGAAGTCGTCGTTCTCGCGCCCGGTGAACTGGTAGGGGTTGGTGGTGTTGACGTTGTAGATAGTGCTGCCGGTGTTGCCGAAGG
>JAJPIF010000004.1 GCA_021324885.1 Pseudomonadota bacterium
AGAAGGGCGGCCGGGGAAAGCTGGCGCTGGGTTTTCAAGCCCAAGCCATATGCGCCCTGGCCTGCGGCAAGCGGGCGCGAAAGGAGCAATGCGATGCGTCGTTACAAATGCGATCCGCGCTGGATCAACGCCAGGTTCAAGGGCGAGTGCGCGCGCTGCAGGCGCGCGATTCGCACCGGCGAGCGCGCCTTTTACTACCCGGAAGATCGTTCGCTCTACTGCGCGGCCGAGGAGTGCGGCGAGGCGGCGAGCCGGGAGTTTTCGGCGCGGGCGTTCGACGAAGACAACAATACTTCGATGTAGGGAGTCAAGGACGATGTTGTATCAGGGCGATTGCGGCCGCTGCGGCCGGAAAGTAAGGACCGACGAAAATTATCTCAAGGCCCACCTGTGGGCGAGCACCGCCGTGTTCCACTGGTCATGTTTTACAACGCTGATGAAGGAGCACGGCGAGCAGGCGGCCGAAGACGCCGCGTGGAAGGCGAGCAGGGTTACGCGGGAACAATAAACCAAAGCTCCGTGTCGGGGCCGCTACCCCCGGCACGGAGCGCAACAGGAGGTAAAAGTCATGTCGCTCAACAAAGTTATGGTCATCGGGCATCTCGGGCAAGACCCGGAAATCCGCTACACCCCCGCCGGCATGCCGGTCGTGAACTTCTCGGTCGCGACCGACGAGGCCTACCTCGACAAGGACGGCAAGCGTCAGCAACGCGCGGAATGGCACAGGGTGGTCGTCGCGGGCAAGCTCGCGCTGGTCTGCCGCGAGTATCTCAAGCGCGGCCGGGAGGTGTTCGTCGAAGGGCGGCTCAGAACCCGCGCATGGGAGAGCAACGGCGCGACCAACCGGCGCACCGAGATTGTCGCCAGCCGCGTGCAGTTCCTCGGCGCCCCGCCGGCCGACGCCAAGGTGGACGAACCTTCGGCCGAGGCGAGCGTTGAAAGCGGGGTGGTCGCCGCAACGGATATTCCGTTTTGACGTTAATGTCGAGTTAACCCGTTTGCGACGAGCGGAGACCAAACACTCGGAAACTGGTGAGAATCATGGAACACGACAGCAGGTCTAATTCTACTCAGAAACTGGGTTGGACACTGGAGGAACTCGCTCTGAGTTTGAGCGTTTCGGTTCCTTTTCTGAGACTCGAAATTAAGCGTGGTCGGCTTCGCGCTGCGCGCCTTGGTCGGAGGGTGGTTCTCCTTGATTCTGAGGTCCGGCGATATTTGGCGGAAGCAGCCGACCGCGGCGCTCGTGCATAAGTTGCAGGAGAAGCGTCATGAGCGTTTACAAGCGCGGCGGTGTCTATTGGTACAAGTTTCTGTTTCAGGGACAATTAATCCGAGAATCAGCCAAAACGACTTCCAAGACGATCGCACGTGAAGCTGAACGTGCTCGCAGGCGTGAGCTTGAGCTGGGCTTCAATCGCATATCGAGGCGTGAGCGGCTTCCGCTCTTCGAGATTGCCGCGAAGGAATGGCTGGCGTCGAAGGGCGCTTTGAGCCCCCTTGGAAGGGTCTACTACGAGCAGTACTCGCGGAAGCTTGTTGGCGAGTTCGGCGGCAGGCTGGTCTCCTCGATTACACTAAACGATATTGCGGCTCTGCAGCAGAAGCGTCTTGCGGAGGGACTTTCAGCTCGAACGGTCAACTGCGAGATCGCTACCTTACGGCAGATCCTAAAGCATTACGGATGTTGGGTTGCGCTTGCGGGAAGAGTTCGGTTCCTGAGGGAAAACGCAAAAACAGGAAAGGCTATTTCAATCGAAGAGGAAGACAGGCTTCTCGTGGCGATAAAGGAAAGCCCTTCACCTGCGCTCTATCCGTTGTTCGTGCTGTCGTTGGATGCCGGGCTCAGGCCGTCGGAAAGCCGCGCGCTGCGGCGATCTGATCTTGCCTTACGGTGGGTTGATGGCGCTATCGCGGAAGGTGAAGTGATAGTTGCGCGGTCGAAAACGGATGGCGGAACAGGGCGCGTCGTGCCACTTACAAGCCGCGTGTGTCGCGCCCTGACGTTCTGGCTGTTGCAGTTTCCGGATGCGGGCCCGGACAGCTATGTTTTTCCCTTTCATAGGGTCGGCTTTGCCGGAAACGCTAGAAGACCAATTATTTGGGACGTGAATCTCAACCGTCCGATGGGGCAATGGAGCTACAACCGGGCCTTCGAGACGGCGAAGCGAAAGAGCGGGGTCGAATGCCGTTTCTATGATGCCCGTCATACGTTTGTGACTAGGCTCGCTGAAAACCCTGCAGTTTCTGTGGAAACCATTCGTCAACTGGCGGGCCACGTGGGCGAGAAGATGCTAGCCCGTTACGCTCACATCCGTGTTCAAGCCCGCCGAGACGCTATCGCCACTCTTGAACGGAAGGCGGAGTCGCAGGAGCTTTCTCTGAATTCCGAGTGGCGGGCACAAAATTGGGCACAGTCGGGCTCAGAGCGTCAGGAAAGACGGGGCGAAAGCACGACAAAGTCCTTGAAAACAATGGATTTCAGGTTGGTCGGGGCGGCCGGATTTGAACCGGCGACCACACGCACCCCAAGCGTGTGCGCTACCAGGCTGCGCCACGCCCCGACCGGGGCAGGGATTCACGCCATCCGCAGTATACTGCCGGACGGGGCAAATTGCATCGCCCGCTACGCTTTCTTCTTCGGGGCCACCCGCGGCCGCCATTGCCAGTACGAGCGCAGGTCGACGGCGAAGGTCCAGGCGTTGCGCGGCTGACCTATCAGATGGATCAGTTCGTTGCAGATCGATTCGGTGGCGACGAAGTGATCCGGATCAGAATCCGCCGACGCTTCGGTGACCCGCTCCAAGGCCACCGCGCCGTCCACGTCGAGCGCGGCGGCGTGGACACCGCGATGCATAAACTCGTAGGCAACGGATTCGGCAATCGCGCGCTGCGCCAGCTTGGAGGCGTTGTAGGCCGCGTACTGCAGCGGCCCGCTGCGGCTTTCCGATCCGAGCACGAAAATGATCGTTCCGCCGCCCCGCTCCGCCATCCGGCCCACCACCGCCTGGGTGCAGTAAAACGGCCCATAGGTGTTGACCTTCAACTGGAAATCGAAGTCCTCATCGGTGATCTCCAAAAACGGCTTGCGCAGGTACGCGCCGGCGTTGTTGATCAGCACCGAAATCGGACCAAGCTCGCGCTCCACCGCCTCGACTGCGGCCAGCACCTGCTCGCGCTTGCCCACGTCGGTCGGGGTGACCAGGGCCTTGCCGCCCTGTTTGCGGATCAACTCGGCGGTTTCTTCAAGCTGCGATTTGGTGCGCGCGATCAGTCCGACCGCGTAACCTTCGCGGGCCATGCGCTGCGCGATCTCGCGCCCGATTCCGCGTCCCGCGCCTGTAACCAATGCGACCTTGGATTCCAGCATAGCCCCCGATCCTAGCCTTCGTCGCACGGCGAGAAAACGCCTGCGCAACACTCGCCATGTGCCGGCAGGCACGGTCGTCCGCGCTGCCAATCGACGCGCGGTTGAAAACGGGCGCCGATTGCGGTTGCATCATTGGCAGGGCCGATGCTTTAAAACACGCAGGAAGCGGGGCCGATTTGGTCTCATCCATATAGACAATGCTGATCACGGTTGACGTCGGAAACACCAACACGGTTATCGGAGTCTACGATGGCAAAACACTGAGCCATCATTGGCGCCTGTCCACCGATCAGGAACGCACCAGCGACGAGTACGGCGCGCTGCTCAACACACTATGGGCGGGAGCGGGGATGATTTCTCCACCGCATCCCGACGGCGTCGTGGTGGCGTGCGTGGTACCGCCGCTTAACCAGGTGATCGAGGATCTTTCGCGCCGCTATTTCCATTGCGAACCGTTGATGGTCGGGCCCGGCATCAAGACCGGGATGCCCATCCTTTATGAAAATCCCAAGGAAGTCGGCGCCGACCGTATCGTCAATGCCGTAGCCGCCTACGATCGCTACCAGGAAGCCTGCATCGTGGTCGATTTCGGCACCGCGACCACGTTCGATTACGTTACCGCGCGCGGGGAATATGCCGGTGGCGCAATCGCTCCGGGAATCGCGATTTCGATGAACGCGCTGGTCGAGCATGCCGCCAAGCTTTACCGGGTCGAATTGGTCAAGCCGCGCGAAGCGGTGGGCCGCACCACGATCGGCGCCATCCAATCCGGCCTGGTTTTCGGCTATACCGCGCTGGTTGACGGCCTGGTCATGCGGATCCAGCAGGAACGGGGGGAGCAGGCGCGGGTGATCGGCACCGGCGGGCAGGCCAGCCTGATCGCGCAGCTATCGGACACCATCGAAGATGTCGAGGAATTCCTGACGCTCCAGGGTCTGCGGCTCATTTTCGAGCGCAACCGCAGGAGCTGAGTGGGTGGGGCGCGAATGGAAAAGCCAATCCGGGTGGTAAAGGATTCGATGATCGGGGTGAAGCTCCCCGATTATTCACGCCACAGCCCAATCGTGGCCTCGGTGCTGGGCAAAAATCCGGGACCGTTCACCGGCCCCGGCACCAACACCTACCTGGTCGGACGCGGCCGCCGGCCGCTGATTCTTGACACTGGCGCCGGCGTCAGCGTCTATCCCGACCTGCTGGCGCGCGGTCTTGAGGAGATGTGCGACAGCCGGCAGTTGGACAAAATCGTGGTGACGCACGCCCATGGCGATCATCTGGGGGGCGTCAGGCAGATTCGCCCGCGCTTCGGCGCGGATTTGAAAATCCTGAAAATGCCGTGGCCCGGCCACGATGAGATCGCCGGAGCGCCCATAACCGCAATTCACGACGGCGAGCTGGTCAGCGCTGACGGCGCCGATCTGCGCGCGGTGTTTACTCCGGGGCACGCTCCCGATCATTTGTGCTACTACCTGGAACAGGAAAGAGCTATCTTTACCGGTGACGTCATTCTGGGAGCGGGAACGACGGTGATCCCGGACGATAGCGGCGATCTCGGGCAATATATGGCTTCGCTCAGACGTCTGCTGGAACTCGACCCGGATTTGATTTACCCTGCGCACGGTCCGGTGATCCGCAACGCCCGGGAGAAGATTCGCGAGTACATTGCGCATCGCCAACTGCGCGAGCAACAGGTGCTCGAAGCGCTGCGCCAAGGCCCGCAGCAGATAGTCGCGATCGTCCGGCAGATTTATATCGACGTGCCTGAATTTCTGCATCAGGCGGCCGGCAGTTCCGTCCGCTCGCATTTGCGCAAACTTCAAAAGGAAGGTGCGGTGGTTGAGGAGGACAATTACTGGAGGCTGAACTGAACGTCAGCACCGACGATGCGCAAGCGAAGTTTGATTTTCCTGGCGGCAGTGACCGGGGCGGTGCTGAGCGCCCCTGCGTATGGTCGGGACGTTACGGGCCTGGGACGCCTGCGCGCCCCACTTGCAGCCGACCCCTCTTGCGTTGCACCCATCGAAATCGCCGCTGACAACACGCCCGATCCGGTGACTGCCGAAAGCCTGGGAAACGGGCTGCCTGCCACCAGTTCCACCACTGAAATCCCGCCCGCCAACAACCCGGACGATCCGGCTGATGCCTTGCCCGCGCCAGACCCCAACAGCGTCAATGATCCGGCTGCGAGCTCCGATCCGGGGGACCAGCAGCAGATCGAAACCGACCCCGACGCGGAACTGCCACCGCATGTCTACAGTCTTCAGGATTTCATCAGCCAGGGAGCTGACGAATCGCCGTTAGGGATGGAGTTGCGGGAGGACTGCACCCGGCTGAAGGACCATGAAAAGGTCTGCGGCCTGGCCGTGCTCGACTTGCGCCGCGGCAGTCCGGCTGCGAAGGCCGGAGTCAAGCGTTACACCGCGCTCACGCACGACATCCTCGACGGCGCTTCGGTGGCCGCAGCCCTGGTTTTTCCGCCGGCTATCGTGGCGGTCGCCGTTATCGACCAAAGCGGTATCGGGGAAAGCTTCGACCTCGTAATCGGGGTGGACGGCCGCCGCGTCAGGCATATTCTGGATTTCCAGGATTTGACCTCGAATGTAAGGCCGGGCGACACCGTCTATCTGACGATCGTGCGTGCGGGCAGACGCGTCCAGTTGCCGGTGCGGATTCCGGTGGATTCGACCTCATTTCGCAACTGACCCCTCTTTACATCGTGCTGCGCGCGTACTAAAAAAAATCGCCCTCCCGTTGAGGACCACAGTTCCGGCGAGGAGAGCAATAAAATTGAATGGTTCCCAGGACGGAACCGTCGAAAAATTCAGGCTGCCTGGATCCTGAAAGTCGGACCGGGACTCCGAGCGATGATTTGGCACGCGTGCGTTCGCGGGTTGTCGGTTGCGGCTGGCAACCTTTTTTTTCGGCAAAAAAAGACCTCGGGGAAGCAGCAATGGCTAGCGAAAAAGTTCGTGTTCCAGATCTGGCTCGGATGAAGGCGCGCAGACGCAAGATCGCGATGTTGACCGCCTACGATTATTGCTTCGCGCGTCTGTTCGATCAGGCCGGAATTGACCTCCTGCTGGTAGGCGACAGCCTCGGGATGACCGTACAGGGCCGCGACACCACCTTGCCGGTCACCGTCGATGAAATGGTTTATCATCTGCGGATGGTGACCCGGGCCCGCACCCGCGCCCTGGTGATCGGCGACATGCCCTTCCTCTCCTACCAGGTCAGCGCCGAGGAGGCTTTGCGCAACGCCGGACGGTTGATGAAAGAAGGCGGCGCCGAGGCGGTCAAACTCGAGGGCGGCGTGATGGTCGCCGACACCGTCCGCCGCCTGGTCGATGTCGATATTCCCGTCATGGGCCATATCGGGCTGACACCGCAGTCGGTGCATCGGATGGGCGGTTACCGGGTCCAGGGCCGGACCGAAGGCAGGACTCCCGGATGCCGCGAGCGCCTGCTCGAGGACGCTGCCGCGCTCCAGCAAGCGGGGGCCTTTGCGATCGTGCTCGAAGGGATGCCGGCTGAACTGGCCGGCGAGATCACCGAGCATTGCGCCGTACCCACCATCGGAATCGGCGCCGGACCCCAATGCGACGGACAGGTGCTGGTTATGCATGACATGCTGGGCCTGACGCAATCGCACAAGCCACGGTTCGTCAAGTCCTTCGCTGCACTTGCGGAAGCCGTTACTTCCGCCGCCGCCGCCTATGCCCGCGAGGTTCGCGAGGGGGTCTTCCCGGCACCTGAACATTGTTACCTGCGCAAGGAGCTGCCGTCGTGAAGATCATCGAGTCTCCCGCCGAGATGCAGCGTCTGGCCGACGCTGCCCGCCTGCGCGGAGATAAGATCGCGCTGGTACCGACGATGGGCTACCTGCACGAGGGCCATCTGAGCCTGATGCGCGAGGGGCGCCGGCGCGCGTCGGTGCTGGCCGTCTCCCTGTTTGTCAACCCCACGCAATTCGGACCCAATGAAGACCTCGCTGCCTACCCGCGCGATATGCAACGCGATTGCCGTCTGATGGAATCGATCCCGGTAGACCTGCTGTTCGCTCCTCAGGCGCAAGCCATGTACCCGCCCGGAGCGCAAACCTGGGTCGAGGTAACCGAGGTCACCCAGGGGATGTGCGGGGCGTCGCGTCCCGGCCATTTCCGTGGCGTCACCACGGTGGTCGCCAAACTGTTCAATATCGTCAAGCCGCACATAGCCCTGTTTGGCGCCAAGGACTACCAGCAGCTATGCGCCGTTCGCCAGATGGTGCGTGATCTCAATTTCGACGTCGAAATCGTGCCGATGCCGACGGTAAGGGAACACGACGGGCTGGCGATGAGTTCGCGCAACGCCTATCTCTCGCCGGCTGAACGGGAAAAGGCGCTGAGTCTGAGCCGCGCCTTGGAGGCCGCGCGCGCGTGTTACGTGCAAGGCGAACGCAATCCTTATGCATTGGCGCAGCGCGCGCGCGAAGAACTGGGCCGCGACAACGCCGTCAGCGTCGAATACGTGGAAGTGCGCGAGGCAACCACACTGAAGGAAATAGAGCGGATCGATGGTCCGGCGGTAATCGCGGTCGCGGCGCGCGTGGGACGAACGCGCTTGATAGACAATATCGTGCTGGAGCCATCCTCGAACTAACCCTCGCCTGACCCGGGGAGTGTCTGCAATAGGGTTCTGAACCGGTGGAGTACGAAAGCCAATGAGAATGATGTTGAGAGCCAAGCTGCATCGCGTGCGTCTGACCCGCGTCGATCGTGACTACGAGGGCAGTGTCGCCATCGATCGTTTGCTCCTGGAAGAATCGGGCATCCTCGAATACGAGATGGTGCATGTGTGGAATGTGACCAACGGCGAGCGGTTGCAAACCTACGCGATTGCCGCACCCGCCGGATCGGGCGAGATTTGCCTCAACGGCGCCGCCGCGCATAAAGGCAATCCTGACGATATCGTGATCATCGCGGCATTTGCACCGATGGAAGAAGCCGCGGCGCGCAGCCATAAGCCGCGGGTGGTTTACGTCGATTCGAACAACCGTTCCCGAACGGCGGCAACGAACGGCTCGAACGGCAGGAGAGCGGAGCAGAGTTGAGGGAGGGCGGCGGAGCGCCAAAAAATCGTCACTTGCCAAAATATTGGCGCCATTAAAATGCCGTCTTACGTAAGCAGCTTGGTTTCGCACTTGTTTTGGCGTGTCTACATTGGCATAGAAAATGTTCTGCCTATCCTTCGCTAGTTGATTTGCTCCACAAATAAAGAGGGGGTAGGCAATGATTGTCGAAGACAAGGTAATGACCTTACGCGAGGTATCTGAGTACCTGAAGGTACATCCCTCAACCATTTACCGCCATCTAAAGCGCGGCATGATCCCCGCTTTCAAAGTGGGAAGCGATTGGCGGTTCAATATCGAATCGATCGATCGATGGCGTCTGGGACAGGATCGGTCTACCACTGAACGCTCACTGGTCTGGGGAAGTTCTTCCAGATAAGCCTAGTCTACAGACGACAGACTTGAAGACGAAGATAGGGGGGATTAGGTGCCGGCTGCGGAGGCCAGAGGCGTCGCAGCTGGCGCCAGACCCACGTATTCCATCGCCAATCCTCCGCGCAGCGGATCGAGGTTGGCGATGCGCACGAGGATTTTCGAATCGTTGCTGAGATTGGGCGCGCGCCGCAAAGTGCCGCGCAGCGCGTAATCCGTCAGTTCAGCGGTGTTGCCCTCGCGCAAGACCTTTGCCTCGAACACCGTGCCTGGGGCGAAACGCTCCAGATAGCGCAAGGACCAGTAGCGTTTTGAGCGCCGCTCCAGATCCTTTGCTTCGCTATCAGCCGCTTCAGCATTGGCCAGCACGGCCAGCAACTCCTCGGTCTGATATGGAGGCTGCGACGATCGGTTCAAAAAGCCGACCAGCTGACGCTGCAAAACCAGGTCGGCATAACGGCGGATCGGCGAACTCAGTTGCGCGTAGAACTCAAGTCCGATACCGGCGTGCAGCGCCGGAAACAGCGAAAGCCGGGGATGCTGCGAGGCCAGATCTCCGTTTTGACTGGGCTGCACTCGGTAGATGATCGGCACCGAATGGTCGGCGCAAAACCGCGCCGCCAGATGATTGCTGATAATCATGTACTCCGCCACCATCTGCCGGCTGGGGGTATCAGTTTCGATCACGCTGATCTCGATCGAGCCGTCGCGCACCCGCACTTTGGCTTCGCGCCTTTGATACAGTACCGCTCCTGCCCTGCGCCGCCAGTCCCGCAGCTTGAGGGCCATTTCGTACAGTAGGCGGAGACTTTGCGCGCCATCCCCGTCCTGGGTGTCCTTGCCAGCGATCAGAGCGTCGGCGCGGGCATAGGTAAGACGTGAATTGACGGTGATGGTTGCCGGATAGATTTTGTAATCCACTATGGTGCCGTCGGGATTAAAGCGCACGTCGGTGGTTAACACCGACCGTTCCCGCCCCGCGACCAGACTGGCCCGCTCGCAGGATATTCGATCCGGCAGCATCCGCACGGTTGCCTCGGGCAGATAGACGGTGGCGCCGCGCAGCGCAGCTTCCCGATCCATCGCACCGCCGCGGGCCACCCAATCCGACACCAGCGCGATATGGATCAGCACGCGCAGACCGCCGCCGGGCAGCGGTGCGCAGCTCAAGGCGTCGTCGATTTCGACCGTCTCCTCATCGTCGATACTAATGGTCGGCAGCGGCTCTGCCTGTTGATGGACGGGGGGGTTGACGCTGGCCGCCTCTTCGATCGCCGCCGCACTGAATTGGGTCCGGATACCGCCGATCATGACATAGCGCGGGAGGGGCAGCGGCACGCCCAGCCGCTCGAGCACTTCATAGGCGGTTTCGGCGGGAGCCAGGTCAGGCGCAGCCGCCGTCAGCAGCGCGCTCATCTCGTTGCTGCGCGTAGAGGGATTGTCCAGATATTTTTGTAGTTGCTCGATCAATGGACCCGCCGCATCGGCCTTGACCGGCGCATTGTTGAGGACGTCGCGAATCTGCGCCTGGAGTTTTTTGCTCTCGTCGCTGCGCAAGCGGCTGCGCTCCTGCTGAATCCGGATTCGCTCGACGCGTTCGGCGGAATTGGGCACGAATTCCAGATGCCGCCGGATGAAATAGAGCCGATCGTTCAACAGCGCGTCGAGCACCACTGTGGTCCCGATCGCGGAACGCTCGCCGAAAAACAACTCCGCCAGCTCCTCGGCCCTGTAGCTGCCACCCTGATCCCTCACGACTTCCCAAAGCAGTTTCAGATCGAGTTCGGAGGCCAGCCGGGAACGCTCCGCCTCCAACGCGGCCAGCGCCGTGGAAAGGTTGGCGGGATCGACGGCGGGTCCGGGATGGCGCACCAGGACCAGGTCGCGGGAGATCGGCTTTTCGCGCCCGTCGGCGCCAATTACGGTTGCGCGTTCGCCTTGATCCCGTACCAGCAGACCCGGAGTAAGCCGTCCATGTTCGAGGAATTCGACCAGGCGGCCGGGCGTTTTGTTAGTGGGTTGAGGCACAGAAATACGCCAAGAACTTAGAATATATCTGAGAGCGGTGGAATGAGCACCAGGGTGATGAAGCTGGAGTTGGAGAAAGATCTCTGCCGGGAACTTCGAGCAAAGTCTTCCAGGCTCGCGCTCGGCGCGGTCGAAGGGCGTTGCGCATCGCCGCCGTTTTGGCTTGGCCAGGGCAAGGCTGAAATCGGTAAACGCGATACGGAACTGGCGCTCTTTCGTCAACCAGGGCTGGATGAGCTGAATGCCAGCAAGAGTTGAAGCTGCGCTTTGCCGCGCGCGCAAACTGGTTCCATCACGGTTCCTGCACAGGGGCCGAAGCAGACGCCGGCACACAGGCCGCTGTCTTGCTCAAGTCGTCTAATTTATGCGCGGCCGTGGCGCAGTAGCTTGCCCGGGGTCGCCCCGGTCGGTTTGCCGTCGTCGAAGGTCATCTCGCCGTTGACGATAATCGCGCGGTAGCCTTTGGCATGCTGCACCCGGCGCCATTCCCCGCCTGGGAAATCGTGCGATATCTCTCCGATCCAGTCGGGCTCGATAGCGAGTCGGTTCAAATCATAGACGACCACATCAGCCCAGGCGCCCTCGCGCAGCACTCCGCGGTCGCGGAAACCGGCAGCATGAGCGGGAAGCGCGGAGAGGCGGAAATGCGCCTCTTCCAGCGTGATCTTTTGTTCGTCGCGCACCAGCCAGCACAGGAAATCGGTGGTAAAGGCGCCACCACAGAAGAACTTGGTATGCGCTCCGCCGTCTGACACCCCGGGAAAGGTGAAACGCGAATTGTTGATCATCTCGGCGGTGAATTCGGCGTTGAAACCGCGGTTGGGACCCAGGAATTCCGCTTTCAAGTCGGTCGCGACCGCCAGGTCGAGCATCACATCGGTGGGATGCTTGCTTTCTTCCTGCGCGATCTGGCCGATCGATTTGCCGACGTACTTTTCCAGCTCCGGCTGATCGTTCACCCATTGAACGATCAAATCCGGGATGCGTCCGCCGACTCCCGCCTGCACGATTTCCAGCCGGCGATTGGATTGTTGGCTCTTGGCACCCTCGCGCAGCCTGGGGTCCTGCATTTTGCGCAGCTTCTCCGCGTGCGTGCCGGTGGTCATCTCTTTCCAGTACCGGCTGGAATCGTAGAGGTTCCAATGCTCGAGCGTGAACGCGAATCCGGTTCGATGGGTGCCGCACTGGCCAAAAATCGGCAGCCCTTTGGCGCGCATCTTCTCCAGCCACCGCAGGCTCTTCTGATGGACCAGCGGATTTTTGCGCGTGGCAACGATCGCGTTGTGCAAAACCGGGCGCTGGGCTTCGGCCGCCAGTTTTTCAACGAAAGCAAGGTCCTCCTTGATGTAACCCGTGGCCTGGGTGATTTCGATGAAACCCTCGTCGCGTTCGCGCAGCACGCGGGCGAGATTGAGGATATCTTCATCGCACATGGTGTCGGTAACCATGGGCGAACCGTCAAAGTCGGCCTGATTTGAATTTCTCCCCAGCCGTTGAATGGAAAAACCGCAAAGCCCGGCGTCCAGCCCCTGATGTAACAGGCGGCGCATTTCGGCGCGTTCTTCGTCAGTGGCCGAACGCGTCTTGGCCGCCTCCAGGCCCATCACGTAGGTCATCAGCGACGCCGTCGGCATGTACTGGATACAGTTGACACCCTTGGGAGCACGGTCGAGCGAATCCAGATATTCGGGAATCGTCTCCCAGTCCCATGGCAAACCCAGCTTCATCGATTCGTAGGGAATTGCCTCGGTGCGCGTCATAGTGAGCATCGACCGCTCCCGGAAATCCGGCCTGACCGGCGCAAACCCGAAGCCGCAGTTGCCCAGCACCACCGACGTGACGCCATGCCACCCGGAGATCGTGCAGTACGGATCCCATCGAATCTGGGCGTCGTAATGGGTGTGGAGATCGACGAATCCAGGCGCCACGATCATGCCGTCCGCATCGATGACTTTTTTGGCGAAGCCCGGCGGACGCCCGCCGAGTTGCACGATATGTCCGTCCCTGATCCAGACATCGCCGCGATAGCGTGGTACGCGAGTTCCGTCGACGATGGTTCCGCCTTTAATTTGGATATCGAAATCGGCCATGCTCGGTTCCCTCCCGTGCCGCAGGTCAGGGAGCGTTGATGTTGATTGAGTTTCGCGCCATCGGGGAATTCGATCAAGGGAAAACCCGTCCAGTCTTGTACTGCTCCTGAAATCCCTTTTTAGCTCGGTCTTTCGAAACCGCAAGCCATGGTAATCGCGGTCTTTCGCGTTAACCACACAGGCACCGCCCTTAATGGCGGATCTTAATGTGGTTTGTTTCCGGTCTATTGGTTTATAATCATCTGGTGGACCTTGCTCTGGCACGCCACCGGATGGTCAGGGAACAACTCAAGGCGCGCGGGATCAACGACCCGCGCGTGCTGGAGGCAATGGGGACGGTGGAGCGCCATCGCTTCGTCAGCCCGGGCCTCGCCGAGTATGCCTACGAGGACGGGCCGCTACCGATCGGTTCGGGCCAGACCATCTCGCAGCCCTTTATTGTCGCAGAAATGATGCAGATTGCCGAATTGAAGGGACATGAAAAAGTGCTGGAGGTCGGCACCGGATGCGGCTATGCGACCGCAATCCTGGCGCGACTGGCGCGAGAGGTCTGGACTATAGAATGTATCGCGGAGCTTCAGCGTCGCGCGATTTCGACCCTGGCCGAAATCGGGGTGGGCAATTGTTGCTTCCGGCTGGGCGACGGTTCGGTTGGATGGCCTGAAGCGGCGCCCTTTGACGCGATCATCGTCACCGCCGCGATGCCCGGAATTCCGCGGCCGCTGCTGGCCCAACTGTCCCCGGCGGGCCGGCTCATCGCGCCGGTGGGAGAAGACGAACTTCAGACTCTGGTACGTATCGCGCGTCAGGACGGTCACTGGCGGGAGCGCTATTTCGGCGAATGCCGCTTTGTCAAAATGACCGGAAAATTCGGCTTTGACGCTTAGGGTGGCGTTGACGCGCCCCAAATCAATTTAGAGAATAATTCAGGCCAGCTTATTGAAGCGGCTTCCCGCGGTGCGCAATGGTGCGACGCCGGGACAGGGCCCGGCAAGGCCGGTGGGAGAGGCAGGTCGTTGGGGCAGTGGCGTAAGAGCACTTATCATTGGCGCGACGCTTTTTTTCTGCTGACCGCTTTGCTGCTGACCTCATGCGCGGCCCGCCGGCCGCCAGCAATCGCCCCCTCGCCTCCGCCCTCTTACAAGGCGACGCGTTTCCAGTGGCCCGTGGCCAATCCCAACGTTTCCTCAGGTTTTGGAATGCGCCATGGCGCGATGCATGAAGGGGTCGATTTGGCGGCCCCGGCCGGAACGCCGGTGATGGCAGCGGCAAGCGGCCGCGTCATCTTCGTCGGCCGAATGCGCGGCTACGGCAAGATCGTCATTGTTAAGCACCCGGACCGTTATGTCACCGTTTATGCTCACGATTCGACCAATTATGTACGCGAGGGCCAGTTCGTCAGCCAGGGCCAGATGATCGGACGGGTGGGACGCACCGGTCACACCACCGGCGCCAATCTGCATTTCGAGATCCGCTATGATAACGTCGCCCGCAATCCGCTGCTTTACCTGCCCCCGGTCAGGAACACCGATGTAACTCGCCTGGCGGGCGCCGGCAATTAGGCCTCCGGACAACTTTTGCGGCCTGACATTATCAGGCATGCTTTGGGAGTGCCGGCCAACCATGGAAGTCGGGGCAGCCTGACTTCAAAGGCAGAGATCGCGGGCTGGATGGAGGCCGGCGCTGCGCTGATTTGGACAGCCCATCAGGAGCCTATGACAAACGAGGAACTCAAAACCTACATTCGCGATATTCCTGACTTTCCGAAACCTGGAATCGTTTTCAAGGACATTACGCCGTTGCTAGCCGATGCTCGCGCGTTGGCCGCCACGGTGGATCATATCGCGGAGCCTTTTTTGGGTTCGGTGGACGCGGTGCTGGGTATCGAGTCGCGCGGTTTCATCGTCGGCGCGGCGGTGGCCTACCGGCTGGGAGTGGGGATGGCGATTGCGCGCAAACCCGGCAAACTCCCCTACCATCGCGTCTCCCAGCAGTACCAGCTCGAGTATGGCTTCGACTCCCTGGAGATGCATCAGGACGCGGTCGCGGTCAACAGCCGGGTGCTGATCGTCGATGACCTGTTAGCGACCGGCGGCACCGCCGAAGCGGCAATCGGCCTGGTCAAAGCTCTCAAGGGGCAGGTGGTCGGATGTGCATTTATAATTGAATTAGGTTTTCTGCACGGCCGCTCGCGCCTGGGGGAGGTAAACTGCCGGGCCCTCATCCGTTACGATTGAGAAAAAAACCTCGGTTGGATTCACGTTGCAACATCCTGCCTCAGATGTTCGCCGTCTATCGATCGTTTTGACGGTCACGGCGGCGTACTTTCTCACCGAGTTAATCGGCGCAATCTCCACCAACAGCCTGGCGCTGTTCTCCGACGCTTTCCATCTGCTGACCGATATAGGCGCGATCGTGCTCAGCCTTTTCACACTGTGGATCTCCGCGCGTCCGGCCCGCGCCGGCAAAACCTACGGATATCTGCGCGCGGAAATTCTCGGCGCGGTGCTCAACGGCTTGTTTCTGTGGGTGATCGTCGGCTTTCTGATCTTCGAAGCCGTAGAGCGCCTGGGCAGGCCCACCAGTGTAAACGGGCTTCCGGTTATGGCGATTGCCGCCGCGGGCGTGCTGGTCAACTCGTTTTCCGCCTACTACACGCATCAGGGAACACAGCATGGGCACGGGATGGCAGTACGGGCGATTTTCGTACATGTCGTTTCCGACATTGCGGGTTCGATCGGTGTTCTTATCGCGGGAGCGCTCATCTACTTCACCCATTGGCACCTTGCCGATCCGCTGGTCAGCATCTTTATCGCTGTGCTCATCCTTTTCGGATCATGGAGGCTGATCCGCGAAGGCGTCGACATTCTGATGGAGGCGGTACCGGCCAATATCGATCTCGACGAATTGCGCGGCAAACTGCTCGAGGTACCTGGAACGGAGGAAGTCCACGATCTGCACGTATGGTGCCTCACCGCCCGCGAATTCGCGCTGTCCGCGCATGCGGTGGTCACCGATCAGGTCGATTCGGATCGGATCCTTTCCGATATCTCCGAGGTGCTGGCCAAATACAACATTCGTCATATGACCATCCAGATCGAGCGCGACAGCCGCCGCGAGCACGAACCGGAACATTTTTAACCCCGAAAAATCGAAAAGAGAGAAGAAAACCAACTCGACCCCGCTTTACTTCTCTCATCATGAGCGAGGCGGACCTGCCCACACGGCGCGTGTGTCGAGGGGCTGAACGCGGTATGCTTCAGGTGTTGGGGCAAAGCAACGAATCGGGGGAAATCTGGCGATGAACGCACAGGGAAAATTGGATAGCCGGCGGACTTTGTTTTACGACGTCGACACCCAACGCGATTTCATGCTGCCGGGGGGCGCCTTGTATGTGCCCGGCAGTGAGAAAATCCTTCCCGCCCTGAAGGAGCTCACCGAACTGGCCCGGCGGCGGAAGATTCGCCGCCTCTGCTCCATGGATCGTCACTTCAAGGGCGATCGTGAACTGGCGCGCAATGGCGGTCCGTGGCCCGACCATTGTATGGACGGGACCCCGGGGCAGCGCAAGGTAGAGGAAACGGCGTTGCTCAACCCGCTCTCGATCCCGTCGCAAAAAATCGACGACGATCGCCTCGAGACGGCCGTTCACGACAGCGGTGAGCTGGTACTCGAAAAGCAGGACGTTGATGTGCTCGCCGGAAACGCAAACGCCCGCTCGGTATTCTCAAAACTGCTGAATATATATCAGGACGTCGTAATCTACGGAGTTTACACCGACGTTTGCGTCGATTGCGCGGTAGGTGCGGTACTGGAACAGGGCGTAAAGCCCTACGTCGTAATCGACGCGATCCACGAGATCGATCCCGCCAAGGCCGCATCGGTACGCCAGCGATGGAACAGGTGTGAGGTAAAAACCATAAGCTTAAAAGAGCTACACGATCTCCTGGCTGACTGAGCATAGGGGAACTGACGGAGGCCGGCGCCACACCGATTGTTGGCGCCGGGCACACCTGAATTATTCAAGTGTAATTAGTGAGAAATCCGGTTCAGCCGAGCACCGTTAGCCGGAATCAGAATTTCGCTCTGGGTATTGGCAGGCCCGGGATATCCGATCGCAGCTTGAAGATGGTGCCCTTGAGCGGCTTGTCGTCGTTGTCGGCGGTGACCACGTACAGGTCCCGCATATCGGGCCCGCCGAACACCAGGCTGACCACCATCCGCGACGGCATCGTGATTCGCCGGTCGATTGAACCGTCAGGTTTGAAACGCACCAATTCGTGGGCAAAAATCGCTGCCACCCAAACTCCTCCTTCAGCATCCACCGCGAGTCCGTCGGGATAGCCTTTAGGTAAAGTGGCAAACACGCGCTGATTCTTCAGCGTCCGGTCCGCCGCTACATCATAGATCCAGATCGTTTTGGGTGGGGAATCGGCATGATAGAGCAGTTTGCCGTCGGGGCTGAACCCCAGGCCATTGCTCACCTGGTAGCCTTCGCCGACCAGCGTCACTTTGCCGCCGGGATCGACGCGGTAGAGGTCGCCGGGCACGGGTTTGGCGTCCTTGTCCAGCGCGTTGTAGTTCATCGAGCCGATATAAACACTGCCCTGCGAATCTACCGTCATGTCGTTGAGCGAGTTAATCGTCCGGCCGGGAAATTTTGCAAACACTTCCTCGATGCGCCCGGTTGCTTCATCCCATAACGACAGGGACGGACCCGACATTAGCAGCTTGCCGCTTTCGCACAGCGCCAGCCCGCCGACGCCATGGCGCTGCGCGACCAGGGTTTCGATTCGTCCGTCTGGATTGCGCCGGCGCACGCTGGCGCTGGCATGGTCGGCGAAGTACAAACGTCCCTGCTGGTCAACGCGCGGCCCCTCTATCAGTCCGAATCCGCTGGCCAGAGTTTCAATTTCCATGATTTTTCCGCTCCTCTAAACTCTCCAGCGCCATCTAGCATACGGCCAGCGCCGATGGCCAATGTCAGAGGTGGTGTTTCAGAAATGACGCGTCAACGCGATCAGCGCGGCCTGGTGGGCGACCGCGTAGTTGAGCAGGCCGAACAGCGCGCCGAAGAGCGCGCCGAAGATGCCGCCGTTGACCCGGATCCAATCCAAATGGGTGCGCGTGCGGCTCTCGATTTGCCGGCGGATTTCCTCGTTGGAAAGGCTCTCCAGGTTTTCCTTCACCATCAGGGCAATTTGACCCCGCGTCGCGGTGACCGCATGCTCCACCAGCGTATCCATGATCCGGTCGGCGGCGGCGCGCGTGGGGCTGACGCGCTGCTGCAATTCCTCGCCGATTGAATGCAGCCGCTCCTCCAGCGCCCGGATCAAGTCGTCATTGGTGGGCAATCCGAGAATCAGTTCGCGCATCTCGCGACCGATGCGTTGGCTGAGCTTATCATAAGTGATGATGCCCAGAGCGTTGGCGACGCGGATCGAGCGCGGCGCCGAAGCTTCCAGCCGCGCTTGCAGAAATCCCAGCAACTGCGGTGATTCGAGATAGCGCGCGATGCTTTCGCAGATCGCGGCCAGATGCGTGCTGTCGATGACGCTCTCCAGCGAAACATTTTCCAGATAGCGACCCAGACCCTCGACCAGTTTCATCCTGCGCAGCTTGTCTTCGATCATTTTGGGCGTCAGCCATTGGGTCTCGATGGTGGACGATATGCCGTCGATCAGCCGTTGGCGGTTGCGCGGCAACACCCCTGAATTGGGCAGATACCAGCGCTGCTCGAAAATCATTTTCAGCGCGATATAATCGCAAAGACCGCCCACCAACGCCGCCTCCCCGATCGACAGCAACAGCCCGCCCGCCGTGCGCCATGGGCTGAAGATCGTGATCGCCCATGCGATGGCATAGACTACCGCGGAAAGAGCCAGCGTCAGTCCGCCCTTGTGTTGCTCGATAAATATGACCCAACCGCGTGGTTTGCGCGGCATCTGCTCTATCACGAGATCCATTTTTGCACTTTTTCCGCTTTATCGATGCCCCTTAAAATCCGGACCACAGGGTTGCTTACTCCATGGGAAGCAGCGCGCTCCGATTGCCGTAACGCGCCAGTCGCAGTCCGCGATGGGCAGGGTAGATCAGCACCGGCTGCGGTTGTCAGTTAGCTGTCTGTCAGCAGCTAAAGTTGTGCCGATGCGGAAATGGAACCGGGGCCAGACCGCGAGGTCAATGTATTGAAACATGCGACCATGCCGGTCCTGCTGCGATGGTGCTTCAAGTTCGCTCGTCAAAATGCGACCAAAAACAGGCCATGAGCTTACTTGACTTTATGGCATACGCATGGCTGAAAACAAGGTCAAAAAGCGCAAGACTGGCTAAACTCCGCAGACAGGGCCTATCCCGACCTCCGTGTCACTTGACGCCCAGCCGCAAGCGGCTGAATTGCTCCGCCGACGAGTCGAAATCGATACTGGCGTGCTGCGCGCCGACCTGGATGTTGCGAAACGCCGCTTGCAATGGATTGCCGGCGTAAACCGCGTGAGCGCCCGCTCCCGCAAACATCCGCGTAACCGCGCGCCGGCACAATTCGGCCGCGTAGGCCGCCTGCCATTTGACGCGCGTACGATGTTCCAAATCGGGGCGTGCTCCTGTCGCGCTCAGCCGGTCGAATTGGGCAAGCGCGTCGTGAATCAAAAGATCGGCGCATTGGATTTCCGCCGCAGCCTCCGCCATCCTGACCTGCGTGGGCGCGTGCTGCGCCTTGCTGGCGCCGGTCAGGATCACTCGGCGCTCGCGCGTCCTTGCAATGAATTCCGCCAGGGCGAATTTGGCCGATCCCAGCAACGCCGTCGCGACCGACAGGGAAAGCACCGCCTCGGCCGACAAGCGATAAAGATTGGTCCGATGATTGGCGCTGTGCGGGCTTTCGCCCCGAAACAGCATCCGCGTGTCAATCGCGCGATGTTCGGGGACGAATACGCCGCGCGCTACCACATCCTTGCTGCCCGTCCCCTGAAGGCCCATCACGTGCCAGGTGTCATCGATTTCGATCTCCTCGCGCCGCACCACCACATGCACCTTGGGAGCGTGCGTCTGTGGGTCTGCGCAACCCAGCATCACCCACTGCGAATTGTCGACGCCGCTGCCGAATTGCCATCGCCCGTCGATCCGGTAGCCGCCGTCAACCGTGATCGCGCTCCCCTGCCATGACAGCGTGCCGGCGATTATTACGTCGCGGCCTTCGCCGAATACTTCGTCCTGTCCCGCTGCGGGAAATGATCCCATGCACCAGTGATGCGCCCCGGCGACCATCAGCACCCATCCGCTGGACGGACAGGCCTGCGACAGCGCCGTGACAGCCTCGGCCAATGTGGTCAAACTCATCTCATAGCCGCCGCCCCGCGCCGGTCGCGAGATACGGAACATCCCCGCCGAGGTCATCGCCGCAATACTTTCGGGCACTACCTGCCGGGCCATCTCACAGGCCCCCGCGTTACGCTCAAGCACGGGCGAGATAGCGGCCACCCGCCGCATGATTTCCTCATGATCGATAGCCATCGCGCCTCCGCGTCCAGTGGACGCCCCGTGATAAAAAAAACCGAAGGTGGGATCCATTGGATCCACCTTCGGTTTCGATCATAGCGCAAGCTGAGCTTTATGCTGCCGCCGAGGCGAGTTGTTCACTATGGAATTGCAGTCCGCCAGAGCCTGCGTCAATCACCACCTTGGAGCCGTCGCGGATTTCTCCGGTGAGCAGTTTACGGCCCAGCGCCGTTTCCAGTTCGCGCTGGATCATGCGCCGCAGCGGACGCGCGCCGTAGACCGGATCGTAGCCGCGCTCGGCGAAGTAGTCGCGCGCTTTGTCGGTCAGCACTAACTCGATATGGCGCTCTTCCAGACGCTGGCGCAGCTTGCGCAACTGGATATCCACGATCTGGCGCAACTGCTCTTTGGCCAGCGGATGGAACACCACGATTTCGTCGATCCGATTGAGGAACTCGGGCCGAAAGTTCTGCCGCAGCGCCTCCAGGCACTGGTTCTTCATCCGCTCATAATCCTGACCTTTGAAGGAAAGGATTAGCTGGCTGGCGATGTTCGAGGTCATGATCACGATGCAGTTGCGGAAATCCACCGTGCGGCCGTGCCCGTCGGTCAGGCGGCCGTCATCGAGCAGTTGCAGCAGGATATTGAAGACGTCCTGATGCGCCTTTTCGATTTCATCGAACAGCACCACGCTGTAGGGACGCCGCCGCACCGCCTCGGTGAGCTGACCGCCCTCGTCGTAACCGACGTATCCCGGAGGCGCTCCCACCAGCCGCGACACCGTATGCTTTTCCATATACTCCGACATGTCGATCCGGATCATCGCGGCTTCGTCGTCGAACAGGAATTCCGCCAATGCCCGCGCCAGTTCGGTTTTGCCGACCCCGGTCGGACCCAGGAAGATGAACGAACCAATCGGACGATTGGGATCCTTCAGGCCGGAGCGCGCCCGCACCACCGCGTCGGCCACCGCGGAGACCGCCTCGTCCTGCCCGATTACGCGTTTGTGCAGTTCATCTTCCAGATGGCTGAGCTTTTGGACCTCGCCTTCCATCAGACGCGACACCGGCACGCCGGTCCATCGCGATACGACTTCAGCGATATCCTCCTCGTCGACCTCTTCCTTGATCAGGCGGTCGCCGCCGGCTTTTTTGAGCAGGGCCTGCTCCTCTTCGGCCAGCTTCTTTTCCAATGCGGCCAGCTTGCCGTATTGAAGTTCGGCCAGCCGGTTGAGGTCATATTCACGGCGCGCTTTTTCGATCTCGACCTTGGTTTGCTCGATCTCGGCCTTGGTCTTGGCCAGCTCCTCCAACCCGCTCTTTTCCTGGCGCCATTGCGCCTCGAGCGCGTCGTGGCGCTCCCTGACCTCCGCCAGTTCCTTCTCCAGACGCTCCAGCCGGTCTCTCGATGCCGGATCGGTTTCGCGCTTGAGCGCTTCCCGCTCGATTTCAAGCTGCATGATGCGGCGGTTGACCTCGTCCAGCTCCGCCGGCATCGACTCCTTTTCGGTACGCAGCTTGGCCGCCGCTTCGTCGATCAGGTCGATCGCCTTGTCGGGCAGGAAGCGGTCGGTGATGTAGCGCTTGGAGAGCACCGCGGCGGTGACCAGCGCGGAGTCCTTGATTCGAATCCCGTGATGGACCTCGTAGCGCTCCTTGAGACCGCGCAGGATCGAGATGGTCTCTTCGACCGACGGCTCATCGACCAGGACGGGCTGAAAACGGCGCTCCAGGGCGGCGTCCTTCTCGATATGTTTGCGATATTCGTCCAGCGTAGTCGCGCCGATACAGTGCAATTCACCGCGCGCCAGCATTGGTTTGAGCAGATTGGAGGCGTCCATCGCGCCTTCCGCCGCTCCCGCGCCGACCACGGTGTGCAGTTCGTCGATAAAGAGGATGATATTTCCCTCCCCCTCCTGCACTTCCTTGAGCACGGCTTTGAGACGCTCTTCGAATTCGCCGCGGAATTTGGCGCCCGCCACCAGCGCACCCATGTCGAGTGCGACTACCCGGCGGTTCTTCAAACCTTCGGGCACGTCGCCGCGCACGATCCGTTGCGCCAGCCCCTCGACGATCGCGGTTTTGCCCACCCCGGGTTCGCCAATCAGCACCGGATTGTTCTTGGTGCGGCGTGACAGCACCTGGATCACGCGGCGGATTTCCTCGTCGCGGCCGATTACCGGATCGACCTTGCCGGCCGCGGCAAGCTGGGTGAGGTCGCGTCCATATTTCTCCAGCGCCTGATAGGTCGCCTCGGGGTTAGCCGACGTGACCCGCTGATTCCCGCGCACCCTCTTGAGCGCATCCATCAGTTTGTCGTTGGTCAAGCCGGCTTCCCGCAAAATCCTCGACGCCGCACCCGGCTCGGCCGCGATTGCGATCAGCAGGTGCTCGATTGAGACGTATTCGTCCTTTAGCTTGCCGGCTTCCTGCTCGGCGCGCGACAGCACCCGCCCCAGGCGCTGAGTTACGTAAACCTGCCCGGCGTCGGCGCCCGAGCCGGAAACCCGTGGGATCTTGCCGAGTTCGGCCTCGATTTTCTGCTTGACTTCCCCGGTGTCAATACCGGCCAGTTTGAGAATCGAAGAGGCCAGCCCCTGTTCGTCCTCAAGCAGGGCGCCCAGCAGATGCTCGACATCGACACCCTGGTTTTGACGGCTGACTGCCGACGATTGAGCACGTCCCAGCGCTTCCTGCGCCTTCTCCGTGAAGCGGTTTAAATTCATTTTAAATGAGGTTACTGCTCCCGATGTTTACTTTAGAATCTAACCATCGAGAGCCCGAGCGCAAGGAAAGTCAACAAACCTGCGGCGGATTGCGGCAAGTCAATCGCAGGTTACGGACGGCAGGGAGGGCTGCGCGCCAATCTGGAAATGTGGCGCGCAGCCCGCTCGAACGCGCGAGCTAGGCCGCGCGATCGGCGCGGTCACTTAATCGACCGGGAAAATGACCGCCGCTGCGCTCCGCAGGAACAGGCGCCCGCAAACCACCTTCTCCCATGTTGTCGACGACAGGCCTGGAGAATGCCGGATTCGGCCAGCGCGGCGCAACTTCCAGCCCCGAGCCGCGCAGCAGGATATAATGCCGGCCTTGGCATGCGATCATCGCCCGTTGCGCCATCTCGCTGAGCAGCTTGCTCACCATCGGACGCGAACTCCCGATCATCTCGGCCAGCTCTTCCTGCGACAATTCCGGCGTAAGCAGCACTCCTCGCGCGTCATGCACGCCGAAGCGCGCTCCCAGATCAGCCAGCACCATCTGCAACCGTTCGCGCAGCGACATGCTCAGATAGACGGCATACCGATGCACCACCGAGGACCAGAACCCATTGAGCGATTCCAGAAAACCGACCAGCACCGCCGGGTCCGAGCCGCGCAGGGTCTTGAGCACGTGTTGGCGGGTGAATAGCGCCACCGAACAACTGGTCAACGCATGCGCCTCAAACATCTGCGAACGCTGGCGGTTGGAATCCAAAAAATCCGCGTATCCGATCAAGTCGCCCGGGCCCGCCAGATGAACCAGGATGCGGTTCCCGTCCGCGCCCGGACAGTAAATCTTCACCAGGCCGTTAAACACCACGAAGACAACGTCGGCGGGCGAGCCTTGCAGAAACAGAGGCGATCGCTTCGGATAGCGCACCAGGGTATGGCGTCCCACCAGACCCGCGACGGCCTCCTTGGGCAAGCCCCATTGATCGAGCAATTCGAGCAGCCGGGTCTGGCCCGGAGTGGATGGTTGTGAGTTCATTGTGGCCCCCTTTTTGGCTGGTGCGGCCGAGCAAATAGCAAGACCGCCGGACTATTTCTTGAACTGACTATTGAGACAGCGGACGCAGACTGTGCAGTAGTTGCGCAACCGCTCAATCCTCTCCTCTTGCGCCGGATCACGGAAAATAGGATCCAACTGAATTATTTTTTATCGCTGCAATTGACCGCGTGCAAGGAAATTTGAGAGAAAAAATGACATAATGGCAAAAATCGGCAAAGGTTAATCTATGCTTATCCAAGTCAAGCGCAGTCCCGCAGGGGACTTTCTGCGCCAGCGCCCCAATGGCGCGGATCGACGGTTTGCAAGCCAGTTTCGCCCGCCAGACCCGTCCGCAAGACGCGCCTGAATACGCAACGCTTGTCCGTCCGCGGCGCGGGCGACAGGGTGAATTTTTACGTATGGAAGTGAGTTGGAGTTGCCGCGCGAAATACCTTCACGCCTACGATCTGCTCAGCGACTGTCGATCCCCTGGCGAAAAAGAGTTTTGAAGCCCGGATGGTATCCGATCAGAGACATGATGAAAAAAGCATTATTGCCGGGAAAAACCAGGATGAATAATTGTGCGAGATTGCATGCAACGCCTTCTGCTCCTTCCTCTTCCAGATTCAGCGGTGGGAGAAGAAGCAGCTTGAGGTGGCACGATCGGTTTCACGAATGAAATAACCACCAATAACAATTATGATTCTAACTTCCGGCAATAGTCATTTCCGCGATTTTGATAGTCGGTGAGACTATACTGGAACGCCATACCAGATCATTTCCGATCATTTCGATCGCCTTATACATTTCCTTCAGATTGCCGGCGATCGTGATTTCCTCAACCGGGTAGGCGAGCATTCCGTCTTTGATCCATATCCCGCTGGCGCCGCGCGAATAATCTCCAGTTACGCTGTTGACGCCGAAACCGATCAACTCGGTAACATACAGTCCATTTCTGACCGATCCGATAATCTGCTCCGGCGTGTACGGACCGGGCTCGAGGTATAGGTTGTGCGGGCTGACGCCGGGGGAATCGCCGAGGCCACGCGAGGCGTTGCCGGTGGGCTTCATGGCCAGCTTGCGCGCAGAATAACAGTCGAGCAGGTAGCTGCAAAGCACGCCTTTTTCGACCAGCGCCTTGCGCCGCGTCGGAAGGCCTTCGCCGTCAAACGGGCGGGAGCCAAGCAGGCCAGGGATAGTACCGTCGTCGATAATGGACGCCTGCGGCGACATTACCTGATGGCCCAGGCGATCGAGCAGGAAGGAAGCACGCTTGTACAGCGCGGGGCCGGACGCCGCCCCTGCCAGCACGCGAATCAAGCCCGCAGCCATATCGGGATCGAAGACCACGGGCGCCGAGGTGGTCTTGATCTTGCGCGCGCCCAGACGCCTCAGGGCGCGCTGCGCCGCCCGGATTCCGACCGTTTCGGGCGGTTCAAGCTTTTCGAAATGGCGATTGGCCGAATACCAGTAGTCGCGCTGCATCGCGCCGTCGGCCTCGGCAATCACCACGGTGCTCAAGCTGAAGGAAGTGGCGGTGAAACGGCCGCTGAAGCCCTGGCTGTTCATGAAGATCAGCTCGTGGACCCCGGAATCAAATCCCGAGCCTTCGGAGTTTTTGATGCGGGCGTCGGACGCTATCGCCGCCGCTTCGGCGGCACGCGCGATCTTCAGGGCCTGCTCGGCCGCTATCACCCCATGGCTGTGGTCGGCCAGATCCAGATCAGGCAGCGTGTGCGGATGCAGCGCCGGATCGGGCAAACCGGCGTACGGGTCCGCGGCGGTCAGGCGGGCCAGTTCCACCGTGTCCGCGATGAACCGTTGCAGCGAAGCCCGTTCCAGTTCCGCCGTCGACGCGGTCGCTGCGGACTGGCCGGTGAAAACGCGGATTCCCAGACGCCGTTCACGCGAACTCTTGAGCTTTTCCACCTCGCCCAGGCGCACGCCCGCCGACAGCGACTCGGCGCTGATCATCATCACTTCGGCCGCGCTGGCCCCGGCGCGACGCGCGTGATCCAGAACCCATTGACCCATCTCAAGACTGATCTCGTCCATCGCCGTCAAGCCGTCCGGGTTCCGCCAACCGTAAGCGCGTCGATCCTGATCGTCGGCATCCCGACGCCGACCGGCACCGACTGGCCGTTCTTGCCGCAAGTGCCGACGCCGGCATCGAGTTCCAAATCATTGCCCACCATCGAGACCCGCGTCAGCACCTCCGGTCCGTTGCCGATTAAGGTGGCGCCTTTGACCGGATGGGTGATTTGGCCGTGTTCGATCAGGTACGCTTCGCTGGCGGAAAAAACGAATCTGCCGCTGGTGATATCGACCTGACCGCCGCCGAAATTGACGGCGTAAAGGCCGCGGTCGACGGAGCGAATAATTTCTTCGCGGGTGTGGTTGCCGGCAAGCATGAAGGTGTTGGTCATTCGCGGCATCGGAATATGGGCGAAGCTTTCCCGCCGCCCATTGCCGGTTGGTTCAACGCCCATCAGATGCGCGTTGAGGCGATCCTGGAGATAGCCGCGCAGGATGCCCTTTTCGATCAGCACGTTGCGCTGGGTGGGCGTACCTTCGTCGTCGATATTGATACTGCCGCGGCGGTTGGGAATCGTGCCGTCATCGACCACGGTGCACAATTCGCTGGCGACGCGCTGGCCAATCCGTCCGCTGAAGGTTGAAGTTTTCTTGCGGTTGAAGTCACCTTCCAGGCCATGTCCGACGGCCTCATGGAGCAGCACGCCGGGCCATCCCGGGCCCAACACCACGACCATCTCGCCCGCGGGCGCGTCGATCGCATCGAGGTTGATCAGAGCCTGGCGCGCGGCTTCAAGCGCATACTGGCGCCATCGCTCATGGTCGAGGAAATAGCTCCATTCCACGCGCCCCCCGCCTCCGAAAGTCCCGGTCTGACGGTTGCCACCGTCCTCGGCAATCACGCTGACACTGAGGCGGCACAACGGCTGGCGGTCAGCCGCGATCCTGCCTTCGCTGTTGACGACCATCACGATCTTGTCCTCGGCCGCGAACGAGGCCGTGACCATTTTTACCCTGGGATCGACGGCACGCGCAGCCCGATCGATTTGCTCGAGCAGACGGGCCTTTTCGCGAATCGGGATTTCCGTCGGACTTAGCGTAATCGGGTACAGGGAGGATGCGGGGACTCGCGTTCCAACCTGAAGCGGGCCACGGGGACTGCTCTCATCGGCGATGGCGCGCGCGGTTTCCGCCGCCAGCCGCATCCGATCCACCGTGACTTCGTCGGAATAAGCGTAACCGGTGCGGTCTTGCGCGCAAACGCGCACGCCAACCCCCTGCGAAATACTCTTGGCCGTCTTGTTAACGATCGATTCCTCCAGGCTCAGCGCCTCGGCGCTGCGGAATTCAAAATAAAGGTCGGCATAATCCGCCTTGCGCTCCAGCGCCGTTCCCAAGGTCCGTTCGAGCGTGCGCTCGTCGAGACCGAAGCGATTCAAAAAAAAGCGATCGGGCTGGACCAATTCGTTTGCCATCGGCTCCTTGCTCCTTACCTACAATCCTACCAGACGGTCGCCGGGTGTTGTATTACGGCGCGGGTTTTCGCCCGCTGGCGGCCCAATCGCCTTCGATAACGCCCAGGTCAGGTGCCGCGCGGGTTAAGCACGCAGATCGCGTCGGGCTGCTCAATCAGGAGGATCAGGCTTTCCGTCAGGTAGAGCTTGTAATGGATCCCATCCTGATCGGTGTATCCTGCCATCAGATCCTGCCCGATAAGCAGGCGGCCGACGCGCGGATCGACCAGGACGCCGCCCTCGATGCGCGCCTTGTACACGCCGCGCTCGCATAGCTTGCCGAGATGCTGAAGCTGAAGCAGGTCTGTGCCCGGATACGGGCGAAAAAGGCCGTTGTACAGAACGTGCGATAGCGCAAGGGCGTAGGGGCCGCGATAGCCGCGGGCATCGAGCGCATTGACACCAGCCAGCACATCATTGAGAGCCTGGTCGATATTGCTCCAGTCGCCGATCGTATGCTGGCTGCGGCCGTCCGCGTTCAGCAAACCGGGCAGACCGAAGTCCTTCTGGCCATAATAGATGAATTCTTCCTCCCGCCTGGCGACCGCCTCGGCAGCGTCTTCCACCGGGCGCAGATTCAACGGTTGTCCCATCTCCTTATACGCCGCGATGCGCCGGATGCTCAGTTCGAAGCTCTTGCGCAGCATGGGCACGGAAAGCGCGCGGCCCAAAACCGCACCGGCTTCTTCGGGCTTGGGCTGCCGGCAAAATTCGTCCTGCCCGACCTCGACCGCGGTGAATCCCACGCCAAAAGGTCCCTGGACCTCCAAAAAGCGCCGGCCCGTTAGCACTTCACGAGCCGTTTTCACCGCTGCCTGGTCAATCAGGTCCCAGATATCCGAGTCGAACGGCGCCGCCTGACGATTGATGTAGCCCATGTCCTAGTCTCCTTTCATGGTCCCCACGGTCAGGCCGTTAGTACCAGGATGGCGACGTGGCGGGACCGGCGTCTGCGCCTGCTCCTCGGCTTTTTCGATTTCCGTAATCGGCTTTTCCTTGAACAGATAAACGCGCATGTTCCTGTCAAACAGCGGCACATGGCGCCGCAGCCATTCCAGCAGCATGCAGGCGTGCTCGATTTCTTCTCCCATATTGTGCAGCAGCACCGCTTTTAACGCCTCGTCCTCGACGGCGTCGGCGCGCTGCCGATACCAGTCGATGGCCTCGAGCTCCTCCTGAAGCGAGACCAACGCCTTGTGCGTGTTTTTGGTTTCGGCGGAGAGTTTGTCCTCCGCCTCATGATATCCCAAACTGGCTCCAGCCATGATTTCCGCTCCTTTCCGGATCAGGATTGGGTTAGCCCCTGATCCTACTCGATCAAAGTTGGCTGGGATAGTTTGGCAGTTTTACCCTGGCGCGCATCAAGGAGGAACACGAACGGGGCCGCGCCTGCCATGCGACGGCGTTATTTAAGCGTCGTTGTGCTACCCAAAAAAAAGAACCAGCCCGATTGGGCCGGTTCTTTTTTGGTGGAGACTTGCCAAAAATGGCTCAGGAGAGGCCTTTTTCTTTCTTGGCCGCCTTTTTCCTGGGCTTTTTCGCGGCTGTGTCGGAGGTGCCGGTGAATTCGATCACCGACAGCGGGGCGGCGTCGCCGCGGCGGCGTTCGAACTTAATTACGCGCGTGTAGCCGCCGGCGCGCTCCTTGAACTGCGGCGCGATCTCGTCGAACAGTTTTTTGACTGCGTCGCGCGACTGCATAAACGCGAATGCCATCCGCCGGGCAGCCAGGTCGCCCTGCTTGCCCAGTGTAACCATCTTGTCGGCGAAGCGCCGCAGCTCTTTGGCCTTGGCGTCGGTCGTGGTGATCCGGCCATGACGGATCAGGCTCAGAACCATGTTGCGGAACAGGGCCTTGCGATGGGATGCGGTACGATTGAGCTTGCGGCCCGAGTTAAGGTGGCGCATGAAAGACTATCTCCCGTCCCGGCTCAGGGTGACTCGCGCCGTTCCTGCTCTTCGCGCAGGCGGTCGAGTTCGCTGCGTGAGGGCAGGTTCTCCAGCCGCATCCCCAGCGACAGTCCCATATCGGCCAGGACCTCTTTAATTTCGGTCAGCGACTTGCGGCCGAAATTCTTGATTTTCAACATATCCTGCTCGGTGCGCTGCACCAGTTCACCGACGTATTTGATGTCGGCGTTCTGCAGGCCGTTAAACGCGCGCACCGAAATAGGCAGTCCCTCGACCGGGCGAAACAGATTCTCGTTAAGCGGTTCGGCCTGCCGCTCGACCCGTTCGCCCGCCGCCGGCGCCTCGGCCGCTTCCTCGGCCCCGGCGAAAATGGTCATCTGATCACGCAGCACGCGGGCGGCATAAGTCAGAGCGTCGCGCGGCGCAATCGACCCGTCGGTCCAGATCTCCAGGGTCAGGCGGTCGTAGTCCGTGCGCTGGCCGACGCGCGCGTTGGTAACGACGAAGTTCACCTTCTTGATCGGCGAGTAGATGGCATCCAGGCGAATCGTGCCGACCGGCTCCTCTTCGTCCTCGCTGCGTTCCGCCGGCACATAACCACGTCCCTGCCTGATCACCAGCTCCATATCCAGCACCGCACCCTTGTCCAGCGTCGCGATATGCTGATCGGGAGTCAGGATTTCCAGGTTGGGCCCGCCGGTAATGTCCCGCGCATGCACCACCGCCTCGCCCGTGGCCTTGAGGGTCGCGGTCAACTGGTCTCCTTCATGCAGGCGCAGGCGCACTTCCTTCAGATTCAGGATGATGTCGGTTACGTCTTCCTTGACGCCCGGGATAGTGGAGAATTCATGCAGCACACCCTGGATGCGGACGGCGTAGATCGAAAAGCCGGGCAGCGAGGAAAGCAGGATGCGCCGCAGCGCGTTGCCGATCGTGATGCCGTAGCCGCGTTCGAACGGTTCGCCGACAAAACGCCCGTAAGTGGGTGTGAGTTCCTTCTCGTCGAACTCGATCGCCTTGGGTTTGATTAGATTGTGCCAATCGTTTTGCATCTGTTTCTCGACTTGGATGCCGCACGCCGCGTGCGGCATCCCTCAGCTTCCTGCCGTATCTCCTACTTGGAATAATGCTCGACAATCAGTTTTTCGCTGATTGGGATGGTTATATCGGCGCGCGCTGGCAGCGAACGCAGCGAGCCCCGGAACTGATCGCGCTCCAGCGCGATCCAGGGCGGTGTACCGCGACGCTGCGACAGTTCGATCGCTTCGATGATCGTTTTCACCTGCCGGCTTCCCTCGGCCACGCTGACCACGTTACCCACCTCCACCAGGTAGGAAGGCAGGTTGACGACCCTGCCATCCACCGCGATGTGGCCATGGCGGACCAGCTGGCGCGCCTGAGCCCGCGAATTGGCGAACCCCAGCCGATACACGACGTTATCCAGCCGCCGTTCGAGCAGCACTAGCAGGTTCTCGCCGGTGATTCCTGTGGTGCGCTCGGCCAAATCGAAATAATGCGCAAACTCAGTCTCAAGCAAGCAGTAAATCCGCTTGACCTTCTGCTTTTCGCGCAACCGGATCGAAAATTCCGAAAAGCGCGCGCGTCCCTGACCGTGGGCGCCAGGCGGATAATTGCGCCGCTCGATTGCGCATTTGTCGGTGTAACAACGCTCACCCTTTAGGAACAATTTGAGTCCCTCGCGCCGGCACATCCTGCACACGGGACCTAGATATCTAGCCACTGGTCGTAATCCTTTTTCGCGCTTGCCCGTTTACACGCGACGTCGTTTGGGCGGCCGGCATCCGTTATGAGGAATCGGAGTCACATCCTTGATCGAACTGACGTTGAGTCCCGCGCCCTGCAGCGCGCGCACGGCCGACTCGCGCCCACCCCCCGGACCTTTGACATAAACAGTCACCGAGCGCATGCCCACGTCGGCTGCCTTGCGCGCCGCCGCGTCGGCCGCCATCTGGGCGGCGAACGGCGTGCCTTTGCGCGAGCCCTTGAAGCCGACCGCGCCCGCACTCGACCAGGCAACGACCATACCCTGTGGATCCGTGATCGTTACCAGCGTGTTATTGAAGGTGGCATGAATATGCGCCACGCCTTCAGGCACGCTGCGCTTGATTCTTCTGCGCCGCGGCGCGGCGGCACCGTCGCCCGCGGGCGGCTTCGCCGCTGGTTCTTTGGTTCTCTTACCTTCCTCTGCCATCTAATCTCGCTCGATCTTCACCGGGCGGCGCGCAGGACCACGCCGCCAGAATTAACCTTTGGGCGGCGCCTGCTTCTTGCCCGCAACCACCTTGCGCGGTCCCTTGCGGGTGCGCGCGTTGGTATGAGTACGCTGGCCGCGCACCGGCAATCCCCGCCGATGGCGCAGGCCGCGATAGCAGCCCAGATCCATCAGACGCTTGACCGCCTGCTGAACGTCACGGCGCAAATCGCCCTCGACCTTGTAGGAATTGTCGATGATCTGCCGGATCCGGACCTGTTCGTCGTCGGTTACATCATCGGTCTTCTTGCTCGGATCCACTCTGGCCTCCGCCAGAATCTTGCGGGCGGAACTGGGGCCGATACCATAGATATAGGTCAGCGCGACTTCCATGCGCTTGGCTTTGGGTAACTCAACGCCGGCGACTCGCATCGCTCCCTCCTAGCCTTGACGTTGCTTGTGCCGGGGATTGGAGGAGCAGATAATTCTCACTACTCCCTGCCGGCGCACCACTTTGCAGTTCTTGCAGATACGTTTAACTGATGCACGGACTTTCACTTGCCTGCCTCGAATGTCGCCTGGGTTCTCGTTAACGCATGCGGTAGGTGATCCGGCCGCGCGTCAGGTCGTAAGGGGACAGTTCCACCGTTACCTTGTCGCCGGGCAGGATCTTGATGTAATGCATACGCATCTTGCCCGAAATATGGGCCAGCACACGATGGCCATTTTCGAGCGAGACCCGGAACATGGCGTTAGGCAGGGCCTCAAGGACCGTGCCGGAAACTTCGATTGCATCACCTTTTGACATCTAAATAAGAGCTTAATTCAGTTCGGTTAAAATTTGCGGCCCTTCATCGGTTATCGCGACGGAATGTTCGAAATGGGCTGAAAGCTTTCCGTCGGCGGTCACCGCCGTCCAGCCATCTTTCAGGATTTTCAGCCGCGCGGTGCCTTCATTAACCATCGGCTCGATCGCCAGAACCATCCCGGCCTGCAGGCGCGGGTTAGGCATCCCGCGCGCGAAATAATTGGGCACCTGCGGATCTTCATGCAAACTGCGGCCGATTCCATGCCCGGCAAAATCCTCCACGACCGCGAATCCCGCGGCCTCGGCGGTCTTCTGCACGGCGCACGAAATATCGCTCATCCGATTGCCGACTCGCGCCTGCTCGATTGCCGCGTAAAGCGACCGGCGCGTCACTTCCATCAGCTTGAGCGCCCGGCCGGAAACCTTCCCCACCGGCACCGTGATCGCTGCATCGCCAAAAAACCCATCATACACCACGCCAAAATCCAGGCTAACGATGTCGCCGGCCTTGATCTTGCGCCCCGATGGTATGCCATGAACGATCTCCTCGTTGATCGAGACACACAGCGTCTTCGGATAAGTTACTCCGCGCGGACAGTAGCCTTTGAAGGCGGGCCGCGCGCCAGCTTCCAGCGTCCGCCGCTCGGCCAGGGCATCGAGTTCGTCGGTGGTCACACCGGGCGCGACCATGGTGCGCAGCTCGGCGAGAATCTCCGCCACGATCCGGCTCGCCTTGCGCATCACAGACAACTCCTCAGGGCTTTTGAGCACAACCACCCTTGGTGGAAACCTCCTCGATCGCCGATTTTATCCGGTGATATATGTCCTCCAGAGATCCTACTCCATCGATACGCTTGAGCAGACCCCGGTCCTGATAGTAATTGAGCAGGGGCCGGGTCTGGGTATCATAAACTTCCAGCCGCATCTTTACCGTATCTTCGGCGTCGTCGTCGCGCTGATACAGTTCGCCGTTGCATTTGTTGCACAGGCCGACGTTGCGCGGCGGATCGAAAATCGTATGGTACATCGCTCCGCAGTTTTTGCAGGTGCGCCGCCCCGAGATACGTTTGATAATCTCCTGCTCAGGGACGATCAGGGCCACCACCAGGTCGAGCCCCTGACCGTTGCGCTCAAGCATCTCGTGCAGCGCCTCGGCCTGGGCCAACGTGCGCGGGAAACCGTCCAAAATGAAGCCTCTGGCGGCGTCCGGATCACGCAGGCGTTCTTCAATTAATTTAAGCACGAGTTCGTCGGGCACCAGCGTCCCCTGGTCCATATAGCGCTTCGCTTCCAGACCAAGCGAGGTCTTGTTGCGCACCGCCGCCCGCAACAGGTCTCCACTCGCAATCTGGGGAGCCTTCAGCTCTTCCTGCAGGCGCTGAGCCTGGGTTCCTTTCCCCGCTCCAGGTGGACCAAGTAATACCAGCCGCA
Source organism: Pseudomonadota bacterium (assembly GCA_021324885.1). Lineage (GTDB taxonomy): Bacteria > Desulfobacterota > Binatia > Binatales > Binataceae > JAJPJA01. Next base: position 34,118 of record JAJPIF010000004.1, read on the forward strand.
CTGTTAGCCCTTTCTCGACTTGACGCGGCCCCGCCGCATAAAGCCCTCGTAATTGCGCGTCAGCAGGTGAGTCTCCATCTGCGCGATGGTGTCGAGAGCGACTCCGACGACAATCAGCAGCGCGGTGCCGCCAAAATAGAATGGCACGTTGAACTGCTCGATCATGATCGTAGGCAGCACGCACACGGCGCTCACGTAAATCGCACCTCCCAAGGTAATCCGCGATAGCACCCGGTCGATATACTCAGCGGTATAGCGTCCGGGACGGATACCCGGGATAAACCCGCCGTATCTCTTGAGGTTGTCTGCCACGTCCACCGGATTGAACGTCACCGCGGTGTAGAAGTAGGTAAAAAAGATAATCAGGATCACGTAGATGACGTCGTAAAACCAGCCGCCCGGCGTGAGCAGCGACGAATATTGCTTGAGCTGCGGCACAAAAGTCGCCAGCGTTGCGGGGAATACCAGGATCGAGGACGCAAAAATCGGCGGGATAACGCCGGAGGTGTTGATCTTGAGCGGCAGATGCGAAGTCTGGCCGCCGTAGATTCGCCGCCCCACCACACGCTTGGCGTACTGCACCGGGATCCGGCGCTGCGCGGTCTCGATATTGACGATTACCGCGGTAACCGCTATCGCCACCGCCAGCACGAACAGCAGCACGAAGAGGCTCATCTCGCCTTCCCGCACGAACTGAACCGTAGTCCCCAACGCGCTGGGCAGGCGCGCCACAATCCCCGCCATGATAATCAGCGAGATACCGTTGCCGATGCCGCGTTCGGTGATCTGTTCGCCCATCCACATGATAAACATGGTGCCTGCAGTAAGGGTCAGCACCGTCACCAGGCGGAAGGACCATCCCGGGTTGTACACCACCGACCCCCCACCTGGCGCCTGGATTTTCTCCAGTGAGATTGCGATCATCAGGCCCTGAACGATCGACAGCGCCACCGTTCCGTAGCGCGTATATTGAGTGATCTTGCGCCGTCCCGCCTCACCTTCCTTGTAGAGTTCGTCGAGATAAGGCGATGCGACCTTCAGTAAATCGAGAATGATGGCGACCGAAATGTAGGGCATGATGCCCAGGGCGAAGACCGAGAACCGTTCCAATGCCCCGCCGGAAAACAGGTTGATCCAGCCGAACAGAGTGCTCCGCGCGGCATCGAAGAACGACGCCAAAGCCTGTCCGTCAATCCCCGGCGTCGGCACAGCCACCCCGATACGGTAGATGGCCAGCATCATCGCGGTGAAAAACAACCGCTTGCGCAGTTCGGGGATGCGCGAAGCGTTGGAAAAACCCTCTATCATCTAAACGGCAGAACTCCTTTAAAAGGCGCAACTCCTTAAAAGCAAAACTCCTCAAACCGCAGAATCTGTTGGTGAAACTGCCGAAGCCGTGGAACTCCTGATGATCTCGGCGGTGCCGCCCGCCGCGACGATCTTCTCCTGAGCGCTTTTGGAAAAGGCGTGGGCACGGATCGTAAGGGCGCCCGATAAGCTGCCGTTACCCAGCACCTTAACCTGTTTGCCGGCGCGCACCAAGCCCCGCTGCGCCATCGCGCAAGGGTCAACCGTGGCGCCCGGCTCGAACACTCCAAGCCGCTCCAGATTAACGCAACAAAACTCCAGCCGCGCGCGTTCATTGGCCAGCAATCGGCGAAATCCGCGTTTGGGCAGACGGCGCTGAAGCGGCATCTGACCGCCTTCGTACCCAGGCGGAGTGTTGCCGCCGGTGCGCGAGCCTTTGCCTTTATGCCCGCGACCCGAGGTCTTACCGTGACCGGAACCGATTCCCCGGCCCAAGCGCTTGATCCGGCGAGTCGAGCCTTGCGCAGGATGTAAGTCTGACAATTTCATTGATCGATATTTGTTCCGAAATCCACGGTCCGTCTATTCCTTGCCCTCGCCCAATTCAACCACCAAATGGGAGACGCGGCGCAGCATCCCTTCGACCATCGGCGTGCGCGCCAGCTCCCGTTCACGCCCGACCCGGGTAAGGCCCAGACCGCGCAGGGTCTCGCGCACGCGTTGGGTGGTGCCGATGGGGCTGCGTACCAGCTTGATTCGAATTCTATCCGCCATCACCCTCACCCATTGTCGGCCGGCGTTTCAACTTCCGCCGACGCCGCCTGCTCGGGGGCAATCTCCTGTGCCCCGTTCGAAACCCGCCGCAAACGCGTGACGTCATCAGGATTACGCAGTTCGGTCAACGCTTCGAAGGTGGCCTTGACCAAGTTATGGGGATTGGAAGAACCCAGCCGCTTGGTCAGCACGTTGCGGATTCCAGCCAATTCCACGACCGCACGCACGCCGCCAGCCGCGATGACTCCGGTCCCTTCGACCGCAGGCTTGAGCATCACCTTGCCGGCACCGAAGCGACCCAGCACTTCGTGCGGGATGGTTCCCTCGCGCAACGGCACTCGGATCAGACTTTTCTTGGCGCGTTCGACACCTTTGCGAATCGCCTCCGGTACTTCGTTGGCCTTGCCCAGCCCGAAGCCGACCAGGCCACCGCCGTCGCCGGCCACGACCAGGGCGCTGAAACTGAAGCGCCGCCCGCCCTTTACAACCTTGGCAACGCGGTTGATGTGAACCACTTTTTCCTTTAATTCCAGACCCTGCGGATCGATTCGTTCGGGCATCGCAATAGTCCTCTTTGAGACTCGCTAAAATTCCAGGCCCGCTTCACGAGCTGCCTCGGCCAGCGCCTTAATCCGGCCGTGGTACAGAAACCCGTTGCGATCGAAGACGACGTGGCTGATGCCCTTGTCACGGCAGCGGGCCGCGATCATCCTGCCAACCGCCCTGGCCGCGTTGAGGTTGCGCGCGGCTTTGAGTTCTCCGCGCAGGTCGGCACTGACCGTGGAAGCGGCGGCCAAAGTCCGCCCGGACTCGTCGGAAATCACCTGGGCGTAGATGTGATGAAGCGATCGGTACACCGAGAGCCGGGGCACCTGATCGCTGCCTCGCACCTTGCGGCGCACCCGCGCCTGACGCGCGGCGCGTTTTTCAACTCGTTGAGATGCCATCGCTTTAACCTCCGCTGCTGGAGCCCGCGGCGGCCTTGCCGGCCTTGCGCCGGATCTTTTCTTCGGCGTACTTGATTCCCTTCCCCTTGTACGGCTCGGGTGGACGCAACGCGCGCAGTTGCGCGGCCACCATTCCCAAAATCTGGCGATCGGCCCCTTCCAGCGAGATCAAGACCTGGCGCTCGACTTTGGCGCTGACGCCCGGCGGAAGCTGATAGATAATCGGATGCGAATATCCCAGAGTCAGGTAAAGCGCGTTCCCACCCCTGACCTCGGCGCGGTAGCCGACTCCGTTTATCTCCAGGTTGCGGGTGAAGCCTTTGCCCACGCCCTGCGCCATATTGGCCAGCAGTTTGCGCGTCAAGCCGTGCAGCGCCCGTTCACGGCTGCTGTCGCCCGGGCGCTTGAGCGTCAGGGTCGAGTCGCTGAGTTCAAGGTTAAATCCCGCCGGCACTTCCATTTCGAGCTTGCCCTTGGGGCCCTCAAACCGCACCTGGCGCCCATTGATCACAGCCTTAACGCCTTTTTCCAGATGGACCGGCAGTTTTCCTATGCGTGACATTTGCTTACCACACCGCGAGCAGAACCTCGCCGCCGACTTTTTTGCGGCGAGCCTCGCGATCAGTCATCACTCCCAGAGGAGTCGAAACTATATTAAAACCCAGTCCGGTGCGCAGCCTGGGCATCTCGGTACATCGGGCATAGCGTCGCAGCCCGGGCCGGCTCACTCGCCGCAATCCCTTGATCACCGGCTGGCGATCCTCAGTGTAGCGTATTCCCAGCACAAGTTTGCGTTTGTAGCCCTCGCCGCTGGAAGTAACGGATTGCAGGAAGCCCTCGGCCGCCAACACCGAAGCAATCGCATGGCGCAGGCGCGAATAAGGCAATTCGACTTCGGCGTGCCGCGCATGGGCGGCGTTGCGAATCCGGGTCAGCATTTCGGCAATCGGATCGGTTTGCGACATCGGACTACCAACTGGCCTTGATCACGCCCGGCAACTCGCCCTTGAGCGCGCGATTGCGCAGGCAAATCCGGCACATTTTGAAACGGCGATAATAGCCGCGGCTGCGGCCGCACAACGGACAGCGATTATGCTGGCGGACCTTGAATTTAGGCGGCCGCATCGCCTTGACCATCAGGGAAGTTTTGGCCATCGAAGCTCCTTGACTCCTTAGGCGGCCGGCCTGACCGCCTGATCGCCGCCGGCGCCGCGAAACGGCATGCCCATCGCGCGCAGCAGCATGTAACCCTCGTTGTCGGAGCGCGCCGTGGTGATGATGGAAATGGTCAGGCCCTTGACCTTGTCCACCTTGTCCAGGTTGAGCTCCGGGAAAATCGTATGCTCGCGGATGCCCAGCGAGTAATTGCCGCGTCCGTCGAACGATTTGTCGCTCACGCCGCGGAAGTCGCGCACCCGCGGCAACGCGATATTGACCAGGCGATCGAAAAACTCGTACATCCGGTCACGCCGCAGCGTTACCATCGCGCCAATCGGCATCCCTTCACGCAGCTTGAAATTGGAAATCGCCTTGCGCGCCCGCGTAATCACCGGCTTCTGACCGGTAATCACGGTCAGTTCCTCGACGGCGGCATCGAGCAGCTTGACGTTCTCGCGCGCCTCGCCGAGCGCCAGGTTAATCACGATTTTGGACAGGCGCGGCGCCCGCATGCGGTTTTCGATCTTAAGCTCGCGCATCAATTCGGGCATTATTTCCGACTCGTAGCGCAGCCGCAGACGGGCCGGGACCTTCTCTTCAGGCTCCGGCGCTGCCTCGGCCGCAGCCGCCTGTGGCTGCTCCGGAGCGCCCTTTTTGCCTTTGGCCTTTTGCCCGCTGCGGTCGGGCTGTCCGCCTTTCTGCTGTCCGCCCTTTGGTCCTTTCTCAGCCATTAGTCGCTACCTATGGTTTCATGGCAACTGCGGCAAATCCGGGTCTTGCTGCCGTCAGCCGCGACCCGGACGCCCACCCTGGTCGGGGCGTTGCAATGCTCGCAGAAGAACATCAGGTTGGAAATGTCAATTGGTGCTTCCTTCTCGACAATTCCGCCGGGGCTGGCTGCGCCGCGCGGCTTGGAATGGCGTTTGACCACATTGAGCCGCTCCACCGTCGCCTTGCCCTGATCGGGCAGCACACGCAGTACTTTACCGGTCTTGCCGCGCTCGCGCCCCGCGATTACCATCACGAGGTCGTTTTTCCTGATGCCGAACTTGTGCGCCATCACAGCACCTCGGGCGCCAGCGAGATAATTTTCAGAAACCGTTTGGCCCGCAGTTCACGAGCCACCGGACCGAAAATACGCGTGCCAATCGGTTCGTGCTGATTGTCCACCAGCACCGCCGAATTGTTGTCGAAGCGGATATAGCTGCCATCGGCGCGGCCGATTTCCTTGGCCGTGCGCACGATCACCGCCTTGGCCACGTCGCCCTTTTTGACCTTGGCGTTGGGAATTGCCTCCTTGACCGCCACCACGATGATGTCGCCAATCGTGGCGTACTTGCGCTTGGAACCGCCCAGCACCTTGATGCACATCACCTTGCGGGCGCCCGAATTGTCCGCCACATCGAGTACGGTTTGCGTCTGGATCATCTAATTCTGCTTCGTAACTCTGCTTCGCGTCGGTTGCGCGGGACTCAGCCCGCGGCGCGTTTCAAGATCCGGCTGATGCGCCAGCGCTTGTCCTTGGACAGTGGCCGCGATTCGATCAGCAACACCCGATCGCCTTCGCGGCATTCGCCTTTTTCGTCGTGCGCCTTGTAGCGCTGATGGACCCGGATACGTTTGCCATACAGGGGATGGGGCACCAGGCGCTCGACCCGCACCACTACCGTTTTAGTCATGCGGGCGGAAACGACCACCCCTTCACGCTCTTTGACTCGCTCACGCATTGCCGGCGCCGCTCCTGGCTGCCTCTGCCTTTTTCTGGGTAATTAAAGTCTTGATTCGAGCCAATTCCTTGCGCGCCTTTTTGTAATTCGCCGGGTTGTCGAGCTGATTGGTGCGCAGCTTCACGCGCAGGCGAAAAGCCTCTTCCCGCACTTCGCGCTCCTTGACCTGCAAATCCTCGGCGCTCATCTGTCTTAATTCATCAAGCTCCAACGGCCCTGACCTCCCGTTGCACCAGCATGGTTTTGACCGGCAGCTTGTGCGCGGCCAGGCGCAGCGCTTCCTTCGCAGTGGCGGAATCCACGCCTTCCATCTCGAAAAGGATGCGGCCCGGACGGATCACCGCGACCCATGCCTCCGGCGATCCCTTGCCTTTGCCCATGCGGGTTTCCGCCGGCTTCTTGCTGATTGGCTTGTCCGGAAAGACCCGGATCCATACGCGTCCGCCACGTTTGATATGGCGGGTAAGCGCGATACGGGCGGCCTCCAAAGCGCGCGCGCTGAGCCATGCGCGTTCCAGGGTCTTGAGCCCGAAATCGCCGAAAGCCAGTTCGACGGCGCGCGACTCGGTGCCGCGCCGGCGGCCTTTTTGCATCTTGCGGTACTTGGTTCTTTTCGGCTGAAGCATCGGAATCTGGCCTCATGCGGCGCCGGCAGCGCGCTTGTCCTCCTCTTCCTGGCGGGTGATAATCTCGCCGCGGAAAATCCACACCTTGATCCCGATCACACCGTAAGTAGTCTTGGCTTCGGCAAAGCCGAACGACACGTTGGCGCGCAGGGTTTGCAGCGGCACGCGTCCCTCGCGATACCATTCGCGGCGCGCGATTTCGGCGCCCGCCAGCCTTCCGGAAACGTGAATCTTGACGCCCTGCGCACCCATCCGCATCGCGCGCGTGACCGCTTCCTTCATCGCGCGGCGAAACGCCACGCGCCGCTCCAGTTGCAGCGCGACGTTTTCCGCCACCAGTTGCGGGTCGAGGTCGGGCCGGCGGACCTCATGGATATTGATGTAGGCTTCCTTGCCCTTCATCAGTTTCTGTATGTCCACCTTGAGTTTTTCGATCTCGGCGCCCTTTTTACCGATCACGATACCGGGCCGCGCGGTATGGATGTTGATTTTGGCCTTGTTCGCCATCCGCTCGATTTCGATGCGCGAGATTCCCGCATGATACAGGCGCTTTTTGATGAACTCGCGCAGCCGCAGATCCTCGTGCAGCAGGCTGGTATAGGGATGGCTGGCAAACCATTTGGAATCCCAGCTTTCGATCACTCCCAGCCGAAAGCCTCTCGGATGTGTCTTCTGACCCATAGCAAATTGCCTCGGCCTATTCGGGCCTTTCGTCCAGCACCACAGTCAGATGGCTGGTGCGTTTAAGGATCGGCGTAGCCCGCATATGGGCGCGCGGCAACGATCGCTTCCAGGTCGGCCCGTCGTCGGCGACCGCGTTCTTCACAAACAGCCGGTCCTCGTCCACGTGTTGCAGATTGCGCGCATTGGCCACCGCCGACATCAGCGTCTTGGCGACAATTTTGGCGCCGCGCTTGGGCGTGAACTCCAGAATCGAGACTGCCTGCTCCAAGGGCTTGCCCTTGATCAGATTGCATACCAGCCGCAGCTTGCGCGGCGAGATGCGCACGAAGCGGGTTCTCGCTCTTGCTTCCATCACCCTGTCCCTAACCTCTGGCGGCGCCGCCGCGGACTTCGCCCTTGCGCTCGCCGGCATGGCCGTGAAACGTGCGCGTAGGAGCGAACTCGCCCAGCCGATGCCCGACCATGTTTTCGGTGCAGTAAACCGGAATGAATTTGTGGCCGTTATGTACCGCGAACGTTAACGACACCATCTCCGGCGTTATCGTCGAGCGGCGCGACCACGTCCGGATGATCTGTTTTTCGCCCGAAGCCCGCGCGGCATCGACTTTCTTCTTGAGATGCTCGTCGATGAATGGACCTTTTTTAAGCGACCTCGCCATAGCTTCTACCTACCCGCGCTTGCCTCGCGGCCTGCGGCTCACGATGTAGCGATCCGAGGGCTTTTTGCCGCGCGTCTTGTAGCCCTTGGTCGGCATCCCCCATGGCGATTGCGGATGATTGCCCTTGGAACGGCCTTCGCCGCCGCCGTGTGGATGGTCAACCGGATTCATGGCAATACCGCGGACGTGTGGACGCCATCCCAGATGGCGGTTGCGGCCGGCCTTGCCGATCGAGATGTTCTCGCTGTCCAAATTGCCGACCTGGCCGATCGTGGCGCGGCATTCCGCCTGCACCATCCGCTGCTCGCCCGAGGGCAGCTTGAGCAGCGCGAACTTTCCCTCCTTGGCCATCAACTGGCACTGTGTTCCGGCACCACGCGACAGTTGCGCCCCCTTGCCGGGCTTCAACTCGACCGCATGCACGAAGGTGCCGGTGGGAATCGATCGCAGTGGCAGCGCGTTGCCCGGTTTGATATCGGCCTGCGGTCCCGATTCGACGCGGTCGCCGGCCTTCAAACCGACCGGCGCCAGGATGTAGCGTTTGTCGCCGTCGCGGTAGTGTAACAGCGCGATATTGGCCGACCGGTTGGGGTCATATTCGAGCGACGCGACCGTCGCTGGAACGCCGTCCTTGTCGCGTTTGAAATCGATAATGCGCAAGCGCCGCTTGTGGCCGCCCCCGCGATGGCGCGCGGTCATCCGGCCGAGATTGTTGCGTCCCCCGGACTTCTTAAGCGGCGCCAGCAGCCGCTTTTCAGGCGGCTTGGCGTCCAGTTCGGAAAAGTCCGCCACCTGCATAAAGCGCTGGCCCGGAGTGCGCGGCTTAAGTTGAATCACCGCCATCGCTCAGACCCCTTCAAAAATTTCAATCCGATCACCCTCTTTCAGGGTGACGTAGGCTTTCTTCCAGTCCGCCCGCTTCCCCGCGTTGCGCCGCACGCGCCGCTTCTTGCCCATCAAATTGATGGTCCTGACCTTGACCACGGTCACCTTGAAAAGCTCCTCGACCGCGTCGCGGATTGCGCCTTTGGTCGCGTCGGGACTGACCTTGAACACCACCTGATTGGTCTTTTCGCTGACCAGCGTGCCCTTTTCCGTAATCAGGGGCGACTTGATTAAGGCGTAATCGATCATTGCGCGCCACCCCCAAAGCGGGCTTCCAAAGCCCGCGCCGCCTTCGCCGTCAACAGGACTTCATCGTGGTTGAGGATATCGAATACGTTGATGCCGGCGACGCGCAATACCTTATGCGCGGCGAGGTTGCGCAGCGCCCGCACGGCGCCCTCTTCGCCCTCTCCCAGAACCACCAGCGCATGGTTCAGACCCAGTTTATCCAGCAGGGCTTTGGCTGCCCTGGTCTTCAACTCCGGGAGCTCCAGCGCCTCGACCACCATCACCTTACCTTCGCGGGCCCGCTCCGACAGCGCCATGCATAGGGCCTTGGCCACAGCCTTTTTGGGCAGCTTGTAGGAATAGTCGCGCGGCTGCGGCCCGAATGTGGTACCACCATGGCGCCATAGCGGCGATCGCGTCGAACCGGCGCGAGCGCGTCCGGTATGCTTCTGGCGCCAGGGTTTAATGCCGCCGCCGGAAATCAAGCCGCGAGTCTTGGTGGCCGCGGTGCCGGCGCGACGGTTGGCTAACTGCATCCTGACCGTATCATGCAGCAGGCTGCGGTCGCCCGCGCAATTGAAGATATGCCCCGCCAGCTCGATTTCGCCGTTGCGTTCGGGCGTCGACGAAAACAGCGGCAGCTTCACTGGACTATTATTGCCCTCAGCCATTGGCGCGCTCCGCTTCGGTACGGCGATGCTTGGCGGCGTGCCTCACCACCACGATCCCGCCCCTGGCCCCGGGAATCGCCCCCGAGATCACAATCGCATTGTCCTCGGGCAAAACCCGCAACACCTCAAGATTGGGCACTGTCACCGCCTCATTGCCCATCTGACCGGCCATCCGCAGGCCCTTGAAAACCCGCCCCGGAAACGAGCGGTTGCCGATCGAGCCACCATGCCGGAAGTACTCGTGGGTGCCGTGCGAGCCGGGGAAACCGCCGAAATGATGGCGCTTGATGACGCCGGCGTAGCCACGGCCTTTGGAGACACCGGCCACGTCCACCATATCGCCGGCCTTGAACACGTCGGCCACGGACACCGCCTGACCCAGCTTGATTTGATTGTCACCGATGGCGCGGAACTCCCGCGTGGCAATGCCCGGCGCGCATTCGCTTTTGGCGAAATGGCCGCGTTGCGGCGCGCGCACGCGCGAATGTTTTTTGCGCCCAAACGTAACCTGGACCGCCTCATAGCCGTCGACGGCCACGGTTTTGACCTGACTGACCAGACACGGCCCCAGTTCGACCACCGTCGCGGCGCGCAACGCGCCGCCGTCGCCGGCGTATTCGGTCATTCCGAGCTTCTTGCCGATTAAACCGCTCAGCACTGTCCTACTCGAGTTTGATTTCGACGTCTACGCCGGCCGCCAGATCCAGCTTGCCCAACGCGTCGATGGTCTGCTGGGTTGGTTCGAGCACGTCTAAAAGCCGCTTGTGGGTGCGGATTTCGAACTGCTCGCGCGACTTCTTGTCCACGTGCGGCGAGCGATTGACGGTGAAACGCTCGATCCGGGTGGGCAGCGGAATCGGTCCCGCCACCCGCCCGCCGGTGCGCCGGATGGTATCAACGATCTCGCGCACCGACTGATCCAACAGCCGGTAGTCGTACGCCTTAAGACGTATCCGTATCTTGTCGTTCATCCTGTCAGCCACGCCTGAAGGCTCCTCCGGCCACCATGATCATGACCTCGTTACTTTATGATCTTGGAAACGACGCCCGCGCCCACGGTGCGGCCCCCTTCACGGATCGCGAAACGCAGACCTTCGTCCATCGCGACCGGCGTGATCAGCTCGCCGGTGATCTTGATGTTGTCGCCAGGCATCACCATCTCGGTGCCTTCGGGCAGATGCAATACTCCGGTCACGTCCGTGGTGCGGAAATAGAACTGCGGCCGATAGCCGTTGAAGAACGGAGTATGGCGCCCGCCCTCTTCCTTGGTCAGCACGTAGACCGAGGCTTCGAAGTTGGTGTGCGGCGTGATCGATCCGGGCTTGGCCAGCACCTGGCCGCGCTCCACTTCCTCACGCTTGACGCCGCGCAGCAGTACGCCGATGTTGTCGCCGGCCTGTCCCTCATCGAGAATCTTGCGAAACATCTCGACCCCGGTGACCACGGTTTTGCTGGTTTCGCGGAAGCCGACGATCTCGACTTCCTCACCCACCTTTATGCGCCCGCGCTCGACGCGTCCGGTCACCACGGTGCCGCGGCCGGAAATCGAGAACACGTCCTCGACCGGCATCAGGAATGGCAGGTCAACCTGGCGCTCAGGCTGGGGAATATAGCTGTCCACCGCCGCCATCAGCTCAAGGATCGGCTTACAGTTGGGGCAATCGTCCTTGCCGCAGCCGCATTCCAGCGCCTTCAGCGCGCTGCCGCGGATAACCGGCGTGTCGTCGCCGGGAAAATCGTACTTTTTGAGCAGGTCGCGGACCTCCAGCTCGACCAGGTCCAGCAGTTCGGGATCATCGACCATGTCCACCTTGTTCATAAACACGACGATCGCAGGAACACCGACCTGGCGGGCGAGCAGGATATGCTCGCGCGTCTGCGGCATCGGACCGTCGTTGGCGCCAACCACCAGGATGGCGCCGTCCATCTGGGCGGCGCCGGTTATCATGTTCTTGATGTAGTCGGCGTGCCCCGGGCAGTCGACGTGCGCATAATGGCGGTTGGCGGTCTCGTACTCGACGTGCGCAATCGCGATCGTGATGCCACGCTCGCGCTCCTCCGGCGCCTTGTCGATCTGGTCGAAGGCTATGAACTGGGCAAGCTTGCGAGCCGCCAGAACCTTGGTAATTGCCGCGGTCAAAGTGGTCTTGCCATGGTCGATATGACCGATAGTTCCAACGTTGGCGTGCGGCTTGGTGCGTTCAAATTTAGCCTTGCCCATGATTTTCTTCTCCCGTTGTCAACCTCTTAAATCATTACAGGCGCGGCCGCGTTTCGTCGCCGCCGTTGCTCCGCGCCATCAGTTCCTCGTATATCTGCTGCGGCACCGGTTCGTAGGCGGCGAACTGCATGGTGTAAGTCGCGCGCCCCTGCGTAATGGACCGCAGCCGCGTTGCATAACCAAACATCGCCGCCAGCGGCACGCGCGCGTCGATCACCTGCGCGCCGCCCCGGTTTTCCATGCTCAGGATCTTGCCGCGCCGGGCGTTGAGATCGCCGATCACTTCGCCCATAAACTCCTGCGGCGTCACCACTTCGACCTCCATCACCGGCTCCAGCAGGATCGGGCTGGCCTTCTCGGCCGCTTCCCGAAAGGCCATCGAGGCGGCAATCTTGAAGGCGATTTCCGAGGAATCAACCTCGTGGTACTGGCCGTCCAGCAGCGTGGCCCGGATGTCAACCATCGGATAGCCTGCCAGCACCCCGTTTTCCATCGATTCCCTGATTCCGGCCTCGACCGACGGGATAAAGTTGCGCGGAATCACGCCGCCCTTGGTCGCATCGACAAACTCGAAGCCCGAGCCTTTGCCCATCGGCTCGATCCGGATATCAACCACGCCGAACTGGCCATGGCCGCCGGTTTGGCGCACGAACCGCCCTTCGGCCTCGACCGCGCGGCGAATGGTCTCCCGGTAAGCGACCTGCGGCTTGCCCACCGAAGCGTCGACTTTGAATTCGCGCAGCAGCCGGTCGACGATAATCTCAAGGTGCAGCTCGCCCATCCCGGCAATCAACGTCTGCCCGGTCTCCGGATCGCTGGTAACGCGGAAAGACGGGTCTTCCCTGGCCAGCTTGTTGAGCGATTCGCCGAGCTTGTCCTGATCGGCCTTGGTCTTGGGCTCAATCGCGATGCGGATGACCGGCTCAGGGAACTCGATCGACTCCAATACGATCGGATGGGCGGGGTCGCACAGCGTGTCGCCGGTGGTGGTATCGCGCAAACCCACGGCCGCGATATCGCCCGCCAGGACCTCCGAGATTTCCTCGCGCTTGTTGGCGTGCATCTTGAGGATGCGGCCGATCCGCTCGCGCTTTTGCTTGGTCGAGTTGAGCACCGACGACCCGCTCTCCAGGCGTCCCGAATAAACGCGTAGAAAGGTCAGCGTGCCGAGGTAGGGGTCGGTCATGATCTTGAAAGCCAGCGCCGCAAAGGGTGAGTCGTCGCGCGGCCAGCGCTCTTCCATCTTGTCGCCAGCCTTGCCTACCACCGGTGGAACGTCCGCTGGTGAAGGCAGATAATCGACCACCGCGTCGAGCATCGGCTGCACCCCCTTGTTGCGAAACGCCGATCCCAACAGAACCGGCACCGCCTTCAGCTCAAGCGTGGCCCGGCGGAGCACCCGGCGCAGCAACTGCGCGTCGATCGGCTTGCCTTCGAGGTACAGCTCCATCAGATGCTCGTCGTGATCGGCCAGCAGTTCGATCAGTTGATCGCGCGCCTGCGCCGCCCGCTCGCGCAGGTCCTCGGGAATCGGCTCGATCCGAAAGCTCGCACCCAGCGTGTCCTTGTCCCAAATCAGCGCCCGCTGCTCGAGTAAATCGACCACCCCGGTGAACTTGTCCTCGGTGCCAATCGGGAGCTGCAGCAACGCGGGGGTGGCCTTGAGTTTGTCGCGGATTTCCTCCACTACGCGCTCGAAATCGGCGCCGATGCGGTCCATCTTGTTGATGAACGCGATGCGCGGGACGCGATATTTGTCCGCCTGACGCCACACCGTCTCCGACTGGGGCTCGACTCCCCCGACCGCGCAGAACACCGCCACGGCACCGTCGAGCACCCGCAGACTGCGCTCGACCTCGATCGTGAAATCGACGTGCCCGGGGGTGTCGATGATGTTAATCCGGTGATCGCGCCAAAAGCAGGTGGTGGCGGCCGAGGTAATGGTAATGCCACGCTCCTGCTCCTGGACCATCCAGTCCATGGTCGCGGTGCCCTCATGCACCTCGCCCATGCGGTAGCTGATGCCGGTATAGTAGAGCACCCGCTCGGTGGTCGTAGTCTTGCCGGCGTCGATGTGCGCCATGATACCGATATTGCGCACTCGTTCTATGGGTGTTTCACGAGCCATCAAAAAAACTCTGGAGTCGCTTACCAGCGATAGTGAGCAAAAGCCTTGTTGGCCTCCGCCATGCGATGGGTGTCTTCGCGCTTCTTGACCGCGCCGCCGCGGTTGCCGTGCGCCTCGACGATCTCCGCGGCCAGCCGCTCCTGCATCGACTTCTCGCCTCGGGCGCGCGCCGCCTGCACCAGCCATCTCATCGCCAGCGATGTACGACGCACCGGCCGCACCTCGACCGGCACCTGGTAGTTGGCGCCGCCGACCCGGCGCGAGCGCACCTCGACCGCCGGCCGGACATTTTCCAGCGCATGCTTGAAGACCGCCAATCCTTCCTCCTTGGTGCGGTTGGCGACTATTTCCAACGCCCCGTAGAAGATTTGTTCGGCCGTCGACTTCTTGCCCCGCTCCATCACCGTGTTGATGAACTTGGCAACGGTGCGATCGTGGAACTTCGGATCCGGCGAAACCTCCCGGAGCTTTACCTGACCTTTGCGTGGCATGGTTGTTTACTTGGGTTTCTTGGACCCGTACTTGGAGCGGCCCTGGCGGCGTTCCTGCACGCCGATCGAATCCAGGGTGCCGCGCACCACGTGATAGCGCACGCCCGGCAGGTCCTTAACCCGGCCGCCGCGTATCAGCACCACCGAATGTTCCTGGAGATTGTGGCCCACGCCAGGGATATAGGTGGTCACTTCATAGCCGTTTGACAGTCGAACACGCGCGACTTTGCGCAAGGCCGAATTGGGCTTTTTGGGCGTCGACGTGTACACGCGCGTACAGACGCCGCGTTTTTGCGGCGAACCCTGAAGAGCGGGCGCGCTGGTCTTGTAGCGTTTCTTGACCCGCGCTCCGCGGATTAACTGGTTGATGGTCGGCACTCTAAAAACTCACTTCCTCGCGCACTATCAGCCGCCGTTATCCTCCAACGCGACAGAAAAAAAAGCTCCTGCCTGCGGGAGCAAAATTATACGCCACGAAAACACGGCCTCCAACCGGTCAGGCGGAGGCCAAATGGACCGCCCAAGGGCATCTTACCGCCCTTGGGCGTAACTCATAATATCTACGTATTGTGAGCAGCCGTGTCAACGGCCTCCGGCCATCTCCGGTTCCAGAGCCTCCTTCGCCTCGGTCTCCTCGTCTTCGCCCACCCCACCTTCGACCTTGATCGAGACGCGCGCGTAAGCGGGCATTCCCGTTCCCGCCGGGATCAGCCGTCCCATGATCACATTCTCCTTGAGCCCGACCAGCCGGTCCACCTTGCCGTTGATGGCGGCTTCGGTCAGCACCTTGGTCGTCTCCTGGAACGAGGCGGCCGAGATGAAGCTCTCGGTGGAAAGCGAGGCCTTGGTGATCCCCAGCAGCAGCGGTTCGGCAATCGCCGGCTCGCCGCCCTTGTCGAGCACGCGGGCGTTTTCCTCCTCGAAGCGCCATTTCTCGACTTGGTCGCCGACCAGGAAATCGGTGTCGCCGACCTCTTTGATCCGCACCCGGCGCAACATCTGGCGCACGATCACCTCGATATGCTTGTCGTTGATGCGCACGCCCTGCAGCCGGTAGATCTCCTGGATCTCGTCCACCAGGTATTTGGCCAGCGCCTTTTCGCCCAGGATCGTCAGGATATCGTGCGGATTGGACGAACCTTCCATCAGCGGCTCGCCCGCCTTGATGATGTCGCCCTCGTGCACGCCGATATGCTTGCCCTTGGGAATCAGGTACTCGCGTGGCTCGCCCACCTCCGGAGTCACCACGACCTTGCGTTTGCCCTTGGTGTCCTTGCCGAACGAGACCTGGCCGTCGATTTCAGAAATGACGGCGAACTCCTTGGGCTTGCGCGCCTCGAACAGCTCCGCCACGCGGGGCAGACCGCCGGTGATGTCCTTGGTCTTGGTGGTCTCGCGCGGGATTTTGGCCAGGATGTCGCCGGGCGAGACTTCCGTCCCCTCGGCCACGTTGATATACGCGCCGACCGGCAGGAAATAGCGCGCATAGGATTCACTGCCCGGCAGTTTGGCGGTCTTGCCGCTCGCGTCCTTGATTGAGATGCGCGGCCGCACGTCGAGTTCCTTGAACTCCACGATAACGTTGGAACGCGCGCCCGTGCGCTCATCGACGCGCTCTTCCATCGTGCGCCCTTCCAGGATATCGCCGAACTTCACCACGCCGCCGACCTCGGTGATGATCGGGGTGGTGTACGGATCCCATTCGGCGATCAGCGTGCCCGGCTTGACGTGTTCGCCTTCGCCCTTGAGCAGCTTGGCGCCGTACACCAGCGGATAGCGCTCGCGTTCGCGCTCGCGACCGCTGGAACCGTCGCCCACCGGCTCGGCAATTGCAATTTCGCCGTGACGCGACATTACCACCAGGTTGCCGTCGCGGCTGCGCACGGTGTTGACGCCGTGCAGCCGGACCACGCCTTCGTTGCGCGCTTCCAGCGTGGTCTGCTCGGCGCGCCGGCTGGCGGTGCCGCCGATGTGGAAGGTGCGCATCGTGAGCTGGGTGCCCGGCTCGCCGATCGACTGCGCGGCGATAATTCCGATCGCCTCGCCCAGATTGACCAGATGGCCGCGGCCCAGGTCGCGTCCGTAGCACTGCACGCACACGCCCTGGCGGGACTGGCAGGTCAGCACCGACCGGATACTGACGCGCTCAAGGCCCGCGTCCTCGATCAGCGTAACCTTGTCCTCATCGATCATCTCGTTGGCGTGCACCAGCACCTCGTTGGTAAAGGGATCCCTGATGTCCTCCAGCGCCACGCGTCCCAGCACGCGGTCGCCCAGTCCCTCGATAATCTCGCCGCCCTCGACCAGAGGCGTCATCTCGATACCGTCCAGTGTGCCGCAGTCGTACTCGGTGATTATCGAGTCCTGCGCGACGTCGACGAGGCGGCGGGTCAGGTAGCCCGAGTTGGCGGTCTTCAGCGCCGTATCCGCCAGGCCCTTGCGTGCGCCGTGCGTGGAGATGAAGTACTGAAGCACGGTCAGACCTTCACGAAAGTTGGCCGTGATCGGCGTTTCGATGATCTCGCCCGACGGCTTGGCCATCAGGCCACGCAAACCGGCGAGCTGGCGGATCTGCTGCTCGGAACCGCGCGCGCCGGAGTCGGCCATGATGAAGATCGGGTTGAAGGAATCGCCCCGTACTTCCTTGCCTTCCTTGTTTTTGCCGAAGACCTGGCTCTTGAGTCCCGAAAGCACGGCGGAACCGATGTTATCCTGGACCTCGGCCCAGATATCGACCACCTTGTTGTAGCGCTCGCCGTCGGTGATGACGCCGTTGTTGTACTGCTTCTGGATCTCCGCCACCTGCTTTTGCGCCTCTTCGAGCAAATTGGCCTTCTGCGGCGGAATCGTCATGTCCTTGATCGCGATCGAGATGCCGGCGCGGGTGGCGAACTCGAACCCGATGTCCTTGAGCCGGTCGGCGAAAATAACCGTCGCCTTATTGCCCGCCTTGCGGTAGGCCAGATCGATCAGGTTGCCGAGCTCCTTTTTCTTCATCGTGCGGTTGACTTCGGCGAAGCTGATCCCCGGCGGCACGATCTCGTAAAGCAACACCCGGCCCACCGTGGTCTCAACACGCTCCACCGCAACCCGGCCGTCGGTGGCGCCGCCGGCCGCCGCCAGCGGCCGGTCGCCCTCATCGGCGGACAGATTGAGGGATTCGTCAACCTTCTCCAGCGCCATCCGCACCCGGATGCGCGCGTGCAGGTCGACTTCGCCATGATCGTAAGCGATCCGCACTTCCGCCGGGCTGGAGAACGACTTGCCTTCGCCCTTGGCCAGCGGACGCTCGCGCGTCATGTAGTAAAGTCCCAGCACCATGTCCTGCGTAGGCACGATGATCGGCTTACCGCTGGCGGGCGACAGGATGTTGTTGGTCGACATCATCAAAACGCGTGCCTCGACCTGCGCCTCGACCGACAGCGGCACGTGCACGGCCATCTGGTCACCGTCGAAGTCGGCATTGTAAGCCACGCAGACCAGCGGATGGAGCTGGATCGCCTTGCCTTCGATCAGCACGGGTTCAAACGCCTGGATTCCCAGCCGATGCAGCGTTGGGGCGCGGTTGAGCAGTACCGGATGCTCGCGGATGACGTCGTCCAGGATGTCCCAGACGTCCTTGCCTTCCTTCTCCACCATCTTCTTGGCGCTCTTGATGGTGGTGACATAGCCCTTCTCTTCCAACTTGTTGTAGATAAAGGGCTTGAACAGCTCCAGCGCCATCTTCTTGGGCAAACCGCACTGATGCAGCCGCAGCTCGGGGCCGACCACGATAACCGAGCGGCCCGAGTAGTCCACGCGCTTGCCCAGCAGGTTCTGGCGAAAGCGCCCCGACTTGCCCTTGAGCATGTCGGAGAGCGATTTCAGTGGCCGTTTGGACGGGCCGGTAATCGCGCGGCCGCGCCGGCCGTTGTCGAACAGCGCATCCACCGCCTCCTGCAGCATCCGCTTCTCGTTGCGGATGATGATGTCGGGGGCGTTCAGTTCGATCAGCCGCTTGAGGCGGTTGTTGCGGTTGATCACGCGGCGATAGAGGTCGTTGAGGTCCGAGGTGGCAAAACGGCCGCCGTCCAGCGGCACCAGCGGGCGCAGGTCGGGCGGAATCACCGGCAGGATGGTCAGGATCATCCATTCCGGACGGTTGCCGGATTCGCGAAACGCATTGACCACCTTCAGCCGTTTGGCCACTTTCTTGCGCCGCGCTTCGGAGGAAGTGCTCTTCATCTCCAGGCGCAGCTCGCCGGCCAGCTTTTCGAGGTCCAGCTCGGAAAGCATCGTGCGGATCGCTTCGGCGCCCATGTCAGCCTTGAACGCGTCGCCGTACTGTTCGCGGGCCTCGCGGTATTTGCGCTCGGTCAGCAGCTCCCGGACCTGCAGCGGCGTTTCACCAGCGTCCAGCACCACGTAGGACTCGAAGTAGAGCACCTTCTCCAGTTCCTTGAGCGTCATGTCGAGCAGCGTGCCGATACGCGAAGGCAGTGAGCGCAAAAACCAGATGTGGGCGACGGGGGCGGCCAGATCGATATGGCCCATGCGCTCGCGCCGCACCTTGGACTGGATCACTTCGACGCCGCACTTTTCGCACACCACCCCGCGATGGCGCATGCGCTTATACTTGCCGCAGTTGCATTCGTAGTCCTTGGTCGGGCCGAAAATCTTGGCGCAAAACAAACCGTCGCGCTCGGGCTTGAAGGTCCGATAGTTGATGGTCTCGGGCTTCTTCACCTCGCCGTGCGACCATGAACGGATCATCTCCGGTGAAGCGATCGAGATGCGAATCGAGTTGAACGACAGCGGGTTTTTGGGTTTTTCGAATACCCCTAAAATATCTTCCATTATCCTTGACTCCCGGGTCGATCCGGTCTAGACCCTGCCGGCCTCTTCGAGCAGATCAACGTTGAGGCAGAGCGATTGCAGCTCCTTGACCATGACGTTGAAGGACTCGGGCAGACCTGGCTCCAGCGTGTTCTCGCCCTTGACAATCGCTTCGTACATCCGCGTGCGCCCGGCCACGTCGTCGCTCTTGACCGTGAGCATCTCCTGCAACGCATAGGCGGCGCCGTAAGCTTCCAGCGCCCACACCTCCATCTCGCCCAGCCGCTGTCCCCCGAACTGCGCCTTGCCGCCCAGCGGCTGCTGGGTCACCAGGCTGTAAGGTCCGGTGGAGCGGGCGTGAATCTTGTCTTCCACCAGATGATGCAGCTTCATCATGTACATCACGCCGACGGTCACGGGCTGCTCGAAGGGTAGCCCGTTGCGTCCGTCATAGAGCGTACACTGGCCGGAGTCGGGCAGATTGGCGCGCTTTAACATCTGGAAAATCTCTTCCTCGCGGGCGCCGTCGAACACCGGCGAAGCCAGATGGATGCCGGCCACACATTTGGCCGCCAGCTTGAGCACGTCGTTGTCGGACAGCTGCTCGATGAACTCCTGGTTTTCCCGAGTGGCATAAATTTCCGCCAGACGCTTGCGCAACTGCGCCGGGGCGACCGAGTTGCGCAGGTCGCGCTCGATCAGCGCGCCCAACTCGCGCGCCGCCCATCCCAGATGGGTCTCGAGGATCTGGCCGACGTTCATGCGCGAGGGCACGCCCAGCGGGTTGAGCACGATATCCACCGGCGTGCCGTCGGCCAGATAGGGCATGTCCTCCTCGGGCAGGATGCGCGAGAGCACGCCCTTGTTGCCGTGCCGCCCAGCCATCTTGTCGCCCACCTGCAGGCGGCGCTTGATCGCCACAAAGACCTTGATCATCTTGATGACGCCCGCAGGCAGTTCGTCGCCGGCCTTCAACCGATCGATCTTGTTGCCGTAATGGGTGCTGACCGCCCTGACATTCTCCTCCATCGCTTCCAACGCCTGTTCGAGTTCGCCCGCGGCGGCTTCGTCCTCGACCTTGATCGAGGCCCACAGTGGGGGCGGCAATTGATCGATATCATCGGCGGTCAGCACGTGGCCCTTGGGCAAAAGGACCCGGCGATCCTCCGCCACCACGCGCCCGGCCAATTCCTTGCCGGCCAACGCCCGCTTGAGCTTGCGCGCGGTCTGCTGACGGATGATGCGGATCTCTTCGGCCTCGTCGGTCTTGAGCCGTTCGATCTCGGTCTGCTCGATTTCCTGGGTGCGATCGTCCTTGGTCACGCCGCGGCGCGAGAACACACGAGCGTTGATGACGGTGCCTTCGACGCCGGGAGGCACGCGCAAACTGGTGTCGCGCACCTCGCCCGCCTTCTCGCCGAAGATCGCGCGCAGCAGTTTTTCTTCGGGACTTAGCTGGGTCTCGCCTTTGGGCGTGATCTTGCCCACCAGGATATCGCCGGGACGCACCTCGGCGCCGATCCGGATGATACCGCTGGTGTCGAGGTTGCGCAGCGCTTCCTCGCCCACGTTGGGGATGTCGCGGGTGATTTCCTCCTGCCCCAGCTTGGTGTCGCGCGCGATACATTCGAACTCCTCGATATGCACCGAGGTGAACAGATCCTCCTTGACCACGCGCTCGGAGATCAGGATCGAGTCTTCGAAGTTGTAACCGCCCCAGGGCATGAAGGCGACCAGCACGTTGCGGCCCAGCGCCAGTTCGCCGGCGTCGGTGGAAGGGCCGTCGGCCACCACGTCGCCGGCCTTCACTCGCTCGCCCTTGATCACCACCGGCCGCTGATTGATGCAGGTGTTCTGGTTGGAGCGCTGGTACTTGATCAGATTGTAGATATCGACGCCGGCATCGCGGGGGTCGCGGCTCTGGCGGTCGGCGCGGATAACGATCCGCTCGGCGTCCACGCTCTCCACCGTGCCGTCGCGCTTGGCCAGCACCGTCACCCCCGAGTCGCGCCCCACGGTCTTCTCCAGTCCGGTCCCGACCAGCGGCGCGTCGGTCTTGAGCAGCGGCACCGCCTGGCGCTGCATGTTGGAGCCCATCAGCGCGCGGTTGGCGTCGTCGTTCTCCAAAAACGGGATCAGCGAGGCGGCCACCGACACCAACTGGTTGGGCGACACGTCCATGTACTGGACTTCATCGGGCCGCACCACGGTGAACTCGCCGCCGATGCGGGCCGACACCAGTTCGCTGGAGAAGCGACCGTGGCTGTCCAGCGGCGCGTTGGCCTGGGCGATTACCTTGTCTTCCTCGTCCAGCGCCGACAGGTACTTGATCCGATCGGTCACCCGTCCGTTTTCGACCTCGCGATAAGGAGTCTCGATAAAGCCGAATTCGTTGACACGCGCATAGGTCGAGAGCGCCGCGATCAGCCCGATGTTCGGGCCCTCCGGGGTCTCGATTGGACACACGCGGCCGTAATGCGTCGGATGGACGTCGCGGACCTCGAAGCCGGCCCGCTCGCGCGTAAGCCCACCCGGACCGAGCGCTGACAGACGCCGCTTGTGGGCAATCTCGGAAAGCGGATTGGTCTGATCCATGAACTGCGAAAGCTGCGAGGAACCGAAGAACTCCTTGATTACCGCCGCCGCGGGCTTGTAGTTGACCAGCTCCTGCGGCATCAGCGTCTCGATGTCCTGCAGGCTCATCCGCTCCTTGATCGCCCGCTCCATGCGGACCAGGCCGATCCGGAACTGGTTTTCCACCAGCTCGCCAACTGCGCGCACGCGCCGGTTGCCCAGATGGTCGATATCGTCAACCTGGCCGTTGCCGTTTTTGAGTTCAATCAAATAGCGCACGACTTCCAGGATGTCCTCGCGGCGCAGCGTGCCCTGCTCCAGCGGGACGTTGATCTTGAGCTTGTGATTGAGCTTGAGGCGGCCCACTCGCGAGAGGTCGTAGCGCTCGGGATTGAAGAACAGGTTGTTGAAAAAGGCCGTCGCCGTTTCCACCGTCGGCGGATCGCCGGGGCGCAGTCGCTTGTAGATTTCGATGATTGCCTCTTCGGGCGTGTCGAGCTTGTCCTGCAGCAGCGTCAGCCGCAGCGGTCCGCCGCCGGGCTGATCCTCGGTGTAGAGCACCTCGATCCGCTTGATGCCCCTGGCCTGCAGCTCCTGCAGCTTCTCGTCGCTCAGCTCCTCATTGACACGAAGCAGAATTTCGCCGGTGTTGGGGTCCGCAACGTCGTGGGCCGAGATGCGTCCGCGGATTTCGTCGATCGCGATCGGAATCTCTTCGATACGCGCCTGCTCCAGTTGACGCACGATACCGCGGTTGAACTTGCGCCCTTCGCGCGCCAGCACCTCGCCGCTCTTCGGATCCTTCACGTCGCGGCTGACGCGGGAGCCCAGCAATTGGTCGGGCTTGAACTGCTTGGCCAACTGCTTGCCGTCCAGGAGCAGAACATCCTTTTTGTAGTAATAATTGAGCAAATCCTCGGTGGTCATGCCCAACGCGCGCAGCAGGACGGTGGCCGGGAACTTGCGCCGCCGATCGATCCTTACGTACAGCACGTCGCGCGGATCGAATTCGAAGTCGATCCAGCTCCCGCGGTAGGGAATGATGCGGGCGGAGTACAGCAGTTTACCGGTCGAATGGGTCTTGCCCTTGTCATGCTCGAAAAACACGCCGGGCGAGCGATGGAGCTGGGAGACGATGACGCGTTCGGTGCCGTTGATCATGAAGGTCCCGTTCTGCGTCATCAGCGGAATCTCGCCGAAGTAGACTTCCTGCTCCTTGACGTTCTTGATCGAGCGATGGCCGCCTTCGACGTCCCAAATCACGAGCTGGATCTTGACCTTGATGGGCGCGGCGAAGGTCATTCCGCGCTGATGGCACTCATCGACGTCGTACTTGGGCGTGCCCAGCTCGTAGCTGACGAACTCCAGCGAGGCGTTCTCGTTGAA
Organism: Pseudomonadota bacterium; assembly: GCA_021324885.1. Taxonomy (GTDB): domain Bacteria; phylum Desulfobacterota; class Binatia; order Binatales; family Binataceae; genus JAJPJA01. The sequence goes on from JAJPIF010000004.1 coordinate 57,400, forward strand.
GTCCTTGATCGGGAAGACTGACTTAAATACACCCTGTAGACCTGAATCGGTGCGCTCCTCGGCCGGGACATCAGCCTGAAGAAATTCATCATAGGAACGCTTCTGGATTTCGATCAGGTTGGGAATATCAATAATTTTCTTGATTTTGCCGAAAGAGCGGCGAAGACGAAGGTTGGTTGTAACCTGCGACTGCTGAGCCATTGTCACTCCGCCCGGCATCCCGGCTCGCACGCTGGCGCCAGCGGCTGCCGGATACCGAGTCTTTCGCGCACCCTAAGGGAGGCGCAAGGTTGTTGGATCCAAGCAAAGTACTGCGGCAAGGGATGAAGGGGGCAGGAACGCCGCGCTCGCTGCCCGCTCTTCTCTATATTGTGAACCTATTCGCCACAGCAAAAAAGAGGGTCTATTTCAGCTCGACGGTTCCTCCCGCCTCCTCGATTTTCTTCTTGATTTCCTCGGCCTCCGCCTTGCTTACGCCTTCCTTGACCGGCTTGGGCGCACCGTCGACCAGATCCTTGGCCTCCTTAAGTCCCAGCCCGGTCAGCTCGCGCACCACTTTGATGACCTGGATCTTCTTGTCACCCGATCCGGTCAGCATCACGGTGAACTCGTCCTGCTCGACCGGAGCCGCAGGCGCCGCGCCTGCCGCCGCGCCGCCGACCGCCGCTACCGCCACGGGCGCAGCAGCCGAAACCCCGAGTTCCTGTTCCAATTCCTTGACCAGGGCAGCCGCTTCCAGCAACGAAAGATTCTTCAGATAATCCTTCACCTGGTCGCGGCTGAGCTGTGCTTCTGCCATTGCTGTTTATCTCCTCATACTGCGCGGGAGCGGCGACGCCGCTCACACGAATCAAATCTTCCATCCGATGTCAGATCGGCTGACATTGCCGCGGTTTTACGAGGCCGCAGTGCCGGCGGCTTTCTTGCCGATCGCATCGATCACGCGGGCGAGGGCCGAACCCGGCTCGTTGATCAGCCTGGCCAGCGCGCTGGCGGGCGCCTGGAGCAGGCCCAGCAACTGGGCCATGATCACCTCTTTGGGCGGCATATTGGCCAGTTCCTGGATTTCTTCGCGAGTCAGCGGTTTGCCTTCGAGCACCCCGCCGCGAACCTTGAACTTGTCGCCCGCATCCTTGAACCCGGTGACCGTTTTGGCCACCGCGACCGGGTCTTCGAAGGACAGAATCAGCCCCACCGGACCACCCAGTTGAGGATCGAGCCCGGAAAACCTGGTCTGCTTGATCGCACGTCTGACCAGGGTGTTTTTGGCCACCCGCAATTCGCCGCGCGCGGCCCGCAGGCGTTTGCGCAGTTCGGTGGACTCGGCCGCTGTCATTCCCCGGTACTCGGAGACCACCGCCATGCTGGCACGGCTGAAACGGTCGGCCAGATCCGCAACCAGCTCGGCTTTTTCCGCTTTCTTCATTTCCGCGTTTTCCCGTCCAAGTCTCAGGCCGCCGCCGCTACCGTGCGCGCCTCACCCGTATCCACGCGCACTCCCGGCCCCATGGTGGAAGCCAGCGCCACGCTGAGTATGTAATTGCCCTTGGCGCTGGCCGGCTTCGCCCGCACCAAGGCAGCCAGCAGCGCGCGCGCGTTTTCCACCAGTTTGTCGACGCCGAAGCTGACTTTGCCGATCGGAGCATGAACCACGCCACCTTTATCCACGCGGTAATCGACCTTGCCCGCCTTGACCTCGCCCACCGCCTTGGCCACGTCGAAAGTGACGGTGCCCAGCTTGGGATTGGGCATCAGCCCGCGCGGGCCGAGAATCTTGCCGATGCGGCCGACGGCGCCCATGATATCGGGAGTGGCGATCACGCTTTCGAACTCCAGCCATCCCTCTTCCTGAATACGTTTGATTAGGTCCTCGCCGCCCACATAGTCGGCGCCGGCCTCACGCGCCTCGCGTTCTTTTTCACCCTTGGTCAGAACCAGAACGCGCACGGCGCGGCCGGTGCCGTGGGGCAGGACCACGGTGCCGCGGACGTTCTGGTCCGCCTGGCGCGGGTCAACGTTGAGCCGCACGGCCAGTTCCACGGTCTCGTCAAAGCGGGCGACCTTGTTCTCAACCACGGTGCGAACCGCCTCTTCCAGCGAATACCTGCGGGTCGCGTCGATTTTGGACGCCACTGCGCGATATTTCTTGCCTGCCATGATTTCTTCCTCAGACTGCCTTAAGCCACCACGTCGATTCCCATCGAGCGCGCCGTGCCCTCGATGGTCCGAATCGCGCCTTCGAGGTCGCTGGCGTTGAGATCCTTGAGCTTGGTCCGGGCAATTTCCTCGACCTGGGCGCGGGTGACCTTGGCGACCTTGATTTTGTTGGGCGTGGCCGATCCTTTGGCAACCCCGGCGGCCTTGGCCAGCAGGACCGAAGCCGGCGGACTCTTGGTCACAAAGGTAAAGGAGCGGTCGGCGTAAACGGTCACGATCACCGGGATGGTCAGGCCCTGCATGTTCTGGGTTTGCGCGTTGAACGCCTTGCAGAACTCCATGATGTTGACGCCGCGCTGACCCAGCGCCGGACCCACTGGCGGTGAAGGATTGGCCTGCCCCGCCGCAATCTGCAACTTCACCTGCCCGACAACTTTTTTTGCCACTGATTAGACCTCACACGCGACCGCCCAGCGAGCACCCGCGCGCATAAAACAAAGGCAGCTCCCTGAGGCGGAGCCGCCGACTTCAAGCCTTTTCGACCTGAATAAAATCCAACTCTACGGGCGTCGCACGACCGAAAATCGATATCAATACCCGCACTTTGCCTTTTTCCGGCCGGACCTCTTCAACCGTGCCGTTAAAGTCCTGAAACGGGCCATCGATAACCTTGACCGATTCCCCCACTTCGAACAAGACCTTGGGCTTGGGTTTGAGCGCCCCTTCCTGCATCTGTTCGCGCATGTCCCGGACCTCGGATTCCGGAACCTCGGGCGGTGCGGTCGAATGGCCGACAAAACCGGTGATTTTGGGCGTGTTCTTGATCAGATGCCAGGTTTCATCGGTCAGCTCCATGTTGACGAAGATGTAGCCGGGGAAAAACCTGCGGCTGGAAATCTTGCGCTGCCCGCCCTTGCCCAGTTCGGTGACTTTTTCCACCGGCACCAGGATTTCGAAGTTGCCCTGCGCGTCGCGCCCGAACTTGTCTTCCATCTTGAAGGCGCGGATGCGTTCCTCAAGCGCCGCCTTGGCCTTGGTTTCGTACCCGGAGTAGGTATGGATTACATACCATTTTTTGGCTTTGGGCCGCTCTGTTTCCTGGTTGCCGGTCGTAAGTTGGTTCACCGCAGTTCTCTATTTGAAAATTTGTCGCCCAGTTCAGATCCCGCATCCGGGCTAGCCGAGTAACTGCCTGACCACCCGCGTCGCGAAGAAGTCGATCACTCCCAGCCAGGCCGCCATTACCAAGGTCACCACCACTACTACCACCGTCGCCCGCAGGGTGTCCTTGGGAGAGGGATAATGGACCTTGGACAGCTCAGTCCATGCCTCCTTGACGAAACTGACACCCTGTTTAATGTAATCCTTTATCGTATCCATTTCGCGCACACGTTCCAATACCCCGGATAATCTGGCGGGCCAGGCAGGATTCGAACCTGCAACCCTCGGATTTGGAGTCCGATGCTCTGTCCAATTAGAGCTACTGACCCTCGCCCTGATTCAAATTCGCCTGACCTGGGACGGGGTCTGCCCAAGGCTCAGACGTTCTCAACTTAAACCTTGCTTTCCTTATGCACCGTGTGCGAGCGGCAGAAGGGACAGAATTTCTTGATTCCAAGTTTGTCTGGCTGACGTTTTTTGTTCTTGGTGGTGGTGTAATTGCGCCGCTTGCAGCTCTCGCATGCCAAACCGATTAAATCTCTCATAAGCAGCCCGCGCCATTTATCTATTCTGCTTAGCCCACGATGGGAATCGGACCCATGACCTCTTCCTTACCAAGGAAGTGCTCTACCGACTGAGCTACGTGGGCGCCATTACCAGTCTCTATGTTGGAGCGGGAAACGGGACTCGAACCCGCGACCCCGAGCTTGGAAGGCTCGCGCTCTACCAACTGAGCTATTCCCGCTCGCCTCTACCTGAGGCCCTCCAAAATGGTGGAGAGGGGAGGATTCGAACCTCCGAAGGCATCAGCCGGCAGATTTACAGTCTGCTCCCTTTGGCCACTCGGGAACCTCTCCGCTAATTTCAATTCAGGCCATCGCAAGCAAGCCGATGGCCAGAATCGAACTGGCAACCTACTGATTACAAGTCAGTTGCTCTACCGTTGAGCTACATCGGCCAAGGGCTGAATAGACATTTCTATGCCGCACCTGGGGGTGTGTCAAGAAACCCTGTTTGCGGGCACCCCGGCAACGATCGATATCGCCATCGACCTCGCAGCGCAGACCAAATCCCCGCCTACGACGAACGCGGGATGCCGGCCTGAGCGCGGCGCCGATTGATTTCAAACAGCACGATTGCGGCCGCGACCGCCACGTTGAGCGACGATACGCGGCCAGCCATCGGGATACTGACCTGGAAGTCGGCGCGTTCCTTGACCAGTCGGCGCAAGCCTTCGCCTTCCGCCCCGACCACGATGGCCAGCCGCCGGTTCACGTCCAGCTCGTAAAGCCCGGTCCTACCCCCCGGCGCCATCGCCGCCACCCAGTAATCCATCTGCTTGAGCCGCTCCAGAAGCTGCGCGACGTTTCCGCATTGCGCAACGCGCAAATGGATCCAGGCACCGGCCGAGGTCTTGATCGCGGCGGGCGTAATCCCCGCCGTGCGATCCCGTGACAGGATCAACCCTCCCAGCCCGGCGCATTCGGCGCTGCGCAGGATCGCGCCCAGATTGCGCGGATCAGTCACGCCATCGATCACCAGCAGCGGGTCAAGCCCGGCCGACAGCAACTCGTCGAGTTCGACGTAACGGTAGGGGCGCACCAGCGCGACCATCCCCTGATGGCGCGCCTGCGACCCGGCCATCCGCGCCAGGTCCGGCTCGTCCACCGCAACCGCACGGCCGCCGGCTCCGCGCACCCGTGCGATCTCGCCGGCAAACCGCGCCTGATCGCGCGCCCTGATATAAAGGGTGTGGACGGCAGACGGGTCGGCTGCCAGCATCTCGCGCACCGGTTCGATCCCGAAGACGATCTGGCGCCGATCGTTCCCTTTGTGGGCCAGCGGCCCATGATGTGTGCGCGCCGCGCCCCCGTGCCGTGCCTGCCGTCCGTCCGGTTGTCCTTTCATCATCCAGTTCCAAATTTTGTCCGAGTGACGATGGATACAATAGCAAAGCGCGGGGCCGCCGCGCGTCTGCGCGGCTTGATTTGTCCGGCGGCGTTCGACAAAGCTTAGGAATAGTGCGCGCCGCTGGTCAGGCGAAACCAGTGTATCGTTTCAAGACTCTGGATTCTTATGTGTTTCGCGAAGTGCTCAACCCGCTTTGCATGGGGTTGCTGGTGCTGACCTTCGCCCTCGTGGTGGGACGCCTGCTCAAGCTGATCGAGATGATGGTCAATCACGGCGTCACCCCGCTGCAGATCCTGCAACTACTGGGCTACATCATTCCCGGTTTCCTGGAACTGACGCTACCGATGGCTATCCTGCTCGGCACGCTGCTGGGCTTTGGCCGCATGTCGGCCGACCACGAGCTGATTGCGGCGCGCGCCTGCGGTATCAGCCTCTATCGCCTTTCAATCCCGGTCATGGTACTGGCGACGCTGACCTACGCCCTGGCGAGCTGGATGGCATTCGAGGTGCGGCCGTGGGCCAACTCCAGTCTGCGCGCCCAGCTTTATCACCTGGTGCGTTCCAACGCGACGGCGGGACTGAGGGAAAAAATCTTCAATCGCAGCTTTTCCGGTCTGGTGATTTACGTGGATCGCATCAAACCGCCCGACACCCGTCTGGCCGGCATCCTCATCTCCGACGAACGCAACCCGCACGAGCAGCAGACGATCATCGCGCGCAAGGGCCTGGTAATCCCCAATGAAAAGAGCGAAACCATCACCATCCGCCTGACCGACGGCTCGATCTTCGGCACCGACGCCAACGGCGTCAACACCCACATTTCCCGCTTCGGCACCTATGACCTGACGATTCGCCCGGGCGAGGCCTTGGGTGTTATCCATCACGACCCCACCGAGATGAGCCTGAGCGAGCTGCGTCGCGTGATCGCGCACGGGCGGGCGACCGGCCATCGTGACTACGAGGCCGAGACCGAATTGGCGCAGAAGTTCACCGTGCCGGTGGCGACGATGCTGTTCGCGCTGCTCGGAATCACCCTGGGGCTGAAGCCGGCTCGCGGCGGTCAGTCCGAGCGCTTCGGCATCTGCCTGGTTTTCTTTTTTCTGTACTACGTCCTGATGAAGGCGGGCGAGGCGATGGCGCAGGCCGGGCGCATCAACGCTTTTATCGCCATGAGCATCCCGGATGTGTTCTTCGCCGTGATGGCGCTGTGGCTGTTCCATCGCAGCGCCACCGATCGCGCGGATCAGAGCCGCGGTCCGGGCGACGCCATCTGGGATTTCGTCGAGCGCATCGGCTCGCATCGCGAGGCCGCATGAACGAGCGCCCGCGTCTGTCACCCACCGTCGATCGGTTCCTGGTGATGCGTTTCATGGAACCGTTCGTGTTTTCGCTGGGTGCGTTTACGGCGATTTACGTGCTGGGCGATTTCTTCGACCGCTTCGACGAGCTGGTGCAGTACCGGGGACTGAGCTGGGTCGGTATCGAGTACTTCCTGCTCAAGCTGCCGCTGTTCATCTCGCAGGTGCTGCCGATCGCGTCGCTGGTGGGCGTGCTGCTGGCCTTTGCGCTGCTCAACCGCAGCGGCGAGGTGCTGGCCTTCCAAGGTTTGGGTATCAGCCGCCTGGAGATGGCCGCGCCGGTTCTGGCAGTCGCCCTGCTGATCTCGCTGTTTGACTTCGGCTTCAGCGAAACCGTGGTGCCGGTTACCACGCGGCAGGCGCGCTACCTCTACACGGTGCAAATCAAGAAGGGAGTGGAGAAGGGGGTGTTTGCGTTTCGCCGCCTGTGGCTGCGCTCGCGCAACGGCTTTCTGACCGTATACGCCTACGACGGCCGCAACCCGCCGACCCTTTACGGCATCACGTTCTTCCACCTGGGCCCGCAGGACAATCTGCTCGACGTGCACAAAGCTGACACCGCAGTGTGGGACGGCCATCGATGGCGCGTGAGCAACGCCCACGTCCTGCGCATCGCACCCGGTGGCTCTGTGACCGCGGTCAGCGAAGCGCCGTTTCCTATCGACTTCCGGCCCGCGGATTTCATCCTGGTGCGCCAGGACCCGGAGGAGTTCAGCCTGAGCGAGCTGAACCATTACATCCATTCGCTCAAACAAAAGGGGCTCGCTCCGGGCAGCTACGTGGTCGATCGCGACTTGAAATACTCCACACCCCTGGCCTGCCTGATAATGGTCGCGCTCGGCGTCTCATTGAGCATCGATCCGCTCCCGCGGCATCTGAGTCTCGGCCGCAGCTTTGGCCTGGGCCTGGTCATCGGCTTCGGTTATTGGGTAGTGCTGGGCTTCACGTCATCGTTCGGCCATTCCGGAGTTATCCCACCCTGGCTGGCCGCCTGGCTCCCCAACCTGGTATTCGCCACCCTGGCCCTGTCGATCTTCCTGTTCGGCGAAGAGCGCTGAGCGGAGAGCTTTTTTTGTATCAGCACGAATCCACTCGTTGACCGCGGAAATCGACCTCTGTCTCTCGACGAACTGGAGGTGGGATTCGAAATCCTCGCCCATGCACCGCCGATTGGCGGCCTAGTGTTCACAACTTGCACTTCGGCAAAACCTTCACCAGGTGTCACGGTTGGGGAATCGCAACAGTTAGTTGGTTGGGGAGACTCATCGCAGGGCAAGACCAATCCGGAGATCGGGATCATCCTTGGCCTCAGCCGCCTGACCGTCAAAAAACATATCGAACACATCCTCGACGCTCTCGGCGTCGAAACGCGCACGGCCGCAGCGGCAATGGCTTTGGAATAGGGGCTCGCGGCTTCCCTTAGCGAACGTCAGGCCAGCAGGACGGCGACGATGCCGGTCAGGAAGATGCCGTCGAAGGTCCCGGCGCCGCCGATGGAGGCTACCGGAGCGCCCAGATCCTTGAGGCGGCCGATGTTCATGATGTCGGCGCCGATTAGCGTCCCCAGCGTTCCACCAATGTATGCCACCGGGGCGGCATGGACAGGGCCGCCCAGGAGGTAGCCGGCCAACGCCGCGATTATCGGCGGGACAAATATCGGAGTCGCAATTCCCAATCCCCGGATCGGACGCGCCGATCGATTCACCACCAGCGTCACAATCAGCGTGGCGATCGCCGCGCGCAAGGCAATTTCAGGTTGATGGGCCAGCAGGTAGGCTGAAATCAGCACCGGCACGATCGCGCCGCCCAGATTGACAGCTAGGATGGTGGAATCGTCCCACCTGGCCTGAGGCACCCGGTAGCGGACGCCGAAATGCGTAATGACCATCGTTGGATGCAGCTCGCCGCCTTCCATGCGCTTGACCGGAATATTGATGTAGCTGCCAATCAGGCTCGCCAGCAGCGCTGCGAATGCCAGTTGCGGCGGCAATCCCGCCAGGGTGAAAGCGTAGTTGATCACGTGGATTTCGATCAGCGCGAACAAAAACGCCAGCGTCAGGAACGCCAGAAAGACATAGATGAACAGGAAGGGTCCGAAAATCATCGCCCGATGATAGCAGATCCGGGGTCAGGCTCCATCCGGACAGGCTTGTCAGAAAACCCGATGCCGGCTTAGATGGCGCTCAGGATGGATACCGACAAACGCAAAGCTCTGCTGCAATTGCTGGCGCAGCATTCCTACTTCTCACGTCACCTCACGCTCGCCTCGGGGCGGCCCTCGACCTACTACGTGGACTGCAAACGCACCCTGTATCTGCCGATGGGCGCGCGGCTGGCCGGCGAATTGATGCTGGATCTGGTGGCGGCCAGCGGCGTGCGGCAATTGGGCGGGATGGCCGCGGGCGCGCTGCCAGTGACAGACGCGATCATTGTCGCGGCCAGCTATCGCAACGTCGATCTGCGCGGCTTTTTCGTGCGCAAGGAAACCAAGTCGCACGGCCTGCAACAGCAAATCGAAGGCGCCTTCGATCCCAGGCTCGAAGCCGGCGTGATCGACGACACCATCACCACCGGGGGATCGACCTTGTCCGCGGTCCAGGCGCTGCGCGCAGCCGGCGCCAGGGTCACGCACGCATTCGCCCTGGTCGATCGCGGCGAAGGGGCCGCGCAGGCGTTCGCGCGCGAGGGATTGAAGTTCTCATGGCTGTTCACGGCCGAGGAAGTCCGCGCGGCGGCCAAGGAGATGGAAAAAGGAAACGCCAGGTGAGAAAACAGACCTGTAACGTACTGCCAACCTTTCACTGCTCCCCTCTCCTTTCTGAAGTCAGATCGCTTTTTTCTCTTTTCTGGTTTCTCTTTTTTCCATCCGCATGAGCGTGGAGCTCACAGGCAGCACGCTCCTGACGGGCATCTTCGGCGACCCGGTGGCCCACTCCGCGTCACCCGCGATGCACAATGCGGCCTATGCGAAACTGGGCATGGACCGCGTCTATGTGCCCTTTCACGTGAGGGCGGCGCAGCTACCGGCCGCCTTGCGCGCAATTCCCGCTCTGGGGATCCTGGGCGTCAACGTCACCGTGCCGCACAAGGAGCGGGTCGCGCGGCTGCTTAAGCGGCAAAGCGCGGAGGCCAGGTTGCTGGGCGCGGTCAATTGCGTGGTATCGCGGCGCGGCGAGCTGTTCGGCGACAACACCGATGCGCGCGGGCTGGCGCAGGATCTGGCGTCGCTGGATGTCGCCATCAAGGGTCAGACTGCAATTGTAGTCGGGGCGGGGGGCGGCGCCGCCGCGGCGGTCCTGGCGCTGCATCGGCTAAGTGCCCGGCAGATCGTCATGGTCAATCGCACGCGCCAGCGCGCGCTGAAGCTGGCGCAGCGCTTCAAGAGTGCCCGCATCGACGTCCAGGATCTGGACGAACTGAATAACCCCGGACTTATCGGCCGCGCCGCGCTGGTACTCAATGCGACTTCGGTCGGATTGAAAGCTGAGCCATTTCTTCCGCTGGCCTACGAGGCTGCTCGGCCTGACTGCTTTTTTTACGACCTGGTCTATGCCGCCGAACCCACCGGCTTCCTGCGCCCCGCGCGCGAGCGCGGCCTGCGCACCGCGGACGGCGCCGGGATGCTGCTGCATCAGGGAGCGCTGGCCTTTGAGTTGTTCAACGGCGTCAAGGCGCCAATCGAAGCGATGCGTAAGGCGCTCAACGCCCGCCTCGGCCGCGAATAGTTCTAAGGGTGTTCAGCTTTGTGCCTCAAGCGTTAAGGCACCCACCCTTCGCCCTTTTCACTTTTCTGCTCCCTCACTCCTCGCACTACTGCCTCACGCCTTTCCCCCTCTACAGTTCCAGCATCCTGCGGGCGTCTTGCGGACTGGCCACTTCATGGCCCATCGCCCTTACGATCTGGACGGCGCGCTCGACCAGTTGCGGATTACTCAGCTTGCCCTCATTGGTGTACTGATAATCCTCCAGTCCGAGCCGGATGTGCCCGCCCATCGCTACCGCCACCGGCGCGATTTGCAGGACGTCGCCGCCGAAACAAGATGCAAACCAGTAGGCGCGCACTCCCTTCAGCATCTGGTTGTACGCCTGGATGCTCTCGACCGTGGGCGGCAGTCCGAACGGCTGCTCGGGTCCGCCGAAGTAGTACTTGAGCAGCAGCGGTTCTTCGAGCAATCCCTGCTCCAGGAAAATCAGCGCGGTGCGTAGAAACGTGCCGTCGAAGATTTGCAAAGTCGGGCGCTTGAGGCCGCATTCCTTCATCAGCTTGAGCGTGTCGCGCAAGGTGTCAAAGGAGTTCACGTAGGTGCCGCCGCGCAGCTTTTTGCTGTCGGCGTTCCACACGGCCAGGTTGACCGAGCCCATGTCGGCGGCGCCCAGGTCAGGTTTGGTGGCGGGATCCTTCGACAGTTCGACGAAATGGCTATACCGCACCGGTGCATCGCCGCCGCCCGGGAAAGTCGGCCACATCAGCGGTGCATTGGCGCCCATCGCGGAGCGCGTCCGCTTGTAGACCTCTGCGTAGTAGGGCACGTCCTGGCACCATTCGCCGTCGGGCTTGCGCACGTGGAAATGGATCAGCGCGGCGCCCGCCTTGCAGGTCGCGATCGCGTCATTGGCGATTTCCTCCGGCGTGTAGCCGATATGGGGATTGGCGTCCTTGTTCGCGATGCCGTTGATCGCCGATTCGATCATTATTTTCGCCATGGGATCCTCCGCTGCGGATGGTTAATGCGTTGGCTAGCAAAGGCCGGTTCGAACATCAAGGCGCGCCAGCGCTGCGCGCCCGCTCTTCCCGCACCGCCCCGAATTGACTTATCTATAACGCAGCAAATTAACGGAGGATCCGAAAATGGCAGGACGGCTGGCAGGCAAGGTTGCGTTGATAACCGGCGGTGCGGCGGGGATGGGCGCTGCCTTCGTGCGCTTGTTTGCCGCCGAAGGCGCCAAGGTGGTCGCCGCCGATATCCAGGACGAACTGGGGCGCAAAGTCGCCGAAGACGTCAACCGCACCGGCGCACAGGCCCTTTACGTCCATCTCGACACCAGCCGGCAGCGCGACTGGACCAATGCCGTCGCCGAAACCGTGGCGCGTTTTGGCAAGCTCACTACGCTGTGCAATGTCGCCGGCATTTATCGCACCGAGGGTACCGAGGCCGAGACGGTGGAAGGATGGGATCAGCTTATCGCGATCAACCAGACCGGCGTATGGCTGGGGATGAAGACTGCGATTCCTGAAATGAAGAAGGCCGGCGGCGGCGCAATCGTAAACATCTCATCGGTGGCCGGACTGTCGGCGCGGCCGATGGCCATCGCATATCATGCCGCCAAAGCCGCGGTTCATCTGATGAGCAAGGTCGCAGCGCTGGAGTACGCGGAGCATGGAATCCGCGTCAACTCGATCCATCCGGGGTTCACCATGACCTCGACCGCCTCGATGCTGCCCGAGGAGATGAAGAAGGCGCTGGCCGAGCCCGTGCCGATGCGCCGCGCGGCCACACCCGAGGAAATCGCCTATGGCGCGCTGTATTTATGCTCGGACGAGGCCGCGATCGTCACCGGTACCGAACTGGTGATCGACGGCGGCCTGTCGGCGCGCCATTAAGCCGCGCCGCGCAGGACGCGGCCTGGCATCGGACCGCCGGGGTCGAGCGTGTCCTTGCCGTGCTCGCGGATCGCCGTGCCGTTGACCATCACCATCTCGATTCCAACCGGCTCGGAGATCAGACGATCGGCGCCGCCGGGCAGATCGTTGACGCGGCGCAGCGGTCCCGCATTCACCGTGTTGGGATCGAACAGCACCAGGTCAGCAGGCGCGCCAACAGCGATCCGCCCGCGGTCGCGCAGGCCATAAACCGCGGCTGGCCGCGCCGTCATCATGCGTACCGCCTGCGGCAGCGTCAGCGTCCCTTTTTCGCGCACCCAATGACCCAATACATAGGTGTACGCGCAGGCATCGCAAAGCTGACTGGCGTGCGCGCCGGCGTCGCTCAGACCAAGCATCGCGTCGGGCTGATTGAGCAGTTGCCCGACCTTTTCCTCGTCGTCGTTCAGGATCGTGATGCGGAACAGCGCGGTCAGCCGCGACGCGATCGACAGATCCAGCATCAGATCGACCGGATGGACCCCGCGCTCACGGCTGACCTCCGCCACTGTTCGCTGCTCCAGTTGCGGCTCCGTGGGGCAGGTGTAGATCCAGGTCCGCTCCGGATTGAGCGCCCGGTTGATGGCGGCTTTGGGGCCGTCCACCAACTTTTTGTAGGCGAGGCGGAACTGCGGGTCGGCGTAAACGCGCATCTTTGAATCGACATCCAGCGCCTCGGAAACGGGCTTGAAGGTGCTGATATTCTCCAGCGGGAACGGTTCGCGGAAGTTGAACTCCATCACCAGCGGGCGGGCGGAAAACTGCGGCACCAGCGATACACCTTCGCGCTGCAGCTTCTCGATTCGCTCCAGATGGCCCAGCATCTTCGTCCAGTCTTCGCGTCCGGCCAGGAAGGAGAAGCTGATCGGGCGGCCGTTGCCGCGCGCGATCTGCTCGTACTCGTCATAAGAAAGCCCCTGGCCGGTGGCAACCTCGACCGTACCGCGGCGGCTTTCACCCAGCACCGAGGTCAGCGCCTTGATTTCCTCGATGGTGGCGACGCGGCTAGGCACCGGACGCCCCATGTAGCCGATATGGGCGAAGCCCTTGGAGGTGGCGAATCCCGCCGCGCCCGCCGCCATCGCCTCGCGCACCAGCTCGCGCATCGCCTTGATCTCGTCTTCGGTGGCCGTGCGATCGTACGCGTCCTCGCCCATCACGTACATCCGTATCGGAGTGTGCCCGACCAGCGCAGCGACGTTGATTCCGATGCCGCGTCGCTCTACCGCGTCGAGGTATTGCGGGAAGGTCTCGAACGGCCAGTCATATCCGAGTCCCAACTCCAGCGCCGTCAGGCTCATCCCTTCGACCTTCTCCAGCGTGCGCATGATCTGCCCGCGATGCTCGGGGCGGGTCGGCGCGACGCCGAAGCCGCAGTTGCCCATCACCACCGTGGTCACGCCATGCCAGGGCGAGACCGTGAGCATCCGATCCCACATCACCTGGGCGTCGTAATGGGTGTGGATATCGACGAAGCCGGGCGCGACGATCAGCCCGCTGGCGTCGATGGTGCGCGCAGCCGTGCCGTCGGCGTCGCCGACGGCAACCATGCGCCCGTCCTTGACCGCCACCGAGCCCTTGACGCCCGGACCTCCGCTGCCGTCGAGGATCAAGCCGCCTTCGATTTTTACGTCGTAGTCCATGATGTCCTCCCGCGACCGCGGTGAAAATCGCCCCGCCGTTGACCGGAATTTACACCGCTTGGCGGGCATATGCGCAAACGTTTTCGGACCCGTTTCGGATGATGAGCGAACGCTGGTATTGTCGCCGTTTTTTTGACAAAGAGAAACGACGGGGAGCGATCCCGGCAAAGCAACGCGTTTGAACAGATATGAAGCAGGACTCAGATTTGCTGGCGCTGCGTGGCGTTCGCGTCGTCGAATGCGGCGAAGGCGTTGCCGCGGCGTTCGCGGCTAAGCTGATGGCGCTGATGGGCGCCGACGTGATCAAGGTTGAGCCGCCGCAGGGTGACCTCGCGCGCCGGCGCGGTCCGTATTTCGGCGGCGTTACCGATCCCAACCTCAGCGGATTGTTCCTTTACCTCAACACCGACAAGCGCGGCGTCAGTCTGGATTTGCGCGACGCTCGGCAACGCGCGCAGCTCGAGGGGCTGCTGGCGCGCGCGGACATCCTCGTCCACAACATCCCGCCTGCCGAGCGCGGCGCGACGGGCATGGATAGCGCCGGCCTTTGCCAGGCGTATCCTCAGCTCGTCGTCGCGGCCATTTCGCCCTTCGGCGGCAGCGGTCCCTACGCGCAGCTCAAGGCATACGAAATCAACGCGGCGCACGCTTCCGCGATGCCTTCAACCGGACCGGGCGCGTCGCCTTTTCCCAACCGTCCGCCGCTCAAGCTGTTCGGCCATCAGGCGGAATTCCAAACCGGCGTATATGCGGCGCTCACGGCGATGGCCGCGTACTTCCATCGAATCAGCAACGCAGCCGCAGGCCAGTCGATCGACATCTCGGAGCAGGAATGCCTGGCGGCGATGTCGGAATCGATCCTGATTCATTACACTTACACCGGCAAGCAGTCTTCGCGTCTGGGTAAGTACGGTTACGGTCCACGGGCGGTGCTCCCGTGCGCGGACGGCTGGATGCATATGAATTTTTTGGAAGACGCGCAGTGGGACCGCCTGATGGAACTGCTGGGCAATCCGGACTGGGGGCACGAAGAGATCTTCAAGGATCGCTATGCACGAGGCGCCCACGCCGACGCGATGGAACCGTTGCTGTCGGAGTTGACCCGTCAATGGAAAACCGCCGACCTGTTCATGGCGGCTCAAGCCCGACGGATTCCGGTGGCGCCAATCCAGCGCGCGTCCGATGTCTATGGCGACCTCCAACTGCGCTCGCGCGAGTTCTTCGCGCCGATGCCATTGCCGGCCGGGGTTACACGCGCCGTCGAAGCACCGACGATGCCCTTCAAGTCCAACGGCATGAGCTATCGGCTGCGGCGCGGCGCGCCGCGACTGGGCGAGCACAACCGGGAAGTCTTTTCAGAATCAAGTCCGGATCCTGCGCCGAACGCATCCGCAACCGCGCCTACAGCGCAGCCGTATGCAGGATCGGGACCGTTAAGCGGCGTGCGCGTGCTTGATTTCAGTTGGGTCTGGGCAGGGCCGTTCTGCACTCTGCAACTCGCCTACCTGGGCGCCGAAGTGATTCGCATCGAGAGCTCCAAACGCCTGTGCGCCACCCGATGCCTGCCACCATACGTGGGCAATAAGCCGGGGCCCAATCGCGCCGGGCCCTACAATCAGTGGAATCAGAACAAGCTGAGCATCGAGCTTAACCTGGCGCGCAGAGAGGCGGTCGAGATCGCCTGCGAGCTGGCGCGCCATTGCGATGTCGCAGTCGAAAACTTTGGCGTCGGCGTGATCGACCGGATGGGACTTGGGTATGACGTGCTGAGCCGCTACAAGCCCGACCTGATCATGATTTCGATGTCCGGCTACGGCCGCACCGGTCCGTATTCGCGATTCGTCAATTACGGACCGCAACTGGGCGCGCAGGCAGGGCTGCTATCGGTGACGGGATACCCGGGCGATCGCCCGCGCGAAGCCGCGGTGGCTTACAGCGATCCGGCCAGCGGATTGTTCGCCGCCCACCTGATCGTCGCTGCCCTGATCCACAAGCGCCGCACCGGCCTTGGCCAATACATCGACCTGTCGATGCTGGAAGTGCTTGAAATGTTTTTTCCTGAAATGCTGCTCCAGTACGCGATGACCGGACGCGACCCGGGCTTTGTGGGCAATCGCGACGCGCTGATGGCGCCCTGCAACTGCTACCAGGCGCTGGGCGGTCCCGAATCCTGGGTGACGATCGCGGTCGGCACCGAAGCCGAATGGCGCGCACTGTGCGAAGCGATGGGCCAGCCGGCCCTGGCGGATGACCCACGTTTCGCCGATGCCGCCGTCCGAAAACGCAACGAGGACGAACTGGACGCCATCATCTCCCAATGGACCTCGCGGCGCGATCGCTGGGAAATCACGCAATTACTGCAGCGCCACGGCGTTGCCGCCTTTCCCAGCTTCACCAGCAGGGATCTCGCCGACGATCCCCATCTGCGGGAGCGGGGCTTTCTGGTCGCCCTCGAGCACGCCGAAGGCGGGATGCTGACCGAACCCGGAATTCCCTGGCACATGTCCGGCACCCCCTGCCGGGTGCGCCGAGCCGCGCCGCCCCTTGGATGTGATACTGACGACGTATTAAGCCGGCTGCTCGGCTATTCGCCCGACAAGATAGCCGCTTTGCGCCGCGATGAAATAGTCATTTGAGCTGGTAGGCAACTTTGCGCTGGTGAGCAACAAGGAGAAACTCATGCCCGAACAACAGCATATACTCAGTGGTTATAAAGTTCTGGACATGACCCAGTTTATCGCCGGACCTACGCTCACCCGGCTGCTGGCCCAGACCGGCGCCGAGGTAATCAAGGTCGAACAGACTCCTTATGGCGATCCGACCCGCGTCGCACCGATTTACAAGGACGGACACAGCACCTATTTCAGCCAGCACAACCGCGGCAAGAAGAGTTTGTGCGTCAATGCGAAAGATCCCGAAGGCAACAAGATCATCAAGGAATTGATCCGGCACGTTGATATTCTGGCGGAGAATTTCACGCCCGGCGTGATGGCCAAGCTCGGGCTCGATTACGATCACGTCCGCGAAATCAACCCGCGCATTATAATGTGCTCGATTTCGACCTTCGGCCAGAGCGGCCCGCTGGCGTTCAAGCCGGGCTTCGATCCGATTGGTGGATGCTACGCAGGTATCGTTTCGATGGTCGGTGAGCCCGACGGACCGCCATATCCGCTGCGCACCGCGATGGGTGACGTGATGACGGCGGTGCACGCGTATGGCGCGATCGGTTACGCCTTGCTGCATCGCGAGCGCACCGGACGCGGCCAGTTCCTGGAGGTGACGCTGCTCGATTCCTATTTCCATTGCCATGAGGAAAGCGTGGTATTAGCCAGCTCCAGTCATGGCGAAATCAAGCCGCGCCGCGCCGGCCTCCATCATGAAACGCATTGTCCGGTTGGCATTTTCAAGGGCAGGGAACATTATATTTTTATCATCGCGATAACGCTGGAGCAGTGGAAAGCGCTGTGCCGGGCGATGGGCAAGCCGGAACTGGGCGAGGACCCGCGCTTCAAAACCGAACCTGGCCGCGTCGCGCACAAGCAGTTGATCATCGACATGATCCAGGAGTGGCTGGCGTCGATGCCCAGCGACGAGGCGGCAATCGCCGCGATGGAAGCCAATCACGTGCCGGTGGCGCCGGTGCTGTCGGTGGAAGAGGCGATCGACCATCCGCATCTGCGCCAGCGCGGCACTGTGCGAACTATCTCCGATCCATTGTTGGGGGAATACCAGGTGCCTGGGTTTCCCTTCCGCTTCTCCGATTTCCCCAATGAGCTGACACTGGAAACACCAACGCTGGGACAGCACAACGCGGAGATCCTGCAGAGCTACCTGGGCTACACCCCGGACAGGATTGCCGAACTGGAAAGGGCTGGTGTTTTGTGCCGGTACAGGCAGAAACAGGATTCTTATGCGCAGCGCTGAAAAAACAGCGCCTGCGCGTTGAGGCCCATCACCTTAATCATCCCCCGATCGGGGGATGAAAAGGCGGGGCTATTCTCCTGTTATTTATTTTTGGCGGAAATCGGCGACTCTTTCTCAGAAGGAGAGATCGCAGCTGTTGTTACTTTGGCCGTTCTTCCACCGGCAGGATATGATGCTCCTGCACCCACATTTCGCAAAACGCCCCCACGAACTTATCCACGTCCGGCATTGATTGGTTGATGAAGACGTCCGACACGGTGGCCTTTTCCGCGGCGGGACCGTCGTCGAAATAGATATGCGCGACGCCGTCCCATCGCGGCTCAGCCCACTCGTAGGCTTCATCTACCGTGGAACACTGAACATACCGGCGGAGTCCCGGAATTTTCAGCGCAATCGGCGCGTGGACCTCTTTCCAGTAACGGCGGAAATCGTCGCGCAACAGCGTCGGCTTGCGCTTGATCAGAAAAACGCCCTTGACCATACCGCGCTTCTTCTCGCCGTCGAGGATTACGTCATCGGTTGTGGTCAGGATGTCGATTCGTCGATGGTCGATAAATACAGCTTCGTCCTTGATCGCCAATTCATGGGTAAAATGGCGCCGCTGTTCGAGCATCCCTTCAAGGTTGTCGTACCAGGCTTCCGTCACGCCGTCGAAAGGCGCATTACCGCGGGGCACGGCCACTCGATGTCCCTGGATATAGCGGCGCAGATTCAGAATTGGCGTCGGGCTGGCTTTGACATGGCGCCGGCGCCAGTAGGTATAGAACTCTTCCAATGTCATGTGCGGTTGCTTGCACAGAAAATAATGGTGATGAACCATCGAAGCGTCCTTTCCGTCAGCTTCAAGGCGCGGCGGCAGCCCGACCGGCGCTTGATCTTGTATCAAGGTCTTACATTCAACGCTGTGGGTGCAAGGCCGCGGGTTGCACTTAACGGTACGTTAATATCCGGCGGCGTACGCGCGTTCTTGGTCGCGGCGGCCCTTTCGTGGTAACGCTAAACTCGTAACTTTGAGTTCTCCAGGGAGAATTACCGGATGGCGGAGCTTTTCTCGGTTCAAGGCAAAGTCGCACTGGTGACCGGCGCGAGCAAGGAGATGGGCCGCGAGGTCGCTTACACGCTGGCCCGATACGGCGCCGATGTCGCGCTGACCGCCCGCAATGTCCAGCAGTTGGAAGAAGGCGCAGAGCATATCAGGTCGATGGGCCGCAAGGCCGTGGCAATCGCCGCCGATCTCACCAGAATTTCCGAGATTCCCACCATCGTCAGCCGCACCGTGGAAGCATTGGGCGGCCTCGATATCCTGGTCAACGTTGCCGGCGGCGGCGATTACTCCAACTATGGCTGGGCGCTGCGGATGACCGAGCAGATGTGGGACAACATGTTCAATCTGAACCTCAAGGGCCCGATGTTCCTGTGTCAGGCAGCCGCCAGAGTGATGAAGGAGCGCGGGGGCGGCTCGATCATCAATATCTCCTCAGGTGCCGGCAGCGGTCCGTCCCCGCGCATGAGCAACTATGGCGCGGCCAAGGCGGGACTCGATAATCTATCGGAGACTCTGGCCCAGGAATGGGCGCAGTTCCGTATCCGCGTCAACGTCGTGGTCTCGGGTCTGGTCGATACCACCAATGCTCGAACCTCCACCTTCGCAACGCCCGAACGCGAGGCGATGCTGCTCAAGCAGATGCCGTTGGGACGTATCGGTCTGCCCAGGGACATCGCGGCGGCGGTGCTTTACCTGGCCTCACCGGCCGGCGAATGGGTGACCGGAATCAAGTTGCCGGTCAACGGCGGCGCCACCCGCCTGCGCCCCTTCGGCTAAACCCAATCGGAACGAACTTGTCCTTTCAATGGGGAGGCGCGCCATGACCCTCGAAGAAATCGATCTCACCAACGCTGATTTCTTTCTCACCGGCGACCCGCATGAAGCCTGGACCGTCATGCGGGCGCAGGATCCCGTGCATTGGGACGAAAAGCGACCCGGCCGCGGATACTGGTCGCTGACCCGCTATAACGAAGCTCGCGCCGTCTATCTCGACGCTGAAACCTTCAGCAACGAGCATGGCCAGATTCTCACCTTCGGCGACGATGAATGGATCGGCAATCGCCAGATGATGCTGCTGCTCGATCCACCACAGCATACGCGGATGCGCCTGATAATCAGCAAACGCTTCACGCCGCGCGCGGTCGCTCCCGAGGAAGCCCATATCCGGGAAATCGCGGCCAAAGTGATTGACGCGGTCGCGGAGAAGGGAGAGTGCGATTTCGTGACCGACGTTGCGGCCCGAATCCCTACCGCGATCATCTGCGAGATGATGGGGGTACCGCGCCAGGACCAGGACATGATGTTCGAACTGGGCAGTATGGCGATCGGCTCCAACGATCCGGAGTACCAGGTGGACGGCGACCGCCAAAGGACCGGCGAAATGGCACAGGAGGGCGTGTTCGCCTATTTTGTCAAACTGCTCGAGGAGCGCCGGCGCAATCCTGGAACCGACCTGGTCAGCGCGCTGGTCCATGGCCAGATGGACGGCCGCAACCTCACCGACATGGAAGTGCTGTTCAACTGCTTTTTGCTGATCCTGGGCGGCCAGGAAACCACGCGTAACACGCTCTCGGGCGGGATGCTGGCCCTGATCGAGAACCCGGATCAATGGGAGCGGCTGGACCGCGCCAACGGAGACCCGGCATTGATGCGGACCACCGTCGAGGAGTTCCTGCGCTGGACCTCGCCGATCACTCATGTCATGCGCACGGCGATGCGCGACGCGGAGATTGGCGGACGCCGGATCAGGGCTGGAGACAAGGTCGTGATCTGGAATGCGTCGGCCAATCGTGACGAACAGGTGTTTCCCGATCCATTCAGGTTCGATATAGGGCGGTGGCCAAACGAGCACCTGGCCTTCGGCTACGGGGAGCATTTTTGCCTGGGAGCGCATCTGGCGCGTCTGGAGTTACGGGTGATGATCGGCGAGGTGACCCGGCGCATGCGCGACATGCGCCTGACCGCCCCGATCCAGCGTCTGCGCTCCAACTCCCACGCCGGGATCAAGCACATGCCGGTGCGTTTCACGCCCCGCCCCGCCTGAACGCGCCGTAGGCCAGGCCGCGACCTGTTTTGCAGAAGTTCTGCCGGCATTGAGATCGGCCGCCGCCTTGAATTAATAATTGACCTCGGCGCAGCACAGCCGTAGCTTGAAAGCCAAACCACGAGGGTGAGTTCAAGTCATGAAAAAGGCGCAGCGCAAACCAGTTAAAACGGGTAAACAGACCTCCAGGAAGATGGCCAGACCGGTGGCCATGAAGGCGGCGGCCAAAGCAGCAAAAAAACGGGCCGTCCCCGCCAGCGCGAAGGCTCGGGCGCGCCAGGCTCCCCGCCCCACCAAAGCTCGCGCGCCGCGCCGGTCTCAGAACGGTCAGACCGCGGCTGAACTCGAGGCGCTGCGGGCGCGCCTTCAGAACCTGGAAGACATCATGGAGATTTCGCGCCTGAAGGCCGCCTACTGCGAAGCGGTTGATGGCGGATGGGATCGCCGCACCCATCGTGGTGAGGCAGTCGCCGACCTGTTTGTGGATGATGGCGTGTGGGACGCGGGAAAAATCGGCGGCCGCGGCGAAGGCCGCCAGGGCATCATCGATCGGATCAACTCGTTCCAGCACATGCCCTTTGCGCTGCATCGCGTGACCAACCCCGACATTCGCGTCAACGGCGACGAGGCGGTCGGCAAATGGCACGTGATCGCCTATCTCAGCCAGCCTGACGGTACCCCGGTGATGTTCATGGGGACCTATCGCGACAAGTTCGTCCGCACTCCGCAGGGATGGAAGTTCAAGCATCTGGGCGGCAGCGCTGCCTACTTCGCCAGTCAGCGCGAAGGGTGGGGCGTCGGCTCATATTACAAGGAGAACCCGATCGCCGCTCGCGACAGTTCCGCACCAGCTTCGCAACCGCAGTAAATCGCCTCCCTTCAGCGCGCCGACTTCTTCTGAAGCCCCGCCCCTGCGGGCGAGGCTTCAGGCAGCCGCGCATTTTCATGACCGCTAAAGTTGCGCAACCCGTTCAACTAAATTGCCTGGTTGTCATCGCGCTCCGCTGACCTTTGGCCCGCGAGGTTTGAAGCGCTGCGGTGCCCATGTAAACTTTTAGCCTGCCTGTGCGGCTGATTTCGGCAGGCGGGCGAAGTTGCGCATCCGTTGGGTCCAGTTTTCTTATGCAAGAAACCAGACAAGCATTCGCGGAAAGTCGAGCGGCGAAAACGCTGCGTGAGATCTTTCAATCCGGCCGTCCCTTGATTTACATCCGCTCCGCCGAAGAGCAACGCGTCGCCCTGGTGCTGCGCGCTGCCGCCCGCTCCTTCGCCGCCGAGCCCCTGCCGGTATTGACCTGGAGCCTCACCGAAGGGATGCGTCACGAGGACGGCGAACTGCAGGAAGGAATCGAAGGGCCGCGCGAAGCCCTGGATTTTATCGCGGCATTCCAGTCCCCCGCGATTTTCCATCTCAAGGACTTCCATGATCCGTTGCGCGAATCCGCCGCGATCCGACGCCGCCTGCGCGATCTCTATGAGTCCTGTCTGGATCAGCAGAGATTCATCGTGATCACGTCGCCGGTGCGATTCGTGCCCGAGGAAATCGAACGCGACCTCGTCTATCTGGAATTGCAATTGCCCGACCTGGTCGAACTTTCGCATTTTCTGCGCGAAGAGACGCGACAGCTTTCCGCGCGCGGTATCGAGGCCGATTCCAGCGAGGCCACACTGGCCCAACTCGCCCGCACCCTGCAGGGACTGACGCTCAACGAGTCGCGCCACGCCGTGCGCCGCGCCGTCTCCACCACCGGCCATCTCGGATCCGACTCCCTGCCCGCGCTGCTGGAGGAGAAGCGGCTGCTGGTCAATCGCAGCGGCGTCGTCGAATTCGTCACCGGCAACACTGAAATCTCCCAGATCGGAGGGCTAGAAGTACTCAAGCAGTGGCTCATCGAACGCAAGAAGCTGTTCCAACTGCGCGACAACCTCAGCACCGACATCGTTCCCAAGGGGGTGCTCGTTATGGGTATCCCCGGATGCGGCAAGAGCCTATGCGTCAAGGCGATCGGATCGTATTTCGATCTGCCGCTCTACCGTATCGACATGATCGAGGTCTTTTCCGGGCGCCATGGCCCGCCTGAAGGAGCTTTTGTGCAGGCCTGCAAGATGCTCGAGGAGATGGCGCCGGCGGTGGTGTGGTTCGATGAAATCGAGATGGGAATCACGTCGGCGGACACCGGCGGCGAGCAGGGCCGGATCTTCGCTTTCTTCCTAACCTGGATGCAGGAGAAGGCGCGCGGGTTGTTCGTCGCCGCCACCGCCAATCGAATCGACCTCCTGCCCGCCGAGATGATCCGGAAAGGACGCTTCGACGAGGTGTTTTTCGTCGATCTGCCGCTCGATGAAGAGCGGGCCGACATCTTCAAAGTCCATCTGAGCCGACGCGGAGTCGATCCGGCTCAGGTCAATATCGGGCGGCTGGTGGCGTTCGCCAACGGGTGGACCGGCGCCGAAATCGAGCAATGCGTGGTCTCGGCGATGACCAAGGCACGCCTGGAAGATCGCGACATGACCGAACAGGACCTGGTGAATGTGGCCTCGGATATAGTCCCGCTGTCGCGCACGATGAAGGAGCAGATCAACCATATCCGGGGCTGGGCGTCGGAGCGCGCGCTGCGCGCTTCGCGCCGTCCGATCACGCGCTGAAGTCAGCGCACCCCGGCCGTCTGCCGATCTGAATGTTCCTTGTTATCAGGGCAGGCCGCCATGCCCGCTGTTGGCCAAACGCCGTGCCCGCCGAACCGTGTCAGCTGGGCAACCGTCCTTAAAGGCGTTTTAACTACTGTTCACGGGCAGGATGTCGGGTCAAAATAAACCCCACGGCTGTGTCCTTGAGGCAGACGGCACAAACCAATGGCACGAATCGGCGATCATGTCGGACGGCGCAAAGGGTTCTGACGAAATCCTCGCCACGGTGCGCCGGTTCTGGGGTTTCGACAGTCTCCGGCCGTTGCAGGAACAGGCGATCCACGCCGGCCTCGATCGGCGCGACTCGCTCGTCGTAATGCCCACTGGCGGCGGAAAATCGCTCTGCTACCAGGTCCCGCCCGCCGTCGCCAAACGCACCGATATTGTGATCTCGCCGCTCATCGCCCTGATGAAGGATCAGGTCGACGCCCTGCGCGCCTGCGGCTACCCGGCGGCAGCGCTGCACAGCGCCATGGACCCGGCGGAGATCCGTGCGGCCGAGCACGAGATCGCGGTGGGAAACCATCACCTGATCTTTGTCGCGCCCGAACGGATGCTGACGCCGCGCTTCCTGGAACTGGCGGAGCGTCTGCGCGTTAGCACGTTCGCGATCGACGAGGCCCACTGCATCAGCCATTGGGGCCATGACTTCCGACCCGAGTATCGCCAGCTGGCGGAACTCAAGACGCGCTTCCCCAAAGCCAGCGTTCACGCCTATACCGCGACGGCGACGGAGCGCGTGCGCACCGATATCGTCGAGCAACTGAGACTTGAAAATCCCGCCGTGCTGGTCGGATCGTTCGATCGACCCAATCTTCTCTACCGCGTCATTCCAAAGGTGCGAGTGGATGAGCAGGTGCGTGCGGCCCTGGAACGCCATCGGGGGGAGGCCGCAATCGTCTATTGCATCAGCCGCAAGGACACGGAATCGATGGCCCGTTATCTCGCATCCTGCGGTATCCGCGCCGCCCACTATCACGCCGGGATGGAAGCGGAGGAGCGCCGCCGCACCCAGGATCGCTTCGCCGCCGAAGAAATAGATGTGGTCGTGGCCACCGTCGCTTTCGGCATGGGGATCGACCGCAGCGATATCCGATGCGTAATCCATGCGGCGATTCCCAAGACGATTGAACATTATCAGCAGGAAACCGGACGCGCCGGTCGCGACGGGCTTGCGGCCGAATGCGTGCTGCTTTACTCGGCCGGCGATGTGCTGCGCTGGAAAGACCTGATCGAGCGCAGCGCGGCGCAGGCCAATGCCCCGCCCGAGGTGGCGGAGAACGGCCGGCGGATGCTCGAGGAGATCCGCCGTTTCGCCACGGTCGCGCGATGCCGTCACGCCGCGCTCTCCGCTTACTTTGGCGAATCGTATCCAAAACCCAACTGCGGCGCCTGCGACCTTTGTCTGGACGAAGAGGAAGGCGTGGGCGACGCTACCGTGATCGCGCAAAAGGTGCTTTCATGCGTGGCGCGCGTCGAGCAGCGCTTCGGCGTCGAGCATGTGGTGGACGTGCTGACCGGGGTGGGTAATGAACGGGTCCGCCGATGGCGCCATCACGAGCTATCGACTTTTGGCCTGCTCCAGGAAATGCCGCGCAAGAACCTCACCAGTGTGATCTATCAACTGATTGACGCCGAAGTGCTCGAACGCACGCCCGGTGACCGTCCGGTGCTCAAGCTCAACGCCGCCTCATGGGAAGTGATGCGCGGCCAACGCCAGGTGAAGCTGCTGGAGCCCAAAAAGCTCAAGGCGGCGCGAACCGCGATGGAAGAGGACACCTGGCGCGGAGTGGACGCGGAGTTGTTTGAAAAACTGCGGGCGCTGCGCCGCGAGCTCGCCGTCGCACGCAGGGTCGCGGCATTCGTGATCCTGCATGACTCCGCCCTGCGCGAACTCGCCCGCCGTCAACCCGTGTCGCTGGCGGAGCTGCGCAAACTGCGCGGGATAGGAGAAAAGAAAATCGCGGATTTCGGCAAGCGACTCGTCGAGCAAATCGCGTCGCATCAGGCGAACAAACCAGCGCCCGCGCAGAATTCCGAGAAGCCCGGCTAAACCCACGCCGCTGCGACTATTTCTCCGGCGGCGCCATGATCGTCAGCGCAAACAGCGATTGCCCTTCGGTGCGCAGCGTGTGCGGGGTGCCGGCGGGAATAATCACCAGGTCGCCCGCTTTCACCCGCCGCTCCTCACCCGCGACTCGCGCTACCGCGCTGCCCTCGATTACGTAGATAATCTGGTCACCCTTATGGGTCGCCTCATGACCCGGATCATGGCCCGGCTCCAGCGTAAAAACATCCACCGTGCTCTGAAAAGTTTTGGACAGGGCCTTAAATGGCTGTCCACGGTACTCAAAAAGATTGACTGTGCCCATCGTGCCCTCCGTTTCCGATCCGTTGGGGAAACCGATTTCTGCGCTCAGGCGGTTTTTATCAACTCCCGGCCAGAGCCCAGGCTTTGATCAAATGATGGGCGATCGCGATGGGCGGCGGCAGATGAATCCCATCGGTCTTCTTCCCTTCGATCAGCTCGAGCGCCAGACCGCGCTCGAGCCAGCGCGCTTCCGCCAGTTCGTTTTCGTCCACTTTAAGCTGGCGGCTTTGCGCCCTGGCGAAGCATCCGATCATCAAAGAGGAGGGAAACGGCCACGGCTGGGTCGCATGATAAGTGACGTCGGTGACTTTCACACCGGCCTCTTCAAACACTTCGCGCCGCACCGCCTCCTCGATCGTCTCGCCCGGCTCCATGAAACCGGCCAGCGCCGAGAACATCCCTGGCGGGAATATCTTGCCCCGCCCCACCAGGCAGGCGTCGCCGTGCGTCGCCAGCATGATCACCACCGGATCCACGCGCGGGAAATGCTCGGAGTTGCATTGGTCGCACAGCCGCCGGTAGCCCGCGTCCATTAACTTCGTTGGCGAGCCGCAGCGCGGACAGAAGCCGTGGCGCTGATGCCAATCGATCATCGCCTTGGCCTGCCCGATGATCGCGGCGTCTTTGATGGAAACGATTTGAGCCGCCGTTCTGGCGTCGCGAAAATGACCTAAACCCGCCAGCGGTTCGACTTCCGCGGGATTGCCCGCCGTCACCACATCCTGGGCGAACAAAGCCGTATTGCCGTCGAGTCCCAAAAGAATACATGGCCCGCTGGCGCCAGGAATCGCATCCACGACCTCGGGGCGGAGCAGACCCAAGCGCAGCGGAGGCGGGGTCTTTTCTCCTCCAAGAACAAAGGGCTCCAGGCGCCACAAGGGCAGTACGAGCGAAGACGGATCGCGGCGTTTGGCCTCGATCCACGCCGGATCGGTGCGTTTCTCGCTCGCCCGATTAAGCGGACTACCAGCAAAAGGAATCACGGCACCTCCATAGAATGAGCCTGAAAGGCGTCCCTTAAAACAATTTTCAAGCTGTTTCCTCCTCAAACTCGGCCCAGTCCGCCTGCGCACTTTTGTGGCGGCATGCTCGGGGCCAACAGCGCAAGGACGCAACCCCAACCGCGGTTTGATACTAGCACGGTTTTGATCCGGCCGTCGCTTGCAAAACCCGATTCAAGGCGAAATGCTCGGCGCAGGGGCGAGGTTCGCCAAATCGAGAAAATGAAACCGTAGGATCTCGGCGTTACATTCCAGCAATGGTTGAAAACGATATGAACAGTAAAGTTGCGCTTGTCACCGGCGCGGCGCGACCCTGGGGTATGGGCCGCGAGATCGCCTTGGGATTGGCGCGCAAGGGACACGATATCGCGGTCGTGGACGTGCGCGATGATTGGGGCAGTGAGGCTGCCGAAACCATCCAAAAGGAGACCGGGCGAAGGGCAATCTATGTCAAGACCGACATCGCACGCCGCGCCGACGTCGAGGCGATGGTTCGAGCGGTGCTGAAGGAGCTGGGCCGCATCGACGTTCTGGTCAATAACGCCGCAATTGTGCAGACGCAGCCAATCGAGCGGATGACCGACGAACTGCTCGATCGCATGTTCGCGATCAATTTCCGCGGCACCGCGCTCTGCTGCCAGGCCGTGATCGAACCGATGCGCCGTCAAAAGGGCGGACGCATCGTTAATATCGGCTCCGCGATCACCGCAGGACCGACCCCGCCGCTTAGAGGTCTCGGCCTTTACGCTGCGACCAAGGGCGCCGCGATGGCATTGACCAAGGTCCTCGCCCTCGAGCTGGCGCCCGACAATATCATGGTCACGATGGTCGCTCCGGGCTTCATGCATACGGCGCAGGGCTCCGAATCCCCGCCTACCGAGCAGGATTTCAAACGCGGAAGAAAACAACTGATGGGACGTCCGCTATACCCGGCCGAAGTCGCTGACGTGGTAGTGTACGCGGCAACCTGCCCCAGCCACGCGCTCACCGGCCAGACTATTCATGCCAACGGCGGCGTTATCCTGGTCTGAGAAAATTAGAAAAGAGAAGTGAGAAAACAGAGATCGAAAAAAGGAGTGAGCTCAGCCGCGTTCTTCTTTCTGCCTTTCTTTTTTCCCGTTTCTCTTTTCTCGTCGCAATGAGCACGCATGATACCCGGGTCGTCCCCAACCCAACGAGCGAGGGAGTAATTAATCGATGTCGGATCTGTTCTCTTTGAAAGGTAAAGTGGCCTTCATTGCCGGAGCGAGCAAGGAAATGGGTAGTGCGGTGGCGCGGATGCTGGCGGCGCATGGCGCTGACGTGGCAGTCTCGGCGCGCAGTGGCGACAAGCTGGAAGCGGTGGCAGCGGATATTCGCGCGATAGGGCAGCGCTCCGTGCCGATCGTGGCCGACCTTACGAATCTTGCGCAAATTTCCACGGCAATCCAGCGGACGGTCGCCGAACTCGGCGGTCTCGATATCCTCGTAAATATATTGGGCGGCAGCAATATCGGAGCGGCATGGGCGCTGCGGATGACCGAGGCGATGTGGGATGACGTGTTTGCGCTGAATGTGAAGGCGCCGATGTTCCTGTCGGTCGCCGCGGCAAAAATAATGAAGGAAAGCGGCGGCGGCAGCATCATCAATATATCGACGTCCGCGGCTTCCGGCGCGGCGCCGCGGCTTACCAACTACGGCGCGGCCAAAGCCGGGCTCGAGCACCTGACCGAGACGCTGGCGGCGGAATGGGGCCGCTTCAGGATCCGCGTCAACGTGGTCGTCTCGGGAAATATATACACTTCAAACCTGCGCCGCGTGCTTAAACCCGATATCGAGCAACAATTGATCGAGCGCACGCCGCTGGGCCGGATCGGCGAGCCGGATGATATCGCGGCGGCCGTGCTCTATTTCGCCTCGCCCGCCGCCTCGTGGGTCACCGGCGCCAAACTGGTGGTTGACGGCGGGCTGGGCAACATCAGGCCCTTCGAAATGCGGGAACGCAAAAGCTAGACACCAGTACCGCCGCACCAGAGGCGTGCGCTGGCTGCGGCTGTGGCCGGTCATGGCGCCCGAGGATTTTACCGCTCAACCGGAAATCCCGCTTCGTTCCATTCGAGCATCCCGCCCTTCAGATTGGTCACATGCTCAAAACCCAGCGCGGTCAGGATCGCGGCCGCCGTGCTGCTGCGAACCCCAGCGCGGCACACAGCGACGATTTCGCTGTGCTTGAGACCCTCGATTTCTGCCGCGCGGGCCGTCAGCAGCTTGAGCGGGATCAGGCGGCTGGCTTCAATGTGTCCGAGTTCGTCGCAGTATTCTTCCGGCTCGCGGACATCGATGATCGCCGGCGGATTGCCGCCCAAAAGCCGCTGACGCAGTTCGCTGACGCTGATCTGGCGGACCGCGTTGAGCTGCGTCATATCCGGAAATTTAACCGAGTCATCCTCGATAGCGGACTGATTGGCCTGCAGTGCTTCCTGGATCTTGTCGGGCAGGGGCAGGCCAAGATTGTTCATCAGCTTGACGTAATCCTCGCGCGAGCGCCCGGCCAGACGCGGATTGGAAGCTTTCTCCTTCCCGATGGTCGAGCAGTGATTGCCGCGGTAGTCGTGGGCGGGATAAACCAGGGTTTCATCCGGCAGCGCAAACAACAATCCGACGATCGCGTCGTACTGCTGGCCGGCGTCGCCGCCCGCGAAATCCGCCCGTCCGGTGCCGCCGATCAGCAAGGTGTCGCCGGTAAACACCGCGCCGCAGACATAAAGGCTGATTGCGTCCGGCGTATGCCCGGGCGTGGAAAGAATCTTAAAACGCAGGCCGCCAACTTCCAGGATGTCGCCGTGGTTGAGATGAAGGTTGATATGCGGCGCCGGCGCATTGCGGCTCATCGCAACCTTCGCATCGGTGAGTTCGGCCAGGTCCCACGTGCCGCTGCGATGGTCCGCATGGGTATGGGTGTCGATTACATATTCGAGATGAAAACCATGATAGGCCGCCGCCGCCAGGTAACGCGCGGTGTTGTCCTTCAACGGATCGATCAAAACGGCGCGCCGCGTACGTTCACAGCCAACCATGTAGGTCTTGCATTTCCCACGATTAAGTTCGCGGCAGAACATGATCGCCTCCTGACCGGGGCACCGCACAATCTCTCTTGATCTTCTATACGCTGCAAGCCGTGAGCGAAAGAACGCGCTATGAGAACCACCGGGACACGCTTGACCACGCTTTTCGAAATGTCCGATGCTGGCGGCAATCCGCAATTCGAGTTGAGGCAGCTTATGAACAGCGCAGTCGAGATCACCAATCTGCTTTATCGCTACGCCGAACTGATTGATGCGGGCGACCTGGACGGGGCGGCCGCCCTTTTCGAGCATGCGAAGCTCAAGGTCAATACATCCGACGAGCTTCAGGACAGCCGCGGAGTGCTTTCGATCTGGCGCAACTACATGAAGATCTATCCGTGCGGCACACCGCGCACCAAACACGTCATCACCAATCCGATAGTTGAAATCGACGAGGCCGCGGGGACGGCAACCTGCCGGTCTTATTATACGGTGCTTCAGGCGACCGACGATCTGCCGCTCCAGGTAATCGCCGCCGGCCGCTATCACGACACTTTCGAACGGGTGGACGGCGCCTGGCGTTTCAAATACCGGGATTACTCACTGCTCGATCTGAAGGGCGATCTCAGCGGCCATCTGCAAGCCTCTCTGCTGGGCTCGCTCGGCCCAGGCGCTCGTTAAATCCTGCGTGGCGACCTACCGCGATTCAAACGCCTCGACCCAGCCGTAATCAGTCTCTTTGCTGGCGGAACGAACGGATAAATCGCACTTGTCAACGAGCCGCCGAACGAATGGCCATCGTACGCATAGGTCGTGAGACAGCGGTTGAAGCCGGCAGAGTTGCAACATAACTCCGGTCGGAACTCGGCCACCCGGCCCCGGCACTTTCGCCCTCGGTTGCATCCTCATTCGCAGGTCGAGTACCCTTGGTTGGCTCTGAGCTGGACCCTGGTTGCGGCCGGAGCGATTTTCGTGGAACTGAAAATCCGGCCATGCCTTTGCGCAAGATCGCCGTCTGCGTCAAGCAGATTCCTCTGATCGAAGACGCCAGCTTCGACCCGGTGACCAAAACCATCCGTCGCGACGGTCCTGCCGTGATCGGCTCATTTGACCTCAACGCCGTCATTTACGCGGTCGAACTGGCCCAAAAAACCGGCGCCGAGACCGTTGCGATTACCATGGGTCCGCCGCAGGCGCAAAGTTCGCTGCTCGAAACGCTGGCGATGGGGATCGATCGCGCCGTCCATCTTCAGGACCGCGCCTTCGCCGGTTCCGACACCTTGGCCACCGCACGGGCCCTGGCCCTGTGGCTTAAGCGGGAAGCCTGTGACCTGATCCTGCTGGGCAAGTATTCGCTGGACGCCGAAACCGGCCAGGTTGGACCGGAAATCGCGGAACTGCTGGGAATCCCGCAGATCACCGGCATCCGCAATCTGTCGGTCAACGGCGACATCGTGCGGGCCGAGCGTGAAAGCGACGAAGGCACGGAGGATATCGAATGCCCGATGCCGGCTTTGCTCACCTGTGCGGAGCGCGCCAAACGCCCGCCGCCGCTGCGTCCCGCGGCGCTGGAAGCGGCCAAAAGCAAGCCGCTTGCCACCGTCAGCGCAGCACAACTGAGTGACAACCCGAGCCAATTCGGGTTCGCCGGCTCGCCGACCTGGGTGCAGGAAGTCCAGGCGCAGCAGGCGCCCACAGTCCAATGCAAACTGATCGACGCCGCTGATGCGCAAAACGCCGCCAGTCAGGCGGTTGCGGAATTGGAAAGGCTCGGAGCGCTGGACGCCACCGTGCGCCATCGCCGGCGCATCGCGGCCCGCGTGCGCAAACCCGTTCGGGGCAAGGACGTCTGGGTCGTTTGCGAAGAAAACCTCGAGCATGAAATCACGCGCGGCAGTCTCGAATTGCTCTCAGCCGGCGATGAACTGGCGAGCAGGCTCAGCAGTGCTTTGGTGGCGATTGGATTTCCCGCCGCGATGGGGCGCCATGCGCGGCTGCTCGCCGGTTATGGAGCCGATCGCATCGTGATTCTCGACCACGACGCCCTTGCGGCGCGCCGTCCCGAATCGATCGCCGAAGCGATAGCCCAACTGGTCGCCGAACGACAGCCCTGGGGACTGCTGCTGTGCGCGAGCGAGCTTGGCCGCGACTGGGGTCCGCGGCTCGCCGCCAGGCTGGGATTGGGTTTGACCGGTGACGCGATCGGACTGGAATTGGACACCGAAAGCAGGCTGGTCGCCCTCAAGCCGGCCTTCGGCGGCAATATCGTGGCTCCGATCCTGTCCAAAACGTATCCGCAGATGGCTACGGTGCGGTCCGGGGTTTTGGAACTCGCCCAGCCCGAGCCCGCGCGCGAGGCCGGGATCGAAACGATTCGGCCAATCCTGTCAGCACCGCGCAGCCGCCTGATTGACGCCAAATCGCTCCTCGATCCGTCCATCGTCCCCCTGGAAGGGTCCGCGGTCGTGGTGGGGATCGGGGCGGGAGTGGGCAAGGACGGAGTAGAACGGGTAAAACAATTTGCACGCACGATTGGCGCCGCGATTTGCGCGACCCGTCGGGTTACGGATATGGGATGGTTGCCGCGGCAGTTGCAGGTCGGGTTGACCGGCAAAGCGATTGAGCCGCAACTATACTTTGCAATCGGTATTCGCGGCGCGCCCAATCATGTGATTGGAATCAAGCGGGCGCGCACGGTAGTGGCTATAAATAATGATCCGGAAGCACCGATTTTCGAACGCGCCGACCTCGGAATGGTCGCGGATTGGGAACAGATTTTACCCGCTCTGGAAGACGCCTTGCGGATGCGCCAGGCCGGTTTGCAATCGGCCGATCCGGAGCGCGCATAAGGAGTTTTAACTGACGTGCAGGAATTCGACGTTGTGGTTGTTGGCGCCGGCGCCGCAGGACTGCGCGCGGCCATCGCCGCCAAACAGGCCGGCGCCAAAGTTGCACTGCTCACCAAAGTTCATCCGCTCAGAACCAACAGCGGGCTAGCGCAAGCGGGAATCAATGCGCCGCTGGGCCCCGATGACTCCCCCGAGGCCTACGCCGGCGACATCCTTCAGGCCGGCGACGGACTGTGCGACCCCGCGGTGGTGCAGAATTTCACCCATCAGGCGGGCGACGCGGTGATGTGGCTGGAGCGCGCGGGAACGCCATTTAACCGCGCGGCGGGCGGCAGATTTGACCGGCGCAGGATCGGCTCCAACAGCCGCGCCCGCAGTCTTTACGTTGACGACCGCACCGGTCATGTCGTGATGCAGGTGCTGTACGAGCAGTTCCAGCGCGAGCGTATCCCGCTGTTCGCCGACTGGTTCGTTACCTCGCTGGCGCTTGAGGCCAACCGATGCGTCGGAGTAAACGCGCTGGGCCTGCGCTCGGGTTCGATGGACAGCTTTGCCGCCAAAGCCGTGATCCTGGCCACCGGCGGCTTTACGCGGATGTATCTGCCGTCGACGGTTTCGATGGGCACAACCGGCGACGGCCAGAACCTCGCCTATCAGGCGGGCGTGTCGCTGATTGACCTCGAGATGGTGCAGTTCCATCCGCTGGCCTGTCCTGGCGGCAAAGGCCTGATGATTACCGAGGCGGCGCTGGCTGAAGGCGGGCAAATCGTCGTCGCGGGCGGCCAGCCGATTGCCGGTCTGCAAGGGGCGACGCGCGACAAGATCTGCCTGGCTATTGCGCAGGCAAGCCGCAATGGAGCGGGTGGTGTCTGGCTCGACCTCACCATGATCGGCCGCCAGAAGCTGCATCAGCGCCTCCCGCAAACGCTCGATCTGATTGCCAAAGTCGCGGGACTCGATCCGGCCAAGGACCTCATACCGATTGGTCCCGTAGCCCATCGCCCGGTCGGCGGTATTGAGGCCGGCACATCCGGGCAGACCTCGATCGGCGGACTGTATGCCTGCGGCGAATGCGCCTGCACCGGACTCAACGGTGGTGGGCGGCTGGCTGGCAATATCCTGACTGAAATGGTGGTGTTTGGCGCGCGCACCGGCGAAGCCGCGGCCGCCTATGCGAAATCGGCGCCTGCCGCGGCATTCCCCGCCGGGCGGCTGGATGAAGAAAAAAAACGCCTCGACGCATTGATCTCGGCGGAGAAGACCGAGTACACAGCCGGCCGAATTCACGCTGAGTTAGGCGCCCTGATGGACGCGAAGGCGGGACTCCTGCGCGACGCGGCCGGCTTGCAGGCGGCCCGCGATCAGATTCATGCTCTCAAGGATAAATACGCGAGGCTGCGGGTAAAAAATCAATCCCCGATCTACAATTACGAGCTGGTTTCGTATCTTGAGTTGGGCGCGATGCTCAACGTCGCCGAGGCGCTGGTGGCGGCGGCGGCGGCGCGCAAGGAAAGCCGCGGCGCCCATCGGCGCTCCGATTTTCCGGCCCGCGACGACCGCATCGGCATCAGCCACACGGTGGTCCGGCTGGTGCAGGGCGAGCCGCAGGTCGATACCAGACCGGTCGTTGCCTTGTAGCCAAGAGCGGGATAGGAGTTGAACATGCAAGCTAATTTCAGCGTGTATCGTAAAGAGCCCGGTGCGGGGAGCAAGGCCGGGCGTTCCACCTACACCGTGGAGCTGCCTGAAGACGCCACGGTGATTGACGCGCTCCTTAAGATTCGCGACGAGCAGGACCCAACTCTGGGGTTTCGCGGCTCCTGCCTGCACGGCTATTGCGGGGATTGCACCGTGCGAATCAACGGCAAGGCAGGATTCAGTTGCGCCGTCAAAGTGGCGCCGCTGGCCGCCAAGGGCGGTGAGATCGCGGTCGAACCCATCCGCAACATGCCGGTCATCAAGGATCTGATCTCCGACTGGGACACGTTCCTGTGGGATAAGATCGACGTGATCAAGCCCTGGCTGGAACCAAACGGCGCGGCCTCATTGGACGGCGAAGAGCTCATTGACGACAAGGTGATGGCCAAAGTCCGCCAGGCCATGAGCTGCTTTTACTGCGGGTTGTGCGACGAGGGTTGCACCGTTTTGCCGGTGGACTTCAAGTTTGTCGGTCCGGCGGCGTTGACCAAGGCGTCGCGTTTTCTGTGCGACCCGCGCGACCATGCGACGGCTGAGCGGCTGCGGATCCTCGAGCGCCCCAAGGGCATGTGGGATTGCGTCCATTGCTTCGAGGCCAGCGAGCACTGTCCACGTGAAATCGCGCCGACCGAGCGCATCATAGAGATGCGCGATATGGCGTTCAAGCATGGCATCACCAATGAAAAGGTTGCCCGCCACCATCACAGCTTTGCCAATTCAGTGCGGAATTCGGGATGGCTTGACGAGGGTCGGCTGGCGATCGAGAGCGAAGGTCTGACCAATATCAAGGGGCTGATGAAGCTGTTGCCGACGGCGGCCAAAGCGGTGGCGCGCGGCAAGGCTCCCATCCCGTTTCTGCATCACAAGCGTCCCGGCGCCGACAAGATCGCGCGTATCATCGAAAAGGCGGAGGCAAAGGAAAAATGAAGTACGCGTTTTATCCCGGATGTGTGTCCAGGGGCGGATGTCCCGAGCTCTATCCCGCCGCCGTGCGCGTTGCCGGCAAGCTCGGAATCGAACTGGAAGAAATGAAAGACGTCGCCTGCACCGGAGCCGGCGTCCTGCCTCAATACATCACTGACCCAATCAACGCGCGCACCTTCGCCAAGGCGGAGCGGATGGGTCTGCCAATCATGACGATTTGCAGCACCTGCCAGGGCGTGTTCGGGCAGGCCAATCTGCGGCTTCAGGATCCGGAGTACCGCGCCAGGATCAATCGCGAATATCTGGCCGACGAGGGGCTTGAATACGGCGGCACGGTCGAAATCAAGCATCTGCTGTGGGTCGTGATGGAAGATTACGGCGCCGATCACCTAAAGGCGATGATCTCGCGGCCGCTCAAGGGACTTAAGGTGTCGCCCTTCTACGGATGCTTCCTGCGCCGTCCGCCGGAGGTTATCACTCCGACCAAGGAAACCAATGCGCGCAAGTCCTACCTGGAAAAGCTGATCGATATCGTCGGCGCTGAGCTCGCCGATTTTGGCGGCAAGGGCAAGTGCTGCGGTTTCCCGGTGCTGACCGCGAACGAGGAAAGCTCGCTGAGCATGACCGCGAAGCATACCAGTGAGGCCAAAAGCAAAGGCGCGGATTGCATGGTCACACCCTGCCCCCTCTGCCACCTGAGTCTTGATGGCAATCAGCCACGCGCCGAGCAGCAGGAAGGCACATCGATCGGCTTGCCGATCCTGCATATGCCGCAATTCCTGGGCCTGGCGCTGGGTTTCAGCCCGGCCGAGATGTACCTCAAGCGCCACATCGTGTCCACGATGGCGGTCGAGTCCAAGGTAAACATGATGACGTGAGGCGCAATTTTCGTTTCGTTTCAATCGTACAGGCCTCGGAGCGCCCAGAGCACGAATCCGCGCTTCGTCGCTTTAATTGGAGATGCCCGGCCCTTCATTGCGTTACTCCGCGTTTCCGACAAGGGGCCTCGAGGGAGCACGCAATTGGTAAGCTGAAGTCACGTCAGCGTCCTTTACTATCATGAGTGACGATCAAGGCAAGCCCAACCCAATCGCTCTGGCGCGGGAAATTTTCAACTTTCGCAAACAGAAGCATCCCTTCGGCTACAACTACGCCGTGCGTGTTCGATTGGGGCATGCAGAAATTCAGGATCTCACAGCGATAGCCGATATCGTTTTCGCGCTCGAGGAACTGGGCTACGAGGTCAGGAAGTTCAGGAGCGATTGAACCACCGGCGCCGATGGGCGCGTGGTCGCGCCTCAAGCTGCTGGTAAATCAATTTAATCCGTTTGGAGCTTGCGTTGGAGCGCGGCAGTTTTCCCTTGCAGGATTTGACTTCTTAATGATAAATCCAAATTTGCCGTGAGTCTGTACGGACGACCCTAAAAAGAAACAAGGAGAAAAACTGGATGTCTAGGATTCACAAGATGGTGGTAGCTGTTGCGATAGTGTTTGCGGTAGCCTCGCTGGTGCCGGCGGCGCATGCGGCCGAGCAGAAGGCGACGGTGAGGGCCGGTTATCTTACCTGCCATGTGTCCAGCGGTTGGGGCTTCATCTTCGGGTCTTCACGTTCGATGAAGTGCGCTTACTCGATGCAAAACGGCTACACCGAATACTATACCGGCACCATCAACAAGTTCGGTGCCGACATCGGATACCTCTCTTCCGCAGTCATGATCTGGGCAGTGCTGGCGCCGACCACTAATCTTGGCCAGGGTGCACTTGCGGGTCATTATGCCGGGGCCACGGCTAGCGCGGCGGTGGGAATCGGTGCGGGCGCCAACGTCCTGGTTGGCGGATTCAAGAATTCCATAGCGCTGCAGCCAATCTCGATTGAGGGTCAGAACGGCCTGAATATCGCAGCCGGTGTTGCGGAATTGAGCCTGCACTTCGACAAGGCCAAGCCGGCCAAGGTGAGCTGAAAACGCCGAGCAGCGCAACTTTTGTTCAAGTGTCAAACGGTGGGCGGCCATCGCCGCTCACCGTTTTCATTTTTCGCCGCCTCAGTCGCGCGGGCCGTCGAACACCGAAACCCGGCCGGTTCGTTCAGCGTCCGAATAAAGTCTTAAAGTGAATTTAGCTGCGCTGGGGCCGGAGGGCTGCGAGGACCGCTGAACGCGATCCTCGCAGTGCCAGCCTGGGTGGCGGTGTCTTGGCGAGTGCAATCATCAGCGCCGCACGTCGAAGATCATGTTTACGGGCGTCTCGGCTACGCGTTGAAAGCGGCTGAACCCTGCCGCCATAACCACCTCGCGCAATCTTTTCTCCCCCGCCTGCGCGCCCAGCGCCGCGCCGATTTCCTGGGCCTTGGATGCAGGCGTGCAAATCATGGTGGAGGCCGCGAAGAAGATTCGCCCGATCGGGTTGAAGTTATCTTCGACGCGATCATGGGCGAACGGTTCCACCAGCATCCAGACGCCGCCGGGAGCAAGCGAGTCAAACACGTGGCGCGCCGCGCCAACCGGATCACCCATATCGTGCAGGCAGTCGAAAAAAGTGATGAAGTCGTAATTGCCGGGGTAGCTTTTCGCGCTTGCCACCTCGAATTTGACCCGGTCCGAAACTCCCGCCTCCTGCGCCAGCGCACGCGCCCGCTCGATCGAAGCCGGATGATAGTCAAATCCGACGAAGCTTGAATTGGGAAACGCCTGCGCCATCACCAGCGTCGATGTGCCATGGCCGCATCCCACGTCGGCGACGCGCGCGCCGCGCCGGAGCATCTCGCCGACTCCGTCAACCGCCGGGATCCATTCCTTGACGAGGTGCGCGGCGTAACCCGGCCTGAAGAACCGCTCGGTGCCGCTAAACAGCAGCGGATCGTGCTGATGCCATCCGACGCCCTTGCCGGTGCGAAACGCCTCAGCGACCTTGTCCCAATCGCGGAAAACTGCGGCGACGAGCTGGAATCCGCCGGGCATGAAAGCTGGACTGGATTCATCGGCAAACACCGTGGCCTGCTCGCTGCTGAGCCAGTAGCGCTGGGTGGACGGATCGTGCATCACGAATCCTGCGGCGGCCTGACCGGCGAGCCATTCCCGGACGTAGCGTTCGCTGGTGCCGGTTCGTTGCGCCAATCCGGCCGAATCGATCGGACCCGCCTCAACCATCGCTTTGTAGAGACCGAGCCGATCGCCGATCAAAACCAGAGCCGCGCTCAGGGCGACGCCGAGCTCCCCGATCATTCTCTCGACCATTTGTTCGAGGTTGCTTTTCTCCACAGCCATCATAATCTCCCAAAAAAATACAGCCCAGTCCGATATTATTGAGACAATGAAAGTAAATTTCAAATATCTCAAGAGGCCTAAGAAGAATGTGGTCAAAATCCGCGGGCCGGCTTTGCACGCTTCTTCGAGAATGACGCATTTCTCCACAGATCGGGAACCGGTACTCTGATTAAGGTCGGCGCTGGACGCCGGTTCAGGTTGATTCTTCATGTCCGGGCTGAAGACTTCGATAGTTTCGGCGCGCTCAATGGCAGCGGCTGGCGCTGCGTTGCTGGTTTTGGTCATAGCCGCCAATGTCTGGGCGGGTCAGCGTATTGTCTCGCTGGCGCCGTCGATTACTGAAACTCTTTTCGCGATCGGGGCGGGACCGGATGTGGTGGGAGTGTCGCAATACTGCGACTACCCGCCCCAGGCACTCAAGCTGCCCAAGGTGGGCTCATTTTTGACTCCGAATCTGGAAGCTATCGTCGGATTGCGGCCGGCATTGATCGTTGGACTGGATACTTCATCCAATGATCGGGAGATCCGCGCCTTGCAGAGGATGGGATACCGGGTTTTGCTGGTTCATGACGATTCGCTCGACGGTATCTATGCAGGTATTCGGAGGATCGGCGAGACGACCGGCCATGCAGCGCAGGCGGATCAACTGCTTGGCTCGATACATGGCCGGATGCGCGCGATACGCCAGCAGCTGATCGGCGTGCCGCCGCGCAAGGTTCTGATGGTGGTTGGTCACGACCCGTTGGTGGCGGTAGGCGGCGGTTATCTTGATCAGCTTTTGCGGATGGCCGATTGCATCGACATCGGCGCCGGCCTGGGCGTGGAATGGCCGCGGCTGAGCATGGAGTACATTATCGCGACGGCGCCCGACGTAATTCTGGATGGCCAGATGGGAACCGATCCGCAGACTCCGGGCGGATTCTGGAGCCGTTATCCGAACATTCCAGCCGTCCGCAACCATCGGGTCTTCAGCTACCCCCAGAACCCGGTGCTGCACCCGGGCCCGCGCGTCGGACAAACTCTGGAGATTCTCGCCTCACTGACCCATCCCGAAGCCTTTGGACCGGCCAACAAGCGCTCCAGCACGCATCCACTATCTGATGGTTCAGGCGGATCATGACATCGCAATCGGCGCCCATCAGACTGCCGCCGCCCGATGCCACAGGTCAGCGGCCGGCCAGTGCCACCCCGGCGGCGCAGCCGTATCTGACCCGGGGACGGATGATTACGGTGCTTGGCGCGCTGACGGCAGTGCTGGCGGCCATATCCGTGCTGAGCCTGCTGTTTGGTTCCGTGAAGATTGACATGCTGCGGGCGCTTACCACGCCGGCTAGCCCCGATCACGCGATCCTGTTCGTGGCGCGGATGCCGCGCGTGCTGATGGGCGCGGTAGTGGGCGCGATTTTGGCGGCCGTCGGCGCGGCGTTGCAAGCGCTGGTGCGCAATCCGTTGGCGGAAGGCGGGACCCTGGGGATTTCCAGTGGCGCCGCCTTCGGCGCCGTCGTCGCACTGGTCCTGAGCTATCGCCTGGGCCTCGGACCCGGGGCGGTGCCGGTCGCGGGGTTCGTCGCCGCCCTGGTCTCGACCCTGGCGGTGTACCGGCTGGGCCAGATGCACGGCCGGGTTGAGCCGTTCAGTCTGCTGCTGGTCGGCGTAATCTTCAACACATTGTGGTCCGCGCTCATTCTGCTGATTAACAGCGTGGCGACTCTGTATCAGACCCGCAGCATCCTGTTCTGGCTGATTGGCAGTTTGGAAGCCCCAACCTACCGCGAGGTGATTGCCGTGGGCGCTCTGGGTCTGGCCGGATTTACGTGGCTGATGTGGCACGCGCGCGATATGAATTTGTTGAGTCTCGGCGACGAGCCCGCACACGATTTAGGAGTCGAGGTCGATGCGGTGCGCCGCGCGATTTTCATCGCCACGTCGCTGATGATCGGGGCCGCGGTCTCGGTCAGCGGGATGATTGGTTTCGTGGGCCTGATCGTTCCTCATATTGTGCGGCTGGCCTTCGGTGCCGACCACCGTTTGCTGCTGCCCGCCTCCTTCCTGGGCGGCGCTGCTTTCCTGGTCGCCGCCGATCTGCTGGCCCGAATCGTAATTGCACCGGCCGAGCTGCCCGTCGGCGTCATCACGGCGCTGTGCGGCGGACCCTTCTTCATCTACCTGCTGCGCCGCGCGGGCCATCAGGGCATCGCCGTATGAGCGGAAAGCAACCGGTGCTGGCGGCGCGCGGCGTGGTCGCCGGCTACCACCGACGCGCCGTCCTCAATGACGTCTCGATCGGGGTGGCACCCGGCGAACTGCTGGCGGTGGTCGGCCCCAACGGCGCCGGCAAGTCCACGCTGCTGAAGGTGCTCGGCGGCGCCATCAATCCTTACAGCGGTGTGGTCGAACTCGAAGGCCGCCGGTTGAGCGATTTCGATCGGCGTACGGTTGCGCGGCGGGTGGCGTCACTGGGGCAGGAAAGCAACTGTGCTTTCGCGTTCACCGTGATGGAGATGGTGCTGATGGGGCGCGCTCCCTATCTCGGCGCGTTACGCCTGGAGGGAGAAGGCGACGTAAAGATCGCCCGCGAAGCGCTGGAACATTTCGATCTGCTGCCGCTGGCCGCGCGCGCCATCAACGAGCTTTCCGGCGGCGAGCGCCGCCGCGTTTTTCTCGCCCGCGTGCTTGCCCAACAGCCAAAGGTGGCCCTGCTCGACGAGCCGACGGCGTTTTTGGATCTCAAGCACGTTGCCGACATTTTTGCGCGGCTTGCACAGATGCGCCATGAGCGCGAAATGGCGGTGATAGCCACCTTGCATGACCTCAATGCCGCCGCCCAGTATGCTGACCGGATTGCGCTGCTAAAGGAGGGCAAGGTTGTTGGTTGCGGCCGTCCGGAGGAGGTCCTGACCCGGGAAAATCTGCGGCTGGTCTACGAAACCGAGATCTATGTCGGGCGCAATCCGGCCAGCGGCGCCCTCGCGATTCTCTCGGCCGCGCATTGAAATGGATAGTGCCCGCCTTTGAAGGCGGGCCCTTCATCCTTTCAGCGGCGGTCGGTAGCCGCCGCTTCAGAGTGCAACGGCTCTATGCGACTTGCTTATGCGTTCTTCGATTCCAGGCGTTTGGTTTCATCCGCGACCTGGACCGGAATCTTCCTCTCGGTCAGCTCGGGTGGTAGCGGCGCCGACAACTCCAGCACGCCGTTGCGATAACTGGCTTTAATCTGGTCGGGCTGGATTCCCTTGGGCAGCGTCATGGACCGCTCGTAAAGCACGCTATGCTCGGCCTGACCATTGCGGTGCCGCTCGCGCGACGCCTTAATCGTAAGGGTGTCTCCCGCAAACGAGACATCGATTTGATTGGGATCGACACCGGGCAGGTCGAAGCGCATCACCAGTTTGCCGTCCTCGATATTGGATTCGCCGTGCGGCCATATCGGCGCGCTACTCTCCTGCATATCCTGGCCGAAGAACCGTTCGAACAGCCGGTCCATCTC
The DNA here is from genome assembly GCA_021324885.1 of Pseudomonadota bacterium. GTDB lineage: Bacteria > Desulfobacterota > Binatia > Binatales > Binataceae > JAJPJA01. The sequence continues at coordinate 99,609 of JAJPIF010000004.1, forward strand.
CTGACGGAACCGATTCATTTCCTGAAACACCGACCATCCGGAACTCCAAGGTTCCCACGACCATCCAGAGGACCAAGGCTGAAGTTCACCCAGCATCTCAGATTCACCTCCTTTCGTTCTGCTCAGGTGTATCAAGCCTTCCAAGCGAAAAAATAAATCGGTTGGCGCCGCCGTCAAGAGGGTCGGAATTAAAAACCGCAACCGCATCAGCAAAAGGCCGTCGATCTGCGCGTGATCCAGGCATGTTGCAGATCACCGAGCGCTGAACTCTTCGCCCAGCACATCGGCGCGCCCGTCGCTAAAGCTGGAGACGGCGCAGGCGCAGCGAGTTGGCGATTACCGAAACCGAGCTGAAGCTCATCGCGGCGCTTGCGATCATCGGGCTCAGCAGCAGGCCCAGCTCCGGGTACAGGACGCCGGCGGCGATCGGCACCCCCAGCGCGTTGTAGATGAAGGCGAAGAACAGGTTCTGGCGGATGTTGCGCATGGTCGCGCGGCTCAGGCGGCGGGCCTTGACGATACCGCGCAGGTCGCCCTTGACCAGTGTGATGCCCGCGCTTTCCATCGCCACGTCGGTGCCGCTGCCCATCGCGATTCCCACCTGCGCCTGCGCCAGCGCCGGCGCGTCGTTGATCCCGTCGCCGGCCATCGCCACCACCAATCCCTGCTCCTGCAATTTTTTGACCTCGAGCGCCTTCTGATCAGGCAGCACTTCGGCGCGAACTTCGTCGATACCGAGCTTGCGCGCGACCGCCGCCGCCGTGGTCGCGCTGTCGCCGGTAAGCATCACGATTCGCACTCCATCGGCTCGCAAGGCGCGAACAGCTTCGGGCGTTGAGGCCTTGATCGGATCGGCAACCGCGATCAGACCTGCCGGTGCGCCGTCAAGCGCGATCATCATGACCGTGTTGCCCTCGCGGCGCAGCTCTTCAGCGCGTTTGTCGAGAGCCGCCGCGTCGATGTCCAGCGCCTTCAGCAGCGCCGCGGTTCCCACGGCCACCACTCGGCCATCAACTCGGCCCGTCACTCCCTGGCCGGTTGTCGATTTGAAATCGGAGGCCACCATCGGCGTGATACCGCGAGCGCGCGCGCCTTCGACAATGGCCGCAGCCAATGGATGTTCACTTGCCAGTTCGAGACCGGCGGCAACACCGAGCAGATAGGACTCATCCAGGTTTTGCAGGGTGACAATCGACGCCAGCCGCGGCTTACCCTCGGTGAGAGTTCCGGTCTTGTCAACTACCAGCGTATCGACCTTTTCCAGCACTTCGAGCGCGGCAGCGTCGCGCACCAGCACGCCCGCGGTCGCGCCCTTGCCCGTGGCCACCATGATCGCCATCGGGGTGGCCAAACCCAACGCGCATGGACAGGCGATGATCAGCACCGCGACTGCGTTTACGATCGCGTAGCCGAGACTGGGTGCGGGACCGGCGAAATACCATCCGATGAAGGACAGGGCGGCAACCACTATCACCGCCGGGACGAAGTAGGAAGAAACAACGTCGGCCAGACGCTGAATCGGCGCGCGGCTGCGCTGGGCTGCCGCAACCATCCTGATGATTTGCGCGAGCAGCGTTTCGGCGCCAACGCGCTCGGCGCGCATCACCAGGGCGCCAGTGCCATTGACGGTCGCGCCGATGACGCGGTCGCCCTCACGCTTTTCCACTGGAACCGGCTCGCCCGTGATCATCGACTCGTCGACGGAACTTGCGCCTTCGAGCACTATACCGTCAACCGGAATCTTCTCCCCAGGGCGCACCCGCAGCCGGTCACCGGCCACGATCCGGTCGATCGGGATATCTTCTTCCGTGCCGTCCTCGCGAATGATGCGCGCAAACTTGGGCGCCAGCCCCAGCAGCGCCTTGATCGCGTTGCCCGTCTGGCTGCGGGCGCGCAGCTCAAGCACCTGTCCCAGCAGCACCAGCGCGGTGATGACCGCCGCGGCTTCGAAGTAGTTGGGCACCACGCCGGATTCATGCAAGGAGGCCGGAAACAATCCGGGTGCGAGCGTGGCCGCGACGCTGTACAGATAGGAAATGCCCACACCGAGCGAGATCAGCGTGAACATGTTGAGGTTGCCGCTGCGCAGCGACGCCCCTGCGCGGACGAAAAACGGCCATCCCGCCCATAACACGACGGGCGTCGCCAGCGCGAACTGCAGCCATTGGCGGTAGTGCGGCGCAAACAGCGGCACGCCCAAATCGGGCAGCATCGCCAGCGCGAGGACGGGCAAGGCAAACGCCGTCGCAAACCAGAACCGGCGAGTCATGTCGATCAGTTCGGGATTGGGCGCCTCGACCGCCGTCGTCACGCGCGGCTCCAGCGCCATCCCGCAGATCGGACACGCGCCTGGTTCGCTCCGGATCACCTCGGGATGCATCGGGCAGGTGTATTGTGTCGATAGGGCCGCTTCCGGCACCACCGAAGGTCGATCCGTTTGGACGGGCGCCGCGGCCGGTTGTAGATACCTGTCGGGGTCGGCGCTGAACGATTCGACGCAATGCACGGAGCAGAAGTAGTAGTTGCGTCCGCGATGCTCCAGGTGGCCGGCCGCATCGGCGGGATCGACGTCCATCCCGCATACGGGATCGACGTGCGTCGAGCTTGCTGCGGGTGGCTCGCTGAGGGTCTGGTCTTCAGAAGCCATGACCTTTATTTTAGCCGCGGCGCGTCCACAATGCGCGCTCCCGGAAGACCGGCGCCAATCAGGCCCGGTGTCCGCGGCTTGCGATTGCCCGATCGATCGAAAGCGCGCCGGCTCCATTAATGACCAGCGCGATACAGATCGCAATTACCAGCAGATGGTACTCGAAGCCCTCGCCCTTTTTGTTGCCAAACCAGTTCATGAACAGGCCGAATTTCCAATGCACCAGGTAAACAGCGCCGATCATGTCTGCGGCGATGCCTAAGGCCGCGATTCGCGTCAGAAAACCGACGATCAAGCCGAGGCCGCCTAGAAACTCCGCGGCGAACACACAACCAGCCAGCGGCGCCGGGATGTGCATCTGATGCGTGAACATGTGGAAGCTTTGAAGCAGCGTCATCCCCCCGAACCATCCCAACACCTTTTGCGAACCATGCAGAAACATGATGACGCCCAGGACCAGCCGGAGAACCAGAGATGACACTCCGCCATTGGTTCTGAACAGAGCCATATAGAGCCTCCTGCAAAATTTCGCCGGCCGGCAGCGCGGTGCTCGGCCCGAATTTATGTTTAGCCCAGTTCAGCGCGCATCTGCCGCCATGCGGCGCGGATTTCCTCCACGGATCCCTCATCTTCGATGGTCGAGATGTCGCCCGGGTCGCGTTCGAGAATCACCGCCTTGAGCACGCGCCGCATGATTTTGCCGCTGCGAGTTTTGGGCAAAGAACTGACAAAGTTGATGTCGCCGATGACCGCGACCGGACCCAGTTGACGGCGCACCACGTCGCGGCATTCCTGGGCCAACTGGGGCGAAGCCTGATAGCCGGGTTTGAGCGCGACGAACGCCACCAGCACCTCGCCCCGCAGTTCGTCGGGACGCCCAGTGACGCCGGACTCGGCAACGGCAGGATGCTCCAAAAAGGCTGTCTCGACCTCGACGGTTCCAATCCGATGGCCGGCGATCTTGATAATGTCATCGGCGCGCCCGCTGAACCAGATATAGCCGTCTTCATCCAGATGAGCGGCGTCGCCGGTGAAGTAAACCCCCGGTATCTGTGACCAGTAATCGCGCTCGTAGCGCTTGGCGTCATTCCAGATGGTTGGCGTCAGACCGGGGAACGGCCGCGTGATGACCAGCAGCCCTTTTTCGCCGGGCTCGCAGCGTTTGCCGTCCAGGGTACGTATTTCGACTTCGAATCCGGGCATCGCCACGCCTGCCGAGCCGGGTTTGATCGGGAGCATGTGGATGCCGTACGGGTTGCCCATCACGGGACCGCCGGTTTCGGTCTGCCACCAATGGTCCATCACTGGAACGCGGTCATGGAATAGGTCCTTCTGAAGCCATTTCCAGGCTGGCGCGTTCAGCGCCTCGCCCGCGCAGAATACGCGCTCGACGCTATCCAGATTGAAACCGCGGGCCGGTTCCGTCCCCGACTTCATCAGCATCCGTACGGCGGTTGGTGCCGTGAATACCCCCGTAACGCGATTTTCCGCCACAATCCGGTAGAAAGTTTCGGGGCCCGGATGGTCCAATGCGCCCTCATAGGCGATAGTGGTGCATCCGACGAGCAGCGGCGCGTAAACGATATAACTGTGGCCGACTACCCATCCGATGTCTGAAGTGGACCACCAAACGTCGTTTTGTTTCATCCCGAAGCACCATGACGCTGTCGAGCGGATTCCGACCTGGTATCCGCCATGGCTGTGAACGGCGATCTTGGGGCTCGCGGTAGTGCCCGAAGTCGCCAACAGATAGGCGGGCTCGTTAGCTTCCATCGGCTCGAAGCCGTCAGGATGGCCCTCACCCGCCCGCACAAAATCCTCCCACAGAATGTCCCTGCCGGGCTTGAGGTCGGGCGGTGGATTGCCGCGCGCCAGCATCACCACCTTTTCGATCGGCGATCCGCGCTCTGCGAGCGCCGATTTGGCCAGTTTCCAAAGGTCTACGTGGTTGCCTTTGCGTGTGGTGTGATCGGCCGTGATCAGCACGCGCGCGCCCGCCAGACGGCATCGCTCGGCCAGCGCGCCACTGCCGAAGCCAGCGAACACCACCAGATGGCTGGCGCCGATGCGGGTGGTCGCGAGCATCATCATGATCGCCTCGGGCATCGTGGGCATGTAGATCGCGACGCGGTCTCCGCGGTTTACACCCAACGCCCGCAGGGCGGCGGCCAATCGCTTCACCTCGGCCAGCATTTGGGCATAGGTGAAGACGCGGCGAGCACCGTTCTCGTGCTCGGCAATAAGCGCGGTGCGGCCGCCGTTGCCGCGCTCGACCTGAAGATCGAGGCAGTTGTAGCTGATGTTGGTAGTCGCGCCGCTAAACCATCGAAAGGTCGGCGGTTCCCATTCCAGCACCCGATCCCAGGTACGGAACCAGAACACCTCGCGCGCCGCCCTGGCCCAGAAGGCTTCAGGGTCATTGCGTGCTTCGTGCTGCCAGCGTTTATAGATAGCGCTTACTACTTCCATCTCGACCCTCCATCTCTGCGCATGAGAATAGTGCGGGAACCGGGATTCGCAACAGAGTGCCGGTTTGCCGCCAAGGTGCTTGCGTCGATTGATCGGCGTAACTTCGGATGCGGTTTGTGCGATCTGTTTTCGGTGAAAAACCCATGTCGGCATGGAACCGGGTGGCGTGGGAGCCGTGGTCGCCAAGCCGCGGACCGCCTATCTCCACCTGTTTTCTATCCGTGTCGGTCAATCAAACCTGAAATGGCAGCGATGCAGGCAGGCCGCCATGACTTCTAAAGTCGCGTTGCAGGCCGCCCCAATCTCGCGCGACGCCTACCCTACCCTGCGATCGGACGATATGATGCGAGCTGCTATCTCGCGATGAACGATGGTAAGAGCGCCAGCGGCGCACCGCGCCGAATCCTGATCGTGCTGATGGGATCGATCGGCGATGTGGTGCGCGCCCTGCCCCTGCTCGGACGACTGCGCAAAGCCTATCCGCACGCGTATATCGCATGGGCGGTCGAGCCCAAATCCGCGCCGATTCTCGAGGATCATCCGTGGCTGGACGACATGATCATTTATGACCGCACGCGCGCGCCGTGGAGTTTTCCTTCTTTTTTGCGCCGTTTGCGAGCGGGACGCTTCGATTTGGTGCTGGACCTGCAAAGACATCTCAAGAGCGGGCTGGCCGGATGGATTTCAGGGGCGCCCGATCGCGTTGGCTTTTCCACCGCCAATAGCAAGGAATTCAATCACTGGTTTTCCACTCGCCAGGTGCCGGCACAACCCAACCTGCGGCTGAAGCTGCTACAGTACCAGAGCTTTGGCGATGCTCTGGGAATAAATGCGGCGCCCATTGAATTCGGCCTCGAGCCCGCCGATCATAAGCTGCGGCACGCGGCGGAACTGATCGGCGATACCTCGCGTCCGCTGCTGGGCGTGATCCTGGGCTCATCGTGGGAGAGCCGGATTTATTTTCCGCAATCCATCGCCGAAGTTATCCGCCAACTGCATCAACGTCATGGTCTGACGCCGGTGTTGATCGGCGGACCAGAGGATCGGGCGCTGGCAGACGCTGTGCGGCGTCATTTCGACAATGCGGATGTCATCGACCTGGCGGGACGAACCCGCTTGAAAGATCTCCCCGCCATCTTTCGCCTTTGCCGCGTCGCCTTCGGGCCCGATTGCGGCCCGATGCATATCGCCGCGGCAGTGGGATGTTCAATCGTGTCCCTGTGGGGCTCGACCGCGCCGCAGCGCTCGGCGCCATGGGGCTTTGCCGATCTCGCAATCAAGGCCGAAATACCGTGCCATCCATGCTACCTGCGCCGATGCCCCATCGATCGCGAATGCATGCGGCGGATTCAACCCGCCGCGGTAGTCGCGGCGGTGGAGAGGGCGCTGGCGGCCTCGGCTTTGGCCACTTGATGGGTGCCGATCCAATCACGATCCACGGCTGGCGCATCGATGCCGTCGGCCAATGGTTGACCAACGATCGGCAGTTGTTTGAGGCCGCTGCAAGCCAGGCAGTGCGCACGATTGAAGGCACTGAGGGCTGCCTGTACCATCGCTCACGGCACGCGATGACTTATTTGACGCAAATTTCCGGTCCAGATGGCAATCCGGTGGAAGTGTACATCAAAGCCTATAATGCTCCGGGGCGAGCTGCAGCATTGAAGGAGATGATGCGGGGCGGGCGCGCCGGTAACGTGATGCGCATGACCGCGGCGCTGCGTCGCGCGGGATTTTCGACCCCGGCCTTGCTGCTGGCCGGAACCCATCGGAGCAGCAAAATGACGATGGTGGCAGCCGCGCGCGCAGACGGGATCTCCCTGCCTCAACTGCTCGCTGATTGTCAGTCCGCGGCGTCGCCGATGCGCAAACGCAGGTTGCTGGGTGCGCTCGGCAGCGAAGTCGCCCGGCTCCATCGCTGCGGTTTTATCCACGGCGACCTGACCCCGTTCAATATCTTCGTCGTGTCGGGCGAGCCGCCGCGTTTTATCTTCCTGGACCACGACCGCACGCGCCGCGCATTTCCGGCGGGACGGCGCTATCGGCAACTGCGCAACCTCGTGCAGTTGGGACGGTTTGACCTGGCTGGGATTTCCAACACGGACCGTCTGCGGGTTTTCCACGCGTATGCAGCCGCAATGCAGCTTAGGCGGGCGCGCGCGATAGGACGCCGGGTCGGATCGATGCTGGCCCGGCGCAGGCGGCGTGACGCCAGCTGAAAGGATTTTCTTGGTCTATGGCGGAGCAGGTTAAAATTTCCGTCGTGATGCCGGTCTATAATGAGGCCGCCACTCTCACCCAGGCCATCCAGCGCGTGCTCAACTGCGGCTTTGACTGCGAGGTAATCGCCGTCGATGACGGTTCGACCGACGGCACCCGCGAGCTGCTCAAGAACTACCACGACCCGCGCGTGCGATGCTTCTTTCAGGCCGTCAATCGTGGCAAGGGCGCGGCGCTGCGGCTGGGTTTCGCCGCGGCGCACAATGATATCGTGGTGGTGCAGGACGCCGACCTCGAATACGACCCCCGCGACTATCACGCCCTGCTGCAGCCGCTGATCGACGGCCGCGCCGATATGGTGTATGGATCGCGCTTCCTGGGCGGACCCCATCGCGTGCTGTTTTTCTGGCATTACGTGATCAACCAGGGGCTAACGCTGCTGGCCGACGCGCTTTGTAATTTGAACCTCAATGACATGGAAACGGGGATGAAGGCGTTCCGGCGCGACAAGCTCGCCACCCTGACGCTTACCGCCAACCGTTTCACCTTCGAACCCGAAATCACGGTCAAGGCCGCGCGCGCCGGATGGCGAATTTACGAAGTACCGATTTCATACTCGGGGCGCACCTACGCCGAAGGAAAAAAAATCGGCTGGCGCGACGGTCTCGCCACCATCGCCGCGCTGCTGTACTACCGGATTTTCGATTGAACCACTGCCTGCGGACCAAGCAGTCAGTCGGGATTGGTCTATGAGAACGGCCGCCCAAGACCATCCTCTGCGTATTATCGGCGTCGATCCGGAGCGCCGGTTTGCGGGTGGCGAGAGCCAAGTGCTGGGGCTTTCGTTGGAATTGCTCAAGCTGGGGCACGACGCGCGGTTGCTTTGCGACCCTGAAGGTCTGCTATGGCAGCGCGCACGCGGGGCCGGTGTGGTCTGCCATCCATTAAAGATTCGCAACGCGCTGGATTGCGTCGCCGGCATGAAACTGCGCGGCTTTCTTTCGCGCAATCGCTTCGACGTGGTCCATTTCCACACCTCGCGAGCCCATTCGATGGCGCCGTTCGCCGCCGGGATGGCCGGCGCCCTGATCGTTACGCGGCGAATGGATTACGTGCCCAACCGCCTGTTCGCGCCCTTGCTGTATAACCACGCGGTTGATGGGGTAGCAGCGATTTCCCGGGAAGTGGCGAGGGCGCTGGTCAGCGGCGGCGTCTCCTCCGAGCGCATCACCCTGATTCCCAGCGGGGTTGATTGCGACCGGTTCCATCCGCCGACCGCGGAGCAAAGTGCCGCGGCACGCACCCAGCTGGGTTTGGCTCCCGGCGATGTAGCGATCGGGGCGATTGGAGCCTTGGAACCGCGCAAAGGCCATCGGTATCTGCTCGATGCGCTGGGGCGGTTGTCTCAACACCGCGCAATTCGGGCATATATCGCGGGCGATGGCTCTCAGCGCGCGGCGCTGCAGGAGCAGGTCCATTGCCTCGGATTCACTAATTCGGTGGTTTTTTTGGGTAGCATCGCGGATCCGCTCACGCTATTTTGGGCCATCGACATCTTCGTTCAGCCTTCGGTCATGGAAGGGCTGGGCGTGGCGTTGTTGGAGGGGATGGCCTGTGGGCTGCCGGTGGTGGCAAGCCGCGCAGGCGGGATGACGGAAGTGATCGAAGATCGACACGACGGGCTGTTGGTCCCAGCGGCGGACGCGGCCGCATTGGCGCAAGCTCTGGCGGAATTGGCCCGCTCGCCCGACCTGCGCTCCGCTTTGGGTTCGCAAGCCCGCGTCAAGGCGGTACGGGACTTCAGTCTGAGCACGATGGCAAACAGGACCCTGGCGCTGTATCAATCCGTTCTGGCAAGGAAGCGGGGCAAATGCGCAGCATGACCGGCTTTGGCCGCGCCCGGCTGGAGCGCGGAGATTTCCAGGTACAGGCCGAGGTGCGTTCACTGAATCAGCGCTTTTTGGAGGTCAAGTTCAACCTGCCGCGCGGATGGAATGAGCGGGAGAGCGAGTTTCGCAAGCTGATTGGCGCCGTCGCCGAGCGCGGACGAATCGAAGTCAGTATCCGCAGCACCGGACCCAAAGCCGCCGGGCGGCTGATTGTCAACGACAGACTGGCCCGCTCCTATATCGAGGAACTGCGCGCACTCAAAAAACGCCTCGCGCTCGATGGCGAGCCCGGCCTCGATGCGCTGCTTAGCCGCCCGGAGATTTTCCAGGTCGTCGAGCAGGAGACCGATCTCGGTTCCGAGATTGCCCTGGGGCGCAAAGCGCTGCAGTTGGCACTCAAGGCGATGGACGCGGAGCGCGTGCGGGAGGGCAAAAGCCTCAAACGCGACCTGTCCTCCCGCCTGGCAAAGATCCAGGCCCATACCAAACAGATCGGGCGGATAGCCGAAGAGTCGCGCCAGGCGATCGTCGCCGGCTTTCAAAAACGCGTCCGCGAGCTTTTGGCGCAGACGAACAGCGATGACTTGAAGCTGGTGGAGGAAAAGCGCCTGTACGAGGACGCCGCCTTTGCCGCCCAGCGCGCCGATATCAGCGAGGAACTCGCCCGCCTCAAGGCTCATTTGCAGGCACTGGGTGAGCTGTTCTCGCGCGAGGGCGCGGTCGGCAAGGAGATCGAATTCTGGCTCCAGGAGGTGGGACGCGAAGTCAATACGGTTGGCTCCAAATCGCAGCACCCGGCGCTGTCGCGTCTGACGGTGGCAATCAAGGGAGAGTTGGAAAAAATGCGCGAACAGGTACAGAACATCGAATGAGTCCGTGGTTGAACATGGGCCGCCGGCCATCCCCGGCAAGCGGATTCCCTGTTTTCGCCGACTGTCCATGCCAGGAGGCTCTTTCGAGCACGAGCCGTGTTCGATAGACTTTAAGATGAATTTGGTATTACCTCTGCGGCGTGGAATTATCTTTATAGTTTCGGCGCCGTCAGGCGCGGGTAAGACGACGCTTTCGCGTGCCGCAGTACGGGAAATCGGTGGGTTGACGCCGTCGGTTTCACTCACGACCAGACGCCCCAGGAACGGCGAAGTCGAAGGGATAGATTATCGTTTTGTGAGCGAGGAGGACTTTCAACGACGGGTTGACGCCGGCCAATTGGCCGAATGGGCGCGCGTGTTCGACGCCTGCTATGGCACTCCGCGCCAGCCCTTGGACGAGGCTATCCGCGAGGGCCGCGACATGCTGCTGGACATCGACGTCCAGGGCGCGCGCAGCCTGACCGCGCGCTATCCCGACGACACCGTTACTATCTTCGTCTTGCCGCCCAGCTTCGAGGAACTGGAAGAGCGCCTGCGCGGGCGCGGCACCGAAAGCGAGCAGGCGATCGCCGGCCGCCTCAAACGCGCTCGCGACGAGTTCCGCGCCTATCCCCAATACGACTACCTGATCGTTAACGCCGACCTGGCCGACTCGCTGCGCCAGTTGGACGCCATTGTGAAAGCTGAACGCTTGCGGGTTGCGCGCCTGCGCGAGGAGATCGCGCCGTGGAAGAGTTAGCGGAACCCGCCAGACACAACGACCAGCTCGAGGAACTAGTCAGTCGGGTGCGCTCGTACAATCCGCACGCCGACGAAGCCCTGATCCGCCGCGCCTACGAATATTCCGCCCGGATGCATCGCGGCCAGAAACGCATGTCGGGCGAGCCTTACGTCATCCACCCGCTCAACGTCGCGCTGATCATCGCGCAACTCAAACTGGATGTTCCCTCGATCGTCACCGGATTGCTCCACGACGTGGTCGAGGATACCAGCGTTTCGCTGGCCGAAATTCAGGCGTTGTTCGGCGACGAGATCGCCACGCTGGTGGACGGCGTAACCAAGGTTTCGAAAATCACGTTTCAGAGCCGCGAGGAGAAGCAGGCCGAGAATTTCCGCAAGATGATCATCGCGATGGCGCAGGATATCCGCGTCGTGCTGATCAAGCTGGCCGACCGCCTCCATAACATGCGCACGCTCGACCATCTGGCCCCCGACCGCCAGATCGAGATCTCGCGCGAGACCATCGAAATCTATGCGCCGCTGGCCCATCGCCTGGGCATCTACTGGCTGAAATCGGAACTGGAAGACGCCGCGCTGCGCTACGTCGATCCCGCCGGCTACCAGATGCTCAAAGCCTTCGTCGCCAAGACCAGGGTCGAGCGCGAGCAATATATCAAGGCGGTGATCGAGATCCTCGGCCAGCGTCTGGCCGATTCAGGCGTCAAGGCTCAGGTTACCGGGCGTCCCAAACACTTCTATTCGATTTACGCCAAGATGCAGAGCGAGGGACTGGCCTTCGAGGAGATTTATGACGTGGTCGCCTTCCGCATCCTGGTCGATTCGGTGCGCGAATGCTACGAGGCGCTCGGCGTGGTGCACGCCAACTGGAAGCCGGTGCCGGGCCGCTTCAAGGATTACATCGCGCTGCCCAAAATCAACATGTACCAGTCGCTGCACACCACCGTAATCGGCCCGCGCGGGCAGCGCATGGAAGTGCAGATCCGCACCCATGAGATGCATCGGGTGGCCGAGGAAGGAATCGCAGCGCACTGGAGCTACAAGGAAGGCAACGGCCATCTGTCGCAGCAACAGACCGAGCGCTTCGCCTGGCTGCGACGGCTGATCGAATGGCAGCAGAATGTCAAGGACCCCCAGGAGTTCCTCTCCACCGTCAAGGAAGACCTGTTCCCCGAAGAGGTTTTCGTCTTCACGCCCAAGGGCGACGTGCTCGACTTTCCACGCGGCGCCACGATCGTCGATTTCGCCTACCGCATCCATTCCCAGGTCGGCAACCATCTGGTTGGAGCGCGAGTTAACGGGCGGATGGTCCCGTTGCGCTACAAGCTGGCGTCGGGCGACACCGTTGAAGTGCTGACCTCGGACAAGCAGGTACCGGGCAAGGACTGGCTCAACTGGGCCGCCACCGCGCGCGCCAAAAGCCGCATCCGCCAGTGGCTGCGCGCGCAGGAATCGCAGCGCTCCATCCAGGTCGCGACCGCGATGCTGGACCATGAACTGCAGCAGTTGGGGCTCTCGCTCAACCAGTTAAAGCGCGAGGGCCGGCTCGATCAGGCGGTCAGGGAATTTTCGACCAGGGATGTCGATACGCTGCTGGCGCAGGTCGGTTACGGCATCATCTCAGCCGGGCAGCTGCTGACCAAAATTCTGTCGCCCGATGAACTCAAGGCCTATCGCGGTGAAAAGCCGCTCCAGGTTCCCACCGAGCGGCCCGCGCGGGAAGCGCGCAAGGCCGTCGGCGGCGGCGTCGTGGTGTCGGGACTGGGCGACGTGATGGTGCGCTTCGCCCATTGCTGCAACCCGCTGCCCGGCGAGCGCATCACCGGATTCATCACCCGCGGGCGCGGCGTCACGATCCATCTGGTCGGATGCCCGCGCGCGCTGGAGACCGACCCGCAACGGCGTATTCCCGTGGTATGGAAAGACGGCGAAGAGAGCCCCCATCCGATCCGGCTCGAGGTGCTGTGCGTGGACAAGCCCGGTGTGCTCGCCGCGATCACGAAGAACATCGCCGCTGCCGGCATCAACATCACCTCTGCGCAGGTGAAAAGCACCGACGTCAACCGCCGTTCCTCCTCGCTGTTCGAACTCAACGTCACCAGCGCACGCCAACTGAACAACCTGATGCATTCCATCGCCGCGATCGACGGTGTGCTGAAGGTTACGCGCATCGGCCAACACAATGGCAATCGTTCGGGCTGACCCGGTACAATCGTTGTCATGAAGCGGGCGATCCAAACCCATGCGGCGCCGGCCGCCGTCGGACCGTACTCCCAGGCAATCGAGCAGGACGGCTGGATTTTCTGTTCCGGGCAGATCGCGCTGGAACCGGGATCGGGCAGGATGGTCGAGGGTGGCATCGAGGCGCAGACGCGACGCGTGATGGAGAATCTGCGCGAGGTGCTGATCGCCGCCGGGGCCAGCCTGCGCGACGTCGTGAAAACGACGATCTTCCTGACCGATCTGGCCGACTTCGAAACCGTCAATCGCATCTACAGCGAGCATTTCGAGCAGCCCTACCCAGCCCGCTCGACGGTGCAGGTCCCCGCATTACCCAGAGGCGCCCGCGTCGAGATCGAAGCGATCGCGCGCAAAGCTGACACCTCTGCCTGATGTCTGTTTGGTCCGCGGCTTCGCATGTTTATGGCGAAGCCGCGGACATCGAAATTAGACCCAAAAAGTCGTTTTGGCGGTGCCCGCCGCTAATATCCGCGCTTGGCGTCAACCACGTTGAGCAGTTGCTGCCCATTGGCGAAACGGCGCAGGTTTTCCGCAAACACCCGGCAGCAATCTTCCTGGTAACTGACGCTGGGGCCGGAGGAATGGGGAGTCAGGATCACCTGTTCCATGTTCCATAAAGGATGATCGGGCGGCAGCGGTTCGGGCACCATCACGTCGAGCGCGGCGGCGGCCAGCCGCTTGTTGTTCAGGGCGTCGATCAGCGCGTCCTGATCGATTACTTCGCCGCGCCCGACGTTGACCAGGCACGCGGTAGGTTTGGCGGCGGCAAACTCGCGCGCGCCGAGAAAGTTGCGAGTCTGCGGAGTCAGGGGCAGCGTCACCACTATAAAATCGCTCAGCCCGACAATCTCGGCGCGCTGATCCGGACCGAACCAGCGGCTGGGGATACGCCCTTGCGGGTCGCCGACGCCGGGGAATCCGAAACGTGGATCGGCGTGCGCGTTCGGGTCGCGCTTGAGCGCCATCACTTCCATCCCGAAGGCTTGCGCCAGCCGCGCCGCCTCGCGCGCGATCGGCCCGTATCCAATCATGCCCGCGACCTTGCCGCGCAGGCTGTCGGCATTGCCGAAGTAGTAGCCCAACCCGATCCATTCGCGCCGCGTCTGCGCCCGAATCGACGCATGGTACCGATGCGAGTACGCCAGCATCGCCATCAGGATGTACTCGCCGATCATGGACGCCTGGGCGCCGCTGGTATTGGTCAGCACGATCGGGCTGTCGTCGAACATGCCGGTGCGCAGCACGTAATCCAGTCCGGCCGCCATGCAATGGAGCCACTTAAGCCGCGGCGCGCGGGCGATCAGATCCTTGGGGATCGTATAGGTGAGCATCACGTCGCAATCGTGCAGATGCGGCGCCATCACCTCGGAGTCGAACATGGACTTGGCTTTGCGCTCCGGCACCTGGGTGGGATCGACCAGATCGGCGCCGGGGCAGGCCTCCATGATCAGCTTGCGTTGCGACGCGGTAAGCACGAAAGTCGATACAATTTTCATAGCCAAATGATCGCCACCATGGACGCGGCGTCAAGCTGATGAGGAAACCGAGATGGCCAAACCGCTTGAGGGAATCAAAGTTCTGGAAATCGGGCAGGAAATCCAGGGACCGTTTGCGGCCTTGTTCCTCGCCGACCTGGGAGCCAGCGTAACCAAGATCGAGAAGCGCCGCACCGGGGATCCAAGCCGCTGGATGTTTCCCAAAATGATCGGCGGCGCCGAGGCGAAAAATCCCAAGGTCTCGCACTACTTCATCGCGATGAACCGCGGCAAACGCAGCGTCACGCTGAACCTGAGAAAGCCCGAGGCGATCGAGATCATCAAGCGGCTGACCGCCGCCTACGACGTCCTGCTCACCAACTATCGTCCGGGCGTGCTGGACCGCCGCGGACTGGGTTTCGAGGAACTGCGGAAAGTAAATCCCAGAATCATTTTCGGTCAGGCCAGTTCATGGGGACCAAAAGGACCGTGGACGACGCGCCCCAGCCGCGACATCCTGGCGCAGGCGGCGGCCGGTCTGATGGCCAAGACGGGGATGCCGGATGATCCGCCAATTCCGGCCGGCGCCTTTATCGCCGATCATTCCGGGGGGCTTAGCCTGGCGGCGGGAATCATGGCCGCGCTGTTCGCCCGCGAGCGCACCGGGCAGGGCCAGCGCGTGGATGCGTCGATTTACGGCACGCTCATCGCGATGCAGAGCCTGGAGATCAACTATACTTCCGTCAGTGGGCTGGAGACGCAGCGCGCCGCCCGCGGCCATCAGTTCATGCGCGGCGGCATGTACAGCGCGTTCCGCACCAAAGACGGATACATCTGTATCGCGGGCGTGCACGACAAGCTGTGGCATTCGTTCTGCCGCATCACGGGAATCGAGCACCTCGAACACGACCAGGAAATTTCGGCCAACGTGGTGCGCAATTTCCAGGGCTATCGCATCCAGAAAATCATGGATGAGATTTTCCCCACGCGCACGACCCGCGAATGGCTGGACGATTTCGTCAAGGCCGACATCCTCGCCACCGAGGTAGCCGATTATAAGCAGCTCCTGCAAAGCGAGCAGGCGCACGTCAACGGCTATCTGCGCCACATGGACCATCCCGAAGCCGGCCCGATCACGGTCGTGGGCTGCCCGGTGTCCGTCGGCGGCGAACCCGATCTGCACGCCGCCCCGCCGCCCGAACTCGGCCAGCATACGGAAGAGGTGCTGCTCGAAGCCGGCTACGGATGGGAGGAGATTGATAAGCTGCGCGAATCGGAAGTTATCTAGCGTGGCACGAAGCTGGCTTACGGCGCTGGTTTCCCCAAACAAAACCCCCGCACGTCGACGATGCAGATGCATTGCCATCGCCTGATTCACATCTACAAAGCCGAGGTCAAGTAAGACCGCATGACCGCCGACGAGTACCGCCATATGGCGAAAAAGGCGGGAAAGTCCGGCTAGCGCGAGAAGCCTCGGGCCGATTCGCGTTGACCTATGGCGGCGCGGGCGCGTAGAGTCGGATTGGGAGGAACGGCGATGCTGCGACTCTTTGACTACAAGCTTTGACCCTATGTGCGCAAAACGCGCATCGCCCTTTTGGAAAAAGGGCTTCAATGGGAAACCACGTGGCTCGATCTCGCCAAGGGCGAGCAGAAAAAGCCCGAGTACCTGAAGATCAATCCGGTCGGCAAGGTGCCGGCGCTGATCGACGATGGAGTCGTGGTCCACGACTCGACCATCATCAATGAGTACCTCGAAGACAAATATCCGTCACCGCCGCTGCTGCCCAAGGATCCGGCCATGCGCGCCCGCGCGCGCTCGTTCGAGGACTACGCCGACGCTTACCTGGCGCCTTCGCTGTTCAAGATCCTGATGAACCTGCGCAAGCCGGAAGCCGAGCGCGACCAGGAGAAAATCAGGGAGGGCGAGCGCGAGATGCGCGACCATTTCGCCTTCCTCGATCGCGAACTCAACGGCCGCCAGTTCTTTGCCGGGATGCTGAGCCTGGGCGACATCTCCTTCGCGCCGCCCCTGGCCAACTACGAGCGCGCGGGATATAAAATCGGACCCGAATTTCCCCACCTGAGGGCGTGGTGGGAGCGGATGAAGTCGCGGCCGAGTTTTGCCCGCAGCCTGCCGCCCGACTGAAGCTTTACGCCGCCCCGCAACCGCAGTAATGGAGAGGGATGGCGAAGCAACCGCTGGGCAGGCTTGATCATATCGGGATCGCGGTCAGGAGCATCGATCAGGCGCGCAAGTTCTTCGAAGAAATCCTCGGCGCGCGCTTTCTGCATGAATCCGCGCGCCCCGAGGACGGCTTTCGCGTCGTCAACTTCGAACTGAACAACGTCATCATCGAATTGATCGAGCCCGTCGGCGAAGATTCCTTCGTCCGGAAATTCATCGACAAACGCGGCGAGGGGATGCATCATCTCACCTTCAACGTCCCCGACGCGCGCGAGCGGGTAGCGCAACTGAAAGCTCAGGGAGTGCGGATCGTGGACGAGCGCGAATGGCCCGATTCGTTCGAGGCCTTCATCTCGCCACGCTCTTCACATGGAGTGCTGATCCAGATCGGGTCGGGCTTTCCGACTCTGTCCGACCATCCGCAATGGTACGCCAAACGCGACCAAGCATCCGATGGCGCAAACGGAGGCGATTCAATGAATACCGCCGAGGAAATTGAACAGCTCAGACTGGTGGCCGAAATTTCAGGACTCAAACCGCCGAAGGTCGTTCTGCCGGACGAAGGCGACGTCATCGTCGAGCACTTCCGATTGCATTACCTGGATTGGGGCCGTCCCGGACCCGGAGCGGGCGACGTCCTGTTTCTGCACGGCGGCGGGCTGAACGCACACACGTGGGACGTGGTCAGCCTGATGCTGCGGACGCGCTACCGTTGCGTCGCGCTGGACCAGCGCGGGCACGGCAACAGCGAATGGTCGCCCGGCTGCGACTATGCCATGGCCAGCCATCTGCGCGACATCGAAGGCTTTGTCGCCCAGATGAAACTGCGCCGTCCGGTGCTGGTCGGGCAGTCGATGGGCGGGATCAACGCGATCAACTACGCGTCGCGCCATAGCGAGGAGATGGCGGGTCTGGTGGTGGTCGATGTCGGACCGGAGATCATCGCGGCCGGCGGCGCGCGCATCCGCGACTTTATCGCCGCACCGCAACTGGACTCGCCCGAGGAGTTCCTCCAACGGGCGACCAAATTTAACCCGCTGCGCGACCCGCGCATCCTGCGCCGCAGCCTCTATTACAATCTGCGCCAGCTTCCCAACGGCAAATGGACCTGGAAACATGACACGCGACGCACGGTCGAGAGCCAGGGTGAAGACATGGCGCGCGCCGCGGCCCACCGCGCCGAGGAATTGTGGCAGGCGGTGCCGCGCATCAAGTGTCCCACGATGGTGGTACGCGGGGCGCTAAGCGACGTGATTTCCGACACGCAAGCGGAGAAATTCGCCAAGGCGCTGCCCAACGGGCGATTTGTGCGCGTCGAGAAAGCCGGGCACAACGTTCAGGGCGACAATCCCGCCGGACTGCTCGCCGTGCTCGAGCCGTTTTTGGAAGAAGTAACCGCGTAGACGACGACTGCGGCGAGGATTCCAAATGGATATCGGCAAAGAACTCCTGCTGGAAATGTATCGCCGGATGCAGCGCATCCGGCAGTTCGAACTCAAGCTCAAGGACCTCAGCATCGGCAGCGAAATTCCCGGCTTCATCCATCTTTCGATCGGCGAGGAGGCCAGCGCCGTCGGTATCTGCACGGCCTTGCGCGCCACCGACCGCATCACCTCGACCCATCGCGGCCACGGCCATCTGATCGCCAAAGGCGGAGAACTCAAGCGGATGCTCGCGGAGATCTTCGGCAAGCGCACAGGCTACTGCAAGGGCAAGGGCGGCTCGATGCATATCGTGGACTATTCGCTGGGAATCCTTGGTGCCAACGGCATCGTCGGCGGCGGCATCCCGATCGCGACCGGATCGGCGCTCGCCGCCAAAGTGACCAAGCGTCGGAGGCGGTGGCGCGCGCACGCAACGGCGAAGGGCCGACGCTGCTGGAATGCCGCACCTACCGATGGGAAGGGCACGTCGTCGGCGAGGGCGCATTCGGCGGCAGGCCGTACCGCAGCGAAGAGGAACTCAACGCCTGGAAGGCGCGATGCCCGATCCTGCAATTTGAAAAGCGGATGCTCCAATCCGGCCGCATCAGCCGCGAGGAGATGGATCGGATCGCCGCGCAGACCCAGATCGAACTGGAGGCGGCGGTCGAATTCGCGCGCACCAGCCCGCTGCCCGACCCCGCCGAGGCCGCGGCGGACGTTTACGCATAAGGAGCGACCGTCGTGGCGAGAATCACTTTTATCCAGGCGATCTTCGACGGGCTCATCGAAGAGATGGAGCGCGACCCGCTGACCTTCGTGCTGGGTCTGGACGTGACGCGCGGCACCTTCGGACGCGCTGCCGGATTCTTCGAGCGCTTCGGCCCCGAACGGATCCTCGACATGCCATTGTCGGAGGCGGGATTCGTCGGCGCGGCAGTTGGCGCCGCGATGGCGGGGACGCGTCCGATCTGCGAGGTCCAGTTCGCGTCGTTCTTCTATTGCGCCTTCGACCAGCTGTGCAATCAGGCGGCCAAACTGCGCTACATGTCCGGCGGGCAGGTGCGCCTGCCGATCACGTTCCGCACGCGCTGCGGCGCAGTCGGTGGAGCAGCGGCGCAGCATTCAGAAACCGTTTACCCGCAGCTCCTCAGCGTTCCCGGTCTCAAGCTGGTGATGCCTTCGGGACCGGCCGACGCCAAGGGCCTGCTCAAAAGCGCGATTCGCGACGACAATCCCGTGGTGGTGTTCGAGCATCTGGCGCTGGGCGGCGCGCGCGAAGAAGTGCCCGAAGGCGAACATCTGGTGCCGCTGGGCAAGGCGGCGGTCAAGCGCGAGGGCAAGGACGCCACCGTAATCGCGATCGGCGCGATGGTGCCCAAGGCGATCGCGCTGGCACAGCGCCTGGAGGCGGAGGGAATCAGCCTTGAAGTGATCGATCCGCGCACGCTCATCCCGCTGGACGAAGAGGCGATTCTTGCTTCGGTGGCGAAAACCAATCGCGTCGTGATCGCCGACGAAGCGCATCTGCACGGCAGCGCGGCATCCGACATTGGCTGCATGATCGCGGAGAAGGGCTTCGACTACCTCGACGCGCCAATCAAAAGAGCGACGGCAATCGACGCGCCCGTACCCTTCAGTCCGCCGCTGGAAAAGGCGGTAATCCCCGGAGAAGCCGCAATCGAGCGGGCGCTGCGCGAAATTTTAGGGTAGTGAAAGAAGTGGGGAAAAGAGAATTGAGAAGAGGGGAGACAGATAGAAAAGCCCCTGCCCGGCGCATTTCCTGATTCAAATCCGGGCAGCGTTAATCTGGCAACGTCCCCGGCTGAACCATTTTTTCAACCTCGTTGCGATCTTCCTTTTCCGACTTCCCATCCGCTTTCTCGTTTCTCCGTCCTGCGCGGAAGCCGCGTCGGCAGGGGCGGCATTTTCCCCTGAGTTCTTCAATCTTGTTTTCTTGTCGGCAAAAAAATTGCAGAATCGGTTAAATTTCATTGGCTTTCGTGGACTTCAGACCGATCAAAAATCGGTGTACAAAATGGACTCGTTTGGTTTTTTTCCTTAAAGTGGCCTGACCCGCTCATCCAGGAGGGAAAAATGAGGGTAGTGAAAAATGGGGAATTTGTAACGGGACTGGTGATTGCTTTTGCACTTATGATTTTCGCGCCGGTTGCAGTTTTTGCGCAGCAGGCCGCCACCGAGAGTTTCAACCGGGCCGCCTACAACACTTTGGCGGATGCCACCTCCACGCAAACCATCCCGGACGGAACGCGCATCACTGCGCAAAATTGGCAGCAGTACCAGCAGTATCTGTCGCTGGCGATGAGGGCGTTTTTCAGCGGCAAGTATTTCTGGCACGCCGAACCGGATTTCTATATCGAGGTCGGACCCACGCGGCCGCTGGCGCCCCCGCTTGAGTACCGCCAGGATACCGAGAAGTACAGCCAGTCCGCCAAACTGGTACCGGTGGGCGAGGGCGCCTACACGGTCCAGGGCTACGTCGCGGGCCAGCCTTTCCCGGATGTGGAGGGGCCGAACAAGGCCGAGAAAATTCTCTACAATGCGTATTATCAGTACGCGCCGGCGGTTTTATGGAACACCTGGCCCGGATTCCAGATCGACAAATACATGGACATTAACCCGGCCGTGAGCCAGATCATTTATTTCAATTTGGCGCATAACAGCGACCCCGGTTACCCTCGCGCCAATCCGGCGGGCCACGGATATTTTTACAGCGAATGGGTTCAACAATTACTGCCCGAGCAGTCGAAATACCAGACGGCGTTGATCCTGCTGCCTGACAATCCCGCCCGCGGCCAGGAGCTTTATGTCTTTCTGCCCTCGCTGCGCCGCTCGCTGCGTTTGTCCGCGTCGGCCCGATGCGCCCCGATTGCCGGCACCGACTGGGCCAACGACGACTCCAAGGACGGCATGAACCGCATCCCCACCGAGTTTAATGCCGACCTGATCGGCGAGAAGAAAATCCTCGCCCTGGTCCATGAAAACGGCAAGCTGCGCGGCGATCCGGCCAACTTCTACACCGGACATTCCGCGCCCTTTCACAAGGCGGTAACCGGCAAATGGGAACTGCGCGACGTCTGGGTGATCGACGAAGTGCCGAAGCCCTCGATGGTCAACGGATATTGCTATTCGCACGACGTGTTTTATATCGACAAGGAACTGTACGCGGTCCTGCAGAACGAATACTACGATCGTTCGGGCAAGTTGTGGAAAATCCAGATCAGCAACCGCACTCAGGATCCGGTGCGGGGATTTAAGGAAAGCAGCATCACGATTCCCGCCGGAGATGAGCCGGTCTGGATTTACGACCTCCAGAATTCGCACCTGAGCTACGCTTATCCGCGCGGATTCACCAAGGTTGACGACGAAGTCCCGGCGCAATTGCGCGACATCTCGGTCTATGCGCTGCCCAGCGGATTGACGCAGATAATGCGCTGACGCGACGCGCCGCTTCGGCGCTTGTCCCCTCCATCGCCGCATTGGTGATGGAGGGGACCTTTTTTTAAACCGGCCGGGCGGCTGTATTTAGCCCTGGCCGGCGTTGTCAGACCGTGTTGCACTGCGTGCGGTACCGGCTTATGTTGGCGGAGGTCCCGGGGCGTGCGTTGCGGACTGTTCGCCGGCGCCGCCGCGCAACCACAAGCCCACCGTAAATCGTGGCCACGGAGGATTTCACATTGCGTAACACCGGACATTACGCGACGCTCGAGACTGAACGCGGAGCGATCGTGATCGAACTCTATCCTGAAACCGCGCCCAAAACCGTTGCCAACTTCGAAAAACTGGTTAACCAGGGTTTTTACAACAACCTGACTTTCCATCGCGTGGTGCCAGGTTTCGTGGTCCAGGGCGGCGATCCGCAGGGCAACGGCACCGGTGGTCCCGGCTATGACGTGGAGGGCGAGATCAAGCCCGGCGAGAAACATCTGCGCGGCACCGTCGCCACCGCGCGCACCGGCGATGAGGTCAATCCGCAGCGCCGCAGCAGCGGCAGCCAGTTCTATATCTGCCTCGAGCCGCAGCCTGGACTTGACGGCCAGTACACCATCTTCGGACAGGTCATCCACGGGATGGAAGTGGTGGACAAGATCCGGCGCGGCGACCGCATGAACAAGGTTTCGCTGTCGGACAAGGCGTAAACCCTCAAACAGGCTCTCCGCCTGTCACGCCCGAGCGGCTCAAACCCGAAAGAAGACAAGGATGAGGAACAAAGGTTGGCTGGTTTTGGTATTCGTGCTGGTGGCGCTGGCGGCGGCCGCCCCGGTATTGGCGCAGTCGAGCAATTCCGACGGCTTGCCGATGCGCCATACGGGTCACTACGCGATCGTCCAGACCGAACGCGGCACATTCGTGATTGAATTGTATCCGCAGGTCGCGCCAAAAACGGTCGCGAATTTCGAAAAACTGGTTAACCAGGGTTTTTACAACAACCTGACTTTCCATCGCGTGGTGCCGGGTTTCGTGGTCCAGGGCGGCGATCCGAGGGGCGACGGCACCGGTGGTCCGGGTTACGAGATTCCGGCCGAGATCAACCCCAACGAGAAACATCTGCGCGGCACCGTGGCGACCGCGCGCACCAGCGACCGAGTCAATCCCGAGCGCAGGAGCAGCGGCAGCCAGTTTTACATCTGCCTGGAGCCGCAGCCCGAACTGAACGGCAAGTACACGATTTTCGGGGGAGTGGTTAAAGGCATGAACGTGGTCGACCAGATCAAGGTCGGCGATCACATGGAAAAGATTACGCTCTCCAACAAGGCCTGAGGGACAAATTATAATGGCGACATTCGGAAGCGGGCACCGCAACGGGCCCCACTTCACCATCGACCTTCATCTCCACACCAGCCGCGGCAGTTCCGATTCCAACGTGTCACCGCAACAGGTGATCGAGCGGGCGCGCGAAATCGGAATCAGCGCGGTCTGTATCACCGAACACGATCACATCTGGGATGTGCAGGAGGTCATGGACCTCGCCGCGCAGGCCGGGGTGGTGTTGCTGCGCGGGATGGAGGTCACGACCGAAATCGGCCACGTGGGGGCCTTCGGCCTCGATCGCTACGTTGGCGGAATTTACCGGCTCAAGGAGCTGCGCCGCGTCGCCGACGAATGCGGCGGCTTGCTGATTGCCAATCATCCGTTCCGCTACAAACTCGACCCCAAGCTCACCTTCTTCAACAACCATGACGAGCCCTTCGACGCCAATGACGTGAACACGGCGGCGGAGCAGATGGTTTTCTCGATGGTGGACGCGGTCGAAGTGCTCAACGGTTGTTGTTCGGAAGAGGAAAATCGATTTGCGCTGCAGGTGGCGCGCGCGCTGGGTCTGGCCGAGGTCGGCGGCTCGGACTCCCATTCGGTCGATTCCGTTGGTTGCGTCTGCACCGTGCTGGATGCGCCGGCGCTGACCGAGCGGGCGCTGATCGATGCGATCAAGGCGCGCCGCAGCCGCGCCGGCCGCGGTCTGCTGGAGGACGGCAACATCGTGTTGTTCGGCGCCGCGGCTTAGAGTACTGCGCCAGGCTGCGTCCTGGTTGAGGCCTTTTCATCACGGTTTGTTACAATGGGAAGGTTGCGATAAGATAGCCCTGCCGTGGCAGGAACCGACGGGCGCCTAGAATTAATCGAAAATATTTCGCTGCTTGCCGGGACCACTTCGGATCTCCGGGAAGCGCTGGACGGGTTCGTAAAAGCGATCGCGTCGGGAATGGAGACGGAAGTCTGCTCGTTGTATCTGTTCGACCCCACGCAGCAGCGGCTGGTTCTGCGCGCCACCGTCGGCTTGGATCGCGACTCGGTCGGCAAGGTCTCGATGAAGATCAACGAGGGGCTGGTCGGGTTGGTGATCGAGACGATGCAGCCGGTGGTGGTGGCCGACGCGATCAGCCATCCGCGCTACAAATACTTCCCCGAAACCGGCGAGGAACGCTATCACTCGTTCCTCGGCGTTCCGATCCAGAGCAATCACGGCGAACCGATTGGCGTGCTGGTCACCCAAACCCTGCGCAAACGGAAATTCAGCGCGAGCGAAGTCCGGCTGCTGCGCGCGGCCAGCAACCAGTTGGCGCAGATGCTCAACCATTTCCGCCTGCGCCAGACCCTGGCGACCAAGGAAAAAGAGCGCGACGAATATCGCCGCCGGATGATCGAAGCCAACCGTCAACTCAAGGATTACGAGAAAGTCGGCGGCAAGACGCGGCTGGCGGCGCCGGTCAAAATCCGCCGCCCGCGCCTGGTCGGACTCGGCGCGGCGCCCGGATTCGGCCATGGTATCGCGCACCTGGTCGGCACCTTCCTTAACACCATCGACATGAACCTGCGCGCCGACGATCAGGTCGAGGAACTGCGCCGGCTCAACGAAAGCGTCATCAAGGCCCAGGCGGAGCTGAGCGCGCTCAAGGCCCGGATGGCGGCGCTGATGCCCGAAAACGAACTCAAGATTTTCGACGCGCACCGCCTGATTCTGGAAGACGAGGAGTTCATCGGGCGTATTCGAACCGCGATTGAATCGGGTTACGCGGCGGAAAGCGCGCTGTTTCGCGTGATCGACGAGGTGAGCGCCTCGATGCTGGCGATGGCGGACGGTTACCTGCGGGAGCGGGCAAGCGATTTCCGCGACGTCGGCCATCGCCTGCTGCGCCATCTGCGGCGCGAGGACAGCCGCAGCCCGTTCGTCCATCCGACCATCCTGGTCGCCGAGGAGCTGACACTGTCACAATTGACGTTGCTGTCGCACGAAAATCTGGCCGGAATCGCGCTGCAATCGGGCGGTGTCACCTCGCACGCCGCGATCCTGGCGCGTTCCTTCGAAATTCCGACGGTGGTGGGGATTGAACACCTGATGGAATCGGTGAGCGAGGGCGACGATCTGATCCTCGACGGCAATTCGGGCATCCTCTACATCAAGCCGAGCGCGGACGTGCAGCGCGAATACGACCGGCTGTCGCGCCAATACAACGCTTTCCGGCGCGAGCTGATGGCCCATCCGACGGAGGGCGCGATCACCCACGACGGCCATCGGATCCATCTGCTGGCCAATATCGCACTGCAAAACGATATCGAGATCGCGCTCAAGTACGGCGCCGAAGGGGTCGGCTTGTTCCGCTCCGAGTTTTCTTTTCTGACCTACGAGGACTTTCCCGACGAGAACGAGCAGGTCGCGCTTTACAATCGCCTGCTCAAGCCGATGGGCAATCGGACGGTGACCTTTCGCACGCTCGACATCGGCGCCGACAAGTATCCCTCTTACATGCGGGTGCCGCGCGAGGACAATCCGTTCCTGGGATGGCGCTCGATCCGGGTTTCGCTGGAGATGCCGTCGCTGTTCAAGGCGCAACTGCGGGCAATCCTGCGTTCGGCAGCGCGCCACAACGTTCGCCTGCTGTTTCCGATGATCTCCAACATGGAGGAACTGCGCAATGCGCGCGAACTGCTCGCCGAGGCGCAGGCCGAGCTTTACCGCGAGGGGCTGGAGCACAACCCCGCGATTGCGGTCGGCGCCATGATCGAAGTGCCGGCGGCGGTCTGGCTGGCGCCCCGGCTGGTCAAGGAAGTGGACTTTTTTTCGATCGGCACCAACGACTTGATCCAGTTTCTGCTGGCGGTGGACCGCAACAATCCCAAGGTGGCGGCGCTTTACGAGCCGCTCCATCCCGCCGTTCTGGCCGCTATTTCGCAGGTTTTCACCGTCGCGAAGGAAGCGGGCAAGCCGGTTTGCATTTGCGGCGAGATGGCCAGTGATCCGATGGCGACACTGGTGCTGATTGGAATCGGCCTGACAGAATTGAGCCTGAGTCCGCTTTTCATCCCGGTCGTGCGCGAGGTGGTGCGCCACGTCAATTACGCAACCGCACGCTTGATCGCCAAAGATGTGCTTGAAATGAGCACGGTCCAGCAGATCAAGGGGTACCTGGTTGAGCGTTACCGGGACCTCGGTTTAATCAACCTGGTCGAAATGTACCGTTGAGTTGCCGGTTTCTGGACACGAATTCTATTCCAGAAAAAGGTTGACTCGAATACCGTATATCTTGTAGGAAATACCCGACTTGACCAGTCGGTTAGGAATGCCTCCCTCGGCGAAGTCCGTGGTCTCGGAGAGAGGTTGAAGAGGTTTTTTCGATGGTTGTTTTACTTGTACTTGCAGGCCTGCTATTAGCCGCGGTTGGCCTCTTTTACCTGATTCTTGGCCGCAACCGCTATGGTTCGATAACGCGTTCGCAGTTAACCGCTTCGGCGGGCGCCGCGCAAAGCGGGGTGCTTAAGCCCGAACCGTGCCGGACCATCAGGGTCTATTTCATCAAACCTTCGCGCTACGATGACGCCGGTTATGTCCAGTTCTATCGATGGGGTGTGCAGCCCAATAATACCCTGACGGTTTTGGCCGCACTGAATGATACTTATAACCGGCAATTCGGCGCTAAACGCAACGTTTTTCTCGAAACCGTGATCTGGGACGAAGTGTGCGACGGCGCCATTGGACCCGAAAATATCAGAGCAATCAAAGAGCGCGCCCGCGAGGACGGGGTCGAGCTGCTGATCGGAATAGCCGGCGTGCAGTCCAATCAGTATCCGCGCGGACGCGATTTGGCCCTGCAGTTCGTGGCGCAGGGGCTGACCACGATCATGGGCGGCTTCCACGTCAGCGGCTATCCGCAGTCCCGTGAATTCCTGCATGGTTGCGGCGTTTCGACCGCAGTTGGCGAAGCGGAGAACTTTTGGGCCGAGATCATCGAGGACTATCTCAACGGCGCGCTCAAGCCCGAGTATTCCGTCAACGAGGGTATCCGCGCCAAGACGGGGACCGGCGATATCCTGGTGCCCGTGATCACCGACGCGCAGTTGCCGCTGATTGACGATCGCTACCTGACCCGGTTTTTCAACGACACCCAGACCACGCTGGACACCTCGCGGGGATGCCCGTTTACCTGCTCGTACTGCTCGGTCAAGAACGTGATGGGCCGCACGATGCGCTCGCGCGACCCTCAATCGGTTGTCCAGTGGGTGCGCGACGCGGTCTTCAATCACGGCATCGATTCGCTATTCCTCGTCGATGACGATTTCTTCCGCAGCCCGCGATGGGACGAAATCCTGACCGGCATAGCGCAGGTGCGCAAGGAATTCCCCCGCCTCTCCTTCATGATGCAGGTCGATGTGGACGCCTCCTGCTATGCCAATGTGGCCGAAGGGGAAAAACTCAGCGCCAAGCACAATCGCAGCCGCCGCTTCGTTGAGTTGGCGGCGGAGGCGGGATGCTACCAGGCCTTCGTCGGAATCGAGTCGCTCAATCCCGACAACCTCAATTATGCGACCAAGTATCAAAATACCGACGATCGCAGCCATCGGATGGTGCTGGAGGACGCGCGCAAACGGGTGCTCTCGAAGTATCGCCGGGTGGTCGACAACTGGCATCGCGCGGGAATTTCGGTGCACGCCGGATATATGCTGGGATTTCCATTTGACGGAGCTGACTGCGGGCGGGTCGCGGGCCGGATGCTGCGGCAGCTCGGCTTCGACATCGTCTCCTTCTTTATCATGACCCCGCTGCCCGGTACCGAGGATCAAATCCGTTACGCTAAAGAGGGGCAAATCATAGATTGGGACTTCAACAATCTTGATTCGCAGCACGTCACGCTCAAGCACGACAAGATGGACCGCTACATGTGGATGCGCGCCTATACCGACGCCTTCAAGACTTTTTACTCGCCCTGGCGGCTGCTGCACACGATTTTCACGGTGGCCGGCGGCCGCGGGTTGTCAGCCGAGTCGCGCCGCTCCGTGGTCCGACAGTTTATCTATTACTTCTTCAGCTATCGCCAGGGACGCCATCCGATGGTCGGCGGGGTCTGGCAAATCATCCGGCGCGACCTGCGGCGAGGTCCGGTGACCGACGAGGAGGCGCAGCGCTTTTACCTCGGGGACCGCCGCTTCAAGGCGATTCTGCATGGTTCGCAGGGCGAAATCGCCGCCGCCCCCGCCTAGAAATATCATCCTTCTGCCGAGCTGCTGCCGTTGAACGCGGCCAGCTTCTGATGGCATCAGCATCAGATCGGCTGGAATAATGACGGAGGCCCGCGGCGCCGGCGCTCAATCGCCGCAAGCGTCCTTTTTCGTGGCCATTTAAGCCCGTGCGGAAATGAACGCGCTGGACTTGGTGTAACGTCTGTTCTAAAAAAGACTTTGGTCGCTGATTCGTCCATGCCCATAAGAGAACAGGAAATTGACGCGCTCGCGCGTCATTTCGTCGAGAGCATGATCGCAGGCGGCGCGATCGTGCCCAAGGCCGACCCCGAAGCGCTGATTGCCTGCGTGGTTGAATTCCTGTCGGCCAACTTCGAGCAGGAAAATCAAATCGACGAGGAAGCCGATCGCATGGCCGAGGACGAAGCGCGCAGGCATCCGGGGATTGATGTTACCCGCCTGCGCCACCTGATCCGGCAGCGAATCGCCGAACGCCGGGGCTTTACCCTGTAAGCGTCACGCCCACGCCTATGAAGTTGAGCGAGGATCGCATCTTGTACCTGGCGCGGGAGTCGCTCAACCGTCTGCGCGCTGAAGGTCTGGCGGACATCCCGAACTTCCCTCTCGCCCTGCGCCGAGGCCGCGAGGTGATCACGCAATGGCTGGAAAGGGGCGACCGGGTCGATGCGGCCGTCAGGCGCAAGATCGCGTCGCTCAAACGAGGCGTGGTCGAGGGCAGCAGCGAATGGCAGATTCTTTACCGCCGTTACCGGGAAGAAGAGCTGCGCAAAAAGGGGCCGAAATAGGCACCACCCGCAACGGCTTCATTCGTCACCACAAAACCTCAGAAAGTTCATCGGACCCCCTTTTAACCGGGGCGGTGGTGCGCTAGATTTTGGTTGGCACTCAGACATCGCGAGTGCCAATTGACATCCGGCATTCAGTGATTACTTTTTGCGCGGAAGTTAAAGCCTTAAATCTGAGGGCAATCTTTCAGGAGGTGGTTTCACAGCCATGAAGAGTATCAGGCCGCTGGGCGATCGGGTCTTGGTCAAGCGAATCCAGGAGGAGGAGAAGACCAAGGGCGGAATCATCATTCCCGACACGGCGAAGGAAAAGCCGCAGGAGGGAATGGTGGTTGCGGTCGGCAAAGGCAAGGTCACGGAAGAGGGAAAAGTCATTCCCCCGGACGTCAAGAAGGGCGATCGCATTCTGTTCGGCAAGTATTCCGGCACCGAAGTCAAAATCGAGGGTGAAGAGCATCTGATCCTGCGGGAAGACGAAATCGTCGGCGTGCTCGAATAACCACAACGGACGGAAAACTTTCAAGGGAAGGAGCTAACAAAACATGCCTGCCAAACTTGTACGCTTTGGTCAGGAATCCCGCGAGAAGATTCAACGCGGGGTCAATATTCTGGCTGACGCGGTGACGGTAACGCTGGGTCCCAAGGGCCGCAACGTCGTGCTTGAGAAGAGCTTCGGCGCTCCCACGGTGACCAAGGACGGCGTCACGGTCGCCAAGGAAATCGAACTGGAAGACAAATTCGAAAACATGGGCGCCCAGATGGTCAAGGAGGTTGCCTCCAAGACCTCTGACGTCGCCGGTGACGGCACCACCACCGCCACGGTGCTGGCCCGCTCGATTTTCAACGAGGGCATCAAGATGGTGGCGGCCGGCCACGATCCGATGTCGATCAAACGCGGCGTTGACCGCGCGGTCGAAGCGATCGTGGGCGAGCTGAAAACCCTGTCCAAGCCGACCAAGGACCGCCGCGAAATCGCTCAGGTCGGCACCATTTCTGCTAACAACGATTCCACCATCGGCGACATCATCGCCGAGGCGATGGAGAAAGTCGGCAAAGAGGGTGTAATCACGGTCGAAGAGGCCAAGGGCCTGGAGACCACGCTCGAAGTGGTCGAAGGCATGCAGTTCGACCGGGGCTACCTGTCGCCCTATTTCGTGACCGACGCGGAGCGGATGGAGGCCAAGCTGGAGGACGCCTACCTGCTCATCCACGAGAAAAAGATCTCCGCGATGAAGGACCTGCTCCCCATCCTCGAAGCGATCGCCAAGACCGGCAAGCCCTTCCTGATGATCGCCGAGGACGTCGAGGGCGAGGCCCTGGCGACGCTGGTGGTCAACAAGATCCGGGGTACGCTAGCCTGCTGCGCGGTCAAGGCGCCGGGCTTCGGTGATCGGCGCAAGGCGATGCTCGAGGATATCGCGATTCTCACCGGCGGCAAGGTAATCGCCGAGGAACTCGGTATCAAACTGGAGAACGTCACGCTGCAGGATCTCGGCCGCGCCAAGCGGATCGTGATCGACAAGGACAACACCACGATCATCGACGGCGCCGGCAAGAAGGCCGACATTGAAGCGCGTATCAAGCAGATCCGCGCGCAGATCGAAGAGACCACCTCCGACTACGATCGGGAGAAGCTGCAGGAGCGGCTGGCCAAGCTGGTCGGTGGCGTCGCCGTGATCCGGGTTGGCGCGGCCACCGAAGTCGAAATGAAAGAGAAAAAGGCCCGCGTCGAGGACGCCCTGCATGCGACCCGCGCCGCAGTCGAGGAAGGCGTGGTTCCGGGCGGCGGCGTCGCGCTGATTCGGGCTTCCTCCGCGCTCGAACGCCTCAGCGTCAGCGACGAGGAGAAGACCGGCGTCAACATCATCCGCAAGGCGGTCGAGGATCCGGCCCGTTGGATCGCGCAGAATGCCGGATGGGAAGGCTCGATCGTCGTGGACAAGATCAAGAACAACAAGGGCGGCTTCGGTTTCAACGCTTCGAGCGAGGAGTTCGAAGACCTGATGAAGGCCGGAATCATCGACCCGACCAAGGTCGTGCGCAGTGCGCTGCAAAACGCTTCCTCGGTGGCCGGTCTGCTGCTCACCACCGAATGCATGGTGGCGGAGAAGCCCGAGGAGAAGCCGCAGACCCCGGGAATGCCACCGGGCGGCATGATGTAATTCGCTAAAATCAGGCTCTGAGCGGCGCAAAACGGCGGCCCTGTTAAGGGGCCGCCGTTTTGCTTTGGGCGCGGCCACAATCGCTCCATTCCCGTCATTCAAACCATCGAGAATGGCTTCGCTGAAGGGTGTTGCTTGATCTTCAAAAAACCAGCACAGCGCCACCGATGCGTCCAGAACCAGGCGGCTCAAACACGGCCCTCCTCTATCAGGCTGCGGAGACTTACGTCTCCAAGCACCACGCCGCGTCGCAGTTGGCGAATTTTCGCGGCGGCTTGGCCGGGATTGCGCCGCACTGACTGGCCCGCAGGTACCAGGCGCGCAACGGCTACACCATGCTTTGTAATAAGGATTTCTTCACCGCGCTGGACCCGGGCGACGACTGCCGGAAAGTGAGTCTTGGCTGCGAACAGTCCGACTTCTTTATTAGACCGCTTCATCAAACCAGTCCGGCACTAGTTGGATTAACCCGTCATGGCAGGAATTTCGGATTCCAGGTAAGCCTTGCGATACGGCTGCTGGAATCAGTTCCGGGGCCGCGGTATAGGGGAACAGGACGATTTCATCGAAATCCACTCCTGAACTGGCAATCCGGACTCAATCCTAAGGAACAACGCACGATGGCTACAGCAAAAGCATCACAGAACAAGGCCACTCGCACCGAGACCGACACGATGGGCGCGATCGAGGTTGCTAGCGATCGCTACTGGGGGGCGCAGACCCAACGTTCGCTCCTGCATTTCAATATCGGCAACGACATCATGCCGCGCGAATTGATCCGCGCCTTTGGAATTCTCAAGAAAGCCGCGGCCCGGGTTAACCAGGATTTGGGGTTGTTGCCGGCGGAAAAGGCCAGGCTCATCATCCAGGCTGCCGACGAAGTGATCGAGGGCAAACTCGACGATCATTTTCCTTTGCATATCTGGCAAACCGGCAGCGGCACTCAGACCAACATGAACGCCAACGAGGTGATCTCCAATCGCGCGATCGAGCTGGCCGGCGGGGTGATGGGCAGCAAAAAGCCGATCCATCCCAATGACGACGTCAACATGTCGCAATCCTCCAATGATACCTTTCCCGCCGCGATGCATATAGCGGCCGTGGAGGTGATCCATCATCGGCTGCTGCCGGCGCTGAAGGAGCTGCGCGACGCGCTGGCGGCCAAATCCGAGCAGTTCAAGGACATCATCAAGATTGGCCGCACACATCTGATGGACGCGGTGCCGCTTACGCTGGGACAGGAGTTCTCAGGCTATGTCGCCCAGATCGATCAGGACATCGAGCGCATCAAAGCCTCGCTGCCCAACCTTTACGAACTGGCGCTGGGCGGCACCGCTGTAGGTACGGGACTTAATGCGCACAAGGAGTTTGCCGATCGGGTCGCCGCCGAGATCGCGCGGCTGACCGGGTTGCCGTTCGTGTCGGCGCCCAACAAGTTCGCCACGCTGGCCGCCCACGACGCGATTGTGGCCGCCAGCGGAGCTTTGCGTACGCTGGCCTGCTCGCTGATGAAAATCGCCAACGACATCCGCTGGCTGGGTTCGGGTCCCCGCGCGGGCCTCGCCGAGCTGATCCTGCCCGAGAACGAACCCGGCTCCTCGATCATGCCGGGCAAGGTCAATCCGACGCAGAGCGAAGCGATGACGATGGTGTGTGTGCAGGTGCTTGGCAACGACACCGCAGTGGGCATCGCCGGTTCGCAGGGCAATTTCGAACTCAACGTGTTCAAACCGGTGATGATCCACAACCTGCTTCATTCGGTCCGTCTGCTCACTGACTCCTGTCACAGCTTCAAGACCTATTGCGTGGACGGGTTGAGCCCCAACCGCGAGCGGATCAATCAACACCTGAACAATTCACTGATGCTGGTAACGGCGCTGAGTCCCAAAATCGGTTATGACAACGCGGCCAAGGTCGCCAAGAAGGCGCATGCCGAGGGCAAGACGCTGCGCCAGGCCGCCGTCGAAATGGGGCTGCTCAGCGGCGAAGAGTTCGACCAGGTGGTGCGGCCGGAGAAAATGATCGGACCCGAGGGGTGAATGGGCTGGCGCAATCCGCGACGGTTTTCTGCTATTGTAACCCGCCAATAAGCGCGACCGCTTCAAGGATGGGTTCAACATCAGTCACGCCCGCGCCGGAGTAGATGGATGGATATAAGCGTCGTCCTTCCGGTCCTCAACGAGGGAGGTAATCTGGGAGACCTCCTGGACCGTCTGCGCAACACCCTAAATCAGCTTGGCCTGGACTACGAATTTCTCGCGGTCGACGGCGGCTCGCGCGACAACACCCGCGAAGTCGCGACCGCGCATGGCGCGCGGGTGCTTGAGGAAGCGTTCCCCGGGTACGCCGGCGCTTTGGCCGCGGGTTTCCGCGAAGTGCGGGGCGACTATGTGCTGACGCTGGACGCCGACCTTTCGCATGAACCGGCGTTCGTGGCCAAGATGTGGCGCGCGCGGGAAAGCGCCGACATCGTTATCGCGTCGCGCTACGTGCGCGCCGGAGTCGCATACTCGAGTCTTGGCCGGCGCGCGCTCAGCCGGATGCTTAATGTCGCGCTGCGCCGGATGCTGTCGGTGCCCGCTTACGATCTTTCCAGCGGATATCGGCTGTACCGGCGCGAGGTTATAACCGAAGTGCCGATCAAGGGACGCAATTTCGAGGTGCTGGAGGAAATACTGGTCCGTGCCTATGCGGCCGGGTTCAGCATCACCGAAGTACCGTTCACCTACTTCCCGCGTCATCGCGGGGTTTCGCATGCCCGCGTGCTGCGCTTTGGCATGGATCTGGCCAAGTCTGCGTTCGAGCTGTGGCGACTGCGCAATTCGCTGGAATCAGCCGACTATGATGCGCGCGCGTTTTACAGCCTGATTCCGCCGCAACGCTATTGGCAGCGTGCCCGCCATCACATCATAACCTCGTGGGCGCGCGGCGCCGGGCTGACGTTGGACGTGGGAAGCGGATCCAGCATCATAATTCAGAGTCTCAACAACGCCATCGCGCTTGATTACAACTTCGCCAAAACGCGTTACCTGCAACGGCTCAAAATTCCGGCGGTGCGCGCCTCCGCGTTCGCCCTGCCCTTCGGCGAGGGGATCTTCGATTGCGTGATCAGCTCGCAGGTAATCGAGCACATCGCCCGCGAGCCAGTGCTGTTTGACGAGATGTGGCGTGTGCTCAAACCGGGTGGAACCTTGATTATCGGCACTCCGGACTATTCAACCTGGCAATGGCGGACGATCGAGCCGATTTACGGGATGCTGATGCCGTGGGCGTATCGCGACGAGCACATCAGCCATTATACGCGCCAAAGTCTGTCACAATCGCTGGAGCGAATCGGTTTCGTCCACGAGGAGACGGCCTATATCGCACACGCCGAGTTGATTATGCGCTATCGCAAACCGACGACAGTAAAGCTAAGCGTTGCGCCACCTTCGCCGCTGCTCGAGGCCAGACAAGCCTGAGGAGCATCCCGTCCGCGGCCGGCTGAAAATGCGCCTGACGCCGCCCCCTTACAGGCATCTCGTTTGAAAGGCCGATACCGGGTAAAATTGTGCACGCTTCAGGTGCATCCGCACGGGCGGGTCGCCGCAAGTAAGAAAATCCAGAGGACTGGTTTCAATGGCGCACACTTTGATCGCTCCCCATGGCGGCACTCTCGTCAGTCTGATCGCGGGACCGGAGCGGGCCGGTGAGTTAAAAGCGGCCTCGAAGGATTGGCCCTCGTGGGACCTGACGCCCCGCCAGCTTTGCGACCTCGAGCTGCTGGGCAATGGAGGGTTTTCGCCGCTGCGCGGTTTTCTGACGCGACCCGATTACGATTCAGTCTGCGCGCGGATGCGCCTGGCTGACGGCACGCTGTGGCCGATGCCAATCACTCTGGACGTCACCGAAGAGGTCGCCGGCAAGCTGCGCCAGGGCGGCATGCTGGCGCTGCGCGACCCTGAAGGCGTGATGCTGGCCGCCTTGCATGTCGAAGACGTCTGGAAACCCGATCTTGGCGCCGAGGCGCAGTCGGTGTTCGGCACGCTGAATCCCGAACATCCCGGGGTGGCGCATCTGCTCCAGCGCAGCCATCCCTGTTACGTCGGCGGCCGTTTGGAAGTTATCGAACTGCCTATCCATTACGATTATCGCGCCCTGCGCCTGACACCCGCGGAATTGCGCGCCGAGTTTCTGCGGCTGGGATGGCGCCGGATTGTCGCGTTTCAGACCCGCAATCCGATGCATCGGGCCCATCAGGAATTGACTCTGCGGGCGGCCAAGAGCGTGGAAGCCAATCTGCTGATCCAGCCCGTGGTCGGGATGACCAAGCCGGGCGATGTCGATCATTACACGCGGGTGCGCTGCTACCAGGCCTTGTTGCCGCATTATCCGCACGGCACCGTGAAGCTTGCGCTACTGCCGCTGGCGATGCGCATGGGCGGTCCGCGCGAGGCCGTCTGGCACGCCCTCATCCGCAAGAACTACGGCTGCACTCACTTCATTATCGGGCGCGATCATGCCGGTCCCGGCAGGGATTCCACCGGCAAGCCGTTCTACGGTCCCTACGACGCCCAGGAACTGCTGCTCAAGCATCAGGACGAGATCGGGGTCGGTGTCGTCCCGTTCCGCATGATGGTTTACATCGAGGAACTCGACACTTTCGTGCCCGAGGATGAAATTCCCAAGGGCATGCGCGAGTTGAACATCTCGGGTACGGAATTGCGCCGCCGCCTCAACGAAGGGCGGGAAATTCCCCATTGGTTCACCTTTCCCGAAGTGGCCAGGGAATTGAAACGCAGCTACCCGCCGCGCCATCGCCAGGGTTTCACCGTTTTTTTCACCGGCTTATCGGGTTCGGGCAAATCCACGATCGCCAACGCCCTGCTGGTTAAATTATTGGAGATTGGCGGGCGGCCGGTAACGTTGCTGGACGGCGACCTGGTTCGCAAGAACCTTTCCTCCGAACTGGGCTTTTCCAAGGAGCATCGCGACATCAATATCCGCCGCATCGGTTTCGTGGCTTCCGAAATCAGCAAAAACGGCGGCATCGCCATCTGCGCCCCGATCGCCCCCTACGACAGCGTGCGCAAAGAGGTCCGCGCGATGGTCGAGCAGGGCGGAGGCTTCGTGCTTGTGCATATCGCAACGCCGCTGGAGGTGTGCGAAGCGCGCGACCGCAAGGGCCTTTACGCCAAGGCGCGCGCCGGAATCGTCAAAGAGTTCACCGGCATTTCCGATCCATACGAGCAGCCGGCAGATGCCGAACTGGTGATCGACACCACCGAATTGAGTCCGGAAGAGGCAGCGCAACAGATCATTCTCCACCTGGAGCGCGAGGGTTATATCGGGGCCGAATCGCAGGCATAAGCGATCACTGCAGGCTGATCATCACTGCAAGCATGCGCGCCGGCCGCGGGCCGTGATTGCGCCATCGATGGTTCGTCGCACGCTGCACGACGCAGTCCCCGGCGTGCAAATCGACTTTCCCTTCGTCCAGTTCAAGTGTGATGTCGCCGTCGAGGATGAACACATAATCGACCGTGTTGGTGGTGTGCCATCCGTGTTCGTCGACTCCCTCCACCACCGGCGCCGCCTGGGCGCGGCGCGCCGTTGAGTCCGGCGCAAGCTCAACGATGCGCCAGCGCGTGCCCTTTGCCGGCGGCATCAGCGTCGGTTTGATCTGCGGCGGATCGAATCCGAGCGGCCGGTCAGCACTGGTTGCCCAGACTTCGGTGCACCATGACTCGGGCGCCGGTCCGTCGCTGGCGACAACAGATCTGCCTTCATCATTGACTGCGGTTACCACTCGCCTGAAATTGCTCATAGCGTCTTCCTGCTTCTTCCTGCCCGCTACCTGGCGGAAGTCGTTGATTCGGGTGCAGAGCGTCCAGCATGCCCAGGGCGGTTGCAAAACGGCGATCCTCCCTGGCGATACGTGCCACCGGCGCCCGTAGCATCCGTGCCAATCCCAGCCGCAACCCGCTGTAAGCCAGTGAGGTGTACACTTTCCCACGGCTGTGACGCTGATGCACCATCCGGCAGCGCCCGCGCTCGCGCGCGATCCGAACAAAGCGGGCACGATCGGCACGCGCCGGATCGACTTCATGGTACACCAGCGCGCCGGGACAGTAGCCAATCCGCAGTCCCGCGGCGCGGATGCGGGCAGATATTTCGGTGTCCTCCTCGTGACCGCCCGCGCCGGGACCCAGCCGTTCATCGAACAGCCCGATGGTGGAGAACACGTTGGAGCGAAAGGCCATGTTCGCGCCCAGTACGCCGTCAACCTCGCATACGTGCGGGCCGTGATCCACGATCGGCAAATCCATATAGGGCCAGTTCTCGCCGGCCGTTGCTGCCGGGTCCTGAGCCGGCAGCACCTTGCCTTTCATGGCGGAGAATTCGGGATGATCGCTAAAAAACCTTTCCACGGCGGCGAGGTAGTCCGGTGCGACAATAAGATCGTCGTCCACCAGAACGATAATTTCGCCGAGCGCATGGGCGATTGCGCGATTCTGAACGCGGCACTTGCCGGGCGCGGGATCGTGGAGATGGCAGGCGACAAGAATATCGCCAGGAATAGGCGAAGGCTGCGGCGTGCCATTGTCGGCGATTAAGATTTCGTGGCAGCCCGGCACAATTTGGCGCGTCAGGCTGCGCAGCAACTCGCCGAGCTGCGGCGCGCGGTCGTGCGTCGCAATTATGACTGAGATCTTCAACTGCGGCTCGCGCCCGCTCCACTATATTCCAAGCCCCGCCACCCCGCCAGTTAATGCTTACAGAGGCTTGAACTTCGGCAACTTCACTCCCGCTTCGTGCTCTTCGAACACGACCTGCACGGGCATGTCGATTCGAATATCCTCATTGCCGATCTCCACCAGGTTGGTCACGAGGATCAAGCTCGGGTCTTCATCGAGCCGCACCTGGGCAACGTTGTAGGGCACGCGGCTGACCGCCGCCGGATGGACCGGATGAGTAACGATGGTGTAGGAGTAAACTTTACCTCGTCCGCTTACTTTGACCCATTCGCGCTTGAGCGAATTGCAAAACGGGCACATCGGTTGGGGAAGCCAGCGGAATTTCCCGCAAGCCGCGCAGCGCTGCATCAGCAATTCGCCGCGGTTGCATCCGTCCCAGAACTCCTTCGCGTCGAAGTCCGGAATCGGACTGGGGAAATTGGGTGTCTCGGCCATGAATGTTCCTCCTGGGTTGCGCTAACGATGCAGGATCATCGCGGTGGTCGGGACCGCGTTGCCTGAGGCGACCAGCGCAATTTGGGCGTCCTCCACCTGGTTGATCGCCTCCCCGCGCAACTGGCGCACTGCCTCGATCGTGTTTTGCATGCCGTGAATGTAGCCCTCGGACAGATTGCCGCCGCTGGTGTTGAATGGCAGGGAACCGCTGGGCCACAGCAGGCGCCCGTCGGAGACGAATGGACCGCCTTCTCCCCTTTTGCAAAACCCAAGTTCCTCGAAGGCCATCAGCACCAGCGGGGTAAAGTGGTCATAAATAAAACAGACGTCGATATCCTTATGCGCGACGCCGGCGCGGCCGAACAACTCCTGCGCCACCACGCTGGACTCGGATTGCGGATGTTCCAGGAATTTGACCATCGTCTGCGTGTTGCGATCGGTGGCGCCGAACGCTCCAGCCATGATGTAGACGGGCTTGTGACGCAAATCCCGCGCGCGCTCAGCGCTGGTGATTATGACCGCCGCACCGCCGTCGGTCTCCAGGCAGCAGTCGTGCAGCCGCAGCGGATCGGCGATCATGCGCGAACTCTGATGATCCTCGATGGTGAGCGGACGCCCACGCATCACGGCGTTGGGATTGGTTTGCGCATGAGTCCGGCAGGTAACAGCGATGGCGCCGAAATGCTCGCTCTTCGTGCCATAAAGATGCATGTGGCGGCGCGCGCTCAAAGCCACGGCCTGTGCCGGACTGAACAATCCGTAGGGCTCGACGTACCCCCTTGCTCCGGGCGCTCCCTGGCGCACAACCGCAAGTCCGAATCGATTGGTGCCGCGTCCCGAGCGCTCGTTCATGGCGCGGAAGGCGACCACGCAATTCGCCATCCCGGTCGCCACCGCCATCGCGCCCAGCAGCACCGACCCCACCGGTCCGCCACCCCCGCCCCAGGGCGCGTCGGCGAAAAAGCGCAATGAGCGGATGCCAAGATTGGCCGCCAGATGGACGTGATCGTTGTTGTCCATGCTGTATTTGGCGATTCCGTCGATGTCCGAGGGCTTGAGCCCGGCATCGGCAACAGCGTTGCAGATCGCCTCGGCCGCCAGCGTCATCTCGCTGCGTCCGGAATCCCTGGAATATTCGGTATGACCGACGCCGACGATCGCGGTTTTGTCTTTCAGTGTTTCCATTTGCCTTCCATAATGCCGGAACGTGCCTGATGACACAGTGAGCCGGCTCATGCTGATCGGTTTTGTTGCACACCAGGGGCATCGGCGTCGAGTCCCGTGCAAACCCTCCGATGGCGGTGGGCGGCAGCAGCTGTCAAACTGGATGAAACGCGCCGCAATCCATATTACGGAGCTTCCATGGAAACCAAAGAACTCGGCAATAGCGGAGTGATGGTGCCGGAAATCGGTATTGGTGTATGGCGCTATCGGGGCGTGTCGAGCCGCTGCGCCGCGCTATCGAACTGGGGGCGAACCTGATCGACACGGCCGAAGTCTATGGCACCGAAGACGTAGTTGGTCAGGCCCTCCACGGTATTCGGGATCGGGTATTTGTCGCCACCAAGGTCTCAGGCTCAAATCTGCGTTACGACGATGTGTTGCGGGCGGCGGACGCAAGCCTGCGCCGTCTCCAAACCGGCGTTATCGATCTATATCAGATCCATTGGCCAAACTCAGCCATCCCGATCGCCGAAACCATGCGCGCGATGGAGACACTGGTCGACCGCGGGCTGGTGCGACGAATCGGCGTGAGCAATTTTTCTCTGCCGGAATTGCGCGAAGCACGGGCCGCGCTGAGCAAATATCCGATCGTCTCCAACCAGGTGCTCTACAACCTCAACCGCCGCGAGATCGAGGACGATCTGCTGCCCTATTGCGTTGAGCATCGGATAACGATCATCGCCTACACGCCGCTGGATGACGGACGGCTGGCGGTGTTACCGCGGGTGCGGATGAATCGAAAGACGCTGGTGCTCGGGCGGATCGCGAAAGAGACCGGAAAAACGCCGGCCCAGGTGGCGCTTAACTGGTGCACCTCGCGGCCCAACGTGATCGCAATTCCGAAATCCAACCGCTCTGCGCGCGTAGTCGAAAACTGCGGCGCATCGGGATGGCGTCTCAGCGAGCATCAGATCCAGGCACTCGACGCCGCATTCGCCTGAGCGCATGCGTTTTAGGGCGCATAGCAAGGCCTTGGGAGCTCTGGCACAATGACCTGACCGATGAAGGAAATTATCAGTGAGCTGCTTACGGCTGCGCTGGAGCGGGCGCGGGCGGCCGGACAGCTTAAGTCCCCAACGCCCGCATTCACGGTCGAAGCGCCGCGCGACCCCCGGCATGGCGACGGCGCCACCAACGTCGCAATGATACTGGCGCGGCCCGAAGGCAAGCCGCCGCGAGCGATCGCGGAAATAATCAAGGGCAATTTCCAGGGGGGCGAGGAGGTGGCCGAGGTGACCATCGCAGGGCCCGGCTTTATCAATTTCCGGATGACGGCGGGCTTCTGGCATCGCCGTTTGGTGCAGGCCGCGCGCCAGGGCGATCGTTTCTGGTATCCGCAATTTGGCTGCGGCCGGCGCGTCAATGTCGAATTTCTTTCCGCCAATCCGACCGGACCGCTGACCGTGGGCCACGGGCGTAACGCCGTTTTGGGCGATACGATCGCCAAGCTGCATCAGGCAACCGGTTTCAATGTCGTCCGCGAATATTACTTCAACAACGGCGGGCGGCAGATGCGGATGCTGGCGGAATCGGTGCGGGTGCGCTATCTGCAGGAACTCGGGATTGCGGCGCAGTTGCCCCCCGACGGCTATCAGGGCGAGTACATTCGTGAAATCGCCCACAACCTGGTTTTGCGCAACGGCGATCGGCTGGTCGAAGGCGCCTCAGAGGAGCTGTTCAAGGCGGCGGCCGAGCAGGCGATCTTCGCGGATATCCGCCACACTTGCGAGCGGCTGTCGATCCATTTCGACGTTTACACCAATGAACTCGATCTGATTCGCAGCGGCAAGGTTGACGCGGTAATCGAAGCATTGCGCGAGCGCAATCTGATCGCCGAATACGACGGCGCCATCTGGCTGCGCGGCGAACCGTTGGGGCTGGACAAGGATCGTGTGCTGATCCGGTCCGGACCCGACCGCGAGCCGACCTACCGCACCCCCGACATCGCTTACCATATCGAGAAGCTGGCGCGGGGATTCGATCTGATCGTGGATGTCTTCGGCGCCGACCATATCGCCGAGCACGAGGGCGTGATCGCAGCGGTGCGCGCGCTGGGCCACGACACCAGCCCGATCCGCGCCATCATCTACCAGTTCGTAACCCTGACCCGCGGCGGCGAAAAGGTGAAGATGTCCACCCGCAAGGCCACTTACGTCACGCTCGATGAGCTGATCGACGACGTCGGCGCCGACGTAGTGCGATTTTTCTTTCTGTTCCGCAAAAGCGACACGCATTTGGATTTCGATATCGATCTGGCCAAGCGGCAGGCGCCGGAAAATCCGGTGTATTACGTGCAATACGCGCACGCCCGGCTCGCCAGCGTGTTTCGCGAGGCCGAAAAAGCCGGTCTGGACATTCCTGACGGGGAAAAAGTCGACTTGGGTCTCCTGTCCCAAGAGGAATTGTCGCTGTCGCGCAAGCTGCTGGAGTTGCCCGATATCGTCAGGGGCAGCGTCGAGGACCTGGAACCCCACCGGATTCCGTTCTATCTGCTCGAATTGGCTGGAGATTTCCATCGCTATTACAACAAGCCCTCCAACCGCATAGTCGATCCATCCGATCCGGCAAGGAGCCAGGCGCGGCTTTTTCTGGCCGGGCTGATTAAGAACGCGGTCGCCAGCGGACTGCATCTGCTGGGCGTCACGGCGCCCGAGCGCATGTGAATTGATCGAAGCGCGCGTGCGATGGAAGAATGACGTGGACGCAGAATTTGAGCTATATTGAGGGCAACGCGCCGCAATTTTGATGCAGCTCTGCGCCGGAACGCAATCGTTTTCTGCAATTCGTGCCCTGCGCGCGGAAACGATGGTAGATTAAGGGGAAGTAGGTAGACGATGCGGTTCGAAATCGGTCCTGGCGGAATTTTCATCATCCTGCTGGGCCTGGCGGGGTTGTCCGGAGGAGTTTTTGGGTTGGGATTGGTCGCCGGACACGAGCTGGCAGGTCCGGAACCCGGCTCACAGCCCGTCGCCGAGGCTTACCCGCTGCCTCAGGCCGCTGCGGCGGCGCAACCGTCCGGGGCCTCACCCGCTGCTTCGCTTCCTGCCGCTTCGGCCCCAGTCGCTTCAACCGGTAATGTTCCCGCCGCCCCTGCGGTGGAAAGCGCCGGCGTCACACCCGATACCGCACCAGTTAATCCTGCGACGGCCCCGGCGGCCGCCGCCTCAAGATCGCGTGCCGAAGCTCCAATAGCGCGGGCCCCGACTCGAAGGACGGCCGAAGCGAGAAACGTGGTGGCCTCGCGTACAAGGCCTCTGGCAGCCATGGCGCCGTCGGAATCGGATGAGGCACTCTCGACCGGATCCGCTGTCGCTCCGCCGGCAACGCGTTCAGCGCGAACCGAGCCTGCCGCCTCTGATATGGAGGAAGGAGACGAGCCGGAAACCGCCGCGCCCGCACCCGTGCAGCCAGCGCGTCGCCGCATGGCCGCTGTTAATCCGTCCACGCCGCGCGCCACGTCCGGACCTTACAGCGTGCAGATCGACGCCATGATGGACTGGCAGGGCGCGCAGCAGATGGCGCAGAAAATCAGGGCCAAGGGTTTTCAGCCTTATATCGTTCCGACTTATGTCGACGGCAAGACCTGGTATCGGCTGCGGGTTGGACATTACGCGACTCCCGAACAGGCCCAGGCTGCCGAAAGCCGCCTGCATCAGGACTTCAACCAGTAAGTCCTGATCACTGATCTTCGGCTGGGTGGCGCCAGGCTTGGTTCGAAATCTCATCTGGTGAGGTCGGCGATTCTGGTGAGGTCGGTATAGACGCGCAGGCGCGTGATCTTGTTGTGCGGAATTTCCCAGATCATGCATGCGTCGTTTTCATAATTCCGTCCATTAAACGCCCGTGCGCGATGGGTCGCCTCGGCAATTACCGTGTTGCCCACTTCATAGAAATGATGGAACTCGGCTTGCTGGCCGTCAGGAAACAGGCTTTCGCGGGCGACGGCGGCGCGGATGGCGTCCTTCCCGTGCCATGGATTTTTGAAATTGCCGGCCGGATACCAGATCATATCGTCCGTCACGCACTCGCATAACTCGTCGATATCGCGACGCATCCACGCCAGCCACATCCGACGCGCCAGTTGAGTTCGTTCTCCGGGCTTCATCCGCTCGTCCTAATCAATTCAGTTTGTAAACGCGGGCCGCGTTCTCGCCCAGGATCGCACGCCGCGCCGAATCATCCATTCCGGCCACCAGTCCTTTGAGATCTTCCATGTAACTCGCGGGATGATTGGAATGCGGATAATCGCTGGCCCAGAAGAATTTATCTTCGCCCACAATTTTGGTCAGCGGCGCCACGCAGCGCTCGAACGGGTCGGCCGAGATGAAACACTGGCGCTTGAAGTAATACGACGGCTTTTCGCGCAAACGCACCGACCCACCCGCAGTCGTGCCGCGATAGAGCGCATCGGTCCAGTCCAGCCACGAACCGATCCATCCGGCACTCGATTCAAGGATTACCAGCCGAAGCCTCGGGAACCGATCGAAGACGCCGTAGGCGAAGATGCTCGCCAACGCCATTTGGACCGCCGAGACGCCGCTGGCGTTGAAATACCAGTCTGACCAGTTCACATCGTCGAAACGATGATGGATGCTCAAGTCGGGATTGTCGAGCGAGGGATGGAGCGCCAGCGGCACATCGAGATCCTGCGCTGCGGCAAACACCGGATCGTGGTCGGGATGGCCGTGAGACTTGCGGTTCATCGTATAGCAATAGACCCACGCCCCCTTGCATCCGTCCTTGACCGCGCGCTCCAGTTCGCGGACGGCAGCGGGCGGATCGGCCAGCACAAGGTGC
This sequence comes from Pseudomonadota bacterium, assembly GCA_021324885.1. Lineage (GTDB taxonomy): Bacteria > Desulfobacterota > Binatia > Binatales > Binataceae > JAJPJA01. Next base: position 143,899 of record JAJPIF010000004.1, read on the forward strand.
GCGATCGGGATCAGACGGCCGTTGGAATCGCGGCAGAAATCGGCGATCCATCGGTTATAAGCTTGCGCGTAGGCGTTGGCCAGATCGATGTCGGTCACATGGGCGCCCCACACCAGTCCCAGCGTCGGATAGAGGATCGCCTTGTCGATCTTTTCGTGGTCGAGCAATTCGACGCGTTCCTTGGGGTCCATGGTGCCGAAACCGGCGCCGTTGAGATAGGTCGCATCGTCGCCCAGGCCGCGATCGAACGCGGGCTGGCTCGCCTGCCTGATAACGCTCTGACGGCGGCGCTCATTGAATTGACGGATCCCTTCGTCACCCAACTCGTTGAGCCGCTTCATCCCGCCGAGCGACGCCAGGAAAGCCGGCGGCACCAGCGTCGAGGGCTTGCCGTCGATCTCCAAATACTCGCGCCCGTTGTCGTCAACTGCGATTCGCAGCGCGCGCTCGCGATACTTCGGTTCGATGTACCGCACCCAGGTATCGGGCGGTTCGAGGATGTGGCCGTCGGCGTCGATCACCAACTCGCGGGTCATGAAGACTTCCTCCCCGGTACGACTGCGCTAATATAACGCCGCCATGGACGCCTCGACAAACCGCTTCGCCGCAACCGGCGGGCTGTCTTTAGCCAGGTTCGATATGATGGGATTAGGACCGAGGTAACCGCCTGCATGGAAACCCTGAACATGAAGCGAAGCATGGTTGTAGCGGGCTCGAGGGTGACCGCAATTGGCAAAGTGTTTACCTATCATCAAGCGGCTGGAAGAGCTGGCGCGCGAATTGGTGGAACCGGCCGCAAAACTCTCAAGTAGCAGGAGGCGATCATGTCGCTGGCAGGGAAAACGGTCGTGGTTATCGGCGGGAGCTCAGGGATGGGACTCGCGACCGCCAAAGCGGCAAAGGCTGACGGCGCAAAGGTCGTGGTCACCGGCCGCACCCAGGAGCATCTGCGCGCCGCGCAGGACGAACTGGGATCGTCAGCGCGCGTGGTCGCGCTCGATGCTGCCGACGAAGCCGGAACGCGCGCCTTGTTCGAGGAACTGGGCCGGGTCGATCACGTATTCGTGACCGCGGCCACGCTGATATTCGATCCCGGGCTGACCTCTGACAGCGCCGCCATCAGATCGGCAATCGACACGCGGTTTTGGGGATCCTACTACGCGGCTAAATATGCGGCGCCCAGGATGCCGCCGGACGGCTCGATCACGTTCACCACCGGTACTGCGACCCGAAAGCCGCTTGCCGGCCTGGCGGTCGTCGCCGCCTCATGCGGCGCGGTGGAAGCGCTGGCCCGTGCCCTTGCCGTTGAACTGGCACCCATCCGCGTCAACACGATCGCGCCCGGCCTGATCGACACGCCGTTGCACGAAAGGATGGCGGGCGGGCGCGAACGGGCGGCCAAGCGGGTCGCCGCTATCGCCGCGACCCTTCCGCTCAAACGCGCCGGTCAGTCCCAGGATATCGCGGAAGCGGCACTGTTCCTGATGAAGAACAAATTCGCGACTGGAATTACGCTGACGGTGGACGGCGGCGCTCTGCTGCAGTGATTTTTACCAAAATGAAAACGGGAGCGCCTGCCTTTCGCGGAGCGCTCCCGCCCAGGTGATTGACGCACGCCGCCGCTAGCGCATGATGCGCGAAAGCGAACCGGGGAACGCCCAGGTCGCGGCATCCTTGAGATCGGCGCTGATTTGACTGGCGAACTGCGTGGGAGCGTTGACATTGGATGAAGTCACATGCTGATTTTGGAAATCCCACATTATATCGACGTTCGCGGAATGGAACGTGGTCACGTCACCGGTGTCGATTTTAAGCGGACGCATCGGAATCAGGTTGAATTTCCAGAATTTCTGGTTGGCGTCATAGAAGTCCCAGCCTAACTGCGTCCACGTATCCGGATCGATGTAGCCGACCTTGTGTCCATAGCAGTAGCTGCCAATTGCGGGCAGCGGACTGGTATCGACCACCATCACTTTGCGCAGTTCCCAGTTGCCCACGCTGGGTCCTGGGAAAGCCGGAACCGAACTCTTCAAATTGTAGTTCTGGTTGTTGTACATCCCTGGATTGTTGGCGTGGGTGATGAACAGCATTTTTTTAACGCCCAGCAGCTTGACGTTGAAGTTCGGAATCTGAAAAGCCATCCCGTCCGAATTGTCGTCCTGAACCCAGTCGGTGCCCAGGATGGGCGAGCAGCGAGCGGCGCTGGACAGCCGCAGCGAGCGGCGCAGCGAGGGCAGAAAGACATACACCTCCTGCACTTTTTCCGGATCATCGGGCTGCTGCGCGAGCTGGGTCGTATAGCGGGTCTGCTCCGGCGACAGCACGAAATAGCGCGCCGTCTGCAGATAACCGTTTCCGTAAGGTGGATTGATCGGCATCGTGGGGTCACTGATATGGCTCAAACGCCAGTAAATGACCTCGGTAACCTGGGTAAAGATATTGTGAAAACGATCGACCAGACTTGTATCAGTCACATAACGGTAAATTGGCGGGATAAACCCGAAGAACGCGTTGTAGAGCACCTGCTCTCCAGCGAGATCGCCGCTGGGTTTCGGAAACGGTACGCCTGCCACATACCCTTTCACCGTGTAGCCGCCGCTTTGGATTTTCACCAGCCGAGTTTGTCCGGCATACTTCTCGGTATCCTCCTCCAACCTTTTGGCCATCGGTATGCTGACGGTTGGACCGACCTCGATCGTGAAGCCCGGATCGCTGCCGATCCTGAACGGGTATTGCTGACTGAACATCGCCTGAATCCCGATCGGCATGAACTTCTTATACTGCTGCCAGTTCTGCAGCGTGATGCTGGTTCCAGGCGGGATTGTGTCCGGCGAATCCGCGGACGCCATCGCATCATAGTTGGCCGGATCCCACCTGATCTGGGCCTGCGCGGCGCCGGTGATGCCAACGGTTAGGACCGCCATACAAACGAGGCCGTACGGAAATTTGAGTCTCACTAACCTTTCCTCCATTTTCAGTCTGATACGGACGCGCGGCCCCGCCGGCATTTCCTGATCGCTAGGGTTGGCAAAGTTAGCAGCCGCGCATCAAACCTGACCTAGACTAGTCGCGTCATCGTAATCGAATGTCAGAATCGAAGGAACAACCGTTCAAGCGCCTCGAACACTCAGCCATGTCTGGTTTCAGGCATGGTGGTGCTGGGCGAGAGCGCAGCGGCGCCAGCAGTTGCGCCGGACTCGCTTTTCGGTTCACTTAATGGCGATAAGTTCTGTAAAGCGGGAGCTGTCCAGTGCCGTTCTTCGATTGCCACGGGGTGCGCCTGCATTATATCGACCAGGGATCGGGGGCTGCGGTCCTGCTGATCCATTCGATGGCGTCCAACCTGCAACACGCGTGGGTCGATACGGGATGGTTTTCCGATCTGGCTTCGACTTTTCGAGTGATCGCGATCGATTGCCGCGGACACGGACTGAGCTCCAAATCCTACGAACCCGACTTTTATACGGCTGACAAAATGGCTGACGATGCTGCGCGGCTGCTGGATCATCTCGGGATCAGCCGCGTTCTGATAGCGGGCTATTCGATGGGCGCGTGCGTGGCGCTGAACCTGGCGGCCCGCTATCCGTCACGAGCGCGGGCCCTGGTGATTGGCGGCGTCAGCTCGCGCGCTTACAAAGAGCCGCCGCGCGACGAACTTGACCGATTGGTCGCCGCCCTGCGCGCTGACGATATCAGTTCACTCACCGACAAGGCTGCCCTGTTCATCCGCTCCTTTTGTCTGAAGAACGGCAATGATCCAAAGGCAATCGCCGCATTTTCGCTCCATAAGCGGCCCGATGTGGAGCAAAGCCAGCTCCGATCGATTCGCGCGCCGGTGCTAATCGCTGCCGGCACCAAAGATGCCGTCGTACAGGGTGTCGATGAGCTGGCGGGATCGATTCCCGACGCGCGCGTGATCATGCTGGAGGGACGCACTCACCTCGACGCACTGTCCGATCCCGGATTCAAACGGGCGGCGGCGGAGTTTTTCGCGTCCGCCCCGGAATAAGTCAGAAACCCAATTCCTGTCCCCTTCCCTGACAGACGCAGGCGCAACCGTGATGGGAATGGGCTACAGGCCGAGGACGTCGCGGATACTGTACAGACCGTTGGGTTTGTCCACCAGCCAGGCAGCGGCGCGCAGGGCGCCGCTGGCCAGCGCCTCGCGGCTTTGGGTTCGATGGATCAACTCCATCCGCTCGCCCAGGCCGGCGAAGATGACGGTGTGATCACCGACGGCGTCGCCGCCGCGCAGTGCCATCACACCGATCTGGTCCGGCGGCCGCACGCCGGTGATTCCCTCGCGCCCGAAAACCGCCGATTTCTGCAAATCCTGGCCCCGCGCCGCCGCGATCGCGCGCGCCAATGCGAGCGCTGTACCGCTGGGCGCATCGACTTTGGTCCGATGATGGATCTCCAGCACCTCAGCGTCGAAGCCGTTCAGCAAGGTAGCCGCTTCGGCCACCAGTTTGATCAGCACGTTGATCCCGATGCTCATATTGGGTGCGATCAGCGTGCGCGTTTTGGGCGCCAGTGCGCGCGCCCGTGACTCCATCTCGGGGGTGAAGCCGGTCGAGCCGATCACGATTGCGGCTCCTTTGGCCGCCGCAATCTCCAGATGCTCCATCGAGGCCGCCGCGTTGGTGAAGTCCAGAGTCACCGTGTCGGGCGCCGCGACTGCCGCGTAATCGTCGCCGATTCGCACACCCAGCGCCCCCACCCCCGCGATCTCACCGGCGTCCGCTCCGACTGCCTTGACACCTTTGGCTTCGACCGCACCGACCAAAATGTGAGAGGGCTGCTGCACGATGAGCGAGGTCAGCATGCGGCCCATGCGGCCCGCCGCGCCCGCAACTATCAGCCTGGCCATTGATTCACTCTCATCCGCGCGAGATTGGCTGCCAATTTGCCAGCTTTCCAGGCGGTCGGATCTAAGCGCCGGCCGGCGTGGCTGCGGGCGCCGCAGGTGCGGCTTCCTGCTTCTTGCCGCGGGCGGCGTTGTAGTGTTCCTGGCACAGGCCGCCGTGAAAGCGCGGCTTGCGGCATTTCTCCTCGGTACAGGTCTTGTATCGCGCCTTGGGCATCTCACCAGCCTTCCACAACCGGAAATGTTTGCGGCAATAGCCTTTGGCGATCACTTGATGGTTGCAGTCATTTACTTTGCAAGTACCCTTGTCTGCCATCGAAGCTTCTCGAAAATCGAAAATAAGATTTGCGATCCTTAAAATTCAGCTTTCAGTTCGCGGCTGAACAATCCTTCGACCATAGCCTGCGGCGGCTGATCTTCATAGAGGCAGCGGCAGACTGCGGCGACGATGGGCAGCTCGACATCCCAGCGCTCGCCCAGTTCGGCTACCAGGCGCGCGTTAACGACGCCTTCCGCGATCTGCGCCCCTATGCCGTCGTGCGGTGCGGCGGCTTCCCCACGTCCGATCCGCAGACCCCATGCGCGATTGCGCGACAGATCGCCGGTGCAGGTCAGGATGAGGTCGCCCAGCCCGGACAGGCCCGCCAGCGTGTCGCGCCGCGCTCCCATCGCAGTCCCCAGACGCATCATTTCCGCCAGCCCGCGCGTAATCAACGCGGCCCGCGCGCTGGAGCCGAGCTGCAGTCCGTCGCTGATCCCGGCCGCGATCGCGATTACATTTTTCACCGCGCCGCCCAACTCAACGCCGAGCACGTCGGTGCTGCGATAGACCCGCAAAAACGGCACCGCCAACAAACGCTGCACCATCGCGGCGACCTGCTCCTCGCGCGCGGCGGCGACCAGGGCGGCGGGACGGCCGCGCGCCACTTCCGCCGCGAAACCGGGACCGGAAAGGGCGGCCATTTGCACCCCGCGAGGCAGCATTTCTCCCAGCGCCTGCGACATCGTCTTGAGCGAACGATGCTCCAGCCCCTTGGTGGCGCTGATAAAAACGGCGTCGTGCGGGATCGCCTCGATCAGCGGCGTGAGCATCGGACGCACGAACGCCGAGGGAATTGCGACCACTACCATCCGGCAGCGGCCGAGCGCGCCGGCCCAATCGGTGGTCAAGACCAGGGACTGGGGCAATTCGATGGCCGGGAGGTAAAGCGGGTTTTCCCGCCGGGCCGCCATCAGCTCGAGCTGCTCGGGACGCCTTACACACAGCGTGACCCGCCGGCCCGCGCGCGCCAGGGTGACGGCCAATGCCGTTCCCCAGGCTCCGGCGCCTAAAATAGCGATTTCCGCTTCAATCATGATCGCGCCGCTTGCCGCGTTCGCAGTTGCCGGCGGTGCTGCCCCGCACCAGTCGCAGACCAGATCGCAGCGGTGGATTGAGCGTGCCGCAAACCGGGTGGGTGAGCTCGAAGCCGTGATCCGTAAGACATCCAGCGGCGCGCGTCATGTCAGCCCGCGCCACCATTATGCGGCGCAACCCACCGGGCGGGGAACTGATAGCCCCCCGGGCGTTAATCGAAACCGTTTGTGCCTGGATTCCGCTAAGCCGCAGCCAGCTCCGCGCCGCCATCGCTTCGGCCAGGTCATAAGTTTCCAGCAAAGTCACCAGCTCCTGGCCAGTCCGGCCGGGCGGTCGCAGCCGCGCCAGAAGTATTTTCCCCGACACAACCGCGGAGACGCCGATGAGCGAAACCACGAAACCCAGCGCGAACCATCGCGCATCATGCCCGATAGACAGCGGCAATCCGACGGCGAGCACGAAGATGGCAAAGACCAGCTTGCGCGTGGCAGCGCTCATACGGGCGACCCGGCGATGGCGGTAGGCGCGGCTGTGGTCGCGCCGCAGCTTGTCGAAGAACATGAAATGCAGTCCGCAATGGATACAGGCCTGGCGCACCGCCAGTTCAGTGGCACAGCGGGGACACAGAATACGACGCAAAGCGCGGCACTGCGGACAGCGCGAAAACGGAATCGCGGACTGAAAGCCGCATTGCTGGCAAATCGCTCCGGTGAGTACCAATTCGCCGGCGGCAAAGGCGTGCTTGGCGCCGCACCATTCGCAAAACGGCACCAATTGGCCCGCACGCGCTGCACAGACCAGGCATCTGAAACTGCGTCCTTCCATCGACTGTTGCAGCATCAAATCCCAAGGGCCGAGCGCCGGTCAAACGGCCGAACGGCAGGCCCGATACAAGGGCTCCAGTTCACGGAAGCCCTCCAACAGCTCGTCGCGATCGACCTTGAGCGCCTCCCGCACCGGCCATCCGAAACCCACGTCGATGCCGCCGGTCTTTTTCTCCAAAGCGCCCGCGAGTTGCTGCCAGAAATCGCCGTCAACACGTACCGCTGACGGCATCGTTTCGAAATTCCAATTGTCGTAACGCGCAAGCGTTGTGGAGCCCAGCGCACGCGTCAACTCGCCGCTGCGGTGCGCCAGCACCGACGCCATCTCTGGCCGATGGTCGGCTTCGGATTTGACCACCACGCGAGCATGCAGTCCGAAGCGCGAGATGCACAAACCCAGATATGGATAGCGCTTGTAGCCCTTGGGGGAAGGGCCGAACGCGCACCAGGTCTCGGGTGGCGGGTTGACGGTGCGGCGCGCATGTTTGGCCACGTGGGGGAACAACTCCAGATGGAGCTTACGCGCTAATTGCGGCGCCAATTCGTCGCCCAGGCGCAAAAGCTTGGGCCGCACGCAGGCATATAACTGGGCCATCCGCTCGTTGAATCCCTCGATCCTGAAGACCTGGAAATCAGCCCTGTTAAATCCCAGTGTCGCCATCTCCTCTAGCCCTCACATCCCAGCCTGTCATGGACAGGCCGGCCAGCTTGTCATCCTCGTCCGGGCTGCATTTTGCGAACTACTTCGCTCCCGACCGCCGCTGCGTTATCGACTGCTCCCAGTTACGCCCATCAAAGCGCTTCACCTTAAGTCGGTCCAAATCTATGCCGTCCAGGCAGCGCGCATTAACATCGATTTTATCCGGATCGGAGCGCGGGATGTAATACGACGCCACGCCGCAGCGGGAGCAGAACAGATGCTTCGCCGTTCCCGTGTTGAACTGGTATGTCGACAGCGCCTGCCCGCCCGCGATCAGACGGAAATTTTGCGGCGGAACAATCCAATGCAAGTAGCCCTTGCGGGTGCAAATCGAGCAATTGCACTCCTCGACTTCGGACAGTTCGCCTTCCACCTCGAAGACGACCGCCCCGCAATGGCATCCGCCACGCAAACGCATCGCTTCTAGTGTATCGCAATCGTGCTCCAGGCTGAAAACGCCGCGCCGGGGACGCTGGTGGCGCCAAAGGCGACAAGCTATTAGCATAAGAGATGTGCCAAGGGACTCCTTCAATCGCGAGATCGATTACCTGCGTATCTCGGTGATCGATAACTGCAACCTGCGATGCGTCTACTGTATGCCGCTGGAGGGGCTGCACTTCGCGCCCAAGCCGGAACTACTGGACGCGGCCGAGATCGAGCGGGTGGCGCGCGCCGCGGTCAGCGTGGGATTCCGCAAGTTCCGCCTGACGGGCGGCGAACCGACCCTTCGCGCCGACCTGCTCGAAATCGTCCAGCGGATGGCCGCGGTGCCGGGCGTCGGCGAATTGGCGATGACCACCAATGCGCTGCTTTTGCCAAAGCTGGCCGCTCCCCTTAAACGGGCGGGACTGAGCCGCGTCAACGTGCATCTGGATAGCCTCAATCCAGCCACGGTCGAGCGGCTTATGCGCTGGGGCAGATTCGATCAGATGTGGGCCGGAATCATGGCAGCCGAAGAAGCAGGATTGACTCCGATCAAGCTCAATTGTGTCGTCACGGCGGGCTTTAACGAAGCCGACGTCGTGGATCTTGCGCGGCTGACAATCGAACGCGACTGGCACGTGCGGTTTATCGAATTGATGCCGCTGGGCGGCGGCGAATGCGCCCGGGTCTCGATCAAACGCTACGTGTCGAATATCGAAACACGCCGCCGCATCGAAGGGGAACTGGGGCCGCTGACCGAGATCGAATCGCACAATCCATCCGATGAGGCGGTCAATTACCGGCTGCCGGGCGCGAAGGGAATCGTCGGTTTCATCAGCCCGGTCAGCGAGCCGTATTGCGGCACCTGCAACCGGATGCGGCTGACCGCCGACGGCAAATTCCACCTCTGCCTGCTCAACGACGACGAACTCGACGTGCGCAAAGCCCTGCGCAGCGGTGCCTCGATTGAGCAAATCGGCGAAATCCTCGTTCGTGCCGTGACCCTCAAACCCACAGGCCATCACCTGCTGGCCGGCCGCTCCACCCAGGACCGCTCGATGTACCAGATAGGTGGGTGAGCTGGGCTGTCCAAAGTCGAGACCGGAATTCGAAGAACGGGGGGCGATACGCCCAGACCAGCCAGTTTTTGATTTCCTGCCGCTAGCTGCGACTTTTACCAACAGTAACTAATTTCGCGAGGTCACCTGATTCCTGGTTCATTCACCTTGTTAATTAAGATTGCGGTTCTTTCACCCCAGATAATCGCGCGGCTCCCTAAACCGTCGTTTGCCCTCCAAAAACAGTGTCTGAAAGGACCGGTTCCTTCGCCCATGGTACCGGCACGCCTCCTGTGCTACCGAGAAGTCAGCCCGCGAACCGGGCTCTGAGGGGTAAGGAGAGCGGAACATGAAATACGGCGTGATCGCGCATTGCACCGAATACACGATGCGCGTGGACGCATTGGCGCGCGCGGCCGAGGAACGCGGCTTCGAATCATTATTCGTCCCCGAACATACACACATCCCGGTCGAGCGCCGATCGCCCTTCCCGATGGGCGGCGATTTGCCCGACGAGTATTACCATGACAGCGATCCCTTCATCAGCCTGACGGCGGCCGCGATGGTGACGACGCGGCTGCGTCTGGGCACTGGTATCTCGCTGATCACCGAGCACGATCCAATTGTATTGGCCAAAACGGTCGCCACCGCCGACCTGCTCTCCAATGGACGCATCATCCTGGGCGTGGGCGCCGGCTGGAATGAGGAGGAGATGAGCAATCACGGCACGCCGCCGAAAAAGCGCTGGAAGGTGCTGCGCGAGCGGATCGAGGCCATGCGCCTGATTTGGGAGCAGGAGAAAGCCGAATACCATGGCGAGTTCGTCAACTTCGAGCCGATTTTCTCCTGGCCCAAGCCGGTCCAGCGGCCGCTCCCGGTGCTGGTCGGCGCCCACGGCTACCGCGGATTGCGCCGCGTGGTGCGCTACGCCAACGGCTGGATGCCGGTGGAGGCCGCGGTGCGCGACGTCAAAAAGGAAATTCAGAACCTGCGCAATCTGGCCGAGCAAAACGGCCGCGATCCGAATTCGTTCGACGTCACTATGACGCTGGCGCGGGCCGACCCGAAATCGCTGGAGCGCAATCGCGAAGCTGGTGTCAATCGAGTATTGTTCTCGGTGCCGGTCGGCGGCGCCAGCGTCGTCCTGCCCAAACTGGACGCGTGGGCGAAATTGATCGAGGCCTGACCGGCGCTTTGCCGTAGGGCCTGGCGGCAAGTCGCAATGAGTGCGCGATTCGCTTTGAATTTCGCTCCCCATCTGGGAATACTGCGGCCCGACCGTCCGTTGTTCCTCCATCATGCGGGACCCGATCCGCTCGACCAGTTGAAGTTTATTGCCGATCAAGGCTTCAGCGCCGTTGAAGATAACTGCCTGGCGGATCGGCCGAGGGAAGTGCAGGAGCGGATGGGCGCGGAGATGGTCCGCCTGGGAATCCAGATGGGCTGCTTCGTCGTGTTCGCGGGCGAGAAGCGGCCGACCTTCGTGCGCAACGATCCCGAAGCTCCAGCCTTTCTGATCGCTCAAATCGACGCCGCCATTGAGACCGCTCAACGCGTTGGCGGCAAATGGATTACCACGGTATGCGGAACTCCCGACCCCGAATTGCCGTGGTCTTACCAGTTCGCCAACGTCATCGACAACCTGCGGCGATGCGCGGAGCGCGCCGCCAAAGCTGGCGTCGTGCTGATTGTGGAATCGACCAACCGCCGCGCCACGCCCGGCCTGCTCATCAGCAGCATCAAGGACGCCTGCCTCGCCGTCCGCGCTGTCAAGAGTCCTGCCCTCAGGCTGTTGTTCGACGTCGGCCATGTCCAGGTCGAAGACGGTGATCTGATCAGGAACATGGATCGATGCTGGGAGGATATCGCATATTTTCAACTCGCCGATAATCCCGGACGGCGCGAACCCGGCAGCGGCGAGATCAATTTCGTCAACCTGCTGCGCCGGGTCTATCGCAAGGGCTATACGGGAATTTTGGGCATGGAGCACCTGGTGTCCGGAGCCGGACGCGCCGGCGAGCAGGCGGTAATCAGAGTGTACGAACAGTTGAACGCGGACCTTTTGAAGGCCTGATCCTGACACCTTCCCTCTAAAGGAGGAGCTCGGGTCAGGTCATGTTTCAGGGAAATCTGCAATGACGCAAAACCGCACCCATCCGCTGAGCGATTACAAAGTCCTCGACATGACCATGCATATTTCGGGTCCGATGTGTACACGTACGATGGCGGAAAACGGCGCCGAGGTAATCAAGGTCGAGCCGCCGGGCGGCGACAACGCGCGCCATGTGCCCGTGATCAAGGACGGTCGCAGCGGTTATTTCGTCGGACTCAATCGCGGCAAAAAGAGCCTCTGCCTCGATCTGAAAAGCGCCGAGGGTCTGGAGATCATCAAACGGATGCTCCCCAGATTCGACGTGCTGATCGAAAACTTCGCGCCCGGCGTGATTGGGCGCCTCGGTCTGGGCTACGACGTGGTTAAGGCGATTAATCCCGCGATCGTGATGTGCTCGATATCCACCTTCGGCCAGACCGGGCCGCTGGCGCCCAAGACCGGTTACGACTATATCGCGGCCTCGTACGCCGGCGTGATCGACACCCTGGGCTTTCCCGACAGCTCGCCCGTCCTGCCCGGCCTGACCATGGGCGATTCGATGACCGCAATGAACGCGTACGGCGCAATCCTGACCGCTCTGATCTATCGGGAGCGAACCGGCGAAGGACAGCACCTGGATATTTGTCTGCTGGATTCCTACTTCCAATGCTGGGACCTCGTGGTCGAATCCGTGAGCCTCAATCCTGAGTACCAAAACACGCGCGCGGGACGGCGCTCCAACAACATGCCGCCCATTGGATTGTTCAAATCCGAGCGCCATTACATCTGCCTGATGGCGCCGCATGATCATTTCTGGCCGCGCCTGTGCCGGGCGATGGGCCGCGAGGATCTGGCCCATGATCCGCGCTTCACCACCGTCGCAGCGCGTTATCGCAATGCCGAAGAGGTTTTCTCGATCATCGAGCAATGGTTCGCCACCACGCCTGAAGACGAAGCGCTGCGCCGGCTGGACGAAAACCGGGTTCCCGCCGGCCCCGTGTTATCGGTAAAGGAGGCGATGCACCATCCACATCTGCGCCATCGTGGCACCGTGAGAAAAGTGCGCGACCGCATCCTGGGCGAGTTTGATCTCCAACAGTCGGCGCTGCGTTTTTCCGCCTGTCCACCGGCAACCGATCTCCAGGCGCCGTTTTTGGGTGAGCACAACCGCGAGATCCTGCGTGAATATCTCGGCTACTCCGACGAGCAGGTGGCGCGGCTCCATTCCGCCGGCATCCTGAACCATGCCCCCTATTGATCCGGTTTGGCCGCGCCCCGACATCGTATAACATTGCGCGCAAATTCGGAGGCGGGCAGCGGCTCGATGGTACCGCGCAAAACGACACCCAAGCGGCCCTTGCTGGGCGCGCACATGCCGATTGCGGGCGGGGTTGCCCAGGCTCCCTTGCGCGGCGCCCGCGTGGGCTGTCAATGCATGCAGATCTTCACCAAGTCAGCACGCCAATGGGCGAGCAAGCCCTATCCCGCCGAAGAGGTGGAAGCCTTTCGCCAGCGCCAGGCCGAGGCTGGAATCGCCATCGTGGTCGCGCACGACTCCTATCTGCTCAACCTCGGCGCTCCCGACGGTCGCCTGCGCCAGCGATCGATCGGCGGCTTTATCGACGAGCTGGAACGATGCGAGATGCTGGGCATTCCCAATCTGATTGCCCATCCCGGATCGCACGTCGGCAGCGGCGAGGCAGCCGGCCTTAAAACCATCGCCCGCTCGATCGACGAGGCGCATACCGTCTGCTCCGGATACAAGGTGAAGGTCACGCTCGAATTGACGGCAGGACAGGGAACCAACCTGGGATACAGCTTCGAGCAGATGCGGCGGATTTTCGACAGTGTCAAGCGCAGCGAGCTGATGCGCCTGTGCATCGACACCGAGCATGCCTTCGCGGCCGGCTACGACCTGCGCACCGATGAGGGTTATGAACGGACTTTCGGTGAACTGGCGGATTTAATCGGAATGGATCGGCTGGCGGTTTTCCATCTGAACGATTCCAAAAAACCCCTGGGGTCGCGGGTCGATCGCCATGAGCATATCGGGAAGGGCGAGATGGGTCTGGAACCGTTCCGCCGCCTGCTCAATGATCCGCGCTTCGCCGGCCTGCCGATGTGCCTGGAAACACCCAAAGGCCCCGACCTCAAGGAGGACGTGGAAAATCTGGCCACCCTGCGCTCGCTGTTTTCACCATGATTGCGGCCGTTTCTATATCTCACCGTCCCCGGCTTGCCCGCTCCCTCCCTGACCAGGGTGAGGGTGAGCAAAGGGTCCGTTGAAATCCAAAATGGACTCGACCCGGCAACACAACACGCCACAATAGCGATTATGGAAAAGAGAATCCTGACCGGCGACCGTCCTACCGGACGCCTGCACCTCGGCCATTACGTGGGCTCGCTGCAAAATCGCGTCCGCCTTCAGCACGAATACGACACCTATGTACTGATCGCCGACGTGCAGGCGCTCACCGACAACTTCGAGCATCCCCAGATGCTGCGCCAAAACGTGTTCGAAGTGACGCTGGATTACCTGGCCGTGGGACTGGACCCGGAGCGCGTCAAGATCGTGGTTCAGTCGATGGTGCCGGAGCTGGCCGAGTTGACCATCTATTTCATGAACCTGGTCACGGTGGCAACGCTGGAGCGCAACCCCACCGTCAAGGAGGAAATCAAGCAGCGCAACTTCAAACGCGGCGTCCCCGTCGGCTTCTGGTCCTACCCGATCTCGCAGGCGGCGGACATCACGATTTTCAAGGCGCACCTGGTGCCGGTGGGAGAGGACCAGTTACCAATGATCGAGCAGGCGCGGGAGATTGTCCGGCGCTTCAACACTCTTTACGGCAAAGTGCTGATCGAGCCCAAGGCGATGCTGGGCGAGGTCGCGCGCCTGCCGGGCACCGACGGCAATGCCAAAATGTCAAAATCACTCGGCAACTGCATCTATTTGAGCGATCCACCCGAGGTATTGCGCAAACGCGTGATGTCGATGTTCACCGATCCGACGCGGATCCATCCGACCGACCCAGGCCACGTCGAGGGCAACCCCGTATTCACCTACCACGACACCTTCAACCCGAATAAAAACGAAGTCGAGGAACTGAAGGATCGTTACCGCAAAGGCGCGGTAGGCGACGTCGAGGTAAAGGAAAAGCTTTTCGCGGCACTCGACAACTTCCTTGCTCCGATTCGCGCGCGCCGCGCCGAATACGAAGCCAAACCGGACCGCGTCAAAGAAATAATCCTGGAAGGCACAAAAAAGGCCCGCGCTACGGCCCAACAAACGATGGAAGAGGTCCGGGCCGCCATGAAACTGACGTATTTCGCATAGGATGTCGCGGCGGCGTGGCCCGGCCGCGCCCGTCTTAATCGAACTGACGGCTCAGCAGCGAATCAGATGCGATCAGGGCGCGCGCCAGGCGCAAATCATCGGGCGTGGTAATCTTGAAATTCAGCGTCGAGCCCGCGACGATTTCGATCGGTGCACCCAGCTGCTCAACCAGGAAAGCGTCATCGGTGGCACGGGTCGAACCGGCCGCGTGCGCGGCGATTAGCAGCTCGCGGCGAAACGCCTGAGGGGTTTGCGCGGCCACCAGACCGTCGCGCGCTCGAGTGGCGATGACGATGTTGTGCTGCGCCTCCTTCAAAGTATCGGCAACGGGAATCGCCGCAATCGCACCGCCACTGCGAACGGCGGCGGCGATGCAATCGGTAAAGAGCCGGGCCGCAGCGAAAGGACGCGCCGCATCATGGACCAGAATCACCACGCTTTCCGCGCTAACCATCGACAGCGCCAGACGCACCGAGTCCTGGCGCTCGGCTCCGCCGGTAACCAGCTTCAATGGCACGTCCACCCCGGCACGTTGCGCCGCCGAACGCGCGTCCGCTTCTTTTCCATGTGGAATTGCGACGATGATCTCGCCGATTGCGCTCAGCGCTCGAAGCGTCCTCAGAGAATAGTACAAAAGCGGTACGGTACCGAGCTGGACGAAAGCTTTGGGCTCTGAATGCCCAAGGCGGACGCCGGTGCCCGCCGCCACGATGATTGCCGAGGCTCTCATCCAGGACCACCGCGGTCAATAACTGAGCTGGAACGGGGCTTGTGGAAAGTGAAGCCGCCCCTCCCGCTGATAATCAGCAAGAGGCTGAAGGCGGAGCGAAGTACAGAGACTTCCATGGCGAGGGCGTCTTATCTATGCGCCTTCGCGCGAGGAGAAAGGCATGAAATGGGTGAAGCCGGAAGCCCAGTCAACTGGCAAAAATCGTATTGAGTTCCTCCATGATTTTCTCTTCGGGATGAGCCCGCGCGATCGACAACTCCTTAACCAGCAGGCTGCGCGCGGTGTCCAGCATCTTACGCTCGCCAAAAGAGAGCTCCTTGTCGCCCTTGAGCACTAACAGATCGCGCAGCACTTTGGCGATTTCCAGCGGCGAGCCAGTTTTGATTTTCTCCGTATATTCGCGGTAACGCCGATTCCAGGTCTGACTATCGACCTCCACCTTTCGCTCACGCAGAATCTTGTAGATTTTGGTGACCATGTCCTTGCCGATAACGCGGCGCAGCCCCACGGCGTCGACGTTCTCGGTCGGAATCATGATGGTCATTTCGCTGTCGAGGATTCGCAGCATGTAAAACTTGCGCTCGGTGCCGGAAATGACCTTGCTCTGGATGTCGTCGATCACACCCACACCATGGGCGGGGTACACGACCTTTTCGCCTTTTTTGAACGGTAGCATCGTTTTCCCGGGGTTCCGGGTACCTGATTTCGGCGGGTTGGTGACACCAAGGCGTTCACTTCCCACACGATCGAGCCGGACCATCAATATTGTTACATAAATTTGTAGATCGGTTAAGAAGCAGCCCGACGACGCGGGCTTTTGAGAAAGATGGAAACTATAGACGAAATTTGACTTATTCCGTGACCAGTTCCATCACCAGCGCGTCTTCACCGGGGCCGTAATAATTGCGCCGCAGCCGGCGTTCCTCGAAACCGAATTTACGGTACAGCCGGCGCGCCTCCAGATTGGAACGTCTGACCTCCAAAATCATCAGCGAAACTTTGCGTGCACGCCCCTCGGCAACCGCCCCGGCCATCAAAGCCGTACCCACGCCATGGCAGCGAAACTCAGGATGGACCGCGATATTCAGGATGTGATACTCGCCGGCGACCAGCCATCGGCACAGATAGCCCACGATCCGCGGTCCGCCCTCGCGGGCCTCATCCGTCACCGCCAGCATCAGACGCGAGAAGGAAAGCGAAAGTTCCCGTCTGAATGAGGCGAGGCTCCATGGTTCTCTGAAAGACAGGCGCTCGATATCGAGGACACGGGGCAGATCGTTATATGTGGCGTCACGTATTCGCACGTCGAGCCGGACAACGGAGATGCCCGGCCAGCCACCGGTCGCGCCTCAGGCCGCGCGCGGAATCTCCTCGGTCCTACTCTTCAGAACTATAATTTCAATCACCTTGTTTCTCAACCGATGTCTGAAGCCGCTCACTGGCTCGTCGAAGTCGATGCGGGTGGTGAAATCGGCGGGAAACGACGAGGAGATATAAGCCAGACGACGCATCGCCTCGCCGCGCACGCTGGCCGCAATCGTCAAGACGCCGTCGTTCAGACTGATGTGGTAGTCGTAGTCAGGCATCTCGTCAGGCAAGCACCAAAGCCGCTTGAGCGCGGAGGCAGGCACCACCCGCGGCATCTCCAGCCTTACCAGGTAGGCGTTAGGCAGTCGGGTTACCGTATAGACAGTGCCATAACGGCGATCGCGCTCGATCTTTTCGTCATGGAAATCGGTGGTGTAGCCGTCAAACCCCACCGTACGGCTGAAACGGCCCGACCTGCTGCCGCGGACCAGCAGTGCTCCCAACGGCGCGACCAACAGGCCCCAGATCGCGGCGCGCGCTCGCGCCCTTTGCCCGTACAGGATACGCTCGCGCAGCCGCCATCCCGCTTCGAGCAGGGCAAAGATGAATCCGCCTACCACCCAACTCACAGCCGCAACTGACAAGGGACGGTGGTGTAAAATCAGCACCGCGATAGCCAAGGCTATGGCGGGGTAGAGAATCATGTTGAGAAGGAGATTGAGGGCGGTAGCGCGAGGACGCGAAAAGACCATCGGATCACCCACGACCTCCTCCAGGCTGCGCTTCAGCCGATCCGGCATCGCGCCGAGCACCGGCTCGGCCAGCCGCATCGCAAGCCGCGCCACAGCCGCTTCGCCACCATCGGATTTGATCTGGACCCCCGCCAGTACTGTCTCGAAATCCTGCTCCAACTCGCCAGCGAAGTGCTTCTCACCGATGGGTCCGGGCAGGTCGCCCACGTCTTTGGGCAGATTGAGGATAGTAGAGGTCGGTTGTGAGGGCGCGGGCGGCGCTTTTGCGGGCGCGGGCTTGGCCGCGGCCGCCGGCTCTTCGGCCGTATCCGCTTTCGGTTTGGATGCGGAAGCCGCGGCCGGCGCGGGTTTGGCAGCCGGCGCGGGTTTGGCAGCCGGCGCCGGAGCGCCGGGCGCAGTCGCGGGGGTCGTGGCGGCAGGCGCCGATCCGGCAGCGGCAGGCGCGGGCGACGCAGGTTTCGCCTGAGGTTCGGGGGCAGCACTCGCTAAGGGCTGGGCTGCGGGAGCGGCCGGTGCCGCCGTGACGGTGGCGGCCGCCGTCTGCGCGGCGGCAAGACCATTGGCCACAGTGGCGGCGCCGTTAGCCGGCGCGGCGGGGGCCTCCGCGTCCTTGCGGAAGCGCGAGGGCGCGTCGTCGGGAAAGTCCTGGTCGGGATGCAGAGTGCGGGCGCGTTGGAGCAGCACCTGTTCGCTTTCAGGATTGTCCGGATCGGGAATACAGCAATCAACCGGGCAGACCGCGGCGCAGGCTTCATGATCGTAAAATCCCACGCACTCGGTGCATTTGGACGGAACGATGTAGAAGATGTCGTCAGAGATCGCGGGTGAGGTCACGCCGTTGAGTTCCCATTCAGCGCCGCCGGCGTAGATTGCGGTGTTGGGGCATTCAGGCTCGCAAGCTCCGCAGTTGATGCACTCGCTGGTTATGATCGTCGCCATCTCAACGTCCGAACCTCGCTTAATTTTGAAGAGCCGTGTCTGCAGGTGACTGGATCACGATCTAAGGTTTAGGCTTGCTGATTGTCAATGTCCATTGCCGACAGCAGACCTAATCCTGAACCAGCCCTGTCAGCACCGCTCGACGATGCGGAAAACCATAAGTTGCTTTTTTACGAAATCTTGCCACAGATAAGTCCATTTGCCACTATGGCGGGGTCGATGTAGAATCCTTGGCTCAAAACTGAGGTTGCTTTTCGGACAGGAGGTGTTCCGGATGAAGACATGGGTTGGAATACTGGGAATCTTGGCCATTGCAGGGACGTTGTCGGCCTGCGGTCCTGATATGAAGGTCATTCAGGAAAACACCAACCGGGCACAGGCTGCCGCTTCGAAGGCTGAGTCCGACGCCACGGCCGCCGAACAGTCCGCGACCACCGCCGAGGCGGCGGCCAAGAAGGCCAGTGATGACGCGACGGCGGCTGAAGATGCGTCGCGCCGGGCCAACGACGCGGTGTCTCGCCTGGAGGCGGCGTTCTCAGAATCGGTTACCAAGTAGTTTTTTCAGACGGCAAGGGGGCAAGAAAGCCCGCTGGCGTAACAGTGCGGCCCTATTGCTCCGGGGAAGACGGCGCGCTCTGAGGCTTAAGCTTCAGAGCGTTGCTTTTTCGTTGCGCCATCTTGAGCAGCTCTCGTCTGACGCGCTCACGCAAAACGCCGTCGCGCTCGATACGCGCCTCGATATCACGGAACTGTTCCACCGTCAGATGCTGCTGCGCGGCAGCCTGATCCACGGTTAGCGTGCGATCGCGCTGCATCGCTTCGTAAACTTTAAGGTACTGTTCGACCTGGGCCGGAGAAACCTCATTGACCTCCCCCTCGTCGTCATTCTGGGTCAGATTAAGCGCGCGAATAGCGGCGAGGCGTTGGGCCGTCCCGGCGAAGTCATGAAACCTGGCAACCCAATATCCGGCAATCACCGCAACCACCAGGATTGCAACGACCAGCAACAGCGAACGTGGTGAAGCTTTCGGGTACATCTTCCTATGTTGGCACGCCGGAGATTCAGAACCAATAAATATCACCCTCTTGCAACAGGCACCATGATGCTTAATTTTTAAGGCGCGTAGCGAGAGTGTCCCGCCAGGGGATGCCCGCATCCATATCTAATCGTTTGCGACGGAGATAAATGCCATGCCAGCCAAAATGGTTGAGCTTCATGAAAAAGCACGCGCCGGAATTGTCAAAGGGGCCACGCTGGTGGCCCAGGCCGCCCGGGTGACGCTGGGACCCAGAGGACGCAACGTCCTGATTCAGAAGACCTTTGGCGCCCCTCAAGTGACCAAGGACGGGGTCAGCGTGGTCCGCGAACTCGAATTCGAGGACAAGTTCGAAAATATCGGCGCGCGGCTGCTGCGCGAAGTGGCTCAAAAGACCGCCGACGTAGCCGGCGACGGCACCACCACCGCCACCGTGCTGGCCCGCAGCATCATCTCCGAGGGCATCAAGCTGATCGCCGCGGGCCTTGACCCGATGGAGATGAAGCGCGGAATCGACAGTGCCGTGCAAAAGGCCGTGGAGGCAATCAAGGGCCTGTCGCGGCCGGTTAAGGAGCGTGCACGGATGGAACAGGTGGCGACCGTGGCCGCCAATGGTGACTCGACCATCGGTAAAATCGTCGCCGACGCGATGGATAAGGTGGGCAAGGAGGGAGTGATCACCGTCGAGGAAGGCCGCGGGCTCGATACCACCCTCGATCTGGTCGAAGGCATGCGTTTCGACCGCGGCTACCTTTCGCCTTATTTCTGCACCAATCAGGAACGGATGACGGTGGAACTGGAGGAACCCTTCATCCTGTTCCATGAGAAGAAGATCTCCTCGATGCGCGAGTTGCTGCCGCTCTTGGAAAAGGTGCTGCATGACGGCCGGCCGCTGTTGATTGTCGCCGAAGAAGTGGAAGGCGAAGCGCTGGCGACATTGGTAGTCAACAAACTGCGCGGCACGCTCAAGATCGCTGCCGTCAAGGCGCCCGGTTATGGCGACCGCCGCAAGGAAATGATGCAGGATATGGCCATCCTGACCGGCGGCCGTGTGGTTGCCGAAGAACTTGGTCTGAAGCTGGAGAATCTGCCGCTAAGCTCCCTGGGCCGATGCAAGCGCGTGGTAGTCGACAAAGACAATACCACGCTGGTGGGCGGCTTGGGCAAAAAGGCGGATATCCAGGGACGCATCGCCCAGCTTCGTGAACAGATCAAGCAGACCACTTCGGATTACGATCGCGAGAAGCTCGAGGAGCGCGTGGCCAAACTCAGTGGCGGCGTGGCGGTGATCAAGGTCGGCGCGGCCACCGAAGTCGAGATGAAGGAGCGAAAGGCGCGGGTTGACGATTCGGTCCACGCGCTGCGCGCCGCGATGGAAGAGGGAATCGTGCCGGGCGGCGGCGTGGCTTTGGTGCGGGCGCAAAAGGCCGTGCGCGAACTCAGTTTCACCGAAGACCGCCAGGCGGGAGTGAAGATCGTCCTGCAGGCGATGGCCGAGCCGCTGCGTCAAATCGCCGCCAATGCCGGTTTCGAACCGCCCCTGGTGTACAACAAGGTGGCGGAAGGCAAAGGCAACTTCGGATTCAACGCGCGCACCGAGAAATTCGAGGACCTGGTGGAGGCCGGCGTCGTCGATCCGGCCAAGGTTGTGCGTACGGCGCTGGAAAACGCCGCCAGCGTTGCCGCGTTGCTGATTACAACTGAAGCTGCCATTGCGGAGAAACCCAAAAAGAAAACTCCGATGCCGCCGATGCCTCCGGGTGGTGGCGGTATGGGCGGAATGCCCGGTGGAATGGGCGGCATGCCGGGTATGGACGGCGCGGACGGCATGGGCGACATGGGTGAAGATTTCTGATAACGGGCGCTGGCTGCAGCCCAAGCGTAGTTAATGCTAAAAGTGGAGTTATAGTAGCTTTTCGTATATCGGAAGCTTGCATGTAAGTGGTTTCTATGACAAACATCATCTGAACGAACTTCTTGGTAAGTCGATAGGCTGGTGCGAGGACTCTTAAGGAGGTAAATTGATGCAGGGACTTTCGGGAACTTCAAAATTGATTGGGCTGGCCGGCTCGCTGTTGATCCTGGCGCTGGTGGCTGCTGGATGCAGTTCGGGCAATCCGACTCCGGAGCAGAATGCGATCAACGCGGCTAATCAGGCCGATCAAGCAGCCTCGCGCGCTGATGCGGCTGCTCAGCGTGCTCAAGCGGCGGCATCGCAGGCTCAGTCGGCAGCCAGCCGCACTGAGCAAGCGGCCAACGATGCCAAGGCGGCTGCTGATCGCGCTGAGGCGATTGCCGAGAAGACGATGACCAGGAGACCGCGGCACCGGAGGATGGTGCATCGTCACTTCCATCACCATGTCCACCACATGGCAGCTCCGGCTGCGGCTCCCGCGGCGGCACCGGAAGCAGCTCCTCCGGCGGGTGGTCCTCCACCAGCGGGTGGTGGCGCTCCTCCGGCAGGCGGCACGCCGTAACGACCCAGGTTGTTGATGAACCGAAAGGGCAGCCTCCAAAGAGGCTGCCCTTTTCTTTTTGGTGACCATCGGCCAGTCTCCCATGGCCCACACTCAATTCGTTTTAAGGATTGGATTGACCAACGCGCCAACGAAGGCGAAGCTTGCAGGTATGCCGATCGAATCGAAGCCCAACACCAGTGCTCCGCAGGCTGATTTGAACCGTTTGCCTTTGGAAATCCGGCGGGGACTTTACGAGACGATCTTCCGCCGTCGCGACATGCGCGAGTTTCGTCCCGACCCGGTTCCGGATGAGGTTCTCGCGCGCGTGCTGGTGGCCGCCCATCATGCGGGGAGCGTCGGCTTTACCCAGCCTTGGGACTTCATCGTGGTGCGCGACCTCGAGCGCCGGCGGGAGGTCAAACGCGTGTTCGAGGAAGAACGGCTGCGCAACGCCGAGCAGTTCAGCGGCCAGCGACGCGAGAAGTTTCTTTCGCTCAAGCTCGAAGGTATCGTCGAATCGCCGCTCAACCTGATCGTGACCTGCGAGCCCGATCGGTTCGGCCCGGGGGTGTTGGGCAAGACAGCAATCACGGAAGTGGAGATCTATTCCACCTGTCTGGCAATCGAAAACCTCTGGCTGGCTGCGCGCGTGGAGGGATTGGGAGTCGGATGGGTCAGTATTTTGCGCAACGAATGCCTGCGGCGAACTTTCGGAATTCCCAAAAACGTCATCCCCATCGCCTATCTATGCATCGGTTACGTCGACTCGTTCCCTTCGCGTCCAATTCTGGAGAAGGCGGGATGGGCGGAACGACTGTCGCCGCATCGCCTGCTGCACTTCGACTCGTGGGAACATCGCGCCTCGGACGATCAGCCATTGACGCGCCTGGTAAGGGATCCGGAAATCTGGCGCGATATTTTTCCCGGGGAGGAAGCCGGCTCCAAGGATGGACCAGAGTGGAAACAAGCGCCACAGTTGCGCAAATGAAGGTCGGACTGGTGGAAAATGAGTCAATTCCTTGTCGATGCAGATTGGCTTAAAGGTACCCCCTCGCGGAATTTCGTATTGATCGATACCCGCACAGCGGAGGAGTTCTGGGCCGGACACCTCGCGCACGCACGCCATCTCGATCCTTTCCCATTTCATTATTACGACACCAGTCCCAAGGCGATCCGCGAGTTCACCCAGCAATCCGAATGGATCTTTTCGGCGTTGGGAATCACCGGAAAGGAAGCGGTGGTGTTTTATGAAAACGACACCGGGATGCGGGCGGCGCGCGGGGCCTGGATTCTCGAATATCTCGGCCATCCCGCGGTAAAGATTCTCGACGGCGGTCTGAAGGCGCTGGATGGCGTGGAGCTTGAGACGGTAGCCGATCCAATCAGGCCTTCTCGTTTCCGATCGGCGCCCCGTCCTGAAATCCTGGCGACATTTGAAGAGGTAGCCAATGCCCTGGGCGACCGCGCGGTGCGCATTCTCGACGTGCGCAGCGAAGCCGAATACTACGGCGAGAACGTGCGCGCCAAACGCGGCGGCGCGATTCCCCGCGCGGTTAATCGCGACTGGTTGTTGAACCTGGATGAAGCCGGGAAATTCAAGTCGCCGCAGGAATTGCGGACGGTGTTCGAATCGCTTGGATTTTCCCCCAATCAAAAAATCATTGCCTATTGTCAGGGCGGCTATCGCGCCGCTCACGCCTACTACGCCTTGCGTCTGGCGGGCTTCAATCGCGTCAGCAATTATCTCGGCTCGTGGGGCGAATGGGGCAACCGCGAAGAGTTGCCGATCGAAACGCCGCGGCGTCCGTGAAAAAAGCCGCCAAGCGCCTCTCGTCTCACGCCCGGCGCCGCAACGGTGAAGAACCGCTGATCCTGCTGGGCGGGTTCGAACCGTTTCACGGCGAAAGACGCAATCCGTCGCTCGTAGTGGCCCGCGCGCTCGACGGCGCATCGATCGGCGCTCTGCGCGTCAGGGCATTACAACTGCCGGTGGTCTACGGGCGCGCGACGCGCCGGATTACGGAGGCGATCGAACATTTGCGGCCAGCCGCGGTTTTAGGCCTGGGCCAGGCAGGCGGGCGCCCCGTGATCACGCTGGAGCGCATAGCGGTAAATCTCGCGGATGGGCCGCAGCCTGACAATTCGGGCCGGCGCTCGATCGACAAGCCGGTGGTCCGCGATGGTCCCGACGGCTACTTCGCGCGCCTGCCATTGCGCGAAATCCTGCGCGCGCTGGCGCGCCGGCGTATTCCCGCCGCGCTGTCGCTGAGCGCCGGCAGCTTCATCTGCAACGCGGTGATGTACGCGGCGCTGCACCATCTGCGCGAGCGCCGCTCCGTCCCCTGCGGCTTCATCCATCTCCCCTACGACACGTATCAGGCGAGGCGCCATCTGCGCGAGCCCAGCATGTGCGTCGATCTGATGGTCGACGCCATCCGGACGACAATCGAGGTAATCGCCAGACATGCCAAACCGCAACCTTATGCGTGACGCCTCAGTACGGTGACTTGATAATTCAACCCGTATCAGGCTTTGGCACACATCGCGGCTCGGTCCGGGTTCATGATGATTGCAGCCGCCAGCAGAGCGATTCCTTGCAGACCCGCGACGCGATCCTGCTCCAGTTCGTTCCAACCACCAGCCTCGGTATTCATCAACGCAAACCCCGCGAATCTCCACGAGGGTTGGCGTCAAGTCAATCCGTGTTCGACGAATTACCGAACGCACAAATCTGTGGTACTGTTCAGCCATCGCAGACCGGCTGCGCCTCAAACAATTATTGCGGAGTTGGATGAATGGCCGAGGCATTTCTGTCCGATGTCAAAGTGCTGGAACTGGGCGATGAAAAGGGCGAGTTCTGCGGCAAACTGTTCGCGGGCGCGGGCGCTGACGTGATCAAAGTCGAGCCGCCCGGCGGCGCCTCCTCCCGTCTCAACGGTCCTTTTTATCACGATCAACCCGACCCCGACCGCAGTCTTTATTTCTGGCATTACAACGTCGGCAAGCGCGGCATTACGCTGGATATTCATGCTGCGCAGGCGAAAGCCCTGCTCGAAAAACTAATCGCGGACAGCGACGTACTGATCGACAGTCTGCCGCTCGACACGATGGCCGGCCTGGGGCTGGACTGGACCGCGCTGCAAAGAATCAACCCACGCCTCATCTACCTGGTGCTGACGCCGTTTGGACGCAGCGGACCGTGGCGCGATTACAAGGCAACCGACCTGATCTACCTGGCGCTGGGCGGACCGATGATGTGCTGCGGCTACGATCCCAAACCGGACGGCAGTTATGACACCCCGCCCATCGCGCCGCAGATGTGGCATGCGTACCACATCGCGTGCAACCAGGCCTTTATTGCCGCGATCGGAGCGCTGATCGGGCGCCAAACGCACGGCAACGGCGAGATGATCGATGTGCCGATCCATCAGGCGGTCGCCGTTTCCACCGAGGTTGACGTCCCGATTTGGATCTACAGCCACAAACCGGTATTCCGGCAAACTGGACGCCACGCCGTGCAGCGCATTACACCACAGGCGCAATTTCAAACCCGGGACGGGCGCTACTCGATGCTTCTGTTGGGCATCACGCCGCGCGAAACCGCCGCGCTGATCGATTTCCTGACCGCGAAGGGGTTCGGCAACGAGTTGCATGAAAAATTCAAAGACCCGGCCAGTCGCCGCGGACCCGAATTCAGCGCTTGTCTCAATCGCGCGTTGGCGCAATGTATGGGCGCATTTGGCGTCGAAGAGATCTGGAGAGAAGCGGCGGGCAAGCGGATATCCTGGGCCGCGATTCGTCTGCCTGAGGAGAACCTGACCGACGAGCATTGGCGGATGCGTCAGACCTTCGCCCGCGTCGAGCATCCCGAGCTGGGCGAGACTTTCGATTATGTCGGCGCGCCCACGCTGGCCGAAGCTTGTCCGTGGCGCACCGGCCCTCGCGCACCGCTGCGTGGGGAACACAATCAGGAAATCTACCGGACCAAATTGGGCCTGGACCAGCAGCAAATCGAACAACTCCACCGTGACGGCATCATCTAGTTTCTAAAAATGCATTGTAATCAGGTGATTGCGCGAAATTCGCCGCGAAACACCGGCAGAAATCCATCCCCTCTCGCGGACGCCCGCCGGGGGCCGAGAGATGCAACAGGATAAAGCGGATATGGCGACCATCGCGCAGCGCCCATCCATAATAAACCTTGGGAGGACATCACGTGAGACCGCTTGAAGGAGTACGCATCCTGGACCTTACCTGGGTCCTCGCCGGGGGCGGGGGACCGCGCCTGCTCGACGCGCTGGGCGCCGAGGCGATTCGTATCGAATGGCGCGATCGGCTGGATAGCCTGCGCCTCGCCGCTCCGTTCGTGGGACCCGAGCCGGATAAGTCAAAGCCGCGCGGGCCTAATGATCCACCGCCCAACATCAACCGATCGGGCATCTTCAACGATATCAACTCGGGCAAACGCGCCATCAGCCTGAACATGAGCCAACCGAAGGGGCGGGAAGTGTTCAAGCGCCTGGTCGCAGTCAGCGACGTTGTAGTTGATTCATTCACCTCGGAAACGATGCGCAACTGGGGGTTGGGTTACGAGGTCTTGAAGTCGATCAAGCCCGACATCATTTACCTTCAGCAATCCGGATGGGGTTACAAAGGGATCTACTCGGGTTTTGGGTCGTACGGTCCGGTCGCGCAGGCGATTTCGGGCCTTACCGAACAATCGGGCTTGCCCACGCCTTATCCGCCCGCCGGCTGGGGCTACTCATACATGGATTGGAGCGGTGCTTACTACTGCGCGATCATGATGCTGCTGGCAATCTACTACAAAAAGCGCACCGGCAAGGGTCAATATATTGACGGTTCTCAGCTTGAACCGTCGATCTATCTAACCGGGACAGCGGTGCTCGACTACTCCGTAAACAGACGCCATTGGCAAAGGAGCGGCAATCGCGCAATTGCCCGGCCGGCGGCGCCGCATGGAGCCTATCGATGTGCGGGGGAGGATCGATGGATCGCAATAGCGGTTACCAGCGAGGAGGAGTGGAACGCGCTGGTCAGGGAAATGGGCAATCCGCAATGGGCCGCCGATCCGCGGTTTGGCACGATGGCGGCGCGCGTGGCCAACCAAGACGAACTCGATCGGTTGGTGGGCGAATGGACCATCAATCAGGAACCGTTCGCATTGCAGGAGCGCCTTCAGCACGCCGGAGTGCCGGCCGGGGTCTGCCAGACCGCTGAGGATCGGGTCGAACGCGATCCACAACTGCGCCATCTGAATTGGCTGATTCCGTTGGCTCACAGGGAGATCGGCACCTGGCCAATAAAGAACGTTCCGTTTCACTTCAGCAACGCCCAGGTCGATCAGGGCGGCCCCTTACGGCGCGCATCGCCCTGTTATGGTGAGGATAACGATTACGTTTATGGTGAGCTTCTCGGCATGACTGCCGCAGAACAAGCCGAGCTGCGCAAGGAGGGAATAATCTAAGGCGCCGCTGATTGCAGCGGAAAATTAAGACGAAGAAAGCTTCCCTTATTTCGTCTGAGCAAATAAGCGCCCGGTTCAGGCCGGGCGGGCCAGGCCGTTGGTTTTGACTGTTGGACGGAATTCAGCCCTTGGCTGCCGGAACCCGGCAGCGACGCAGGAAGGCCTCCACGTCGCCGTGGCGAAAACGCTTGACCCGGCCGATCGAATAGCAAGGTAGCTCGCCCCGGTGAACCATTCGGTAGATGGTCATTTCGGTGAGCTGAAGCAGTCTCGCCAACTGTGCCACCGTGTAAAATTCAGGGTTTTGAGCCTCTTTCGCATTCTTTTTGGAAGTTACTGCCACCGAAGTTAATTTACGCAACGCCTGAACCTCCGCTGAGAGCTTGAGCCGTGTTGGCACCTCCAGAGTATCAGCCGGGCCAGCCAATTCCGAGAACCCTGACACCTGAACATCTCAAGTCAGAGGACGAAATTGGGTCACCGGTATATAGAACAATAGACCAGCAACCCAGAGCAATCAATCGCCAACCCAATTTAGAAGATGCCAATGTTTTGTCAAGTTAGCACGTATCAGCGGCTTGGGGTTACATAACTGGCCCAAGGCAGGCTCGATTCCTATGGAACCGTCGCTGCAGCGGAGGCGTCCAAGCTTCATCTATTGACATCGCAGCATGATCGTAAACGCGACCGCGCCGCACCGTCAAATCGCGCGCGCTATGGAGTTAAAGCTGGGGCTTGGCCGCGGTGTGGATCGCCACGGTGCCTGCACCCACTCGCCTGTAAGTCGCGTTGGTGAATCCGGCCGTGCGCATCATTGCGCACAAGCGCGGCGCGTCAGGGTAGTTTTGCAGAGAATCAGGCAGATAGGTGTACGCATCGAAGTCGCCGCTCACCAGACCGCCGAGTATCGGTACGGCCAGCCTGAACCATGGCCATAACAGGGGGCGCAAAGCCAATGGCGGATGGGTCAGATCGAGGCAAGCCAGCCGCCCTCCGGGCTTCAATACGCGGTGGAATTCCCGCAAAGCCCCGTTGAGATCGGCTAGATTGCGCAGCAGGAATCCGTTCACGAGGCAGTCGAAAGTGTCCGCGCGAAATGGCAGTTGCTGGGCGTCGGCGGCGAGCAACGCGATCTTGCCGCCGTCACTAACGTGGCTGGTCTTGCCGGCCGCCGCCTTAAGCATCTCGGGACAAAAATCCGCGCCGGCCACGAATCGGCATCCCTGGCGCACCAGCTCGATCGCCAGATCGCCCGTTCCGGTCGCGAGGTCCAATGCCACGCCATCGCGCGGCTGCGCCAATTCGGCCGTCAGGCGGCGCCAGCCCCGATCCAGCCCCATCGTCATCAGGCGGTTGATCAGGTCGTAACGCGGAACAATCCGCGCGAACATCGACCGCACGTAGGCCGCCTTGGCCGCCTGCGCGTCAGGCCCGCTCCAGGTATGGGGCTGCTTTGGCTTCATCGATCTCCACGCCCAGACCGGGCTTGCGCGGACAAATCATATATCCGCGCAGCGGTGGCGGCGTTGATGATGTCAGGTCGCATTCGAGCAGTTCGGCGGTGGCCAGACCGCAGGCCAGCTTACCGCAAACACGCGCGGCGAGATGGAGTGCGGCGGCGATGCCGACACCGCTGTCGATCGTGGTCGTAACAATGACCGGTAAGCCCTTGCGCTCGGCGATTTCCAATATATCCAGCGCCGGGCGTAAACCGCCGACGATCATTGGCTTGAGCACCAGCACATCCGCGGCGCCCATATCGATCACGGCCTGGGCGCTGGCCAGATTTACGATTACTTCGTCGGCGGCAATCGGCGTGTTCACTGCGCGGCGCACCGCAGCTAGGCCCTCAAGCTCGTTGGCGGGAACCGGCTGTTCGACCAGTTCCAAGCCGAAGCGCTCCAGAGCTTTGATGGCGGCGACCGCTTGATCCGAATCCCACGCCTGATTCGCGTCGATGCGCAGCCCGACGTCCGGACCGATAGCATCGCGCACGGCGCCAACCAAATCACATTCGGCTACAATGCCACCCATCATGCCAGCCTTGAGTTTGACGCAGCGAAAGCCCTGCTCAACTGCGCGGCGCGCCAATATTGACGCCGCTGCGGGCTGATTCGCGGAAATAGTCGCATTGACCGGAACCGGTTGCAGGTCAAGCGCGCCGAGCATGGCGGCAATGGGCAACCCGGCTAGTTTGCCTTGCAGATCGCAAGCGGCAACATCCAGACCGCAGCGAATCGCAGCGACAACTTCAGGTTGGCCGCACAGTCCATCAGCCAGTCGTGGTATCTCGTCAACCTCGCCGCCCACGATGCGCGCGTCCAACAACGTTAAATGCCTCTCTATAACCTGGATGCTCCCGACATGCATCGGCGCAATCTCGCCCAATCCGTATACTCCGTCTTCGCCGTCCAGGCGCAGGATTAGGCCATCGCGGAAGGTTTGTACTCCCCTGCTGGTTACGAACGTCCGGCGAAACGGGATTCGATATCTGCGCCAGCTCAGACGGCGGATTTTCACAACACAAAACTCGCGGCGAGCAGGACGCCAAAGAACAGATGGAGCGCGGCGGTTTGGCGCAGCGCCAGGTTCAGCGGCGCGCCGTCGTTCTGCCATACATAGCGGACCAGCCGCAATCCCAGCGGAAGCGTCAGCCACGGCAGCATCGCCCAAAGCGAAGTGGCGCCGGCAAGCCATAGCGCCGGCGCGATCAGATATGCGCCGAGCACCAGGACAGAATACTGCCAGCGGGTTGCAGCCGAGCCGAAACGAACCGCCAGCGTGCGTTTGCCGGCCCGGCGATCGGTGTTTACGTCGCGCAGGTTGTTGACCACCAGGATCGCCGTGACCAGCATCGCGACCGGCATCGACGCCATTATCGCGGCGTTATTAACCATACCCGCCTGCAGATAGAAGGTTCCAACCACCGCGACCACGCCGAAAAAGATGAAGACGAACAAATCGCCCAGGCCATGATACCCCAGCGGCCACGGACCGCCGGTGTATGCGATACCTGAAGCGACTGCGGCCAGCCCGATCGCGACGATTGGCCATCCGCCAACCATCACCAGGTAAAAACCCAACCCGATGGCGGCAGCGAAAGTGATTGCGCTAGCCCAGGCCACCTGCCTTGGCGAGATCAGTCCCGACTGCACCACGCGCACCGGCCCCAGCCGCTCGCCGGTATCGGCGCCCTTTTGGAAGTCGAACAGGTCATTGGTGAGATTGGTGCCGATCTGAATGAGCAGCGCGGCGCACAAGGTTACCACAAAGACGGCTGGACTGACGCGATAATTCCGCATCGCAATCGCGGTCCCGACCAGCACCGGCACGACCGCGGCGCTAAGCGTCGGCACGCGAATCGCCAGCATCCACGCCCGCACCCCAGGTGTCCCAGCCGTGTGAATTTCAGCATCAACAGGCATCGTCGTCAGAACCTTGGAAAACCCGCATTTCGTATCCGCGGTTCAAGTCGGACGCGTACGCGTTTTATCGTACAGCCGTCGTAGGGCAACCTCTCCCCTCGTCGACGAACCGCCCGTTTACGGGAAGCGTTTGAACTTCGAAAAGTTGGGGCGGCGCTTGTGCAGGAAGGCGTCGCGGCCCTCTTTGGCCTCGTCGGTCAGGTAGTATAGCAGCGTGGCGTCGCCGGCCAGTTGTTGGATTCCGGCGAGCCCGTCGGTGTCGGCATTGAACGACGCCTTGAGAAAGCGGATTGCAGTGGGGCTTTTTTCCAGGATTTCGCGCGCCCACTGTACGGCTTCGTCTTCGAGCCGATCCAGCGGCACGACCGTGTTAACCAGTCCCATATCGAGCGCCTGTTGCGCGTTATACTGACGGCACAGGTACCAGATCTCACGCGCCTTTTTGTGGCCGACCACCCGCGCCATGTAGGTCGCGCCATACCCGCCGTCAAAACTGCCGACCTTGGGGCCGGTCTGGCCGAAGATCGCGTTGTCGGCAGCGATTGTCAGGTCGCACAGCAGATGGAGCACGTGGCCGCCACCGATCGCATAACCGGCTACGACCGCGATTACCACTTTGGGCAGCAGGCGGATCTGACGCTGCAATTCCAGGACATTGAGGCGCGCGACGCCTTGCTCATCGATATAGCCGCCGTCCCCGCGCACGCTTTGATCGCCGCCGGAGCAGAAAGCCTGAGTTCCGGCGCCGGTCAGCAGCACGACCCCGATACTCTGGTCTTCGCGGGCCAGCGCAAACGCGCTCTGCATCTCGGAGACCGTCAGCGGCGTGAAGGCGTTGCGACGGCGCGGACGGTTGATAGTTATTTTGGCGATACCTTCGCCCTCCGCGCGTTCGTACAGGATTTCCTCATAATCACGAATCTTGATCCATTTAACCGCCATTTGCTTACTCCAGCTTCTTAGGGCCATACGGCTCCCGTAAAGTCGAACACCAGCCGCAGAAATTGTTCGGGTTGCTCGAGGTGAACTGCATGACCAGAGTCGGCCACCAATTCCAAACGGGAACCGGCTATTATCGAGGCCATCCGCGTCGCGATATCGACGAACTTGGAGTCCAGTTCCCCGGCAATGATCAGGCTTGGGATGCTTAGCGCGGCCATCCGCTCCCACATCGATGGTTGCACGCCAGCGCCAATCCCGCGCAAGCTGTTAGCCAAACCTTTCGCATGATTTGCCAGGCGCTCTTTGCGCAGGCGCGAGCGTGCCGCGGGCGGCAACCGCGACTGGCTTGCGAATAGCGGCATCCGCTCCCACCGCGCGACAAACCGCTGTACGCCCTCGCACTCGATAAAATCCGCCAACTCGTTGTCGCTGGCGATTCGCGCCTCGCGCTCCGCTTCGGTGGCCAATCCCGGCGAAGCGCTTTCAAGTATAACTGACGCAAAGCGCTCAGGATGCCGGCACGCCGCCGCCAGCGCGATTCGCCCACCCATCGAGTAGCCCAGCAGATGAGTTTTAGGCACGCCCATCACGGTCAAAATCGCGGCCAGATCGTCGATGCAGGCTTCCATCCGATAACGCGACGGATCAGGCGGAGCGTCGCTCCATCCGTGGCCCAGCAGGTCAGGCATAATCAGCTCGAATTGGGGCGCCAGCGCCGGCTGAAGTTCGCTCCATGAATCGGCGCACCCGGTAAAGCCGTGCAGCAGCATCAGAGGCGGGCCGGATCCGGCCACGGTCACATTGTATTTGACATCGCCTAAATCAATCAGGGCCATAACGTTGCGCGGCGCATTCAAATGGCGGTGCGGACCGCTGATTCGACCGCGGCCCAGACCTTGTGATGGAGCCGTACGTTGGCGGCCCTTTCGGTTTGCAGCTCGACGATGTTCACGCCGGATGCTTCCAGCCCGCGGGCCACGGCATCGCGGAATTCCTCCCATGACGCGGCGCGGGTAAAGGCCGCGTCGTATGCAGCCGCGATACGGCTGAAGTCCAGGCCGTGCGGGGTGCCGAAGAGCTCTTCGAAATAATGGGGATGCTCGGCCTGCGGCAAAAAGGAGAAAATTCCCCCGCCGTTGTTGTTGAGCAAGACAATCGTGGCTTTCAACTGATGAAGTTTGGCCGCCAGCAGGCCATTTGAATCGTGGTAAAAGGACACATCACCGATTGCCAGCAGGGTTGGTCCGGCGGCTGCCGCCGCAGCGCCCAGCGCGCTTGAGACCACCCCGTCGATACCGTTGGCGCCGCGGTTCGACATGAAGCGGAGCGCATCATGGCGGCCGGGGAAAAACGTGTCGAGGTCGCGCACCGGCATGCTGTTGCCCGCATACAAAACCGCGCCGGAGGGCAGCAGCGCGGCTAATTCCGCGAACACCCTCCCTTCGAAGGGGACCGGTAAAGCTTGGAGCTGACGCGTGATTGCGGCGCGCGTCAGGCCAGCGAGCCTGAGCCATTCCTGGCTCCATCGTTGCGCGCTTGCGGGCGCCTTGTGTTCTGCCAGCGCAGTTACGAGAGCGCGGCACAACGATCGGGGATCGCTATGGACCACGCGCGAGACGATCAAACCGGTGTCGTTCCAGCCGGCGGTGTCGATCAAAATCTGACGGCATCCATCATTCTGGCTTTCGAGATAACGAATCAGCGGCTTGGACGTGGGAAGAGGGCCCAGGCGCAGGACCAGTTCCGGCACGTAGCGCTGGACCACGCCCCCGACGCGCAGGAAGGCGTCGTAGGAATCAATGACCATCCGGCGGTCATGCGGTCCGCAGCGCACTTGTGACAACGGATCGGCCAGGATCGGAAAGTTGAGGCGCCAAGCTAACTCCGCCACTTCATGCGCATAGTCCACTCCGTCGTTTGGACCGCACACGATCAGTCCGCGGGAGCAGCCGCGAATTTCATCGGCTAATGCGGCCACGGCGTGATCCGACGGCGCCGCCGCCGAATTGTCTATGATGATGTGCGGAGACCGGCCCGCCGGCTCCGGGGGTAGCCCATTCTGGTCGCCCTCCGGCGCCATGAAAGGCTCGCGAAACGGAAAATTCAGATGCACCGGTCCGGCCGGCGCCGAGGCGGACTCCGCCAGGGCGCGGCAGGCAATGGTGCGCGCATATCGCAGCGCCGGCGCGCTGGCCTCGGGCAATGCCATTTCGACGAACCATTTGGCGTGGGCGCCGTACAGTTTAATCTGATCGATAGTTTGGGGGGCGCCGCTGTCGCGCAGTTCGTGCGGGCGGTCGGCAGTCATGATCAGCAGCGGCACCCGCGCGTAATGCGCTTCGATCACCGCCGGAAAAAAATTTGCGGCCGCGCTGCCCGACGTACACAGTAGCGCCACCGGACGCTGCGCATATTTAGCCATTCCCAGCGCGAAGAAAGATGCCGAGCGCTCATCCAGATGCATCCAGAGCTTGATTGCCGGATGTGCTGCCAGCGCAATCGCCAGCGGGGTGGAGCGGGAGCCCGGACATGCGCACGCATCGCGCAGTCCGGCACGGGCCAGTTCGTCAACGAAAGCCGCCGCCCAACGCGCATTCGCGCCGCCGATATCCGCTTTCACCCTTCGCCTCGAGGATAGCTCAATGCGAACAATTCTCCGGACCTGAAAATCAGGAGCAGACAGTTGCGTTTGCGCGCAATCCGAAACGCCGAAATCATCGAACTACGCCGCTCCGAGCGCGGTCAGCATCGGGGTCAGTTTCATGCACGACTCGGCGTACTCGCGCTCCGGATCGGAATCGGCGACAACGCCGCATCCCGCGAACAGCGTGGCTTGCGTACCGCAAAGCAGCGCCGCCCGAATCGCGACCGCAAATTCACCTTCCCCGCGATGGTCGACCCATCCGATAGTGCCCGCATACCATCCGCGATCCAAGCCTTCGTGTTCGCGGATGAATTTGAGCGCAAGTTCCCGGGGCTGGCCGCCGACCGAAGGCGTCGGATGCAGTTGTTCGACGATTTCCAGAATGTTGCGCCCGGGTATGAGGCGGGCCGAAAGCGGCGTGCACAGATGCTGCACGTTGGAAAGCTTCAAAACCGAAGGAGCATCGGGAACCTTCAGCGCCGTACATGACGCCCTGAGGGTTTCGAGCAGAGCGCCGAGCACCAAAAAATGTTCCCGGCGCTCCTTGGGATCCGCAAGCAGGGCCTCGGTCATTTTGCGGTCGGCCTCATCGGTAGCACCGCGCGGATAAGACCCAGCCAGGCAGATGGTGCTGACTTCGCCGTCGCGAATTCTGAGCAGACGCTCGGGAGTAGCGCCTAAAAAGCAGCGATCGCCATGCGCGATCGCGAAGCTCACGCAGGTCGGATAGCCGGAAGCAAGGCGGCGAAGGGCAAGCGCTGGGTCGAATGGCCGGGCGCAGTCCAGCCTCAGGGCGCGGGCCAAAACGACCTTGCCGAGTTTCCCGCGCCGCACCGCGCGCGCCGCTGCCGCGACTTCGTTGCGCCATCCGCTGGCCGAACGAAGTTCCGTCAGCACCGGATTTGCCCCGGTACAATCCGCCGCCCCGAAGGCGGCCAGTTCCGTTTTCAACAGCGGCAGCAGGCGAAAAATCTCGGCGCTCTCCCGCTCGGCCGACGTATCCTGATTAAGTACGGCGTTAACCGTAAGCCATGCACGGCCATCCCTGGCGCCGACGCAAATCCGTGGCAGAACCATCCGCCCGTCCGGGTAACCGCGCCATGCTGTACTCTCATGGCGCGCGGTATCGAAAGAAAAACCGCCCATCAGGATCGGCCCGCAATGATTGTCTGGAGAATCGACCAAGGCCGCCGAACAAAGCTCATTCCACAGCGCGGCGGCTTCGGAAAAGCGATGCGGTCCATAGGTTTCGATCACGCGCGCCGCGCCCAGCCCCAGCCGCGAAAAACCGGCATCCGGCTGTAACCACATAACACGGTCGCTGCACAAGCCGCCACTTACGGCAAAGATTGCGACCTGATCCTCGAGCCGGATCGGGATGGTAAGGCTGGCAAGAATGGCGCGGCCCTGACGTTCAGACTCGCGCGCAGCCTGCCTCAGCAGCGTGCGCGCTCTTGCGTCAAGCGCTGTTTCCGAAAAATCGTCAGATATGCGATTGGAATCCAATGGGTGCGCGGTCAATCGACGGGGGTTGTGCTCCAAACCTAAGGTTTGGGCACATACGGATCAAGCAGATAGGCGAACGGGCGAAAGATTAACACTGTTTTAATTCAATTTGGACGGCGGACCGGGACAAGGAAACGATGATGGCACCGGGGTTGCTTGGTGGTTAGATTGAAATTGATGTTGGAAGGAGTTAACTCATGCGTTCAACCGGAGTCGAGTTGCTGAAGTACCAGTTCTCCAAAGCCATCGATCAGACATTCGAACGATTTCTCGATTCGTGGACTGTGCCGGTAGAAAACGAGGCGGCAATCGGGCCGTTCACCGAACACCAGGAACCGCCCAGAGAGCTCTCGGTCATTAGTTCAATCTAAAGCGGGTCGAACTTAATCTTGAACGCTTCGCCAATGGGAGTGTGCGGTAGTATCGGATAACCAGCTAAATCCATCGCTCCGGTAATGGCAAAGCAGTACGCCATTGCCGGATTTTTCCCTGTTTTCAAACAAAAACAAGCTTGGGTCCCACGCGCGGGCGGTCTTCAGAGGGGGACCAGCTCCTGACCGATTTTTTCTAATCCGCGCGAGACGCTATCGCGGTCCGCTCCCGGGACGATGGTCATCGCGCGCGTCACCCCCATATCCTGGAAGGTTTTGATCAGGTCCGGGGTGAGGCGGCCGGCAGCCGACAGTTCTATCTCAGCCGGGTTGCGGCCGATTTTTCGGCATTCCTCCTTGACTCTGGCGAACAGGTCCTTGAGTACGTTCAGGTTGCCGGGCGCTGGGAAAAAACCATCACCCAAGCGTGCGGCGCGCCTTACGGCAGCGGGTGAATGCCCCCCAATATGGATGGGAATTCCACCCTTTTGGATGGGCTTGGGGAAGCTCCTCATTTCGCGGAACTTGAAATGCTGGCCCTCGAAGGTGGAGGGGTCGTCGCGCCATAAGGCACGGATGGCACCAATCGCCTCGTCGGTCCGGGCGCCACGAGCGTGGAAATCCAATTGGAGCGCCGCGAACTCCTCCTTGAGCCAACCGCTGCCGACTCCAAGCATTACCCGTCCCCCTGACATCACGTCGATTGTGGCGAGTTCCTTGGCAACGTAAATCGGATGGCGCTGCGGGAGAATCATTACCGCGGTGCCAAACCTGAGTTTCGAGGTCAGAGCTGCGCAAAACGATAGTGGAATCAACGGGTCGAGAATGGATGCGGTCTCGCCGCCCGGAAACTTGCCGTCGCGCGAATACGGATAAGGGGTCTGAAAGCCTTGCGGGATGACGACGTGCTCGATCGTCCACATCGACTCGATTCCGCATTGATCAGCGGTGGTGGCCAGATGAGCAATCATCTCGGGCTCGCTGAAAGCTCCGGTGTTGGTGAACATCAAGCCGATTTTCATCTCTTACCCCTTGGGCATAGCGGATGCCCACACATTGGAGCTTATATCCATGGCGCGGTCAAATGGCGCCCGGCGAGCAGGGTTCAGGATGAAGCACCGAGGGGCCATTGCCGGCACAGCGACGTAACAGCCACAATCGCCGCGTCCGGCGCTCATCCGGACATGGGCTGGCCTTCCAATCCTCGGTCGCGCGGGATAGCGTTGAGGACGCTTCGTGAGTAGGT
Source organism: Pseudomonadota bacterium (assembly GCA_021324885.1). GTDB lineage: Bacteria > Desulfobacterota > Binatia > Binatales > Binataceae > JAJPJA01. The sequence goes on from JAJPIF010000004.1 coordinate 181,398, forward strand.
TGTGATCAGGCACTGCGAGCAGGGGAGAAGGCAATCAGGAAAGGCCGATTAACGGCTATCCCAAACGGTCCTACGAACAAAGTGGAAGCACGGATTCTCGAGCGCACCCAACATCCGATCTCGCGCCGCAACATCGATCCCAACGTACTCAAAGTACTTTACCGGTTAATCAACGCAGGTCACATCGCCTACCTGGTCGGCGGCGGCGTGCGGGATTTGATGCTTAGGCGCAAGCCCAAAGACTTCGACGTCGGCACCTCCGCCCATCCGCATCAGGTCCGCGACCTGTTTCGTAATTCCCGCCTGGTTGGCAAACGCTTCCGGCTCGCACACGTGTTTTTCGGCACGCAGAATATCGAGGTGGCGACCTTCCGCCGGCGCGGGGAGCCGGAAGTTCAGGACAACGACGACCCCCTGATCCGGCAGGATAACACCTTTGGCACTCCGGAAGAGGATGCGCTGCGGCGCGATTTTACGGTCAATTCGCTGTTTTACGACCCGCGCGACTTTCGAGTAATCGATTACGTCGGCGGCTTGGAAGACCTCGAAGCCCGCGTAATCCGGACCGTCAGCGATCCCGAGGTCAGGATGCGCGAGGACCCGGTGCGGATGATTCGTGCCGTCCGCTTTGCCGCCAAGCTCGATTTCCAAATCGAGCCGGCCACCCAAGCGGCGATTCGCTCCTGCCGCGAAGATTTGCTCAAATCCTCAACACCGCGCCTGATCGAAGAGATCTTCCGTACATTCTGCGCGGCTCCGCCGGCGCGAGCGCTGGTGCTGTTGGAACAGCTTGGTTTGCTGGAGGTGATGCTACCGTTTTTGTCCGAGCACATCCGGGCCGACGGACCGGCGCTCGAACAAAGCGCGACGGTGCGCAACCTGGCGATTTTGGAGCGGGCCATGGCCAGCGGCCTTGAGCCCTCGCGCGCCTTCACTTTAGCCTGTCTTTTCACCGACTTCCATCTTCATACGCAAAATCCGGCCCTGCCGTCCCGGCGCATCGAACTGCTTGAAGAGATGCGCGCCCGCGGATTCCCGCGTGGCGAAACCGAGCGGATGCGCCTCTTGCTCAACGCGCTGATCCGCTTGATGAACCCCAATGCGCGTCTGCGCGGAATGCATCGGCGGCCCTACTTTGCCGAAGCCAAGGCGCTGCATGACCTGCTGGGCGGTCAGTATGCGACGGCGGGAAACGGCAACGGCGTCCAAACCTCAAGACCCCGGCGCCGCCGTCCATCGCGCAGGCGCCACCGACGAAGAGGGGCTTCGATACGCCCGCAGTCCGCCGCCGACAGCAACGTCACACCGTCGAGCGTCGATTCACCATCAACCCATTGCGAGTTGAAGAATTGACCTGGCGCGGACACGCGGGTCGCCTTGTTCAAAGAATTGGCAACGACTAGCTTAGATTTCTGTCATTCGGAGAACCTGACCCCCTGTCCTCCCTCCCCTTTGGGCACCGGGGAAGGCTTGGCGCGAGGTTAGCAGGCAACCGCAACGAACCACTGTCATGCGGCTGGACCGGATGGTTAGGAGTTTCAGGTGGCAGAAAAAGCTGCGAGTAAGGTCCGCTCGGACAAAATATGGCTTGACGGCCAAATGGTCCCCTTCGAGCAGGCGCAGGTCCATGTTCTGACCCATAGCCTGCATTACGGCTACGGCGTGTTCGAAGGGATGCGATGTTACCAGACCGAGGACGGCCATTCGGCGATTTTCCGCGCGCGCGAGCATATCCGCAGGCTGTTCGAGTCGGCGCACATCCTGGAGATCGCCATTCCTTTTCCCTTCGAGGAGATCCTCAAAGCCTGCGCCGATACGGTCAGGGTCAACGGCTTCAAAGAATGCTACATCCGCCCCATCGTGTTTTTGGGCGAGGGCGAGATGGGGGTGGCGGCGCATCACAACAAGGTGCGGGTGTCGATCGCTGCATGGCAATGGGGCGCCTACCTGGGCGAGGAAGGAATCAAGCGCGGCGTGCGGCTGAAAACCTCTTCCTTCGTGCGGTTCCATCACAACTCGCTGATGCCGCATGCCAAAGCGACCGGCCATTACATCAACTCGGTGCTGGCCGTTCATGAAGCGCAACGCAGCGGCTACGATGAGGCGATGATTTTGGATGTCGACGGCTTTGTCGCGGAGGGCAGCGGCGAGAACCTGTTCGTAATCCGCGACGGCGTTGTGACCACGCCGCCGTCCACCAGCTCGCTGATGGGCATCACGCGCGATTGCGTTATCACGATTTTGCGCGACCAGGGCGTCAGCGTCGTCGAGCAGCGCTTTCCCCGCGACCTGGTCTATATCGCCGATGAAGTTTTCATGACCGGCACGGCGGCCGAAGTGACCCCGGTGCGCGAAGTGGACGATCGCCGCATCGGTCACGAATCACCCGGTCCAGTCACGCGCAAGGTGCAGGAAATTTTCACCGCGGCATTGCATGGGCGCGAACCGCGCTATCAGCATTGGCTGTATCATGTCTAAACGGATGAACAGCGAGCGGCAACGGAGTTGATCGTGGCAAGCGCAACCGAATCGGAGCGGCCGCAGCTCAAGCTGTATCAGTTCGCGGCGTCGGGCAACTCGCGTATTGTGCGGCTGGTGCTGGAGGAGAAGCATCTGCCCTTCGATCGCGTTAACATTGACGTTACCAAAGGCGAGAATCGCACGCCCGAATTCCTCAAACTCAATCCGCGCGGCAAAGTACCCGTCCTGGTGCATAGCACTGTGTCCGGCGACGTGGTGCTGTCGGAGTCTTCAGTTATCAACGAATACCTGGAGGAAGTCTTCCCCAACCCGCCGCTGATGCCGAAGGCGCCCGCTCAACGTGCGCACGTGCGCGCGCTCGTTCATCTGTTCGACACCGAGCTGAGTCCGACGACCGGTCTGCTGATCATCGAGAAGCTGCTGAAAAAGCCCGAGGAGCAGCGCGCCGATTTCGTAGCGGAACGTCAGAAGGCAACCCGCGAAATCCTGGCCCGCGTCGTGGAGATGATGAGCGACGGGCCGTTTCTGGCCGGCGACTTCAGCCTCGCCGACGCCAGTTATATCCCGGTGCTCTCGGTGATGGCGCCATGCGGAATCATCCTCGACCGCGAGTTTCCCAAACTTGGCAGATGGCTTGCCGAAGTAAAGAAGCGTCCCAGCTTCACTGCCTCCGCGCATTGAGATCGCGGTCATGCGCCTGGTTGTATTGATAGCCTCTGCGGTGTTGGTGCTAGCATTTATTGCGTTGCGTCCACGCCGCAGCGATGCCGCGATGCCGCAGGAAGGCCAGCCCGCGCCCGACTTTCAGGGCCAGATGGTTTACGAGGGGCAGATCAGGCCGATCAAACTTTCCGATTACAAGGGCTACAAACTGGTGTTGTACTTCTATCCGAAGGATAACACCCCCGGATGCACCAGGGAGGCCTGCGCGTTCCGCGACGGCTTCAGGCAATTCAAGGCCGCCGGCGTCTATATTCTGGGATGTAGCGTTGACAGCGCTGATTCGCACGCGAAATTTATCCAGAAATACAATCTGCCCTTTCCATTGCTGCTCGATCCCGACAGGAAAATCGCTGCCGCTTACGGCGCCGCCAATGGCATCCCGATTCTCGGCCTTAACCGGCGCATCACGTTCGTGATCGACGAGCAGGGCAAAATCCTCAAGGTCTATCCCGACGTCGATCCGTCCAAAAATCCGGGCGAAATCCTGAAAGCCTACGCCTCCAAGCCGCGTCCGACGCCGTCCCCACTGGCCCCAGTTCCCACCGCTACGCCGTCCAAACATCGTCGCGCCGCCGACCAGAACTTGCAGGACGAATAAGGTGCGGCCTCCTTGCGGGCATGGACGGCATTTCGGTCGTATCCGATGGTGATGAAAATCAGCGACAGCGGGGTTGGCTGCCGTGGGGCCAGCGGGCATTATGTGCTTCAACGCGGCAAGACTGAGGATTTGATGTGAAAAAAGTGATGGTGTTGATGCTGGCTTTGTCGTGCTCCGGATGTGCCCTGTTCACACCCTATGCTCAATGGCCTAACGGCAAGCCGATCTATCCGGGCGCCTACCAGATCGAGATGGCGCGCGCCAAGGATCCGAACTATCATCCGAGCACGGTTGAAATAATCCAGCGCAAGATGGCGTGTAGCGGCCCCGACGTCCTTAGTTCCTGCCCCGGCGGCGGTTCATAAATCCTGTCGGGGTGACGTGGCTCTTCCATTAGCCGGCCTGCACGCTGACCACGACTGAGCGGCGGCGCGGGCCATCGAACTCCGCGAACATCACCCCCTGCCATCGGCCCAGCCTCAGTTTACCGTCCTCGACCGGCACGTTGAGCGAACTCCCCAGCATCGCCGAAAGAATGTGAGCCTGCGCATTGCCCTCCGCGTGCCGATAGCCGGCTTCGCGTGGCACCAGCTTTTGCAGATGGGCGAGAAGATCGTGAGTCACGTCGGGATCCCAGTTCTCCGCAACGATTACGGCGGCCGTGGTATGCGGAACGTAGATGTTGCAAAGTCCGCGCTCGACCCCGCTTCGCCGCACCGCGTCATTAACTTGCACTGTGATGTCGAGCAGTTGAGCCTGTCGGCTGGTGTTGATTTCAAACTCGGTCATGTCGATTATGCTCCCGAGGTGCGCTTGATCGGCGTGCCAGTGTTCCCACTATATAGCAAACGCGCGGATGTGCTTACGGCAAATCGTGTCGGAACGCCCCCGCCCTTGCCCGAGAATCCGTCTTTGTCAGACCTGAACCTCGCCCTCCAAACAATAGATGCGAGGGGCGCGCATTATCGTGGAGTCCAGTGCGATCAGGTCGGGCCATGATTTTCCGCTTAACGCGCCGGGGTGGAAAATCCTCAGTTCCATCCGGTCGCGATCGGGACGCAGCCCGCGCGCTTCACAGGTATGTCCGGCCATGTAGCCGCACAGTCCTGGCAGATTCCTGATTGAATTTTGATATGAGCGGCGCCGCCCCTCATCCGCTGGAGCACCCATGTTGTACAGCAGTGCAACAACCAGGCAGGAATCGCCCGACCGGCGGTCATCGAAGGGCCGGATTACTTCCACCTCAGCCGCGTCGACGACCGTATCAACGATGTGTTCGGCGCTGTCCGCCATCAGCTCCGCGCCGATTGGGCAATCCAATGAGGTCAGCCCCTGCTGCGCGTTGTCATAGCCGAAGACCACGGCGCGGTATCGGTCGGGCTTGCTGGCCGCTGCCTGGACCAGCTTGCCCGTCAGATACATCCGCACGCCCGGAAGCTGGCGCGCCAGTCTGACGTGATTGTCAAAATAATTGGCGTCCTCGGCGTCGAGATCGGCGCTTTTGAAATCGAAGCGCGCAAACATCATGAACATGATGACGTCCTCCGCCGGGATAATTATAGCGCAGACCCGGGGCGCCATTGAGATTAACACGGCAACGAATCGATCTTCACCCGTTCGCGCCGCTGCGCCGACGTTTCAATCGCCTCGATCACCATTATATGCGCAAGGCCGTCGCGAAAGTTGGCTGAGGTGACCGGTGCGCTTGTGACACCTTGGAAAAGTCGACGAGCGGCGGTCTTACTTCTTCCGCTATCATGCATTTGCCTCTGCTTGACTTTCGTCGCCGGCAAATGGTACCTGCTTTTTGCGGGATGTACTCGTAGGCGGCAGTGGGGACTGCTGGCGCGGCCCGATGCGCGCCGGTTCTGGGCACCGACTTCGTCGAAGACGACAACGGATGGATGCCCACGAATTTCAGGATAACCCTGCTGGGCAAGAAGAAATTACTCACTCCAGTAATGGATTATGACAAAGCCTTTAAACTGGATTCCTATATGCAGCCCCCGCCAGTTTCCCCGGATGGCCCAAAGCCGGCACCGGACACTGGGAGGTGCGCGATTATTGGGTCCTGAACCTGGAATGGCTCAAATCTCACGGCGCCTACTGCTACTCAAATCGCTTCTTCTACGAAGATGCGGAGTGGCAGCCGTCCGTTCCGCTTGAATCCTACGACCGCAGCGGCAGGTTCTGGAAAGCAGTGTGGGAAGCTCTTACGCCGATCAATTTCAGAGGTCAGCGCACCATGATCGAAATCGCGAGTATCGGCATGGTCAGCGGCGTCGATTTTGAGAACTCGCACATAACCGCGACGGTCGAATCGCCGACCACGGTGGACGCCGACGGCGCCGGGACGATCGCGGGACCGGTTCCCGCGCAATACCGGGATGTAAGTGAAATCACCACCCCGGGCAGCCTGGACCGCATCATGCGCTGAAAACCGCACGACAAGGCGGCGCCGGACAAGGGGATGGTCCGCCGCCATTTGATTGTGGACCGCATTGGGATAATCAGGCTGCCTGGGGGCAATGTAATATGTTGGATAACCTGCCGATCACGACCAACGATCTGTTAGTGCTGGGCGGCATGATCGTGGTGTTCGTCATGCTCAGTCTGCTGGTCTTCAGACGGGGCGGCTGAAGGCAGCGGCCCGCCAGGACACTGGTGAATATGCGTTTCCCGTTCACCAGAGCTTGCGGCCCGCGTCCACCACCAGCGTCTGCGACGTCATCAGCGCGCTGTCGTCGGAGGCCAGGAAAACCGCGGCGCCGGTCATGTCCCGCGGTTCCATCGTGCAGCCCAGCAGCGCCTGCTCGCGCAGCACACCGATGAACTGCTCGGGCAGCGATTTCAGCGTCGCTTCGGACAGCACCACGCCGGGAACCAGTGCATTGACGCGAATTTTGTATGGCCCGTAATCGATCGCCATCGCCTGCGTCAGATGGACAACCGCGGCCTTTGACAATCCGTAATAGTAAGCGCGACGGACATTGCTTTCGCTGATCGTGGTAAACTTCGCGCCGCGCGCCGCTATTCCGGGCCATGCCGCGTTCGAGGCGATATTGATGATCGAGCCGCCGCGGCGTCTGATCATGTAGGGCACCACCGCCCAGGTCGCGGTCAGTACGCCGAAGACGTTTACATCCATCACCTTGCGCCCGTAAGAGATGGAAGCGTCGGCGAGGTCGATGTCATAGTAGAGCGCCGCGTTGTTGATCAGCGCGTCGATCCGGCCGAAGCGGCTGTTCACCTCGCCCGCAATCTGCTCCATCCGGACCTCATCGGTAACGTCGGCTTCGATCGCAACGGCCTGGCCGCCCTTCGCTGCAATCTCCTTTGCGACGTCGCGCGCCTGCTCGATCCGCTTGTCGAGCAGCGCCACCGCCGCGCCTTCTTCAGCAAAGCGCAAGGCGTACTCCCGTCCGATACCTTGAGCGGCGCCCGTAATAACGGCAACTTTATCCTTAAGCCTCATTCGCGATACCTTTCTCTTTCAGACGCCGTATACTCTTGCGGCGTTGCCGCCCATATAGTTTGCTATCACGTCTTCAGGAACGCCGGCCTCCTCAAACCGCGCGATCGCCGCAGCGCTGTCGGACGCGTCGTGATGCGGATAGCGCGAGCCCCACGCACCGATCGGCTTGTATATTTCATGTGCGGTCAGTGCCGCGCTTTCCCACGGGTTCAGCGTCACCAGGTAATTGCGGTCGTAAAACGTCCGCTCGGTGTCCAGGTTGATGTTCTCGTACATGTAAAAGATTGCCCAGTTCGAGGTTTTCTCCAGCATCAGGCTGACCCATCCGATTCCGCCATGGGTGTAGGCAAGTTTTAGGTTGGGAAAGCGCTCCGGATGGCCGCAGTAGGTGAAAGCCGTGCCCGCGATCGCATTATCCATGGTGTAGGAAATGGATTCGGCCACGCGATGGCCGATCCTCAGATTGGCGGCAACCCGCTCGACGTAAGAGCCGGTGGAAGTCCATTCGGGATTGGCCACTCCCGGTGACGCATGGATGGATGCGGTCAGACCGGATTTTTCGATCTCAGCCCAAAGCACGTCGTAATAGGGATGGTTGAGAAAGCGGCCTTCGAAGAATACCGGGCGGATCGATACGGCTTTGAAGCCAAGTCCAGCCACCCGATGCAGTTCCTGAACGGCGAAGCCGGCGTCCTGAAGCGGGAGGATCGCGGCGGGGAACAGGCGCCGCGGAGCCTCGCTGCACAAGTCGCGGATCCAGTCGTTGTAGGCACGAGCAAGCGCCAGCGCGAGGTCGGGATTTTCGACGGTGGGGAAGTATTCGCCGAACAAAGTGGGGAAAATCAGGGCCTTGTCCACTCCCATGCGGTCCATGTCGGCAATCCGCGCGGACGCGGAATTCGCGCCGGGATTGATCGGATAAGGCCGATTGGGATCGAGCGCGCCGATTTCTTCCGGCGTCATTCCGGGGCGCCAGATGGCGGACCGGTTGATCCGCCCGCTGTGCATCAACGGCGCCTGGCGTCCGTTCAGGATAACGCCGGCGGAGTACTCATCTTCGTGATAGTAGAACGCGGAGCGTGCCGCGACGCGATAGGCGGGGTCGAGATACTTCTCCCAAATTATATCCGGTTCGAATACATGGCTGTCGGCGTCAATTACCTGGAGTTTTTTGTGCATATACCAACTCCGCTACTGACTGGCGCAAAACCGATTTCGAGCAACTCGGCCAGCTCAGTACCTGTTCTCCTGATTGACTTCTCTCTGCCACCAACTGTTAAATTCCGCATCCTCTTTCGGGAACCACTCCGGCCGCTGGATTGGCGGCGCCTGTTCGTTCACGAAAGTGCGCGGCTCGATCCCATAGAAGCGGCGCGCGTTGCCTCCCAGCATCCTGGCCTGCGCGCTTTCCGGAACACCGGCGCGCTCCATGTGCCGGATTGCCTCCCACACGTCTTCGGCGTCGGGATGGTACATGTCGGACGCCCACACGCCGATGTTTTCGAATTTTCTGTACGTTCGGAATACCAGATCCTCATCGGACTCGAAGGAGATCATGCATTGCTGGTTGAAAGCTTCGCTGGGCAGCCGCTTTAGCGGCGTCCTGCGCTCATTGGCGTACAGCTTGACCAGCAAATCGCAATGCTCGAGCAGTTCCGGCAGCCATGCCGCGTTGGATTCGAAAATCGCCATTTTGAGGCGCGGATATCGATCGAGAAACCCCGACAACAGCACCTGCGCCAGCCAGGTCATCGCCTCGAAGATGAAGCTGAAGGTCGATCCCACGATCACGCGTCCGGTGCCCACACCCGTTCGCGTCAGGATATCACCCGGCGAGATCGGCTTTTCGTTAACTTCCATGCCGACGCCGAGCGGCGGCGTGAAAGTGTGCATCCCGAGCACCATCCCGGTTTCCTCGATCGCCCGGAACAGCGCGTCAGTGTAGTTGATACCAAATCTGCCATGGCTGGTCGCGCGCTCCTGATCGGGATCGAGGCGGTTCGGATACAGTCCGCCGGCGTCGATTGGCCGCAGCAGGACGACGCGAAATCCCAGTTTTGCAACGCGATAGATCTCCTCGACCGCCAATCTGGTGTTCTGCAGCGCGAAGATCGCCGCCGGGAAGAGCCGCTGCGGCTGCGCCTTGCACCAGTCGTAAACCCAATTGTTGTAGGCGCGCGCGAACGCCGCCGCGCCCTGCGGGTTCTCGACGAAATACAGATTGTTGATGAGCATGGTCGGAATCACCAGCACCTGATCGATTCCCATAAGGTCCAGATCGCGCACACGCACCTGGGCGTCGTAGGCGCCGCGATGGTCCAGGTAGGCGACCTGCTCGTGGTTGAGCCGCGTGCGCATCAGGCGGCGCTTGACGCGCTTGTTGACGCCGGGACCGCTGACGGTGAGCGCATTGAGATTAATGAACCTGGGTCCGCTGCTCTCGCTGTTGCCGCTCATCACCATCTGGCGTTCGTTGATGAAGCCGGTGGCGCCGCTGCACCAGTACGCCCGTTTGACCAGCTCGCGATCCTTCGGCTCGACGTAGTTTTCCCAGATCTCGACCGGATCATTGATGTGGGCGTCGCAGTCGAAGACCGGGAAATTCTTGCGCATCCGTTGTTTGCCGTTTTCCATCGCCGTTCACCCCCGATCAGCGCAGATTGAGGCGTACGTCCCAAAATGGCGGCTCATCGCCTCTGGCCAGTTCGTTTTCGAACAACACACCGCATCCGGGACAGATGTAGCTGCGGTAAACCATCTCGTCGTCGAGCTCCGCTTTGGCGTCGCCATAGAGAAAGTCGTCCAGTTCGGACAGACTGCCGTTGATGCGCGCGGATCCCAGTTTGTAATTGCCGCCGCCTTCGCACAGATAATGCCCGCAATCGGCGCATACGATATAGGCGCGCCCGTCGGTCTCAACCACCTTCAATTCGCCGCCCATGTTGAACAGCAGTTTCTCGCCGCCGTTGGGCGCCGGGGGCTGGATCGATTGCAGCGGCGGTAGCGCACGCGCCAGCCGTTCACGCCGGATCTGCTCACGCCGCTGCGCGGTTGCGGCTGTATCCACCTGGCCATCAACGATGACGACCCCATAGATCCCCGACGCCTGCTCCAGGCGCAGTCCGTCGCCGACATCTTCCAGCACCGCCGCCGGATCGCGCTTGATTGGATCTCCATATCCGCCGGCCGATCCGATATCCATCACCCACACGTCATCGCGTAGCAGCGGCACACCGACGCTTTTGGGTGGAACTGCGTGCAGTCTCACACTCTCGCGCAGTTTTTCCACCGAAGCGGGGAGCCGCCCTTCGGCCATCGCCTGCGCGATTCCGCAATTATGGGCCGACATGAAAAATCCGGCCTGCCCACAGTGGCCGCCCCACAAGCCGTTGGCGCCGGGCAGACTCAGCGGGATGCTGGCGGCTGACATGACCTGGTTCTCGGTGCCGCGTCCCACCCATCCGAGCACGATGCCGCGTCCGCCGCGATACTTGCCGTGGCCGAAGCCGAGCGAATATCTCCTGAACAGGTACAGGATGGGGCTGGCCTGCTCCCAGACTTCACAATCGCCGGCCTCGCTGCGCGGTATCGTATAGGTGCCGCCCTGGTCGATGCCATCCTTGAACGAGAACGCGCCGCCACCGCTGGCGATCTCATCGAGCGATACGGTTGCGTACGGATGGCCCCACTGGTCGATACCGGACATTCCGGTCCATGCGCTGCTGGCCTTCACCGCCATCTGGTTGACGCGCAGTTCCTCGTCGCAGGCCAGCATTTTGGACAGCACCGTCGCGCTCATCGCGACCGACGACATGATGCCGAGCAGATTGGACACCGCGCCGCTGCGGTCGATGCAGTTGATCGTGCCGGGGACCGGCCGGAAGCTGGCGTGCTTGAGGACGCCGCCGGTGCAATAGCGATGGTCCCACGCCAGCAGCGCGGACATCGAATTGGCGATCGCCGCGCGCCAGGCGCCGAAGCTGCAATTGGCCGAACCGAACTCGGTCTCGGTGCCTTCATTGGAAAAGACCAACTGATCGGCGGTTTTGGTCATCGTCATGGTCACGCGATGCGCCCGCCGATCGCCGCGGCTCAACGCGCCGAGATAGGTAACGTCGTGCCAGGTGCCGTCGGGGATTCGCAGCAGACGCCGCGATACCGCCGCCGAGGCGTCGTCTATTATCTTGCGCATCGCAGCTTTCACCGTCGCCGCGCCATAGCGCGCGACCAGTTCCCGGGCGCGACTGGACGCCGCGTGGACGCCGGCGATTTGCGATCGCAGGTCGAGCGCGAGCAGGCCGGGAATCCGCGAATGGCGTCGGATCATCTGCTCCACGTCGGTGCGCAGGCGGCCGCGTTCAACCAGCTTGATGGGCGGGATCGGCGTCGCCTCGCCGTACACATCCTTCGCCTCGACGCAGAAACTGCTCGGCTCGGTGCCGCCGATGTCGCGCACGTGAACCGAGTTGAAGACCCAGCAGAACAGCGCGCCGTCGATGAACACCGGGGCGAAAGTCTGGACATCCATCTGATGACTGACGCCAATCAGCGGATCGTTTTGAAAAAACACGTCGCCGTCTTCGATGCCGGGATTGTGGCTGCGGTTCTCCAGTGTCCACTGCACGACGAGATCGGCGACACCGGCGAAGTACTGGACGTAAGGCGCGAACATCACGGCTTCGCCGGTTTCGGTCTGGATTGAGGTGTTCAGGTCGTTGGCGAAGCTGGCCACCGGCGAAGCGCCGACCTTGCGGATCGTGTCGGCATGCTCCTCGTTGAGAATCCACAGCGCGTTGCGGATTACTTCAAACGCGATCGGATCGATTTCAGCCGCGGTCTCAGCGTGCAGCCGTAATTTCGGATTGATATTAAGTTGCGCGCGCGGCACATAGCTCAAATTGAAGCCGTCCCACAGCCGCGGATCGAGGACCTCGGTACGCGGCGCGGCCGGACGCTCCCCGGCTGGGGGCCGCTGGATTTCACCTGAGAGTCGTTGCTCTTCCATTGATGGACCCCGGTTTGTTTAGACATTAATCAAAAGGTTGCCGAAACGATCAACCTCGGCGCTCTGATGCGGACGTACCGGCACCGTGGTGTGCGGCAGCTCGATAATCGCGGGGCCGGAAATGCGATGGCCCGCGCGGATGATGGCGCCGTCGAAAATCGGCGTGTCGGCGTAGTGCTCCATCTCCCACCAATATACCGGGCGGCGGCTCTTTATCTTGGGTCTGGTTTTGCGCCTGGGCGGCGAGCTTTGCGCAAGTTCGATCTGCGGCAGAACTCCGAGAGCCTTCAATCGCAGCCGCAGTACCTCGACACCCGCCTCGCGATAACCGGCCCCTTCGCCGTAGCGCTGCGTGTACAGGGTCTGGAAATCGTCGATCAGGCGCTCCGCGTCGGCAGCCGTCAAAGTTCCATTGGGGACCGTAATTTCCAGATGGGAGACCTGCGCGCAGTACTTAATCGCGATAGACCGCTCCAGGATGATGCTGGACGCGTCGAAACCCAGCTCCCGCATGCGATGCTCGGCCTGCCGATCCATTTCAGCATAAACGGCGTTGAGCGCGGCTACATCCAGTGGTTCGCGCAGATAAAGGTTGCGCTCGTATAGATGGACCATCCCGCCGACATAGGTGCCCAGAGCGGACCATGCCGCGGCGGCATTGCCCAGCGGGACCGCGACTTTCCTGACACCCAGCTCGCGCGCATACATCGCGGCATGAGTGGGACCGCCGCCGCCGAACGCAAAGACCACGAAGTCGCGCGGATCGTAGCCGCGAAACAGCGTCAGGCGGCGAATCTCACCGGCCATCCGCGAATCAACGATGCGGCAGATGCCCGCCGCGGTGTTCTCCAGGCTCAGCCCCAGCGCATCCGCCAGACGCGCGATTCCGCGCCGCGCCGCCGCGACATCGAGCCGTCTCTGTCCACCCAGAAAATAGTCCGGGTTGATGATCCCCAGTACGACGTTGGCATCGGTGACGGTCGGCTCCTCTCCGCCCTTGCCGTAGCACATCGGCCCGGGTTCGGCACCGGCGCTGCGCGGTCCGACCTTCATCGTGTTGCTGGCCGGATCGATGTAGGCAATACTGCCGCCGCCCGCGCCGATCGACACGACATCGATCATCGGCAAACGCATCTCGAAGCGGTCCAGCACAGTTTCATTGCGGGTCATCGGCACGCCCTTGTAAACGATGCCGACATCGAAGGTCGTGCCGCCCATATCGGTCGTAATGATGTTGTCGTAGCCCATCTTGGGTCCGAGCACGCTGGAGCCCTGCACGCCGCTGACCGGACCGGAATCGATTGTGTAAAGCGGCGCCGCCGCCACTTCGTCCGGCGGCACGCATCCGCCCACACATCGCGCGAACATCACTTCGGAACCGAGACCGGCCTCGCGCGCGCGTTGGTTGATTCCCTGGATGTAGCGCCCCATCAGCGGGCCGACATAGGCATTGAACAAGGTCGCGACCGTACGACCGTGCTCGCCCAGAAAGGGAGCGACTTCGCACGAGCAACTGATGAACAGATGTGGGGCAATCGAAGCGGCCAGCCGCTTGAGTGCCCTTTCGTGATCGGGATTTTGAAACGACCACAGCAGGCAAATCGCCAGCGCTTCGATTCCTTTCGCCACCAGGCGCTCGATCGCCTCTCGCGCCTGCTCCTGGTCCAGCCGCACCACCACCTCGCCCTTGCAGTCGATGCGTTCCGTAATCTCCTCGATAAACTCCCGCGCGACCAGCGGACGCGGTTTTTCCGATCCCGCCATGTACAGCAATTCGTCCACGCCCAGGCCCTTGGAGCGGCCGCTGCCGTTCATGATGAAAATTGATTGGCCATGACCCGCCGTCGTCAGCAACCCGAGTTTGGCGCCGCGTTTGGTGACGATTGCATTGGTTGCGGTGGTGGTCGCATTGACCAGGATTCGCGTCTGGCTCAGGAAGTTGCGCGAATCCAGCCCCAGTGCCGACGCGGCGTTTTCGAGCGCATCGAAAAACCCCTGGGCGGGATTGGACGGGGTGGTCGGCGCCTTCGCCGTCGTAAACGATCCCTTGCTGGAATCGAAAACGGCGCAATCGGTGAAGGTGCCGCCAATATCAACGCCGACGATATACTTCATATTTCACGAGCCTCTCATCTTATCTTCCATCGGGAGCGCGCGAAGGAGTTTTCGCTGCCGCTTCGGTTCCCGACGCGGTAGCGTGCGCGGCGGGTTTGACACGATGGTGCCTTCTCGATTTACGCCGGCGCCTCAGCTCCCGGTCATGCATCGCGATCAGGTAATTGATGCGCGCGATGTCGGCGTCGATCGCCTTGCTGTCCTCGTGCACGGTTTTCTCCGCATGGTCCGCCGCGGCCATCGCATCGCGCGCGGCTTTTTCCGCTGCTTTCGCCGACTTCTCCGCGCGATCGGCGGCGGCGTCGGCGCGTTTTGCCTGCAACTGCGTTTCCTGCGCCGATCGATTGGACAGCAGCGAACAGCCGGCGGCGAAAGTCGAAAGCGCCGCCATCACGATTGCCGTTTGAATTGTGATTGCGCGATAATCCATAACTTCTGGTGTGCTTTTAGGTTAAGTTGCGGCAGGCGTCCAGTCAGACGCCGGAAAGGAAATTCTTATGCAGTACGCGCAAAAAGTCGCCGTGGTCACCGGCGCTGGCAGCGGTATCGGCCGCGGCTTGGCGGGCAAGGCGGGATCTTTGGGCATGAAAGTGGTCGCCTGCGATATCGACAGGAACGGCCTGAAAGCCACCGAGGAAGATCTCAAACAGCAAGGCGTTGACGTTCTGTCGGTCCAGACCGACGTAACCGATTATAATTCCGTGGCCAATGCGGCCGACGCCGCGTACGCCCGCTTCGGACGCGTCAACCTGCTTTTCAATAATGCGGGCGTGCTGGTCAGCGGAATCTCGTGGGAGCGCAGCCTGGAGGACTGGCGCTGGAATCTGGACGTTAACGTGATGGGCGTCATCCACGGAATCAAGGCATTCGTGCCGCGGATGGTCGCCGGCGGCGAAGAAGGAATTGTCGTCAACACCGCGTCGGTCGGAGGTCTGACCGCGGGCCCGTTCATGGGGCCGTACACGACGTCGAAGTTTGCCGTAGTCGGGCTGACAGAAACCTTGCACGCAGAGTTCGTGGTGCTCGGACTCAAGCTGCGCGCGGCCTGTCTGTGCCCGGGCGAGGTATCGACCAGGATCTTCCGCTCCGAACGCATCCGCCCGGAAAAGTTCGGCGTCAGGGCCGAATCCTCGCGGCAAGAGGACGTTAAAATGCATGAATATCTGGCCAATTTTGTGGAGGGCAAGGGTATCACGCCGGCTGAGCTGGCCGAGCGCGTCTTCGCCGCCCTGGACGCGGGCAAATTCTGGATCTTTCCGCATCCCGATTTCAAAAAGGCGTTTACGGAGAGATACGAGGCGATGATGAAGGACGAAGCCGTCCGCGCCCGCCTGCCCCGGCAGGTAACGAAGAGTTGAGGAGACCCGAGTCCCCGCGAGGGAAAGGGCAACTTGCTTTAGTCAATTCATGATGAAGCCGGCGTCGACGTTGAGGGTCTGGCCGGTTACGCCGGAGGATTGGTCGCTGGCGAAGAACAGGGCGACTTTGGCGACTTCCTCTTCGCTGACCATCCGCTGCATCGCGGCCGCCGACACGAAACCGCGCTCGACTTGCTCGTAGGGAACGCCCATCGCTTTGGCGCGCGCGCTGATCACCCGTTGGATCCGATCGCCGAGGACGGGGCCTGGGCAGATGCAATTGACCCTGATCCCGCTGCGGCCCCATTCACCGGCCCAGGTCTGGGTAAGGCTGATCATCGCCCATTTGCTGGCTGAATATGGCGCGCGAAAGGGATAGCCCCGTCGCCCCGACCCCGACGATATATTGATGATGCCTCCAGCCTTCTGCTGCTTCATGGTGGGCAGCACCGCTCGCGCCGCCAACCACGTGCCAGTCAGATCGATGTCGATTACTTCCTGCCATTCCTCAGGCGTCATGTCGGTGGTCAGCTTGGTCACGCCTTCAATTCCAGCGTTGTTAACCAGGATATCGATACGTCCGAAGCGGTTCAGCGTCTGCTCTGCCATCCGGGAGCAATCGGCGATTCTGGCGACATCGGTGGGAACTGCGATGCAATCGGCGCCGAGACTCGCGACCTCCTGGCGCGTGCTCTCCAGCTTGTCCACCGAACGCGCCGCCAGCACGACGCGTGCTCCGGCTCGCGCAAACACCAACGCAATCTGGCGGCCGATACCGTATCCGCCGCCGGTTATGATTGCCACTTTGTTCGCCAGTTCCTGCATTGTCCCTTACCTTGGGAGTTTCCGAACTCACGGCGCCATAAATACGATCAGTCGGCGGGGAAGAAAAGCGAGCATAGAGCCCCGAGCGCTTCTGAATTGGTCAAAATTGCATTATAATTCTCGCAATGCCTGACGCGATGAGTCCAAGCGCTTGATGAAATCACCCGCGCCGATTTCCTTCTCCAGCCGTTTCCATCTGCTGAGCGTCCTCAAACTGGCGCTGATCATCCTGTTGATCGGCGCCACCGTGTATCTGTTCATGACCCAGGAGGACCTCTTTCGCAACCCCCAGCTGATCAAGGCCGAAGTGCTGCGCTGGGGCGCATGGGGGCCGATCGGCTTCATTTTGCTGTTCGCGTTCGGCCCGTCGATGCTGGTGCCGGGCGCGGTAATGACGCTGGCGGCGGGACTGGCGTTCGGCACGTTGTGGGGCTCGGTCTATTCGATAATCGGGGCTGATTTGGGCGCGCTGATCGCATTCGGAGCGGGCCGGTTTCTAGGCAAGGGCTTCGTCCATTCGCTGCTGAGCGGACGCTTCGGCGAGGTGATGGACAAGATCGCCCGCAACGGCTTCCAGATCATCCTGTATCTTCGGGTCTTCCCGATTATACCTTACAATGCGCTCAATCTGCTGGCGGGCGCTTCGCCGATCTCGTTCAGCGACTATTTCTGGGCCAGCGTGATCGGAATGATCCCGGGAACGATTTTGTTCGCGTTCCTGGGCAACGAACTGTGGCATCCGACCTCGCCGCGATTCATGCTGGCGCTGGCGTTGATCGCATTGAGCTTTCTGTTCGGCGAATTGTACCGCCGCACCCGCGTCGACCGCAGCCCGCAGATCGAAGAAGGCCCGACGCTGTCGCCCAAATAGCTTTGTCCAGTGGGACAGGTATCCTTGCCTGTCATAGAGGCGCGAGTGTTTTTCTCGCTCGCTCCAACTTTGTCATTGAAGGAGGCGCGAGGAAAAGGGTTTCGCGCGTCCAACGACAAGCGCGGATGCCTGTCCCGCCACTGTGCTCAGACTCTCAATTAATAATCAGGTGCCGGTCTGCCATGAGGTCAGATAATGCTTCTGTTCGGCGGAGAGCGAATCGATTTTGATTGCCATCGAAGACAGCTTCAGCGTTGCAACTTCCTCTTCAATCTCGCGCGGGACGTTGTGGACCTTCACTTGATGGGTCCTGGAACCGGCCGCCCATCGTGCGCAGAGCGCCTGGGTGGCGAAACTCATGTCCATCACCTGGGCCGGATGGCCTTCGGCGCAGGTTAGGTTGACCAGGCGGCCCTGGCCCAGAAGGTAAAGCTTCTTTCCGCTGCGCAGATGGTAGGCGTCGACATTGGGCACCACCTCCCTTTCGATTCTGCGCGTCAGCTTGCGCAGCGCGGCCAGGTCGATTTCGACGTCGAAATGGCCCGAATTCGACAGGATCGCGCCGTCTTTCATCAGGTCGAAATGATCGCCGTTGATTACCTGCTTGTCGCCGGTGACGGTGATGAAGACGTCGCCCAGCTTCGCTGCCTGCTTCATCGGCATCACCTGGTAGCCTTCCATCGCGGCCTGCAGCGCACGAATCGGATCGACCTCGGTGACGATTACGTTGGCGCCCATGCCGTGCGCCCGCGAGGCGACACCGCGCCCGCACCATCCGTAGCCCGCCACCACGACCACCGAGCCGCCCAGCAGAATCCCGGTGGCGCGCATAATCGCTTCCATCGTGGACTGGCCGGTGCCGTAGCGGTTGTCGAACAGATGCTTGGTCTCAGCGTCGTTGACGGCAACCACCGGAATCTTGAGCGCCCCGTCGTTTTCCATCGCGCGCAGCCGGATTACACCGGTGGTGGTCTCCTCCATGCTGGCAATCACCTCCGAAGCCTGGGCCGTATATTCGGTATGCAGCAGGCTGACGAGGTCGGCGCCATCGTCCATCGTGATACTCGGATGGCTGTCGAGGACTGTGCGCAGATGCTTGTAATAGGTGTCGCGATCCTCGCCGTGAATCGCGAAGCAGGAAATCCCCTCATGTTTGACCAGCGCGGCGGCGACGTCGTCCTGCGTGGACAGCGGGTTGGAGGCGCACGCGAACACCTGTGCCCCGCCGGCCTTGAGCGCACGCAGCAGGTTGGCGGTTTCGCAGGTGATATGCAGACAGGCGCCCAGGCGCAGGCCGCGCAGCGGTTTGTCCCTGGCGAACTGCTCGCGGATCACGCGCAGGACGGGCATTTGCTGATCGGCCCACAGGATCCGGCGGCGGCCCTGGTCGGCCAGACTGAGGTCGGCCACGTCATAATTTCGGGGGGCGCTTTTGACGCGTAGAGCGGAAACCGCCTTGCGGCGGCTTTTGATTGTAGCCACTTGATTAACTCCGAATCGAGGTGCCGGCCGAAAGCCGCGCCGGTTGACGGTATGGGCTAACGGCCGTTGATACCGAAAGCGCTCTGCAGCGCCTGCGACATATCATTTTTTTCCCAGGTAAACAGCCCATCATGGGGAGTGCGGCCAAAATGACCGTAAGCGGCGGTGGGCCGGTAAATCGGGCGTTTCAGGTCAAGCTTGCGGATGATTCCGGCCGGACGGAAATCGAACAGTTCGCGCAGGGTGGATGACAGCTTGGTGTCGGGCACGATTCCCGTACCGAACGTATCCACCAGCAGCGATACCGGTTCGGCGACGCCGATCGCGTAGGCGACCTGGATCTCGCATTTGCGCGCCAGCCCCGCCGCGACCACATTCTTGGCCACGTGACGCGCCATGTAGCAGGCCGAGCGATCCACCTTGGACGGATCCTTGCCTGAGAACGCGCCGCCCCCATGACGGCCGTAGCCGCCGTAGGTATCGACGATTATTTTGCGCCCGGTCAGACCGCAGTCGCCCTGCGGCCCGCCGACCACGAAGCGGCCGGTGGGATTGACGAAATATTTGGTCGATTTGTCCAGGTACTGCGGCGGGATCACCTTCTTGACTACTTCCTCGATCATGGCCTCGCGCAGTGTTTCGTATTTCACGTCGGCGCTGTGCTGGGTCGAGATGACCACGGTTTCGACGCCCACCGGGCGGTCGTCCGCGTAGCGCACCGTGACCTGGCTTTTCGCGTCGGGGCGCAGGAAATCGAACTTCTTTTCTTTGCGGATTTTGGTCAGGTACTCCATCAGCTTGTGGGCCAGCAGGATCGGTAGCGGCATCAGCTCCAGCGTCTCATCGCAGGCAAAGCCGAACATCAGCCCCTGGTCTCCCGCACCCTGCTCCTTGAACAGGCCTTCGCCCTCGGTCACTCCCTGCGAAATATCGGGAGACTGACGCTCGATAGCGGTCAGCACCGCGCAGGTGTTGCCGTCGAATCCGATCGAGGAATCGTCGTAGCCGATATCCAGCACGGTTTTGCGCGCGATGGTGGAGTAATCGATTTTGGCGTTGCTGGTGATTTCTCCGGCCAGCACGATCATCCCGGTTTTCGCCAGGCTTTCCAAGGCGACGCGCGAGTTCGGATCCTGTTCCAGCAAGGCGTCCAGCACCGCGTCCGAAATCTGGTCGCACATCTTGTCCGGATGACCTTCGGAGACCGACTCCGAAGTGAAAAGGAAATCTTTTAACGCCATTTTTCTCCTGGTGAATGCGTATGAACAACCGCGGATGCGAGAGTTGTCCCACAGCTGCGCCCGATACCTACAGACTGCGCCTGATTTTCGCTCGTAGTAATCGTCAGGAACATAACAACCTGCCCAACTTGGAGCAGTGAATACGCAGACTCGCCTTGGTAATAACGGAACCTGACCATCGGGTCAATAATTTATGCGCCTTAAGCCGAATAGAATACCAAGCTTTCATTCTTCGCCAAAGCCGTCGCCGACCAGGCCGCCCAATTCAGCCACCGCCGCCTGGGCGTCTTCCCCTTCCGCTCGCAAACGCACACGGGTCCCCTTTCCCGCTCCCAGCATCAGCAACGCGGTCACGCTGCGGGCGCTGGCCGAATCCTTGCCCTTGATGACCGTGACTTTGGATTTGAATTTGGCAGCGGCCTGAGCCAGGGCGCTGGCTGCGCGCAAATGCAGGCCCAGACGGTTTTTGATTTCCACGGTTTCTTCGGCGACATTCGGCTCTGCACTTTCAGACATTACCATCCGGGCGCATCGCGTCTTTGCCCTCCTCCGGCATACAGCCCCGCCCGTCGGCAGGCGCCGCACTTACAATATGACAAAAACCTGAGTTCAAAGGGACCAGAGACGGACGCGCTTGGGGCTAATTCTGTTTGGCCGCGACTTTTTCTCCGGCGTCGTTGCCGCTCTCCTCGACCGGGACGATTTCGCGCGCGAACAACTCGCGCAGCCGCCGCTCGACCGCCTGCTCGGTGGTACTGCCCTCGCGCCTTCGCCACGCCTTGAGCGGTATTACGGCTTTGGCCATGTTGCGATGGCCGCCAGCGCTGCCGATATCGCCAAACAGCTTGCGCACGACCTCGCCGGCGCTGCGTCCGGAGCCATGATTACGCACCGCGATCACCACGTTGCCGGCCAGCTTGCCGGACACTGCCACCCATTCGGCGCCCTCGAATTGGAGGCAGAAATCCGCCATCTGCACGATCAGGTCGTCGCGTTTGACGGGCCCCAGATGCAAGACCGCCAGCTCATCCTCGATCGTCAACCGCTGCATCGCACGCGCCAGAATACGGGCAAACGAAAGCGGCAGCTCAGGCCGCTCGATCCGCCGCAGCAGATTGTAATTGGCCAGCGGATAAAGGTAAGTGAAGGCCTGCAAATCGTCGTCGGTGACCCGCCGCGACAGCATCAGGGTGTCGCTTTTGATCCCGTAAAGCAGCGCCGTGGCTAACCGTTCGCTGACCCGCTCGCCCGCCGTGACCAGATATTCCGTCAGGATCGTGGAAGTGGCGCCGTAGCGCGTGCGGACGTCCTCGAAGACCGCGTTGCCGGAGGTGTATCCCGGATGGTGGTCGATCACGATGTCGGCATGAGCCAACCGGCCGTTGAAGTAGGGCGGCTGCACGTCCACCATCGCGACCTTGTCGTAAGTCTCGAGCACTTCACGGGTCGCCATGGCGATTTCAATCTCCAGCAGATGGACCATCGCACGGTTCTCGGGCCGGGTGATCTCGGCGAAGCTGAACAGCGGAGTGGTCTGTTTGTTGCGCCCCAACAGCGTGCGCAGCGCGATACCGCTGGCGATCGCGT
Source organism: Pseudomonadota bacterium (assembly GCA_021324885.1). Classification (GTDB taxonomy): domain Bacteria; phylum Desulfobacterota; class Binatia; order Binatales; family Binataceae; genus JAJPJA01. Next base: position 203,159 of record JAJPIF010000004.1, read on the forward strand.
CGGGGTCGGGATCATCCTGAAGCACGATCGCTACGCGATCGCTCTCACGCACCAGAGCGCGAAGTTCCTTGAGCCTCTCCCTGGTGTAAGATTGGTCCATGAAAATCCTAAGGGCTGGAACCTGGGAAACTGATTCCTGAGACGACCGGGCACCCCCGCGGGAATCGGCGTTAAACAATTGTACCACAGTGCGGCAGATTAATTTATTCTGAAGTTTCGATTCTGTACAGGTCCATCGTGGACAACTCTCACTGTCAAATCTGCAATCGTCCAATCAAGGACTGGTTTCTCAAGCTTAGCGTTGAAGATAGCGCCGGTCTGAACGAAACCGCCCTGATCTGCGCCAACTGCGGCGTCAAGCTGCGGCTGGCTTCGGAAAAAACCCGTGATTTGCAAATCGATCCGTGGATTCATGAAGCGGTTGCCAACGTCCTGAGGGGCAAAACCAGGTGAGCCCATCCGACCGTTCTCCGACTCCGGGCGAACAGTGGCCTCACGAAGAGGCCCGTAAGCTCGCTGACCGCGTCGCCAGCTACGAGCCCGACCGTCCCGCAATCATAGAAAGCGGCTTCGGTCCTTCCGGCCTGCCGCATCTGGGCACGATGGGCGAGGTGCTGCGGCCCTCCTACGTTCGCCACGCCTTCGCGCTGATCAACCCGTCGCGGCCGTCGCGGCTCATCGTATTTATCGACGACATGGACGGGCTTCGCAAAGTGCCCGAAAGCGTGCCCCATCGCGAGGCGACGGCTGCCTACCTGGGCAGGCCGGTGTCCCGAATCCCCGACCCTTTCGGATGCTGCCAGAGCTTCTCCGAACACATGATCGGGATGTTGATCGATTTTCTCAAGCCGGTCGCCGTCAGCTACGAACTGATGCGCTCCAGCCAGACCTACGCCACCGGCGTGTTCGATCCGACCTTGCGGCTGATTCTGGAGAAACACCGGGAAATCATCGACATCATCACCCCAACGCTGCGCAAGGAAAACCGCGGCCAGTGGTCGCCATTCATGCCGATCTGCCCCTCTTGCGGTCAGGTCAATTCCACCCTGGTCACCGCCTATCATCCCGAGCGCGGCACAGTCGAATTCTCATGCCAGCGCAGCTTCGGCGGCGCCCACGGATGCGGCTTTCGGGGCGAGCAGAGCGTGCTGGGCGGCAAGGCTAAGGTCCAATGGAAGGTCGATTGGGCGCTGCGATGGTTCGCGCTGAAGGTCGATTATGAATTATATGGCAAGGATCTGATCGATTCCGCCAACCTGTCGGGCCGGATCGTGCGTCTGTTGGGCGGCAATCCGCCGCTCGGGTTCGCCTACGAGATGTTTTTGGACGAAGAGGGGCATAAGGTCTCCAAATCGATCGGCCGCGGCGTGACGGTCGATCAATGGCTGCGCTACGCGCCGATCGAGGTGCTGAAGTATTTCCTGGTTCTCAATCCGCGCCGCGCCCGCAAGCTGTTCATCGAAGCGATCCCGCAGTACGTGGATGACTATTTGGGCGAGCTCCGCGCCTGGGCTGCGTCCGACGAGCAACAGCGGCGCGCATCCAATTTGGAATTCGTCTTGCAACCCGATAGCATCCGCAGCTTCAAGTCCGACCTGACCTACGGCCTGATAATGAACCTGGTATCGGCGCTGGGCACGTCCAATCCGGAGCTGATTTGGAACTACCTGACGCATTACGATCCGGCAATCACCGAAGACCAGGACACCAGAACCCTGGCCGACCGGCTGGTACAATGCGCGCTCAACTTCTATCACGACTTCATAGAGCCCACGAAGCAGCGCTACCAGCCCACCAGGGAAGAGCAGGCGCAAATTGCCGAACTGGTCAGCTTCCTGACCCACAACCCCGAAGCGCCGGCGGAACAAATCGAAAAAGAAATCTATGAAATAGGCCGGCGCCACTACGACAAGCCGGGCAAAATCTTCCCGCTCTTGTACAAGGTCCTGCTAGGCCAGAAACAAGGTCCCCGTTTGGGCGTATTCATCAAACTCGCCACGCCGCAGAGGATCGTGATGCTGCTGGAGCAATCAGGGCGCGTCTTCGGAGCGTGAATCATCGCCGCGCTTCGGAAAAATACTCAGAGGGGATTCTAAAAGTACGCCTGAGTATCAACCATCACTTTGGCGTCCGCTACCGTCCTACTGGCACGCCGATTAGCGAATGGCTGGTCGCCGATATTATCCGAACCGGGATGAGATCGCCGGGTTGAGCTTGTGCGGCAAATACCGCGGTTTTGAATTGCGGGGTCTTGCCGCACAGCATCCCATCGCCGCGGCGCGCCGGCCCCTCGACCAGGACTTCGCGAATGCGCCCGACTTCGTTCTGATTGCTGGCCGTCGAGAGCGACTCCTGGAGCTCGATTATCGCCGCTAGACGCCGCGCCTTTTCGGTTTCGCTCACCGTATCGCCCAGTTTGTAGGCGCGCGTATGCTCGCGGACCGAGTACTTGAAAGTGAACGCCGAATCGAATGCGACTTCGCGCATCAGATCCATCGTGGCGATGAAGTCAGTTTCCTCTTCGCCGTGAAATCCCACGATAATGTCGGTGGACAGCGCGAGCTCGGGAATCACGCTGCGCAACCGCTCGACCAGGTCCAGGTACTCCTTGACGCTGTACCCGCGCTGCATCGCTGCCAGTATCCGGTCCGATCCGGACTGCACCGGCAGATGCAGGTAGGGCTGGACTTTCGGCTCGCCTGCCATCGCGTCGATAACCGCAGCGGTCATGTCGCACGGATGCGGCGAGGTGAAACGGATGCGCTCGATCCCGTCGATCGCCGCGATCATCCTGAGCAGCCCCCCGAAATCGACTTCGCCGTGACGATAAGCATTGACAGTCTGGCCAAGCAGCACAACCTCCCTGACACCATGGGCCGCCATTTCGCGGCATTCGTGGAGCACGGCGTCAGGTGCGACGCTGCGTTCGCGCCCGCGGACGTAGGGGACGACGCAAAAGGTGCAGAATCTGTCGCACCCGCGCATCACAGTGACATAGGCCCGCGGATGGGGAGCGCGGTCGGCGCCAATTCCGGCGTAGGTCTCTTCGCGATCAAGCCTAACATCAACGATTGGATCGAAACCGGTCCGACCCAGGAACTCGGGCAGACGCCGGTAACTATCGGGCCCGGCAACCAGGTCGAGATAAGGCGCCTTTTCAATCAGCTGGGCGCGATTGTGCTGGGCCATGCATCCGAGCAGGCCCAGGCGCAAAGCGGGGCGTTTGTGCTTGAGTCTGGCCAGCGTGGATAACCTGCTCAGGACACGCTCTTCGGCGTGCTCGCGAATCGCGCAGGTGTTGAGCAGCACCACGTCGGCGTCCTCCGGGCAGGCGGCGCGGCCATAGCCGGCCCGGCGCAAAATTGCGGCGATCAACTCGGAGTCGGCGATATTCATCTGGCAGCCATAGGTCTCCAGGTAAACCGTGGGCTGCGAGCTGTCATGCGCGGTATTCATGGCACTGGCGGAATTTTATGTGACCGGCACAATGCAAGACAACGCAGGCCTGGCCGCGCCTTGCGGACGTTGCGCCTGGGGGGCTTAATGCATATCTTTTAGGCTATCATGGTGCCCCAACGTCAGCCGTCCTTCCAGCGCATGGAAGCATCGCTGTTGGCCTGCCCCAAATGCAAGGTGGCCGTGCCGGTGCGCAAGCGTTTGCTGCTTATACTACCTGAAGGCAACAAGTACGAGTATCTGTGCCCGCAATGTTCCTCAACTTGCGGCACGACGATCGAAAAGGACGACGGCGAGCGCCGGTTCATTTCCTAGTTCCCGCCGTTCTGACTTCGGCGGTATGCAACGAAATTTAACCGGCGAAGCATAGCAACCCAACCAGGGCGTAAGTGTCTGCTGCTTCGGAAACCAAAAGAATTCTTATCGTACGCCTGAGCTCGCTGGGCGACGTCATCCAGACTCTGCCGATGCTTGCGGCGATCAGACGTTCGTTCCCACGTGCCGTGATCGGGTGGGCAATCGACGCGGAACTGGTTGCGGCGATCGCTGGCCACCCTGATCTCGATACGATCCACCCCTGCCCGCGCCACGGACGGGGCCGGCGGCGGTGGCCGCAGCTGATTGATGAAATGCTGGAGTTTGCCGCGGAAATCAGGGCCGCGAGTTACGATGTTTCGATCGATGCGCAAGGCCTGTTGGTCTCGGCCATGATTCCATTCGTGGCCGGGATTAAACGGCGCGTCGGCTTCGGGCATCGCCGCGAACTGAGTCATTTCTTCTACACCGAAAAGTACCTGTCCAACGGCGAGTACTTTGCTCCCGATCGCCATCATTCCGAGCACATGCTGGCGCTGGCGCGAGTTCTCGGATGCGAGACCGACGGCTGCCAACCCTCGCTGCCGGAAGTGCCTTCGCAGGTCAGGGCGGCCGTCAACGCGATGCTGGAGCGGGCATTGGGCAGCGACGCTCCTCTGATCGCCATCGCGCCGGGTACCCGATGGGCCAGCAAACATTGGCCGGTCGAGTTTTGGTCCCGCTTGTTGAACGATATTGTGACCAATACCCCGGCCAAGATCATCCTGATCGGATCGGGCAGTGAGGCGGCGATTGCCGATCAACTGCTGCAAGCTCTCCCGCAATCGGGATCCCATCGAGTGCTGAATCTGACCGGCAAGACGTCGCTGCTCGAACTTTTTGCACTGCTGGGCCGGGTGCCGCTCACGATCGCCCCGGACAGCGCCCCGCTGCACATCGCCGGCGCGGCAGGATGCGCTCATCTGATCGGAATTTACGGTCCCACGCCCGCCTCCAGAACCGGTCCCCTGGGTGTCAGCGACATAAGGCTGCTGGCGTCCGACCCGTGGCTGCCATGCCAGCCGTGCCGCCGTCCGCGATGCCGCTACGGGACCAATCAGTGCATGCGCAATGTGACGCCGCCGCAGGTCTTTGCGGCCGTTCAGGACGCCCTGGCAGCGCTCGACGGCGGCATCAGGCCGTTGCCAAAGAGATAGCGTCAACTATATTGAAGCGGGCTGGGACAAAGGAACGTCGGCTCCGGCCCTCGCTTTGAGTCCCTTCTCCTTTCGCAAAGAGTGAGCGATGGCAGAACAGGAAGAAACGCTGGTCACTCCGGAAATGACCGCGAGCAAGGGAATCTGGGGCAATGAGCAGGTGTCGCCGCCGATAGCGCTGTCCGATATCCGCAAATGGGCGATCGCGGTTTACTGGCCCCAGACGCCGCCACGCCTTTTCTGGGACGAGCAATACGCGCGGACCACACGCTTTGGGGGCATCATCGCGCCGCAGGACTTCAATCCCTTTGCCTGGCCGATTAAGCCCGAAAACCCTCCCGAATTCGCCAAACCCCGACGCGAAGGCGGAAAGGGACGGCGCGGGATGAACGGCGGACAGGTCGATACTTATTTTACACCGATGCGCCCGGGCGACGTTATCCGCGCCCGCACCCGTCTGCGCGACTGGTTCGAGCGGCAGACCCGCTTTGGTCTGACTCTGTTTGTATTTACCGAAACAGAGTGGTGGAACCAGGATAACAAGTTGGTGAAGCGTCACGTGCAGACGTTCATCCGCTATTGACTCCGGCATTCGATTTGTGGGGGTGAACAAACCCCCACCCTATCCTAATCCTCGCCCGATCGGGCGAATAAAACAGGTTCGACCAAGGGATGAGGGGAAAGCCTCATGCCAGATGGGATGCCATTGCCAGCATCGCTGCCACTTCTGCGATCGCGCCGGCGGCGCCGATAAGGTCGCCCGTCACTCCGCCCAGCCATCGCCGATAAAACCATCGCGCGGCCAACGCCACCACAATCCCTGCTGCAGCCGCTGCTCGCGCCTGAGATGAAAAAGCAGGGATAATCGCGATGACCGCGATCGCACTGGCAATCCGCAGGTTAGGCCCGCTCCATTGCGGTTTCAAAAAAGAACCGGCACCCGCGGGGCGAAGATAATCCAAGCCCGCGGCGACCGCGACCATTGCCCATCTGCCCACGCCCGGCGCCATGTAGATGGCAACCATCCGCGCATGACCATCCAACTGAGCGAGCGCCGTCCATTGCAGTCCCAGCCAGAACAAAACTGCGGCCACACCGAACACGCCCACGCTGGAATCGCGAAGGATAATCAACGCGCGCTCTCGATCGCCACCGGCAGCGAGCGCGTCGGCGGTATCGGCCAACGCATCCAGATGCAGCCCGCCGGTTAACACCACCAGGGTCAGAACCACCAGTCCGGATCTGATCATGGTGCCGAACAGGAACGACAGAATTCCGTCCTCGATTGCCAGCGTGCCGCCAATCAGGAATCCGACCAGCGCAAAAAGGCCGAAAGACGCGGCGAGATCATCTTCGGAGGCCGGCGTGCGAGGACCGATCGGCAGGATAGTAAGGAAACTGGCCGCCAGCCGCAGCCGCGTCAGGTAGCCGGCGGTCAACCTGGGATGGGCTGCGCCCGGGCCCGCGCCGCTGCCGTCCATCAGAGTTTTTCGGCAACGCCGGCGGAATCGAAAGTCGCCATTTGATGGAACAGGGCCAAGGCGGCCTGGATTATTGATATGCCAAGTGTCGCGCCGGTCCCTTCACCCAGGCGCATGTCGAGGTGGAGCAGTGGGCGGGCGCCCAGATACTCAAGCGCTAGATGGTGTCCACCTTCGGCCGAACGATGGGAAAAAAACATGCGCGTGGCCAGGCCGGGAAAAATACGATCGCCCACCGCAGCCGCCGCGGTCGCGATAAATCCGTCCACCACGACCGGAACACGGGCGGCCGCTGCGCCCAGGCACACCCCGGTCATCGCCGCGATTTCGAATCCACCCAGGGCGGCCAGCATTTCAACGCCATCGCCCAGGCTGCTCTGATGGCGCCGCAGTGCCGCGCGAATGACCTCGACCTTGCGCGCCACTCCGGCGTCGTCCAGACCGGTGCCGCGGCCCGCGATCAGCGCCGGGTCGGCCCCAGTGATTGCGCTGAGCAGCGCCGCCGCGGAGGTGCTGTTGCCGATACCCATTTCGCCGATTCCAACCAGCGTGCATCCGGCGGCCGCAGTCTCGTTGAGCAAGGCGATCCCGGTTTCCACGGCCGCTCGCGCCTGCGCGATGGTCATTGCCGGCTGCGTCATGAAGTTGCGGGTGCCAGGCCCGATGCGCCGATAAATGACTTCAGCCAGACCCTCGGCGCTGGTATCGGCCGCCACTCCCATGTCGACGACCTTCAACTGGCAACCGTAGTGCCGGGCCAGCACATTGATGGCAGCGCCGCCATTGGCGAAGTTGCGCAGCATCTGCGCCGTAACCTCAGCGGGATAGGCGCTGACGCCCTCTTGCGCCACGCCATGATCGGCAACGAAGACAAGCAGCGCCGCCTGAACGAAGCGCGCTTGAGGATCGTGGCGGACCGCAGCGTAATGGCGCACCACCTCTTCCAGATAGCCAAGGCTGCCGAGCGGCTTGGTGAGGGTATCGAGGCGGCGCCCTGCCGCACGCTTGGCAGATTGGTCCAGCGGTTCGATCGACGCAATTGTATCGTCCAGCAGACCCATCGATCGCTTCGGTTATGCGATCCGCATTGTCAACGCAAGAGCGGCGCTTAGTAAATCCGTGGCGCGCGTGAAAAGCGCGCACTCACGCGCGACGGGAAAGGCCGGCACCAAAAAGGACCGGCGTTAATCAGCTTTTGCAGCCTGCCCCAGGCGGACCTCATCGAGGATCAGGTATGAGCGTTGTACCACGAATCCGTCGCTTATCCCGGCACCAATCTGGGGCCGATAAAAGGGATTTTGTGGATTGCTGCGGCGATGGCCGAGACGATCAGCGCGCCGAGGCGATGCATCAACAGAGCGAGCTTGTCGACCATGACTCTGAAGATACCGCCGCGGGCGACTTCGTTTTGGGTTACGATCGGCACGCTGAGCAAAGTCCGATCGTCCTCGCGCACGGTGACGGAGCCGACCTTGGCGCCTTTGGCGACCGGAGCCACCAGATAGGAAACGTCGAGTCCGCCGCTCATTTTGATTTTCTTCTCTTCGCCCCTGGGCAACGTGATGTACATCGAATCCGGCGGCGCCAATGCGACCGAGGGCGCGGCTCCTTCGTAAACCGGCAGCGAGGCCGGGGCCAGAGAATGCCAGTCCGGCTGCACGTTGACGAATGAACGGAAGGCCCACGCCAGCAGCTTCTCGGTTTCCGTACGCCGTTTTTCGGCATTGGGCGCGCCCATCACGGCGGAGATCAGCCGCATATTATCCTGATGCGCGGTCGAAACCAGATGAAATCCGGCTTCATCAACATGTCCGGTTTTGATCCCGTCCACCCGCGCATCGTACAGCAACAAGGTGTTCCAGTTGCGCTGCGTGATCTTGTCGAAGGTGAACTCCTTGGCCGAAGTATACTCCAGGGCATTGGGGAAGCGCGTGAGCAGCAGGCTCCCCAGTTTCACCATGTCGGAGGCCGTGGTGTATTGATCGGGTTCGGGCAGGCCGTCGGGGCTGGCAAAGTGGGTTTCATCCAAGCCCATCCGCTGGCAATGCTCGTTCATCATCGCCACAAAGCCCTCTTCGCTGCCTCCCAGATATTCCGCCAGCGCCATCGCCGCGTCATTGCCCGACGAGACCATCAGGCCATAGAGCAATTGCTTGACCGGCACCTGCTGTCCGACTTCGAGAAACATCTTGGAAACCGTCTGATTAATCGACAGCCGCCACGCTTTCTCGCTGATAGTCACCGGCGTGTCCAGAGTCAGCTTGCCGTTCTGAAGCGCCTCCAGCGTGATATAAAAAGTCATGATCTTGGCAAGGCTGGCCGGCTGCATGCGCATATGTTCGTTGTATGCGTACAGGACCTCGCCGGAGTGGAACTCAGTCAGCATCGCCGCGCGCGCGTCCAGCGCGAAGGGCGCGGGACCGCTGCCCAGGACTCGAATCAGGTTAAGGGGCTCGACGGGAGGCGGTGCCATGGTGTGCGCATAATGGCGCGCCAAGCCTGCAGCCGGCACTGTCAACAAAACAATCAACGCAACTGCCCAAATAAGTTTCCACCGCTTCAATGCCCAGAGCATAGAGCATCACCCCTCACGACCCGCATTATTACGTAGAACATTAGAACCGCGACGTGGGATCAGCAAGGCCGGTCGGGCAGAAAAAGGCGTAAATATAGACAGGCGAAGGAGACTTTAGTGGGCCAGGCTATCAAAGGGTCCAGGCTTGGCACGATCGATGCTCGCATCCTGCTGCAAATATTTTGACCAAGAGTTTCAACCCAAATGGATGAGCAGCCGGTATTACCAAACAACGCATTAATGACTCAGGACGCATCCTTTCGAGACAGCGGCACGATCAGCCTGTTTAAGAGACGTCGTTTGAATGGCTATATCTCGCTGGCCGACATCCTGGAACCGGAATTTCTGCTGCCGGCCCAGTACAACGACCTGATACGCAGGCACGTTGCCAGAGACGGCGAACGGCGGCTTCTGTTAGCGGTTTTGAAGGACGCGCTGCGTTGTTATCTGAAGACCATGAACGACACCAATGCTCGCGCCTACCGGATCTTCGAGGAAACCGCCCACTGGTTTTATGCCAAACATCAGGTAGGAATCTTCGCCTTCGAGCAGCTGTGCGACGCTTTGGGAATCGATCCTGAGCCGCTGCGGGAATGGCTTAAATCTCTGCATCATAACGAAGGCGGCATCGCCCGCGACCCCATCCACGGCCTCCGCAACGGCCGGCGTGCGCGCGAATTCATGAAAACCAGGATGGTGCTTGCCTGACTAGCCTGTCTCTTCCATCCGCACTGCAATCTCTTGCGCTCTGCGCCGGCTTGCGCCATATGATCGAATGGCTTGAGGCCGGGCTAACAAAACAATAACTGGCTCGGCACGCGAGGTACACATCCGGAGGACATCCTGATGGGACGCTTTGACGTTGGAGTGGTTGAGGGTCGCCGCGTGGGGAGTCGCGCCAATGATGCGTCCTGGGGCACTTTAAATCGCAGGCAATTGCTCAAAATCGGAACCGTGATCGCGGGATGCGCAATAGCGCCAGGGGCGGCGATGGCGGCTTTGCGGGTGGGCTACGCGCCGGAGCGCTCGCTTAAGATCTACAACCTGCATACGGGCGAAAGCCTCAACGCGACTTACTGCGAAAAGGGTTGTTACGTCGGCGAAGCGCTGCGCGATATCAATTACATAATGCGTGATTTCAGGGCCAACGAGATCAAACCGATCGATACCCGCCTGCTCGATCTGCTGTACACTTTGAACCGCCGCCTCGACACATCGGAGCCGTTTCAACTGATATCGGGGTACCGCACGCCGAAAACCAATGCGATGCTGGCCGCGCGCAGTGAGGGAGTGGCGCACCACAGCTTGCATATCGAAGCCAAGGCGGCCGATATCCGTGTACCGGGCCGGCAGCTTCGCGAGGTCTGGATGGCTTCGATGAGCTTGATGGCCGGGGGGGTCGGTTATTACCCCCGTTCCGATTTCGTGCACGTTGACGTCGGGCGCGTACGCTACTGGTAAGCGCGGGTTACTGCTAAAATTCGCTGAAAAGGGGTGGCTTTCGCGGCGCAAACGACTTGTCTATCATGAGCGCTAAGGGTTACATGGTGTTGCACGATGTCCCAACCAGCCGAAGGCCGTTCCACCAAAGCCGATGATTTAACCGCTCCAGGCGAGGCGGCTGGGAGCATTCCCGCTGGCGCTCCAGCATATTTCCATCTGCTGTGGGATCATGAACTGGAGAGCCTCGCACCCATCCTCGATTCGATTCTGAGTCGCCGCGAGCAGGTTCTGGCACATTGGCATCGTCTGTATCTGCTCCATTTTGGCGATTCGCGCTCGCTCTCGGACCGGGAGTTCATGGAGATTTTCGGCGCCGACCTGGCCGCTACAATCGGTGACCTGCGGGCCAAAGACGTCGACAAATTCACCTCCGATGTGCGCCGGATTGGCGAGGCCCTGGCGGAACGGCACGTACCGTTTCCCGAAATTGTGGTCTCAATGCATCTGTTCGAGGAAAGCGCCACGTCCGCTTTTCCCCATTTTCCTCCGCCCTTGCCCAAGGTTTTTCTGGCCTTCGACAAACTAAGTCACTGCCGGATGATTGTGTTGGCCGATGCCTATTTCCGGTCGACATCGGCGGTGGCCAACGCGCGCATCCGCGACCTCGAACGCGAGGCTGCGATGCTGCCGCGCCAGGCGCGCAGCCGCTTCCATGGTCTGGTCGGGGCGAATCCGGCGATGCGCCAGCTCTACGAGCGCATCGAAGCGGCGGCGCGGAGCCGAGGCACAATCCTGATTGTGGGCGAAAGCGGTACCGGCAAGGAACTGGTGGCCAGGGCGATTCATGAAGCCTCAGAGCAGTCGCGTGCTCCGTTCGTCGCGCTCAACTGCGCGGCGATCCCGCGCGAACTGATAGAAAGCGAGCTGTTCGGCTACAAGCGCGGCGCTTTCAGCGGCGCCAACGCCGAACATCTGGGGCTGTTTCGATCCGCCGAAGGCGGCACACTGTTTCTCGACGAGATCACCGAGATGGCTCCGGAAACTCAGACCAAGCTGTTGCGCGCATTGCAGGAGCGCTCGGTACGGCCGGTCGGCGCCAATCGCGAAATCCCTGTCGATGTCAGAGTCATCGCCACCACCAACCGAGACCCGGCCGAGGCCGCGCGCAGCGGCCAGCTGCGCCAGGATCTCTATTACCGGCTGCAGGCGAATGTTCTACGCATACCGGCGTTGCGGGAGCGATTGGATGACGTCCCGCTTCTGATTGAGCACTTTATCAACGTGTTCAACGAGCGGCTGAAGCGGCCGATCCCGGTGGCCGGCATCGCGGAGGACGCGCTGGCGGCGATGCGCGCCTATCAATGGCCGGGTAATGTGCGTGAACTGTCCAACGCAATCGAAGGCGCTTTCACTTTTGGCCACGGTTCGCTGATCACACTGGCAGATCTGCCTTCACAAGTGGCGGATGCGTGCCGGCCGCGATCATTTTCGGGAACCAACAGCCCCGCAGCGGGTTCGCTCGAACCGGCCACGGGTGTACAAAGTTTTGCCGATGTCGAACGCGAACTCATCCGCCGCGCGCTCGAAAATACCGAAGGCAATAAGGTCCAGGCCGCCAAACTGCTGCGGATCTCGCGCAAAAAACTATACGCGAAAATCGAGAAGTACGGCTTGGGCTGAAGCTCGTTGCTCAATCAGACTCCAGCCCACGATTTCACGAATTCTTCGCCCCTCACACTCTCTCCTTGCTCCGCAAGAGGGTCTCACGCTGAGAGCGACTCAATCGCGACCGGCGTGCGCCCACCTTACGTCTCTTTGTCCTGCGGGACTTGCGCGCCCAACGCCAGGCACATGAAGGCGTCCAGAACATCGCTGCGGGTCAGGATTCCGACCACACGCTGGTGGTCGACAATCGGAATTGCACCAAAACGCTCGCGCCGCATAATCCTGACTGCATCCTCGACCGTGTCTTCGGGGCCCAGCGAGAACACCTTTTCCGTCATCACGGTCTCAACCGCCACTTTCTCCGGATCAAGCGCCGCCGGAATTTGACCGAGGTCAACCGCCGCCTGTTCCATGGCCGAGGGCGAAGCATTGCGCAAATCCCGATCGGTGACGATTCCAATCAGAACGCCATCTCTGACCACCGGAAGCTGATTGATCCGACGACGTTCCAGCAGCATCCGGGCATGAGCTACGGAGTCCCGTGGTTTAACCGTTTGAACGGGAGAGTTCATCCAATCCTTGATTTTCACTTCGTCACCTGTACTTTTTCCGACGGCCATTTAAGCAAGAGTTCTGCCAACGTTCGCAGAAAACCAGTGCATCCGTTAGGGATGCTCTGGTGGGGTCGCGGAAATGGACCGCCAGCCCCAATTGCACCGTTTGGATACAGCTCGGGCGCGCTTTGAGCTGGCGGATTCCATTTGGAAACAACCGCTGTCCGTCAGCAGAATGCAACCGGTCTGAGCGGTCGGCGGCCGTGAAAAAAATCTTTGATCTTCGCCTATTTTTTCCCGCCGGCAAAGCGCAACCAATGCCTCCGGGAAATGGCACGGCAGTCGCTAAGCTAGGCGGTGTGTCGCCGACGGACAGCAAAGGCAAGGAGGCAAAACCCGTGTCCTTCCCGTTTCGTTCGATTCTCCTGCCGGTGGACTTTGATGACAGCGCAGGAATTGCGCTGGATTTGGCGAAACGTATCGCCCGCTTCGGCGACGCCACGATCCATCTGATGCACGTAATGACCATTGTGTTGGTGCCAGGTGAGGCCGCCAGCGTCCTGGCCGTGCGCGAGGACGAAGTCAAAGCGGCGCTGGACAAGATTGCTCGTGAACAGCTCAGCGGCACGCGCTATCAGATCCATTTGCGTACCGGTGACACCGCGCGGGCGGTGGTCGAAGCGGCGCACGATCTGGCCGCCGACCTGATCGTAATGCCGACACATGGCCGCCGCGGCCTGTCCCGATTCTTTCTGGGCAGCGTCGCCGAACGCGTTGTCCGGGAAGCCCCCTGTCCCGTCCTGACTGTGCGCCCCTTAACGGCTCACAATGCAAGCCGGTCTGTTGGCGAGGTAATGATCAGGAATCCGCCTTCGGTTAGCCCCACTGACACCTTGGCGCAGGCTCAGGCGGTTATGCAGCGCGAAGATCTGCGGTCTGTTCCCGTGGTCGCCAATGGCGTTTTGGTTGGAATAATTACCGACCGTGATATCCGCGCTCATCTTGGTTCGCTCGAACAGACGCGGGTGGATCAGGCAATGTCGCCGGGGCCGGTCACGGTGGCGTCCACGATGGCGGTTGAAGAAGCGGCGCGATTGCTGGTGAAGCTGGGAGTCGGCACGCTGCCGGTCGTGGATAATGGCCAACTGGTGGGCCTCCTCACCACCCGCGAGGTGATCACCAGCCTGCTTGACCGCGGTGTGGCGTCAACCGATTAACCGGCCGCATAAGCTGCTAAGGAGCTCTGATGGCACCAGAGGACTTGATTGACGCGATGAGCGATCCGGGTTTTTACCCCCATCGGCCGGCGCGCGTCGAGTTCAGGCAGACACACATTTCCCGCGTCTTTGTGGCCGGCGACTTCGTCTACAAGACCAAGAAGCCCCTGCGGCTCGCATTCCTGGATTACTCGACGCTGGAGCGGCGCTATCACTTTTGCCAGGAAGAGGTGCGGCTCAATCAGCGGCTCGCGCCGCGGGTTTACCTCGGCGTCTTCGCGATTATGAAAAATGGCGCCGGGTTTTCGATCGGCACTAAACCGGCGCAGCGGTTCGATCCTCAGGCGGTCGAGTATGCGGTTAAAATGCGCCGTCTGCCGGACGATCGCAACCTCGAGCGCCTGGTAGCCGGCGGTCAGGCCGACGCTGCGCAGATGCGGCGGATTGCGTTCGTGCTGGCCAATTTTCATATCCTCGCGGCGCGCGAACGGTCCATGCGCTACGGCTCCGCCGACGCAATCAGGCGCAGCGTCGCAACCAACCTGGAAGAATGCCGCCCGTTTGTCGGCGAGAGTATCAACGCGGCGCGCTTTGCCTTCCTGAGGGATTTCGCCGACGCCTTCGTGACCAAACATCGCGACCTGCTCGACCGGCGCGCCCGCGAAGGATGGGTGCGCGATGGACACGGCGACCTGCGCAGCGAGCACGTCTGCATCGCTGATGGAATCGAAATCATCGACTGCGTCGAGTTCAGCGAGGAGCTGCGCTATGCCGACATCGCCTCGGATGTCGGCTTCCTCCTGATGGATCTGGACCGGCTGCGCGCGCCGGCCTTGGGGCATGCTCTGCTGCGCGCCTACGTGGCCGAAATCGGTGACCCGGATTTCAGCCGCCTGCTCAACTTCTACAAATGCTATCGGGCGGCGGTGCGCGCCAAGGTCGCCAGCCTCAAGGCGATCGAAAACGAGGTCGATGTGGCGCAGCGCAGCAAGGCCCGCCAATCAGCGCATGACTACTTCGAAGCCGCATATCATTACGCCGCGGTTGGCTCACCCGCGGTGATTGTAGTCTGTGGCCTGCCCGGAACCGGCAAATCCACCCTGGCTCAGACGCTCTCCGAGCGCATCGGCTTGGAGGTCCTCAATTCCGACGCGGTGCGCAAAAACCTGGCGGGTATCCCTCCGGTCGAGCGTGCCGGCGGCGGCTGGGCCGAGGGCATTTACAGCCAGGAATTCAGCCGCGCGACTTACCAGGCGCTGGCCGATGCCGCCGGAGCAAGGCTGCGCGGCGGCGACGGGATCATAGTAGATGCCACCTACAGAGATTTTGCCGAACGTGTCCGCTTGCGTGAGATCGCACTGCAGGCCGGAGTTCCGATCGTGTTTGCCGAATGCGTGATTGCGGACGATGAAGCCCGCCGCCGTCTGGAGATGCGATCACAGCGGCCCGACACCATCTCAGATGCCACCTGGGACACCTATTTGCGGCAAAAGGCGTCCTTTGCGCCTTTTGGCCGCGAATTCGACGGTTGTCATCTGCGCCTCGACGGGACCCGGGAAGCCGCTTGCAACGCTCTGGAAATCGAGAAGTTTATCGCCGCTCACGGCAGCGTCGTACGAGCGTGAAGCTCAAATGCAATCCACCCCGATCAAAGAATTGCGCAACTACACGGCCAGAGGAATTTTGACCGACGGCAGTTCGATCCTGATTCGTGCCCTCTCACCCGAGGACCGCCAACGGCTGCGCGAGCATCTTTCGCGCCTGAGCCCCGAGTCCGCCTACTTCCGCTTCATGACCGCGAAAAAAAGCTGGACCGACGCGGACCTCGATCGCTTCACCGACCTGGATTACTTCCATCGATTCGGTCTGGTCGTCACCCGCCGCTATCAGGACGAGCAACGGATAATCGGCGTCGGGATCTATGCCGCCGATCCGCAAAATCAGAAGCCCGAAAGCGCCGAAGTCGCCTTTAGCGTTGAGGACGAATACCAGGGGCGCGGTGTCGGTACCCTGCTGCTCGAACATTTGTGCCGTATCGCGCACGTCAACGGCATCAACCGGCTCGAAGCTGAAGTGATGGCCAACAACGCGCGGATGCTGGACGTTTTCGCGCGCAGCGGGTTCAACATCAGCCGTTCGATCGAAGGCGGCGTGGTCAAGGTTTGGTTCGCCAACGAGGAAACCGAACAGTTCCTTAACCAGAGCCTGCGGCGTGAACGGCTGGCAGCCGCGCAGAGCATCTCGCGCCTGCTCAATCCGCGTTCGGTCGCGGTGATCGGCGCTTCGCGCGATACGGGCAAAATCGGCGGCGCGATTGTGGCGAACCTGATTGCGGCCGGCTTCAGCGGTCCGATCTATCCCATCAATCCGCTCGCCGGCGAAGTGCTGGGGCTCAAGGCCTATCCGAGTCTGAGCGCCGTCGGCGCGCCGGTCGATCTCGGGGTGATTTGCATTCCCACCGCGATGGTCGAAAACGCGATTAAGGAATGCGCTGCGGCGGGAGTTCACGGCGTCGTGGTGATCACCGCGGGCTTTTCGGAAGTGGCGGGCGGGCGCGAGGCGCAGGATCGCATCACCAACCTGGTGCGATCGTGCGGGATGCGAATG
Organism: Pseudomonadota bacterium; assembly: GCA_021324885.1. Lineage (GTDB taxonomy): Bacteria > Desulfobacterota > Binatia > Binatales > Binataceae > JAJPJA01. The sequence goes on from JAJPIF010000004.1 coordinate 219,668, forward strand.
GTCGGGCCCAATTGTATGGGGATTATCAACACCGATCCCGCCGTGAATCTCAACGCCACCTTCGCGCCGGTGATGCCGCGGCCGGGCAATATCGGGATGCTCTCGCAAAGCGGCGCGCTCGGAATTGCGGTGCTCGACGAGGCGCGCCTGCGCAACATCGGCCTGTCCAGTTTCGTTTCGGCCGGCAACAAGGCCGACGTCTCGGGCAACGATCTGATCTGCTACTGGGCGGATGACCCGCGCACCAGGGCGATCGTCCTTTACCTGGAAAGCTTCGGCAATCCGCGCAAATTCGCGCGGCTGGCTCCGGCGGTGGCGCGTCAGAAGCCAATCGTGGCGGTGAAGTCGGGACGCTCGGCTGCGGGACGGCGCGCCGCGACGAGTCATTCGGCGGCGCTGGCCAATCTCGATGTGGCCGTCGAAGCATTGTTCGAGCAAACCGGCGTAATCCGGACCAATACCCTGGAAGAACTGTTCGATGTAGTCTCGCTGCTTTCGATGCAGCCGCTGCCCGCTGGACCGCGCGTGGGGGTGATTACCAATGCCGGGGGTCCGGGAATCCTGCTGGCCGACGCCTGCGAAGCCAGGGGCCTGCAACTGCCCGAACTGGACCAGGCCACGATCGCCCAATTGCGTTCATTCCTCCTCCCACGCAGCGGTTTTTCCAATCCGGTTGATATGACCGCCCAGGCCGGCGGTGAGGATTTCGCGCGGACCATCGCGGTAGTCGGGAACGATAAGAACATCGATGCAGTCGTCGCAATCTACATTCCCCCGATGGTCACACAGCCGGTGGAAATCGCTCGCGGCATTGCCAGCGGAGCAGCGCAAGTGCCCGCGCACAAGCCGGTGGCCTGCGCCTTCATGTCTTCGGAGCAGGCACCCGAGGAAATCAACGCCGGGGCGCGCGGCGCCATACCCTGCTACAAATTTCCTGAAAACGTCGCGCTCGCGCTGGATGCGGCCAACCGTTATCGCCAATGGCGAAGCCGTCCAACGGGCGCCATCATGACCCTGGACAAAGCGGCTGAAAGTACAATCCGCGCCGTTGTGGATCGGGCGATCGCCGAAGCTGATGGGCCAGCGTGGCTCAAGCCCGGCGAAATCGCATCCATTCTCAAAGCCGCCGGCATCCAAATGGTAACCGGCGAGCAGACCGACCTCGAACAAGCGCCCGCCGTGGCCGATCGAATCGGCTATCCGCTGGTCGCAAAGATCGTATCGCCCGATGTCCTCCACAAAAGCGACGTGGGCGGCGTCATCATGGGCTTGCGCTCGGCCGCCGAAGTGCGCGCCGCGACGATCCAGCTCAAACGCCGGATGGACGAACTAGGCAAACGACTGGACGGTGTTTTGCTGCAACCTGAAGTCCATGGTGGAATCGAAGCTCTGGTGGGCGTCACCACCGACCCAACCTTCGGCCCGCTCATAGTCTGCGGTCTGGGCGGCGTCATGGTCGAGTTGGTCAAGGATGTCGTCTTCCGGCTCCATCCAGTGACCGATGTTGACGCGGCGGAGATGGTCGCGGCGCTGCGCTCGAGTCCCCTGCTGGACGGCTATCGCGGCGCACCTCCCGGCGATCGACCGGCACTGATTTCGGTCATCCGCACAATCTCAGCCCTGGTTGAATTGGTACCGGAAATCACCGAACTCGACCTCAATCCGGTAAAGGTGCTGGCGCCGGGACAGGGTGCCATCGTAATCGATGCCCGTATGCGCATCGCACCCGGGCATAGACTATCCTGACACGGCATTATTGGGTACACAGTATGACTCCAAATGCACTTTGTGATGGCTCTGACTGTTTCACTTTCCTCAATGGATGGAACCCTCAACATGATTTAGCTCAAAAACTCTTGATATTGTCTGGTTCTTCGAATGGCATGATTGATGCTTCGTCGCAGATGTGTCGAATGATTGGAATTCAATGGTGCCGGTTGTGAGTGCGTCGAATACGAGTCACCGCCAAAAGCGGCATCCCACTATGCTGGCGTTGAGTGACGATCACGAGCTTGTGGAACTATTGCTCAAGACCTGCAGCCGGCCATGGAAAGTGAAAGTGGCTGGTGATTTTACCTCCTACTTTAACCTGATACCGAACGGTGATTGCAGAGTAGTGGTCGTCGACGACGAGAAGCTGTTGGAAGCTGACCGCGGCTGGCTGCTGAACAAAATACAGAACTGGATGCCGCAGGCTTTCATTGTTTACATCGCATCGCAACATTCACCCGAAGTTGAGCGAACAGCTCGTTCCCGCGGCGCCGGCTACTATCTCTCCAAACCAGTGGACACCGAAAGACTCGCCCATCTGCTCAACGGCCTGCAACGGCTGAACCTGACGTAGGCGGTCCGCTCTTCGAACAATCAATCCCGCATTTATTTTCAGCCCATCAACTTCGCCGCTGCGCCTTCCACCGGCGTTCCCTTGAAAAATTGTGGATTGAGCGCGGTCCACAGCCGCACCGGATTGGTAAACACGAAATCGCGGAAATCGTCTTGCGTGATCATCCCGCGCTCGACCATTTCGTATGCCTCAAGCGCCACCTCGCTCATATCGGGGACATCGAAATGTCCGATATCCGACCCGAAGACGGCGTTGAGCCGCACTCCGAATGGGTTTCGCTTTGCATCGAAGGCGGCTGAAGTCACGGGATCATCCGCTTCGCAGCCGAAATAGAAGTTCGGCACAAAGCGGCGCACGACGTCCTCCCTGTTCTCGATCGCGCAAGCGGCAAATTCGTCGATCGTGGCGGGATCCTCAACATTGGTGCCGAACTGGGCCGCCTCGCGTCCGGCCACGTTATCGCGCCACAATTTGCCGCCGTAACGGCGGTAAAGTTCGCTCAGCATTTCGCGGTTAACAGCGCGCGGATCATATCTGGTCACCTCGTTGACATTGCGTTTTTCCCAATGGCCAAGCAGGTCCCACAACAGCGAGCGCGCCCATCCGACGCCGCCTTCAAGAAAAAGAAACTTCATTTTTGGAAAGCGCCGCGTCACTCCGCCCATGAACAGGGATTTGGCGATTCCCTCTCCCGCCGCCGCGAAGTGACCGATATGGTTGTACACGAAATTTGAAATCGACGTGCGCCATCCCATCCCTTCTCCCGGACTGTGAAAGGTCGCCGCGACGCCGAGTTCCTGGCATTTTGCCCATACCGGATCGTAATCATATTCGCTGTCGATTCCGTACGTATCCAGACGAAATGCATAACGGGCGGCTTGCGGGAAAGACTTCGCCGCCGCGATCGGACGCTTGACGTAGCTCGGCAGCATCACCACCTTGAGCCCGCGGCGGCCGACTGCGTAATCAAGTTCCGCAATCGCTTCGGCCGGCGTATGCATCGGGATTGCCGCCGCCGGCGTCATCCGATCGCCGTATTCCTGGAACAGGTCGGCGTAGTAGTCATTGAGCGCGCGGCATCCCAGACGGCGGATCTCGTCGTTGGCGAACATCGGCGGATGCAGCCCCATCGTGGGATACAGCACCGCGTAATCGAACCCGAACTCATCGATCCTTTCGTGCAAAAGATTGGGGAAAAGTCCGGTGGCGAGGTCCAGCGTGTTGCGCGCCGGGACCATGTAGAAGGGCGGACGTCGCGACCACTGCTCGCGCCGCTCCTGCTGGCTCTGGCGGTACCAGTCAAAGTTCAGGTAGGTGGTCCTGAAGCCGGTGCGAAAATCCTTGACCGCCTGCGCGCCTCCGGCCTTTTGCACGTATTCAGTCAGGACCGGAAGGAACTCCAGCAGATGGCCGTCGGAGTCCACTATCGGATGATTCAAACGGGCCCGAAGTTCAGCGGATTTCGATTTGCCTGTCGCCATCGCAAAGACCTGCTCATGATGATTTTGCCTTAAAATATCACACTTGCGGAAAACCGATTCCACCGCGCGGCAGACGCGGCCTGGATGCGGAAATTCACCCGGAATTGCTCCGCCGCGCCCCGGTCAACATCCAAACCGCCGGGTAGTGTCCTAATCTGCGACGGTTCGAGGTAAAATCTCGTCAGTTTGGCGGCTATGGGAGTAGATCGGCATGCCTTCGGTAATCCTTGAGTGCCCGCATTGCGGCGCAGAAAAAATGGGGTTTAATCTGGTTTACCAAGTTCCGGCCACGGTCCCACCAGGCCAGCCGGCCAAGTACAGAGTTCCCGCTATTTGTTTTAACTGCGAAGAAATGGTTGTCCTTATTTTTGAAAACACCGGTCAGGGGCAGCGCCAACCTACGCAATGCAATGCGGACCCCACCAGAGAAGGCTGGGCAGTCGTTAACACCTATCCTAAACCGAAACCATCGCGCTGCCCGAGTCATACACCGGACGAACTGAAACGGGTTTTTCTTCAAGCTGCAAACGCCTTGAAACGGGGTGACCCTGACGCCTCGGGCGTTATGAGCAGAAAGGTTGTTGATATTTCCACCCAGCGTCTTTTGGAAGCAGAGTCTGGTAATTACAGAAACATCTACCAGCGGGTAGAAGCGGTGGCCGCCAAGGGCCTGCTTACGCCCGAACTCAAGGAGTGGGCTCACGAACTGCGCCTTGGGGGTGCGGATGCAGCCCACGACCTCAATCCCTTTACCCAAGAAGAGGCAGACGAATTGCTCGAGTTTGCGGAGTTGTACTTGACATACGTATATACGCTCCCAAATCGACTGAAAGAACGACGCGCGCGCGCAGAGCGGGAAAAGGCAAAAACGGCGAATTAGGACACTCCCAACCGGCTCGGCTTGCTTGACAATCGCGCAATAGTTGCATATACAAGTTGATGTGCTGCAGGAAACCCGGAAGATCGCGCGCGAGTGCCTCGCCTTTCGAATCCGGATGCTGAGCCGGATCGTGACTGCCGCTTACGACGAGGCGGTTTCGAAGGCCGGATTGAAGATCAGCCAGTTCACGGTGCTAGTGGCGGTCAGCAACGCCGAAAAGTGCCGGCCCAGGGACCTCGCGCGATCGCTGGAAATGGACGAATCCACGCTCAGCCGCAATGTCGAGCGGATGTGCGCCAGGGGCTGGTTGAGGCTGGAACCGGATGAGGATCGGCGCGGCCACCTGATCACGATCACCGATAAAGGCAAAGCGACGATCCTCAAGGCCTATCCGCAATGGCAAAAAGCCCAGGAACAAATCGTCCGCCAACTCGGCGGAGAAGGTGTTGCCGCCGTCAGGTCGGCCCTCCGCAAGGTCCGCCAGTGACCCTTTTTTTGTGCGAAGATAGTTGTATATACAACGAGTGTCTTCGGTGCCATATGGACAATACTTTCGAAGTTTCCGAATTGCCGCGCCGCTCAGCGGCCAGCCCGCGGCTCCCTCATCCGGAGATCGCCGCCCACTCCGATGACCAGGCTCAAGCGCTCGGTCACGACCCCATTGAGCATCGCGGCCTTGTCCAACCCGCCGGCGGTTCCCCACTTCGGCCTCAGCGTCGATGGTTCCGGCCAGTGGGCAGACGCGGTTTGCTGATCTCGGTGCTGGCGCTCGCGTTCGCCGCCGTTGCGCCGTTTGGATGGAACTATCTGCAATCCTACCAGAGCACCGATGATGCCCAGATCGACGGACATATCGATCCGATCAGCTCGCGCATCGACGGGACCGTGATCCACGTTTATGCCGAAGACGACGATCGCGTGCATCAGGGCGACCTGCTGGTCGAGATCGATCCGCGCGACTACCAAGTCGCAGCGCAGCGGGCCAGGGCGCGGCTCGAATTGGCGGCCGCCCAGGTGGCCGCGGCCCGCCAGGATTATGCCGCGCGCATTGCCAAAGTGCGTCAAGCGCGAGCCGTAAATTTCAGAGCTCAGCGCGACGCCCGCCGATACGCCGCGCTGCTCCAGGACCAGGTGGTGCCGGCCGAGCAGTACGATCAATACACCGCCGCTGCCTGGGTTGACGCCGCGAAAGTGGATTCCGCGCGGGAAGCGGCGAAGTCGGCTGACAAGGAGATCGCCGCGCGCCAGGCCGACGCCGACGCGGCCCGGGCGGCGCTGGATCAGGCGCTGCTGAACCTGAGCTACACGAAAATATACGCACCGGCCGACGGCATCGTCGGCAAAAGGTCGGTCCAGTTGGGATCGCGGATCGAACCCGGGCAGACGCTGATGTTCCTGACCGAAACCGACGAAATCTGGGTGACGGCGGATTTCAAGGAAACTCAACTGGCGTGCATGCGGCCTGGCCAGAGGGTCACGATCCACGTCGACACCTTCGCCCGCGACTACCGCGGCTATGTCAAGAACATGCCCGGCGCCAGTGGCGATCGTTTCAGTCTTTTGCCTCCGGAAAACGCGACCGGCAATTACGTCAAGGTCGTCCAGCGGCTACCCGTGAGGATCATGTTCGAGCCGGGCCAGGATCCCGATCACCTGTTGCATCCCGGAATGTCGGTGGAACCAACCGTATGGCTGCGTTAGTCAGCTTGAGGGCCGCCGTGCCGCAGTCTGCGCCGGCTTCACGATCGCGCGGGCACAACGTCTGGGCAATCGCCCTGACGGTGACTTTGGCGACGTTCATGGAGCTGCTCGACACCAGCATCTCCAATGTGTCTCTGCCCCATATCGCCGGTGGACTGGGCACCAGTTATGACGAAAGCACCTGGATCCTGACCAGTTACCTGGTCGCCAATGCGGTAGTCCTGCCGATGAGTGCATGGCTCAGCCAGTTCTTTGGGCGCAAGCGCTACTACATGATGAGTGTGGCGCTGTTCACCGCGACTTCGTTGCTGTGCGGCGCCGCTCCGAACCTTGCGATGCTGGTAATCTTCCGTGTATTGCAGGGAGCCGGCGGCGGCGGTCTGGCGCCGGTCGAACAGGCCATCCTGGTGGACACGTTTCCCAAAGAAAAGCTGGGCGGCGCCTTCGCCCTCTACAGTATGGCTATAGTCACGGCCCCCGCCATCGGTCCGCCGCTCGGCGGATGGATTACCGACAGCTTCTCCTGGCGCTGGGTTTTCTTCATCAACATTCCGATCGGCATCATATCCCTGATGCTTTCAAGCCAGCTCCTGCATGATCCTCCCGAATTCACGGCGGAGAGGAAACGCGACCGGCGCGGCAGCCAGCTCCGGATCGACTACGCCGGGATTATCCTGATCGCGGTGGGTTTCGCCTGCCTGGAGGTGGTGCTGGATCGCGGCGAGCGCGACGACTGGCTGCGAAGCCAGTTCATCGCCACGTTCCTGGTAATCGCGGTGATCGCGATTGCGGCAGCGGTCTGGCGGGAATGGCATCATCACGATCCGGTGGTGGAACTGACGCTGCTGCGCGAACGCAATTTCGCGATCGCCAACGTGTACTACTTCCTGTTTGCGTTCGGCCTGTTCGGCAGCACCGTTTTGATTCCCGAGATGCTTCAGACGCTTTACGGCTACACCGCAACGGATGCGGGACTGGTGCTGGGTCCGGGCGCCGCCGTAATCACGATCCTAGCGCCCGTGGTGGTGCGGATCGTGCCGCGGATCGGCGCCAGACGCCTGCTTGCGGCCAGTTTCACAATTGCCGCCCTCTCGATGCTTTATTACAGCCGCCTCACTCCTGCGACTGACTATTTTCATTTCGCTCTGGCCCGCTGCTTCCAGGGATTCGGCTACGCATTCATGTTCGTTCCGGTAAGCCAGCTCGCCTATTCCTATCTGCCGAAGGACAAAAACAATAAGGGATCAAGCCTTACCAATCTGTGCCGCAACTGGGGTGGGAGCTTCGGCATCGCATTCGTCACCACAATGCTGGAGCGGCGCAGCCAGTATCACCAAAGTGTACTGACAAGCCACATCAGCGCCGCCGACATCGGCGTGGGGCAGTTCGTACGTAGTTCGAGCCGCTACCTGCTCACTCGCGCAACCAGCGGCCCCGATGCGATCCATCAGGCGCACGGGCTGGTCAACCGCCTCATGACGCAGCAGGCATCGATGCTGGCCTTCATGGACTGTTTTCATCTGCTGATGCTGGTCGTGATGCTCGGCCTGCCACTGGCCTTGCTGATCCGGCATTTCGACGCAGGCGGCGCGGGCGCGGCACACTGAATTCCTCTCATCGCCTCTGAAGGATTGGGGAGAATGAAGATGAACGACTTAAAACATCCTACCGAACAGCGGCCGGAGCGGACTCGGGAACGCTTTCCAGCTCCGATCGGCGAGCTTTTCGATCTCACCCTTACGCAGGACGAGCCAGGAAAGGCGACGATTGAATTCGAAGCGACGGCGCGTTTTGCCAATCCGATGGGAACGCTGCACGGCGGAGTGCTCTGCGATATCGCGGATGCCGCGATGGGCGCTGCTTATCGCGGCACTGTGTCCGAAGGCGAGACCTTCACCACGCTGGAGCTGAAAATCAATTTTCTGCGGCCGGTGTGGAACGCGAAGCTGAGCGCGCAGGCCCACGTCATCAGCCGCGGCAAAACCGTCGGCATGGTCCAATGCGATATAGTCGATGAACGCGGACGCCTGATCGCTCGCGCTTCGAGCACCTGCATGACTCTGCGTGGGCAAGTCGCTGCGGGCAGGTAACGCGCTGCCCCGCCTAAGATCCGTTGGCGGCGGGGGTGGGCGGCCCCGCCTTCCACTTCCGCGAAAGACGGGCAGGCCGCTCAGCACTTGAAGGCGGAGCGGCCAGGATAGCGCGCGCTTGACCCCAGTTCGCTCTCGATTCGCAGCAGTTGATTGTACTTCGCGGTGCGTTCGCCCCGCGACGCCGACCCGGTCTTGATCTGGCCGGCGCCGGTGGCGACGGCGAGGTCTGCGATCGTGGTATCCTCGGTCTCGCCGCTGCGATGTGAAATCACGCAGGTGTAGCCGGCTTCGGTCGCCGTTCGGATCGCTTCGAGAGTTTCGCTCAGCGTGCCGATTTGATTTACCTTGATCAACACCGAATTTGCGACTTTTTCGCGGATACCCTCCCGAATGATTTCGGGGTTGGTGACGAACAGATCATCTCCCACCAGTTGCATGCGCCTACCCAGTTCGCGGGTGAGCAGTTTCCATCCCGGCCAGTCATTCTCGGCCAGACCGTCTTCGAGCGAGATCAACGGGTAGCGGCCGGCCCAGTCGCTGTACAACCGCACCATCGCCGCGGAGTCGCGCGCCTGTCCCCCGGAGCGCGAAAACAGATATTTGCCGTCCTCGAAGAACTCGCTGGAGGCCGGATCGAGCGCGATCCATGCATCAACGCCAGGCCGATATTTCGCCTTCTCGATCGCTTCGAGGATCAGCTCGATCGGCTCCTCGTTGCTGCGCAACGCCGGGGCGAAGCCGCCCTCGTCGCCGACTGTCGTGGCATGTCCGCGCGATTTCAGAACCGACGCCAGGCTGTGAAAGATCTCCGCTCCCATCCTGAGCGCTTCGGCAAACGTGGGCGCGCCGGCGGGCACGACCATGTACTCCTGGAAGTCGACGCCTGATTCGGCGTGCTTTCCGCCGTTGAGAATGTTCATCATCGGCACCGGCAGGAGGTTGGAGGCGGGATTGAGATAGCGATAAAGGGGCAGCTTGCGCGAGGCGGCAGCGGCATGTGCGGCGGCCAGCGATACGCCGAGGATCGCGTTGGCGCCCAGCCTGGACTTGTTCGCTGTCCCGTCCAGATCGATCATGGCGCGGTCCAGTTCGGCCTGCGCGCACGCATCCATCCCGCGCACCTTGGGCGCGATTACGCCGCTGACGTTGGCAACTGCCTTGCGCATCCCCTTGCCGCCGAAGCGTTTCGGATCGCCGTCGCGCAGTTCATACGCTTCGCGCGATCCGGTCGAGGCTCCCGATGGAACCGCGACCCGGCCGGCCGCGCCGTCGTGCAGTCTGACTTCGACTTCGATAGTGGGGTTGCCGCGAGAGTCCAGGATCTCCCGCGCCTTGATATCCGATATGGCTGTATCTTTCATGCTCGTTCATTGTGCCCGACGCGCCGATTCTTGACTGCCGGTTTGGATCTATTCATTGATGATAAGCATAGAGGGTGATGGGGTTCCACCGAAACCGCTCATTGTCAATTGAGCTGATGACTCCTACCAATTTCGCGGGTTAGGGCTCTTGCGTTGCGGAGACCTTGCCCTGATGGAGCGAGGTCTTTGCTTGATTAGTCTGTTGGAGCGCAGACTCTCCCAATCGCGGCTCATCTCGATGCCTGACTGCCCATTGCTCGTTTGCGGAGGGCGATAAGTCATGTTCACCGGGCGAGCCGCGCAACTCACCGTATATTTTGGCGAGAGCGATCAATACCATAGCCGGGCGCTTTACGCTGCGCTGCTCGAGATGCTGCGGCGCGAGGGATGCAGCGGCGCGACGGTCACCCGCGGCATCGCCGGATTCGGCGCCTCCAGCGTGATTCATACCTCGGCAATCCTGCGTCTTTCGATGGATATGCCCATCGTTATTTCCGTCGTCGATCGGCCCCAGCGCATCGAGCGGATCATTCCCCACATCCGTGAAATGGCTCCCAACGCCCTGATCACGCTGGCCGAGGTCGAGGTGATCCAGTCCGGCGCGCCGTTCAAAGAGGGCTTGCCCGACGTCAAGGTCTCCGAGGTGATGCGCCGCGAGGTGGTTTCGGTCCACTCTGACAGCGCGCTAACCGAGGTCGTGCGTCTGCTGCTGGACAAGGATTTCACCGCCGTACCCGTGATCGATGATCAGAACAAAGTGATCGGAATGATCAGCGACAGCGACCTGCTAAAGCGCGGCGGAGTCGCGGTGACGCTCAGTCTCAAGAAAGCCACCGATCCCGATTTCGTCGAGCAACTGCATAAGGCGCTCAGGGACCCGGGACGCAAGGTGGCCGAGGTTATGACGCGCGAAGTGGTCACGATCGCGCCTGATACCCTGCTCGCAAAAGCCGCCCGGCTGATGGTTGACAAACATCTCAAGCGTCTTCCGGTGGTCGATAACCAAGGCAGGCTGGTGGGCATCCTGGGCCGCCTCGACGTCCTCAACACGATTGCCGCGGTCCATATCGCGCAATGGCATCCGCAGGCGCGCGTCGCGGGGAGTCATGCCACGGTCGCGGACGTGATGACGCGCGAGGTTCCAACCGTGCACGAATCCGCCAATCTGGAGGAAGTCTTCCACCTTCTGGTGTCTTCCTCGCACAAGCGAGTTGTAGTGATCGACGATCGGCGGCAGGTGGTGGGCATAATCGCGGACTCCGACCTGATTTCCCGGGTCAGCCGCGAGAATTGGCCGGGTTTGATCGAGTTGCTGGCCTCCAAACTCCCGTTCGAGAAAATCAGCGCCCCGGCCCGCGAGCATTTGTCAAAGCTGCGGGCGCGATCGGCGAAAGACCTGATGACGCGCAACCCAATCACGGTGCGGCAGGAGATGCCGGTTGCCAGCGCCCTGGTCATCTCCGCGGAAAATGCGACCAAGCGGCTGCCGGTAATCGATGCCGACGGCCGGCTGGTCGGAATTGTCGGGCGCACCGAGATGATGCGCGCGTTGCTGGCGTAAGGCCGCAAGCGGAGGGGTTGGTGGCAGTCTTGCTTGTGGCAGTCGGTGGCGCGATAGGATCGGTCGCGCGCTATCTGGTCGGCGGATGGATCGCCGCCCGCTTTGGAGCATCGTTCCCCTATGGAACGCTGGTCATCAATCTGACCGCCAGCTTCGCCATCGGGTTGTTTCTCGCCTTCGCCGAGCAAAGAGCCGGTCTGAGTCCATACTGGCGATTGCTTTTTGCGATCGGCTTTCTCGGTGGCTATTCGACCTTTTCCAGCTATGAATACGAGGCCGTCCGCCTTTTACAGGACGGCGAGTTGCTGCTCGGTTCGGTTTACCTCGCAGGCAGCATGGTCGCCGGAGCGATCGCCACCATCGGCGGAATCGCGGTCGGTAGTTTGATCTGAACTTTAGCATCGGCACCGGTCCCACCTGACTCTGACGCAAAAATAAATCCGCGCTTTTCAAAACCGGCGAAGAAGAAGGATCCTTTTGGAGGACCCGGCCCTGACAACAGGCTTCGCCGTGCGGACCACAGCCGTTTCGCAGTTGGCGCAGAGTTATTTCCTGACCAGGGCGGGAGAGGCGAAGGTGAAGTCTCCCTTAATCAGGCCTGAATTAAAACGTGATCAAAAACCTGCCCTCCGCTGGATGCTCGAGGGCGGCGAGCCTTCCCACCTTGATCGCTGCGGCTGCGCTCAGCGCCAGAATTTCCGCATCGACCTGATCCAGTGTGTCCGGCGGTGGTTCGGTTGCGATTGCGAGCCAACGGCGCAGGCGCCTGATGATAGCGATGCGCTCGGCGAGCGCCGCCTTCTTATCAGCTTTGGGCGGCAACTGCCTGCCGCTCGCCAGCCTGAATTGCAGTTCGGGATAGGCCTCCAGAGTCGGCACCCCCAGTTTCTGCCAGGCTCGAAAGGTCAGAAAGCCGGCCAACATGAAACGAGTGAACGTTCCGCCGCGAATTGAGGCCGACTGACTGGCCGGAGCATTCGACCAGACGCCCGCGTCGCCGCCGAACAGTTGCAGATAGATTGAGCGCAGATGCGGCTTGCATGAAGGCATGCCGGCGCAATCCCTGAAATACTCCAGCCGGGGAGTCGGAAACATCGACAATCGGACCGGATCGCGATTGGACAAACGCCGCAGCCGCTCGCGCACAGCCTGATCGAGTATCCGGGCCGGCGGAACCGGATCGCGCAGGGCTAGGATGTGGCTTGAATAATCCAGGTCGCGCGGCCATCGCGGCGAGTCGATCAGGGCCAGCCATGCGGGGCTCGAATCAGGACAGGATTCCGATAGCCGCTCGCACAGGATTCGAAGGGGGTCGGGGTCCAGACCAGCCAACGCCACCCGGCGATGTTCAACCGCGTCGGACCCGGCTCGCATCAGCGCAAGGTCGAGGAAGTTCTCGCCGACATCGACGCCGACCAGTGATTGAGGCACCGGAATGTGCGCCGGTTGGCATCCGGAAAATGAAACGAGAGTGCAGTCAGCGGCTTTGCTCGCCGTTGGAGCACAGAGCTTCAAGTTCCTGCACCGCGCGTTTGAGTTCCTCGGCCAAAGGACGGGCGCGGCCGTTTCCCGCCGCCGCTGAAATTGCAGCGGTGACCTCGCGATAATACCAGAGTTGATCCGATTTCCCGGCGTTAAAGCGCCCCCAAACCTCGTCGCCGACCCACCGATAATCCTTCATGACGGCGCGGGCGTTGACCAGTTTATCGGCCGCCGCGACCATCAGTACCGATTGATCGGCGCCGCGCAGATGCGCGATGTATTTTTCCTTGCGCGGTCTCCATGGCGGTTTCGGCATTACGGTCGAGTCGCTGCAACTCTCGACGATATCCGCGACGGCGCCGCCGAAGCGTTTGGCAATGCCTTCGAATGACGAAACATCCGGATGGTCCTCGACACTGTCGTGCAACAGCGCCGCGATCGCCTCGTCCTCGTTGCCGCCGTAAGACAGCACCACAGCGGCAACCTCCAGCAGATGCGCCATATATGGAATGGTGGTGCTTTTTTTGTTCTGTTCGCGATGCACGTCAAAAGCAAATGCAAAAGCGTCGGTAAAGCGTGATGTAAGTTTCATAGAGTGTATTGCTCGGCGGGCTGTTTTGAGTCATTGGTTCGAGGCGGTTTCGACCGACAAATTCGGATAGAGCATCCGGTATTCGCGCATTCCGCCTACGACCTTTTTCACGTAGTTGCGAGTTTCCGCGAATTCTATATTTTCGACCCATTCGTCGTCGGCGCCGCCGTAACGTTCAACCCAGCGCCGGACCGCGTCCTCGCCGCCGTTGTATGCGGCGATCGCCTTGAACTCGTCGCCGCCGAACATCTCCAGCAGCATCTTCAGATTCGCACTGCCCAGTTCGATATTGATGGCGGGATCATACAAATCGATTCGATATTGCGGCACCCCGGTTTGCGCGGCGACCCTCGCCGCCGTGCTGGGCAGCAACTGCATCACGCCGCGCGCGTCCGCGTACGAGCACGCCCGCGGATCGAACAGGCTTTCCTGCCGCGAGAGCGCGAGCAGCAGATAAGGTTTGACGCCGGTGCGCGCCGCCGCCTGGCTGAACAGCGGCCAAAAGGCACGCGGATAACGAATCCGCTCCGCCAGCCGGCTGGAAATTTCGCCTCGCATCGCCATCTGCGTCGCCAGCACGGTGGCGTCATGATAGCCGCCGGCCTGGGGATATTCCGCCAGCAGGAACATCCTCATCTGATGGCTGCCACCGTCAATCGCTGCAAGCTCCCTCAACTCGCCCAGTTCAAGCTGCTCCAGCGCGAGCGCCTTGAGCGCCAGGGCGCGCTGCAAATGAAACGTTTCCGGTCCGTTAACCGGCGCGAATGCCGGTGGCGGGTCCAACGCCGCAGCCGGCAATTCAATTTCCGGAGCACCGACGCGGCGGGCTGCCAATTCGGGATAATAATTGGTGACGGTGCTGGCGGCCAGATCGTAATAGATGTCGCGGGCGCGATCGCCCTGGCCCGCCTGTTCGAGCGACCGCGCGTCCCAGTACCGGTACATCGCGCGCTCGATGGGATCGTTGGCCCGCGGCTCCATCGACTGGAATCCCGCGGCGGCCTCGGCGAAACGACGACTGCGATAAAGCAGCCACACCGCCCTGAAGCGAGCGTCGGCGGCGGCTTCGGAATGGGGATGTGCGGCGGCCGCAGCCAGATAAGCCGAACGGGCCAGATCGAAACGCTGGTCGTCCTCGTAGGTGCGGCCAATGCGCAGCATCGCGCCCGGTGTCAGACTGGAAGTGGGAAAGCGCGCGGCCAGCATACGGAAATACGTGCGCGCGCCCGCCGTGTCATCGCGATGCCAGTAAATACGCGCCAGATCGAACATCGCCTCCGCTGCCTTGGGACCGGCTGGCGCGACTGCCAGGTATGCCTTGAGCGCGCGTTCACGGTTGGCCGCCGACGATTTGGCTTCGATCCACAGCATCGCGGCGCGCACCGGCGATGGCGGCCGGAGGGCCAGCGCCTGGGCCGCGGTCCGATAGGCCTCGACGCTCTGGCCTTCGCTCAGCAGCGTCTGCGCTTCCTCGGTCAGATAGGACAGAGAAGAGGTGTCGGCGAGTTCCGGATGGGCCTGCAGCAGGGACTTCTGTAACGCCCGGGCACCCGCGTCAGCATCGCTGCGCGGATAATGCCGTCTTATCTCCTCGGTTTGTTCGTAGGCTTGAGAAAACTCGCCCAGTCCTGCCATCGCGCGCGCCAAGGTCAGGCGGCCAGAGGCCTGCAGCCATTCCCGATCGGACCTGACCAGCGCGGAGGATGCCAGTTGGCGCGCCTGGCTGAACTTGTTCTGGGTCAACGCGATATTGGCCGCGGCCAGTTCGGCGCGTGCGGCGAAGATACTTTGCGGGTAGCGTGCGCAAAGGCTGATGAAGCTGGCGGCCGCGCCGTCCAGATCATGCTGCTTGAGCTGCGCCTGTCCCAGGTAGAAAAGCCGGTAATCGCCCAGAATTCCTGGATCCGTGACCGCCTCCAGGTTCTGTATGACCGCGCCCATATCGCCGCGCTGGTACGCCGAGTATCCAGCCGCGAACCACGACTGTGCTTGAGGTGCGTTTGCGGCCGATACCGCCAACGCCGCCACGATTAAAGCTGCCCCAATTCCGCCAATCCACCACCCGACCCGATAAAAAAGCTTCATCGTCAACCCTACGCGATCTGGTTAGCATTTCCCGCAAGTACAAGACAGGCGTGCATCCCTGACCTCTCAACTTGCGCCGTCACAACGGCTGTGACAGGTGTTGATGATTCCAGATCCAATCCTTTTTGGTTCGATAATGCCAGAGGACAAAACAATCCGGCACCCAGATACGCATCCACCACTGGTGCTCGCTTCAACTTCGCCGCGCCGCCGCCAATTGCTGCAAGGCGCCGGGCTGGGCTTCGAAATCGTCGAAAGCGGCGTGGACGAACAGATGCGTCAGTCCGAATCCGGACGAAGTTTCGCGCTTCGGATGGCGTGCGAAAAAGCTCTAGCGGTATCCGGGCGCCGTCCAGATGCGCTGGTGCTGGGAGCGGATACCGTGGTTGAAATCGAGGGGGAAATTCTCGGCAAACCGCAAACTCCGGACGAAGCACGAAGTATGCTGCAAAAGCTGTCAGGCCGGGTTCATCGCGTCTTTACTGGATTCGCACTGGCGCGCCGCAGCATAATCGTCGAGAGTGCCGCGGTCCTGAGCCAGGTCAGATTCCGCGAGCTTGCCCGCGCGGACATCGAAAGATACATCGCCACGCAAGAGCCGTACGATAAGGCCGGCGGCTACGCGGTCCAGGGCGAAGCCGGGGAGTTCATCGCCGCAGTCGAAGGCTCGATCACAAATGTGATGGGTCTGCCGATTGACGAAGTGCTCGAAGCGCTGCGCCGCCACGGGATTGGCAACCTTCTTGCTCGTTAAATTCCTCGGGCTCACACGCAGCCAAGCCAGTGGACGTCAACGACATAGCCCAGCGGTTCGACTCTGTGCGGCGGCGGATCGAGGCAGCGGCGCGGCGGGCCGGACGCGATCCCGCTTCGGTGCGGCTGGTGGCGGCCAGCAAAACCTGGACCGCCGACGCGATCCGCGCCGCGTACCGCGCCGGTGCGCGGGAGTTCGGCGAAAACTATGTGCAGGAGGCCTTGTCCAAGCAGTCCGAACTGTCCGACTTGCGCGACATCACCTGGCACCTCATCGGCCATCTTCAGACCAATAAGGCGAAAACCGCGGCGCGGGCGTTTGCGATGGTCCACAGTCTGGATTCCGTCCGCCTGGCCCACGCGCTGCATAAGGCACGTCCCGATTCGCGGATGGCAGTGCTGGTCGAAGTCAATCTCGGCGGAGAAGCAAGCAAGACCGGAGCGTCGCCCGACGCTCTGGAACCGCTGCTCAACGCGATCCGTGACCAGGTTGATGTCCACGGTTTGATGGCGATCCCGCCCCCGGGCAGCACGCCTGAGGACAGCCGGCCCTATTTCGCCCAATTGCGCAACTTGCGCGACCGGCTTGCAGCGGCTACCGGACTTGCGCTAAGCGAGCTTTCAATGGGAATGACTGACGATTTCGAAATTGCGATCGAGGAAGGGGCGACAATCGTGCGCGTGGGGCGCGCGATTTTCGGCGAGCGGACACGGTGAAAAAACTCGGTTTTATTGGCGCAGGCAACATGGGTCGGGCGCTCGCCAAAGGATTGGTCGATCGCAAGGTTTACAAGGCGCGCGAGATGATCGCGTCGGATGTGGACGCGGCGGCGCGGCGCAAGTTCGCCCGCGCCACCGGAATCGAAGTCGTGCGCGACAATCTGGAAGTGGTGCGCCAGGCCCCCGCGATCGTTATCGCGGTCAAGCCGCAGATAATCGACCAGGTGCTGGAGGAAATCGGCGCCAGCCTCGACAACGACGGTACGGCGGCCCGAAAGCTGTTCGTTTCGATCGCCGCCGGCGTCCCAATCGCCCGGCTCGGGTCGCATCTGGGCGCACGATGCCGGATCATCCGCGTAATGCCAAATGCACCTGCGATGGTGGGCGAAGGGATGGCGGCGTTGGTCGGCGGTCCGACCGCTAGCAAGGCCGATTTGGCCTTCGCTCTCAAACTGTTTCGCGCGGTCGGACGCGCAGTCGCGTTGAACGACGAAAGTCTGCTCGATGCGGTCACGGCGGTTTCCGGCAGCGGACCCGCATACGTTTATTTGTTCGTCAAGGCGATGGCCGATGGGGGAGTTGAGCAGGGGTTGCCCGCCAAGCTAGCCTATGAGATGGCGCTGCAAACGCTGTGCGGCGCCGCAGCGCAGATGCGCCAGTCAAAATTGCCCGTGGAGGAATTGATCAGAGTGGTCGCATCGCCGGGCGGCACCACCGAGGCTGCGTTGCGCAGTTTTGCGGCTTTGGGCTTCCATCGCGTGGTCGCGCAAGCTATCAAAGCCGCCGCCGACCGCTCGCGCGAGCTCGGCTCGTGATTTAGGATTAGCCCCGTGTTCGTCTATACCAATTTCGTGATAACGGTCGCCCAGCTGTTGAGCAGTCTGCTCGAGGTTTACCTGTGGGTGGTGATCATCTCGGCAGTGATGAGCTGGATCGAGCCCAATCCGTACAATCCGATCGTCCGCGTTATCTATTCCCTGACCGAGCCTGTGTTCGATTGGGTGCGCCGGCGTTTGCCGGTATTCTTCGGGGGGTTGGATTTCTCACCATTAATTGTGATGGTCGCGATCTGGTTCGCACAGGCCTACTTCATTCCAACTTTCGCGCGCCTGGCAATCAGCGGCTTCAACTGAACGTCATCCCTGCCGCTAAACTTCAGATCGTAGCCGCTCCTAATCAGAAGGCGGAGCTTGCATGCATAACACCGGCCGCCGGGCCGGCGTTTTGTGCCACATGAGCGCCGTCGAACCCTCATGGCTGCGGATGAGTAAAGATCATCTGACGATCGAGTTAAGCGTCCGTCCCGCTGCCGGCAAGCGGGGTATCGCGAGCGTCCGTCCCACAGGACCGGTGATTGCCCTGAACTCGCCGCCCGAGAAAGGCCGCGCCAACCACGAACTGATCGAGTTCATCGCCAGACTGCTGGAAGTCCCGCCAGCCTCAGTCAGCATCATCAAGGGACAAACCGCGCGCCAGAAGGTCGTCCGAGTGGAAACCGCGGCGCCCTCTGCAACGGCTTCGAAGCTGAAAGATCTACTACCGATTCCAGGCACCGGTTTCCGCTGATTGCTACCTGGCCGGTGATTGCCGGGAGTCGGTGGGGATTTGGCGCATGTCGCCGAGCGACACGAAGGGGATGGGAGACTGGGCCGAGGTGTACATCGGGACGTCACCTTTCCAGCGCTGGATTGCCAGGTATCGGATCAATTCGGGCGTCATGCTGGCCGCGATCAGTTGGTTGGCCTTGGCCTCGGCTCCTTTTTCGGTCAGCAGAGCATCGGCACGCCCTTGTGCTTACGTACCCGACCACGTATGCGCATTGCCGCAGCCATGAGGGAATCAGGGCGATCTCCGCAGTGTGCGATGGCGAGTCTGGCTGGGGCGTAACAGTGAGGTCTCGGCGCTCAGTGCCTTCGGAACGCGAACGGTCCGATATTCCGCAATCGGAAGCCAAATCTTGCTCCTATGATTTAATTTAATCATCTGCGGTTACCTGTCCAGAGCACCGACGCCACCGTTTTTGTCGGCCGCGACCCCGGTCGGAGCGTCGCTCGCTCGCATTTTGCCGTTGACACCCTGTGCATGATGGTTATTTAGTGAACAAAGAGCTTTCATGCATTCTCGCGGATGGACTGTTCCCGGGAGCCGGGTTAGAGTGGATGCTGTAAGGTATGCCAATCTACGAATATCGATGCGACAGCTGCGGGGTTTTTGAAATCAGTCAGCGGATAACGGAAGATCCGCTGAAAAAGTGTCCCACCTGCAAGAGCAAGGTTCAGCGCCTGATCTCCAACACCTCCTTTATGCTGAAGGGTAACGGCTGGTACGCCACGGACTACGGGCGTTCCAAGAGTTCCGGCAATGAATCTTCTTCAGCCAACGGCAAATCGGAGGCGTCTCCCACAGCCTCAGGGGACAAGGGCTCGAGTTCGACGGAAAAGAGTTCCGCAAGCGAGAAAACGGCCAGTTAATAGCCGGTTGTAAGGCCCATACCTTCAAATGCCCGCCGCCAGGGCGGCCCACGGATTTGTTTTCCTCGCACTTTAGCCGCGCATAGCATTGGGTTAAGCTGGCCGGCCAGTGACCGTCCTGGATTCTTGTAATGCGCGCGCTTGTCCTCAAATCATCGAGTTCGGCAGAATCCGCGAATCGAGTTGCGTTTCGTCAGGACTATCCGATACCGGTGCCGCCAGCGGGCGAAAGCCTGGTGCGCGTCCGGATGGCGGGAATTTGCGGTACCGACCTCGAGATGGTGCAAGGTTACATGGACTTCAGCGGGGTCCTCGGCCATGAATTCGTGGGCGAAGTCGTCCAGACCGCAAACCGGGCTTTGGCCGGCAGGCGAGTCGTGGGCGAGATCAACGCCGCTTGCGGCCGTTGCGAATGGTGTCAGGCGGAGATGGGACGCCATTGCCCGAATCGTACCGTGCTCGGAATCCTTGGGCGTGACGGCGCCTTCGCCGAATACCTTTGCCTGCCCGACGCCAACCTGATCCCGGTCAGCGACAAGTTGCCGGACGAGGCGGCTGTGTTCGCGGAGCCATTGGCGGCGGGTTTCGAGATTCTCGAACAGACCCGGATCGCACCGGCCGATCGAATCGCGATTTTAGGCGACGGCCGTCTTGGCGCGATTATCGCCCTGGCATTGAAAGCTCGCGGTCTCAAACCCGTAATCGGGGGCCATCACGATGAAAAACTTCAGCGCCTGCATGAAATGGGAATCGCCGGACAGGATGAGAGCACGCTTGAGCCCGGATTCGATATAGTCGTCGATTGCACCGGTTCGGCGCAGGGTCTGAGCCGGGCGCTGGAACTGGTGCGGCCCCGCGGCAGGCTGGTGCTCAAGACCACGGTCGCAGGCTCCGCCGGGATCAACCTGGCTCCGGTCGTGATCAACGAAATCGAAATAATCGGTTCGCGATGCGGCCGGATGCTGCCGGCGTTGCGTGCGCTGGAAACCGGCCTGGTCGATCCGCAACCGCTGGTCTGCGCCGTCTTTCCTCTGACCGAAGCCGAAGTGGCGCTCGGACGAGCTTCGGACCGCTCGGTTTTCAAGGTCCTGCTGAAAGCGTTCTGAGGGTGGCCGCCTCACCACGCAGCGCGGATAACCGCCCAATCGTTATCGGGATCGATACGGGCGGCACTTTTACCGATGTCGTCGCGGTCATCAACCGCGAGTTGAAGGTCCACAAGCTGCCTTCCACCCCGCATGATCCGGCCATTGCCGTGCTGGAAGGAGTGCGTGCGCTGATCGGACCGCGAACCGCGCAAACGCTGACCTACAGTTCGACGGTCGCCACCAATGCCCTGCTGCAACGGCGTGGCGCCCGGGTCGCATTGTTCACCAATGCCGGCTTCGAGGATCTGATCGAGATCGGCCGCCAAAACCGGACCGATATTTACGCCCTTGCTCCCGCGCGTCCGCAGCCGCTGGTCGAGCGCGCGATGCGCTTTGGCGTTGCGCAGCGGACTCTGTTCGACGGTCAAATCGCGCTGGAACTGACGCGGACCGAGCTGGGCCGCATCGCCCGACTCGCGCAACGAAGCCGCGCTCAATCCTTCGCCATCTGTCTGCTCCATAGCTATGCCAATCCCAGCGGCGAGCAGGCCCTGGCGCAATCACTCAAAGAGCTGGGACGGCCGCTGTCGGTGTCCCATCTGATCCTGCCCGAGTACCGCGAGTTCGAACGCCTTTCGACCACCGTCGTCAACGCCTACGTGGCGCCGCTGATGGTCGAGCATCTGGGACGCCTGGAACGCGAACTGCCGGCTCACCGCCTGCGCATCATGCAGTCCGACGGTCACGCGATCGGCGTCGAACTGGCGCGCCAGGAGCCAGTCCGAACAATTCTGTCCGGGCCGGCCGCGGGCGTAATCGGGGCGGCCACCCTGGCGCGGTCCTTCGGCGTCGATCGATTCATCACCTTCGACATGGGCGGCACTTCCACCGACGTCTCGCTTTTCGACCGCCGCGCCAATATCCGATCCCTGAGTTATCCAGCGGGATATCCGGTACGAACTCCGGTGATCGACATCCATACCGTGGGCGCCGGCGGCGGGTCCCTGGCGCGCATCGACGAAGGCGGATCGCTGAAGGTCGGGCCGGAAAGCGCCGGCGCCGATCCGGGCCCAGCCTGCTATGGGCGCGGCGGAGACCCGACGGTAACCGACGCCGACCTGGTCGCGGGGCGTTTGATGGCGGCCAATTTCCTGGGCGGCCGGATGCGGCTTTATCCGCAAAATGCCGAGCGGGCCCTGGGCCGTATCGCTCGCGCGATGAAATGCGGGCTCGACAATGCCGCCCGCGGAGTCATTCGAGTCGTCAACGCCAACATGGCGCGTGCAGTGCGTCTAATCACGGTCGAGCGCGGCTTCGATCCGCGCGACTTCGCACTGCTTGCATTCGGCGGCGCCGGTCCGATGCATGCCTGCGAACTGGCCGCCGAATTGGGGATCCGCCGCGTGATTCTGCCGTCGAACCCGGGACTGGCGTGCGCGTATGGCGCGCTGAACGCCGCGCTGGGGCGCGAATACTCACTGACGGTCAGGCGCACGGCACCCTCTTATGACGAACTGAAAAAGCTGATGCGCCCGCTTATGACGCGCGCGCGTCGCGAAATGGCCGCGCAAGGCGTTCGATCATCCCAGGTTGAAAACCAACCATGGTTGGACGTGCGCTATCGCGGCCAGTCCTTCGAATTGAAGGTGGCGCTGACGCCCCACTTTCTTGAGGACTTTCACCGCGCGCACGAGCGTACCTTCGGCTATGCCGCCCGCGATGCGGTCGTCGAGGTGGTGAACCTGCGACTTGAAGCGCGCGCCGGCGAATACGAACATCGCCCGGTCCGGATCAGGCGCGCGGCGCGTCGACCTGAACCGATTGGCCGAATCAGCGCAATCGCACAAGGACGCCGCCGCACCATCCCCGTTTTCGAGCGCGATCACCTGGGTGCCGCGACTCGGTTGCAGGGCCCGATGCTATTGGTCGAACTCAGCGCCACTGCTTACGTTGCGCCAGGCTTTACCATGCGCGTGGACGATTTCGGCAACATTCATCTGGAGGCGGGGGCGTGAAACTCGATCCGGTAACGCTTGAAGTGATGAACAGCCGCCTGGCCGCGATTGCCGAGGAGATGGGCGTGGTGCTGGGCCAAACCGGATATTCGCCCAATATCAAGGAGCGGCGTGATTTCTCCTGCGCCCTGTTCGACGGCAGCGGCGAGATGGTGGCCCAGGCGGCCCATCTGCCAGTACATCTGGGGTCCACGCCGCTTTCCGTGCGCGCCGCGATCCAACGCCTTGAGCTAGGTCCTGGCGACGTGGCCGCCGTCAACGATCCGTTCGCCGGAGGCACTCATCTACCCGACCTGACGCTGGTCGAGCCGGTGTTTATCCGTGGCCGGCGCGCCCCGTTCGCCTATGTCGCCAACCGGGCGCATCACGCGGATATCGGCGGGATGGCGCCGGGGTCGATGGCGCTGTCGCGCGAAATCTACCAGGAAGGATTCCGGCTGCCGCCAGTCAAGCTAATCGCCGCCGGTCAACCGGTCCGCGACATCTTCGAATTGTTTTTCGCCAATACCCGAGTGCGCCAGGAGCGCGAGGGCGATTTGCGCGCCCAAATCGGGGCCCTCACGGTCGGTCGCCGGCGAGTAGTCGATCTAGTTCGATCGCAGGGCGCCTCGCTGGTCGGCACCGCGATGGAAGAACTGAAAAGCTATTCGGGCCGTTTGATGAAAGCGGCGCTCAGCAAGCTCAAGGACGGCACCTACGCCGCCGAGGATTTTCTCGACGACGATGGCTTCGGTTGCGGTCCGATTCGACTTTGCGTCGCGATCCAGATGAAGCGAGGCCGCGCCCGTGTCGATTTTACCGGCTCGGCGCCACAGGTCAGCGGCCCCGTCAACGCCAACTATGCTATTACGCTGTCGGCCGTGTTCTACGTGATGAAGTGCCTGGGGGCGGAAGCGGTGCCGCCCAACGAGGGGTTGATGCGCGCGGTAAAAGTGATTGCGCCCGCCGGGACTATAGTCAACGCCAATGAGCCGGCCGCGGTCGCCGGCGGCAACGTGGAAACGTCGCAACGGCTGGTGGACGTGCTGTTCAGGGCGCTGGCGCGGGCGGCGCCCGATCGAATTCCGGCCGCCAGCTCGGGCTCGATGTCGAATCTGACAATCGGCGGCTATGATACCTCACGGGGACGCGGTTTTACCTATTACGAAACCATCGCCGGAGGAGCCGGAGCGGCGCCGGGCTTCGATGGTGCTTCGGGAATCCATACTCATATGACTAATACCCTGAACACGCCGATCGAGGCGCTCGAGGCTTACTACCCGATGCGCGTGACGCAGTATGGGATCCGCGCAGGTTCCGGAGGAAAGGGCAAATTCACTGGCGGGGACGGATTGATCCGCGAACTGGAATGCCTGGTCGAATCCGATGTGAGCGTGCTCAGCGAACGCCGAGTCCTGGCGCCTTACGGGCTCTATGGCGGGGGTGAAGGAAAGCGCGGCGCTAACTATCTAATCCGCAGCGGGCGCCGCCACACGCTACCGGGCAAAGCCAGCGTCCGGCTTGCTCCCGGCGACCATATCCGCATCGAAACACCCGGGGGCGGCGGCTGGGGCCGCCGCTGAATATTCGGCCCTGCCGTTCTTTTGGGAAGACTCAAACAGGCCTTGCGGTACAGCCGAGTTTTGCGGTATGTAGCACGCATGCGGTGAGCCTTGGGCTCGCCCGACCTCGACCTGACTCAGCGGTTTCCAATGCGCCCGGCTTTTTCGGGGACCTGTCCATCGGCGCGAACAATGCCGTTGAGCACCTCCTGATGCGTTGCTGAATGATTGCGATTGGGGAGTGGAGAAAGCAACTGGGGCCCCTTCCCGTAAAAAATCATCGACTGCAGAGCAGAGGAGACTATATGAAAAAGCTGGGGTTTTCTTATCTTACCGCGTCGGCAGCGGCGCTGGTGATCTGCCTGGCGGCGGGGATGGCGCCGGCGGAAATGATGTTCAACCAGGAGAACTACAAAAACCTGGTCGATTCGTCGTCTTCCCAAACCATTGCGCCCGGAACAAAAATCACCCTGCAGAATTGGAAACAATATAAAAACTTCATGCCGATTTGGCTCCAGGCGGCGTACTCGGGCGACTATCACTGGCATATCGGCCCCGGACCGGAGTTCACAATCAACGTTGCGCCGACCAGTAATTTTCCACTACCCAGAAAATTTCTCGAGGATACGGAGAAGTTTCATGATCAGGTGGTTCTGCAAAAACTTCCTGACGGCGGATATACGATCAAGGGTTATACGGCGGGTGTCCCTTTTCCCAATCCGACCGACCCGGATATGGCGGTCAAAGTGATGTACGATGCGTGGCTGCCGTGGCGCCCAGCGGTTTCCTACTACTATACCTGGGACCGCATCGTTGACCGGTTTGGAAACGTGAGTCCTGAGGATACTGCCGATACCTTTTACATGATGTCTTTCCTGAGCGATGAGGGCTACCCGAACAGTACTAGTTACGGCACTGACTATTTCCAGGCGGGCCGTTATTTTGTGGCCGCCCCGGAGCAGTCCAAGTACACCACGGAGCTTCAGCTTCAGCCCAAGGATCCAACCCGGCTTCAGGAATTATACGCCTTCCTGCCGTCTTTGCGCCGCTCGCTGCGGCTTTCCAGCGCCGCTCGTTGCACTCCGCTGCTGGGGACCGATTATATCGCGGACGACGGCTCCTGGCTGCCGCCGAATTTCGCCCCGACCTACCTGGGGCTCAAGAAGGTGCTGACTATCGTGATGGATCCCAGCAAATCCGAAGATCCCAAGTCTTACGCCGGCGGGGGCGCCTATCCCGGCGACGCTTTCCCGGGATGGCCGGTGGCCGGGACCAATCACTGGGAGCTGCGCGATTATTATGTTATCGATCTGCTCGCGCTACCCAAATTGGGCAACTATTGCTATTCTCATCGCATCTTTTACGTCGATAAGCAGACCTATTACGCTGCGATGGCCGGGGCCGAAGCCTACGATCGAACCGGTAAAATCTACAAGATGTTGTGGACCGCCAACTATCCGGTCAATATTCACGGCGTTACGACCATTTATGCCTATGCGACCGGCATGAGCATGGCTATCGACTTTCAGAATTCGCATGTAACCTGGAACAACGATATACATGTGCAGATCGACAATGATGCTCCGGCCAGCGTCCGCGATATGGCCAACAGCACTCCCGGCAGCCTTGACCGCGTGATGCAGTGAACCTGACCTCCGCACTCCCTCTTCCCGTTTCGGGAAGAGGGAGACTTTGCGGCGCAGCTGTAGAGTATTCATCGGAGGATATCCTTGTCCGAGACGCCAAGTGCTCCGGTTTTGGTTCTTTATCCTGAATTGCAGCTTGAGGCGGCCCGGATGCTCGGGCGCGCTTTCGTTGACGATCCGTTGTTCCGGGCTATAGCTCCTGGGATCGAGACCAATGCGGCGCGCATTGCCGCGCTGGGCGAGCTTTTTAGCGCGATGTTCGCGGTCGAGCGCCGGACCGGCCAGCCTTCATTCGGCCTGCTACGCGATGGCAAAGTCGTGGCTGCGGCCGTAACCGAGGGTACGGCTCGCGCCTCAACAGTGGACACCATGATGTCGGGATTGAGCCAAACTCCACGCGTGCTCCGTGCAATCGGCTTCGACGGCGTCTATCGCGCGCTCTCCGCCTTTCAGGTGCTCGCGCGAAACCATCCCACCGAACCCCACTTATATTTGCAGGTGCTCGGTGTGGAACCCGATTATCAGAGGCAGCATCTGGGGGGTGCGCTGCTTGACCATTTGCGCGATCAGGCGCGCGCCCGTACCGACGTCACCGGCGTGTACCTGGAAACCGCCACCGAAGCAAACGTCGCGTATTACAGCGCCAGGGGCTATCAGGTTATCGGCGAGATCTATCCCGTTGGCGTGAAGATGTGGCGGATGTATCAGCGGGTGCGTTAAAGCCGCGACGCAATCGGCCAATCTCAATGTGCCGCGGCCTGGCTGGCGGACTGATTGGTGTAGACGATCGCGACCGCGTCAACGTAAGTCCCCCGATGGCCCACCGAGCCTATTCCTGGCTGGTTCTCGCGGTCGCTGATGTAGTCACCTTCGGTCTCCGTGCCGCTGGCTTCGCGCGTTGGATTGGGAGCGCCTTCGTAGAGCAGCCGCCGTGTTTTCTGCTGGCTGCCTGACAGGTACAGCACCGCATCGGCGCCGGTTTCGCAGGCCTTGCGTTTGACCTCGGCCAGCACCTGGTCTTCCGAGTACTCCAACGAAGCCCAGGCGTCGACAATGGCGACTTTTTGATAGTCGACGGTGGGCTCTGTGTAGATGATCGGCATGTAACAGTTAGGATCCTTGGCGGGGCGGGAGATGGTTTCGATCGGGGTGACGGCGGCGGTGGGCGGCATGTTCGGCTCGGCGGAGCATGCGGCCAAGGCGACCATCAAAGACAAGCCCAGTGAAGCTTTCGCACAATTAATCATCCAGATCATTGCTCTGTCCCCTAGCTCGCATCCGCAACGCGGGCCTCATGCGGCCGGTCAACCGCAACTATTACAACAAAGACGGCGCTGCGATCCAAATCCCTGGCGGCCGGGCCAGAACCATCCGAGCAGCCGCCGTTCCTATTGCCTCAACCTCTTATTACGCCGAAATCAGCCTCGCTAAAAGCCCGTCCAACAGCTAGAATGTCATCATGGCGCAGGACGTGGTTTTTGGTAACTCGCTTTTCGGGCGTGATAAGCTGCGCGCCTGGCTGCCAGTCGCGATTTGGGCGGTCGTAATTTTTTTCCTATCGACCTCGGCTTTCGGCGCCCAGTATACCAGCTTGTGGATCGAGCCGGTTCTGCGGTGGCTGCTGCCTTCGGCCAGCGCCCACACCATCGACGTTATGCATTACGCGATCCGCAAGCTGGCTCACTTTACCGAATACGGAATCCTTTTCCTGCTATTGATCCGCGGTCCGATGCGCGGTCACGCCTTGTGGGCATTGGGCGTTTGCCTGGCCTACGCGATGCTGGATGAAGGCCATCAGATATTTGTGCCCGACCGCACAGCGTCGCTGTATGACGTCGCGCTGGATTGCAGCGGAGCGCTGTTCAGCCATTTCCTCAGCAGCGGCGTCGCTGAACTGGTCTGAGCCCCTACGGTTCGATAGCCGCGGAGAGCCGATCGATTCGCTTGAAAAACTCGCGAAGGTTGGAAAACTCCCGCGGGATCTTCAGCTCGCCGGTGAATCCCAGATTCCAGAGCTGCCCGTAAAGCGCGAAATCGGCCAGCCCCAGCCGCCCCATCAAAAACGCCTTTTCATTCAACGCCTCGTCCAACGGCAATAACAGCTCGCGCACCAGTTGCCAATTCGAATCGCTGGCTTCAGCCATCCGATCACAGAAACCGGCGCCATATCTGGCGTCCTGAACCATCGTGAAAAACGCCAGCTGCTGATCACCCTGGCGGCGGTAAAATTCGCGCAGGTCGGGAATCGCCGAACGCATCATCACTTCACTCAGGCCCGTGTCGAAGTATCGGGCCAGGGTCAGATGCAGTCCGCGGCTAAGCGGCGGTAGCACCGTAGGTTCAGGCATCAGCGCCTCCAGCCGTGTCACGATCCATTCCGAGCCCACCGCAACCTCGCCGCCGTCAATTTCAAGCGCCGGAACTTCGATCTGCCGCGAAACGGCAAACAATTCGGCGCGGTCGAGGAAATCGACTTCAATCACTTCGCAGGAGATGCCTTTGAACTCCAGAATCTTGCGGACCTTGGCGGATTGCGGGTCGGGATAGAGCTGGAACAGGCGTGTGTTCATGTTGCGTCGCGCGGTTGGCGCGCCAGGATCTGCGCCATCGTGGTGGCGTTCATCACTCCAAAATTGGCGTAACAGTTATTGAAGATAACATATGCGCGCCGCACGTTCGCAACCCTCCTGATCCGGGCGGCCTGCTCTTCCAGTTCGCGCTCGGAGTAAAGGTACTTGAAGCGCTCCGCCGCGGTGACGTTCTTCTTGAACCAGACCTCGCGATTCCTGCCGTGAAACCGCACGTACATTTGCGAGGTGGTCGCTTCTATAAATGACGGCACGATCGAGGGATCCGACGGGGCATCGATCGAGACGTATGACAGCTCGTGGCGGCGCAGAAAATCCATGGTCTGCTGGCGTGCCGATTGCTCCGCCACCCAACTCGGATGGCGAAATTCGATGGCCAGATCGCCGTCCGGCAGGCGTTCGCGCAATCCGGCCAGGTAATCCAGATTGGCGCGGTTGCGGATAAAATACGGCGGGAACTGAAACAGCAGCATGCCCAGCTTGTGCGCCTGCTTCAGCGGCACCAGCGCCGACCAGAACATGTCAAAGGCGAGGTCGAGCACCGGCGGCGGCGGCCGGCTCAGCCGTTTTTCCCGGCTTTGTTCCTGGTCCAGCAGATTCTTGAGCGCAAGCGGCAGACGCGCCACCTCGACCGGATGTTGTGTGAGCAGTGCAAACGCCTTGATGTTGAAGATGAAACCGGGCGGCGTACGCTCAACCCAGGCACGCGCGGTGCTTTCCTTCAGCAGCGTGTAATAGCTGGAATCTACCTCGACCGTGTTGAAGTGCGACGCATAAAAGCGCAGCCGCTCTTCTGCGGTCTTAAGCGATTTGGGATAGAAAACGTCGGACTTTACCAGCGTCGGATCGGTCCATGATGCGGTCCCAACCAGGTAAGTGGTGTGCGCTGTCATCCGCCGTCACCAAACCGGCAATCAACGCTCGAAACTCCGTAGCACTTCTTCCAAATTGGTTTCCGACAGCGACGGACGAACAAGATCAGCATTGCTCAGCGCCTCAGCAGGCGAGGTGTGCGCGATTGCCAGAACCTTCATTCCGGCGGCGCGCGCCGCCTCCACCCCCATGGCGGTATCTTCGATCACAAGACATTGATTGGCGCCGATTGCGGGACCCGACTCGATACGGCTTTGGAGATGGCGCAGGGCCATCATAAATGCGTCCGGGGCGGGTTTGCTGCGTTCGACGTCCTCGGCGCTGACCACCGCGAGGAACAGACTGCGCAAGTCGGCGCGGCGCAAGATGGTTTCCGCTTCGATCCGCAGCGTTCCGGTCGCCAACACCAGAGGAAAGCGCGCTGCGCAGGCGCGCACAAACTCCTGCGCCGCCGGATAGAAAAGGTCTTCGCCATGGATTAATTCCATGTACCGCGCGTTTTTTTGCGCTATCAGCCGATCGACGATTTCGGAGCGGGGTTCGCGCCGATTTTCGCACAGCACAACCGTAAAACACTCGCGGTCGTTGTAGCCGATGAGGCGCTGATAGTAGTCGTCTTCGCGCAGCTCGATATTTTCCTCCGCCAGCACCTCGCGAAAGCATCTGAAATGCAGCGGCTCGGTATCGACCAGAGTTCCGTCAAGGTCAAATATAATCGCGCGGATCATCAGCTAATCGCTTTATCAGAAAGTTCACATCCGGCGCGATCGTGGAGGCCGTGGTTGTCAGCTCGAGGTATCCGCTTCCTTGAAGCGGGCGCCCCAGACGTGGACGTCCAGCTGTTCGTTGCGGACCATCAGGTTGACGCCGTAGCTCAAGGCCATGTCGCGGTACTGGGGGTACTTGTCGCGCAGGTTGCGCAGGGCGAGCATGTATTCCTCGCGGCCTTCGACGATCCGCGCCCGGCCGTTGATCAGCACGTAGGCCAGATGACTCCAGTCCTCTTCGTAATGGTCGATCAGCAGCGAGACGCACGGATTTTCGGCGATGTTGCGCATCCGTTTGAGCTTCAACCCCCTGTGGCGCTTGGGTTTCTGATCGATCACGAAATAAAAATTGACGCCGTCAAACCAGAAACACAAAGGAACCGTGTGCGGCACCGCCTGCGCCGACGCCGTGGCCAGACGGGCGACGCGCGCGACCGAGAGGAAGCGCCGCACGCCCGGATCCTCCAATAAGAGAGGCGCAACAGCTTCGTTCATCGCTCCTCCTTAAGTCTGTCCAGAGTCCACCGAGCCGCTTTGCTCAGCGACGCGTCATCCGGCGTCTGCGCAGCCTCGCGCAGCAGCTGGAGAACTCGCGTTGAGCGATTGCCCAGATATCCCAGCGTAAACGCCGCCGCCCGCCGGACTCCCCGATCCCGATCGGATTTGAGGCACTCCGCAACCGCGTCTACGGCGTCGCGGCTGCCCGCGCCTGCCTGCTTCAGGAAGGATAAAGCCGCCAGCCTGACCTGGCTATCGGCGCTGCCGCACGCCGCGCACACGAGTGCTACCGCCGCCGGATCAAAAATGCCAAGTTCGCGCAAGGCGTACAACGACATTTTGCGGCAGTTGGGATCCGGATTTCCGGCAAGCATCAGCAGCCGCTCGCGGATCGCATCGCGATAACATCCGCCCCGTCTGACCAGCAGCTCAAGTGCGGCCCAGCGCACGTCGCCGTCGTCGGCGGCAAACGCCTCGAGCAGGGTGTAGGCGGCGCGCAGGTCCAGCGCGCCGTCAACCTGGCCCAGCACGTAGGCGGCAATCCATCGGACTCTAGGTTGCGGAGCGTCGAGCAACGCGGCCACCCGCGCAACGACAGCGGGACTGTCAGCGGCAGCCGCAGCCAAAACATCGGCGGCACGGCGTTGTATGGCTTTGCTGGGAGAGTCAAGATTTTCGATCAAAGCCTCGAGCGTGCCGCCGCGCGCGGCGCGCTGTGGTTCCTCCTTGAGGCTAAGCAATGCCGCAATACGCCGGCTGAGGTCCGGGCTGCGCAAATCCGCCAGGATAGGATCGATGGAAGTCAAAGCGCTCATTGGGCACTCAGCAGCAGCCGCGCGAGGTTGGTCAGATCACCGCAGCCCAGGATGAAATTGGACCCGTCGCCGTAAGTCTTCAATGCCACCGACGTCAGCGTCATCAGGTCCAGACGCTGACCCTCGAGACTTTGTTCAAAACGCGCCAGGCCGCTGGAATTCGCGATGAAATCGCCGTAAAACCTGGCTCGATCGATTCGCCCATTAGTGGCGGCCAGGCGCACTTCAATCGAACCGAGCTGGATACTGTGGCGGCCAATCAAGGCCATCGAGGAATCCGGCTGGCGTCTGGCAAACCATTGCGTTAATTCCGCCGCCTTGATTTCTGAAGCGGCGCTTTCGGAGGCAGTCAGTTCACGGTTGCGCACTTCGCCAAACTGCTGACCATAGCCCGCCGCCAGACGGCCGGCCATTTCGCTGAACTCAGGTGTACGTCCAATCTCCCGCGCCAGATTGGTGCAGGTCGCCGGGGTATCGAAACGGCACGTCAGAGCGCCGTCGGGATCGAAGCGTTCCATCGCAAAGGCCAGCGATTCGAGGCCCGTGCCAATAGCGATGAATAATTCGAACAGCAGCGCTCCGCCGCTGGATTCCTCAAAGGTACACATCGCCAGTTCGCGGCCGCCGCAAGTGATCGCGTCGCGGCCGGGATAGAAGCAATCGGTGCCCATCGCGCGCAACGCCGCCAGCGCGCCACGCGCGCATCGGTTCATCACCTGATCGGGCCGCAGCGCCGGCTGCTTTCCGCGATCGCCGGGAAACGCGTCGCGCCCGGGCAGCAACAACGAGCAGCAAATCCAGCCGTCGCCGGGATTGACAATCCTGCCGCCGGTAAGACGCCGATACGCGGTGATCCCGCCGCGCGTCTCCGGCCCCCGATACAGGTGGTATCGGCCGATTGAAATTACCTCGCCCGGAAGCTGAAACAGCAGCAGCAGCGGCTCAGCCCCGCCGTCGCTGCGCAATCTGTCGAGCAGGTAAAGCTGCAATCCCGGCAGTTTTGCGGGCTCCAGTTCCGGCAGGCGAATAACGCTCAGGCACACCCTACGATGGTAGCCGCGGCGCGGTACATTTCTCAACTCGCCTGTGGCGAACCTTACTTGCCGATCAGGGCGTCCTTCTGCCAAAACGCGGGGTCTGGTAAGATCTGGAATTGAAACATGGCGAGTCCGGACAAGATATGGCTGGAAGCTGAGCGCACCCTAAAGCAGGGCAAACCGTTCGCGCTCGCGACCGTGATCAACGTCCGCGGTTCCACGCCGCGCGAGGTCGGAGCCAAGATGCTGGTGCGCGACGACGGCCAGGTCGGCACGATTGGCGGCGGATGCGGCGAAGCCGAGGTCTTTCGCAAAGCGCAGGTACTGCTGCAGGAATCGGCGCCCGCGCGATTGACCGAAGTCGATCTGACGGGCGATTTCGAACAGCAGGAAATCGGCACCTGCGGCGGAATAATGGACGTCTTTATCGACCTGTGGTCGCCGCAGCGCGATTTGCCGGTTGCCCGCGAGATGGCCGAGGCGGTACGCGGCAGTCAGCCACTGGCGCTGGTGACGCTGATCGGACCCGGCGATGGCAACCAGGTCCCGGCCCGAGCGCTGCTGCGCCCCAATGTGGATGATGCTGGTCTGCCCGTGGAGCTTCCTCCCAAAGCGATCCGGCAGCTCGGCGAGATGGCTTTGTCGGCGGCGCCGACGCTGGTCGAAATCGAGCCGAGTGGGGAGCTGCGCACGACCACGCACCTTAGGGAGGAAGCCCCTTATCTCTTTATCGATCCACTTCCCGGAGCGCAGCGGCTCATAATCGTCGGCGCCGGACATGTGGGGCAGGCGTTGGCCGATCTTGGCGCGATGCTGGGTTTTCACGTCGTCGTGATCGACGATCGCGCAGCCTTTGCCAATCGCGAACGCTTTCCAAATGCCGCCGAGATAATCGTCAGGCCCTTCGAAAAAGCGATCGACTCGTTGAAGCTCGATCGCCACAGCTACATCGTGATGGTGACCCGGGGGCATGCCTTCGACGAGATCTCGCTGCGCGCGGCGCTTAAGCAAAAGCCGGGATACGTCGGCATGATTGGTTCCAAACGCAGGGTGCGCGCGACGCTGGAGCGAATCGAGGCGGACGGCGTGGACAAGTCCGTGCTGGAGCAGGTGCACGCGCCGATCGGCCTTGACATCGGCGCCGAGACGCCCGAGGAAATCGCGGTGTCGATCATGGCCGAAATTATCCGCGAGCGCCGCCTGGGCGTGAGGGACGGGTCGTCGATGGGAGTAAAGCTTGGCCGGCTCAAGCCAGCGCACTGATGGGCCCGCGAATCGAGGGGATTCTGCTGGCCGCCGGCCAGTCGCGCCGGATGGGTTTTCCCAAGCCGCTGCTGCGCATCGATAACGAAACGTTCCTGTCACGCTCAGCCGCCTCGATGCTGGCCGTCGTTGCCCGCCTGATCGTCGTGCTGGGCGCGCATGCGAATCGGATACGTCCGGCGATTCCCGCGGATTCGCGAATAACCGTGGTTGAAAATCTGCACTGGCAAAATGGCCAGCTTTCGTCTTTGCAGGCTGGGTTGAATGCGATCAGCCCCGATGCCGACGCCGTGCTGATGCATCTCGCGGACCATCCGCTGGTCCGGCGATCGACCTTCGAACGCGTGATCGCCGAGTTCGCCGGCGGGGGTTGTGCAATCGTAATCGCCCGCAATGGCGGCAAACGCGGCCATCCGGTGCTGTTCGCCCGCGCGGTTACCGCTGAGCTGTTGGAGGCGCCGGAAGATCAAGGCGCCAAGGCGGTCGTCAGCCGCGACCCTTCGCGGGTGGTTTATGTCGACGTCGACGACCCGGGCGTGAACCTGGACCTGGACACGCCGGCCGACCTTGTGCGCGCTGGTCTGCCGACGCCGCCAAACGGCTGAAAACGAGGTTTCGATTGCATCACGCTCGATCGCCGAGGCCGGGCTTCGCTGGAAAGGGCGGGAGAAGGAGAATCAGAAGCCGGCCATCTCGCGGATCGTTCTGGTTGCTTCGGCGGCTACGGCGGGATTGGAGGTGGCGTCGGCACTGGCCTGTTTCAGGTACCGTATAGCCTGATCGCGGTCACCGTTGCGGGCCAGGATCTCGCCGATGCGCAACGCGGCGAAACTGTTGTGCGGATCGAGTTCGTACGCCTTTTTGTAGTAGGGCAACGCGTCGTTGAAGCGGGGCGGGTTGAACGACATGTAAGCCTCGCCGATGTTGAGGTACGCGCTGGTCTCGTTGGGGCGGTATTTGACCAGTTTCTGGTACACCTCGACGACTTTGGCGAAGTCCTCGCGCGAGTTGTAGTACAACCCCAGGTAAATGTAGGGTTCCGTGGAACTGGGATCGATATCGGTGGCCTGCCACAGCATCTTTACCGCCTGGGCGCTGTCGGTGAGTTGAATTGCCGCATCGGTCAAGGCGCGGGCCTTGATCCGCGCGGCGTCGTCCGCGCGAACCGGGGCGGCAGCGAACAAGGCGGCCAACACACCGGCTATGATCCAGTATCGATTCGTCTTCAGAGTCATCGCTCTGTATAAATCGTGACACGAATGACGCACCGTTCAAAGGCCGCAAGCGTCGTCGACCGATATGTCGCTGGGGCGGATTTTGCTTTAAGCTGCCATATCAGCTTGCCGCTTTATTGCCGCCCATGGGCGCGAATACCTGCTTGATTGTTGAGATTTGCCGATGAAGGAGCCGCTCAGCTGGATCATCCCCGGTTCGCCCA
This sequence comes from Pseudomonadota bacterium, assembly GCA_021324885.1. Taxonomy (GTDB): domain Bacteria; phylum Desulfobacterota; class Binatia; order Binatales; family Binataceae; genus JAJPJA01. The sequence continues at coordinate 254,761 of JAJPIF010000004.1, forward strand.
GACTGCATTACCTGGAATGGAACCCTCACGCATCGCCAACTTTGGTCCTGCTGCATGGCGCGACCGCCAACGCCTGGTGGTGGGAGGATTTCGCCCATGCGCTTCCTCAATTCAGGCTGCTGGCCCTGGACCATCGCGGGCACGGCGACAGCGGATGGGTCAAACCGCCCGCTTACGGCCCCGCTGATTACGCCGACGATGTGAGGCGCTTGCTGGCGTTCTGCGATATCCAGGACGCGATTCTGGCCGGGCACAGCCAGGGAGGGATCAATGCGCTGGCCTTTGTTCGCGATCGCCCCGAGGCCGCGCGCGCGGTGATCGCAATCGATATCGCATTGACCTCGAGCTCGCGCCGCAATCGCTTTTTGGCGCGGCTCCGGAATCTCCCCACGGTGGTTTACCCCGATCTGGAGGTCGCCAAGGCGAGGTTCAGGCTGATGCCGGGCGAAGGCGATATTGCTCCGGAGGTGATGGCGCGGGTGGCGGAGCGGAGTTTGGGCCCCGCCCCCGCGGGCGGCTATACCTTCAAATTCGATCGCGACAGTTTTTACGGCAGCGACGGTCTCAACGTGCTCGAAGCGGTGGCCGCGGTGCGCGTGCCGCTGCTGCTGGTGCGCGCCGCCCGTTCCCGAATCATGACCGCCGAGGCGGCGCAGCGCGCGCTTGAACTGAACCCGCGGGCGCGCCTGGCGGTGGTCGATGATTCACACCATCACGTGTTGATCGAGCGTCCCGCCGCTTTGGCGTCAGCGGTGAAGGAATTCGTGCGCGAGCTGCGCTGAAGATTAAAGCGGCAGGTCCATCCTGCGATGGGGGATTCCGGCTTCTTCGAACACCTCGCCGGCGCCGTGAAAGCCGCTCTTGAGGTAAAAACCCTCAACCGGCACTTGCGCATGTAAATAGGCGAGTCTGGCGCCGTTGCGGCGTGCAATCTCGACCAGGGCATCGAGCACCATCCGGCCAATTCCACCACCGCGCTTTTCGGCCAGCACGGCCATCCGGCCGATCTTCGCACCGGCGGCGGTCAGCACCACGCGGCCGCATCCGACAGTCCGGCCATTTTCGAGCGCGAGCACATGCAGCGCGCTCAGGTCGTAATGGTCGCGTTCGAGTTCCGGGTCGATTTTCTGTTCTTCGATGAACACCCGCCGCCGAATTGCGTAAGCCGCCGCCATCTGCTCGGCGGTGCGAACCAGCACAATTTCCACGGCGGCGGGCGCCATCGTCCTATACGTTGGGGAACCGCGGTTGTATCACCCGCCGTAGTTCCATCCCGTCTCCTTCATGGTCAGGACCTCGGAGTCCTTCTTGACGTAGGCTTCGGTCACTTTGCCAACCACAACGCTGTGATCGCCAAGCTCATAGAAGCCGACCACATCGCATTCGATCGCGGCGGGTGCGTCAGAAATAATCGGCGCGCCGTTTTTCCCCGCTTCGAAAGCGAAATTACCGAACTTGCCATCCTTGGGTTCCACGTGCCTGAAGAAAGCGCTGGCGATGGCCTTCTGACCGGTGCCGAGGACCGACAGCGTGAACTTGCCGGAATCCTTGATCAACGGATGGAGACTGGAGTCGCCTTTGACCCCAATCACCACCAGCGGCGGATTGAAGCTGGCCTGGGTGACCCAGTTGATAGTGGCGACGGTCTGGCTGTTGCCGTGTTTGGCACCCAGTATGAACAGACCGTAGGGAATCATCAGCAGTGCGCGTTTTTTGGCGTTCTCATCCATCTCGGACGTCCTCCTTGCCGGTTTGCAAGTTAATCGAAATCAATGGCGCTTGGGCCAATTTCTACAATCGCGAGCGGTTGATCAAGACGCGGCGCAAAGCCCGCCCGCTCACCCGTTCAGCGTTTTCCCGATCCTATGATAGGCTGGACCTGAGGCAAAGCGCCCGCGGCGCGGAAGGATGTTGGCATGCCTGAAATCGAGGAAACGATTTTCGCTCCGGAACCGGTTGGCGGCCAATGGATCCAGGGCGGACCCGTATCGCTCAGCGCGCTGCGCGGCAACGGCGTGGCCCTGATCGATTTCTGGGATTATACCTGCGTCAATTGTATCCGCACCCTGCCCTACGTCGTGCAATGGCATCGGCGCTACGCCAACTACGGACTCGTGGTGATTGGCGTTCATGCTCCGGAGTTCAATTTCGCGCGCCAGCCGGAGTTCGTGCGCCAGGCGATAAAGGATTTCGGAATCGAATATCCGGTTGTGCTCGACAACGATTACGTCATCTGGCGCGCCTATTCGAACCGCTTCTGGCCCGCCAAGTACCTGGTCGATAGCGCCGGACGCATTCGCTACTACCATTATGGTGAAGGCGCCTATCGCGAGACCGAAGCGCTGATTCAGCGCCTGCTCGCCGATATCAATCCGAGCCTGCGCCTGCCGCCGCCGATGGAACCCCTACGCGACACCGATCACCCCGGCGCCGTATGCCATCGAGTGACGCCTGAGCTTTACCTGGGCCATCAGCGCGGCCGCTTCGGTAATCCGCAGGGCATCTCGCCGGGCTACCCGCACGATTACAAAGACCCGGGCGTGCGGATGGAGGGGATGGTATATCTGGACGGAAAATGGCTGGTCGGCGAGGAGTTCGCCGAGTCGGCCGCGGAAAATGCGTCAATTGCGATCCGGTACACGGCCAAGGAGGTCAACCTGGTGATGGCACCGCCGGAAGCCGGTCCGGTGCGGGTCGAACTGACGCTGGAGGGCGCGCAGCAGGCGGGCCACGACAGCCGGGTCGAAAACGGCCGCGTGGTCGTCGATGTCGATCGTCCGCGGATGTACAACCTCGTCGCCAACGACGGCGTCGTATCCGGCGGCCTCAAGCTGACTGCCCGCAACCAGGGTCTGAGCGCTTACGCGTTCACTTTCACTTCATGCACGCTGAATTAAGAACAGATCAGGAGCCGCTTTCATGTTGTCTGAACAACAAATCGAACGAGCTGCGGAAGCGATCGTTCGCGCCAAGTATCCAATTGCGTTAACCGGCGCGGGGATGTCGGTGGAAAGCGGAATCCCGCCGTTCCGCGGCCCGGGCGGCTTGTGGACCAAGTATGGCGAGCCGCCGATGAACGGCTTTCAGATCTTCATGGCCGACCCCAAGAAAGGCTGGGAAGACCGCCTCAAACCGCGCTACGACGAGTTGTGGAAGCCGCTGCGCGAGGCAAAGCCAAACCCGGGCCATCAGGCGCTGGCAGAGATGGAGAAGATCGGCGTGCTGCGTTTTCTGATCACGCAAAACGTGGACGACCTCCATCGCCAGGCCGGCACCCAGGCGCTGGCCGAGATCCACGGCAATTACAAGCTGATACGATGCCTTCAATGCAACGCGCGCTTCCCCGAAGAGCAGATCAGCCTGGAAGTGCTGCCACCGCCATGTCCTCGATGCGGCGGGCTGCTCAAGAGCGACACCGTGTCTTTCGGCGAGCCGATCCCCTCCGACGTGCTGCAGGAGTGCGCGGAGCATGCGTCACGCTCCGACCTGGTGATCGTCGCAGGCACGTCGGCGACGGTCTATCCCGCTGCCGGCTTCGCGATCGAGGTCAAGGAGCGCGGCGGCAAACTGGTGGAAGTCAATCTGTACGAAAGCGAGATCACCGGCATTTGCGATCATTCGCTGCGCGGGACCACCGCCCAGACGCTGCCAAAGCTGCTCGATGCCGTGACCAGGCGCCGCAAAGCTTCGCTGAGTTAGTTCGCCCCCGCAACCGGATTGAGTCCGGTTTAAGCGGCGACAGTTTGATGGCCAAATTGTACGACGGTGTCCACGGCGCGCTCAGCCGGATCGCCAGGATGGCTGTGTTCGTTTTGCAGCTTTGGCGGAAATTATTCTTCCAACGAAGCCGCCGAGCTGCACGGCTTACGGTACTGGCGCGGGATAGAGCAGGCCGGCGGCTTCGTCGAAGCCCAGCATCACGTTGAGATTCTGAATCGCCTGACCTGCGGCGCCTTTGCCGAGATTGTCGATTGCCGTCAGCACCACCAGCGTCTGCGAGCGGCGATTGAGCACGAATGCGATCTCGCAGAAGTTCGTGGCCCGGACATTCTTCAGCTCCGGAAATTCGCCGTGCGCAAGCAACCGGATGAAGCGGGCCTTGGCGTAGGCTGATTCGAAAGCCGCCCGGATGTCCTCGGCGGTGGTGCCGCTGCGCGGGCGCAAAAAGATCGAGGTGAGGATGCCGCGGTTGATCGGCAGCAGATGGGGCACGAACATCACCGCCACCTCCCGCCCCAAAGTCGCCGCGATCTCCTGCTCGATTTCCGGCACATGTCGATGATTTCCCACTTTATAGGGCCGGAAATTATCGTTGACCTCGGCGAAAAGCTGCTCCAGTTGAGGGCTGCGGCGCGCCCCCGTGGTGCCCGACTTTGCGTCGATGATAATCGATGCCGGATCCACCAGATCGCGGCTGATCAGCGGCAGCATTCCCAGCAGAGCGCCCGTCGGATAGCATCCGGGATTCGCCACCAGCCGCGCCTCGCGAATCTCGCTGCGATGGAACTCGGTCAGGCCGTACGCCGCCTGACGCGCGACCAGCGGCGCCGGATGTTCCCGCCCGTAGGTGGTCTTGTAAACCTCGTGGTCCTTGAGCCTGAAATCCGCTGAGAAGTCGATGACGCGCACGCCCTGCCCGATCAGTTCGCGGATCGCTTCGGTGCCGGCATGCTCTGGCAGGCAGGACAGCACGATTTCCGCCCGCCCCCGGATGAGATCAGGACGCATCTCCTCGAACGCCGGCAGATCCAGGCCGGCCAGATGGCGATAGACCTGCGCGACTTCTCGCCCGACGTAATGCTCCGACGTCAGTACCGCCAGCTCGACAAAAGGATGGAACGCGAGCAAACGGACCGCCTCGATACCTGAGTAACCGCTTGCACCAAGGATCGCGACCTTGACCCGGTTTTTCGTGCTCATCACTTGTTCGGAGCCTCCCGGACGGGTTGAAAAAGCCATTAGAACACGATGGTTCTAACGAGGCCAGAAAGGCCAGCCGCTTATTTGGTGTCGAGTTCGAAGAGCAGATGCCTGGATGCGTCTGCTGTACCGGATTTTCGGCGCAGGAAATTCAGGCGGCTCATGAAGTTGCCATTGCCGTTACTGGAATGGAGCCGCTCAAGATAAATTTGCAGCGGATGGTCGTCGGGCCTTTGTTTGGACAGCTCCTCGAAGCTGCTCAACGCCTCAGTAGTCGCGCCCTTCTCCAGCATCGCGATCGCGCTGGCGAACTGCTGGTAGAATGCCGGATCGACCGCGCCGCCCATCCGGCCCGCCACCTCGTCGATCTGCACCGCCTGGGCTTTGCCTTTGACCCGCACGTTGCCGATATTGCGGACAATAAAACCCTCCGCCGCCTCGTCCAGAGTCTGGCGGTTGACCAGCAGATGGACCTTGAAATAGCGGGTGAGGCCCTCGATTCGCGACGCCAAATTGACGGTGTCGCCAATCGCCGAATAGTCAAAGCGCTGTTTGCCGCCGAAGTTGCCGACGATCGCGTCACCGGTCGCGATCCCGATCCCGATATCGACGTCGACAAAGCGCGGGTCAGTGCGGCGCAATCGGTCCAACTCTCCCAGCATGTCCAGCGCGCATTCGATCGCGGATCGCGCCGGATTGGGCAGATCGCCCGGCGCGCCCCAAAACGCCATAATCCCGTCACCCATCAGCTTGTCGACCACACCCCCGCTGCGCATGATGATGTCGATCATCGCCGTCATGTAGGTGTTGAGCAGGGCGACCAGTTCCTCGGGCGCAGTCCTCTCGCTGCGGCTGGTGAAGCCGACAATATCGGCAAACAGGATACTCATGTGGCGGCGCTCGCCACCCAATCTGAGGGCGTCGGGGTTTTGGATCAGCCCCTCGATTACGTCAGGATGCAGATAATGTTCGAAAGCATGACGGTAGTAATGTTTCAGCCGTCCTTCGGTCACGTACTTGTAGCCGGCCAGCACGCTGTAAACTCCAACCCCGGTCAAAGCCGGAAAAAGCACGCCCAGCAAAAGTCCGTCCGCGGTGAGCAGATATTGCGCCATGCCGACGTAGCCGAAGATCATCGCCACGGTCGCCACCCCCGACCAAAGCGCAGAGAAATAAGCCACGGCCACACTGACCGCTATACCCATCACGGCGGCGCAGACGCGCTCAAGACCGGCTGTCACCTCAGAGCGTTCGATAAAATCGCCGGCCAGAATGTCGTCGATCGCATTGGCGTGGATCTCGACGCCCGGGAAGTTGGCGCCCATCGGCGTGGACCATCGATCACCCAGACCGAGCGCCGAAGCTCCCACCAGCACAATCTTGTTGGCCAGCTTTTGCGCCGCAACGCGATGGGCAATTACGTCGCTGACCGAATAATAAGGAAACGTGTGGGCCGGACCGCGGAAGTTCACCAGCATCCGCCCTTCCTCGTCAACCGGCAGACCGAGCTGGCCGATGGCTACGCGCGCAACACCATAATCCGCCACAGTCAAAGAGGTCAGCGCCCCATCCGCATAGGCGCTGGTGACGGCAAGAATCAACGGCGCGCAGTATCGATGGTTGAACTTAATCACCATCATCTCGGAACGGAATACCGCATCGGGATCGGTCGGCGTGTTGAAATATGCCGTGCCGCGCACCGCGTTATTGATTACCGGCAAATTGGGCAGATAGGCGACCGCCTCAGGTATAATCGGCGCCGGCCGGGGCGAGAGCAGCCTGACTAGATTGTAAGACAGCGGCGGGGGACTGGCTATTTTGGTTTGGAATCCGGGACTGATCCGGCTCCCATCGCCTTCGGCGCCAAGCTCGAGCGGATAGCCGACGAACGTCGTGCCCTGGTCTTTGATCGCCCTGGCAAAGGCCTCGTCATTGCTGACACCAACCGCCGCGGTTAACTGATTGTCGGGCAGACCGGATTTCTTCAGCGTCGCGAGGATCTTGTCGCGCACAAGGTCGATATCGTCGCGCTCGCTGAAGACCATGTCGAACCCGACCACCTTGACCTTGTAATACTTCAGCGCATCGACCAACTGGGCCAGCACCGTCCGCGGCCAAGGCCATCGGCCCAGTTCGCTGATGCTTTTGTCGTCGATCGCGACGATCGCCACCTCGCCATGCGGTTTGTGCGTTCCCCGCGCATACATCCGCAGGTCAAAGGTCTTCAACTCGGCGAGCTTGAGCAGCGAAGGATAATGCCCGTTAACCAGGAACAGCGCGACCACCACTCCCACCCCGATCAGCAGGGTCCGGAATGCGCCTGGGGGTCGTTTGCGCGTTCGAGCCATCGAGATCCGCGCAAATTCTACACTTTTCGGTTAAATTTCGCTAACCGCGTATGGCGCCGGACGCTTTACCGGTCGCAGGATGATTCGGCTGCTTTGACGGGAATGGTTGTCAAAGTCCGACAAAATGCCCCGCGCGATTATTGATGAGGTGCTCCCAGTCCGTTCGAACTGAAACTCAGCCTTTCAATGCGAGTGCCCCGCGCTGATCGGCTACCCGATGGTCACCTCAACGCGATCACTCGGCGACGAAGGTGATCAGGCCGGACGGAATCGGCGTGTTAACCACGTGGCCCGTCCGCGGCGCTGAGAGCAAACCCTGGAGATCGACCACCGCCAGCAACGTGTTCGAACTGTTCTCCAGGACTCCATATGCCTTGCCGGTGTTGGGGCTGACGTAGGCGGTGACCGTGTGCGGGTCAAACCCCTCCTCCCATGGCGCGCCGGTTGGGCTGCTAGGAACCGTGAAGGATACCCAGTCGGTAACCGCGGGGATGCCGCTCCCTGAAGTCGCCGGAAGCTGGATTACACCTTCAAGGTCTCCGCCAAACTCGCCGGTGACGATGCCCAGATGAGTGCCCGGCGCCACCGCGATTCCGCAGGTACCGGCCGCAAAGCTGGAAAATTCCGGGAACGATTGCACCTGGCTGGCGGCGTCAGTCCAGGTCTGGTTTACGCTGTTGAAGGTCGCCTGGGTGAGATCGGCAATATAAAGATCACCCG
>JAJPIF010000007.1 GCA_021324885.1 Pseudomonadota bacterium
CGGGTGATCTTTATATTGCCGATCTCACCCAGGCGACCTTCAACAGCGTAAACCAGACCTGGACTGACGCCGCCAGCCAGGTGCAATCGTTCCCGGAATTTTCCAGCCTTAACGCCGGCACCTGCGGAATCGCGGTGGCGCCGGGCACTCATCTGGGCGTGGTGACGGGCGAGTTCGGCGGCAATGTGGAGGGCGTCATCCAGCTTCCGGCAACCTCCGGCAGTGGAACGCCGGCGGTCACCGACTGGGTCTCGTTTATGGTTCCCAACGATCCGAGCAATACGCCATGGGCCGAGGGTTTTGATCCCCATACGGTTACGGCATACGTCAGCCCCAACACCGGCAAGGCATATGGAGTGTTGGAAAATGGCTCCAACACGTTCCTGGCGGTGGTCGATCTCCAAGGCTTGCTCTCAGCGCCGCGGACGGGCCACGTGGTTAACACGCCGATTCCGTCCGGCTTGATCACCTTCGTCGCCGAGTGAGGCACATCCAGTTGAACAAATCAGTCACGCAATCGGCATAATCCCGAAAGCGCAACTGAAAAAACCGTGGGGCAGGCCGCTTGGGCCTGCCCCATGCTTTTGCCCGCCGCCAGGTAATGCCGGCGGCGTTGCGCTTTTCAAGCCGGGTAAGGTGATACTGGGCTGGCAGGCTGCAAGTAAATTGTATGCCTCCTTTAGGAGGTTCGCTCGGATATCAGTGACTGCGATTTTCTGGGCCTGAGGCCTCCCCCGGACGGGAGGGGGCCAGCGCGTCTTTCGTGAGAGGCTACCTTGCTCGTTGTTCGCGCAGTGCTGTCGGCGCGCGGTGCCAGCGACAGGCCAACAACGGGCCCAATAAGAAAGCATAGTGCGGCGATCGGGTCGAGGATGGGCGCCAATCTCTCATCGCGGTCAAACGTTCTTGCGTCCGTAGCTTTTTCCAACACCTTCACGACGCTACCGGTCGTCTCGGGAGCTTACACTTGCCTCCTCGACGCCGTCTGAAGTGCCCTGGTTATGGCCGGATGGGGCGCCGCCGTGCTATGCGAGGGCCATGGCTCATTTGCGACTGCTCCTTGTCTTCGCAGTCATCGGGGGGCTGGGCTACTTTGCGTATCGTGAAGGATGGGTGCGGATTGCGGCTCAAGGCGTTCCGGCCGCACAGCCGACGCTCGGTTTCACGATTCATGAGAGCCGACATCGTCGTCTTGCGCACGAAAACCTGGGCCGGGAACTGGCGCGGCAATGGCAGCAGGGCCGGCGCTTCAGACCGAAGTCATCCGCGACGCAACTGGCGGCTATTGCGCACGGTGCAAACGCTTTGGAAATTCCGGCCGTTCCTTCGCCCGCCGCAAGCGCTGTCGCACCGGTTCTCCCATTTCCCAAGAGCTTTGAAGGCTGCTGGCAGGCGACGGTCACAGAGCCGGAGTCATGGACCTTCGGCCGCGGTCCAGTGGTGAAGGGCATATCGCCCTCGACCTACGTGCTCTGCTTTCGTTATTCGGGCAAATCGCCCGAGGTGACCTTTTCCACGACGGCGCAATATCCGGTGGTCTCGGATTGGGTCGAATCAAACGTCGGCGTGGAAAACGAGCGCACCGACATCCTGTACTCGGGTGACAATTTCGTGATCCTGCGGACGGCGAGCAGCACGCCCCTGCATATGAAAATCCTGGGAGTGCTGCCCGGTCCGACCGGAATCATCAAGTCGCGCACCGATTTTCACTGCACCCATCTTTCCGATGACAAGCTGCTGGTCGAGGCTTCGACGGTGCAGCGCTGCGTCGATGCGCATTCGATCGATTGCGACGGCGATGTATGGATCAAGGAGTCGTGGCATACGAAGTTCACCCGGCAATAGCCGCTCATCCTATGATTGTTGATGCGGTCAAACGAGGCGGCGAGACGATGCTCCCTGGCATCGCCAACATGAAAATCGACTGAGAGTTGCGCCCCGGTCAATTCATCACGGCACCGACATCGACGTTGATTGACTACCCGGTCATCCCGGCCGAGCGGTGAAATGCAGTCAAGGAATCCGACTCTTTATGGCGAGTCTTCCTGGCGTACCGGCCGCGTTGACGATAAAGATCGGTCGAAACCCGGAAAGGGCTGAAGAAAAGCGCCGCGCAGTTCTTTTTTGTTCACAGAAGCGCTTTAACCGACGAGGCCGCGCCGCTTCGCAAATCTCCTCAAACGCTTTCAATTGTCAGGTTTCGGTTGAAATATATTTCAGCCCCTCGCGAAGTTCTCCGCGAACTCACGTACAAAGTCGCCAAAACATGCACAGTCATGCTGTAAAATCGTGGATAACGCCGTCATTACTGGGGAAAATATACTTGATCGTCGAAGACAGGTATGTATACTGGCGTTCAGCCATGAAGTTGTTCGATTTATCTTCTTATTGACGAAAGCGGTGAGAATTACGAGCATTCACGGCTGATCGTGGGTTGTAGCGGCCATCCGGGAAACCTTCAAATGCGTCCGTCTCAGCGGCACCCGATGGCACAAGCAGTTTTCGTGTTCACCTGAATCGCTTCACGGACGGGCTGGGAGCAAGTTCACAAAGAGCTGAGAAACAGATTTGGCCAGGACTTTGGAAATGTTCCGCGGCCTTGCAGCGTATCGAGATTGCAAAAACCACGAGGGCTCCGGTGCGGGCGTTGGCGCGCCCGCGCCCGTTTGAATATCGATGCCCGAGCATGGCGGGCACAGTCGAGGCTGGCCAGGCTGAGTGGCCCGTCGAGCTTGTGGCAGGTCAAGTAAATTGTTCCCGGTCAGAACGGACTTGACCGGGGAGGAATCCATCGGAGGGTTGGCGCGGACTTGTCAAACGGGCGGCACGGTGCAACGCTTGGCAACTGACCGACAACCAAGCGGAGCAGAGTACTGATTATGGCAAATTACGAAACCGTCATTTATGAAACGGTCGAGGGCAAAATTCGCCGCCTGACTCTCAACCGGCCCGAGAAGCTCAACGCGCTGTCCCCCCGGCTGCTCAATGAATTGATGCAGGTGCTGGACGTTTACGAAGAGGACCCCGAAGCCAGCGTGCTGATTATCCGAGGCGCCGGGCGCGCGTTTTCGGCTGGTTACGACTTGAATGAGCCCGCCGCGCCCGGCCAGAAGTTCACTATCTCCAACGATCGCATCAATATGCAGCGGTTGGTCACCCGATGGCAGCGGCTGTGGTCGTGCACCAAACCGGTAATCGCGCAAGTCCATGGGTTCTGCCTGGCCGGAGCGACCGAATTCGTTGGACATTGCGACATCGTGTTCGCCAGCGAGGATGCCGTTTTTGGTCATCCCGCCGGCCGCAATCTTGGTGTCCTGCCTTCGCTGTCGCTGTGGCCGGTTTTGATGGGTCCGCGCAAGTCCAAGGAGCTGTTCTTTACCGGTGATACGATTTCGGCGGCGGAAGCGCTGGACTGGCACCTCATTAACCGCGTCTATCCCAGGGAGAAGCTGGAAGAAGAGACGCTGGCTTACGCGCGCCGAGTCGCCCTGGTGTCGGTCGAGTTGCTGGCGCTGCACAAGGCTGCGGTTAACCGCTACCTGGAAGTGACGGGTTTCCGGGCCGCCGAGCAGTCCTCCGCCGATCTCGACGTGATCGCGCATCAGACCGAAGCCGTAAAGGAATTTCTCAAGACGCAGCGCACCAAGGGATTGAAGGCGGCGCTCAGCGAACGCGACCGCCCTTTTGCCAAGAAACAGGCCTGATTCCAGGTTTGGCCGGCGCCTGCTGTCCTGCCGTGGCGCCGGCCTCCGTGTCGGCGTTCTGAGGGAAGATGACTCCTATGTTGGGACCGTTCTCGCATGCCTGCATCCAGGTTTCTGACGTTGATGCCGCGCTGCGCTTTTACCGCGACCTTCTGGGCTTCAAAGTCTCACTCGATCGTGTCGAAACGCTGGAGAACGACAAGGGCGAGGTGATGTTCACGCGGCGGGTCGCCTATCTGCGATGGGACGACAGCCCGAGTTTCATCTCGATCGCGCGCCGCAACGGTCCGCTTCCCACCAATCAGCCGCTTAAGAACGGTGACAACGGCCTGACCCATATCTCGTTCTGGGTGGATAATATCGACGAGCGCTACCGGCAACTGACCGCGCAAGGAGTCAAAACGCTGGGCGGAATCGTCGAGCAGGACGGCCTGTTTTACGGGCTGCCCAAGGAGCGCAGGATCCGCACTTTCCTGTTCACCGACCCTGACGGTACCGTCCTGCAATTCGATCAGCTGTACTAAGCCCGTTTGGTTTGGCACCTTGAGCGCTTGACTGGTTGCGAGTATCGGTCTAGCTTCCTTCCTGAACGATTGTTCCGACTTCGGGCCAGCCGACAGCGGGCGGCATTATTCCAAATCTGGAGAAGCAGCGATGGAGAACGGCAAGCGCAGTGAACTGGTGATCGACGCCGACGGCCACATTATTGAACCGCCCGATCTGTGGGAGCGCTATCTCGAACCCAATTACCGCGCCCGCGCCATCCGCATCCGAAAGGACGCGGACGGATGGGAATATCTCGAAGTGGATGGCAAACCCGCGCAATGCACGCCCAAGGGAACTTTGGGCCGTCTCAGCAGCATGGGCCGCCAAGTGCAGGAGATGAAGCGGCTGCGTGAGGAATGGGTCAAGGGAGGGCGCAAGGGACCGCCCCCGTTCATTAGGGCGACGCCCGAGGAGACTTATCTTGAAGGCGCCGGTTACGGAACGATGGACCCCAAAGAGCGGCTCAAGAAGATGGATGAGGAGGGGCTGACCAAGTCGGTGCTGTTTCCCACGCTGGGACTGAACTGGGAAGCCGAGACCAAGGACGCCGACTACGCCAATGCATGCTGCCGCGCGTACAACCGTTGGATCGCCGATTTCTGCCGCGATTCTGGCGGACGGCTGGTCCCTGCGGCACACATCTCGCTGGGCAATCCGGCACTGGCCGCGGCCGAACTGGAGCGTGCGGTGAAAGATGGATGCAAAATCGCGTTCATCTCGCCCTACACGATCACCCGCAAGCCCCATGGTCATCCGGACCACGACATCGTGTTCGCGACGGCTCAGGATTTGGGCGTACCGCTCGCGGTGCATCCGAATTTCGAGCCGAAAGAATTCACCATCCACACGCGGTTCGAGCCGATGCGCGGCGGGGCCGGAATCTGGTACGGCGACATGTTCACGAATCAGGGCTCGATCATGGCATTCGCGACTATGTTCGTGTTTGGCGTGTGGGACAAGTTCCCGCGCCTGAAGTTTGTGATCCTTGAGTCGGGTTCGGGATGGATCGGATGGTGGCTCAACCGCGCCGACGCGCTGTTCAAGGAGACATTGATCGGCGGCGGCCTGCCGTTGGCGGAATGCCCGTCGTATTATTTCAACCGCCAATGTTTCATCTCGGGCGACCCGGACGAGACCGTGCTGCGCTACATTATCGATTACGTCGGCACCGACAAGTTTTTCTGGGCCAGTGATTTTCCGCATGCCGACCATCCGGTGAATTACATGGAGGAAATATTCGAGTTGGTCGAAAAGATGTCGCCGGCAGGCCGCCGCGGCATTTTGGGCGAAAACGTCGCCCGCGCACTGGATTTGAACTGACGCGAGTTATTTCAATTGGCCCGCTGCGATAGCGACCTCAGGGGCGCGCAGCCAGCGGGCAACTCCTATTTGATAACGGCGGCCGCCCGCAGCTCTTCGATCTCGGAGCGTTCGATGCCGCATTCGCGCAGGATTTCGTCGGTGTGCTCGCCCAGGCGCGGCGGCATCCGCCGCATCTGCATCGGAGTTTCGGAGAAGCGCGCGGAGCAGCGGTTGGTGCGCACCTTGCCGACGCCGGGATAGTCGTACATGAAAAAGATTTGGTTCGCGATCACGTCGGCGTCTTCGAACAGCGATTCGTAGGTGTGTACCGGAGCGCAGGGTACGTCCTGCGCGCGCAGCGCCGCCAGAATTTCGGCGCTCTCCTTCTCCTGGTACAACTGGGCGCTGTTGCGCAGGATGGCCCGCACCCGTTCCATCCGCGTAAGGCTCTCATCCCACCATTCAGGATGGCCCAGCGCCAGCGCGATGCCGCGATATTGCTCATCGGTGAACGGGCCGACCGAAATATAGCCGTCGCGGGTTTTGAACGGCTCGACGGTGACGCTGCGGGGCATCTGATCCTTGAATTCCTCAGGGGGCTGCAGCACGTGGGGAAAGCCGGTGTCGTTGAAGTTGAACGCGATCAGCGCCTCCAGCATCGGCACGCGGACGTACTGGCCGAAGCCGCGGCTGCGCGCCGCGTGAAGGGCGCTGACGATGCACAAGGCGGCCGTCATCCCCGTGATCTTGTCCGCCATCGCCATCTGCACGCCCATCGGACGGCCGATGCGCGCGCCCTGCAAATGGGTCAGCCCGGAGTAGCCCTGGATCAACGGATCATAGGCGGGCGCATTGGCGTTGGGACCGTCGGGTCCGAAGCCGGAAATGGAGCAGTACACAATCCTGGGATTGATGCGGCGGATGTCGGCATAGCCGACGCCCAGGCGATCGGCCACCCCTGGGCGATTGTTTTCGATCAGAGCGTCGGCCTTGGCAGCCAGGCGGCGCACCAGGTCCCGTCCGCCGTCCTTGCGCAGGTCGATGATGATGCTGCGCTTGTTGCGGTTGAAGGACAGGAATCCCGCGGACATGCCGTTTTTCTGGGGACGACTGAAAGTGCGCATCGTGTCACCTTCGGGCGACTCGATCTTGATGATGTCGGCGCCCAAGTCGCCCAGCAGCATCGTGCAAAACGGCCCGGAAATCACCGAGCTGAGGTCCAGGATGCGAAAACCTGCCAATGGTCCGTCGGTCATTTCCTGCCCTTCCTCTGTGCGTCCAATGGATGGGGCTTAGAAGTAACATGCGCGGATTGAGCATGCGAGCGTTGCCTTGAAATAACGCGCGCGCCGGGCTAAACGATCTGGCTTCAGGCAGCCATCCCTGTGTACAATCAGGTGCGGCAGCGCCATGCTGCGCACGCGAGAGTGGCGGAATGGCAGACGCGCAAGGCTCAGGACCTTGTGAGGGCAACCTCGTGGGGGTTCAAGTCCCCCCTCTCGCACCAGTCAATCGGAGCGGCGGTTGCGGCACCAGCCGCTTCATCGCGTTAAAAGATCGCTCGGAGTTTTGACGATCGACGGGAACTTCCGCTGCCCGCGCGCCAGGTCGAAGCCGCAAGCTCCTGAGCTGCTCTTCAAAGGAGCCGCGATCGCGGAATGTCTCGTACGCTCACCCTTCGCACCGCGCCTGAGGCGATCTTCGGCGCTCTTCGAGGCGGTCCCGCCATAACCGCCGCTCGATCGCAGAGGAGGGCTGTTGGAACCTTCGTGGCGTTGGTTGAATCCCGCGCGTTCGTGCCAATATGATCTCCGATAAAATGCCGCGGGCGCGGCCAATCTTCCACTAACGGGCTGACACTACTTGGAATTGAGCAAGACATTCGATCCTAAAATTGCCGAGCGCTGGTACGAGTGCTGGGTGGAGAGGGGCTATTTCACCGCCGATCCGAAGCGACCGGGTCCGGTCTTTTCGATCGTGATTCCGCCGCCCAACGTGACCGGCCAATTGCATCTGGGGCACGCGCTTAACGTGACGCTGCAGGACATCATCGTGCGTACCCGCCGGATGCAGGGCTACAACACGCTGTGGGTTCCCGGCACCGATCACGCGGGCATCGCCACGCAGAACGTGGTCGAGCGCGAGATCGGCAAAGAGGGCACCAACCGCCATCAGATGGGACGTGAAGCCTTCGAGCGGCGCGTCTGGCAATGGCGCGAGACCTACGGCGGCCGCATTCTCAACCAGTTGCGCCGACTTGGCGCCTCGTGCGACTGGACGCGCGAACGTTTCACCCTGGATGAGGGACTGTCGCGCGCCGTGATCGAAGTCTTCGTCCGGCTTCATGAGCAAGGACTGATTTACCGCGAGCGCACGCTGATCAACTGGTGCCCGCGATGCGAAACGGCGCTTTCGGACCTCGAAGTGTCGCACAAGGAGGCGGACGGCCATCTTTATTATATCCGCTATCCACTGGAGGATGGTTCGGGCGCCATAACCGTCGCTACCACGCGACCCGAGACGATGCTGGGCGATACCGCGGTTGCCGTCAATCCGAACGACCGGCGCTACCAGGATTTGATTGGGAAGAACGTGCACTTGCCGCTGATCGGGCGCGCGATCCCGATCATCAGCGACGCTTCGGTGGACAGCTCCTTCGGCACCGGCGCGGTGAAAATCACGCCGGCGCACGATTTCAACGACTTCGCGATCGGCAAGGCTCACGGCCTGGAGGAGATCGCCGTGATGGACGGGCGCGGCCGCATGAATGCCGCATCCGGGCCGTATGCGGGGATGGATCGGGAGGAATGCCGCAAGGCGGTATTGCGCGATCTCCAGGCGCAGGGATTGTTGGACCAGGTGCAGCCGCATCGCCATGCCCTGGCAGTGTGCTCGCGCTGCGACACCGTGCTCGAGCCGATGCTTTCGACGCAGTGGTTCGTGCGCATCAAATCGCTGGCGGACAAGGCGATCGCGGCGGTGCGCGACGGCCGTACCACTTTCCATCCGAAATTCTGGGAAAACACTTATTTCAATTGGATGGAGAACGTGCACGACTGGTGTATCTCGCGCCAGTTATGGTGGGGCCATCGCATTCCCGCCTACCATTGTCCGCAATGCGGCAACACCATGGTCGCGCGGCGCCCGCCCGCCGCCTGCAACCGCTGCGCGTCGATCCACCTGCGGCAGGAAGAGGACGTACTCGACACCTGGTTCAGTTCGGGGTTGTGGCCGTTCTCGACCCTGGGATGGCCCGATGACACGCCCGACCTGCGCCGCTACTACCCGACCTCGCTGCTGGTGACCGGCTTTGACATTATCTTTTTCTGGGTCGCGCGGATGATGATGCTGGGGCTGGAGTTCACCGGTCAGGTGCCATTTCGCGACGTTTATATCACGCCGCTGGTGCGCGACCAGTTCGGCAAGAAGATGACCAAGTCGCGCGGCAACGTGGTCGATCCGCTGGAGATCATGGAAACCTACGGCACCGACGCGGTGCGCTTTACGCTGGCGCAGCTCGCGGTGCAGGGACGCGACCTGATCCTGAGCAACGATCGGCTGGCGGCGTCGCGCGCGTTCGCCAACAAGATCTGGAACGCCGCGCGTTTCGTGATGATGAATGTCGAGGGGGCGCCCCAACCGATCGCGCCCGTGGCCACCAAAAAACTGGGCCTGGCCGAGCGCTGGATTCTGAGCCGTCTGCGCAATGCCACCGCGGAAATCACCGCCGCGATCGACGCGTACGAGTTCAACGCCGCCGCCGCCCGGCTGTACCATTTCATCTGGCACGAGTTCTGTGACTGGTACATCGAGTTATCCAAGGAACCGCTGCGCCGTGGCGGGGAGGCTCAGCACGCGGCCCGGTTCGTGCTGGTCCACGGCTTCGACCAGCTGCTGCGCCTGCTCCATCCGTTCATGCCGTTTATCTCCGAGGAATTATGGCAGCCGCTGCGGAGCTTTATCGCGGAGCGCAATCTGAGCGCGCACCTGCCGGTAGCCGGCTTTCCGAAAGCCGCACAGGACGATCCATTATCCGAGGCCGAAAGCGCGGCGATGGCGCATTGCCTGGAGGCCACCGAGACCATCAACAGCCTGCGCGCATTGGTCGGGGTTCATCCGGGTCAGCGGGTCTCAGCGTTTCTAAAACCCCTGAGCCAGGCCGAAGCGTTTGCCCGCGAGTTCGAAGGCTGGAAGAGCTATGCCGAGGTGATGGCCAAGGCGGAAATCGCGATCGTAATCAACGAAGACCCTCAATTGCGCCGAGGCAAGGTTCCTTCGACGCTCTCCTGGGGCGAGGTGCTGATAGAGCCGCCCGCCGGCTTTGATGTAGAAAAAACTCGCGCCGCCCTCCGTAAGAAGCTGGTCGAATCGCGCGGCCATTTGCAAAAGCACCAGCAGCGGCTGGCCAACGCGGAGTTCCTGCAAAAGGCGTCGGCGGACACCCGCGCCGAGATGGAGGAGCGCACGCAGGAACTCAGCGGTCAGGTCGGCCTGCTCGAAAAGCAACTGGGCCAGCTGGGCGAGACCGCCTAGCTCGACGCGCGATGGATCTCGCTCTGCAACCCGGTGTTGACGACCTGATTTCCCGCGCGCTGGCCGAGGACGTCGGTCTGGGCGACGTGACAACCGCGGCCACGGTAAAGCCCGACGCGCGCGGTCGGGCGCGCATCAGCGTCAAGGAGGACGAGATGGTTTTTTGCGGAGGGCCGCTGATTGCGCCGATCCTGGAGCGATGTGGCGCGCAGGCGCGGGTCGCAAAGCTGGCGGCCGAGGGCGCATCGCTGCGGCGCGGCGCGATCGCGGTTGAAATCGAGGGCTTGCTGGCGGGGCTGTTGATCGGCGAACGGACCGTGCTCAACTTCCTGCAACTGATGTCCGGCATCGCGACCAAAACCGCCCAGTTCGTGCGCGCTGTCGCGGGAACCAAAGCGCGCATCGTGGATACTCGCAAGACCCATCCTGGACTGCGCGCGATCGAGAAATACGCCGTGCGCGTGGGCGGCGGCTTCAACCATCGCTTCGCCCTGGATAGCGGCGTGCTGATCAAAGACAACCACATCGCCGCTGCCGGTTCGGTGGAGGCCGCCATCAGGCTGGCGCGGCGGGCGGCGCCCCACACGCTGAAAATCGAAGTCGAGTGCGAGAACCTGGTCCAGCTTGAACAAGCAATTGCGGCGGGAGCGGAGGTGGTGCTGCTCGACAATATGAGCGTTGACGACGTGCGCCGCGCGTGTCAAATCGCGGCTGGACGAGTGCAGCTTGAAGTCTCGGGAAATGTCAGCCTGGCCACCGTGAGTGAAATCGCGCGCACCGGAGTTGATCTGATTTCGGTCGGCGAATTGACCCATTCGGTGCGCGCCGCCGACTTGAGTATGCGGATCGAAGCGTTTTGAGGTGGAGTTGTGAACGAAAATCCATATCGCGCGATCGAACACGGCGGACCAGGAACGGTTGGCTGGCGGATTCATTACTATGCTGAAGTCGGATCGACGCAGCAGATTGCTGAAACCCTGGCCCTCGACGGCGCCGCGCACGGTTCGGTCGTGATTGCCGAATCGCAGGCCGCAGGACATGGACGGTTGGGCCGCCAATGGTTTTCGCCCGCCGGCGTCAATCTGTATGCCTCGGTAATCCTGCGCCCGGCCATAGCTGCCGTCGATGTTCCCGTGCTAAGCCTGGCGGCGGGCGTCGCGCTGGCTGAAGCAGTCGAGACTCTGGCGCCCGGACTTGCGGGCTTGAAGTGGCCGAACGATTTGTGGATTCGCGGCAAAAAGGCGGGCGGGATGATCGCGCAACTGCTGGGCGGCAGTACCCTGTGCGTTGTGTTGGGAATCGGCGTCAATCTCAACCTGGAAGCAAATCAGGTGCCGCCAGACCTGCGCGCTATCGCCACCTCGATTTTGATTGAAACCGGTAAACCCGTCGACCGGGTGAAGTTTGCCGCCACTTTTTTTGCCCGGCTGGACGAGCGCATCCGCCAGGTGCAACAGACAGGTTTTGCTCCCATCGCTCCGGTGTGGGACCGCTACTCGATCCTGAAAGGGAAGCAGGTCACGGTATTCGACGGTCAGACCCGGCACAGCGGAACGGTCCAGGGGATCGATCGCAGCGGCGCGCTGCTGCTGGTTGAAGACGGCGAAACGCGGCGCGTCGTGGCCGGTGACGTTACGATCGAGAAGTTCGAGCGCTAGACAGGCGTGTTTTAGTTCGCCGCTATCTCGAAAGTACGCTGCTCTGGCGCAGCGGCTTCTGCTGTAGTATCGACCTCATTACAATGAACTTGAGGTGAACTTTATGGCTGTCGCCGATATCGAGCGCTTGAGAACCATCGCGTTGGTTGGGCAGGGTGGGACGGGCAAGACCCAGTTGGCCGACGCGCTTTTGTACACCGCCGGAGCTATCACGCGGCTGGGCCGTCCCGACGACGGTACTGCGGTGATGGACTTCGAGCCCGAGGAGCTGGCGCGCCACGAATCGATCAGCTCCGGGTTCCATCATCTGGAATGGAAGCGCAATTCGGTTATCGTGGCTGACACGCCCGGATATGCCGCGTTTTTGCCCGACGCCTTCAGCACCATGTGGGCTGTCGATGGTCTGGTGCTGGTGGTCAGTCCGTCCGCCGATCTCAAGGTCGAAACCGAAAAGATATGGGAGATGGCGCAGCAGGCCGATCTTCCCGCCGTCGCTTTTGTCTCCCGGCTGGATCGCGAGAACACCAAATTGGAAAACGCGCTGACCGATCTGGCAGGGCTGGGCGCCAAACCGGCGCCGCTGACCCTGCCCATCGGCACCGACAATAATCTGGCCGGCGTGATCGACGTGCTTAACATGAAAGCCGTCCGCTATGCCGACACCAGCGGTAAGGCGAAAGAGGAGGAGCTCAGTGGCGATCTTCTGAAGATGGCCGAAGAGGCGCGGACCAAGCTGTGCGAGGCGGTCGCGGAGTCGGACGACGGGCTGCTGGAGAAGTACCTTGAAGAAGGCAAGCTGGAGAACGAGGAACTTCGCGCCGCGCTGCGCAAAGCGGTGCTGGAGCGCAAGCTGACCCCCGTCCTGTGCGGTTCGGGCGCGCGGAATATCGGCGTCGGCCCGCTGCTGGACGCAATCCTGGAACTGCTGCCCTCACCAGGGGACAAACCGGCGCGCAAGGGCCATAACCCCGCCACCGGCGAAGAGGTGGAGCGTGCGCCGGACCCGTCGGCGCCCTTTTCCGCGCTGGTGTTCAAGACCGTGGTCGATCCGTTCGCCGGCAAGCTTTCGATCTTCCGCGTGGTTTCGGGCAAAGCGGTGAGCGACAGCGCGGTACTCAATGCTACGCGCCAGACCAGAGAGCGGTTCGGCCAACTGTTGCGGCTGGAGGGCAAAAAGCAGGCGCCCCTGGACAGCGCCTTGCCGGGCGAAATCGTCGCCGTTGCCAAGTTAAAGGACACCGCCACCGGCGACACATTATGCGATGAGAAGGCACCGATTATTCTGCCGCCGCCGCCCAAAGCGAACCCGGTAATCTCCTTCGCGATTCGGCCCAAGAGCAAGGGCGACGAGGAAAAGGCCAGCCAGGCGCTGGCGCGGATGATCGAAGAAGATCCTTCGCTGGACATGCATCGCGACCCGCAAACCCACGACATCATTCTGTCCGGCACCGGCCAACTGCATATCGAGGTCACGGTCGAACGGCTCAAACGAAAATATAATGTAGAGGTTGAACTTCAGGCGCCCAAGGTGCCGTACAAGGAAACCATCAAGGGCAAGGCGGAAGCGCAGGGTAAGTACAAGCGCCAGTCGGGCGGTCGCGGCCAATACGGGGATTGCTGGCTGCGCGTTGAACCGCTTCCACGCGGGAGCGGCTTCGAATTCGTGGACGCGGTGGTCGGCGGTTCGGTTCCACGCCAATTCATCCCCTCGGTGGAAAAGGGTGTACGCAACACTCTGCCTGAGGGTTTTGTCGCCGGCTACCCGCTGGTCGACCTTAAAGTAACGCTTTATGATGGGTCCTCTCACCCGGTGGATTCCTCGGATATGTCGTTCCAGATCGCGGCTTCGATGGGTCTGAAGGCGGCGGTGGAAAAGGCGCGGCCGGTGATACTGGAACCGATCATGTCGATCGAGGTTTCGTGCCCGGATGAATGTATGGGTGACGTGATCGGCGATCTGAACTCGCGCCGCGGCAAGGTCCTGGGCGTGGATCGCAAAGGCAACGGCCAGCTGATCAAGGCGCTGGTGCCAATGAGCGAAATTTTGAAGTATGCACCCGATCTGCGCTCGATCACTTCGGGGAGGGGTTCATTCGAGTCGCAGTTCTCGCACTACGAGGAAGTTCCGGCGCATATCGCGGAGAGGATCATAAAAGAAGCCAAGGAGGCGAAGGAAGCCGCCCGGAGCGCACATGCCTGACGCGGTCCGGGATTATTGCGCACGATCAAGGTTTAAGCTCGATGCTCGCGCTGTTAGGCAAATGGCTGCTCGTCACGGGGTTGCTGATGGCGGTAGTGGGGATAATGTTATGGGGGCTGGGCAGCCTCGGATGGTTCGGGCACCTGCCGGGGGATATCTACTATCGCCGCGGCAATGTGACGTTCTATTTTCCGCTGGCAACCTGTATTCTGCTCAGCATCATCGTTTCGCTGGTGCTCATGCTTTTGAGGCGCTGATTGACGGGAGCGTCGCCCCCGATTAATTCAGTTTCCAACGGCGGGCTCCGAGGCGGCATGCTGGACGAAGACCCCGAACTTCAGCGTTTGTCTGAAAAACGCCGCCGCCGCGAATTGATCGCGGTGGCCGTCGCGGGCTCGCTGCTGGCAATCTTCACGCTCGGCCAGATCACGCTGCCGCCGCTGACCCGGCACACCTCGCTGCTGTCCAATCTGGCGGTCATCCTGCTCTTCGACCTCAGCTTCCTGCTGCTCGGATTGCTGCTGTTCCTGGTCGGACGCAACATCGCCAAGGTTTTTTTTGAGCGCCGCCGGGGCCTTATCGGGTCCAAGCTTCAGGCGCGTTTGGTGATCGGCTTTATCGCCGTCGCGCTGCTGCCCAGCGCTTTTCTGCTCTATGTGTCGGAATCGTTCCTGCATTCCGACGTCGATAGCTGGTTCAATCCTGAATACAAAAAGGTCCTCGACGAGTCGCTGGATATTGCCAAGAGCTACTACCTGGATTCAGCTAACGACGCTCTGCATTTCGCGCGCGTGCTGGCCGAAAATATCGCCGCCAATGATCTTTTGCTACCGCAGCGCCGGGGCGAGCTGAAGAAATTCCTCGAGCACAAGCAGCAGGAGTACAACCTGGGAACGATCGAGGTGTTCTCAGCCGACCGCCGGCTGCTGGTGCTGGTGTTGAGTCCCCAGATTCCCACCGGCATCGGGGTTTCGCCCCATTCCGGCCTGCTGGTCGCTACGCTGGCCGGACATGCGACCAGCCGGACTGATTCCTTTGGCCGCTCCGACGTGATTCGCGGGACCGCGCCGATCTTCGTTTCGCCCGAATCCGACAAGGTGCTGGGCGCGGTTGTGGTCGACTATTTCGTGCCGCGCAGTCTCGCCAAACGCGCTGCCAGAGTTTCCGAAAGCTTCGAGGAATACGTTCAGTTACGCGCGTTGAAGCAGCCGATCATGCGCAATTATCTGCTCGCGCTCGTCATGATCGGTCTGGTGGTGGTGTTGTTGGCAAGCTGGTTTGGAATCTTTCTGGCCCGCGGTATCACCGGTCCGATCAAGCTTCTGGCCGAAGGTACCCACGCCATCGCAGCCGGCGACCTGACGCATGAAATACCTGCCGTGCGCGACGACGAAATCGGTCATCTGGTGGCCTCCTTTAACCAGATGACTGCCGACCTGCGGGCTTCCAATACAGAGCTGGAGCGCCGCCGCCGCTATACCGAGACGCTGTTGCGCAACGTTTCGGCCGGAGTCGTGGCGCTGGACCGCGCCGGCCGTATCACGACCATCAATCCGTGCGCCGAACGCCTGTTGTCGCTCAGTGCAGCCGACGTTATCGGACGCCATTATGCGGTGGCGTTTCCAACCCCGCTGGCGTTGGAAATGGCGCGGCTGTTCGATAACGGCCTGGCCGCCGAGGGCGAGACCCGCTCGGTGACCCTCGATGAACGCCGCGCCAGCGAGTTGATGGTTACGGCCAGCCCGTTGAGCGAAGAGGGACGAAATCAGTTGGGCACCGTCTTATTTTTCGAGGATGTCAGTCAAATCGCCAAAATCGAACGGATGGAGGCGTGGCGCGAAGTCGCCCGGCGCATCGCCCATGAGATCAAGAATCCGCTCACCCCGATTCAGCTTTCGGCCGAGCGCATCCGGCGCCATTGCGCGGGCAACTCAGACCTGATCGACGAATGTACGCGTACAATTGTCAGCGAAGTCGAGGATTTGAAACACCTGGTGGATGAGTTTTCCACTTTTGCCCGCATGCCGCATCTCAACCCGGTCCCCGGCGACTTGAACAGCCTGGCGGAGGAGACCGTGGCGATTTTCCGCGGGGCGAACCGCGATATCGAGTTCCGCACCGAATTGGACTCGGCGCTGCCCTGGATCCCCATCGATCGCGAGGCGCTCAAACGCGCCTTGGTCAACCTGCTGGAGAACGCGGTGGACGCACTCAGGGGCGAAAACCACGATGGCGCCGGTCCGCCGCGAATCGAGGTGCGTACGCATCTGGATCGAACCACCGGTGTCGTGACATTGGAAGTGTCGGACAACGGGCCGGGAATCGATCCTGCCCTTAAGACGCGGATTTTCGAGCCCTACTTCTCGACCAAGCAGCACGGTACTGGACTTGGTCTGGCGATCGTTTCGACCATCGTCTCCGACCATCACGGCTTCGTCCGGGTGCGGGATAACGAACCGCGCGGAAGTAGATTCGTGCTGGAATTTCCTGTAAAAGATCAACAATTTTCTCGAATTCTTAACTGAAGGTCCGGAGGAGCAGCCGGCTTTTTTCTGATGCATATTGAGGGCTGGAACGTGGGAGAAACCGTATTGGTGGTGGATGATGAAGAGCGCATTCGGTCCTCGCTCAAAGGTATTCTAAGCGACGAAGGTTTCAGGGTTCTCGACACCGGCCGCGCCAAAGCGGTGATGGATATCGTTGCCCGGGAGCGGCCGCGGTTGGTACTGCTCGACGTCTGGATGCCCGACATCGACGGGATCGAGCTGCTGCGTCGCATCAAGGAGACCGCGCCCCAAACCGAGGTCATCATGATCTCGGGCCACGGCAACATCAACAGCGCCGTCACCGCGACTAAACTGGGTGCGGTCGATTTTATCGAAAAGCCCTTTTCGGTTGACGGTCTGCTCGGATCGATCGGGCGGGCGCTGCTTCCCGACACCGCCGGAACGCATCCCGATCATGGCGGGGTTAAGGTGGGAGCCGAACCGCAGATCGGCGGGTCCGCGGTCTGCAAGACCGTAGCGCAACGCACGATCAAGAAGTCGGTCGTGATTGGCGGTCAAGGGCTCCATACCGGGCTTAAGACCGGGGTGATTCTGCAACCGGCGAAACCGGGTTCGGGCATTTCCTTCACTCCGCTTTCAGGCGATGTAGCCGTGCCGGCGAGGGTGGAAAACGTAACCGATACCGGTTACAACACCACGCTGGCCAACGGCGCTTACATGGTCCGCACCGTCGAGCACCTGATGTCGGCCCTGCACGGTTTGGGAATCACCAATTTGCTGGTCAAAACCCAGGGCGAAGTGCCTGCGCTTGACGGATCGGCGCTGGAGTTCTGCCGCGCCCTGACCGACGCCGGCGTGCAGCAGCAGGCCGCGCGCATCCAGCCGCTTCGGGTCACCCGTCCGATCGTGGTTGGCAAGGAAAGGGATGGCGCCGAGTACATCCGGGCCGAACCGGCGGATCGCCTGGTCGTCGATTACACCCTGATCTACCCGCCCCCGATTGGCGTTCAACGCGTTCATTTTGAGCTGCACAAGCCGGAGGACTACGTCGCGGAAATTGCTCCCGCGCGCACTTTCGGATTCCTCAAGGAGATGCGCAAGCTGTCCGAGATGGGGCTGGCTAACGGCGGCCGGCTGGACAACGTGATCCTGGTAGATGACGAAAAAGTGGTAAACACCAGGCTGCGCTTCGCTGACGAATTCGCGCGACACAAAATTCTCGATCTGCTGGGCGACCTTTATCTGACAGGTCGTCCGGTGATCGGCCACATTATCGCGTCCAAGACCGGCCATTCGGATAACCTTGCGCTGGTCAGGCGCCTGCTTCAGGCGGTCTGAAAGTGACGTACGGCGCTGTTCCAGCCATTGGCTGATTCAGGCCCATCATGGAGTTAAGCGGCAAGGTTGCGCTCGTCACCGGCGCGGCCCGCCGTGTCGGCGAATCAATTGCGCTGGCCCTGGCTGCGCGCGGCGCCGTAATCGGGGTCCATTACCGGACTTCAGCGCAGCAAGCGCGGCAGACGGTGGCGGAAATCGAGGCGAAAGGCGGTACGGCGCAGGCATTTCATGCCGATTTGCAACAGGTTGGCGAGATCGAGGCGATGATTAGCGAGGTGGCGGCGGCGTTCGGACGACTGGACGTGCTGGTCAATTCGGCATCGGTCTTTTATCGCACCCCGTTTGAAAACGTGACCGAGCGCGACTGGGATACATTTCTCGACACCAATCTGAAGGCGCCATTTTTTGCCGCCAAATTCGCGGCACCGCTCATGCGGCGCCAGGGCGCGGGCAAAATCGTCAACATCGGTGATTCTGCCGGAGTCAAACCCTACAACAACTATCTGCCCTATAGCGTTTCCAAGTGCGGTCTCATTGGGCTTACCGAGGCTCTCGCCAAAACGCTGGCACCGGAGATCCAGGTCAACTGCCTGGCGATCGGCCCGGTGCTTGCGCCGCCACAATATACGCCCGCGCAAATCGACGGATTGGTGAGAAGCACCCTCAACAAGCGGCTGGGCACGCCTGAAGAGGTCGCGCGAGCCGTCGTGTTTTTGTGCGAGACGGATTTTGCCACCGGCGCCACGATAGTGATCGACGGGGGACGCCTGATCGCGTAGGCCGATTTCCACATGCACCGTCCCGATTCGCATAAGGTCAGCTTCAGGATGGCCGATTACCGCATCCGGCCCGCGCCCGGACGCGTCGCCGTGCTGGCCAGCGGAGGTCTGGACAGCTCCGTGATGCTGGCTACGATCGCGCGGAAATGCCCGGAGGTCTTCCCCGTTTACATCCGCACCGGGTTGATCTGGGAGAAGGACGAAATCGCGGTTCTGCGCCGTTTCATCAGGGCGATCGGAATCAGGTCAATTAAGCCGCTTAGTATCCTGAAAGTGCCGATGGACGACGTGGCGGCGGATCACTGGAGCATGACGGGCAAAAAAATCCCCGGTTACAACGCCGCCCTGTCCTCCAATTACATCCCGGGGCGCAACCTGACTTTGCTGTCGAAGGCGGCGGTGTTTTGTGCGCGCAATCGGATCGGCGAGGTTGCGCTGGCGTTGCTGGAGGCCAATCCGTTTCCCGACGCGCGCCCCGAATTCTTCGCGGCGTTGTCCAACGCAGTAAATCTCGGTGTCGGACTGAGGCTGAAGATCTCGACTCCGTGGGTAGGCAAGAGCAAGGCCGAAGTGATCGCTCTGGGCCGCGGCCTGCCGCTCCAATTATCAGTCTCCTGCATCAAACCGCGCGGCAATCTCCATTGCGGCCAATGCACCAAGTGCGCAGAACGGGTCGAAGGCTTCCGTGCCGCCGGCATCAAGGACCCAACGCGCTACCGGTAGGACAGACCCTTGTTTGGTCCGCCGTGATGGTCGTGTGGGGGTAAGCCGCGCTGCCCGTCGGGTAGGTGGCCGCCGCAGACTCGCGCATTCCTGCGATTGCGCCACCTTTATAATTTCCGCCCGTCTCCGGCGCGGTTATGGCTCGAAATGTACCAGGCAGTTTCCCCTCTCCCGCAACAAAATGTCGGAGAGGGGAAACTGGAAGAGTCTCGACTACCTGATTCTCACGCACACTGACTTGGTCTCGGTGTAGTTCTCCAGCACCTCGTGGCCCATCTCACGGCCCCATCCCGATTGCTTGTAGCCGCCGAACGGCAGCGCGGCGTCGAAGACGTTGTAACAGTTGATCCAGACTGTGCCCGCGCGCAGCTTTTCCGCCATGCTGTGGGCCTTGCCGATGTCGCGCGTCCAGACCCCGGCGGCCAGGCCATAGATAGTCTGATTGGCGGCGGCTTCGACCTCGTTCGGATCGCTGAACGGAATCGCCGCGACCACCGGCCCGAAGATTTCCTCCTGGTAGACTTTCATGTCTGGTTTGACATCGGTGAGAACGGTCGGCGCGACGAAATAGCCACGGTCTCCAACCCGCCCGCCGCCAATCACGGCTTTGGCACCCTCCTGGCGGCCCGATTGGAGATAGCCGCAGACGCGATCGAGTTGCTCGGTGGAAACCAGCGGACCCATCTGGGTGCTCAGATCCATCCCGGGGCCCAGCTTGATTTGCTTGCCCTGTTCGGCGACGCCCTGGACCACTTGGTCGAACACGTCCTTTTCCACGTACAGGCGCGAGCCGGCGCAGCAGCACTGGCCGTGGTTAAAGAAGATAGCGTTGGCGGCGCCGGGAATCGCGGTTTCGAGATCAGCGTCCTTGAAGACAACGTTGGGCGACTTGCCGCCCAATTCCAACGATACCTTCTTGAGATTGCCCGCGGCGGCCTGCACGATCAGTTTGCCCACCTCGGTCGAACCGGTGAAGGCGATCTTGTCCACCGCGGGATGAGCCGCCAACGCCGCGCCGGCAGTCTCGCCAAATCCGGTTACGACATTGACGACGCCGGCCGGGAAGCCGGCTTCCTGGATCAATTCCGCCAGACGCAGCGCCGAAAGCGGGGTCTGCTCGGCAACCTTCAGCACCACGGTACATCCTACCGCCAGTGCCGGCCCCAGTTTCCATGCCGCCATCAGCAGTGGAAAATTCCAGGGAATAATCTGTCCGGCAACTCCCACCGGTTCACGCAGGGTATAGGCAAAATAACCGCCCCCCGGTATCGACAGTGGTATCGTGTTGCCTTCGATCTTGGTGGCCCAACCGGCCATGTAGCGGAACAGGTCCGCCGCAAGCGGCACGTCGGCCACGCGTGCTACGGCTACGGGCTTGCCGTTGTCGAGCGATTCGATCTGCGCGAACTCGTCGGCGTGGCGTTCGATCAGCTCCGAAATTTTCCACAGAAGCTGACCGCGCTGCGAAGGCGTGAACTTACGCCAGCTTCCTTCAAAGGCCCGGCGCGCCGCGCTCACCGCGCGATCAATGTCTTCCTTGTCGCCTTCGGGAACCTGCGCGAGGACCTCGCCGGTGGCCGGATTGTAGCTGGCAAAGGTTTTACCCGAAGCCGCATCGACCATCTTGCCGTCGATCAGCATCTTGTGCCGGCGGCTGATAAATCCCCTTACACTTGGAAGCGTTTCCACCAGTGTGCTGTTCTCTTCCATCAGATTTTCTCCTTGCCCGGCTGCTTGATCCAATATTATCCCCGGGGCCGTGCAGCGCAAAATGCGTTTGCCGCCCCGTTGGTTCACACGGCGATCAGATGTCGTCGAGCGGGAAGACCGGGCGGCGGATGCGTGAGAACGGCAGCCGGCTCAGGACCTGGGTCGCCAGTCCGGGTGCGTCCACATCAATGAAGGTCCGGCCGATTCCGGCCAGTCCGGCGCGATGCTGCAATTCGGCCTTGCACACCAGGATTTTGCGCGCAGTCGGTTCGATCCCGAGGCTGCGGAAGTGATTGGCCTCGAAGACCAGGGCCTGGCGCGAGGTGAGGATCACCTCGACGCCGCCGCAATCAACTACGACGGTGGGTCCGCGATGGTAATTGCCGGCGTTGAATTTCGTGGCCGCAGTGAAAAAACCGTCATGAATGACACGCACACGCCCGCTGATCGGTACCGGCGCACCGTGGAATTTGTCAACCTTGCCGCCTACGGTCAGCTTGACCCAATTGCCGACTCCGGCTCGGATTGCCTCCTCTACTGCCCCCGGATCGGCAATATTGCCGATCACGGCGCTGCGCGCATCCTGCCTGAGCAGTTCGGCCAGGATCGCGGTCCCGTCGCCCGGGGTGCCGGCCCCGCCACTGTCCGCAACGTCGCCCAGCACGACCGGATGCTCGTCGGTCGCGATCGCCTCGCGCACCGCATCCTCCACCGGCATCAGGTCGGCATGGAACTGATGGCGCCGGCGCCAGCACGCGTCCTTGATTTCCTCCGCAATTTCGACTGCCAACCCCGGCTCGCCGTTGGTGGTGGCAACCACGCTGATGCCGGTTTCGGGCCGCTCGGAAATGAAGAATCCGCCCAGCAGCGAGACGTCGAGCACGCGCGCGTCGTTAGCCGCCCGCGTACGCGCCAGGCGCATGAGATGATCCATCGGCCATCCCGGTGCGATGTACAGTTTCTGCAGCGGAGGCACCAGCGCCGGTTGCGCCCAGGCTGACACCGGTTTGAGCGATCCGTCGAACATTCCGGCCATCACTTGCGCTGCGCGATATCCGATTGGCCCGAAATCATAATGGGGATTGGTTTTAACGCCAATCAGCATGCTGGCCTGCCGCACCATCAGTGGCGTGACATTGGCGTGCCCGTCCAGTGACGCGATGATCGCCGTGTTGTCGCCCACCACCTCGCGCATCGCGCCCAGCAGGTCGCCTTCGCAGTCCTCGGTGCTGTCGGCGACGGCAGTTCCATGGAGCTGAAGGAAAATGCCGTCCAGCGGCCCGGTTTTGCGCAGCGTATCGACGAAGAGTTGCTTTGCCCACTGGTAAGCGTCCTCGCGCACCGTGCCGTAAAGGCCGGCGAACACGAAATGCAGAGGAACCAGGTCCCATCCGCTTTGACGCGCGCCGCGCACGAAGCCGGCGATCGCACCGTCGCCGTCGCCAAGCCGTTTCAGCATCTCGGGACCGGAAAGCGTCGCGCGCTGAAAACGTTCCAGCGGGATGCGCTGGGTTGCGAAGGTGTTTGCCGAGACCAGAAATCCGCCAACTCCAACACGCATCTTCGATCCTCCGTGGAACGTCGGTGAGAGGTTACGTTTACAACGAATCGGGCCTCGATTTCAAAACGGTCCGGGTCGAAAACGCTGGCCAGGCAAACGTCGCCGATGCAATACGATCACCCGTCGGCCTCCGGCGTCTGACGCGAATTGCTCCTGGCGTAACCATGCTTCGGGTTTGCAATTGCGGCGCCTCTTTGAATCAGGGTCACCGGCGTTTGAGCGCTTCGAGTTCGTCCAGCGTGCGCGGCCAGTCCTTGTGCATCAAGCGGGAAAGCGCGCGATCGGCGAGCAGGCGGCCGCCGGTCTGGCATCGCGCGCAGTAATTGGTCTCGTTGGCGGCGTAACGGATGCGCTGCACCTTCGCGCCGCAGCGCGGACATGGCTGGCCATAACGTCCATGCACCGCCATCCCGGTACGCAGCGCAGTAACTCCCTCGGGAAATTCGCCGCCCGCTTGCTCGCGCAAGCGCTCAGTCCATTCGATCAGCGCGTCGCGGACGGCGGTGTACAACCGCTGCATCTCCCCGGCGGTGAGCTTCTGCGTCATCGCGACCGGAGAGAGCTGCGCGCGAAATAATATTTCGTCGGAATACGCATTGCCGATTCCACTTATTATTCGCGGATCGGTCAGCGCGCGCTTCAGAGTATGGTTTGATGCACGAAGGGCGGCGTCAAATTCGGCCAAATCGCATTGCAGCGGTTCGATTCCCCCGGCGTCGAGCGATTGCAATCCCTGCTCGCCCTCGACCAAATAAAGAGCGGCGCGCCGCTGCGTACCGGCTTCGGTCAGCCATAACCATCCGCTTTCAAACTCCAGCGCCGCGAGCAGGTTGCGGCCGCCCGGTTTCGGCTTCGATTCCTGCCAATGCAGCCGTCCCGCGATCTTGAGGTGCATCACCAGCCACAGTCCGCCTTCCAGGCCGATCGCGATCTGCTTGCCGACCCGCCTGACGCCGTGCACCGTTTTGCCATGCGCCGCGGACAATGGCGGAGTGGTGGAGCGCAACAAAAATGGACTCCTGACCGACACCGACTTCAGCTTGAATCCGACGACGCGCCTGCGCAGCGCCTCGATATAAACGGTGACATCAGGCAGTTCCGGCATCCGTTTCCCAAAGTCCAATGGCCTGCAGCAAATTATGCTACATCTAACTAAAATACCCGCCGAAGGGATGGAATTGTGTATGAGCTGGTTTCTCGCCAAAACCGACCCGGACACCTACTCGATCGATGATCTGGAACGTGAGCAGCGCACGGTGTGGGACGGCGTGACCAATGCGCAGGCGGTGCGCGCGATCCGCGAGATGCGCGAGGGCGACCGAATCTTTATCTACCACAGCGGCGGTGTATCAGCGATCGTCGGGATGGCGGTGGTGAAGTCCAATCCGCGCGATGATCCGAAAAATCCGAAATCCGCCGTGGTCGATGTGGAATTCGCCGGGCGCCTGGACCCTCCGCTGACGCTTGCGGAAATCAAGCAAGCCAAAAAGTTTGACGATTGGGCGCTGGTGCGCCAGGGCCGCCTTTCAACCATGAGAGTGCCGGAAAAGTTCGTCGCCTGGATGCGCGATCGCTATCCGGGTGCCCGGATTTGAAAATGAGAAAAGGCGAAAAGTACCCGAAAATCAGCAGCGTAAACCCACGACCCGACGAACCGAGCCACAAGCGGTGTCAGGATGAATGCTTTCCGTCCGGGCAACGAATCCCTTTTCCCACCTCCGTTTTCTCATTTCTCAACCGGGACCGGCGCCGGGACGTAGACGCTGGTACAGGGCGGACCGGGCGCGAAATAATGTTCAATGCGTCCGTTTGCACTGAGAAAAATCAGGCTGGATTCGCGCGTGCCGTAATCACCCATGTGCAGGCACAGCGAATTGGGCCGGCCGGTGCGCGGATCGAGCTGCGTTGAGTGATCGGAAAGCAAAGCAGCCAGGCGCTGGCGCATCTGTATCGGATTGTCCGCGGCACGGGGCTGGGCGGCCAACGCGGCAAACCGGTCGAAGGAACGGCTGATGCGCGGGCATTCGAAATCATCCACATCCAAATTGGTCAGCAGATGGGTGCCCGGCGCCAGCATAGTGGCGTCTATCCGTCCCTGGCGGTTGTGCGCGACGGCCGCCTCCTGGCGCGAAGCGAGCAGCAGATTGAAGGGATTGTAGCGCTCGGGATCCTGCGCGACGACAAAACGCAGCGCCTCGTCCACGCTGCGATGCCTGAGGGCGTCGAGGCATAGCAGTCCGCGGGAGCGGCGCTCCGGATCGGGCAGGGTGTCGGAGCGGCGATTAAGCAGCCCTGCGATGATGCCGTATTCATTTATGGCCAGCCAGGTGCCGCCCGCTTTGAGATCTTTTCCTCCGACTACGCGCGGCCGCTCGCACAGGAGCACGGGAGGGGCCGCTGGACGGGTCAGATATTCGTCGCGATTGGCGGCCACCACGACCGGAAATTCGGGAAAGACTCGCAGGTAAAGCGCCAGCGTACACATCGTTCACGTCTCGGTCCCGGCGGCGGGACGATTTCATGTTAAGTTGGCAGCACCGGGGCGAGGTAGCAAGGGGAGCGTGGATAGAATACCGGCACATTGCGGCAGCATTTGATAAAATAGCTGGATGGAAAGCACGTCTGAGAATGTCCGTTACGACGTCGCGATCATCGGCGCCGGGATCGTGGGCAGCGCGCTGACGATGGCGCTGGGAGAGCGTGGATTGCGCACCGTTGCGCTCGATATCGACCTGGCGGGACGGCTGGGCTCCAGCGAGCGCAATGCCGGCGGTGTGCGGGCAACCTGGTGGCAGCCGGTCAACATCGTGTTGTGCCGCGCCTCGATTGAATACTACGCGAAAGTTGCTGCCGAGGTCGGGTTTCGGCAAAAAGGCTACCTGTGGCTGTACGACCAGCAGACCTGGCCTGGCGCTCTGGCCCATCTGGACCTCCAGCGCGAGTTGGGTCACCCGATTGACGAGCTGACGCCGGAGCAGGTCACACAGCGGGTGCCGGAAATTGATCGGCTCGACGGTATCGCCGGAGCGACGTTTGCGCCGCGCGACGGCCTGATCAATCCCAATCTGCTCAAGCAGCATTACCGCGATCGCTCGCGGGCAATGGGAGCGACCTATATCGACCGGGTCTTCATCGATGCGATCGAACCACAATCCGACGAGGTCGTGTTGAACTGCTGGCAGGCCGACGAGAGCCTGCCTGAGGACGGGCTGATGCGCCTGATGTCACAGGATGCGCGTCAGACGGAGCCTGAACTGGGCCGCATTTTCAACCTGCGCGCTGACCGGGCCGCGATCTGCTGCGGTGCGTGGTCGCCCAACATAATCCGGTTGCTTGGTATCGAAACGCCCACTGAGGCGGTGCGGCGTCAGGTCTGCCTGGTGGACAGCCGCGTCACGGATCTGTCCGCCTACGGCATGATCGTTGATACGTCGGGACTGTATTTCCATAACGAGGGGCCGCACATTCTGGCCGGCTATTCTCCTCCGCAAGAGCCGCCGGGCTATTGCTTCAAGTATGACGGCGAGCAGTTCTTCCTCAATGAGATCTGGCCCCGTTTGTACGCGCGGATGAGCTGTATGGAGCGCTTGCGACACGTTACGGGATGGGCCGGGCTGTACGCCGTCAGTCCCGACCGCAGCGCAATCATGGGACGGCTCGGACCCCGTTTGTTCGAGGCGCATTCGTTCAGCGGACGGGGCGTGATGCAATCCTACGGCGCCGGGCAGGCCTTGGCCGATTTGATCGCAAGGGGCAGTTATGGAAGGCTGAAGGCGGATGATTTGGCCCGCGAGCGCTTTACCAGCGGCAGGTTGGTGACCGAGGAACTGCACATCTGACTCGGTGGACCGGGCGCGGTCAGGGTTGATCGGGGCAAGCCGGACGGTCGATCACGCCGGGGCGGCCTGCTGGCTTCGATTCGCTGCACAAGGTATTGAAAAGAGGGGAAAATAGCTAAGGGTAGCCCGGTTGCCCGACCCCAAAAGAGGTAGGCGGGAAAACCAGGAGGGTAGATGTTCTCTAATATCGAGGACGTAATCGAGCAGTTCGCCAAATTCAACTACATTGCCAGCCGTCGTATCGCAACGGTCATTTATCTCGCCAATGCATTGAAAAAGCCGGTGTTGGTAGAAGGTCCGGCAGGAGTGGGCAAAACCGATCTGGGCAAAGTACTGGCCGAAGCCGTCGGCCATCCCCTGATCCGCCTTCAATGTTACGAGGGCCTGGACGAAAGCAAGGCGCTTTACGAGTGGGAGTATGCCAAGCAACTGCTGTACACGCAGATTCTCAAGGATAAGATTGGCGAGGTGCTGCACGGCGCACGCGGGCTGGCGCAAGCCGTCGATCGCATTGCCAAAGAGGACGAAGTCTTCTTTTCGGACAAGTTCATCCTGCCACGGCCGCTGTTGCGCGCGATCCGCAGCGAACAGCCGTGTGTGCTCTTGATTGACGAGATCGACAAGGCCGACGCCGAGTTTGAAGCCTTTCTGCTGGAACTGTTGTCCGATTTCCAGGTCACGGTTCCAGAATTGGGAACGCTCAAGGCCAAACATCTGCCGCTGGTTATTCTCACCTCCAACAACGCGCGCGAGATGTCCGACGCGCTCAAGCGCCGCTGCCTGCACCTGTACATCGACTTTCCCGACAAGGAGCAGGAACTCAAAATCATCAAGACCAAGATTCCCGACGTCAGCGACAAGTTGGCTGAGCAGGTGGTCAACGTGATTCAATCCCTGCGCAAGCTCGATCTCAAAAAGACGCCCGGCATCAGCGAGAGCCTGGACTGGGTCAAGGCCCTGACGCTGCTCAACGTCAAGACGCTGGACGAAGCTTTGGTCAATGAGACCCTGGACACCATCGTCAAGTACGAGGGCGACGTGCGCAAGGCGCAGGAAGAATTGAAGGATTATCTGGAAAAGAGCCGGGCGCGCCGCGGCGGCACGGTTACTCCGGGCAGCAGCGACAAGGATTTCCTGAACTAGCCCCGCCTGAGACGGCGGCGCGGAGCAAGCCCCATGGAAGAGAAACTGGTCGAGTTCGCCAATTTACTGCGCCAGAACGGACTGCGAGTTTCGGTCGCCGAGGTGCTGGACGCGTTTGCCGCCAGCGATCTGGCGGGCTTGGGTGAGCGCGACATCTTCCGCTCCGCCTTGCGCGCCACGATGGTCAAGCGGGCCAGCGAGGTGCCGATTTTCGACGAACTGTTCGACCTGTATTTTTCCGGCTTGGGCGAAATCATCAAGCAGGCGGGGCAGGG
Source organism: Pseudomonadota bacterium (assembly GCA_021324885.1). Lineage (GTDB taxonomy): Bacteria > Desulfobacterota > Binatia > Binatales > Binataceae > JAJPJA01. The sequence continues at coordinate 27,819 of JAJPIF010000007.1, forward strand.
CGTTCAGGACGCGCTTTCCATGTCCGACGAGGAATTTCAGCAGTTCCTCGAGCAGATGGAAGAGATGCTCAAGCAGCAGGGCAAGGAACTTTCCGAACTGGCCAAGGCTTTGCTCAGCAACAACAACGGGCAGTTGGAAAAGATGCTGCGCGAGGCCGCGCGCAATGCCCGTCTGGGCAATATCGAGCGCACCATCGAGGAAAGCTACTTCGCCCGCGCGCTGGCCCGCGAACTGGGGCTGGATCGCCTGGAGCGCGAGCTTGAGGAATTCCGCCAGCAGCTCGACCATTCCCAACAGGGAGCGCGCGCGCGGATGGAGGAATACCTGCAGCGCCGGCTGCAGGCTTTGCAGGACATCATCCGGCGCTACGTGCGGGTGGAGCGGGAAAAACGCGACCTCAAGACGCGCGAAAGCGATCGCCTGCAGCAGCTCAGCGAAAAGAGTTTCCTGTATCTGACGCCGCAGGAAATCGAAAAGATGAACGAGGCGATCGCGCGGCTGGCGCAGCGGCTGAAAAACATCATCTCAGTGCGCAAACGCCTGGCCAAGAAAGGCCGCTTTGATATCAAAAAGACCCTGCGCACCAATTTGGTCTATGGCGGCGTCCCCTTCAAGCTGAAGTTTGACCGGCGCAAGAAGGAAAAACCCCAGGTGGTGATCCTGTGCGACGTGTCGGATTCGGTGCGCAACGTATCGCGCTTCATGCTGCAGTTCGTCTATTCGCTCCAGGACCTCTATTCCAAGGTGCGCAGTTTTATCTTCGTGGCGGAGATTGGCGAGATTACCGAACATTTCCGCACCAATGACATTAAGGACGCCCTGGATATTGCGCTGCGCGGCGACCTGATCAATGTTTATGCCCACTCCAACTTCGGTTACGCCTTTCGCAGCTTTACCCAGGACCACATCGGCGCGATCAACAAAAAGACCACGGTGATCGTTCTGGGAGACGGGCGCAACAATTACAACCTGCCGCACGACTGGTGCCTGCGCGAGATCCGCAGCCGCGCCAAGCAGCTTATCTGGCTCAACCCGGAAAGCAAAAATACCTGGAATTTCGGCGACAGCGAGATGGAGCGTTACGGCGCCCACTGCGACATGGTCGAGGAATGCCGCAATCTCAATCAGCTTTATCACGTAATCGATCGGCTTGTCCCGCGCTGACGGATTGGTGCTTGGCTTGGTTGACGCTCGGCACTTTTTTGGTCCACAATGACGATAGAAAGTCTGAATCGATGGTTCTGACGGGATGACGTAGGAGAGACCTCGCGGAAAGCCAATGGCCGGTCATAGAGAAGATTTCATTTTAATGACGGTCGGCGCGTTGACGCTCGATCCGAGCACCAAGACGCCGATCGTGGTGCTTAAAGACCCGGATAACAAGCTTAATCTGCCAATCTGGATCGGGTTGCTCGAAGCAGCCTCGATGGCGACCGAACTGGAAGGCATCAAACCCCAACGGCCGATGACCCACGACCTGCTGCGCAACATCCTTGGCGAACTCGGTGGCACAGTCGAAGCCGTGGAAGTCACTGAATTGCGCGACAATACCTACTTCGCCCATATCCAGGTCAAGACCCGCGAGGGTCGGACCGTCCAAATCGACTCGCGGCCGAGCGACGCTATTTCCCTGGCCTTGCGCACCAAATCGCCGATCTACGTGGCCAAGAAGGTGCTGGAAGTTTCAAGCGAGCTGCAGCAGTCGGCCGAGGCGGATTCCAAAGAGCAGAACCTGGCGGGTGTCTCGCGCGACAAATGGGCCGAAATCCTTGAGAAGATGTCGCCCGAGGACTTCAAGTACAAGATGTAGCCGGCTGCCGCCGGGCGTGATTACGGCTGCCTCGCCGCGCGGCAGGCAGCCGCTTTTTTTATGGCTACTACTCATCGTTCGAAATTAAAACGCAAAGATCTCAAACAGCCCGACGAGTTCATGACCGTCGCCTACTCGGTCGAGGAATTCGTTCAGCAGCATCTCAACAAGGTGATCCTCGGCGCCCTGATGGTGCTTCTGGCTGGCGCTGTTTTCTTCCTCATTTACCAGCACGTCAACGCCGCCAAGCGGGCAGCGGCCGAGCAGTTTTACGAAGGCTTTTCTGCGCTTAATTCAAAGGATTACCAGCGTGCTGAGATGAAGTTCGATGCCCTCATCGCGGACCATCCTTCAAGCGCGGCGGCCGGATTGGCCCGCTTTTATCGCGCGATCGCCTACTTCGATTCCGGGAATTTGACCAAAGCGCGCGAGGCGCTCCAAGACTATACGCGCGGCCATGTGCCGGCGTCATTGCGCGAGCTGGCGCTGATGGATTTGGGGATCGTCGATGAGCAGATGCACGATTACGCCGCAGCCATCGGCGCCTACAGGCAGGCGGCCGAGCTCAAGGGCCCGGAAAGCAACAACGCGCGAATCGCAATCGCGCGGGTTCTGCAACTGCAGGGCAAGCGCGAGGCGGCGATCAAGGCCTACCAGGATTTCCTCTCTACCGACCCCTACGCTCCGCAAAGAGAAACCGTGATCGAAGCGCTGGCCAACCTCGGCGTGAGCGCGCCCGGGAGCGCATCGACCAGCACCCCTTGACGATCAGCCATAATCTTTCGCACCCGTTCGTTTTATTCCACGTGCGCCTCACTTAATTGTCTTGACAATTTCGCGGCGGTCGTGCGCTATTCGCCTTGATGAAACCGCGTGAACGTCAGGCCTGGATGATCGTGATCAGTCTTTTTCTGATCATGGTGGTGATCAACGGATCCGGCTACGGCGCCCAGGGGGTGTTCTTCACCCCGTTGCTCAAACAGTTCGGATGGAGCCGAGCGAAGGTCTCGCTGCTGCAGTCGACGATGGGCCTGACGATGGGAATCGCGATGCCGATTGCGGGATGGCTGATCGATCGCGTCGAGGCCCGGCTTGTAATGCTGGCGGGAGCGCTGCTGTCCGGCGCAGCTTTCGTCGCGGCCAGCCAGGCCCATTCGTTTGCTCCGATGCTCGCGGCTTACATCGCCTTCGGTTTCGGGATGGGCGCCTCGACCACATTGCCGGCCGCGTTCGTCGTTTCCAACTGGTTTGATGACCAGCGCGGACTCGCGCTGGGTGTAGCGATGGCCGGCGCTTCGTTTGGCGGCACCGTGATGACGCTGGTGGCGGGTTACGCGCTTGCCTGGGGCGGATGGCGCGTCGGCTATCTCGCCATGGCCGTGCCAATTTTTCTCCTGGTCGCTCCGCTGATTCTGTTGGTGGTAAAGGGACGCCCGCCACAGCATCCGCACTCGGCGGGCGGTTCAACCGATCAGGTGACCAGTGGCGCTCAGACCCACGGACCGGAACAGGCAGCGGAGCTTGCCGGTTTTGAACTAAACGAGGCCCTGCGCAGCCGTTCCTTCTGGTTGATCTCCTTCAGCTTCTTCGTTTTTGCGTTTTCTGCAACAGGTGCCGTCGTTCATTTGATCCCGTTTCTTATCGGCCGGGGCTTTGCTCCGACGCGAGCGGCGGTGGCGATGAGTGTGCTGCTCGCCGTCGGCGCGGCAGGAAAGCCGGTCTTCGGATGGTTTGCCGACCGTTTCAGTATCCGTCTTGGCCTGTTCGTGGTGTTCGCCGGACTGGCGGCCGGTTATGTGATGATGCTTCGGGTGGTGGACCTGCGCACGCTAATGATCGCTCTGGCAGTGCTGAGCCCGGTGTGGGGCGCAGCGTTGGCGTTGCTGCCGGTCCTGCTGGCGGACGCCTGCGGCCTGCGGCGCTACGGCTCGATCTCCGGCATCCTGGGCATCTTCTCGACCCTTGGTACGGCCGGTGGCCCGGTGGTCGCCGGCGCCGTGTTTGACGCGACTCACAGTTACACGCCGGCATTCGAACTGTATATAGTGCTGTTGGCGCTATGTGCGCTGATGCCCTTCGCCTGCCCCTCCTATTCCCGAATTCAAGCGGCCGCCAAGGCCGGTGGCGCAACTCCGGTTGCCGCCGGCGGTGCTGGAGCCGGACCTGACACGCAAGTAAGGTTGGGATAACCGCGAATCCCGCCGGACCCGGAGCTTTTTCGGCACAAATCGCCGCTACCAGGGTTCATGGACTTCATAGCCCAAGGCTTGCGCAACGGCAGGATGGACCACGTGACCGTTGTATACGTTGAGGCCATGCCGTAGAGCGGGCTTGGCCTGGCAGGCTTTTTCGACTCCGTGGTCGGCAAGATCCAGCGCGTATGACAGGGTGGCGTTGGTGAGCGCGTAGGTCGAAGTGTGGGGCACCGCGGCCGGCATGTTGGTGACGCAGTAATGGACCACGTGGCCTTCGACGTAAATCGGATCCTCGTGCGTCGTAGGGCGCGAGGTTTCCGAGACGCCGCCTTGATCGATTGAAAGATCGACGATAGCGGCGCCGCGCTTCATCCGCGCTACCATCTTGCGCGTCACCAGGCGTGGAGTGCGCGCACCGGGAAGCAGGACCGCGCCAATCACAAGGTCCGCCTGTCCGATCTCTTCTTCCACCGCCGCATGGTTGGACATCAGCGTGTTGACGTGACCGCCGAGGATGTCATGCAGGTAGCGCATGCGGACGGCGCTGATATCCATCACCGTCACCTCGGCGCCGGTCCCTACCGCGATTTGACAGGCGTTGGCGCCCGCGATGCCCGCGCCGAGAATCAGGATCCGCGCGGGGCGTACTCCGGAGGCGCCGCTGAGCAGGATTCCACGTCCGCCGTTTTGTGCCTGCAGGCACCATGCTCCCGCCTGCACCGCCAGTCTGCCGGCCACCTCGCTCATGGGCGCCAGCAGCGGCAAGCTCCCGTCCTCGATTTGCACCGTTTCGTAGCCCAGCGCGGCGACGCGGCGGCGAATCAATTGCCGCGCCAGTTCAGGCTCTGCCGCGAGATGCAGGTAGGTGAAGACGATCAGGCCGGGGCGCAGGAAGCGGAATTCGGAGCGCTGCGGTTCCTTGACCTTGAGTATCATCTCCGACTTGCTCCAGGTGGCCGCCGCGCTGGGCATAATCCTGGCTCCGGCGGCACGATAGGCGCTGTCCTCGAAGCCGCTGCCCAAGCCGGCGCCCCGCTCAACCAGAACGAGGTGTCCATGGCGCCGCAGCGCCCCGGCACCCGCCGGGGTCATCGCTACGCGATTTTCGTCAGTCTTGATTTCACGCGGGATTCCGACAATCATCTCGTTTTCAACATCTGGCTGTGGCGCGCTGCGCACGAGCCGGGCCCGCAATTCGACCGAGATCGTCTTGAGGCACTTTCGACATCATTGGCAAGCGGCTAAGTTCATTACTTGAAAAAGGACTGCTTCTTCTGGGTAGCGCGATCGCTTTTATGAGCGGGAGTGTCACGAAGCTAAACCTTGACAATTTCTCTCAGGCTGCGCTTGATCGGCGTGGATCATCTGAATGCCGTGCGCTCTGAGAACGGTGTAAAGCCAACAGAGGCAGAAGGACAGGATGCAAACGCGCCGGGCATGTCGGAGGAGGTTATGGAGATCCCTGCGGGACTGAGATACTCGAAGGAACATGAGTGGGTGGCAACCGAAGAGGAGGTTGCCACCATCGGCATCACAGACTACGCGCAGGAGCAGTTGGGCGAAATCGTCTATGTGGAACTGCCCGCCGTGGGTGACAAGATCAGCAAAGACGACGCGTTCGGCGTGGTGGAATCGGTCAAGGCTGTCTCCGACATCTACGCGCCGGTCAGCGGTACGGTTGTGGAAGTGAACCAGGAACTGCCTGAAAGTCCCGAGATGATCAACGAAGATCCCTACGGAGACGGCTGGCTGATTAAAGTGAAGGTCAGCGACGCGTCGGAAATCGAAGACCTGCTCGACCATGAGGAGTACGAGGAATTGGTCGCCGCCGAAAAGGAATAGCATCGAGCGGCTAGATGCCCGCATCCGCCATCGACTCGCCGCTGGCTGGCTCGGCTCTGATGACTGACACCTGGAAATGGGCAGCATTGGGCGGCGGATTGATGAACATCACGAAAAACGGTGACGAGTCGCCACTTTTGAGCGCAAAGTTTTTCGGCGGCGCCAGTTTTTGGAAGAACTGAAGCTCGTGCGGCGTCATCTGGCTGACGATTTTGGGTGAGACCAAATCACCGCAAAAAGCCGACTGGGTTACGACCGGATGCTGCTGGTTATCGACCAGACTCACGCCAACTTCTATCGTATGCAACGGTTCAGCGCCGCGGTTCTCGGCCCGCCCACTGACGATCAGGGCGCGACGATTACCGTCCAGCAACCGGTATTCGGCGTGGACCTCGCTCAATGCGACGACGTTCTGGCTCGGCTGGACGGGCGTGAACTCAGCCCCGATCAGGGGCAGCTGATGCAACAGTTCGCGGCTGATTGAAGGTGAAAGGCCGAGAAGAAACGTGACACCGACGAAGAAAAACCCGATCAGCACGAACACTCCCAGGAAAAAACCGCTGTTGTGCCTGCGCTCGTGCTCGGCAGCTTCGGCCGCCACCGCGGCTCGATCGATACGGCGGCTGCCTTGCGCGATTGCACTGCGGCGCGGCTGATAGCGGATGGTCGCCTCCGGAGGCGGCGGCGTTGACGCCGGTTCAGATTCCGGATCGCCCACATGCCATCTTTCGTATGGGTCTTCGGGTTCAGCGGCTTCCACAGCATCTCCCAGTTCGTGCTGCTCCGCCTGATCGTCGGCGAAGTCGAAACTCAGATTCTCGGGGGTGCGGGGTTCTTCCTCGCCAAATGAACGCGCCAGCGGATTGTCGGCTTCAGGTTGTGCCGCCGCCACGGCCGTGGTTGGCGGCGCCGAAGGGGTTGCCGCTTTGGCAGGCGCTATGGGTGCGGCTGCCGCCGACCCGTCTGCAGGCCGGGCCGGGCGGCGAACGTCGGCGAACAAGTTGGCTACCTCAGGATCGCGTATCGGTTCGGCTCGAACGGGCGGCGAGGGCCGAAGATCTTCTGATGATCCGGTGCGCCGCGCACCGGCTTTCACGGGAGGCTGCGCCGAAGCGCCGGAGTTGGAAGTCTGACTATTGGAATTCTGAGGTGCAACCGGTGGTACGGACGCAGGGGCGGGGGGAGTCGATGGCGCCGTCCGTGCTGACGGCGCAGGACGCGGCTGTGGTGCAGCAGCAGCTTTTCGGGCCGCTCGCGGCTCAGCGCTGAAGACATGGCCGCATCGCGAACACTTGAAAGTCGGGCTATCCTGAGCGGGAAGAACGCTTTCGTCGATTCGATAACGGGTTTGACAACTGGGACATTGAACTTCGATCATCACCTCGCCACCTCGCCGCAATGCCAGATTTTATAGCATATTGGACATGAGTTTTGCACCTTTGTTCTTCTCCAGGAGCAGCCGCTGACCCCATGCGGATCGCGATGCTGGTCAGGCGTTTCGATCCGGCTGGCGGTGGAACCGAACGCGATTTCGCCGCCGCGGCGCGCTGTCTTGCGCAGGGCGGACATGAGGTGCGAATCTATGCCGCTCGCACGCGCGCGCAATCCTGGCACGGGATGCCGGTCCGCGCGCTGCCGATAGCATTATTTCCCCGCAGCCTTGAGGTCATCGGTTTTGGCCTGCTGGCGTCCCGCTTTGCGCGCCGGGACGGCGCGGAACTGACCCTCAGCTTCGGCCGGACCACCGATACCGATTTGATCCGGTGCGAAGGTGGGGCGCATGCGGCTTTTCTGGAGGCGGCGCGTCAATGGGAGAGCGCGGCGGCGTCGGCGGCGCGCGCGATCAGCCCCTATCATGCCGCTCAATGCCGCATCGAAGCGCGAGGCTTCACTTCGCGCAGGCTGCGGATGGTGCTGGCGATTTCCCGCCTGGTCGCGCACGACCTTCAAAAACGCTTCGCGCTTGCGCCTGCCAGACTGGAGACGCTCTACAACGGCATCGATCGCGAGCGGCTGAAGAATGTAAATCCGCGCGCGCGCGAAGACATCAGGCGGTGCTTCGGAATCGGCAGCTCAAGCCCGGTAGTGCTGTTCATTGGCAACGGCTTCGCGCGCAAGGGCCTTGGCAAGCTGCTCGAGGCCTGGCCGATGTCGGCCAAAAACGGTCATCTGATGGTGGTGGGGGAAGACCGCGCGCTGGAGCAATATCAAAGGATGGCCCAGCGGCTTGGAATTGGAGATCGCGTGCGCTTTTTGGGCCGGCGCAGCGAAGTCGCGGACCTGCTGGCAGCCGCCGACGCAGTTGCGCTGCCGTCGCTGTTCGAAGCCTTCGGCAACGTCGTGCTCGAAGCAATGGCTGCCGGTTTGCCGGTATTGACCAGCGCCCGATGCGGCGCGGCGGAAGTATTGCCGGCGCAATGGCGCGAGTTTGTCGTGCAGGACCCGATGAATCCGTCCGAGATCGCCCGGCGCCTGGACTCGATGCTCGGCGCGTCCCGCGAGGCTGGCCTTATTGGACCTGCTGCGGCCGCCCAATTCACCTGGGAGCGTTACGGAAATCGCCTGCTCGAATTGGTCGGGCAAAGCGCCAGTTCCAACCCCGATTAATGAGCGCAATCAGCGATCGCATTGATTCGATGGGTTTGCTTGAGGTCGCCCGGCATGGTGCGACGAGGCTCGTGCTTGCCGCGGCCCTGGTCTTTTACTTCCTCTACCACATCACGCGCTTTCAGCCGGCCCGGCTCGAGTTCCTGGTTCCCAACGTCGATACGTCGATCCTGTTCAGTCTTGCCCGGCAGATTTATCGTCGGGGCGACTACCTTGCCCGTTGGCAGGCCGGCAATTTTAGCATGGTTTTTCCATATCCGCCGCCGGCGGTGCTGATCTTCAATTTCCTGGGATCTGGCGGCGAGCGGGTTTTCATCGCGGTATGGAGCGCGTTGATGGTAGGCGGACTGCTCGTGACGTTGCGTGCGAGTGTCGCGGCTGAGAATGATGAAATCCAATCCGCATGGCTAGCCATCGGACTTCTCTCGTTGCTGTTTTCGGATTCCGCTGTTTCATGGGATCTGCGCTCGGGCAACAGCAATCTGGTGTATCTGGGTTTAGTCCTTTGCGCCTATAGCTTGCTCGGGCGGCGTCCATCGATCGCGGGGGCGCTGGTGGGCCTGAGTGTTTCGCTTAAGCTGTACAGCGCACTGCTGATCTTGTGGCTGCTGATCAAAGGTCCGAAAAAAGCGCTTTACGGCGCAGTGATTACGCTCCTGCTGCTCTGGTTAATCTTGCCGTGGATGCTCTTCGCGAGGGCGGGCGCGATTAGATTGTATAGCGGATGGCGCGAGCAGTTGCGGATCGTCAGCGGCCTTTGGATATATCCTCAAATGGCCGCGCAACGTTATGCCCCGCCGCTGGTCACCCTGAGACGCGCCGTCGCGGTCATTACCGGCGCCGGAGCTGACGCGGCTATCACCCGATTTCTCCTGGCCGGCTGCTGGATAATCTGGATCGGCGCGCTTGTTTGGTATGGTGCGCGCGTGATGCGTTACCCGGATCTCACGCCCCTCCCCTCAAGAGCCGCGCTTGCGGATTGGACAATCCTGATGCTCGCTCCGTTGCCGTTCAGTCCGTGGCTCGAGCCCTATCATGCCGTACCGGTCCTGCCGGGGACGATTCTGTGCCTGGCGATGGCCCTGGATTGGCGGGAAGGAAGCCGCAAACGAGCCGCCGCTGCCGCGGCATTGCTGGGGCTGCTGGTAATCCACGCACTCCACGTTCGGTTTGATGTCCGCGGCCTCGGGGTACTTGCGCAGTTCCTGATACTCGTGATCGTATTTGGCCTGCTGCGGCCATCGCTGGCGCGCCCGCCGGTTTGGGATGGGCACCGCGGCGCCGCCTGATATTATGGAACCGGGCAAGGCGCAGCACTTAATCGGGCAGGTACGACGGAACCGGAGGCAGGGTTGGATCCCAAGGGAAAAGTAGCGTTGATCAATGGTGGCGCCCGCATCGGCCACACCGTCGCCCTGACGCTGGCGGCCCGCGGATGCGCACTGGCGCTTACTTATCGAAACTCGCTGGCCGCCGCGGAATCTACCGCTGCCGCGGCGCGCGCCACCGGCGTGGATGTATTGATTATTCGCGCCGACGCGGCGGCGCCGGCGCAAGTCGCGGCGGCGGTTAATCAAACCGTAAACGCTCTGGGGCGCCTTGATATTCTGCTTAACCTCTCCGGCAACTACGAACGAGCGCCTGAGCCGACCGAGGCGGATTGGACGGCGGCGATGGATTCCAACGTCAAGAGCGCATTTTTGTTTGCCATCGCCGCGGCCCCTTTCATGAAAGGGCAGGGCGGGCGAATCGTCAATTTCAGCGACTGGCTGCCAGTGAGCGGACGTCCTCATTACCGCAACTATGTTCCTTACTACACCGCGAAAGCGGGGGTGGTCGGATTGACGCAAAGTCTCGCGCTGGAACTGGCCCCGGATATATTGGTCAACGCGATCGCGCCCGGACCGGTCCTCGCGCCTCCGGATCTAAGCCCGGAGGAAAACGAAGAAGTTGTCAATGCCACCCCGCTGGCCCGATGGGGCGGAGCCGAGGAAATTGCCAAAGCGGTGATGTTCCTGGTTGAGACGGATTTCGTCACTGGGGAATGCATAAGAGTTGACGGCGGCCGCCATCTGCTATAACGGGGGCTACGAATTGCGGCGGCAATTCCAGCTCAATCGAAGCTCCGAAACTCAAAGCGACGCTACCGGTTTTGCAGGCTCTTTAAAAAAAAAGCATCTATCGCAGGGCCATGCGCCGCTTAAACCACGTTGTGTGTGCCCTTTGGAGACACTCGGTGGTTTTCCGGGCTCTCCCTGAATTCCACTGTTCGCGCCGAACCAGGGTTTTCAGCGCGTCCAAACTAATCGATATGGCCCGCGTATTGCGTATCTGGTTCGTATCTTTAATGCGCCCTCGCTCCCGCGTGAGCTGGTGGGCAGGAGATGTGTTATGAGCGGACGAGCCAGAGTTGTCGTGCTGGGCGGCGGGTTTGGCGGACTGGAAGCGATCTTTTACCTGCGCCACAAACTTGGAGATGCGGTCGATTTGACCCTGATTTCTGAGCGCGACTATTTTCTGTTCAGACCCAACACCATTTATATCCCCTTCGGCCAGGATCCCGAGCGCTTCAAGTTGCCGCTGAAACGCGCTGTCCAGCTTAAAAAAATCGATTTCGTCAACTCGCGCGTGATCGGCGTCGAACCCGAGGGACACAAAGTCCATCTTGCCGGTCAGGAACTTTCCTATGATTACCTCGTGCTGGCGACCGGCGCCGATATGCGTCCGGGCGAGATCCCCGGACTGGCGGAGCACGCGGTTACGGTGTGGACGCCGGAGGACATGCTGAGTCTGCGCCACGCCTTCGCCCGAATGGTCGAAAACGCCAGAAGTGGTAAACGGCAGCGGCTGGTTTTCCTGATCCCACCAAACAATCGATGCTCCGGACCGCTTTACGAAATCGTGCTTATGACTGACACCTGGCTTCGGCGCCAGGGTCTGCGCGAGCCAATCGATATTACCTGGAGCACTTATGAAGGGGCTTACCTCCAGGTATTTGGCCCGCGTCTGAACACGGTTGTCGCCGAGGAGTTCGAGCAACGCGGTATCCATGGTTGCAAAGGCTTCGTGGTTACCGGTGTCGAGCCCGGAGTCGTGCACTACCAGAACAAGGAAAAACGCGAGTTCGACCTGCTCGTTTCCTTCCCGCCCTACATAGCGAAAGAAACTTATGGCTCCCTGCCGGCCGATGATCGTGGCTTCGTGCACGTCGAGCCGGATAGCCGCCGCGTAAAGGGCCACGATCGTATTTTTGCCGTCGGCGACACGGCCGATTTTCCGATCAAGCAGGCCTTTCTTGCGCTGCTGCAGGGAGATGCGGCAGGGGAACATATCGGAGCCGCGATTCGCGCGCGGAAGCCCGAGCTGAATTTCGAGCCGATGAGTATGTGCGTGATGGAAGAACTCAATCGCGCGACTTTCGCCCAGGTTCCCCTCAAGTATACGGGAGACCCGCTAAAGCCGGTGGACGTGGCCAGCGAAGACATTGAACATTACAAAGTCGGCATCTCACCGCTGTGGCGGCTGGGAAAGAAAGTCCTCGGCATCTATGCGCCGTGGCGTTTTGGCCATGGAGAGCCGTTTCATGCCGGTTTCGCCTGGGAGGCGATGGATTTTGGGCTGAAGGTGATGTCGAAGCTGATGGCAAGCTGAGCTAGTCGCGGTGCTGGCGCACCAGTTCGGCCCAGCGGCCGAACACGGGTTTGGCGATCGACGAGGCGGCTTCGATATAGGCCCCTGCCTCCATAACGCAATGCTCGGGCTGGATGCCGGCGGTGCGAAGACGAGATTCGAATGCGCCGACACAGGCCTCGACCATCTCGGCTTTCATTTCGAGATGGAAGAGCAGGCCATAGGCGGTGGCGCCGTACCGGAAGGCCTGGCATTGAGTTTTAGCGGACCTTGCCAGCGAGACCGCACCCGACGGTAAATCGAAAACATCCCCGTGCCATACGCAGGTCACGAATTGTTCCGGCACGTCACGGAACAAGCGATCATCGTGAGCCGCGCTTTCCAGGTTAATCGGTAACCAGCCGATTTCCGGTTGCGCGGCAGCATAGACGTTAGCTCCCAGCGCGGACGCCAAAAGCTGGCTGCCCAGGCAAATTCCGAGAATCGGTTTGCCCATCGCCAGCACCCGTTTGATTATTTCCGTTTCTGTTTTGAGGAAAGGATAAAGATCGAATCGATAGACGCTGAAGGGACCTCCGAGTATTACCAGACCGTCTACCGCGCGCAGGTCAGGGCGCTCGCCGTCCTTTATCGAAACATGCTTCCATTGGATCTGAGCGCTTTCCAAGGCGTCGCCCAATGCGCCTAATGTTTCGCATTTATAATGCTGGAGTGCGATCACCCGTTTCATACACGAACTTTACCCCGGCTGAGCAGACACGCCAAAATCATGCCCGTGTCGGGTAAATGGTCGTCCTGCCGAACGGCGAGCATCGCGGGTGACCGATCCAGACCCGTCACTTTGAGACCCTGACCGTCAGCGTACCATTGCTCATAGCGCGCGGCGGCGCGATCAGAAATCCGCCAACTCCAAAGTCCAATCAGATCGGGCAGGCGTTGGAAACCGTGATCGTCATCACCACCTGTCCTACGTTGGCGGCGTGAACGAACGCCTCCTGCAGCGATGCAAATACGGCGTCGGCCGGACCTGTGACCTGTGTGCTCATCGGACCGACCTGGACCTGCAGTCCGTGCGCCGTCAACGCATCCGTGACCATTGCGATGGCTGGCGACAGGTGCTCCTGCCTGAGCGGATACAGACTGATTTGTGCACTGATTGTTGGCTGGTCCATTCAATGGTCCTCCCCAACGTAAAAAACGTTTCGGCTCGGCGACTTCTGTAGCCAATTGAAACAGTCAAGCTGTAACCTTTGGATACGAACGATGTGCGCCGTCACCAAACCGCGCACCTGGGTGTCGCGGTTCCACGTTGGCCTGTGGGTTGCAATTTGCTCGCCAGTTATCAATCGTAGTGAACAAGGACGGGTCCGCCATGTCTGTGGAACGCTGGATTCGATTAATTGCCGGCACCTTCATTATCGTGAGTGTGGCGCTGAGTTATTTCCAAAGCCGGATGTGGTTATGGTTCACGCTCTTCGTGGGCGTCAATCTCTTCCAATCGTCGCTGACCGGCTGGTGCCTGATGGAAAACATACTGCGTAAATTGGGGGTGGGAAGAGGAAAGCCGGTGCACTTGTCTCCTTCTGGAGGGCCGGCTTGCGGATGCTCTTGAAACCTCCGGATGCTCGTGAAAATGGCAGGGCGATGGCGCGGGGTATTGTGGCACTTTTTTTAGTTGTTGTCTGTGGTGGTTCCGCCACCGCCGGGCAGCAATCGACGGAGCCCGAGCGGATTTCGCTCAGCCAGGCGATCGCGATTGCCCTGCGTGACAATCGCTCCCTCAAAGCCGCCGGCTATGGCAGTCAGGCCGCTCAGGACGACGCCGCCACGGCGCGCGGCGACCTGCTGCCGCGGCTGGACGCGCTGGAAAACTTTTCCTACACCAATAATCCCGTCATGGTGTTTTCGGACCTGCTGTTGCAACAGGATTTCACGCAGAGCGACTTCGCGCTCAATAGTCTCAATCACCCCGGATTTTTTTCCAATTTTCAAACCCAGATGCGGCTGTCGTATCCGCTGTTCGCCGGCGGCAGAATCATGGCCGCTTACCGCGCCGCGGGCCTGGCCGCCGACGCTGAGCGCTGGCAACAGATCCAGACCCGTCAGCACGTCGAGTTTGCGGTTATCCGATCGTATTACGGCGCGGTTCTCGCCGAACAGCGTCTTGCGGTGGTGGATCGCGCGATCGACGCCGCACGGGCGCATCTCAAGCGCGCCCAGGATTTGTTCGAGCGCGGGATGGCGGTTAATTCCGACGTCCTGCGCACCAAGGTTCTCCTCGGTGGTTTTGAGCAGCAGCGTTTCCGGGCCCAAAGCGGCCTTGAAATCGCGCGCTCCACTTTTACCCATGCCTTGGGTGACGAAGACCGGCGGCTTGCTCCGATGAACAATCCTGCGGGAGCGGGAGAGGTCGTCTGGTCGCCGGATTCATTTCAACTGCTGGTAAAGAATGCACTGGCACATCGGCCCGAAATCAAAATCGCCGAAGACAATATCAAGCGCGCGCGCGAGGCGGTCACCATCGCGCGCGCCGACTACCTGCCGACGGTCGAAATAGCTGGCGTGTACGAGAACGATTCCGAGCATCTGACGCGCGCGGGCAACAACGGTGCGTTGCTGGTGACCGGGCAGATGAACCTGTTTAACGGATTTGCAACGCGCGCCAAGGTCGATGCCGCGCAGGCGCGGCTGTCGCGGGCGCAAGTGCTCGAGCAGGACTTGCGCCATTCCATCGCCCTGGAAGTGGAAACCGCTTACCGCAGTCTTCAGGCTGCCCGCCGCGGCCTGGAGGTGGCGCGCCGCGACCTCGCCTACGCACAGCGCGCACTGGCTATCCTCGAGGACCGCTATGGTTCGGGACTGGCCACCAATGTCTCGGTGCTGGACGCGCAAACCGCGCGTGCACAGACAGATATGCGGTTGGCGGCGTCCCGCATCGAGGTCGCGGTTGATGCGGCCGCGCTCGATCTCGCCACCGGAAGCGAGCCGCGGTCCTTATCGGAGCGCTAATCGCGTGGACCGCGAAGAAGACCATCACCCGCGCCCCAAATGGATCCTGGTCATGGCCGCCGCGGCTGGCGTGGTGCTGTTGTGGCTGGCGCTGCGAATTTCGGGCGGGGGAAAGATCGAGCCAGGACTGCTTCAACCAACGGTTGACCACCTGTCCAATGGGTCGTTGGGCGAGGTGCGGATCCAAACTGTAGCGCTGCGCTATGAGTTGATTGGTTCGATCCAGTCGCGCGTGCCGATCGTCGCGGCGAGCCGGATAGCCGCGCGCGTGATCAAAGTCGACGTCCACGCCGGCGATCATGTCCGCCGGGATCAGGTGATCGTCAGGCTTGATGCTTCGGACCTCAACGCTCAGATCGCGCAGGCGCAAGGTGAACTGGCCGCAGCCCAGGCCGAGTTCGTGCGCGCCAGCGCTGATGAAAAGCGCTTCTCCGCTCTCTTTGCGCGTGGTTCGGTGACCGCCCGCGAACGCGATAACGCGCAAGCGGCGTATCGCAGCGCCGCGGGGCGAGTTGCTCAGGCCCGGGCGGCGGTAGCCGCCGCCCGGGCCGAATCGGAGTACGCGACTGTGCGCGCGCCCGTGACCGGCGTGGTCGTCGAACGGATGGTCGAGCCCGGCGACATGGCAATGCCGGGTAAACCGCTGGTGCGCCTGTACGATGAGAACGCGCTGCGAGTCGAGTTGGTGGTTCCGGAGGAGCTTGCCCGCAACGTGCAGGTGGGCTCGATTCTGGACGTGCAGGCCGGCGCGGACCACAGGACTTACCGAACCCAGGTCAGCGAGGTGGTTCCTGCCGCCGATCCTTCAAGCCGTAGTTTTCTGATTCGCGCTCCCTTGCCCAGCGGACACTATTTGCAGCCTGGAATGTTCGCGCGGGCAGCGCTTACGGTAGGCAGCCAGTCGGCGCTTACCGTTCCGCGCGCCGCCATCAGAACGATTGGCCAACTCCAGACTGTGCGGGTGCTCTCCGGAAATCAGATCCAGACCCGCATGATTTCGCTTGGGCGTAGTTTCGGTGATCGCATCGAGGTGCTGGCCGGAGTAAGCGCGGGCGAGCGCGTGATAATCGACGGCCAGCCAAGCGGTGAACGATGAGCGAACCCACAGACAACGGCCCGCCACATCTGGGATTTACGGCGCGAATCGTCGATCTGTTCCTGGGCTCCAACCTGTCTCTCTTGTTGTTGCTGGCCTCGCTTGCCGCCGGCGCCGTAGCATTGCTGATCACGCCGCGCGAGGAGGATCCGCAAATCTCGGTGCCGATGGCCGACATCATCGTCCAGATGCCGGGCGCGAGCGCCGCAGAAGTCGAAAACCTCGTCACGATCAATCTGGAAAAGCGCCTGTGGGAGATCGAAGGCGTCAAGCATCTTTATTCCGTCTCGCGTCCCGGGATGGCGATGGTCACGGTGCGCTTCCGCGTCGGCTACGACAGTATCAAGGCGCTGGTCCAGATTTACAACAAGCTCGAATCTAATCGCGACGCGGTGCCGCCTGGCGTGAGCGGATGGATTGTGAAGCCTGTAGGCATCGACGACGTGCCCATCGTCACCTTCACGTTATGGAGCAAGACCGAGGATGATGCCGCCTTGCGCAGGATCGGCGATGAGATCCTGCATCGGATGCAGGCGGTTGCCGACACCGGCCGCTCCTTCGTCGTGGGCGGGCGTCCCCGCCAAATCCGGGTGGTGCTCGACGCCGATCGGCTGGCCGGTCATGGTCTTGCGCCATTGGAAGTGGCGCAAGCGCTGCGCGGCGCCGACACCAATCTCCGCGCCGGCAGCTTCGCGCGCGGCAATCGTCAATACGTCGTGGACAGCGGTCCATTCCTGACCAGCGCGGCCGAAGTCGCCAGCGTGGTCGTGGCGGTGCACAACCAAAAGCCGATTTATCTGCGCGATGTGGCCCGGGTGATCGACGGCCCGGCCGAGCCCGTGTCCTACACCACGATCGGATTCGGGCCGGCGCGCCGGCGTTTGATCGGTGCGCCGGGCCAACTGAAGCTTGATACCGTGGGCGAACGCGGACGCCTGTATCCCGCGGTTACGATCGCGTTCGCCAAGCGCAAAGGCACCAATGCGGTTTCCGTAGCCGAAGGACTGATCGCCAAAGTCGAAGCGCTCAGAGGCGTCGCGATTCCCTCCGATGTCGAAGTGCTGGTCACGCGCAATTACGGCGAGACCGCCAATGAAAAAGTAAATGAGCTGGTGCGGGAGCTGCTGATCGCGGTTTTGATAATCGTGGTGCTGCTGGCCTTTTCCCTGGGTGTGCGGGAAGCCTTTATCGTTGCGATCGCCGTTCCTATTACATTGGCGATCACGCTGCTCGGCAATCTGATCGCGGGCTACACCATCAACCGCGTCACGCTGTTTGCGCTGATCCTGTCGCTGGGATTGCTGGTGGACGATCCCATCGTCGATGTCGAGAATATCCATCGCCATTTCCGACTCGGGGACCATCCGCCGCGCGAGGCCACGCTGATCGCGGTCGATGAGGTGCGCCCGCCCACGATTCTGGCCACCTTCACCGTGATCGCGTCCTTCATCCCGATGCTGTTCGTGACCGGGATGATGGGTCCGTACATGCGGCCGATGCCCTTCAATGTGCCGCTGGCGATGCTCATGTCGTTGATTGTCGCCTTCACAATCACGCCGTGGGCCGCCTATCGCATCCTTCGCTCCGAGTACCAGCCCGGAGGTGACAAGCCTGCGCAAGGCGAAGCCGCGGCAATCCGGCGCTGGTACACCGGGATTCTCCGTCCGCTGCTCGAGAGCCGCACGCGCGCAACTATCTTCCTGCTTGGCATGGGCGCGGCGCTGATCGGTTCGATACTGCTGGTAGTATTCGGCCTGGTGCCGGTCAAAATGCTCCCGTTCGACAACAAGAACGAATTGCAAATCGTGATCGACATGCCCGAGGGTACACCGCTGGAATCGACGGACGCGGTGGTGCGCGATTTTGACGAATTACTCAGCCGCGTGCCGGAAATCGCCGCCTTCGAGTCCTACAGCGGAACAGCTTCGCCGTTCGACTTCAACGGCATGGTCCGACATTACTATATGCGCAGCGCGCCATGGCAGGCCGATATCCGGATCAATCTGGCGCCCAAGGCCGCGCGCGCCCAATCCTCGCATGAGATTGCCCTGCGCATTCGCCCACCGATCGACCAGATCGCGCGCAAGCACGGCGCCAAGGTCAAGATCGTCGAGATGCCGCCCGGTCCTCCAGTGCTTGAAACGATCGTGGCGGAGATTTACGGGCCCCCCGAAGCCGAATATGGACAGTTAATCGCCTATGGCCGCGAATTGCGCCAGGTGTTCGATCGGACGGCGGGCCTGGTCGATACCGACGATTTCGCAGTCGCCCGCCAGCCGCGTCTCCAGTTTGTTCTCGATCGCGAAAAGGCGGCGCTTCATGGCGTAAATACCGCTGACGCCGCACAGGTTGTAGCATTGATGCTCGGCGGCAGCGCCGTCGACACCGTGCATACCCAGACCGAGCGCGACCCACTGTTGATCGAGTTGCGCATGAGTCGGGCCGCGCGCTCCAATCCGATCGCGTTGACCTCGATCAAGGTGCGCAGTTCCGGCGGCGATCTGATCCCGTTGGGCGAGCTTGGCGAAATGCGCAAATCCGTCGAAGAACAGCCGATCTACCGCAAAGACCTGCGCCAGGTGGCGATGGTGATGGCGGATACGGCCGGCATCAGTCCGGTCAATGAAGTCCTGTGGCTGCAGAAGCATACCGCCAGGCTGCTGCCGGCCGGTTACGCGATCGATTGGAGTGGGGAGGGCGAATGGAACATCACGGTCACGGTTTTTCGCGACCTTGGAATCGCCTTCGGCGCAGCGCTGTTTTTCATCTATGTGCTGCTGGTCGGCCAGACCGAGTCACTGGCGATGCCGCTGATCATCATGGCCGCGATACCGTTGACTCTGATCGGAATCATGCCGGGATTTTTTCTGCTTAACCTGCTCACCAACCGGCCAGTGGCGGGTTTTCCCGATCCGACCTTCTTTACGGCGACCGCCATGATCGGAATGATCGCGCTGGCCGGAATCGTCGTGCGCAACTCGATAATCCTGATCGACTTCATCCATCGCAGCCTGGCGCGGGGGATGAGCCTCGAAGATGCCATCCTGGAAGCTGGAGCGATCCGGCTGCGACCAATCGCGCTGACCGCGGGCGCGGCGATGCTGGGTTCGGCGGTGATTACGCTCGATCCGATCTTTTCCGGCCTGGCCTGGGCGTTTATCTTCGGAATCTTCGCCTCGACCGCCTTCACCTTAATCGTGGTGCCGCTGATTTATTACCTGGTATACAGAAATCAAGCTGCCACAGCCGGAACCCCGAACCGCTGACGTTGCCCAGGTTCACGATCGCTGTTTTCGGCCGCCGGTTCCTGTTAAACAAGGGCGGCGGACGTAAAAATGGAATTCCAGCCGGGGAGTGGGGCGGTCGTTGCGGAGCGCCGCCGCAGGTCGGATGGGATTGTGTCGAATTTGCGGGGAATCAGGCAGTGAAAGATCGAAAGCCCGACGGCAAGCAAAAAACAAAAGCTCACCAGACAACCCCGGTCTTTACGGACTATGTACTGCCGATTGATTTCGAAGATGCCCTGGTGGTGGCAATCGCCAACGTCATACTCAAACCAAAAAGGAAATGGGGACGTCATGACGCGCCGCGGCGCAAATGAAGCTGGCGCATGAAGCAACTCTCGCTCGATTGCGTTTGGTTCACGCCGGCTTCGGTTTGGGCTGCGTTTTAGGTTCGTCAACTGGCCGTTCCAATAAAACGCCTGCCTGTCTGAGCTGCGCGATCTGTTGGTCGGAGTAGCCGAGGAATTCCCGCAGCACCTCGGCGTTGTGCTGGCCCAGCAGCGGCGCTGGGGCATCCAATGGCTCCGCTGCCGCCGAGAAGCGAATCGGGAATCCCGGCACATCGACCTCGCCCAAAACAGGATCTTTGGCCTTGCGCACCGTGCCGCGCTCGCGCAGATGCGGATGCGCGACCGCCTCGGAGGTGTTAAGGACCGGCGCCACCGGCACCCGATTTTGCTGGAGCAGGCGCAACGCCTCTTCTTCGGGTGTTGCATCGAGCCAATCCTGCACCAGTTTAATCACGCGCTCCCGATTGCGCACCCTGACTGCATTGGTGGCGAAATCGGGATGCCGCGCCAGCTCTGGCTTATTCATCGCGGTGCACAACTGGCGCCACATTTTGTCCATCGGAACCAGGATGCACAGCCAGTGCTTTTCGCCTTTGAACAGTCCCTGCGGGCACAACGCGCGATCGTGCCGGCCCAGACGCTTGGGGATGAACTTGCCGCCGTAAAGCGCCTGACGCACCACCGCCTGATCCTGGGTGTAGAAATATGAATCGAGCAGCGACGCCTCGACATACTGGCCTATTCCGGTCTGTGCGCGATGGAACAGCGCGCATCCGATAGCGGCCAGCGCGGTCATCCCGGTCAGATAATCGCCGATGGCGACGCCGGGCAGGGTCGGGGAGCCGTCGGGTTCTCCACCCAGAACGTCCAGCACGCCGGCGTACGCGGCACCGAGATAGTCATAGCCGGGCTGATTTGACAGCGGCCCGCTCTGGCCGAACGCGGAGATCGAACACATGATGATGCGCGGGTTGATCTGGCGCACCGATTCGTAATCCAGACCCATGCGGGCCATCACGCCGGGAGCGAAATTTTCCACCAGGACGTCGAACTTCGGCAGCATCTCGCGCACGATCCGCGCGGCCTCGGGGTGGCGGAAATTCATGCACAGGCTCTTCTTGCCGCGGTTGAGCCTGACGAACGCCGTGCCGCGGTTTCTGGCCTGGATGAAAAATCGATAGCGGTCGCCGGTGGGACCAAGCTCGACCTTGATCACTTCCGCGCCCATCTCCGCCAGTAAGCTGGTGGCCGAAGGACCGGCGATGACCTGGGTCATATCCAGGACCTTGATTCCAGCAAGGATTCCATTCGCTGCGCCCGCAGCCATATGCGCCTCCTTTCGTAACGCCATCGTGGATGCACGTTGTCGAACTATCGGATGCCCCGGGACCTGACGCAAGGCTGGGTTTGATCTTTCACTTTTGACTACGGCGTATTATAAACGCCGAAAAAAGGCGGCCAACCTGCGCATCCTTCGCAGGCAAGACGCGCCGGGAGCAGCTCAATGACCGAGCAGCAGAAAATTCAATTGCTGATGGATCGCGCCGAAATCAGCGAGGTTATTTACAACTATGCGACCGGCGTGGACCAGAAGGACGAAAAGCTCTTCCGCTCGATTTGGGCGGACGAGATTACCGTGGACGGCGTGGGTGGGAGTTTCGGTGAAAGCCGGCCGGCCACGCTCAGCGCCGACAAATGGGCCAGCATCGTCATCCGCCGCATCTCAAAATTCGCCGTGACGCAGCATACGCTGACCAATCCGAAAATCGAGGTGGACGGCGATAAAGCCAAATGCGTCGTTTACATGCAGGCCCGCCATTTCATCCAGGGATGGAAGCCCGGCGATTCCATTTACGATATGGGCGGCTACTACACTCACAACCTGATTCGCACGGCGCAGGGATGGCGAATCAAGAGCTACTGCCTGCACGTGCTCTGGCATATCAACCCGCCCGCCGCCTGAGCGTTTGCAGTTTGAAGAGCGGGCTCGGGACGAAAGCCGCGGCTGTTTTTATGCGGCGACCGCGGTATCAACGCGGCGGTTCCCGATCAAGCCTGCTTGCGTTCCTTGGCGGGGTCGTAGGCGAAATGCTTGATGTTCTCCCCGCCCGCCGCAAATGCGTAATCCTTGTAAGATTCGGGCACCGGCGCCTCGACGCGCCGCTTCATCCCGGCCTCAATTATGGGCTCCAGCCGCTCGTTTTTATCGCGGCAATGCTTTTCGTCGCGTTCCTTGAACTCCGGGATGATGGTTTTGCCGAACAGTTCGAGCGATTCGCAAATGTCCTCATGCTTGAGTTTGCCCGCCTGCGCGATGAAATTGATTTGATCGACTCCGGCCGCTTCGTAATCGAGCAGGACCTTGCGGATTTCATCCGGCGTGCCGACGCAACTGGGCGCGCCGCTGTCGCCGCCGACAATCCTGATCAATTCGGGGAACGGCGTGTTGCGAAACGCGGTCCACAAGTCGGTCTGCGCGGGACGGTGAAAACCGTCGACATAGTAATGCCTGAAGCAGTAGCCGAAGAACGTGCCGTTCTCGGCGCTCAGCTTGCGCGCGGTGGCGCCGTCGTGATGGCACATAAAGCCGGACAGGAAGCCGACGTTGGGATTGATCGCGTAACCAATCGGGGTGCAGGTTTCCAGCGTCGCATAGTAGTCGCGCGTCCATTTCTGCGCGTCGCTGGCGGAGAGGAAGCCGAAGGTCAGCGCGCCGATTCCCATCCGGGCGGCCATCACAATCGTTTCCTGGCGCGAGCAGGCGACCCACAGCGGCGGATGCGGCTTTTGGATCGGCTTGGGAATGACATTGCGCGGCGGAAACTGGATGTACTTGCCTTCATGCCCACGAAACGGCTCTTCCACCATCATGCGGCAGATCACGCCGAGCGCCTCGTGCCACATCGCGCGCTTCTCGGCGCGCGAGACTTGGAAGGCATCGAGTTCCGAAAAGCTGGAGGACTCGCCGCTGCCGAACTCGGCGCGGCCGCGGCTCAGCAGGTCCAGCGCCGCGACGCGTTCGGCGACGCGCGCCGGATGATTGATCGGCGGCGGCAGCAGGGTGACCCCCGAGCCCAGCCGCATCCGTTTCGTGCGCTGGCTGGCGGCGGCCAAAAAACTCTCCGAGGCGGATGAGTGAGAGTATTCCTCCAGAAAGTGGTGCTCGACCTGCCATAGGAAATCGAATCCGACCCGATCTGCAACTTCCAGTTGCTCCAGCCCGTTGTGCCACGAATTCAGTTCCGATTCGGGGTTCCAGGGCTTGGGCGTCTGCAGTTCCATCAGAAGTCCGAATTTCATTGTCCCGCCTCCTAATCGATAGCCGGCGCATCGCCGCTTCGATAATGGAACAGCCGGTCCGCTTTAACAAGCATCGCGAAATCGCAGCCGGTCCCGGACTGGTGTGCGGTTTTGCGCAAATACATCCTGTGCTAAACCGGCGATATGGAGCCGCGTAGGTGCTGCCCTCTGTCTCGCGTGACAGAAGTGCTTCGTGTTGCAGGAGTCAAGCAATGAGTTTTAAAGGAAAATGCGCGATCGCCGGATTGGGCATGACCCCGATGGGCCAGGTTTACGACTTCGACGGGATGGGCTTCGCGATCGAAGCGGTCCGGCTGGCGCTGGAAGACGCGGGGCTCAAGCCCGCAGACCTTGACGGACTGCTGGTGCAGCCGGGGGTCGCATGGCGCGAATCAGCCGGTGGGCTAAGTTGGATGGCGAATACCGAAATGCAGGAACTGATGGGCCTGCGCGATCTGCGCCTGATCGCGACGATGAATCTGGGCGGCGCGACCGCCGGCGCGATGGTCGCGTACGCCGCGCAATCCATCGCCAACGGCATGGCCAATGCGGTCGCCTGCGTGTTCGCCGACAATCCGCTCAAGCCGCCACAACCCGGGGGCAAGGGCAGCGCTGGAGCCGCCTACGGCCAGGCCTTCGGAATCAACGGCAGCTACGGCATGTTCGGCGCCGTCGCCAGCTATGGGATGGTCGCCAGGCGCCACATGGAACTGTACGGCACGAAGCCCGAACATTTCGGCGCCGTCGCGGTTGCGCAGCGCAAATGGGCCAACATGAACCCGATCGCTTTCTTCCGCGATCGGCCGTTGACGATGGAGGATTACCTCAACTCGCGATGGATCTGCGAGCCCTTCCGCCTGCTGGACTGTTGTCTGGTCTCCAATGGCGGCATCTGCGTGATCGTGACCTCGGCGGAACGCGCGCGCGATTTGCGCAAACCGCCCGTCTATATCCTCGGCGCCGGCCAGGGCCATCCGGGCGGCGACCCCGTCGATCGCCTGTCTTGCGGTGCGCCATTGGCGAAGGAAGTGGCGTTTAAGATGGCCGGGATCGAACTGAAAGATATCGATCTTGTGCAATTGTATGACTGCTATACCTTCACGGTTATCGTTACGCTGGAGGATTATGGGTTCTGCCCAAAGGGCGAGGGCGGTCCGTTTGTCGCCGACGGCCATATCGGTCCGGGCGGATCGCTTCCGGTTAACACCGGCGGCGGCGAGCTGAGCGCATACTACCTGTGGGGCATGACGCCGCTGTCCGAAGCCGTCATCCAGATGCGCGGCGAGGCGGGAGAGCGGCAGGTTAAAAAGCGCGATATCTGCCTGGTGTCGGGAAACGGAGGCCATCTGACCACCCATTCCACGCTGATCCTGGGAAGGCGCCCCGGACGCGTGACAAGACGCAAACCGGCAGCGGCAAAGGTCGACCCGATCCCGCAGGCGTCGAACTGACTTATTGAAGATGGAAACGGGCGTGGCTTTTGCGCTATTTATCGAAAATGAACGGCGTATTCCGGCTGGTTGTGGAATGGTTGGCGGCGCTTAAATTTTCGACGAAAGTCGACTCTCAAAGGAGATGACGATGAGGCAATACAATCTGGTTTCCGCAGACGACCACGTGCAGGAGCCGGGAGACACCTGGACCAAGCGCGTTCCCACCAAGCTGCGCGACCGTGCTCCCCGCATCGAGCGCGGTCCCGACGGTGACGCCTGGGTGATCGACGGCAAACGCGGCCGCAGCATGGGGATGGAAGTCCAGGGCGGCAAGAAGTTCGAAGACTACAAGCAGTCGGGCGAGACCTACGAAACCATACGCAAGGGCGCCTGGGATCCCTACGAACGGCTGAAGGATATGGATCTTGACGGCGTTGACGCCGAGGTGATCTATCCCAACCTGGGCATCGGGCCGCTGTTTCTGCTCGACGACCTGGAATTGCAGTTCGCCTGCCTGCGCGCCTACAACGATTTCCTTTCCGAATGGTGCAGTACGGACCCCAGCCGTCTGATCGGCATCGGTCTGGTGCCGACCGATGACGTCAAGGTCGGGATTGATGAGCTGAAACGAATCGCCAAATTGCCCGGCTTGCGTGGAGCCCTGCTGCCGACCTATCCGCGCGGCGAGCCGCTCAACAGCGACGTTTACGATCCGTTGTGGGCGACTGCGCAGGACCTTGGAATTCCGATGCATATCCATCTGCGCACCGGTGACCGGCGTACCGAAGGGCTGTTCCAGAGCTCCGGGCATCTGCGGGGCGCGGTTGACGCCCTGCTCAATGTCGCATCGCTGGCTAACTACGAAGCGCTGTCGAAGGTTATCTTCGGCGGAGTGCTCGAGAATTTTCCGAAACTGAAATTCGTCTCGGTGGAGGGAAACATCGGCTGGCTGGGATATTTTCTGGAGAAATCGGATCGCACCTACAAGCGCCATCGCCACCATACCGGCCTCCAGCTTCCCAATCCGCCCAGCTTCTACTTCCATCGCCAGGTGCTGGCGACTTTCATTGAAGACAAGGTCGGTGTGATGATCCGCAACGTCATCGGCGTTGACAACCTGATGTGGTCGGCGGATTATCCGCACACCGACACCACGTTCCCCAATTCGCGCCAGTACATCGAGGACCATTTCGCCGGTGTTCCGGCCGAGGAGCGCCACAAGATCGTGGCCGGCAATGCGGTCAAGTTGTACGGGCTTGCGTGATCGAGGACTGCGTTAAAAATCGGCGGGGCCTCTTCTTGGCGGCCCCGCCGCATTACCCGCCTGCCTGCACGCCGGCCCGCGAGCGGCCTTTCCGACACGGGATGCACTTAAGCGAACAGTCGGCTCACCAGCTCGGTATCGAGGTAGGCGATGACCTCGCGCACGCGTCCATCCGCCATCCGCAGCATCCAGCAGTAGCGCTGATCGTAGGCGAGACCGTTCTTGCCGGTTGCATGGCTCTCGAACTGCACGGCTACTTTGTCCCCTTCAGCAATTATGTCGTGCAGCACGATTTTGAGCTCGGTCGCCAGATGCTCCGACATTGACTTCAAGACGTTTCTGAAATCCTTTTTGCTGGTGTACGTGCCGGATATCGGCGTGCGCCCGGTCACGGTCCAGTTCACGTCGTCGGCGACGAGGGCGAAGAATGGACGGCCATCGCCCCGGCTCCACGCCTCAAAGGCGTCGCGGATGGCTTTCTTGTTCTCTGCCGCGCCCATTGGCCGGATTCCTCCCATCGGATCTTCCGTGCGAATCATACCGCAAGCATCCGTTAGCTCGAAGTTCAAGACTTGCCGCGTACGTCCGCGGACATGGTAGGCTGGTCGCGAGGTTGCTCATGGCGGACGCATTATCGCGGCTCAAGGTGATCGAGATCGGCGAGTTGGTTTCGGCGCCATACGCGGCCAAGCTGATGGCCGATTTGGGCGCCGAAGTGATCAAGCTGGAACGGCCGGGCGCGGGCGATGCCGCGCGCAGGCGCGGGCCGTTTCCCGCAGCAACTCCGCATCCGGACAAGAGCGGGCTGTTTTTGTATCTCAACGCCAACAAGTATGGCGTCACGCTTGATATCGCGCAGCCCGAAGGCTTCGAGCTGCTCGAAGCGCTGGCCGAGCAGGCCGACGTGCTGATCCATAATTTATGGCCACCCGATATGGATCGCGTTGGCCTCAGCTACGATCGATTGGCGCGGCGCAACCCCCGCCTGGTGATGACCTCGATTACGCCGTTTGGAAGCAGCGGACCACATCGAAACTGGCGCGCCGAGGAATTAACCGTCTGGTCTTCGGGCGGAGTATGCGTGCTGAACGGCGGCGGACCAAATCATCCGGAGCTCCCGCCGCTGAAGGTCTTTGGCAGCCCGGCCGGTTTTCAGGCCGGCGCGCATGCGGCGGTGGCGACAATGGGCGCGGTGTTCGCGCGGCTGCGCAGCGGCAAGGGCCAGCACGTCGATGTATCGGGTCAGGAAACGCTGGTGTCGCAGAACGAAATGGTTTACGAGTACTGGCCCTACATGAAAGTGATCGCCACCCGGCTGGGACGCAAACCGCTGCAGCCTTTGGAGGCGATGCAATGCAAGGACGGCTGGATCTTCATCTGCTGCGTCGAGGAGCATCAATGGCGCAATTTCGTCTCCCTGATGGGGAATCCGCAATGGGCGTACGAGGAGATTTTTGCCGATCGCCTCAAGCGCGGAGAGAACTGGGAAGCGCTTGAAATATTTTTACGCGAATGGGTCGGCGAGCAGACCGTGCTCGACCTCTATCGCAAGGCGCAGGAGCGGCGCATCCCGTTCGCGCCGGTTTCGACGATGGGCGATCTGCTGGCCTCCGAGCATCTGAGGTCGCGCGGCTTTTTCGTCGAAATCGAGCATCCGGTGGCCGGCACATGCAAGTACCCCGGAGCGCCCATCAAATACGGCGCAACACCCTGGCGGATTCGCATGCCCGCTCCCACTCTCGGACAGCATAATGAGGAAATCCTGGGCGGGCGGCTGGGAGTTCGGCCCGATCGGATGGCACAGCTCAAAAGCAAAGGAGTGATCTGAATGGCTGATGGGCCGCTTTCAGGCGTTCGAATCGCGGACTTCACCTGGGTGTGGGCGGGGCCGTACTGCACGTTGCAATTGGCGCACATGGGCGCCGACGTCATCCGGATCGAAACGGCAACACGCCCATGCGTCACGCGGATGCTGCCGCCGTGGCCCGAGGGCAAACCAGCCGGGTTGGACAGCTCCGGCTACTACAATCAGTACAATCAGGGCAAGCGCTCGCTCGCCCTGAACTTCAGCAAGCCCGGCGCTCTGGACCTCGCGAAACGGCTGGTCGCGAAAAGCGACGTCGTGGCCAACAACTTCGCGCATGGCGTGATGGACCGCCTTGGGCTCGGGTATGAGGAACTGAAAAAAATCAAGCCCGACATAATCATGATTTCTCTTTCGGGCTATGGCGATACGGGTCCGTACAAGGATTATGTGGCTTACGGTCCGGCGCAGGTCCCGCTGTGCGGGCTTTCCGCCCTGACCGGCTATATCGGCGGGCCCCCGATGCATGCCGGGTACAGCTACGCCGACCCCAATGCGGGAGTGCACGGAGCGTTCGCAATCCTGGCCGCGCTGTACCATCGCGAGCTCACCGGCGAAGGGCAATACATGGACATGAGCCAGTGGGAATGCGCGATGGCGGTGCTGCCTGAAGGCATCATGGAATACACGATGAACGGGCGCGAGCCGCAACGAATCGGCAACCGCGACCCGTACATGGCACCCCACGGCATCTTCCGCTGCATGGACAGGGCCGAAAAGGTGATGGGCGTTACGGTCGACCAGTTCGTCGCGATCGCGGTATCGGACGACGCGGCATGGCGGCGATTGGCGGCGGCAATCGGCAGGCCCGGACTCGGAAATGATCCGAAATTCGCCACGCTGGCGGCGCGCAAGGCCAACGAGGATGAACTCGAATCGATTATCGAAGCCTGGTCGGTGAATCAGCGCGCGCCTGAAGTTGCGCGGATCTTACAGGAAGCGGGGGTTGCGGCATTCGTCGTCGCCGACAACAAGTACCTATCCGAAGAAGATGAGCATCTCAAAGCGCGCGACTATTTCGTAAACCTGCCCCATCCGGTAGTCGGCGTGAAGCAGCATTGCGGCATCCCGTGGAAAATGAGCGCAACGCCGGTCAAGGTCCGCTGCGCCGCGCCAACTCTCGGCCAGCATACGAACGAGGTCCTGTCCGAAGTGCTGGGCCTGAGTGAAGCTGAAATCGCAACCCTGCGCGCGTCAGGCGCGCTGGAATAAAGAAGTTCCTGCAGCGTCGGTCTGCATGCCAGCGTCTCCTTTCTGCCATCTACATAAACGGCAATGAGCCGCCGCGGGCGTGCAGAGTCTGGCCGGTCAGCGCGTGATGCGGACTGGTGGCGGCGTACACGATCACGTCGGCCACCTCCGACGGCCACAGCGGGCGGCCAAATGGATTGTCCTGGATGCCCATTTCGAAGTCCTTGTCGCTGGGCGGGTTCTCCGAGCCCATCGCCGTATGGACCCACCCGGGAGCGACGGCGGTGACAACAATTTCCGGCGCCGCCTCCAGCGCGAGCACGCGCGTGAACGCGATCAGACCGGCCTTGGCCGCCGCGTACAGCGCCGCTCCTTTGTAGGGTTTCACCGCGGCTCCCGACGCGATATTCACGATCCGCCCGTACTTCTGATCCTTCATCGGCTTGAGCACTGCTTGCGAGCAAAGCATCGCGCCCAGCAGATTGACGTTGATCACTTTATGGAAAGTCTCTTCGGTAAAATCCGCGATTGGCTGACCAACCGGAATCGCGGCGTTGTTGATCAGCACGTCGACGCGGCCCAATTCGTTCAGCACGCGCCCAATCATGCTTTGCACGTCGGCGCGTCTGGAAATATCGGCCTTGATGTAGAGCGTGCGCCGTGCGGTTTGCTTCGCGATGGTCTCGGCGGCGTCGCGGCCCCAATCCTCACGCAAATCCACGACCGCGACGTCCAAGCCCTTCTGCGCCAATTGTAGAGCCGTCTGCCGTCCCATTCCCCACGGCCGTCCGGCTCCGGTGACAATCGCCACCCGCGTTTCGCTCATTGATTTTCTCCCGAATAAATTTTCTTTGCTTTGAATACATCAGCCCGGCAGGCGCATCAGTTCGATCCTGACGCCGTCGGGATCCGTGCAGTAAACAAAATCGCTGCTGCTGCCGTCCGGGTTGTCGAATTTCGATCGCGTATGCTCCAGAACCTTGCCGCCCAGCTCGCGGATGCGCGCCGCGACCGCGTCCACGTCGGCGACGCGCACCGACAGGTGCGTCAGACCAAGCTGGTTCATCGGGCGGCGTTCGGCGGGACCGCGGAATCCGGGCGAGTCGAAATGCAGAAGCTCCAGCCGCACTCCATCGCGCGCAATGAACTTCGATTGAAGCACGATGTTCCCCTCGACCTCCATCAGTTTGCCGAACTCGGTCCCGACCGTGTAGGACTCCACCGGCTCGAATCCCAGGCCCTGGCAATAAAAGCGCAGCGACCGGTCCACGTCTGACACGCAGATACCGACATGTGAAAACGTCAGCGAAGGCGATGCTGCCATAGTCCACTCCATTGCGAAAGCAGTGAGTTCTACCGGGCAACATCGCACGAAACGAGGCGGCGCAAAAGCGGCGGTCAGCCATGTCGATCCGGATTGATCGCGCATTGGCGGCGCGAAAGAATGCCGCGGGCGGAACGCGGCGATAACGACCGCCGCCATCGTGGACAGATGGGGGAAAAGAGGAAAGCCAATGACCGAAATCGAAACCATCGGCCTGGGGATTCATTGGGAGGACCTGCCGGTTGGCCGCAAATTCAAAACCGTTGGCCGCACGATTACCGAAGCCGACCTGGCCAATTTCGTCTCCTGCACGGGGATGCTCGAAGTGCTTTTCACCAACACCGAATTTCTGAGGACCGAATCCGCAATCAAGGGGCGCGTGGTTCCCGCCGCCCTGGCCTATTCGTTCGCCGAAGGTTTGCTGGTGCAGGCCGCCATGCAAAGCGTGGGACTCGCCTTCCTCAGCATGGAACTGGACGTCAAAGCGCCAACCTTTGTCGGCGACACCATCCACGTCCAGTGCGAGGTGATTGAATCGCAGGAAAGCAAGCGCCGCCCCGGTGTCGGCCTGGTCCGCACGCGCAATCAGGTAATCAAGCAGGATGGCACCGTGGTGATCGTCTACACCCCGCTGAGGATGGTAAAGGGACGCCAATACAAGGCCGCCCCGCAGTAACGGCAGCCCTCTGGCCGCCCGACCTCAGGCACTGACGAGGTCTCTTCCCCGTGGGCACCCGATCGCGCTCATTGCCCGTCGTGACCGCGCCAATTCATGACGACGCCTCGACCTGGGCGGTCTTGCCCGCCATGCGGTTGAGCGCCCGGCCAAGTTGATCGAGGGTGACGGGCTTGGCGAGGTAGTCGTCCATTCCGGCGGCCAGGCATTTTTCGCGATCGCCCGCCATCGCGCTGGCCGTCATTGCGATAATATACGCGTGGCGACCGCCCTTACGCTGTTCGCATCGACGGATTTCGGCGGCGGCCCGGTAGCCGTCCATTTCCGGCATCTGGCAGTCCATCAGGATTACGTCATAGTTCTCCCGCTGCGCAGCCTCCAGCGCCTCGCGCCCGTTGACGACCGCGTCCGCGTAATGGCCCAAACGGGCGATCTGGCGCAAAGCCACTTTCTGGTTGATGACGTTATCTTCGGCCACCAGGATGCGCAGTTTCTCAACCGCGGCGGTCGGGGACGATATCTCAGGCTCTGAGGATTGCGCCGGCGCGGCGGCCGCTTTTTTCAATTCAATGTTGAAATAAAATGTCGACCCAACACCGGGCGTGCTGGAGACATTAATTTTACCGCCCATCTGTTGAACGAGATTCGCCGCTATTGCCAGACCCAGTCCGGTGCCGCCGTATTTGCGCGTCACCGAAGCGTCGGCCTGCATGAAGGGTTCGAACAGGCGCGCCTGCGCCTGGAGCGGGATGCCGATTCCGCTGTCCTCGACCTCGAAGCGAATGCCCACGCGATCCTCGGGCTCGCTTTCCACGGTCGCGCGCATACAAACCCCGCCGGATTCAGTGAACTTGACGGCATTGCTTAGCAGGTTGGTCAGTATCTGACGCAGGCGTCCGGGGTCGCCCTTTACCCTTGACGGGATGCGGGCGTCGATCCGGCTGGTCAATTTGATACCTTTGGTTTTTGCCGTCGGCTTGAACATCTCGACGACCGAAGCGAGGGTGTCCTGCAGGTCGAACTCGATATTCTCCAATTCCAGCTTGCCTGCCGAAAGCTTGGAGAAATCAAGCACGTCGTTGATCAGGTTGATCAGGGTATCGCCGCTGCGTTGGACGGTCTCAAGCATTTCACGCTGTTCGGGTGACAGGGGAGTGTCGAGCAGCAGCCCGGTGAATCCGATCACTGCGTTGAGCGGCGTGCGGATCTCGTGGCTGATGTTGGCGATGAACTCGGATTTGGCGCGCGCGGCCTCAAATGCCGCGTCGCGTGCCAGGAGCAATTCCTGCTGCAGGCGCTTGCGCTCGGTGATGTCGCGGGTGCAGGCGACGACCACCGGTTGACCGTCCAGATCCTGCCCGCGGGCAGCGCGGATCTCGCAGTCGCGCCAGTTCCCATCCTCATCGCGGATACGCAGTTCATATTCTGAAGCACCGCGCTCGAATGCTTCGGCCAGTCCACGGCGGGTTTTTTCGCGATCGTCGGGATGGACGTATTCCATTCCCGTAGTCCCCAAATATCCTTCTTGCGGGCGGCCGAACGCGGCGACGGAATTGCTGGAAAAGGTGATTGTGCCATCGGGTTTCATGGCCAGGATCACGTCCGAGGAGGTCTGGATCAAGGCGCGGAAATATTCCTCGCTGCGGCGCAGCGCGTTGTCGCTGGTCAGACGCTCCACGGTCTGCCCAACGATGTTAGCGATGGCCTGAATGAAATTGGCGTCCTCGACGGTGAACTTGCGGGGCTTGATGGAATGGGCGCCCACGACTCCCCATGGCCCCTCGCGATTCCCGACCGGAGCGCAAATTCCCGAAAGAATTCCACCTGCGGCCCCTCGGGTAAAACCGCGCACGCGTTTTTCAGTCCGGTAATCCTCAACTATGACCGGGGCCTTGGAAAGAAGGGTGATTCCCGCCTGGGAATCCGGCCCCACCTGGAGAATACAGCCAGGCACCCAGCCATAAGCGGCGCTGACCAAGAGGCTTTTGCCGTCGGGCATTAATGCGCCAATTCCGCTGAACTCCACGTTCAAGGTTTTCGCGATCAGGACTACCGCTTCGTCCAGCAGCGGCTCGAGGTCCCTGGTGCCGAGCGCGCGCTGCCCGAGTTCGGCAACCGCACGCTGTTGTTCCAGACGGGAACGAAGCTGGGTTTGGACGTCGAGTAGAGCCTGCTCAGCGGCCTTACGCTCGCTGATGTCGCGGATGTTGAACACCGCCACCGCGCTGCCCTCTTCGCTGCTGATACGCTTGCCGCGAATCTCGCAATAGGCCCAGCTTCCGTCACGCCGCCGAATCCGGCATTCGTGACTGCTGGCCCCTTGCTCGAACGTCAGGGTGAGCGCGCGGCGCACGGATGCGCGGTCTTCGGGATGGACTGCGTGATCGCCAGGCATTTCGGAATTCTGCGTTGCTTGCTCGAACACCATGCGAGCGGCTTCATTCGCGTACTGCGGCGTTCCATTACGGTCGAGTACGGCAATCGCGTCGGAACTGTGTTCAAGTATCGATCGGTAATATTCTTCGCTGCGCCGCAGCGCCTGCTCGCTGATTAATCGCTCTACGTTCCCGCCCACGATGCTGGCGATGGACTCGAAAAAGGCGATGTCGTCAGTGCTGAATTTGCGCGCGCTGGCACTCGAGACGCTCATTACGCCGTAAGGATGCCTGATTCCAGGAATGACCGTGCTGATACCGGACTTGAGTTTATAGGCGATTACTCGTTCATCGATTTTGAAGCGCCGCTCGGTGGCGAAGTCATCAACGATCACCGGTTCGCCCTTTTCCAGCGTATAGCCGACTTGTGAACCGGGACCAACTTCCATTACGTTGCCCAACTCAGAAGTCCAACCCGCTCCCCTTCGCAACACCATCCGCTGGCCGTCGGCCAGCAGTTCCATGATCGCGCAAAATTCAACGTCCAAAGTTCGGAGCAGAACCGAGACCGCATGGTCCAGCAGGGTATCGAGGTCGATAGCGCCGAGCGCTCGCTGGCCGAATTCGGCCACGGCCTTCTGCTGCTGCAAGCGTGAACGGAGTTGAGCCTCGACAGCATTCCTCGCGTCTTCGGCCAATTTGCGCTCGGTGATGTCGCGAGCGTGGAAGATCGCCACCTCTCGGCCGCCGGCATCCACCGCACGCTTGCCGTGGACCTCGCAATAAAGCCATGTTCCATCCTGACCCTTGATTCTCCATTCAAGTGCCGACGATCCCGTAACGAGCGTGTGCTTCAGCGCCGCAATGGCGCTTTGGTCCTGCGCGGTATGATTGGCGGGCCAGCGGGTTTTTCCTGCACTATGCTGCGGCTCGAAAGGAAGCATCGCTTTGGCCGAACCGCCGCTGAAAAGCACGGTGCCGTCAGCAGCAACGACGCTGATGCGGTCGGAGAAATTATCGATCAGCCAACGATGATATTCCTCACTGTGCCGCAGCGCCTCCTGACCTGATATACGCTCCGCCACCTGGGCGATGATATTGCCGACCGACTCGATGAAACTCGCGTCATCGCGAGTAAACTTTCGCCGCCGCCGGGTGGATGCCGCAATTACGCCGTAGGGATGCTCAGGGGTTCCGATTACCACGCTCAGACCGGATCGCATTCCCTCGCGCTCATTGCCAATTGGTACCCTGAAGCGGGACTCGCTGCGGTAATCGTGGACGATGACGGGTTGGCGTGAGAGCAGCGTGAAACCGGATTGCGAGTCAGTCCCAACCTCGATGCTCTGGTTGAATTCCTTCTTCCATCCGACGGCCGCGCGCAACTTGAGCGTCTTGCCGTCCGCCTGTAACTCCAGAACTGCGCAACACTCAACCCCAAGCGTGGTTGCCAGCACTCTGGTGACTTGTTCCAGCAACGGACCGAGTTCGGTGCTCCGCAATGCGTTGCGGCCCAATCGAGCCACTGCCCGCTGCTGTTTTAACCGGGTGCGGAGCTGGGCGAGATGGCGGCGTCTGTATCGACCGATCGAGATGGAGCGAAGTTGTTTGGGTCCATTACTGAAACGGGCGTTTGCGGTGATCATCGATCCCTCGCGTACCAACAATCCGATCGTGAGAGCCGGGAGAAGGCAGCAGCGCACCGGGCAATTGAAAACTCTGCGCTGGTGGTGCGAGCTGAAGCGGGCGCCCCCCTAAGCCGTTAACCAAAAATGCTCGCAATAACTATTTTTTTTCCCGAAAAAGCGCCTCTGAGCAACATAGCCCAAGACTGGGTGGCGTGATCAAAGTTCCCTGGTTGCCCAAAGCATCGCACCAGAGGCTTGCATGCCGCCAACGCAATTTGAGAAAGAATTGACCCGATGGGCACGGAAGGATTACGGGTGGCGTTCGACGTCGGCGGCACGTTTACTGACGTGGTGATCGCGGCCGAAAACGGTGAAATTCTTACTTATAAAATTCTCGCACTGCCCGGCACTATCGGGGCGGATGTGGACCGCTGCATTGATGACGCCTTGAAGCGTACGGGCGGCCGCCAGGTCGATCGGATGGTCCATGCCACAACCGTCGCTTCCAACACGGTGCTGGAAGGCAAAGGTGCAATCACCGGTTTGATCTGCACACGTGGTTTCCGAGACCTGATCGAAATCCGCGGACTCCAACGGCCTGCGATTTACGACATTTTCTGGGATCGCATCCCGCCCCTGGTGCCGCGTCGACGTCGCTTTGAAGTGACCGAGCGGATGCTGGCTGATGGCGCTGTTCGCATCCCGCTGGACGAGTCAGAGGTGCGCCAGGCCGCGCACCGACTGCGCGAGCAGGGAGCCGAGGCGGTTGCGATCTGTTTCCTCCATTCCTATGTCAATCCGGAACACGAGCGGCGCGCGATGGCAGCGGTGCGCGAGATCCTGCCCGACGTCAGCGCCTGCTCATCGGCGGAAGTGCTGCCTGAAATCCGCGAGTACCCGCGAGCGTCCACCACGGTGCTCAACGCCTACCTGATGGGCGCCGTCAATGGATATTTGGGCAAAGTCGAGCGCGAGCTCAGCCACTACGGCCGGGAAATTCTGATTATGCAGTCCAACGGCGGCATCATGACGGCGGACCACGCGCGCCGTTTCCCGGTTCGCATGATCGAGTCAGGACCCGCCGCCGGAGTTTTGGCGGCCGCCAGCCTTGCGCGCGAAGCCAGCCTGCCCAAGGTCGTCGCCTTCGATATGGGCGGCACCACCGTGAAGGCCTGCCTGATTGAAAATGGCGAAGCGGCGCAGACCAACGAGGGCGAGGTCGGCGGCGGTATCAATACCTCGGGGCATTTGATGAAGGGCGCCGGCTACGCGCTGCGGACTCCGGCCTACGACATCGTCGAAATCGGGGCCGGCGGCGGCAGTATTGCCCGGGTCGAGGAAGGCTTGCTGATGCGGGTGGGTCCGCAAAGCGCTGGCGCGGTTCCCGGGCCTGCATGCTATGGACGCGGCGGCGTCCAACCCACTGTCACTGACGCCAATGTGGTCCTCGGTTACATGAATCCTCACAGCATCGCCGGTGGCGCCGTGCCCATCGACGCGATCGCAGCCCGCGATGCGATTGAGCATCATCTCGGCCCACAGCTGGGAATGGATCCGCTTGCGGCCGCTTTTGGCGTCCATCAGGTGGTCAACGCCACGATGGCGCGGGCGATCCGATCCGTCACCAGCGAGCGAGGGCGCGACCCACGCGAGTATACGATGGTGGCATTCGGCGGCGCCGGACCGATCCACGCGGCGGCACTGGCTGCCGATATTGGCATCGCACGAGTTTACGTGCCGCTTTATCCGGGCCTGTTCAGCTCGCTCGGACTGCTTTTCGCCGATCTGCGCTACGATGCGGTCAAGAGCGTGATGGCGCGGCTCGATCAGCTCGAGGGCCAGTCCTTGCGCGACACCTGCCACGTCTTGGCGGAGGATTTGCGGGAGCGGCTCAAGCGCGAAGTGGGCGCGGGTGAAATACGCTTCGAGCGCGCCATCGAATTGCGCTACCTGCGCCAGGATTCCGAATTAAGCTTCGCGATTCCCGATGATATTCCCAGCACCGAACTCTGTGGATGGCTGGAGCGCGCTTTTCATTCCGAACACGAGCGCAATTTTGGTTACCGGCGCCCGGCCGATCCGGTTCTTGCCGTCAGTGTTCGAGTGCGCGCGATCGCGCCGGCGCGAAGCGTCGGCGTGCGTGAACTGGCGGCGAGCTTCGAACGCAGCGCCAGGAGCGCTCCGCTTTCTCGAAAGCAGACGCGGCAGGCTTATTTCGGGCCGCAGGCAGGGAGCATGGAAGCCAAAGTGGTAAGCCGTCGCGATCTGCTGGACGCTCCCGTAACCGGACCGGCGATTATCGAGGAATTCGACACCACCATCGTGATCCCGCCGGGATGGCGCGCGGAACTGGACCTTTTTGCCAATGCCGTGTTGTCGGCGCGATCATGAGGCGTCTTCGCTGATTATGCAGACCCTTTTCTTCTGAGCAGGATCTGGTTCTTTTCAAGCCGCCCTTGCTCGAAGTTGGGGTTGCTCGTAAGCAGGAAATATTCCTCGTCCGCTTCCAGGCACAGTTTCAATTCGAGCAGGTAATCCGCCAGCGGCAGAATCCCTCCTTCCTCCGAAACGTCCGTGGTTACGCAATACAGCCGCGGTCCGCTGTAGCGCCGCAGGCTGGTGTCATCGGCCAGTTCCACCGGCAGTGAGCGGCGAGCCCAGATCCGAAAACGCCGCCCGCTGCTGCCAATCACCGTGAAGAACCCGCGTCTGCGCAAGCAGCGCCGCTGCCCGCTGGTCAAACGGGCCGACAACAAGGCCGCCGCGCGTTCGCGGCTGGCGGCGTCGGGCACCAAATCGACCGGCTGTCCGGCGAAGTTGATGCGCTCGAAATAGCGAACCGACCGGCTGAAGAGATCGCGCTCGGTGCGATGCGGAAAGAGCCTGCCAATCCGTTCCAGGTGCCGCCGTACGCGCTTGCGAAACCGGGCGCGGCTGCGCGCCAATATCAATTCTCAACCTCCGATCAGGCGGGGGGCGAGGATTATGGATTGAGCGTTCGGGTCGAAATGCCGGAGCATGGTTACACCGTCGCCGCCAGGGCCTTCGATAAACGCCAGGTAGCGGCCGCGCTGGGTCTTTTCGTCGAACAGACGCCTGGCCGTTTTAATACCGTAGCCCGTCTCAGGATCCCATTTTACTTCCGTATCGCCCGTTCTTCCCAGGATTTTCATCGTATTCATAGTTCCCACGACTCCTTTGCACTTGATCGATCGGGAAGTCCTTTCCCGTCGATAGAAGTTTGTTCGTCGGCAGCCGGTTCCCCCTACCGTGAGAGCGTTGGTGAGGCCGGTGGATTACGGCTGCGCACCAATGAGCGGTGCTACAGGATTTGTCGATCGCGAAGGAATTGGCCGATATGCTAATCATCTTCGGCGGTCCCTAATCAGGGTGCGCAGCGCACAGTTCTGAAACCAACCACCGCCTTCCCCATTCCAATTCAACCCAAGGAGCGGATCGAGCAAGGCGCGCAGCCGGCTTTTGAGAGCTTTCATTCCGCCAGCGCAGCTCAGTCTCTCAACTCCCGCCAGAGCGCAAACGGCGCCCTTATGATCCTTTTATCACGCCACAAATTTCTTCCACAGCAAATGCTTTAGGGAGGGCGCAAATTTCATTTGGCGGCGCGCTCTGATGGAAGAGCGCACGAGGCGCCCGCGTCAGCCGCAGGCGGTTTGCGTCCCTGATCAGCCCGGCGATGGTAAAAGGGAGTGGAAAGCGGGTAAAACCTGATCAAGCTTCGCGCCCTGACACCAGGATCGCAACATGTTGAGGGATTAGGTTATGAATGACACCGTCGACCCGATAATGCTGGAAGTGATTAATAACGCCCTGACCGCGATCGGGGACGAGATGGGCAACACGATGAAACGCACCGCCCGATCGATCACGGCTCGGATCGGCGATTTTTCAACCGTGCTGGTGGACGCCCAAGGACGCGTTATCGCGCAAGGACAGGGCGCGGGCTTCCATCTGGGTTACATCCGGGGCGTAATGCCGGCAGTGCTCCGGAAGTTCGGGGGCAAACTGCGTCCGGGGGACATTTTGGCCTCGAACGACCCCTACGGCGGCCTGTCGCACCTGCCAGACATCGTACTGCTCGCGCCGACTTTCTGGCGCGATACCCTGATTGGATTCTCAACCTTGGTGACGCATCATTCCGATATCGGGGGACGCTTTCCGGGCGGTCAGAGCGCCGTATGCGCCGAAATTTACGAAGAGGGGCTGCGTTTGCCGTGCGTCAAGCTTTACTCCGAAGGGCGCCCCAACGAGGCGCTGTTCGAGGTGATTGCGGGGAATGTGCGCACCCCGGACGACGTTATCGGCGATCTGGAGGGTCAAGCCGCGGCCTGCAGGCGTGGAATTCGCGGACTCCAGGAGCTGGTGGAGAAATACGGACTGGCGCGTTTTCAGGCCGCAATCGCCCAGCTCCATCGCTACAGCGAACGCGTGGTGCGCAACGCCATCGCCAGGATTCCCGATGGTGAGTACCGCTGGGAGGATCACTTCGAAGAAGACGGCCTCGGCGGACCCGGCATCAATCTGAAGCTGTGCCTCAAGGTGCAGGGAGACTCGGTTGTCGTTGACTTCAGCGGCACCGATCCGCAGGTCAGAAGCGCAATCAATGTGCCGTACTCCCTCACCTGCTCGGCGTCCTATATCTGCCTGCGCGGCGTGCTCGCGGCGGACGCGCCCGCCAACGACGGCTTGTTCGAACCGGTCGAGGTCATTGCGCCCAAAGGATCCGTGCTCAATCCGGATTTTCCCGCCGCTATCGGCGGGCGCGGAATGATGTTGTGGCGGATTTGCGACATGATATTCGGGGCGCTGGCCCAGGCGATGCCCGATCGGATCTTTGCCGCCGGCGAGGGTGGCATCGCCAGCCTTACCTATGCTTATAGCGGCGCACAACCCGGCGCTTCGCCGGTGCTCACCGATTGGTACGGCGGCGGATGGGGCGCTCGCCCGACCAAAGACGGGATAGACGGCGTTAATTCGCTGTTGTCCGGCAATGGCGGATCGAGCGTGCCGGTGGAGCGGCTCGAAGTCGAGTTTCCGATGCTGATGGAAGCCTATGGGCTGATGCCGGATACGGGTGGTGCCGGTAAATATCGCGGCTCGATGTCCGTCTATCGGAAATACCGGTTTTTGAAGCCGGGCCGGGCTCTGATTCGAAGCTGCCGCACGACCACGGTCCCCTATG
The DNA here is from genome assembly GCA_021324885.1 of Pseudomonadota bacterium. GTDB lineage: Bacteria > Desulfobacterota > Binatia > Binatales > Binataceae > JAJPJA01. Next base: position 67,838 of record JAJPIF010000007.1, read on the forward strand.
GCTTGAGCGGTGGTGGTTCAGGCACGCCCTCCAGGGTCGTACTGGAACGCGACGGTGTTGAGACCGATTTTCCACCGCAAATGTTCGTTGACGCCACAGTGCTTCCGGAGGACGCTATCACGCACGTGATGTGCGGTGCGGGCGGCTTTGGCGATGCGCTGGAGCGCGACCCTGCGTTAGTCCTGGAAGACGTTTTGGACGAGAAGATATCGCCCGACTATGCGCGGCGGATGTATGGAGTCGTTATCGAGGCCGGCGCTGTCGATACCGATCGTACGCAGGCGCTGCGCGCGTCGATGCGTCGGCGGCCCTGATTCAGGCGCGCACCAGGCCGAGCTCGCGGCGGAAATGCTCGATGGTCCGCGCCAGGCCTTCCCGCAGCGGCACCTTCGGTTCCCATCCCAGCCGCTCGCGGGCCAGTGTGATATCGGGGCGCCGGCGCGTCGGATCGTCGGGCGGCAGCGGCTTGTAGCTGATGCTTGAGGAACTTGCGGACAGCTCGATCGCTAATCTGGCCAGTTCAAGCATCGTGAACTCGTCCGGATTGCCCAGGTTTACCGGACCGACAAAATCAGGCGCGTCCATCATCCGGATCAGCCCTTCGACCAGATCGTCGATATAGGCAAAAGAGCGCGTTTGCGTGCCCTGGCCGTAAACGGTCAACGGTTCACCTTTGAGTGCGGCAACGCAGAAGTTCGAAACCACGCGGCCGTCGTCGATCGCCATCCGGGGGCCGTAGGTGTTGAAGATGCGCACGATCTTCACGTCCACCTTGTTCTGGCGATGATAATCCATCATCAGGCATTCGGCGACGCGCTTGCCCTCGTCGTAACAGGAGCGGATTCCGATTGGATTGACGTGTCCCCAGTAGGTTTCCTTTTGCGGATGCTCCTCCGGGTCGCCGTAAACCTCGCTGGTGGAACTGAGGAGGATGCGCGCGCGAACCCGCTTGGCCAGTCCCAGCATGTTGATGGTACCCATCACATTGGTCTTGGTTGTCTTCACCGGATTGTACTGGTAATGCACCGGTGAGGCGGGGCAGGCCAAATGGAAAATGCGGTCCACTTCGAGCAGGATCGGCTCGACCACGTCATGGCGAATCAGTTCAAAATTCTGGTCGCCGCGCAGATGCTCGACGTTACGCCGCTTGCCGCTGAAGAAGTTGTCCAGGCAGATCACCTCGTGTTTGTCCCGCAGCAGCCGTTCGCATAGATGGGACCCGATGAAACCTGTGCCGCCCGTAACCAGTATCCGCACGTTTGAGTTCTCCTGTTGGGTTGTGGACGCGGTCCTCAACGCTTCCTCGACCGTGGCCCCGCGACGGACCGTCCCGCGCCAAACTCTTAACTTAGTGTCAAAAGGTGTGGTGTTCTGACATTTTTTTCGCGTTGGAGACGGTCCAGGTGGGCGATAGCTTTAAGCGAACTGAATCTCGAGTCACCTGCGAAGAGTACAAGGGATCGCAGCAAAAGGAAACAAGCCCTCATTGGCTTCCAATCGAGGCTTTTGGGCTGCTTTTGCCGATTTTGTGGTTTGCGCTCGTGTTCCTGGTTGCCCGTCCGCTGGTCAACGGACCGGTCGCCGACAGTTGGATTTATCTGCGGGCGGTGAAGCGGCTGATCGGCGGATCCATGTCGCTGCCCGGATTCACCGCCGCCACCCCTTTCCTGCAAATAATCTATGGAGCGCTGTGGTCCCGCCTGTTCGGGCTTGATTACGTGTCGTTGAACTGGTCCGTGATAGTGCTGGCGGCCTTCGGCGGAGTTTTTTTCTACCTGCTGGCGCGCCGTTGCGAGGCGCGCCCGGACGCAGCCGCGCTCGCCACCGCGTTGCTGATCTTCAATCCCTGTTACCTGTTCCTTGGCTTCTCCTTCATGAGCGACGTGCCGTTCGTGTTCCTGCTGATCGCGGCTTATCTGGCTTTTGCGTCGGCGTGGACGCGCAACGACGGGTTTCGGATGTGGCTGTGCGCGGCGCTGTTGACGGCCGCCTTCGCGGTGCGGGTGTTTGCGCTGGCCGCGATTGCTGGTTGCGCCACAGTGGTATGGATTTTAAGCCCGCGCGGCACGGCTGCCCGCCGTCTGCTGCCCTTCACCGCGGCAGCGCTAGCGTGCGCGCTGATTTGGCTCACGGTGACGGTATTCATCCCCGTTCCCTGGATGCTCGAACTCAAAGCCAACAAGTTCCATTATCTGGGCCTGGTTCCGATTCGCGTCTATTTGGCCGACGCGCTTGCGGCGCCCTTGCTTTACATGGGTTTGGTTTTGAGTCCGCTGGCCCTGCCGCGCCTGATCGGTCCGCAATGGCGCCGGGGGTTGGCGATCGCCGCCGGCCTCGCTTTGATCATTGTGCCGGTGCTGCTCGCTGACCCGCACGCAAACTCTATTCCCGAACTGAGTTGTTGCGGAGGCTGGAGCAACGTGCTGGTGCTCCGCGGGCCAGAAAGATTCCTCTGGACCAGCCAGTCGCTGCGCCTGGCAGTCATTGTCATAGCGATACTCGGGCTTGCGGGGACGCTGACGGCCGCGGCCGCGATGAGGACGCGAAACGCAGGCTTTTGGGCGGTGATTATCAGCGCCGCGATTTACTGGGCCGGCCTGGTGCCGCTGTGGTTTTACAATGACCGGTATTACCTGGTGATGGTTCCGGCGGGATGCCTTTTACTGGCGCTCGCTCCTTATCCAGACCGCAGACTCGGTAAGGCGCTGATGATTTCGATGCTGGCGGCGATCGGATGGTTTGCCGCGGCAGGCGTTTACGATCAGCAGCGGGGCCTCGCAGCGGTCATGGCGGTGCGCGACGCTCTGATTCATCAGGGCGTGCCGCGCGACGCGATCGACGCCGGATATCCGCTCAACGGCGGCGATTTGTACCGTGATCCCAAACCCGGCCAGCAGGAAACGTTCGCGCTCGAAGCTGGCATTGCGTTGATCACAACTTTAAAGCTCAAACCGTACACGATCGCGGCGACGCCGATGCCTGAAGCTGAGATCGTCAAGCGCTTTCAATGGCCGGGAATGTTGGGCTTTGGACACCGCACGCTTTACCTGCTCAGAACAACCGCGGCGCCATCGCCGCAAAACTCCGCCGATACGATCGCAGAAAAGCGCAGCAATGCGCGTGAGCTCACCCTCTCATCGAATCCGGGCTTGCCAATCGAATCGGCGCGTATAGCGGTAATGACGGCGCTGGCGATCGGGCCATTACTGACCGCCCTGTGGTGCCTGGTCGGGCGTGATGCGAAGGAAGACTAACCGCCTCCGCGAAATCGAATCTCATGCGCGAGACGCTTAAGCTACAGGCAATACGCTGGAACAATCCAGCCTCAGGCGCCGGCGGTTTTGCCGGCGATGTCGGCCGTGGGTATGAACGCGTCCTCCGACGTATACAAGACGTCGTTGGGACTCTCGCCTTCCGCGAATACCTGTTCGCACACCGGTTTGCAAAAGCTCATGTACATCGTGCGGCGGCCACGCGGGACCAGCGGAGGCGGCGCCGCGTGCAGGCTGTGCCCGAAATGGACGGTGCAATCGCCCGGTTCCGTCTCCAGCGCAACAACCGGCAGATTTTCATAGGACGTGTCGGGACCCTGACGACATGAATAACGCCAGGAACCAGCGAGCATGAACAACTGCCCGCTTTGCGGCGTCATCGCGTCAAGCTGGATTCCCATCACGGCCTTGGGGCACAGAATCGGATGCAATCCCAGACCGCAGTCGGTGTGCCATGGATAATCGGCCAGACCGGAAACTGCGCCCCCTACTTTAAGCATCGCGACCGGCGAGTCCATCCGATTATGCACGGGGATCAATGGCTCCTCGGCCATCCGTGCCAGCCTGGCCAGACGCGGCTCCCCTTCCAGTCTGGCAATCACCTGCGACTTCTGGCTGAGATACAGGATCCGCGAGAGCAGGTCGTTGCCGGCGGCGTCCCTGGCCCACCAGGAATGGCGATCGCCGGGCCTCGCTTCACCCGCAATCCGCATCACTTCGGCGCGCAGCACCTCGATCTCGGCTGATGAAAACAATCCCCTGACTACTAGAAATCCCGTCTTGAGGAAGAACTCACGCATGCGCTCGAACGGCTCGTCGGGTGAAAACCTGCGATGCAGATCGAGCGGTTGGCCGGCGGCGTCATTCAAATCGACTTTGGCAGGATCGTAAACCGGACGCCCCTTGAACATCGCCCACAGTGCCGCTTCCCAGCGGCTCAGCCCGGAGTAGTCGCCGCGCGCAAACGTAAGTTTGCCGGCGTAGGCCAGCCCGATCGGCGTGCGATATTCGCATACCAGCTCGCGCCACGAATTGAGACCGAGTTCGACGATCGTGTCCGCTCCCGAGGTGCCTGCCTCGACGCGTACGGTGCCGTCAGCAGGAACGTAGGTATAGCCCTTCGACGCCGGAATCCTGAAGCCAAGCGGCGGTGCGTCCTTCAAATCCGCGTACGCCAGGCTGCCGTTGCCTCGCGCCAGTAGCTCGACGAGTTCCGTGCGATGGAACGTATCGAAATCGATGGCTGGCAGTGTGAGTTTCATTTTTCGCCCTCGAGATGGAATCGGCGCGGTTTCGCCTTCGCCAAATCAAGCAGCGGCGTCGGCTTGACAAGGCGGAAGCCAGTCGATTAACAGACGGATTGTTTCCCCGAAACGCGTCCGCCGCAGCCATAGCTTAGACTTTAAGGCCGGCAGACGGCAAGAGAAGCAGCGGAGCGCTCGTCCGTAACCCATAGAGAGGCCTCGGTCATGGATATCGGCAAAGAGCTGGTGCTGGAGATGTACCGCAAGATGCATCGCATCCGCAACTTCGAGCAAAAAATCAAGGATCTCACGACAGCCGGCGAAATCCCGGGTTTCGCGCATGTATCGATCGGCGAGGAGGCGACGGCGGTCGGAGTATGCTCGGCTCTGCGCCCCACCGATCGGATCACCTCAACCCATCGCGGCCACGGCCATCTGATTGCCAAAGGCGGCGACGTCGCGCGCATGATGGCGGAGATTTACGGCAAGCGCACCGGCTATTGCAAAGGCAAGGGCGGCTCGATGCATATCGCGGACTTCTCGCTTGGCATCCTGGGCGCCAACGGCATCGTCGGCGGCGGTATTCCGATCGCGACCGGCTCTGCGCTGGCCGCGAAACTGGCCAAAACCGGCGAGGTCACGGCCTGCTTTTTCGGCGACGGCGCGGCCAACGAAGGGACCTTCCACGAATCGCTCAACCTGGCCTCAATCTGGAAACTGCCGGTCATCTACATCTGCGAAAACAATGGCTTCGGCGAATTCACGCCGACCGCCGCGGTTACCTCAGTCAAGGATATCGCGGTGCGCGCAAAGGGCTACGACATCCCCGGTTACGTCGTTGACGGCAACGACGTCTTCGAAGTGTATCGCCATACGAGCGAAGCCGCCGCGCGCGCACGCGCCGGCGAAGGCCCCACGCTGCTGGAATGCAAAACCTATCGATGGGAGGGGCACGTCGTCGGCGAAGGCGCGTTCATCTCCGGCAAGTACCGCACCGAGGAGGAGGTCGCGCGTTGGAAAGCCCGCTGTCCCATAATCGCGCTGGAAAAGGCCGTCCTCGAATCCGGTATGCTTAAGCGCGACGAACTTGACCGCGTCGCCCAACAGGCGCGCGAGGAAGTCGAAGCCGCTGTCCAGTTCGCCCGCCAAAGCCCCCTGCCCGAACCCTCCGAAGCCAACGAAGATCTGTGGATTTAGAGAAGTGAGAAGTAAGAAGTAATAGATCGGCAGCCAATATCCGCTTATAGGAGAAAGTGGGGAACCTCGAGTGAGAAAGTCTTTCCTTGTCTCACTCCTCTTACCTCATTTCCAATTACTATGTCGCAACTCACATACCTTCAGGCTATTCGTCAGGCTTTGATGGAAGAAATGGAGCGCGACCCCTCCACGTTCATCATGGGCGAGGACGTGGCCCTCAGCGCGTTCGGGTCGACTCGCGGACTGATCGAACGCTTTGGCGCGGAGCGGGTGCGGGATACGCCAATCTCGGAGGCCGGTTTTGTCGGCGCTGCGGTGGGCGCGGCGATGGCCGGGATGAGGCCGATTTGCGAGATCGAGATCGCGCCGTTCATCTATTGCGCCTTCGATCAGATCGTCAACCAGGCCGCCAAACTCCGGTATATGTCCGGTGGACAGGCGCGCCTGCCGATCACGTTTAGAACATTGTATGGAGCCGCCGGCGGCGCCGCGGCACAGCACTCGGAAACCGTCTATCCCCATCTACTTCCCGTCCCCGGTTTGAAAATCGTCGCTCCATCGGGGCCGGCCGACATGAAGGGGCTGCTCAAAAGCGCGATCCGCGACGACAATCCGGTCGTCGTCTTTGAACACGCGGCGCTGGGCCGCAGCCGCGAGGAGGTGCCCGACGGCGACGTGCTGGTGCCGATCGGCAAGGCCAGTGTGAAGCGTGCGGGCAAGGATGTGACCGTCGTTGCGATCGGCGCGATGGTGCCGCGCGCGATCGCGGTCGCCAACCGGCTGGCCGCCGACGGGATCGAGGCCGAGGTCGTGGACCCGCGCACATTGGCGCCGCTGGATGAGCAGACGCTGCTTACCTCGCTGGGCAAGACCAACCGGATGGTGATCGTCGACGAAGCCCATTTGCATGGCAGCGCCGCTTCCGAGATCGCCGCCACGATGGTGGAGAAGGGTTTCGATCTGCTTGACGCGCCGATCCGCCGTGTGGCCGCACTGGACGTGCCGATTCCGTTCAGCCGCCCTCTGGAAGCGGCGGTGCTGCCCGACGAAAGGCGCATCGAGGAAGCAATTCGGGCCGTGATTGGCTGACCGAGGCATCGAGGCGGCAATGGCAGTTGAAGTGGTGATGCCCAAATTCGGGCTGACGATGAACGATGGCATTCTCAAGCGTTTGCTTAAGCAGCCCGGTGAAGCGGTCAGTGAAGGCGAGCCCCTGTTCGAGGTCGAAACCGAAAAAGTTCTCAACGAGGTTCCGGCGCCGGCCTCAGGTATCCTGGTGGCGTTCCTGTTCAACGAGGAAGACACCGTTGACTGCGGCGCCGTAGTCGCCGTTATCGCGCAGGACGGTGACGACATCCAGGCGCTCAAGTCGAAGTACGCCGCCGCCGTTCCCGCCCGGCTGGCCGCGCCGTCCAAAGCAGCGCCTTCGCCGCCCATCGAAAACAAAGCCGTCAGCGCCCGCCGAGCGATCACTCCGATCGCGCGCAAACGGGCCGAAGAACTCGGCGTCGATCTTTCCAAAGTAACAGGTACAGGACCCGGCGGACGGGTGACGCGCGAAGACGTCGAGCGCGCCGCTTCAACACAGTCGGCCACTCAGGCGCCGCCTGCGTCAGCCGCTTCCGGTCCTGCCTCCTCGCAACCCGGCAGCGTGATTCCACTTAAGGGCATCCGCAAGGCCATCGCCGACCACATGATGCAAAGCCTGCGCGAGTCGGCGCAGTTGACGCTGACGACGGAAGCCGACGTGACGGCAGCAGTGGATCTGCGCGCCCATCTTGGACGCGAGGCGGAATTCACGTACACGGATTTGATGGTTCATGCGGTGGCGCGGGCCCTACGGCGCCATCCGCGGCTGAATTCGTGTATCGAGAACGGCGCAATTCGGCTCCGCGAGGAGGTCAACATCGGGATCGCGATCGCGCTGGACGAGGGCCTGATCGTCGCGGTGATCCGCCACGCCGATCGCAAGACGCTGCGCGAGATCGCCGCCGAAAGCAGAGAGCTTGGCACGCGGGCGCGCCAGGGCAAGCTCCGCCTGGAAGACGTCGAGGGCGGCACCTTTACGATTACCAATCTCGGCACTTACGGCGTGGACGCGTTCACGCCGATCATCAATCGGGGCGAGGCGGCGATCCTTGGCCTCGGCCGCATCATCGAGCGTCCGGCGATTTACCGGGGCGAAATAGCGCGGCGTTCGATGATGACACTGAGCCTGACCTTCGACCATCGCATCGTGGATGGCGCCCCAGCCGCCGCCTTTTTGCAGTCGCTGATCGAAACCTTCAACTATGGTGAACGTTGATCTTGTTCGAGAGGATGGCGATGAGTTCACTGCCTTTCAAAATGGTTTCCGCCGATTCCCACGTCGTGGAGCCGCCCGATCTCTGGCTCAAGCGCATCGACCGCAGGTATCTCGACCGCGCCCCGCGGATTGTTCATGAAGCCGATTCCGATTACTTTGTCTGCGAGGGCGCGCTTTCCGAGCGCCAGGGGATTGGACTGGTCGCCACGCAGCCGAAATGGAAAAACCCCGGGCTGCGCGGATTCGGTTTTGCCGGCCGATGGGAAGACGTGCCGCCTGGCGGTTACGACCCGCTGGCCCGAATCAAGGAGATGGATCTTGAGGGGATCGACGGCGAACTGCTCTACACCAGTTTCGGCCTGACCTTCTTCTCGATTCCCGATCTGGATTTCCAGTATGCGGTTTTCCAGGCTTTCAATGATTGGTTGGCCAACTTCTGCGCGTCGGCGCCCAAGCGTTTCTTCGGCATCGCGATGCTCCCCGTGGAACCGGTTGAGCGCGCAGTAGCCGAACTGCAACGATGCGCCAAAATGGGCATGCGCGGCGCGATGATCAGCATCGCGCAAAGCCCCGGATATGACAGCCCCTTGTACGAGCCACTATGGTCCGCGGCCGAGGATCTGCAAATCCCGCTCAGTCTGCACGTCGCCGCCAGCCGCAAGGGGTTTGCCTACACCGATAACATTTTTGCCGATTTTTCCGTGGGATTCGGTCCTACGATGTACACGATAACAGCGATGATCTTTTCTGGGCTGTTCGACCGCCATCCGCGGCTCAAGATGATTTCGGTCGAGAACGATGCGTCATGGGCCGTGGCCGTACTGGAACGGATGGACGATCGGTTCGAGCACGACCAGGGATGGGCCGGGTTCGCCAATCACATCAAATCCGGTCGCGTGCCCAGTCGTATTTTTCACGACCAGATTGCCTGCACCTTCATGCGCGACAAGACCGCGGTGTTCAACCGCGGTATCATCGGAATCAGAAACCTGATGTGGGGTTCGGATTATCCACATTTCGACGGCGCCTGGCCGCACTCGGCGGAGGTGCTGGCCGGACATTTCAACGCAGTGGCGCCCGAGGAGCAGGTTCGGATCGGCCGTCGCAACGCGATCGAATTCTACAATTTGCCGCTGCAGCCCTGAGCTCGCGCCGCACACCTGAACGGACCAGATTTCGCGGCGGATTTCCCGCTTGCGAACGCACTACAGTAGCCGGGAAATCGATCGGTGAATCGCGCTTCCCGCGTACGTGTGGTGTATGGTAGATTGCTGATTGTTTTAGCTAGATTACAATGATGAACGATAGCGTGCGCGTACTTGTAGCTGAGGACGACCCCACCACTTTGGAAGCCTGGTGCGGCATGATTCGAAGTTGGGGCTTCGAGGTGGCGGGTGCCGTTGACGGGGAGGAGGCGTTGGGTCAGGTCCGCGGCTACGAACCGCATATTCTCATCGCGGACTTGAAAATGCCCCGGCTTGACGGCCTGGGCTTGCTCAAAAGTATGCGCCAGCTTGGAGTTAACATTCCCACCCTCATCATCTCGGGGGAAGGAGACATACCAGAGGCGGTCGCCGCGATTAAGCTGGGCGCGATCGATTACGTGCGCAAGCCGATCGATCCGCCGCATCTGCGCGCGATGCTCAACAGCCTGGTTCACAATCGCGGCGATAACGCATCCGCACCGCTGCCACCGCAAAGCCCGCTGCCCAAGCTGATCGGGAGTTCGCGGTCAATTCGCGAGTTGCGCGATTTCATTGAAAGATTCGCCCCGACCAACACTTCGGTGATGATTTTCGGCGAAAGCGGCACCGGCAAGGACGTCGCCGCGGCGATGATCCATTGCTTGTCCTCGCGGCGCTCGCGGCCCTACGTCGCGATCAACTGCGCCGCCATCCCGGAAAGCCTGATGGAAGCCGAGCTGTTCGGCTACGAGCGGGGCGCGTTTACGGGCGCCGATCGCAGGTATGAGGGATGTTTCGAACGGGCGCAGGGCGGCACGCTGTTGCTGGACGAAGTCACGGAAATGAGAGTCGAGCTGCAAGCCAAGCTGCTGCGCGTGCTGGAAGAGCGCCGCCTGCGGCGGTTGGGCAGTTGCGTGGAAATCCCGCTGGACGTGCGGGTGCTGGCCGCGACCAATCGCAACCCGCAACATGCTATGCGCGACGGCCGGCTGCGCGAGGATCTTTATTATCGGCTGAGCGTATGCGCGGTGGAATTGGCCCCGCTGCGCCAGCGTCCTGAGGATATCGAACCGCTGGTGGAGTACTTCATCAGTACGTTCAAGGAGCAGTACGGCGCGATCCGCGGGGCCGACGCCGACTTTATTCAGGCGCTCAAGAGATATTCATGGCCCGGCAACGTGCGGCAACTGCGCAACGTGGTTGAACGCGCGCTGGTGGTAACTTCCGGCCCGGTTTTGAGCGTCGCCGATTTGCCGCCCGAGTTGCGCCGCACCAGCCCGCGACCAGCTGTGCTGGAGGTTTCGATCGGGGACTCGTCTCTACAGGAAGTAGAGCGGGAGATGATCTACCGCACCATCGAGTTTGCCGGCGGCAACAAGACCCGGGCGGCCGAACTGCTCGGCATCAGCCTGCGCACCCTCTACAATCGCCTGGAACGCCTTGATCCCAAGGAGCGGCCCAAGCCGGCCTGACGATGGGCTGGCGTCAACGCCGGAAATTCGATGGGACTTCGCACCAAGCTGGCGGGCGCGTTTGTCCTGCTGCTGACCACGGCCGTATTGACGGCCAGCGTCGTCGATCTGAGCTGGACGCTTGCCAAAATGGCCAACGAGGTCATCGATTCCGCTAACGCGGTCGCTGCCGAACTCTTCGAACAGGTGCGCAACGCCTTGACTCACAATTCGGCTGATTCGATTGACGCTTTGCGCGATGATCCCGGCCTGCTCACCTTTATCCAGTCGGTGCGCGCCTTTGGTCCCGGCGTCGTATTTATCAGTATTGAGCGGCCAGGCGGTGAAAGTGTAATGGGCCGGCCCGCCGGCGGGATGGCTTCTTTCCGTGCGCAGCCGATCGACGCGCTCAGTCGGGCCGCTGAAAGGACTTTGCCCTTGCGGCTGCTGGGTGCGATGTGGCGCGAGCATAGCTACGTGGCCGCGCGGCCGGTGATGGTCAACAATCAGCCGTTCGCCGTGATCCGGGTCGGCGTTAGTACCGGATTGATCGCCGACGAAGTGCATTTCCTGGTCTGGAAGATATTCGGCATCAGCATCGCGATTATCCTGGTTGCGGCAGGCGCCGGTGCCGCGATCGGCGACTTTCTTTCGCGCTCGGTGCGGGCGATTGCCGGCGGGGTCGAGCAGCTTGCCGCCGGCGAAGAAGTCACCGTGACGATCAGCAGCCGCGACGAACTGGGTAATCTCGCCGATCTGTTCAACCGTCTCTCACGCCAGGTCCTCAGCGAGCGCAACCGATGGGAGAATGAGCGCGGCGGGTTGTTCAAGGCGCTGCGCTCGATGACCGACGCGATTCTGCTGGTTGACGCCGATAGCACCGTGCTGTTCGCCAATAGCGAGGCGCAAGCGCGGCTGAAACCGGGCGCGGGCGCGGTCGAAGGCCGCATGCTGACGCTGGTGCTCGGCCCCAGGCATCCGCTGGTTCGCATGGTCGAGGGGGCGCTGGCCTCCGGTACCGAGGCGCACGACGTTGCGCTCGAGTTTGAAGATTCGACCTCGCAAAAAAATCAGTGCCTGGTCTCGATCTTCCCGCTGTCGCGCGGACGCGGCGCGGCCGGACTGCTAATCGCGCTGCGCGACCTCAAGCCGGTTGCCGAACTGGAAACCGTGGTCGAATACTCAAGCCATCTGGCGCGGATGGGCGGGTTGATTTCGGGCGTCGCTCATCAGATCCGAAAGCCGCTCAACGTACTGTCGATCCGGCTGGAATGGATGCGCCAGGATGCGGCGCAGGGGATGCCGCTGGGCGCCCACATCGAAAGCATCCGCTACGAGATTCATCGCCTCGATCGCGTGATCGACGGCCTGCTGCGCTTCATGCGTCCGGAGCGTCTGGAACTGATGCCGGTGGATATTGCGGAGCTGTTACGCGAAGCCGGCGCGCAAATATCTTCGCCCAACATCGTGGTCGATTATCAGGCTGTCGGCGTTCTTCCAAAGCTTGACGCCGACCGCGCCTTGCTGGCGGAGGCGTTCCGCAACATTTTTCAGAATGCCGCCGATGCGATGCCGCAGGGCGGCAAGATCACTGTCCGGGCGGCGCTTGTCCCCGGCCGCCAGATCGAGGTTACTGTCGCGGATTGCGGATGCGGCATCGAGCCCGATCAACTCGACCGCATCTTTGACCTTTACTTCACCACCAAACCGACAGGAAATGGCGTGGGCCTCAGCCTCGCCCTGCGCGCAATCGACCTGCATCAGGGAACGATCGAGGTCGATTCCAAAGTCGGCCGCGGTACGCGAGTCTGCGTGAGGCTTCCGATACAAACCGTCGGGGCCAATCCTCAACCCGAACCGGAACTTGTTCAGCGCCTGTGAAACCGAGCCGGATTGCGGGATTTCTGTTGGCCTTCGCTGCAGTCACCATCGCCGGCTGCGAATCCTTGTTCTTCAGGGGTCAGGCCAAGCCGGCGGCGGAGGCCACCACGGCGCCGACTCTCACTGCCGCGCCAACTCCGGCCCCGACCGCCACGCCCGAACTCAGAAGGCGCCGGCGCCGCCGCCACGGCAGCACGCCAACCCCGTCAGCAACGCCGCTGGCGCAGCAGACCCCGGCGGCGGCGGCGACGGTAATCACCACCGGTGAGTCCGCCGCGGAGCACGGACAGCTGGAAAGCGGCCTTAAGCAGGTGGAACAGCGGCTGGCGCCGATCAACCGCGAAAAGCTAAGCGCCGAGGACGCCGAGGACTACGACCGGATCGAATCCTTTATCGCGGAGGCGCGCTCGGCGCTCCAGGAACAGGACGATCTGCGTGCCCGCAGCCTGGTGGAAAAAGCCGCCCGATTGACGATCGAGCTGACCGGCCGCCTCCCGCCTCCCTGACCTTGCAGGCGTCAGGGTTGGCTGCGTGATTGGATTGCCGCGGCTTTGGCTTTTCGTTCCCCCTGAACGCTACCTCAATATACGATCGAGCGAGCCGGGGAACGCCCAGGTCGCCGCGTCGCGCAGGTCGGGATTGATCTGGCTGGCGAACTGGGTTGGTGCGTTGGGATCGGACAATGTCACGTGTGCATTTTGAAAATCCCACATTATATCCACGTTGGCGGAGTGAAAGGTGGTCACATCGCCGCTGTCGAGCTTTAGCGGCCGCATCGGGATCATGTTGAATTTCCAGAACTTCCCATTGACGTCGTAAAAATCCCATCCCAACTGGGTCCAGGTGTCAGGGTCGAAATATCCAATCTTGTGCCCATAACAGTAGCTGCCCATCGAGGGGAGCGGACTGGTATCAACCACCATCACGTCGCGCAGTTCCCATTTGCCGACTTTGGGGCCCGGAAAAGCCGGCATCGAGCCCTGCAAATTGTAGTTCTCGCTGACGTACATCCCTGGATTGTCGGCGTGAACCATGAACAGCACTTTCTTCTCGCCCAAAAACCTGACGTCAAAGTTGGGAATCTGGAATGCCATTCCGTCCGAGTTGTCATCCTGAACCCAGTCGCTGCCCAGTATCGGCGAGCATCGTGCGGCGCTGGACAGGCGCAGGGAGCGGCGCAGCGACGGCAGGAAGACATAAATCTCCTGCACTTTTTCCGGATCAACCGGCTGGAGCGCCAACTGGGTCGTGTAATGATTCTGCTCCGGCGCCAGGACAAAATAGCGTGACGACTGCAGATAACCGTCGCCATAGGGAGGGTTAATCGGCATCCCGGGATAGCTGATGTGGCTCAGCCGCCAGTAAACCACCTCGGTCAGTTCGTGGAAGATGTTATGGAACCGATCGATCAGGCTGGTGTTGGTGACGTAGCGATAGATCGGCGGGATAAAACCGTAAAAAGCGTTGTAGAGGATCTCCTCGCCAGCCAGATCTCCGCTCGGTTTTGGAAACGGCACGCCTGCCACGTAGCCCTCGACGGTGTAGCCGCCGGCGGCGGTCTTCTTGAGCTTGGTCTGTCCGGCGTACTTTTCGGTATCGTCCTTGAGTTGGCGGTCCATCGGCACGGGAATCGTGGGTCCGACCACCATCGAGAATTCGGCTCCACTGCCGATTCTGAACGGATAACTTTGGCTGAACATCGCCTGGATCCCGATCGGCATGAACCTTTTATATTGCTGGCAGTTCTGAAGGGTGATGACCGTTCCCGGCGGGATGGTTTGCGACGAATCCGCCGGCATCAAAGCGGTGTAGTTCGCTGGACTGTAGCTGATTTGCGCCTGAGCAGCTCGGGCCATTCCTAAGCCCACCAGCAATCCACATACCGCATACAAGACTTTCGACTTCACTCGTATTCCCTCCATGTTTTTGTCCTGGCCGCTTTAAGGGTCCAGGCTGCCTTGACCAACGCAATCCGATTCCGGTTACGATGCTTTCCGGTCCGACACTGACGCGCACCCCGTGACACCCGGAGGAAATGCCGGAGACAAGACCGGACGGTTCACCGAGCCCATAATAAAAAAGCTACCCCTTCGGGGTCTGGAACAGAAACGAAAGTTCTTCAACCTGGCGTGATTGGCTTTGCAATTCGATGCCAGCCGGTTTCCGACCGGGCTCGTGCTTCAGCAGGGAATGGATGGGCGGTCCCGTTCCCACCATCGCGCTTCAGGAGCTGGGGCTCAGGAACGACTTGATCGCTCTGACCGTGTCCGATGTGTATTCCAAAGCCATGCCGTGGCCACCGCGGGGGAGCACCTGTAGTCTGGCCCCGGGGATCAGGCGCGCGATTTCCGCTGACTGCTCGACCGGCGTCAGGATATCCTCGGCGCCCACCAGCACCATGGTTGGGGTGGTGACGCTGGATAGGGCAGGGCGCGAGTCGTAGCGGCGCAATCCGTGTGCCTGCGCTTCAAATCCGGCAATCGTCGTCGGATACGGATCGCTGAGCGCGACCCTGGCCGTCGCAACCGCGGCGCTGTGATTGCTCAGCCATCGCGGAGTGAACACCCACGCGGTCCGGAATACGCCAAGCGCCAGCGCCTCGACGCCGCTGTGCTGGAGGGCGACCAGGGCGTCGAGCCAATGATGCTGAAGTTCGCTGTATGACGGGAACGCGCTGAGCAGCACCGCGCGCGTGAGTTTTTCGCGATGGCGAATCAGCATCGATTGCAGCACCGACCCGCCCAGCGACCATCCGACGGCGGATACCGGTCCGATCTTCAGATGGTCAATTAAGGCCGCCGCATCGTCGCCCATCTGATCGATCGTATAAGGTCCGGGCGGAACAGCGCTACGGCCGCTGCCCCGATTGTCGAAAGTGATGCAGGTGAACGTGTCGTGGAGCAACGTCACGATCAGCGCCCAGACATTGGAGTTCTGGCCGAGACCACTGATCAGCAGGAGAGGCGGCCCGCTGCCGTTTATCTCGTAATGGATCCGGATGCCGTTGACTTGCGCGGTCGCCATTACCCTTCAGCTCAGGAACTGGTCGACCGCAGCCAAAAACTGGTCTTCCGCCTCGACCATCGGCAGATGTCCGGCGTTGCGAATTATCGCGACGCGGGCTTCGCTGATCGATCGCGCAAACGCGTCAGCATAGCCGGTGGGAATCAGGCCGTCGGCCTCGCCGTGCACGATCAGCGTGGGAGCTTTGACGTAGGGCAGCCTGCGACTGAGGCCGCGGTCCGGGATCGGCCACATGAACTTGGTCGCGGTGCCAAGATTTTGCGCGCGAAAGATAGCCAGCGCTTCGGCGTTGCCGTTGGCCTCAAACGCCGACGGCTCGGGGGTCGGCGCTTTGGCCGGATCGCACCATTTGGCGCGTTCCAAATCCCTGGGCGACAGCGCGAACGGATCGGGCAGCGGATGGTCGTCGAGCCACAAACCGTAAGCGTCCACGAGGACCAGTTTGCGGACCAGGTGCGGGCTGATGGCTGCCAGTTCCGCCGCGAACATCCCGCCCAGCGAATGTCCCACCACGTCAACCGGCGCGCTCCGCCATGACTCGATCAGGCGCCGGTAATGCAGCGCCACGTCGATCACGTCGTAGTTTTCCTCAAGCGCGGTGGATTCGCCGAAGCCAGGATGCTCCGGGGCGCGCACTTCGCGATGGCGCGCGAGCCTATTTAAAAATGACGCGTCGCCCGGGTGCTGCTCGAATCCATGCAAGTAGAGCAATGGCGCGCCGCTGCCGCCGCTCCATACGCGGACCTCGAGCGCGCCCAACTTTTCCCTTGTCATCTTCACGGCTATTTCCCCGCCTGCTTTGCTTCAAAGGACGGCGTGCTGCGGCTCCCCGCATCCGTGCGCGCGGTGGGCGCATTGGCTGCGACCAGTTTCTGGCTCGCCTCCGGCGTCCAGTAGTCGGGCTGATCGGCCCACAGATCGCGCAGGTAGGGCGCGACTTCATATCCGAACATGCGCGTATTTTCCGCCGCAATTTCTTCGGCCAGATTGCCCATGTGCGGGGTGGCGATGAGCTGCCCGATGCGCAAATCAGTAATCAGCTCGCGCAGACGCTGGCGCACGCGCTGCGGCGGTCCCGCGATGATGTAGCCCTTGTCGTCGTACTCCCAGAAGCTCATCTCGCCGCGGCTGGCGCGGATGCGGTCCTCCGGCGTCAGTTTGTTGCGCCCGATGCTGACCTGGTTCGCCGACGCCTTCAGTGATCTGATCGTGGTGTATCCCGGCGGGTTGCCGAAATTGCCAGGCGCTGAATTGCGATGGAAGTAGCGCACCGCCTCATAGTAGTTCTTTTCCGCCTCTGCCTCGGTGTTGGCCAGGCATATGATCTGCGTGAATGCCATCCGGTGCGGGTTCAGGTTACCGCCCTTCTTGTCAATATATTCCCAGAACGCGTCGACCAGCGGCTTGGACGAATACAGTCCGGAGAATGACAGGTGCCCGTAGCAATAGTCGTGTTGGTTGACCAAATCCCAGGTTTCGATGCTGCCGCCGCCGCCCGGCACCCAGATCGGGATTCGCTTTTGAATCGGACGCGGCCAGATATTTACGTAGCGCAGCTTGTTGTACTTGCCGTTAAAGATGAACGGCTCCGGTTCCGACCAGGCGCGCAGGATCAACTGGCGCGCCTCCTCGAAACGGGCGCGCACCTCGATCGGGGGCATCCCGTAGGCGAACACCGAATCCATCGGCGTGCCCAGCACGAATCCCGCCGCCAGCCGTCCGCCTGACAGGCAATCGATGTAGGCGTACTCCTCGGCGATGCGTGTGGGCGGATTGTAGAGCGCCAGTGAGTTGCCGACGATCGTGATCGCGGCGTTTTTGGTTGACGTTGCCAGGCTGGCCGCCAGCAGATTGGGCGAGGGCGTCATCGCGATCACCGTCTGATGGTGCTCGTTGACGGTCAGCCCGTCGAAGCCCACCTGATCGGCGATCTGCATCAGGCGGATGAACATCCTGTAGGTTTCCCCGACTTTGACCGGGTCGATGAGATGGGCTGGCGGAGTTACCCATGCGGATCGGTACCGCTCCCTGAAATCGGGAGGAAGATGCGGATACGTCACCTCTGCAAACCAGTGGAATTTCATGCTGTTAGCCTCCCACCCTGGACCTGGCTTAAGTGTACCCGATTTGCCCGCAGCGATATCGATTGCGGACGGTACGGTATTGGCAGTCAGATTACATTTGCGAAACGCGGCTTCGTCCTTGCCACACTACTTACCAGCCTGGCCTGCATGATGTCCATCGCCAGGGTTGGGAAGAGCGAGCAGCGAAGCGAGAAAGTGAGGGGGACGAGAAGCATTAGCGGGAAAGTCCAGAGCCCGCCGAAACTTCACGCTGCTGTTATGCTGATTCAATGCATGTTAGAAGACTTCCCATCGTGAGACGGCGACGCGGCATTTGCGCGCGGATCTGCGTTGGGCGTGAACGCGCCGTTTCCCCGGACAATCAGGCCTGCCGATGGCTGACGTGATGCCTGAAACCCCCTTTCTCCAGGCGCCGATATCTCCAGCAACTGCGCCCGCTGTCCCACCCAGTCGCGAAGTCGTCCCGGTCGAGATCGGGTTGGCGATAGGTTTCGGCCTCGTGTTCCTGTTTGGGGTCATCGCGTGGCTGGCATGGCTGTTCGACGCGGAACCCGATAGAGATAGTCAATGACCAAGGACCAGATACTAAGTCGATACACCGTGATTGACTTCACGCAGGCGGTCGCCGGTCCCGCCGCGACCCTGATGATGGCCGAGATGGGGGCGAAGGTAATCAAGGTCGAGATTGCGCCGCGCGGCGACCTTACCCGGGCGTTCCCTTATTTCAAGAACGGACGCAGCGGATGCTTTGTCCAGTTCAATCGCGGCAAACAGAGTTTGTGCGTTGCGCTCAAAACACCGCAGGGACTGAGCCTGGTCAAGGATTTGATTAAGACGGCGGATGTGCTGGTGGAAAACTTCACGCCCGGCGTGATGGACCGCCTCGGGCTGGGCTATGAAACCGTCAGCGCCATCAATCCGAAAATCATCATGTGTTCGATCTCCAGCTTTGGCCAGACCGGCGCGCTGGCGCACAAGTCGGGCTTCGATACGATCGGCGCCGCATATTCGGGGGTGCTGTCGCGAATCGGCGAGCCGGATGCGGCGCCGCCGATGCTGCAGTCGGCGTTCGGCGACGTTGGTGCGGGCGTATACGCGCTGGCCGCGATTGGCTACGCGCTGCTGCATCGGGAGCACACCGGCGTCGGCCAGCATCTGGAAACCACTCTGATCGACACTTACTTCAACTATCACGAAACCGCGATCGAGGCGTTCAGCGCGAGCAGGGGGGCGCTGAAGACGCAGCGCACGGGACGCTTCGCCCCGCTTCATTCCGCCACCGGCATGTTCAAGGCGAGGGACGGATACGTGATGTTTTGCGCCGCCCCGCCCCATCATTTCGAAGCGCTGTGCCATGCGATGGGACGGCCGGAACTGATCGGCGATCCGCGTTTTGCCGACAACGAAAAACGCGTTGCTAACGGCGCTGCGCTGACCGCGGCGATCGAGCAATGGCTCCAGTCGCTGCCCGGCGTCGAGGAGGCTTTGCGTATCCTCGAGCAGCATCATATTCCGGCGGGACCGATCCTTTCAGTCGAGGAAGCGATGGCAGACCCGCATCTGCGCGAGCGCGGCACCGTGCGGACGATCAGCGATCCGATTTTGGGCGAATTCGACGTGCCGGGCTTTCCGATGAAGTTTTCCCGGACTCCCGCAGTCGAGGATCTGCCAGCCCCGTTCCTGGGCCAGCACAACACCGAGATTTTGCGCAACCGGCTCGGCTACAGTGCCGAGTACATCAGGGAGCTTGAAACCCGCGGCATCCTGCACAGCGAATCGCCGCCCGCGAGTACAACCTGAACCGCCACTGGATTCCAGGATGGGATACGGGAGGGCCTGTTGATCCCTGAAGCTGGATCGGTTCGCCGGCAATCGCGCGCGGCGCTGATTGCGGCGGGCGCGATTTTTCTAATCAATTTCGCTTTGCTCGCGGGCTCGCTCGGCGATTACCGGGTAACAATCGATTCGGCCTATCACGTGTCGATCGCGCGCCAATGGGGCGAGCACTGGATAGTGCCGTGGGACACGATTAATTTCGCTCCTGGTGGCCGCCCCAATCTCCAGGGGCCGCTGTTTCAGGCCGCAATTGGCAATTTGGGATGGCTGCTGGGTGGCACCGGCAATGATTACGTGATGGCCAACGCGATCGCGGCGCTGGCGCAATGGACCGCCGCGATCGCAGCAGCGGGTTTTTTTGCTCTGCAGTTGTGCGGGGAATGGGCCGGACTGGCGGCCCTCAGCCTGCTCAGCGGGGCCGCCTTCGCCAGCGCCTCCTTCGCGGTCGGAATTCCCTCCGGATGGCTGTTCATTTTTAGCGGTTGGGCCGCCTGGTTTTTCGTCCATAAGCGGATCGGGTGGGCTGCGATTTTCACGTTGCTGGCGATCTACGTGCACGTGGCGGGTTTCGCGATGGCGCCGGTCACGATTATCGTCGCGGCTATACTGACCGGCCGCTGGCGCGAGTTGATGGCGGTGGGAGCGATCACGGCGATCGTTACTGCCCCGTATGCGATCTTTTTACTGGACCATCTGCACTGGTTCACCGCCGCGCAGGGATACGCGGCGCTACTCCTGGACCCATTACTGGATCTGCTCGGAGTTTTGGGCGCGCTGATGGCATTGCGGCAGCCGCGCCGCAACGCATTTCTTTTGGCATGGCTCATCGGACCGCTGGTCTGGCTGGCGCATGATCCGGCACGCCTGGTCCTGCAATGGGCGTTGCCGGCAAGTGTCGCGGCCGGGCTTTTGATCGCCCGCGCGATGAATTCGATTTCGGATCGCCGCCGCGCCCTGGTTTTGGGTTGGGGCGTGGTCGCTCTGGCCACTTTGTTTCCTCTGGGAATCCCCGCCGTGGCGCCGGAAATATCGTGGGATGCCGGTTTGCGCTACCCGCGCGGGGTCGACTGGAATCAGGCGCAACGATTGGCGCACAAAATCGAGCGTGCGGGTTTGAACAAACGGCTGATATCCGATTATCAACCCGCACTTTGCCCTGCGCTGGCCGTGTTTGCGCCGATCAAATGCGACAAGGGACATTGGATCGAGGTCCAACCGCGGCATGACCCCGCCGACGACCTGCCGGCCGCGGCCAAGGCCTACATCCTGCCGATGCCCTCCGACGATCCCGTACTGGTCGGGATGGAGCGGCGTGGCTGGATAGCAGCGCACGGATCGGCCGCGGCCAACACACTGGTAACGCTGATTGCGAATCCGCCCGAAGATGCGGTTGCGCCAGCGGTTGTAGCGGTCATGGTCCAGGAAATGAAGTGGCTGGGCCGCAACGCGATCAACAATACAATTGAGTTCGATAACTGGCGCTCAGTAATTTCCCCGCGCCTCCAGCATCACCGCCAGCGCGCGCTGACCGCACAGCGAATCAGCGCTGGACGGATCGAACTGACATGCCTGCTTTACGCCGACTCGATCGGGCCCAACGATCCGGCAAAGGCGCGCGAGCTGCGATGGATCGCGCGCGGGTTTGGCGTGATGGCGAGCTTTTTGAGCGACGGCTTTGCGATAGACTATCTCACCGAGCAACGCCTTGCAGCCTTCAAAGGCGATCTAAGCAGGCTGGCACGCCAGACTTCCGAAAGCGGCGCGCGCGCTCCCGATCCACGCCTGGTAGCGGGACTGCAGGCGGCGATCGCCAACGCGCTGGATACGTATGGCGATCTGTTCGTTGAGCGGCCGCGCGGCAATCTGTTTCCCTGGCTCAAGTAGAAATCGGCGGCGCTTGGATGCCGCCGTCGGGCGATCGGGCGCGCCGAGCTTGTCCGTACCGTTTCAGCAGTTGCTCGCGCGACATCCAGAGTTCTTTTGGATACGACCAGACGGTTCTCCCGCGCGTCAGGTGATTCAATCCGCTTTCGGTGTAGATCAGCAGGAGTCCGATCATGAAGAACCGCTCCAGCCGCAGCCAGGAGGTTATCGGCAAGTCGCGGGAGGTGAATCCAAGACGTTTGCCGCCAACCGCCAGAATCGAGCGTCCAAAGATGGCAGTGACCTCAAGCGCGCCAGCTTCGACCAGGGCCGCCAGACTGGCCAGATCGGCGCGGCCGGCACGATAAGGATTGATCCCGCCGCCAACCACCAGTTTAACAAAGCGCTGATTGTCGCAGTGCAACTCGCAGATGCGCGCGCCCTTAACGATGGTTGCGCCGTCGGAAAATGTGAATGGCGCGCCATCGTGCAATTTAACCCGCATCCGCAGCAAGCCATAGGGCGCACCGGGAATCGCCGTCGTCGGCCATAGCGTTTCCGCGATACGTTCCCAGGCCGGCCACGCGCGCATCAAGCCTCGCGGCCGTCCCGGCCGCGTGCGGCGTCCAATCGTGTGCAACAGCTCAACGCCGAAAGCCGAGGCGGCAGAATTGGGCCAGGGACGTGGGGGCAGCAAAGGACCGGTCCTCTAGCAAGATGTCTGGTGGTAATCATAGCTCCCCGCGCACCGGTTTTCTAATGGAAACGGCGACCTCCCGAGCCAGGTTGGTTTGCTGCGGGTGTCTCGAATCGCTCCGAATTTCCGGCCCGGTATGCTAAAGACTCGATCGGGAGGACCTCCGGATGCATGACGTCGTAATTCGAAACGGCACGATCATCGATGGTACCGGCAACCCGGCCTTTACCGGCGACCTCGCCATCGACGGCGCAACAATCGCGGCGGTTGGCGGTAAGGCCGGGGCGGGGCGGCGCGAGATCGACGCCGCCGGTCTGCTGGTCACACCCGGATGGGTCGACATCCATACCCATTACGACGGTCAGGTCACCTGGGATCCATACCTGACCCCGTCAAGCTGGCACGGCGTCACCACGCTGGTGATGGGTAATTGCGGCGTCGGCTTCGCCCCGGTCCATCCCGGACAGGAGCAATTTCTGATCGAATTGATGGAGGGGGTCGAGGATATTCCGGGACCCGCGCTGGCCGCCGGAATACCATGGCAGTGGGAATCCTTCGAGGAATACCTCGATGCGCTGGCGCGGATGAAGCGCGCGATCGACGTGGCGGCACAGATTCCCCATGGCGCAGTGCGCGCCTACGTGATGGGCGAGCGCGGTGCGCACAACGAGGAATCGACGCCTGACGATATTGCCCGGATGGCGGCGATTGTCCGCGACGCGCTGCGCGCCGGCGCAGTTGGCGTCACGTCGTCGCGCACGCTGCTTCATCGGGCCAAAAGCGGTGAGCATGTCCCTGGCACCTTCGCCTCCGAGGCGGAAATGGTGGCGCTCGGAATGGCGCTCGGCGATGCCGGTCATGGCGTGATGGAACTGGCGACGGACATGGTCGGCCCGGACACCAATTTGGAATGGATGGCCCGGGTTTCGATCCAGACCGGCCGCCCGATCACGATTCTGGCCACGTCGGCGACGCCGCAGCCGCTGGATTTTGAACGGGTGCTTCGCCTGGTCAGGTCGTGGAAGCGGCACGGCGCCAATATCGTGCCTCAGGTGGCGGCGCGTCCGGCCTGTATCCTGATGGGCCTGGAGACCACGATTCATCCCTTCAGCACCCATCGCGCCTACCGCACCCTGGTTGGAAAGCTGCCGCTGGCGCAACGAGTGGCGCGGATGCGTGACCCCGAGGTGAAGACACGTATTTTGAACGATTCAGTCGGGCTCAAGGATCCCCTGGGCAGGCATTACCTGACCCTGTTCGATTCGATTTTTGCACTCGGCGATCCGCCCAACTACGAGCCGGCGCGCGAGATGAGCGTCGGCGCCCGCGCTCGGCGCGAGGGTCGATCGGCAGAAGACCTCGCCTACGATCTGCTGCTCCAGCGCGACGGTCGCGAACTGCTCTACGTTCCGCTCGGCGATTACTCAGCCTACAATCTCGAGCGCAATCGCCGCCTCCTGATCGACCCTGACACGCGCCTTGGCGTCAGCGACGGCGGCGCTCATTGCGGGATGGTCTGCGATGCGAGCGTGCCGACCTTCATGCTTACCTACTGGGTGCGCGATCGCGAACGCGGTCCACGTCTGGGTCTGGAGCAGGTGATCCGATTCCAAACCGCCGAGACAGCGCAGCTTTATGGATTTACCGATCGCGGAACGCTGGCCGCGGGAATGAAAGCCGATGTGAACGTAATAGATTTTGACCGCTTGCATCTCTATGCGCCTGAGATCGTGTACGATTTTCCCGCAGGCGCGCGGCGGCTGATCCAGAAAGTAGATGGCTACAAGTATACGTTCGTGAGCGGGAAGAGCATTTATGAGGACGGTGAACCGACCGGGACATTGCCTGGCCAACTGGTACGGGGCGGCCGGATAAGAAACCCGGGTTGATGATCCGGCGGCGCCTTGCGGGCAGAGTCCGCGTGCAGGCGCGTTGCGTCTGCGGCCCCTCTGGTCTGCGTCCGGATACGGATATCCATCCAATTTTGGACTCTGCTGCGCAGCCCGAAGATGGCACCGCGTTGGCGCATGAGCCTTTCATCGGCCGACTCAGATGCGGCGGTCGCACAAGGCGCGTTCGCGGCGGTGTTTTGGTAAAGTTTATTGGCAGGTGTACAACATTTTTCCGTCTGCTTGCGCGTTTGCGGTAAAATCTACGATCTGGCGGCACGCGGCTGAAAGCAGTTGATGGCAGCAAACGCCAGGATCAGGAAAGCTGCGTATTACCCAGGCGCGATTGACGAAATGACTGGAAGTGCCCCATCCGGCGGATCCGATCCGCAGAAGTTGGTGGACTCCTATTTTCGGGAGGACCCTTACTACTGGGAACAGATATATAAAGGTGCCGGCGTTCTGGATCTGGTGCATCAGTTGCGTCTTGAGGTTGTGCTCAAGCTCGTGGACAGCTTACCTCGTTGGCCATCACAACGCGTGTTGGACGCCGGATGCGGCGCGGGTCTGGCGACAGTGGCGCTGGCCAAACGAGGCTACCTGCTGTACGCGCTCGATTCCGTTGCCGAGATGATCGACCTCACGCGCAACACGGCGGTCAGAGAAGGTGTACAGGAACGTATCCGATATGCCCGCGGCGATGTTAACCATCTCACTTTCGCCGGCGAAACTTTCGACCTCGTCCTCGCCGTCGGCGTTCTGCCCTGGCTTGCGGCGCCTGAAGGCGCATTGGCGGAAATGTGCCGCGTTCTGAAACCCGGCGGCCACATCATTCTTACTACCGATAATCGATGGGGGCTTTGTTGGTTTCTCGACCCTCTCACCAATCCGTTATTGATGCCCTTCAAGGAGATGGCGCGAAGCGTTATCGGAGGAAGGTATAAGCCGGCGGCGCGCGTGCGAATGATCTCAACTGCGCAATGCCGCAAGCTGCTGCGCTCCCAAGGCCTGAGAGTTATGCAAGAAAGTACGCTGGGTTTTGGGCCGTTCAGTTTTTTAAGGCGCGAGATATTGCCGCACAATCTCGGTCTGCGTCTGCATCGACAGCTTCAAAGACTTGCCGACCAGGGCTATCCATTGCTGCGCTCGGCCGGCGCGCAACACGTGGTCATGGCGCGGAAATCCAGCTTGCCTGCCGATCGTGGGCGGCCGATCTCAGGCTTAAGTATCGGTCAGAGATCGCCCGATCGCGCGCACAGTGGATGGGGGCAAAGCCCAATCAGCCGAGATAGCGATATAAGAACCTGCCGGCCAGCCTGGTCGCAACCATCGGCATCCGGCTCCATATCCCGGCCAGGAAGGCCCGCCCACCGGTCAGCACCTCAGAACTGACCTGTTTGGGCGCGCGCGGATAATAAGAAGAAGGTAATGTGACGGCACTGGCGCCGAGTTCTGCCTTGAACCGCATCAAGCCCTGGTTGCGGATGTCCGCGCGGCCCAGATCCAGGATGCGCGCGCGCCCGGCGAATTCCTCGATCGCCCTCCAGAACAGCAAATGATTGGCCAGGGACCGGTAATTGGCCCGCCGGGCACCCCACTTATAATAGACAACGTCGCGGTCGGTTAAGAACACCGCGCTGGCGACATCCTCGCCGTTTTCCCGGGCTATCCACACCTCGAAACCGCCGCATTCGCCAAAAATCTCGCGAGCCAACTCGAAAAATCGCCAGGGTTGCGGCGGCAATCCCATCCGGCGCCGGCTCTGCAACTGCATCGCGTAAAAGCGCCGGACCAGCTCGATACTGCTGCCGCGCTCGATTGTGATGGCCTGGCGCGAAGCGCGCCGCAAATTGCGCCGGAAGTTCAGTGCCAGACCCGATTCAATCCGTGTCAGCGACCGATCCAAATCCAGCTGCCAGTTGGCAAAACATTCCACTGTTTGCCAACCAGCAACGCCTCCAATACCGCGAACTTCGTAGCTGGCATGCGAATCTGCTCGCGCGGCCAACCGCTCTAGCAATTGGCGGTCCCCGTCCGCACGCCTGGTCAATGGTGGACATTGATCGGAAAACGAAAGCGATGTGAAACGCCTGGAAATCGGCGATCGCGCGAACAGGCAACCCGCGATCACCTCAGTGCCCTCTTCGAGCAGCGCCAGCCACAACGACAACCCGTAGGCGCGGGTCAAAAGCCTGGCCCAGGACTCTCGATGATAAAGCGTAACGCCGGGGGCGCTCGCGAGTAATGCTCGCCATGACGCGGCGCCCTCGCTGAAACGCTGTAGCTTCAATTGCGGATGAGCGGTTGCGCTGTCACCTGGTGTTCGGGAATTCGCGCCCGCCACAATCGCTGCCATCCTTGTTCCTCCGGCGACCAGAGCCGCCGCTCCATTGAGTCGCCTGCGTACGCAAACCAGATGCCACATGCGTGCGAATTATTGCCCTCGTAATATCTGAAAAGTCGCGGAATACGAAGCAAAAACGTAATGCAAAATTTGCAGGCCGGCTTCGTATGTTTTGAACAATTTACCGGAACCACCATCGTTCGCCGCCCTCTTTCTTTAACGAAATTCGCTCGAATTGCTTCAAATTTATCATCACTGCCCATGGCATAACCGTTGCACCGGCCCGATAAACGGCTGCAAAGAGCAACTTATGCTCGAACTTGATGGTGACCGGCAGATGTTGTGTAACATAACCCAGGTGCACTGTGGTACGCTTGAGATATCTAACATAGATCGCTCGATTGAACTGGCTATCAGCTCCAGACCGCATTTCCCATCCTGCTGCGTCGTGTTGTCGGATCATTCCCGCAGCCGTGTTCGTGCCGAGGCCGTATTGTCAGCGCCAAATATCAGATCGAATTATCATGCTGCGATTTGCCTAAAACTGAGTAATGACGCAGGCAATTCCAGCAGATATCGACGTTGGTGGCGCGAATCCGGCCCGCCATCCCAGGACCTGATTTTCAGCTATTTCGAGTTTCAATCCAAGCGAATGCAATTCGTAAAAGAGCATTAGACCGGTGAGGAAAATTGCGACCGGTTCGAAACCGGAAACTCAGATGCTCGCTGAAGTGAGCACCCATCACCCCCTCGCCCGATTCTCGCCATCGCCGGCGAAATATCACTGTTGGGGTCGATCTGAGGGTTTATGCAATTCTGCGTGCGCGATCCGCGCAACGTTCGATCATTGTCATTTCATTCACCCTTACTCGGGGTGGTTTGCCGGCCGTAGTGGCATTGCGCATGGGCCAAGGAGTTGAGCATGCATTTGACAGGGAAGCATCATACGCGCGACTTTCTCGAGCGGATCGGAGTTTACAGGATCCCGCCGTCCACCAGCCCTTTCGATCCCGGTTATGACCCGATCACGCTGGAAGGTCATCTTCAACAGAGCAGCCACCTCATGTCGATCCTGAAAATATCGATGGCCTGCTGGATGATCGCTGACGAAACTGTCATCCGGCGCAAGGTCGCTTCCGCCAGGGCCCATCACGTGCCCACCGTGACCGGCGGCGGTCCCTTCGAAATTGCCGTCGCTCAGGGACAATTGCCGGCTTACCTCGATCTTTGCGCGGATTTCGGAATTACGCGCATCGAGTGCGGCCAGGGCTTCACGGATATGCCTTTGCCCCCTTTGGAAGTCGTGGCGATGGCACGTCAGAGAGGACTGGAGGTGCAATTTGAACTGGGCAAAAAGCACGGCGGAGCTTTTGAGGGTAAAATCGTCGAGGAATTGATCGATCAGGGGCGTCGATGGCTGGATGCGGGCGCTGTGGAATTGATCGTGGAAGCGCGCGAGTCCGCCAAAGGTGTCGGGCTGTTCGACGGTGAGGGCAGTCTCAACGCCGCCTTCGCCGATCGCTTCGCGCAGGCCTTCGGACTGGGCGTGCTTACTTTCGAGGCCCCGAATAAGTCCAGTCAGTTCGCTTTGCTGGACCATTTCGGCAGAGATGTCCGTCTTTCCAATGTCAGGCTGGAGGAGTTGCTGAGAGTCGAAATTTATCGGCGAGGGCTTCACTCCGACGCCTTCTCCAGGAGCAATCTCAAACCGCGCACCGATGCCCAAAAGGCGGCCTGAATGCAGAACCGAGTTGTGATCGACTGTTTTCCCGACAGCGTTAGACATTACCGGCGCGGTTATGCGGTGGTGGCCGTTGATGTGGTGCGGGCGACAACCACCGCGATTACCGCGGCCGCTTCCGGACGCCGTTGTTTTCCAGTGCCGACGCCGGAGGCGGCGATGCAGCTTGCACGCCGGCTTCACGATCCATTACTGGCAGGTGAACAGAGCGGGATTATGCCGCACGGGTTCGAAATCAACAACAGTCCTGCGCGGCTGGCGGCACGCCACGACATCGAGCGCCCGCTTGTTCTGCTTTCCTCCTCGGGCACCCGTCTATGCTGTCGAGCGGCGCGGTGCGACGCGTCATTTATCGCGTGCCTGCGCAACTATATTTCCACGGCACGCCATCTGGCCCGGCATTTCCCGGCAATCGCTTTGATCGGCGCGGGGAGCAAAAATGAGTTTCGCGAGGAGGATCAAATGTGCTGCGCATGGATAGCGCAGTATCTGCTGGATTACGGCTACTGCGCGGATCCCGACACATTGCAGATCGTGCGGCGCTGGTCTGACAAGCCGGTTGACTCCTGGATTACGAATAAAAGCGCGACCTACCTCAAAAACAGCGGTCAGATCGACGATTTGGAATTCATCCTGGCACACGTCGCGGATTTGGATGCGGTCTTTCCGTTGATAAACGGAGAGGTGATGATGCATTCGCCGCTCCCACGCAGCGCCGCGGGCGATGGTGCCGGAAAGGAAATATAATGATCGCGGACTCGTCGACACCGGCGGTGGTGCTGGTTTCGCACCATCATGTCGGCATCGGAATTGCTCGGAGTCTGGGCCGGCTGGGTGTGGAGGTTTACGGCATCGACGGCGACCGTTTCTCTCCGATCTTCTATTCCAAATACTGCCGGGGCAGGTTCATCTGGGATGTCAACCGTGCTCCGGAAAACGAATCGCTCGAATTTCTTCGTGATGTCAGCCGCAGGATAGGGCGTCGCGCCCTGCTGATTCCCACCAGCGACGTCGGCGCGATGTTCGTCGACGAACATGCCGATCAACTCGCCGATGCTTATATTTTTCCTATCCGCGACCCTGCCCTGTGCCGCTCTCTATGCAACAAGAAGGAGATGTATTACCTCGCCCGTAAATGGAACGTGGATACGCCGGAAACCGCGTTTCCACAGTCACGGGAGGACGTGGTTCGCTATCTTGAGAGCGCGAGGTTCCCGATCCTCTTAAAGCCGATCTACAATCTGGTCCGCGGTGTAAAACCGTGGCGCATGAAGATTGTCAACAGCAAGCGCGAACTGCTCGAGGGTTATGCGGCGGTGGAGGATCCTCTCAATCCGAATGTCATGCTTCAGGAGTATATCCCCGGCGGGGATGAAATGACGTGGACATTCAATGGCTATTTCGATCGGCGAGGAGATTGCCCGGTGGTATTTACAGGCCGGAAATTGCGTAATTTTCCCGCCTACTTCGGGCAGGCATCGCTGGCCGTGTGTCAGCAAAATGATCATGTGGAGCAGACCACGCTGGCTTTCATGAGAAATATAGGCTATCGCGGGCCGCTGGATCTCGGCTATCGGTACGACGCGCGCGATGGCAGGTATAAAATCAATGATATCAATCCGCGGATTGGCGCTATGTTCAGGCTTTTTGTCGGCGACAACGGAATGGACGTCGTACGCGCCCTCTACCAGGACATGACCGGGCAGCCGGTCCTTCGGGCGCGTGCACCTCAAGGGCGGAAGTGGATTGTCGAAGACGTCGACTTCATCTCCTCGGTGCGCTACTGGCGCGACGGCAAGCTTGGCATCAGGGAATGGCTGCGATCATTTCGCGGCGTCAAGGAATTGACATTTCTGGCCGCCGACGACCCGCTGCCATTTGCCGGCGCCTGCATAATGGATGTCCGGCGGGCGCTGATGGAGGCGAAGGCACGCAGAGAAAAGCCTGACCCGGTGTCGAATACCAAGGACTCGGCGTTATTGAGCAGCGCCGCCGCGGGAGCGGATCGATGACTCCTGGCACCATTTGCAGCACCACCTGGGATGCGAGGTGGGTCGGATGAGGATGACGGGAGCCAAAATCTACCTGGTCAAAATCGGCAGTCTCCATCCCGTACTGCTCGAACTCCTTACCGATGAGGGAATCGTGGGCGTTGGAGAGGCGGCCGTGGCATACGGTATCGGGGCGACCAGCGCGGCGGGGATGGTCAAGGACCTGATCGACGCGATGGTGCTGGGACGCGATCCGTTCCGGATCGAGGAACTGTGGACCGAAATGTATGACCATTCCTTCTGGGCGAAAGGCGGGGGCAGCATCGTATTCGCCGGCATCAGCGCAATCGAACAGGCCTTGTGGGATATCAAGGGCAAGGCGCTAGGGGTCCCGGTGTACGAACTGCTCGGAGGCCGGATGCGCGACGATATCCGCGTCTACGCCAATGGATGGTCGTATCAATGCGTGAGCGCCGACGACTATGCACGCGCGGTGGAAAGGCCGATTCGCGACGGCTATACCGCGGTCAAATGCTATCCGCTGGCGGTGCCGAATGAAAATGGGGGTATCAGGCACGTGTCGCGCCGCGCGGTTGATCGCGAGTTTGCGAACCTTGCCTTTGAAAAGGTTAGAGCCGTGCGGCGCGTTGTCGGCACCAAGGTCGACATTATGATCGACCTGAGCGGGGGGCTTACCACGGAGGAAAGCATACGATTATGCAGGCGTTTCGAGGAGTTGGAGCCGCTTTTCATCGAGGAGCCGGTTGACCCGTCGGATCTCGGCGCTTTGAAGAAGGTGGCTGAAGAAATCAGCGTTCCAATCGCTCTGGGCGAGAGAGTTTATACCCGCTACGGATTTCGGCCGATTCTCGAATCGCGCGCAGCGGACATTCTTCAACCTGACATCGGCAATACCGGCGGCATCATGGAAACCAGAAAGATCGCCGCAATGGCGGAAACCTGCAACATGCGGATTCAACCGCATATCTGCGCGAGTCCGGTTTCGACCGCTGCCGCTCTGCAACTCGACGCCTGCACGCCGAATGTCATGATTCAGGAATTATATCCGTACCGATCGAGCGAGCATTTCCGGATCGTTGATCATGCTCCGGAATATGAAGTTAACGCCAGCAGCATTCCCATCGGATCCAGACCGGGTTTGGGAATAAACCTGGTGCGGGAGCGTGTCCAGCCCTTTCTATGGGCCGAATGCAGGCTCTAAAAGCGCAGAACCGGCGACAAAAGATGGGTGAGTGTTGACGGAGTATCAAATGAGATTGCCGATCAAGTTTAATAAGGCTGGATGGCCTAATATATTCGGGCGCCTGTCGTTCGCATTTGATGACCCGCGGCCGCTTGCCGGCGCTGATCGCTCGAAGCTGTCCGCGGCGCAATTTTCAAAGGCGATCTCGACCCTGCAATTCGGCGTCACCTTCAAAACCACCCGCCCGGGCCGCCAGGAACATTCCAACCGCTACATATCCGATCTGTACCGGGGCTCGCGACCCGTGGTGCTGGATGTGGGCGCTTCGGACGGCAGCACGTCGCTGGACCTTATCAAATCACTCGATGGCTTCGAGCGCTACTATGTCACTGATCTGAATCTTTCGAGCCGCTGTGGGCACGACAGGCAGGGCGTATTGTACTTCATGGACCGGGAAGGGAAATGCGCGCTGAGGGCGTCGAGGCGCTTGCTTGTATATTCGGAGGTCGAAGGGGCATGGCTTCCGCTGCGGCTAGCCGCGAAACTTCTGATCTCCGGGGTGCGCGCTGTGGATGAATGGGATGAACTGCTGCTCATACAGCCGGAATTGGCCAGTATGGCAGAGCGTGATCCGCGCATATCGATAATGCGATACGATATCTTCACCCGATGGAACGGCCAGCCGCCTGACCTGATTAAAGTCGCCAATCTCTTGAATCCAAAGTACTTCAGCGACGCACAAATGAAGGAGGCGGTCAGGATTCAATGCGAAAACCTTGCTCCCAATGGACGTCTGCTGCTGGTGTCGGAGGATGACGACACAATCGAGCGGTTTTCGGTTTTCCGCAAAACTTCGGACGGCATGGTTCTCGAATATACCCATCATGAGGGCGCGAAGGCCGCGCCGCACGTTCCGCAGGTAGTGGAACTGGCGCCGGCCCTGGCCTCCTGAACGTGCTAAGGCGCGCAATGACGTAACGATCAATTAATCGTTTACGGCTGGCTGGGTGATAGGGAGCTTTGCTGATTTAGCGTATCCCAGAAAGCGCAATGATGATATTTCGCGAAGTCCCATTCGTAGCCGGTAGCGCCCGGCGCGAATGATAGCGTTCGATCCTGCGTATCCTGGTATTGGAACCACTTGGGCCCGCGGCCGTCGGGATGGCCGCTTGCGGCCATTGCGGTCCAGTAGCTCATCATCTGGTTGGACAGCTTCAGTTGCTGGGGCGAGAGCGGCGCCGGCGCTCCTTTCGGCCGGTTCGGAAACCTGGTTTGGAAAATGTATTGAATTTCGGCGCTGTGGTAGGCGCGCAGGTCAAGATGTGGATCTGGCACCATCGTGTTGGGTGCTTTGGGATCGTTGAATTCATAGGCATAGACCGCAGTACGCGGCGCCAGCATTCGCGTGGTGCGGCGGATTGGACAGGAGAAGAATGAATCGGTGAAAACCGCGGCCCAGGCCTGGTCCGGATTGGGATACGAGGCGAGCGGATATTCCTCCATCACGCGCGCGGCATTTTTGCCGAAATGCTTCTGAGCCAGCGCCGTGTACTGCTGGCGTGTGACCGGTTTTCCGAATGCGACGAACAGCGTTCCCTCGTTGCGGTTGGAGCCGTTGATGACCGGAACTTTGCTGAATTGGCCGGACTGGAAAGCCTGATCGGCGGTGTGCGGCAGCACATAGCCGTCAACCACCGGAAACCATAACACGTCGTCGCCACCAACCGGGCTGGCCGGCAAGGCATCGAGCACTTGCCGCGTCGGCCGGGATCTCATGCATGCGATCAGATCGGAGGCATGATCGCATCCCAGCAACCGCGCGAGCCGGGCGCCCTGCGCCTGCGCGCGATCCATCGACAGCGTCATCTGGCACGGACCGCTTTCGTTGATCGCGCGCTGATAAAGCCCGTCGGCGGAGGGCGATTCCAGTTGCAGGCATACGCTGATTCCTCCGGCGGACTCGCCGAAAATCGTGACGCGCGATGGATCGCCGCCGAACGCTCCAATATTTCGATGCACCCATCTGAGCGCTGCCTGCTGATCGAGCAATCCGTAGTTGCCCGAAACATGATGGGGGTTTTCCGCGTTCAATTCCTTGAGGGCCAGAAACCCGAACGGTCCCAGCCGATAATTCATCGTAACAACCACAACTTTGCCCTTGGCCGCGAGTACGCTGCCGTCGGCATCCTCGCCCGATCCCAGGATGAACGCACCGCCATGGATCCAGAACATCACCGGCAGATGACGTTGCGGGGGATTGGGGGTGTAGATGTTGAGATAGAGGCAGTCTTCCGAACTATGCTGCGCCAGTCCGGGGACGAAACTGCCTTGGGGGCAGATATCGCGGAACCGGGTTGCATCAAGGGGCGAGCGCCACGATTGATGCGGGACCGGCGGCTTCCATCGCAGCGGCCCGATTGGAGGCGCGGCGTAGGGCACGCCCAAAAATTCACGGTGATTTCCCGCGGCGTTACCCCGCACCGGTCCCTCCTCGGTCATCACGACCGGCGAATGCTGCGATTGCTGCGCCGCGGCCCTTGTTTGCGCCAGGTCGTGTGCGAAACCCGGTACCCTTGAAATAGCGCCGCAGACCAGGACTATTGCGAAAAGAGCATAAATCTTTCTGCCGGCCATCATTCGTCTTCCCAGAGTTGACGCGCCAAATGGCAAATGCTGATGAAATGGTATAAACCACCCTACAGCGGACCGGCAACCGCGAATTACTCAGAGTGGGATGTGCTCGTCGTGGGCTGCTGTTTGGTACAAGCCGTCAAAGTGCGGGAGGATTGAGCATGGGGATCAGCGAAAACAAACAGACTGCAACTGAGTTCTTCGGACACTTTTCCGCCGGACGCCGGGAGCAGGCTCTGGCGATGCTGGCCGAGGATGCAACCTGGTGGGCGCCTGGAGTCGGGGTCATGAACAAGACTCAATTCGCCGGAGTTATGGCTTACATCCAGAAGATCGCGAACGGACCGATCGCGCTGACGCTGAAGCGGATGACGGCGGAGGATGATCGAGTCGCGGTCGAAGCTGAAAGCGATGCCGATCTGGTCAATGGCAAGCACTACCACAACACCTACCATTTCCTGGTCGTGATCCGCGACGGCAAAATCCGGGAGGTCAAGGAGTACAACGACACCAGGTACGCGACGGAGACCTTCGGCGATCTGCTACCGCAGGGATAGCGAAGGGGAGTGAGGGGGAGAAGTGAGGAGTGAGAGCGGACAGATAGAAAAGAACGTCGAGAAAATGAAGACAAGAAAGCAAACGTTTCAGCGTCGACGTTGCACGGTCTCGTTCCGGACTTTTTCTCTTTCCTCGTTGCTCTTTTCTGTTTTTTCTCTCCTGACTCCTCTCTCGTCCTTACGGTGTTTTTCCCTTGCGGACGGCAGCCATCGCCGCCTTGCCGTACATGTCTTCCATCATGAAGCCCAGGTCGGGGTTGCGGCGCAGCTCGTGGCCGCCGTCGACGGCGAAGCTCTGGCCGGTCACCCATGACGATTCCGGGCCGGCCAGATAACGGACCGCCGCCGCAATATCGTCGGGTTCGCCCGTGCGTCCCAACGGCATCTGCTCGACGAACTTGCCGTGAACCGGGTCGCGCATGAGCGCGTCGTTATTGTTAGCGCGCATCAGACCGGGACGCACGGCGTTAATACGGATTCCAGCGGAACCCAGTTCCTCCGCCGCCGCCTGCACGAAGTTCTCGAGGCCACCTTTGGCGGTGCCGTAACCGACTAGTCCATTGAAGGGCATTTTCGCGGCAGTGGAGGAAATACAGACGATCGCGCCGCCCGCGGTCATCATCGGTACGCTGTAACGCACCGCGATAAAGGTCGTGACGAGATTAATTTCCAAATCCTTTCTGAAATGCTCTTCGGTGCACATCAGCAGGGGACGATAGCCGACCGATCCGCCGACCGTGGGCACAACGATATCGAGCCGGTTGGCAAGCGCGTAGGCTTTATCCAGGCCGGCGCGCACATCGTCGGCGTTGCGCGCGTCGCCCGCATGCAGCGCGATGAGGGCACCCGGAACTTCCCTTTGCAATTCCGCCCGGCTTTTTTCCAGGATATCCATATGACGCGCCATCAGCAGCACCGAGGCGCCGTCGCGCAGCAGCCATTTGGCGCTGTATCTCCCGATTGCTCCGCTGCCGCCTGTGATGAACGCCGTCTTACCGGTCAAAGCATTATTACCACTCATCGTATTCTCCGTAGCTTAAAAATCGTGGGGTTGCATGGCGATGAATTTCAGCCGAGGTCTACAAAAAAGCCAGAGGATTGACGGGTGAGGCGGTGCCCCGCTCCAGCACCAGCGGTGCGAGCACCAACAGGAATTCGTAACGCCGCAACCTGGCGCAGGTTTCGGCGAGGGCTTCCAGGTCGGCGTTATCGATCAGGTGGACTCCCATCGCGACGATTGCGATGGCATGAATTGGAAAAGGCGTCTCACGGTAGCCGCTGGGCGCGACGTCGCTGATGCCGTCGGAGCCCAGGATCGCGATTTTATGCTCGAACAGCCACGGCAGGCATGAGGCGTCGAGCCCGGCCATCCCCTGGCGCATGATATCCCACGGCCCCTCGGTCCTGCGCTTGAGCGTGCGTCCGGTGCGCACGAACAATACATCGCCTTGTCTGACTTCGACCCGATGAAGCTTCAGTGCCGCGTCGAGTTCATCGGGGACGATTGCGTCGCCCGGTTCCAGCCATCGCACACCGCGGAGTGCAGGAATGTCGAGTAGCACGCCGCGCGCCATCACGCCGTTGCGCATCACCTCGACGCCGCATCGATGAGCGCCGTCGGCCCGCACTTCGGCCGCGTCGAATCCGTTGTACATCTTGTTGCGCCAGAAGACGTGGCACAGCGCGTCCAGATGGGTGGTTGCCATTCCGTGGGGCGAGATCGCGAAATAGTCCATCGCCTGATGGTAGGAGGCGCGTGGCTCCGTTCCTATCTGGTAGGCCAGGTGGGTGACCGGATTGGGATTGTCGATTCCGGGAGCGGTCGGAAGCGGCAGAGCCAGCGAAATCGCCTCGCCGGTTTGCATCAGGCGTGCGGCCTCGACGCGTTTTTCGTTGGTGATAAAATTGAGCGCGCCGCGTTGATCTTCGCTGCCCCAACGGCCCCAATTGCTCAGCTTATCGAACAGCGCCTTTACTTCAGACGCCTCCAGTCGGTGTCCCATACGCAGCTCCGTTGAAATGGGTTGGGGACTTTTTAGGCGCAACTCCGTTCAAAAGCAAAGCGGCCTTGTATTTCGCGCGGCGCTTATTCGGGCCGCCATGGCGGCGGTTCGCCCTGCGCCCGGCTGACCTGCCATTGTCCGTATTCGACCAGCCCGCCGCCCTGGTAACAACGATAGTCTCCCCACATCGCGCCAGGTGAGGTTACGAAACCGTTATACAGGCACGATGATAAATCGCCAGGAAGCAACACGCGCATGAACACGTTGCGACCGCTCACGGTCCCGCTGGTAACCGTGCCGTAAGTGGTGGTATTGGCGTCGCGGCAGACCAGGGTGCCGATGCCGCATCCGTAGGTTCCTTCAAGCGCCGAGTCAGTCTGGCGCAAATTGAAGGTGATCCGGTTGATCGCATTGCAGCGCCCAGTTTCGGTAGCCAGCATGTTCGCAGGGCAGGGAATCACGCGGGTCTCCCCGCGCCATACTCCAGTCAGATTTGCCGCAGGCTTCTCAATCGTTTGGCTGGTGGCGCAAGCGGCAATCGGGAGCAGCATCGCCAGCGCGATGGTCCAATTAAAAAATTGGCTGACACTCATTTTTTGGTCACCTTGCCTATGCGTGAGCAAACACCGTGCCAAGCGGATGGATCCCCCCGAAGTTGGAACAGAGGTTCTTATTTTCCGGCTGCGGGAACTCCCAGTACAGCAGCGGAGCCGGCGCGATCGGAAGCAGCGATCCAGACCAGCAGAGCGAGCGCGGGAAGTGTGACAACGGTGGTAAGCAGAAAGAAACCGACCCAGCCCAGCTTTTCCGCCAGCACACCTCCTGACGACGCGACCATCGTGCGTCCGACTGCGGCCAGCGAGGAAAGCAGCGCGTATTGGGTCGCGGTAAAAGCAGGAGAGCACAGTTCGGACAGGTAAGCCACGAGTGCAGCCCCGGCCATCGCGCTGGTCAGGTTTTCGGCGATAACGCACAGAGCAAGGTAGTCGAGCCGATGACCCCCGACGGCCTGCAAGACATAAAAAAGATTGCCGGCGGATTGCAGCAGGCCGCAAAACAAAAGCGCCCGAAACAATCCAAACCGAACCGTAACCACGCCACCCGCGAGCGCTCCAACTATGGTGGCGACAAAGCCAAATACCTTGGAGATGGCGGCGATTTGGTCGAGCGAAAAGCCCAGCGAGACGTACAGCGGCATCGCCATCACGCCGGCCATCGCCTCACCCAGCTTGTAGCCCAGTATAAAGATCAGGATTGCGGCCCAGCGCGGCCGTCGCATGAAATCCAGAAACGGTCCGGCAACGGCCGTCGCAAACCATTGCCGCACGCCATCCCAAAATTCGACTTGCGACGGCTGCGCGTCTTCGGCGTAAGCTGGTTCCGGGCCGAACACAAACACCGCCATCCCGACGGCCAGCAGCGCAGCCATGGCCGCGTATGCCCAAAACCAACCGGCGCGCGCCGCGATAATCAGTGCGCCCGCGCCTGACACCAGCATCGCCAACCGGTATCCGCTCTGGATCATTCCGGCACCGGGACCTTGTTGTTCGTCGGTGAGGATTTCGACCCGATAAGCGTCAATCACGATATCCTGGCTGGCCGAAAGAAAGGCGACCAGCAGGGCGAGGGAGGCGAGCAATCCAAGCTGAGCTTTGGGATTGCATGACCCCAGGCCGATGGTGGCGGCAATCAAGGCAATCTGGATCGTGATTGCCCATCCGCGGCGGCGTCCCAGCGGCAGCGGCGGCGGCAATCGATCGATCAGGGGCGACCACAAAAATTTCAGCGCGTAGGGAGTTCCAACGAGGGCAAACGCGCCGATTGCGCTGCGCGCCACGCCCGCCGTCGCCAGCCAGGCGGAGAGGGTCGAAAACGTCAGCAACAGCGGCAGGCCGCTGGCGAAACCAAGCGGAAAGATCATCAACACGCGCCGGTCGGTGTAAGCGGCAAGCGCCCGGCGCCATCCGGCGACGTTGTGGTTCGCCGGGGCCGGGCGCAGAAGCTTTGGCTTGGGCCCGGCGGCGCTCAAAGCGAATCAACCTGCGGCTTGTGGTCTCGACGGCGCATTCAATTGCGTCGAGTTTAGACGGGCAGCGCTGGCGGCTCAATTGCCATGGGCCGGAATCCGTCGAGCCTTAATGCGGCGCGCGCAGCGCAGCCGACGGAGCCACGTCGCGTCCTTCGGCCGGGTAAACCAACGAGGCGAATACCGCCGCCGCCAGCATCAGGGCCGCGCAAAGCTCGAAAGCCGTATTGTAGTTTCCACTCACGTCGTAGATATGTCCCGCGACCAAGGGACCGACCGCGGAGCCGACCGTGGCAATCAGTCCGATGATTCCCGACAGGGTTCCATAACTCCTCAATCCCAGCGCTTCGGCGAGCAATACCGCGCCCAGCGCGGTCCCCGAACCTACGGTCAATCCGTAGGTGACAATGAAGATTACGGTCAGCCCAATGGTGAAATGGTGCCACGCGATGGTCAGCAACAGGAGCATGCTGGCCGCCTGAATCACAAGCGATCCGGCCAGAACCGGCTTGGCGCCAAATCGATCGGCCAAGGTACCGAGCACGAGATAACCCGGGAGGGAAACCGCCGCCTGGGCGCCGAAAATAAACGCCGCGGTCTGCGGCGTGTAGCCGGTGCCGATTAGAAACGGGACCATGTGGAAGTACACGCCGGCGAACGCGACGACGAATCCGACTTGCATGGCGACCAGTAGCCAGAATGGCAGCGAGCGCAGGGCGGGTCCCAGTTCCAGTCCGGAGGCCGCGCTCGTCTGTCCCTCGCTTTCAGCATTTTCGGGGCGCGTGCGGATAATCAATATAATAAGCGGCAGCGCCAGCACGAACATCGGCACGCCGATAAACACCATCGTCGCGCGCCATCCGTAAAGCGCGATCAGGTGGGCGACCAGTGGCGGCAGAACGCATCCGCCCAGTCCGGCGCCCGCAATCGTAATCCCGATCGCCAATCCCCGCCGATCGCTGAACCAGTTCGCAGCGACGATCAGGCCGGGCGTAATAGTCGAGGCGCCGACTCCCAGTCCGATGACCGCGTAGCACACGATCAGCGTCTCCAAGGTATGAATGCGGCTGGCCACCAGGAAAGCCGCTCCGGCTGCGGCGGCGCCGATACTCATCGGAAACCGCGCGGGGATACGGTCCAGCAGCCATCCCACGAGCGGATTCACCACTCCCATCGCAAACAGGAAAGCGGTCGCCATCAACGAAACCTGCTCCCGGGCCCAGCCGAACTGCCTGCTCCAAGGGGTGAAGAAGATACCGATCGTGCCGATACTCGGGCCCATCACGATGAAGTTCGTGGCGGCGACGCTGCCCACGACGAGCCAGCCGCGACGCTCATGCTGTGTCATCTGGAGTCCTCCCGGATGCCTTACCTGGCGCTCTTCCCGGCCCTGTCAGCCTTCTCGCACAGCCCGCGTCAAAAACACAATAGTTTGCGGCCAGAGACTGAAGTCCGCGATTGGTGGGAACCGCCCCGGCCCTGAACTCCCGAACTGACCGTCAGGGCCGGAGGGTCGCCATGGTTTTCAAGCGGCCCCCTGAGATGTTTCGGCCCGAGCCTGACGCTGTTTTTTGAGCCGGAGGTACTCCTCCTTCGTGGGCAACTGTACCAGCTCCAGCAGATTGCCGTCGGGATCTTCAAAGAGCACCGCCTTCATCGGGGCATAGCCTTCGAGCTCCATTTCCTCGATATCGGAAAAGAATTTGACCTTCATATCACGCAGGCGCTTGACCACGTCAGTCAGCGGTTCGCCCTTGACTTCGAAAGAGATCACCCAGATCCCGAGATCATCGGGGCGCTTGGGGGGCGTCGGACTGGCGCGGCGCGGTTCGACTTGCATCAGTTCAATTTCGCCCACCGTGCTCGATCCCTGCGCCATCATGATCGAGTGGATGCTGAGGCCTTTTTCCGGCAAACGCAGCATCCGGGCGTTGACCGGGCCGCCGGCCTTCATGTCCAGAACTTTGCGAAAACCAAGCGCATCGCGATAAAAGGCGACCGATCGTTCGAGGTCGGAAACATTGATGGCCACATGATGAATTTCGCTGATGGGCATCCTGTTCAGCTCCTGAGTCGAGTTTCTACTTGACGCGGATTGCGCCCGCGGATAGTTACACAAGCACGCGGCCGCGTTCCAGAGCGACACACGACCCGGCAGGTGATTTGCCGCGCCAGCAATGCTAGGTTAGATTGATAGCGGTTGCGAACGAATGCTGAAGCGGATCCATCACATCGGAGTCGTGGTTCCCAGGCTTGAGGAGGCTTACGGCTTCTGGCGCGACGCCTTGGGGCTTGAGTTCACCAAAAGCGCGGTCATTCAGGAGCAGGGCGTCAAAGCCGCACTGCTGAAGATCGGCAGCAGCGAAATAGAACTGCTGGAGCCGCTCAGTCCGGACAACGCGGTCGGCAAGTTCCTGGCCCGGCGCGGCGGCGGTCTCCATCATTTGTGTTTCGAAACCGATGATGTCGCGCGGGAACTGGAGGGTGCGCGCGCAAAGGGCCTGGCCCTGATCGATCAGCATCCGCGCAAAGGCCTGGCCGGCATGATCTGCTTTCTGCATCCGAAAGCGACTCGGGGCGTGCTGGTCGAGTACGCCCAGCCGGTCGAAGAAGGGTGAGCGTCAAGTACGATGCCTATCTACGAGTATCAATGCGAAACCTGCCACACCTCGTTCGAGGCGCTGGTGACCCGCAGCGAGCCGGAGGTGCAATGCCCGTCATGCGGGGGCAATCACCTCGAGCGTGAGATGTCGGTGTTCGCCTCGGGCGCCGGCGCCAACAGCGGCACAGCGCCGCAAACAGCGGCGCCACGAGCCTGCTGCGGCGGCGGCTGCGGCTGCCATTAGGGCGTGCCGCCTCAGGTGAACTGGGGCCGAAAGCGCGGTATCTCGCTCGAACATCGTCGAAAAGAGCAGGGGACGGCTACTTCCGGTCGAAAATCGTGAATTCCTCGCCGACCATTACCGACAGGCTGCTCTTGCCGTCGATGAAGCTGTCCTCGTCCTCGCGCAGCCGCTTGCAGATGACCGGGTCGGCCAGAACCGCAAACGCCTTGCGCATCTCCTCGGCGCTGTCGAACCACATCTCCACCGCGCCGTCATAGTCCGCTGGCAGCGACTGCTGCTGATAGCGATCCTGGGCGTCGAGTTCACCAATGCTCACCCGATGCACCTGGACGTACTTGCGGATGTGGCGCGCGAGTTCCGGGATGCTGCTCACCAGCGGGCCGTGTTCCTCCTTCCAGTGCCTGAGAAACTCTTCGCGGCTGATTCCCGCTTTACGCCTGATCAGCCCAATGACTTTGATCATGGCTTTGCTCCATTGCGCCTGAGATAATCGCGCACGCATTGCTTACGCGATTCCTGACCTCTGCGCCAGTCCGTTGAGCTTGCCAACGCCGCTGCAATCCACGATTTATGTAAGCACTTTGAGCAAAGGCGCAGGATCACGATGAAGATCACCATTCTCGACGATTATCAGGATTCGGTCCGGACCATGCCGTGTTTCGCCTCGCTCGCCGGCCATGACGTGACCATCTGGAACGATCACACCAAGGACATCGGCGTGCTGGCGCAGCGGCTTAAAGACACGCAGGCATTGGTGCTGATTCGTGAGCGGACCCCGGTCACCGCGCCCTTGCTGGAGCGCCTGCCGGAATTGAGGATGATCAGCAACACCGGACCCTATCCACACGTGGACGTGGAAGCCTGCACACGCCACGGCGTGCTGGTGTGCTCGCGGATGGGTGCTGGAGGTGTGCCCTCCTACGCGACGGCGGAATTGACGTGGGGGCTGATCATCGCTGCGCTGCGCAACCTCCCCCAGGAAGTGTCGGCGCTAAAGGCGGGAAGATGGCAGGCGTACCCGGTTGGCGTTGGGATGCGCGGTAAAACCCTGGGCGTCTATGCCTACGGGCTGATCGGCGGTGTGGTTGCGGGATATGGCAAAGCTTTTGGGATGAAGGTGCTGGCCTGGGGGCGCGAGGCTTCCCGGAGCCGGGCGCGCGCGGACGGGGTGGAAATGGCGGCCTCCAAAGAAGCACTCTTCGCCCAATCCGACGTGCTCTCCCTGCACATTCCGCTGATTCCCGAAACGCGTGGAATTATCGCCGAGAACGACCTCCTCCGGATGAAGCCGACCGCGCTGCTGGTCAACACCAGCCGCGCCGGAATCATCGCGCCCGGAGCCCTGGAGCGGGCCTTGCGCAGCGGACGTCCCGGGATGGCGGCGGTCGATGTGTTCGAGGAAGAACCGCCGCCGCGTGATCACCCGCTGCTGGCGATGGACAATGTTGTGTGCACGCCCCATCTGGGCTATGTCGAACGCGACCAACTCCAGTTTATCCTCAAGGTGTGTTTCGACCAGGTGCTCAGCTATGCCGCCGGGAAGCCCGTGAACGTGGTCAATCCAGCCGTGCTTGAACATACGGCGAGGTGATTTTCTCGCTGCGAGTCGCTTGACCGATCTCAACCCGATAAGGTCGAGGGCGCCATGCGATTGGTGCCTTTGATATTTGCCGGGATCACCCTGTTTTCGACCGGGCTGGGCGGTCTGGCCGCGATTCGGCTACGCGACCGGCTTCACCTGCTGCTCGGGTTCAGCTCTGGCGCGGTGCTGGGCGTGGCCCTGTTCGATATTCTGCCCGAAGTTTTCGCGATGGGCGGCGGGTTCCATCATATGCCGGTGACGGCCCTGGGGTTTTTGGCCTTCTTCGGGCTCGAGCGTTACACCGCAATGCATCGGCCGCGCGAGCATGCCCACGCCGTGGCATCTCATGAACAGGAACTCGGGCAGTGGACGGCAGCCGGGTTAGCGGTCCACAGTTTTCTGGACGGGGTGGCGATCGGCGTCGGCTTTCAGGCCAATTTCGGCATCGGGCTGCTGATTGCCCTGGGAGTGATTGCGCATGATCTGAGCGACGGCCTCAACACTGTCACCGTCGTGCTGGCTCACGGAAATCCGCTTCAGCGTGCCACTTTCTGGCTGGGCATCGACATGCTCACACCGTTGATGGGCGCGGCCGTCACGCTGCCGTTCAATCTCAGGACCGGTCTACTGCCGTGGCTTTTGTCCTTCTTCGCGGGGTCATTCCTGTACATCGGAGCCTCGGACCTCTTGCCCGAAGCGCGCGAGCACGACTCGCCGCTGGTCGCAGTGGCGACGGCAGTTGGGATGCTGGCGATTTTTGCTGCCACCAGTTTGCTGCGTTAAGCGGCGGCACGGCAATATGACCGGCCGATGAATTTGCCGGTCCCACCGGAGACTCGGTTTGTTCCAGCCGTGAGGCGCGTTATGCTACCCGCAGGTAACGCAGCGATCCCGGGTCGGGATCGATCCGGATTGCCGTAAGCCTCTGTCTGACATGGATTTCGAGACCGCGGAAGATTCAGCGATCGTCAAGGGAGCAGCCGCCGTCGCGGCGGTCATAATCTGTGCCGTACTTTGCCTGGGCTTCGCTTTGGACAGCAGCATCGGCGAGATTAGCGGTTCGGTCCGGCGTGGCTTCATTGTCGTCGAGCATGTCGATCGTATTATTGACGAACTGGATCAGTTGGCGATGGCTCAGCGGGCGCTTCTTACAACCGGCGGCGATCAGTTTTCCGAAGGAGTGGCGGAAAATGTAACTGAAATTATCGCCCAGGTAAGCGCGCTCGAGCAGCTGACACCGCTTGATCCGCTGC
The DNA here is from genome assembly GCA_021324885.1 of Pseudomonadota bacterium. Classification (GTDB taxonomy): domain Bacteria; phylum Desulfobacterota; class Binatia; order Binatales; family Binataceae; genus JAJPJA01. Next base: position 111,943 of record JAJPIF010000007.1, read on the forward strand.
AGACGCGGCAAATTGCAAAGCTTGCGCAATCGGTGAACTGGGTGCTCAACTTTGTCGGAACCACCAATGAACTCCAGCGCTTGTGCGGCTCGCCGGCTGCCCTCGCCCTGTTTGATTCCGACGCTCACAATTCGATCCTGACGGCCAAACTGGACGCAATACAGCTTGGTCAGCTGGCGACCGATCGCGCTTTGTACCGGGTGCGGCGGCAGCGGCGATTGAGATCGGCACTCGAAGTATTGTTTTGATTGCGGTCAGTACTCGGACGAATCATACACAATCCAACCAAGACTCATCCGGCCAACGACAGGAATCGATCCGATAATTAACCTGAATATCGCGCGAAAAGATCAAGTCTGCCCGCGTGAGGAAATCATTCTTTGCCTTGACACGGTCGGAGTTTGATTTTTGTTCGAATCTGTCCCGCTTTACTTCCGCAAGCGGCTATTATGTACTTTTCATATGGCTCTTCCGCATTGGGAGGGCGCGGGGAGAAGTTATGCGGCGCCCCACGGACATCTCAATCGCAATCTTGTTGCTTATCGGTTCGGGCTGGCTGGCGGCATGCGGCAGTGCCGCCAATACCGCCTCCTCTTCAATTGCTCGCCCCGCGCCGCTCAACGCCTCCTTGCTGACACCCGATCCGGACGCCGCTTCCAGGCTTCCATCGCTGCCGTCCGACCCGGCAGGCCAGAGCCGTGTGCTTACTGATTACCTGAAAGCTCATAACCTGCCCCTGGTTGGCGCCTCGATGGTGAGCGGGCCGTCGGGACGGCAACTTACCTTGTATGGCTTTGTGGCGACGGATCAGGGCAAGGCCGACGCCGAGAACGACGTTCGCCGCGTTCTCCAGGACCCACACGTGGCAGTCGTCAACCGTATCGTCGTAAAGCCGGAGCTGCTGGCGATGAGCCAATCCGCCAACTCCGGTAATTCAGTCAGTTCCGGCGATTCGCTGCCCGGCGTGGCCCAATATGAGAATTATCCCTCGGTGGATTCGGCCTACACGTCAAGTCAAATCCAACAATACCAGGCCCATCAGCAGGGTCAGGCGGATTGGACCTCCTGGATTGTTCCGGCGATTATGATTGGTCTGGTGTTCGTGCCCTGAGAGCGGGAACTGGCCGCTTCTCCTCCCATGAATCGCAAACCATTCAGAGAGCTTGTGGTTCGAGCGCGTTCGTCCAACCATCATACTCGACAAACCAAGACCGGGAGCAACCATATCCGCTGGCCATCGGAGGTCATGGATGCGGAAGCGGGGCAAATCCCCTGACGCCACTCAGCTCAGGTTCATATTAAAGAGTCGATCGCAGTTGTAGCTGATGATCTTGTTTTTGATCGGCTCGGGGACGTCGCTGAAAATATCCGCGATCACCTCGCGCGATTTTGGCCAGGTCGTCGCGCTGTGCGGATAATCAGAGGCCCACATGTAGTTATCCTCGCCGAAAAACCGGGTCACCCGCGGACCAATGGGGTCAATCTCGAAAGTGAAGAAGACCTGGTTGTGCAGATATTCCGACGGCAGGTGCGCCAGCTTGTTTTCCGCCATCGGGCCGAACTTCTTGAAACGCCGATCCAATTGCCAGACGAAATACGGCACCCATCCAGCGCCCAATTCGACGGAAACAAACTTCAGATTCGGGTAGCGGTCCAGGACTCCGCCAAAGACCAGGCTGCACAGGGTTTCCTGGATTTCGTGCACGAAATGGAGGCTGGCGAAACTCAGAAACTCCGGGCTGCCGTCGATTTTAGGCGCCCGCTTTTTGTCCTTCGCCGTAATCTCGTGCATCGTGATCACCATCCCATGCTCCTGGGCGGCGGCGAAGAACGGATCGTAAATGCGTGAATGGTAGGGGCGGTCGCTGGGCGGCCCCGACCAGATCATCGCGCCCTTGAGTCCCAGTTTGGCGGCGCGCTCGACTTCCTTGACGCCCTCCGAAACATCCTCCAGCGAAATCAGCGCGACCGGAAAAAGCCGTTTGGGCGAGTGCGACGCGAACTCAGCCATCCAGTCATTGTAGATTCTAAAGCACGCCAGTTGCAGCTCGGCATCGTCGAGTCCAAACAGCGAAAACCCCAGAGAAGGGTAGAGCACCTCGGCGGACACACCGTCGGTATCCATGTCCTTGATCCGAGCTTCCGGGTCCCAGGCGCCCGGACGAGCGGCCTCGTACCCCTTGTTCATCATCTCCTTGAGTTCCTTGCCCTCGGCGCCCAGCGCATAAAAAGCCGCGACCTGGAGCGGCGGAACGCCTGGCGCCTCGAAGATCGGCCCGGCGCCGGGCTTGTTCACAACCCGCGGCGCGCGATCGCGAAAGCGGCGATCAAGCCGCTCCTCCCACAGTTTTGGAGGTTCAACTATATGACCGTCGGAAGAGATAATGGGCACGTTCATGGCGCTCGTTCCTTCACATGATTTGGGGCCGCGCCACGGTTCCCGCTGACTCGCGGCGCGCAACCTGGTGACCTATTTCCATAATAGCGTTAGATCGTCGAACCGCCGTTGTAAAGCGGAGCGGCAGGTCGATTGGCGTCCGCTGCTTGCCGGGCGGCGGCGGATGCGCCACAAGTAAACCCAAAGGTGAAAGCAGATGGCACTGGTCGAAGATTATTACGATCCCTGGAATCCGGATTTCGTCCGCGATCCCCTAAGCCGTTACCGCCAATTGCTCGCGCAGCCTCCGATGCGGGTTGAAAGCCGCCGTCTGCCGCCGTCGCTCAGCCAGGGTGTGCTGCCGGGCAAGCCGATTGTGCTGATTTCGCGTTACGACGACGTGCTGACCGTGATGCGCGACGCGGCCCGGTTCTCGACCCGCCGTCCACGCCGCCCCGACGAAGACGGCTCCAAAGGCCTCAACTTTTATGGCGCCGCCAATCTGCTCTTCAGTGATCCACCGGTCCATACGCGCCTGCGCCGGCTGGTCACCCGGGCATTCAGCCCCAGGCGTATCCGCGATCTTGCCCCGGCTATCAAATCGCTGATCGTCAACCTGACCGATGCGGTTGCCGCCAAGGGCACCTTCGAGGTGATGGGGGACCTGGCCTGGCCGCTGCCAATGGCCGTGATCGCCGAGATGCTGGGAGTTACGCGCGAGTTCTATGACAATTTCCATCGCTGGGCCGTGCTCGTCATCACCGCGGACCGCTTGAGTTCCAACGGTTCGTACTCGAAGGAAACCCGCGAAGCGGCGGTCAGGTTGCGTGATTACGTCGGCGGCGAGATCGAAAAACGGCACAACTCGAAGGCCGATGACCTGATCAGTGTATTGGTGCGGGCGCAGGAGGAAGGCGACGGACTGACCTCGGCTGAAGTGATGGCCTTCGTGCTGCTCCTGCTGCTTGCAGGCAGCGAAACCACCACGATGCTGATCGGCAACACGCTCCAGCTCATGGTCGAACATCCCGAGCCGTTTGAGGCGCTCAGGAAGGATCCGGCGATGTGGACCCGGGCGATCGAAGAAAGCCTGCGCTTTGAACCGCCAGTGCACACGGTAAATCGATACGCGACGCGCGACACGGAAGTCGGTGGCGTCGAGATCCTGCAGGGCTCGCTGCTGTACGTGCTACTGGCCGCGGCCAATTTCGATCCGGCCAAATTCCCCAATCCCGAGCGCTTCGACATCACGCGCGATCCCAACGATCACGTCGCCTTTGGCGAGGGGATCCATTTCTGTCTGGGTGCGGGACTGTCGCGGCTGGAAGGCGAAATCCTTTTCCCCTACCTCTTCGAGCGGTTTCCCAAACTGCGCCCGGCCATCCCCGGCTACGACGGCCGCGTGTATTCGGGCGACACCTCCTACTTCATGCCGCGCCGGGTCGGCTTTTTGCCGATGCTGATCGATTAGTAGACGCAACCTGCACCCCGACCTCCGATGCGCGGGGGACTGCGAATATGTCGTACGCAACGGCCTGATTTCGTGCTGATAACTCCGCTCGACGCTGATGCCGTGGCAAAGCGTCCTTGTCCGCGACAGTTCCGGCCGACTGTTCCTTGACCGTCAGCGCGTCATTTGAAAAAACTCCACCGGCACGCCGTCGGGGTCTTCGACGTAAAAGCTGCGCACGCGCGGCACGACTTCGACGATGTCGGAAATGATTCTGGCGCCCGCGATGGACTGTACGTAGCGGTACTTTGCTTCGACGTCGGCCACACCGAATGACATGTGCGGGCTGCCAATATTGTTATGACGGATCCTCTGGGCAGTGCCGCCGCCCGCCGTGTATTCAAGGATCTGGAGCTTGAACGCGCCGGCGCGCAGATAGGCGCCCTTGATGGCCGCCTGGGGATTGCGGGTAAGTTTGGCAAAGCCGCCATTTTCCAACGCGAAGCTGGTCTGCACTGTCATTCCCACCACGTCGCGGTAAAACGCGATCGAGGCTTCCAGATTTCCAACCGTCAGGCCAATGTGATCGAGGTCGGCCATAATCATTCCTCCGTTGATTGGAGCTTAGCAGGCCTCGAAGTGGACTGTTACTGCGCCATCCCGTAACTTGCTCATCCGTGGATGCAATCGAAAGAACCGCATTGCGGGCGGCGCGGGCCGCGGGAGCGGTTCATCTCGCGCGGTTCGGCAAAACCACGTTCAAGGGCAAGACCAGCTTCCTTGACCTGCTGACCGAGGCCGACAAGGAAGCAGAAGAGGCGGTCGTAAAGGTTATTAATCGCGCATTCCCCGACCACGCAATCCTGTCTGAAGAAGGCGGCGGCATCGAACGCGACAGCCAGCACCGATGGATCATCGATCCGCTTGATGGCACCACCAATTTCGCCCACACCTACCCGCACTGTTGCGTCTCGATCGCGTACGAGCGGCGCGGATTCGTCGAACTTGGGGTCGTTTTCGATGCGTTGCGCGATGAGTTAATGGTCGCGCGCCGGGGACGGGGCGCCACGCTTAATCGGCGGCCGATCAGGGTCAGCGCGGCGGCGACGCTGGATACGGCTTTGCTGGCCACGGGTTTTCCTTATGACCGATCCTCGCGCCGGCGCTTTTATCTGACGTTCTGGGAAGCGATGATGGCGCGGGTGCACGGCGTGCGCCGCACCGGCAGCGCGGCCCTGGACCTGGCCTGGGTGGCATGCGGGCGGATGGACGGTTTTTGGGAATTCGGCCTGAAACCCTGGGACATTGCCGCCGGCGCGCTGCTGGTGCGGGAAGCCGGCGGCAAGGTCACCAACATGGACGGCTCCAGGCTGAGCCTGACCGCGGGGAGAATCGTCGCGACCAACGGCCGCCTGCACAAACATCTGCTGAACATAATCGCGGAGAACATGGCGGAAGCCGAACGCCGCCAGTCCCAGGGACAATAGCGAACCCTATCTTCATTGCGGAAAACCAGAAGCGTTCAACCGTAACCCATCCTTGCTGGGTCACTTATTCAGTTGGCGCGATCTCGACCGGTAGTCCCTCGCCCCAGCCATACTTCTGATTGGCAAGGGCCTGCACTTCGTCCCACAACTGCCGGTCGCGTTCATGATCGAGGACGCGGGCCAGCGCCTGAATTCGGCTGCATCCGACACGGACCTTCACGTGCGGGTCGCGCCGGATGTTCCTGACCCATCCGGCCGCCTCGCCACGTTCGCAGAACAGGTAAAACCGTTCACGATGGAGGACAAACCAAATCTCGATCTCGCGCGGCGCCCCGGTCTTTCGGCCAACCGTCGTCAGATATAGGAACTCCTCACCCGCGACAGTTTCCAGACTCGCCCGCGCCATGACACTTAGCCTATCGAAGTCGGCACGGGCGCGGCCAGCGCGATCGGTCCGGGCTGCCTTGTTCAATCTTCGCGCATAAGATAATGAAATTGATCCTTACCAAGCCCCGGTAGTGAAAAGGACATCACGGAGGTCTCCGGAACCTCAAGTCCGGGTTCGACTCCCGGCCGGGGCACCAAGCGAGCAGCCGTTTGATGCTCCTGAAAGTTGATCCGGCTCGCAGGCTGAGGAGCACCGGAATCAATATGTCTGTCTTGCACGGACAAGAGGTGACGGGCGCAGGACATCGGGCAATTCATCGGCTCACAGGCATTCGACGGCAGGCGTCTCGCGAGCCTTTGTGACGCCATCATCTGGAGCGCGATCGGAAGCGAGCGGTCATTTGCGCTGTCGCTTACCGAGCGCGTGCTCGTGATAGATAATGGAATTGACGGTGAGCCGAGCGTCGATATCGCAGATGAGGTATTTGACAGCCGTTGCTCCAGCTCTTACGGCCGGAGCAGCGTCTTTATATAGTTACAAGATATCGGACGACGGCTTCAGAATCTTCACGAGTTGCCCGATCACTTCGTTTCCGGCGGATAACGGCGATCATGTTCCAAATCGTTCAGGTACGGCGGCAGAACCTTGCGGCCACGCCGCGC
>JAJPIF010000021.1 GCA_021324885.1 Pseudomonadota bacterium
TGACCGGCACCGTGGTCGCCGGCACCAGCATCGCGCGATAGTTCTGCAAAAACAGCATGATCACGATCAGGACCAGCACGCCGGCTTCGATCAGCGCCTGATAGACGGCGGTAATCGACTGCTTGATAAAAAGCGTGGTGTCGTAAAGGGTGGTGTACTTCAGCCCCTGCGGGAACTTGCGCGCCATCTGCGCCATCAAAGCGCGGGTCTCTTTGGCGACCTGCAGCGAGTTGGCGGTGGGTAGCGCGAAGACGGCGACATTGGCCGCCTTCTTTCCGCTGAGCGTGGAAAAGACGGTGAACGCCTGCTGGCTGAGATCGACCTTTGCGATATCCCTGATGCGCACCAAAGACGCGGTTTCAGCGCCCTGCGTGATGGCGCTCAAGCCGCTGGCCTGTCCCGCCGGCGGCGCGCTCTTGACGATGATGTTCTCGAATTGTTCCGCATCGGAAAGGCGGCCCAGCGTATTGACGGTGAACTGAAAGATCTGATTGGAGGGGGAGGGGGCCCCGCCAATCTGTCCCGCTGCGACCTGGATATTTTGTGCCTTGATCGCGCGCTGCACATCGAGGACCGTCAGCCCGTACGCTTTGAGCTTTTCGGGCTCGAGCCAGACCCGCATACTGTAAGGACCCGCGCCGTAAACGCTGACCTGGCCGACTCCCGGCAGCCGCTCCATCGGATCTTGCAGGTTGATGATCGCGTAATTGGAAAGAAACTTATCGCTGAAGCGATTATCGTCGGAATACAGACTTTCGATTAATAGTATGTTGGTGCTTACTTTCCGAACATTAACTCCCTGCGCGCGCACCTCAGAGGGCAACTGCGGCAGCGCCGAATTGACCGCGTTCTGGACCAGCACCAGCGACGTTCCCAGGTCGGTGCCGACGGCGAAAGTTACGGTCAGCGTGTAACTGCCGTCGCTGCCGCTGGTCGATTGCATATAAATCGAGTTCTCGACGCCATTAACCGCCTGTTCGATCGGAATGCCGACGGTATTGGCCACGACCTCCGCGCTCGCCCCGGCATACGTGCAGGTCACCTGGATAGTGGGCGGCACGATTTGCGGGTACTGCGCGACCGGCAAGTTGTAAAGACACACCGCGCCGAGCAGGATCGTGACGATCGCGATGACATTGGCCAGGATCGGCCGCTCGATAAAGAAGCGGGACATGATGGATTAGAAAAGTGGGGGAGCAGCGAGGAAAAAGAAGTACGGGAAGAGAAGTGAGCAGTGAGGAAAGGCAACAGGAAAACCGAATGAAAGAACCCCTCTGAATGCTTCCGTTCTCACTTCCTGCTTCTCTTCCCTCACTTCTCTCTCCTCGCTCGCTATGCCCGCTTGCCCATTTCAGCTTCCGGCGCGCCGGCCGGCTTCGGTTGCTTGCGCCTTTGGTACCATTGGGCGAAGGCTTCCATTTCGATGTAGAAGACGGAGACGAACGGTATCGCCACCAGCGTCGAGGCCAGCATGCCGCCGAAAACCACCGTGCCCAGCGCCTGCTGGCTGGCGGCGCCCGCGCCGGTAGCGGTCAGCAGCGGCACGACGCCCAGGATGAACGCGATCGACGTCATCACGATCGGGCGGAAGCGGCGGCGCGTCGCTTCCACGGCCGCATCGACGGCGGGTCTTCCCTCGGCCCTGATCTCGCGCGCGAATTCGACGATGAGGATGGCGTTCTTGGCCGCCAGCGCGATCATCAGGACGAGGCCGATTTGAGTATAGAGATCGGTGGGGAATGAACGGAGAATGAGCGCCGCCAGAACTCCGACGAGCGCCATCGGTACGGTGAAAATGACCGCGGCCGGATCGGTCCAGCTCTCATACTGGCCGGCCAGCACGAGGAAAACCAGGGTGATCGACAGCGCGAAGATAAAATAGGCCTGGTTGCCAATCAGCTTTTCCTGGTAGGAAAGTCCTGTCCAATCATAGTCCATTCCCAGCGGCAGGTTTTGTTTCGCGATCCGCCCCATCGTGTCCAGCGCCTGCCCCGAACTGAAACCGGGTGACGGGTCGCCGATAATCGACACGGCGGGATACAGATTGTAGCGCGTCAGCAGCTCCGAGCCGAGGATGCGGCGGACGTTGAGCAGCGCTCCCAGCGGCACCATCTGATGGTTTCGGTTTGCGACCCACAGGTTGGAGATATCCTGCAATTGACGGCGATAGTTCGCGTCGGCCTGAATCCGCACCTGGAAACTCTGATTGAACTTGTTGAACTGATTGACGTAGGTCGATCCCAGATAGGTCTGCAGAGTTTGAAAGACGTCGTTAATCGTGACCCCGAGCGACTCCGCCATCGTCCGGTCGATCTCAAGGTCGAGCTGCGGGCTGGCCGCGCTGAACGTGGTGGTGACGCCGCGCAGCTCGGGCTGGCCATTGGCGTCGCGGATGATCCGCTGCGCCGATTTGCCGAGTTCCTGCAATCCCATCGCTCCGCGGTCCTCCAGCATCATCTGGAAGCCGCCCGCCTGTCCCAGTCCGGGAATCGGCGGTGGAATCAGCACCGAGCAGTCAGCCTTGCGGATTGCGCGCAGCCGGCTCCGCAGATCGGAAACGATCGCATCCTGCGGCAGATCGGGCCGCTCATCCCACGGCCGATACATCACGTACTCGGTAACGACGTTGGAGAGATTGGCCGCGTCCAGTGCCGAGAAGCCGCCGCTCGTTACCCATCCCTTAAGCCCGGGGGTCCGCTTGAGGATGGCGTCGATCGAATTGGCGACTTCGCGCACCCGCGGTTGCGAGGCGCCCGGCGGCAGTCGCGCGACCACCAGGCAGTAGCCCTGGTCCTCGGTGGGCAGAAATGCTGTCGGATGGTGTGAGAAAATCCATCCCGCCGTGCCGACGATTACGAAGAACACGCAGGCCATCGCTGCCGGATGATGCGCCATCCGGCTGACCAGCCCTATATAGGCGTCCTCGACCGCCTGGTAACCGGCATTGAAGCCGCGGTAAAA
>JAJPIF010000011.1 GCA_021324885.1 Pseudomonadota bacterium
ATCTCGATCTCGTCGCCGTCGCGGGCCAGCGCCACTTTGCGGCAGATGGCGGCGGGCGATTTCTCCCGCCCGCCGTCATAGGTTCCCAGGGGACCGAAGATATTGTGAAAACGCGGGACGTAGGTGCTCAGGCCGTAGTCCTCGTAATAGTGGCGGCATTGACGCTCGCTGAACAGTTTCTCCCAACCGTAACCATCTTCCGCATCCGCAGGATAGGCGTCGGACTCCTTGAGCGGGCTGACGTCCGGACTGCGCTGCAAATAACCCGGGTAGATGCAGGCCGACGAAGTGTACAGATATTTCCGCACTCCGTTTTGCCGCGCCGCTTCCAGCATATGGATGTTGATCAGGGTGTTATCGTGCATGATCACGGCCTTATTGGCCTCGATAAAACCGATACCACCCATGTTGGCGGCCAGGTTGTAAACCAGATCGACATTGCGCGTTGCCTGCAAACAATCGGGCCAGCGCCTCAGGTCGAGAATCTCGAACTCGTGTGCCGAGGTTGATTCGTACTCCGGATATTTGAGATCGACTCCGCGCACCCACAACCCTCGGTCAACCAGATGCTTGGTCAGATGGTGACCGATAAAACCGCCAGCTCCGGTAACCAGGACCCGCGGCATATCGTCTTTTCCTGCATTTTTTCCTGCCTTGGCCATATTTTTTACCCAGCCACTTTTTCCGGTGGATTTTTCCAGAGGCGTTGCGCCCGCCGACGGGCGCGGTCCGCGTGCTTGTGTCCATCAGTCCCGCAAGGCGCTACGTCGGCTGCGAACACCGGCCGCCGCATCCGCGGGAAAATGTTGGTCGCGAATCGGCTAGAGGGCTGGCACTGGCAACATCATGCCGGTGCCAAACCTGGTCAGCAGAAAATAAAGGCTGTAGGGCACCGCTCCAAGCGCGGAGCGTTGCACGATCACCACGTCGCCCGATTGCACTTGTACGTCGCGGCTTTGGCCACTTTCGACCTTGGATAGATCGACTGGCAGGGAAATTTTGTGTCCGCCCGGCGAGTCGCGAAGCACGACCGCATCGGAGCTGTAGAGTTGACCGCCAGCGGCGGTGATCGCGGCCAGCGCGGTCATCCCCGGCGTAATCTGATAGGCGCCCGGGTTGGCCACCCATCCCTGCACCAGAACCTGGCCACGGGCGGGCACCATGATCACGTCTCCGGGCCGAACCGGAACCTCCAGCTCACGTTGACGGCCGGTAGCGAGATTCACGTAAATCGGCGTGACGCCGCTGGACATCAATCCCGACATCAGCTGACCGGCGGAAGCGTTGGCGGAAACCGGTTGAGGTTTTTCCCGCCCCATCTGCTCCCGAGTCTCCGCTTGAGCGGCCGTCAGCGGTCCAGCCACGTTGGCCGCCGCAGTGGGTTTTGGCGATGATTGAAGACCGGACAAAGCCTGCGCGGAGACGTTTGCGGCCCCGGGAAGAAAGATGAGAGAGCTTCCGGCCGCGTCGGATAAGCCGCCGGCTTCACCCACCAGGTCCAGAATAGTTTCGTTGCGCCGGGTGAGCGGGTATTGCCCCGGCTTATTCACCATCCCCATCACCGCGACTTGCCGGCTGGCATTCTTGCTGACGAACACGTCGACCTGCGGATCCTTCACATATCGCGAGAGCGCCTTGATGATCGCGTCGCGCGCTTCGGCTTCCGTAAGCCCCCCGACGTGCACTATCCCCGCGATGGGAAGCTCGATGTCACCCTGCGGAGAGACGCGCTCCACGGTACGCTTCTTGAGCTCGTCGACGTCTGGAACGGCGATTTCCAACTCGTCACCGGGACCCAAACCGAATTTGGTGGAAAACTGGTCACTTTCGCGCTCCTCGATGAGCTGCTGGAGACGTTGCTGATTAGCATCGGCGCCCGAGCTGTCGTTGGACAGCGCGAGGGTGGTCGAGGGCGCGCTCTGCGTCGCGCAGGCAGAAAGAAAAAGGGCGAGCGCCACCGTCAGCACGGCCCATCTTCTCCTGGGTCGCGCAAAGGAAATGTCGAAATCGCGCAACAATCCTCTACAGTGCTTTGATCCAGGCCCAATGACTGGCTGGTAGGCGAAGACGCGCCGGGCGTCAGCGGTCCTCAAGCGCCAATGGCTAGACACCATCGTCTCACACCGGTTCGTCCAGATTAAGCCCAGCGAACCATCGCAGCAGCGGGTTGTAGTCAAGCTGCTCCATCAGCAGCCGCTCGCTGCGCGCCGCATACAGCATCTGCATCAACAGCGCCCGCACCAATCTCTCCAGCGCGATCGAGAGCCGTCCGCGGGCGGCTTGCACCTGAACAAAGTTCCACCGGTCCCACTTCTTTGGGAAGCTCTTGGGTTAGCAATTTTTCGACAACAACCAACAAAAAGCCCACCGCCGACGCCTTCCCCAAGGCAGGTTACGGTGGACGATGGACTCAGACCTCTGCCCGTTCTCTAACCGGCTTTTATCCCTCCAGGGGTGCCAGCAATTTCGCGGGCAGCACCACGCGTGTCTCGCGGCCCATGATTCGCAACAGAATCGCAACTCGTTCCGCTCCCGAAAGAGTCCGCTCAAAGACGGCCTCGAAGTCTCGAAACGGTCCGTCCATCACCTGAACGCGTTGTTTCGGCGCAAACGCACGCTGCGGCAACTCAATCGGCCCGCGCGAGCAGCGCAGTTTAAGTTCATCGATGATCGGTTGCGGTACGATCGCCGCTTCACCCCCGACAACGACCACCTCCCGTATGCCGGGCGTACAGCGAAGCGTCGCACTTTCATGCTCGAGATCGAGCAGCGCAAAAAGGTAGCAGGGAAAAAGCGGAGCGACCGACTCTGCCAGCCGACCCCAACGGCGTATGCGCACCCGTATCAGCGGCAATAGCACGTCGGCGGCAAACCGACCGACCTGGTCCCGCGCCCGCCGCTCCTCACCTGCTTTGGTGCGCAGCAGATACCAGTTTTCATCCCCAATCACGTTCCTGCCCTGCACCATCAGTTTATTTCTGCTCCCTCACCGCCGCTGCGCCTCACGATCCATGTGCTGAGCCGGAAGTCCGGAATCAGCTGTCATACTGCCGCTTCGGCTCTCCTTCTTTCGACGTTGGGTGTTATCGTCGAAGTGGTAATAGAAGGATGGGAACACTGGGATGACTTTGGGAAAACGGGTTGGAAACCGGCAAACCCGAAACTGGGGTTCGGTATTTTGATTATATCCCTTGCTCTTGAGGTCATCTTCAATGAGCGTTTAGCGAGAGAATCCATTAATACCCAATTTAGAACCGCGCAAATTGAACACGAATACGGCCCCCGAAAATTAACTCCTGACCAAATTGCAGCCCTGGTTTGTCTTTGCGCCGGGCAGTGTCCTCCACCTTAAGGTCGGCCGATCGCTGTCGCAAAGATTGGGTCCACCTCAGTCCGTCGGCGAGCATAGCCGACTGGGGCTACAGCGCCGGGCTACTGGTCGAACTGCTGCCGCTGAATCCGCCTGCTGCCGCAATTCCACCCACCACGCCACCTATCACAACTACGCTGCCACCAACGACCAGCGCGGTGGTGCTGATTCCACCCAGGGTGCCGCCGACTACCTGAGTGAGGGCGCCGTTTGCAGCCAGCGCGGGCTCGCCCTGCGCATACTGCAGGCCCGGCGTCGCGAATGCCAACGCTTCCGCCGTTTTGGAGACCACCCAGTCGACCGTCAGCCCGTTGCTTGCGAGCGCTACCACGCCCTCACCGCCCCGAAAGCTGGCGCTCTCGGGCTGCAGCTTTAACGAATAATCGCCGGGCGGCAAATCCCTGACTACATATGATCCATCAGCGGCGATTTGTACGATCCGGCTGAGCGCGCGCGATGGCGCCGCAACAGTTCCCGCGCGCATGAAAGTTGTCACGGCGATTTTTGCGCCACTGACCAGCTTGCCGTCGGTTGTGTGAACGACGCCTTGAATTGTGGCGCAAAACGCCGGTGACACCGCCGCCATCGCCATCGCTATCGCACCCAAAATTCCGGGTAACCGTCGCATCATTGGGCGATACCTCTTTAGGATCGAAGGAGCCGCTAAAGCGGCATTCAATTGATTGCACTCTCTGAAGGTGACGCGCAAAAAGGCAAATTCCCCTTCCGGCGTGAACCGCCGGCACGCTTATCTCCACAGCCCGCAGCACCATCCGCGTCGAACTGTCGCACGCGAAATAACATGCGGATGCTTTTAATGACAGGCATGGTAGGTCTTAACGACTCAGGCGTCAAGAGGAAAGTTTAAAATCGAATTTATAGTTGAGTTTGAAGTAGTGACGCGCAGGAGTTTACCGGTGATATTTGCTGCGAAGCATTGCAGGAATGAACAGCAGCTTGTGCGTGGACGCGATAAGTGATGGATGGATGTCACGAATCATATTGGTAAGTTCGTCTGTGCAATTTAAGACCTCCTCTGACAGCCGGTTGTGAGGTTCCCGCAGCGTTCGCTTGGAGTTGTTTGATTGTCGGAGGTCGGTTGGCCGATGGCCGCAAGCGTCACAAAGTGGATTTACGCTATTAGCGTGAGACGTAAAAGCAAGGTATTGGCAACGCGCGGTTTTTTCTCGACCGGCTGTCGCGGCAGCAGCCGACTCGATGCGCTGGGCCTGGTCCTATCGTTGCTCACGGTTTTGTCAGGATGTGCTTATCTGAGCTCGCGCGAGCAGAACCTGATCCTGGCCGATGCCATCTCGGTGAGGCAGCGAGTAGAGGTCATTCGCGAACTGACTTTCGCGGATCCTCCCGCCGTACGAGTCGAATCACGAGCGCAAGCTGCGGCAATCCTCGCGCGGCAGATTTCCGCGGCCGACGCTCGGCGGCTGCAGCTCGCTGCACGAGTCGGCGCTCTGATCGGCCTGTACGACCCCGGAGTGGATTTGCGGCACGCAACCCTGCAGGCATGGCGCGAACACGTGGTGGGCTTTTACGACTCCGCCGACTCCGCGATGGTGCTGGTGCACAAACCGTTTGGCTTGGCAAACCTCGAGCTTTTCCCCGCAATCCGCCAGCCGCCGCGCACCGTGCTGCTGGCACATGAATTCACGCACGCATTGCAGGACCAGAATTTCGCCCTCACACGACGCCTCGCATCGTTGAGCAACAACGACGATCGCGCCCTGGCGTTGAAGAGCGTCGCGGAGGGTGACGCGACCATCAGCGGCTATGCGTGCTGGTGGGGCGCTGTGGATCGGGCCAAACTTGACCAACTGGTGGCCCGTTACGCGGCCCTTGTCACCGCTTCGCGCCGCGGAGATAGCGCTTCGCTGCCCGGGCCGCTGATCTTTCAATATGCCTACGGCGTGCCATTTGTCGCGCAAGCCTACCGTCGCGGCGGATGGCTCGCCGTTGACCGGCTCTATCGCGATCCGTCCCTCTCCACCCAGGAACTGATGCATCCGCAACTCTACTTGCGCGGCGCGACGGGCAGCACGATTACTACACCCCTGGAGGACTGGCCTGATGTTCCCGGTTGGCAACGGGTTTATGAAAACACGGTTGGCGAGTACCAGCTCTATCGGCTGTTGCGGCGGCTGGCTGTACCCGAGGAGCAAACGCAAACACTTTCACGAGCCTGGGCCGCGGATCGGATAGGCGCCTTTACCCATGGCTCCTCCGGCCTGAGCATCTTATGGCTGATCGTCTTTCGCGATCTCGCAAGTTCGCGCCTTTTCGCCACTGTTTACCGCAATGCCCTCAAGCGTCATCTTGACCTGTCCATTCCTTTCCAACTGGGCGAGCAGGGCACGGCAGTGGAGGTAGCGATCGGTCCGGGCGCCGCGGCTTTGATGCCGGAATTCCATTTTCCCGGCGGCGCAGTAATTCGGCGGAAAAGTTTGAAAGGTCCTGATGGACGCGAGCCTGGGTGCGATAGAGATGGCGCGGGGGGTAGGGCGGCGGTGGGTGAAGCGCGGGAGGAGCGCAGTCAACTCTGCTGCGAACGCGCGCACCTGGCGCGCACCGTCGGCAACTTCGGGACGCGCAGTCGCTCCACCACCTTCAGTTCGTAGCCGCCCGTGGCCTCGAGCACGAATCCCGGCTGCCTGCGTGAAACCATCGCCGCCTTTCCCTTGCAGGCTTTGGTATACATTTTTGTACCGTCGTTGGCCGTGAGCGGTTGACTGCGCTCAATATTTGCTGGTTGTATAATAAGTAAGCCTTCCGCCGGAAAAGCGCTCCCAAAGGTCTGGCTCGTGACGATCGGGCGCCGGGAGGGCGCCAGCGGGCGGCGATGATTTGGCGATCGGAACGCCCGTTATAGTTGCTGGCTGATACATTGTTCGCTAGTTAGATAACAAGTTTTCGGGGATCGCCCGGACCACCAAACGTCGAATCGGGGCCCAGCCGGACCGCGGCGCGGCTGGCGCAACTGACGATTGGCGGCATTCGCCAATTGAACGAAGCGCGGCATGAGCAAGGAGACTTTATGAACGTAGGTTATGTGCCCGTCATCACGGCGGTGGGCGATTCGAAATCCGACCTCCAGCTTTATGACGAGGCGATGAAACTGGCCGACATGGCGGAGCCGCTGGGTTTCGATTCCCTGTGGAGCCTCGAACACCATTTCACCGGCTACTCGATGATCCCCAATCCGGTCCAGTTCCTGACCTATTACGCAGGGCGCACCCGTACGATTCGCCTCGGCACGGCGGTAATCGTTCTGCCCTGGCACGATCCGGTGCGAATCGCGGAAGAAATCGCGATGCTCGACGTGATGTCGGGCGGGCGGACGCTGTTCGGGTTTGGCCGCGGCGCCGGTTCGGTCGAGTACGAGGGCTTGCGCGTGCCGATGGAGGAGTCGCGCGACCGCTTCGCCGAAATCGCCACGATCGTGCGCCTGGCGCTGACGCAAAAGCGTTTTTCCTACGACGGCAAATACTACAGGATTCCCGAAACCTCGATCCGCCCTCAACCGATATCCAATCCCGTCGAGCGCTTCTTTGCGTCATCGGTCAGTCCCGAATCGGCCGAACTGATGGCCAAAATGGGTTTCGGCATGATGATTATCGGACAGAAGGATTGGGAGTCCGCCGCGATCGATATCCAGCATTACCGGGCCACGGCCGCCGCCTGCGGCCATCCGGTGCGTCCCGTGATGGCGCTGGCCAACGTGATTGTGGCCGAGGATCCGTCGGAGGCGCGCGACCTTGCCCGCACCCATCTGCGCGTTTACATGAAGACGATCGACGACCATTACCGCTTCTCCGACGGGCATCTGGCCGGGCTCAAGGGCTACGAATTTTACTCCAGGATGGCGAAAACCTACAGCAAGACAAAGGCGCCCAAAGAAAATCGCGAAGCGCCGGCGGCCGCGGATCCAGCAAAGAAGAAGGCGGGCGACCTCAACGTGACCGGCACGCCGGCCGAGGCGCTGGAGAAACTGCGCTACATCCATGAGCTGACCGGCGCCAGCGATTTTCTGGGCCAATTCTGCGTCGGCGGCCTGTCCTTCGAGAATACCCGGCGCAGCATGAGGCTTTTTGCCGAAAAGATCGCCCCCGTGCTCAGGAACGATCCGGCCTTCGCCCCGCGGATCAGCGACGAGCGGCCGGCGGCGAACGCTTGAACCAGGCGATCCCGGTCATGACAGACTATAAAAACATCCTGTATGAAAAGCCGGCCGACAAGGTACTGCGCATTACGCTGAATCGGCCGGAGCGAATGAATGCGATGTCGCCGCAACTGCTCCATGAACTCGACCACGCGATGGACGAGTTCGAGCAGGACCCCGATCTGAGCGTGATGATTATCCGCGGGGCGGGACGCTCGTTCTGCGCGGGCTACGACCTTGGTATCGATCAAAAACGCGGAAGCGGTTCGCGGATCATGCGCGATCGCGCGGCGATGCAGGACCTGGTGCGGCGCTGGATGCGGCTGTGGTCGCTGCTCAAGCCGACCATCGCGCAGGTCCACGGCCATTGTATCGCCGGCGGCACCGAACTGGCGGGACATTGCGATTTGGTGTTCGCCTCCGACGATGCCATGTTCGGCAATCAGCCGGGACGCACGATGGGGATTCTGCCGACCATGTCGATGTGGCCGACCCTGATGGGTCCGCGGCGCACCAAGGAGCTGTTCTTCACCGGCGATCCGTTCACGGCCCGCCAGGCGCATGAATGGGGCCTGGTCAATCGCGTCTTCCCGCGCGATCAGCTCGACCGCGGCACGTTGGAATACGCACAGCGCGTGGCGATGGTCTCGGCGGAGTTGCTCATGCTGCACAAGGCAGCGGTCAACCGCTGGCTTGAGGTAACCGGGATCAGGGCGGCGGAACAATCAGCGGCGGACCTTGACGTAATCGCGCATGAGACCGACACCGTGCGCAACTGGATGCGCATGATCAGGGAGAAGGGGCTCAAGGCTGCGCTGGAGGCCAGAGACGGTCCGTTCAGGAGATAGGCGCGCTGCGGCGCAAGCGAATGGCTGAATCACACCCACCTGCCAGAAGGCTGACCCAGAACGAACGCCGCGAGCGGTCGGAAAGCCGGATGCTGGCGGCCGCGGTCGAATTGTTTGCCCGTCAGGGCAGCGGCCGTACCACGCTGGTGGAAATCGGCAAGGTCGCGGGCTACACGCACGGTCTGGTGGGCCATCGATTTGGCTCCAAAGGCGGCCTGGTGCGCCGTCTGCTGCGCAACCTGCAGCGAGATTTTTCCCGCCGCCAGCTTAGCGAAATCACTTCGCGCCAGACCGGTCTGGAGGCGCTGCTGGAGGTGGTAAGGAGCAGCCTCAATCTGATGGCGGAAGGGACCACGAGCGCCCGCGTAATCCGGGCGCTGACCGTGCTGGCGGGCGAGGCGCTGGGGCCGGTGCCCGAAATCCTCAATGACGTGATCGGCCTCAACCGCAACTTCAAGCTGGTCATCCGCAAGCTTATCGAGCAGGGTATCGATGCCGGCGAAATTCGCAGCGACATACGTGCAGCCGAACAGGCGGCGATTATCCTGGGCATGCTGCGCGGGATCGAAATCCAATGGTGCCAGGACCCGGGCAGCATCCCGCTGGATTCGATCGCGCACGAAGTAGTCGCGTCGCTGCGGCGCAGCCTGCAAGATCCATCGCGTGAACCCGCCGGGTCCACGCGGAGCGCGGCAAAAAAAAATCGGCGGTAACTTTGCGCGGCGGCGCAAAAAAAGGGTAGGGGGCGCGACAAATGCGTTTAGCCGACAGAATCGCGATAATTACCGGAGCGGGGCGCGGCGTCGGCCGCACGCTCGCACTGGCATTCGCCCGCGAAGGCGCGGACCTGGCAATCTGCGCCCGCACGGAAAGCGAGTTGAGAAACACCGCGGCGGAGGTCGAGAAACTGGGACGCCGATGTTTTGTCGGCCTGTGCGACGTGACCGTTGCCGCTCAATGCGCATCATTCGTGCGGGACGCGCTGAGCCATTTCGGACGCATCGATATCCTGGTCAACAACGCTGGCGGCGGCGACGTCGCCCGCTATTCGACGGTCGGCCAGGCGGATGACGCGTGGTGGTTCGACAATATCGCGCTCAACCTGCACAGCGTCTTTTTCTTTTGCCGCGCGGTGCTGCCCCATATGGTCGAGCGGCGTTACGGGCGCATTGTCAATATATCCTCGATCGCGGGTGTGCGCGGCCTGCCCAACATGGCAAGCTACGCGGCGGCCAAGCACGGTGTCGAGGGGCTGATGCGATCGATCGCGCTGGAGACCGGCAAACTGGGCATCACGTGCAATTCAATCTGCCCGGGTTCGGTGCGCGCCGGATGGACGATCAGCGAAGGCGGAGCGGGCAAAGCCGCGAAGGCGCTTGGCATGACGATGGAGGAATACACCAAAGTTACGGCCAGGGCGCATACCACCGGCCGCATCGTCGAACCCGATGAGATCGCGGAACTGGCGGTTTTTTTGGCCAGCGATCTGAGCCGCACTACCACCGGCCAGTCGATCCTGATGGGCTTTGCCTGAAAAAATCGCTTTTCCTCTTCTACATTCAGTCGCAGCCAGGTGAGGCACTTGAAAGTTCCGGTTGTGCGTGAAGTAAAATGAGTGCATGAAGGGCACTTCAAGCAGGCTGGGGCGCCGGGCTGTACTTGGTGCGATGCTGGCTGCGCCGGCTATGATATGGCTTGCGGGCAACGGTGGCGCGGACCAGGGCGCCGCCGACAAATCCAAACGAGGTAGGCAGACCGTGACGATCATCAAGTTTACCAACTCGGGCGAACGGATCGGACCGCAGACCGTGGCCAAAGTGCAAAAGCCGGACTCGGAATGGAAGAAGGAGCTCAGTCCCGAGCAGTTCCAGGTGACGCGCCGCGGGGGCACCGAGCGGCCTTTCACCAACAAGTACGCCAACAACCATCAGGAAGGGATTTACCGCTGCATCTGCTGCGGCAATGCGCTGTTCAGCTCGGAGGCGAAATTCGAATCGGGAACGGGGTGGCCCTCCTTTTACCAGCCGATCGCGCCAGAGAACATCGAAACGCGCAGCGACCGGTCGTGGTTCATGACCCGCACCGAGGTCTTGTGCAAGGAATGCGACGCCCATCTGGGGCATGTCTTCGATGACGGCCCCGCGCCCACCGGTCTGCGTTATTGCATGAACTCGGCCGCGCTGAATTTCATCAGGAAGGATTAACGGGTTCGGCGATTTATTGCGCCAGATTGCTATGCAGCCGACGGTTGGAACGAAGCGTTCAAACTTCAGCGGTGTCCAGGGCGGCTGAGCGCGCTTGAACTGGTGCAGGACCGCGGCGGGCCGAGGGCAAGGGACGATCTTTTCCAGTCACCGAATTGCAGTGATCAGTCAAGGCCGGCTGAGACGCTGAGAATTTTGGCTAACCGAGCGCGGCGCTTGAGCAGATCGGCCAGAGTGTAGCGATCGAGCGTGGCGAAGAAGTTGTCGCACGCCTCGGCGATGACTTCAGCGAGACCGCAGGCATTCGTGATCACACACCGGTTACGTTCGGCATCGAAGCATTCCACCAGCTTGGGCGGTCCCTCGGTGTAACGCACCACTTCGCCGATGTTGATTTTGGCTGGATCGCGCGCCAGTTCAATCCCGCCGCCCTTGCCGCGATAGCTCTTGATGTAACCGCCACGCGCCAGGTTGTGGACGACTTTCACCAGATGGTTGCGCGAAATTCCGTAACGATCGGCAATCTCGGGAACGCTGACCAGCCGATCAGGGTGAACCGCCAGGTACATCAGTACGCGCAGCGAGTAGTCGGTGTAGTAGGTCAGTTGCACAGCGATTCAAACCTCGTCGAGAATCCACTTTTGCATGCCATCGAGCATGATGTGAACCTCCGCCGCCGGCAAAATGTGATCCGCCTGCAGGAACAACATCCATTCGGCGTCGCCGTGGCCAGGCAAAACTTCCGCAAGCTCAGCGAGACGCCCTTCGACGGTTTCGATTGTCGCTGCGCAGGTGCTGTCATCGCGGGTGCGGTCGAGCAGGTCGAGAAACTCGCCGATCCGCTGATGTTCTGAACGCAGCTTCCCGATGAGGCCATCGCCCCTCGGTCTCCAGGCGATCTCATCAATGAGCGCGAACAGCTGCTCTTCGGCCCCCATCCTGAGTCTCATGGTCCGAACAAATTTTCTGATATTGCGCTTGAGCGCCTCCAGGTTCGAAACTTCGGCAGTATGGAATGTCTCGTGCGCCAATGCGCACATCCTGACCTGAGAGGCGACCTCGTGCCACAGTTCATCCGTCCGGGTGCGCTCACTGGCGAGGAAATCGCGCAGCGAACAGGTGGCCCGTTGCGCCCGAGCGTTGTCTGCCGCCGGTGAACTCGCTGATCGTGTTGCGGTGTTCATATCGCGTGACCTCCAGAGATTTTTGAGAGCCAGGCTAAAGCTGTATCTAGAATACAGATTTATCACCGTCTCGATCAACTCTTCCCGCGGATAACCTTCAGTTCAGGATTGTGCGGACGCCCTCTTGCACAAAGCGTCAGAAGCTGTATATTAAATACAGCTTCTGACGCTGCGGCCCCGATCGAGGAACTGTCCCGGCGCCGGAGAGGAGTGGACACGATGAACATCCTCAGCGACGCAATTCGCAAACATCACGTCAGCCTCGCAAAAACGCTGGAGGCGCACGCGCGCGCAGTCGGAGGTGGCGAATCGCAGGTTGAGCGCGACGCGTTCGTCGGCTTCCTGAAGGGCGACTTGTTGCCTCATGCGCGGGGCGAGGAGCGCCACCTATACGAGTTGGTTGACGCCTTGGTGCGAAAGTACGGAAAGCCGACGGCGACGATGATGGTGGACCACGAATTCATCACTGACTACGTCGCCAAAATCGAGGACGTCTCACGGCGGCTTGCCAGCGCGACAGCCGGCGACCAGCGCGAGCGTCTTTTACACCGGCTGCGAGACCTTGCTCTGCGGCTTGATGCAATAGTGGAGCTTCACCTGGCCAAGGAAGAACGGATTTATCTGCCGCTCATCGAAAAGCACGTCGATGAAAAGCGCCAGCGCGATGTGCTTGGAGCGATTCACAACTCTTACGATAAGGAGAAGACCATGGCTGACGATCGACCACTGGATGTACGCGACGTCGTTCCTCGCGAACGCCACACGATGATCTTCGACACCTTCTCGGGTCTCAAGCCCGGTGAAGCTTTCGTGCTGATCAATGATCATGATCCACGTCCGCTCTATTACCAGTTCCAGGCCGAGCATACGGGTCAGTTTTCATGGGAGTACCTCGAACAGGGACCGGAGGTGTGGCGCGTGCGGATCGGGCGCAGCGCCTGACCTCGCCGGCGCCGAAGCTTCGATCGCGGTCATCGGAGGCCGAAGATGGTCACTGAAAAGGACATCCTGCGGATTTTGCGCGCAGTCAGGGATCCGGAAGTCGGGGTAAACATCGTCGACCTTGGACTGATCTACAGCACCGAGGTTGACGGCGAAAAGGTGCGCATCGTGATGACGATAACGACGCCAGCGTGTCCGATGCACTCGTATCTTACTGAAGAGGTACGCGAGGCGATCCTGAGTGGGAACGAAGAAGTGGAAACCGTGGACGTTGAGCTGGTTTGGGATCCGCCATGGTCCCCGCAGATGATTTCTGAAGAGGGAAGACGGCAACTCGGCTGGCAATAGGCGGTTTCACCGGAGGAGATAATGAAACTCGTAGCGCAATGGCTTTCAGACCTGCGCCGAAATTATACCGACGAACCGCTCATCAGCGACGTGCGTGTCGGAGTGTTCTACACGGCGGTTGAAATTTCGACCGGCCACGTGGGCGTGGCTTTCACTCCGCGCGATTTGAGCGACACCGTGTGCTGTCCGAAGACGGCCGCAGGGGCGCCGCCAGCGGGCAGGCTTATCGGCGTCGAGGCCTGGGAGCTGGCGGAGTACGCGCTTTCACCGAGCGCGCTCAGGCGGGCGGCGGGCATCGCCACGCTCAACGCGCTGTGCGCCGCGGCTGCCGAGCGACATGGCCTATCGGAGGGGACGTTACACGAAAACCTTGACGCATTGGACGCGGCTTCGGTCGCAGCCGACGACCGGGTTGTGATGGTCGGCGCATTCGTCCCGTTCATAAAGCGACTTAAGGGGCGCGTAGCCAGCCTGAGCGTGATTGACAAGCATCGTGAGGCGCTCAAGCCCGAAGAGCAGGCTCTATGGATGCCCCCACAGCGCGCTTCGGAAGCGCTCAAGAATGCAAGTGTCGTGGTCTTGTCCGGTTCAGTCCTGGTAGAGGGAGGAATCGAAGAACTGCTGGAAGTTTCGGGCTCCGCGCGTGTGCGCGTAATGGCGGGACCGACGACTCCATTATGGCCGCGGCCATTTTTCGACTGCGGCATCGCCGTCCTCGGCGGTATCCGGGTTCTCCACGGCAGGGATCTGCTCACAATTGCAGGGCAGGGCGGTTCGGGCTATCTGTTTGAACGGGCCGCAAATAAAGCCTGCCTGCTTTGCCCTGGGCCGACGCTGTGCGCCACGCAACCGCGTGAGTCTCCCCGAAGGAGAGCAACATGCCTTGGGTAATAACGAGACTCTGCATTGATTGTCTCGATACCGGATGCGTCAGCGTCTGTCCGGTTGATTGCATCTACGAACCACTTGAGCCCGGCAAGGATGGGTTCCCCAATCAGCTCTATATAAATCCAGACGAATGCATCGATTGCGGCGCCTGCGAGCCGGAGTGTCCATGGCAGGCGATTTACGAGGAGCCGGCCGTACCTGAGCTTTTTACGGATGATGTTGCGCTGAACGCGAAGACGGTCGAAACACCTGAACAGTTTCGCGTCAAGAAATACGAGGAAAAGCCGAGTCCCACCCCGGATCAGGTCGCCGAAAACAAGCGCAAGTGGGGACTCGACTCAGATTCGTGAGAGTCAGCCGGGAAACAATGAAGAGAAACGCTCTTACACAGGAGGAGACTGGCAATGAACACGTATGTCATGCTCACCAGACTTTTGCCCGGCGCTGTGGACACGCCGGCGGCGGTCGAAAACCTCAATCGCGAGGTCAACGAGCGGATCAAGCGGGAATGCCCGAGCGTCAGATGGCTCGGCAACTACGCAATTTCCGGTCCTGGCGACTACGTTGACATCTTCGAGGCTTCTGACGCGGACACGGCGACCAAAGTCGCGCTGCTGATTCGCTCCTTTGGCCGCGCGACCGCCGAACTCTGGCCCGCCACGCCGTGGGACCGATTCCTGGATATTGCCAGGCACCTGAAAAGCTAGCTCACGGCACTTTGATCACAAAGCGGTCGGAGGTCAACTGCAATGATCGAACACGGCCACGAATGGTTATGCCAGCAGATTGTTGAGAACGCCAGTGACGCGATCATTTTCGCTGATGCTGACGGAGTGGTGCGGTTGTGGAATGGCGGCGCGGAAAGGATTTTCGGCTTTCGCGCCGACGAGATGGTGGGCAAGTCGATGGACCCGATTATTCCCGAAAATCTGCGCCAGCGGCATTGGGAAGGCTACGACCAGACCATGAAAACCGGGCGCACCCAGTACAGCCGAAATCTGTTGGCCGTGCCGGCGCTGCGCAAGGACGGAACCCGGATCTCCATCGAGTTCACCATCGCCCTGATCCGCGATGTGAACGGCAAGCTGTTGGGCCCGGCCGCGATCCTGCGCGACGTGACCGCCCGATGGAATCAGGACAAGCAGCTTCGCGCACGGCTGACCACCCTTGAAGCTCAGGTGAAAAAGCTCAACGCAGAATCGGCTTCATAAGCGGAGGTGTCACGCTCGACCGTAACGTCGTTCACGAGCTTGAGGCGCTTGAGGAAAGCGTCGTCCTACTGATCACCGCGATCGAATGAGCACTGGAGAATATGGAGTCGGCGGGTACAGCGAAAACGTCTGTGAGCGAGAGGGGAAGCGCGGCACGTCCGGCGGCGCGGCCCACGATGGATTACGTCCGGCCGCCACTGCTGGCCTTGTCAATGCTTGCGCTGCTGGCCGCGCTATGGGCGGGACTCCTGCGATTTGGGTGGGGCCTGCCGGCTATTCAACCCGGGCTCTACGTAGGACACGGACCCCTGATGGTTTGCGGCTTCCTTGGCACGCTGATCAGCCTCGAACGCGCTGTGGCTCTCGGTGAAGGCTGGAGTTACGCGGCTCCCGTGCTTAGCGGAGCAGGCGCGTTGGCGCTGATTGTTGGCATTCCCGATCCAATCGGGCCCGTTCTGATTACCCTGGGAAGCCTGGGACTGATCGCGAACTTTGCCGCGATCCTGCACCGTCAGGCTGCATTGTTCACGATCACGATGGCGCTCGGTGCGGTTGCGTGGTTCGTTGGCAACTGTATCTGGCTCGCCGGGATACCGATCATCGAGATGTTCTTTTGGTGGACGGCGTTTCTGGTGCTCACGATCGTGGGAGAGCGGCTCGAGCTGAGCCGCCTCACCGGGCTGGCTGAAGAAAACCGGCGGTCATTTGTATTGAGTCTGGCTCCGTTCATCGGCGGACTTGTTATCGCGCGCCAGATTCCGGCTGCGGGGCTTCGACTTGCGGGACTCGGAATGCTCGCGATGGCGATTTGGCTCGCGAAATACGATCTGGCTCGCAGGACCGTAAAGCACGAAGGGCTCACGCGCTTCATCGCGGTCAATCTGCTCGCCGGATATTTCTGGCTCGGGGTTGGCGGAGTTGCATGGCTTTGGTTCGGCGAAGACCTGACGACCTTCCATTACGACATCATGCTTCACGCGGTGTTTCTGGGCTTTGTATTCTCGATGATCTTCGCCCACGCGCCGGTAATCTTTCCCTCCGTGCTCCAGCGGCCCCTGCCTTACAGGCGCGCGTTCTATGTTCACTCGGTTTTTCTGCACCTGTCCCTGGCGCTGCGGATCGGAGGCGATCTTTGTGGCTGGTATCCAGGTTACCAATGGGGCGGACTGCTCAACGTGCTGGCCGTGTTGGTGTTTGTCGCCAATACCGCACGCGCAATCGCGACGGCACGGTCCAGACGGGAGCGGCGAGCAAGCGCAACGGCAGCGGCGATGCAGGGTCGGCCGGGTTAGTCCGATGCAGCGTAGCAGACCCGCCTTGGCCTTATACGAACGGATCGAGATCGCCGAGCGCGATTGGCTTATCTGCGGGCTTCTTTGGATAGCGATTGGAACACTTATGGTGAGTCCTCTCGGTATCGTGGCTCGTGCGGGGCGGGTGCTTTTCGCTTTTGCTCTCTGTCTTCACACGACTGAAGCCGTATACGTGGGCTTTCGCGCGTGGACAGCGGGACTCAGTGCGCGAAAGTGGTTTCTCAGAACGATGGTGCTTGGGGCGCTTGCGTTGCTGACGATCGAGGTTGGTCTCCGCAGAGCGCCACATCGGAGGTCGGTGGGATGAACTACCGATGGTTCGCGGTGGCGCGAGTACTGCACGTGTTCGCAATCGTGATCTGGATTGGAGGCATAGCGGCGGTCACTACAGTGATATTTCCGGCCATACGGCGAATAGATTCCAACGAGCAGAAAGTCTGGTTGTTCGAGCAGGTCGAACACAACTTCCGCCCGCAGGCGCGGACCGCGTGGCTGATTGTGGGCCTGACCGGCATTTACATGGTCGGCTCGCTCGGAGCATGGAAGCGTTTCGTGGAGCCGCACTATTGGTGGATGAACGCGATGGTGGGCCTGTGGGTAGTTTTCGGTCTCATGCTGTTCATCGTCGAGCCGCTGGTCGTCGGTCCCCGCATTCGGCGGAGCCTCGCAAGCGAGCCTCGTGCCGCGCTGGCGCGGATAGAAGTTCTGCACTGGATGCTGTTGGCGTTGAGTCTGGCGGTAATCGCGTCGGTCGTGGGAGGTATTTACGGGCTTTTCTGAAAGTACCGGCGGAAAAGAACCGGAGTTCAAGAGGGAGTAATTCATGAAGGCTCGCCGCCCAACATTATCCGCCAATACAAAGTCGGATTCGACTCCTCCGGAGCGCGCAGACCTGTACGCGTTGATGGCGGGCGAGCACGCCCAGCTCGACAAACTGCTGGACAAGGCCGCCAGCGATGGCGGAGCAATCGACAGCGAAGCTTATCAGGACTTCCGGGAGCGGCTGCTGAAGCATATTCGGATCGAGGAAAGGATTCTCCTTCCGATGGCCGAGCGGAAACGGGGCGAACCGATCTCGATTGCGGGGCAGCTACGCCTGGACCATGGTGCGCTGGCGGCGCTGTTGATGCTGCCGCCGGCCGATTATGCATTTCGGGCGATACGAGCGGTGCTCGATGCGCACAACCCGCTCGAAGAAGTCGAAGGTGGTGTTTACGACCAGTGTGAAAGCCTGGCCGGTTCGGAAATCGCCGAAGTGATGGCGCAAATCGCGGCGACGCCGCGAGTGCCGGTTTCTCCCTGGGTCAACAGTCCGAAAGTCCTCGCGGCGGCCCGGCGCGTGCTGGCCCGTGCCGGTCACGATCCCGCGCTGCTGGGACCTTTAGAGGATGAGTTTCGATGAGCGAAATAATACCGCGGGTCATCATCGTTGGCGCCGGGTTCGGCGGTACTAACGCAGCTCACGCCTTGCGCCGCGCTCGCGTTCGCGTCACCGTGAGGGACCGCGCGCGCACTGCATCGCAATCCGATCGAGAATCACACATTGAGGTAAGATCCCATGCAACATTACAAATATTTAATTGTCGGTGGCGGAATGACGGCGGATTCAGCCGTTCGCGGAATTCGCGAGCTGGACCGGACAGGGTCAATTGGACTCATCAGCACGGAAACGGTTGGCCCGTACGACCGGCCCCCGCTCTCCAAAGCTCTGTGGAAAGGAAAGGCTTTGGAGAGCATTTGGCGTAAAACCGCAGACGTTACCGGCGTCGAGCTGCATCTGGGGAAGACGGCGACACGATTGGATGCGGCTCAGCGCCGGCTGATTGATGCCGAGGGCACAGAGTTCATGTACGAAAGATTGCTTCTTGCTACCGGCGGATCGCCCCGCCGCCTGCCGTTCGGCGAAGGTTCGATCATCTATTTTCGAACCGTGGAAGATTACCAGCGGCTCCGCGCGCTGACACAAGAGCGGGAGCGATTTGCGGTGATCGGGGGTGGTTTCATCGGTTCCGAGATCGCCGCGGCGCTGGCGATGAACGGAAAGCACGTAGTGATGATTTTTCCCGAGCCGGGGATAGGCGCGCTGGCATACCCAGCGGACTTGTCTCGCGCGGTCACGCAGCTTTACCGGGACAAGGGTGTTGAAATCCTCACCGGCACGAGCGTCGAAGGCGTGGAGCGGCGTCAAAACGACCTGTCTCTGCATCTTTCCGGCGGCCATACAGTCTCAGTAGATGCGGTCGTTGCCGGTATCGGTATTGTTCCCAATACTGACCTGGCCAGGGACGCAAATCTCGAAGTTTCCGGTGGAATCGTGGTCGATAAGTCTCTTCAGACCACTGCGCCCAATGTCTATGCGGCCGGCGATGTCGCACGATTTTTCAATCCGGCCCTCAACGAGCGTATTCGGGTCGAGCATGAAGACAACGCCAATACGATGGGCCGCCAAGCCGGACGCAATATGGCCGGCGCGGGAGAGAGCTATACGCATCTGCCGTCCTTTTACTCCGACCTGTTCGAGCTCGGCTACGAGGCCGTCGGCGAGCTGAACCCCCGGCTTCAAACGGTGAGCAAGTGGAAAGAGCCTTACCGCGAGGGCATCGTGTACTACCTGCGCGAGGGCAAGGTGCGTGGCGTTCTGCTGTGGAACGTCTGGGAAAAAGTCGAGACCGCGCGTGCCCTTATCGGCGGAGGACGCACTTTCGCGAACGGCGAACTGGACTCGGCCATTGCTATGTGACCGCGGGGTAATCGAAGCGGAGGTATTGGTCATGATCGCGATCAAGCGGGTTTACGATCCTCCAAGTCGGACCGACGGCACCCGCATACTGGTGGATCGATTGTGGCCCAGAGGCATCAAGAAGGAAGAGGCCCACGTTGAGAAATGGATGCGGGATCTCGGCCCGAGCAACGAGCTGCGGCACTTCTTCGGCCATGATCCCACGCGCTGGCAGGAATTTCGCCGGCGTTATTTGGCCGAACTGAAACGACCCGAAGTAAAAGCCCTTCTGGCTGAGCTGGAGGGACTGGCTCGCAATGGGACCCTGACGCTCGTGTATAGCGCGAGGGATGAGGAACACAACCAGGCGGTCGTGCTCAAGGAACTACTCGAGAAACAACTTTCGAAACGTTAGCGGCGTAATTCACCGCAAGGGAATGCGGATGCATTTAAAGCGTCGGCCAGCCGATTTCCCGGCCCGGGTGCTGAACGTGAATGACGTTTGCGCTCTGCACTGGCGGGTGCGCGTGCATGTGTACGTCTCGCTGGCCTTCTCATCTATTACGCATGGTGACGGTTTGAACACGCTGAGGACATTACGATGGATGTTAAGCGACTGATGAGGCGCCAAGTCCCGACTTGCAAGCCGGACGATACGCTCAATACCGCCGCGCGAATGATGTGGGAGGAGGGCTGCGGCGCTGTACCAGTGGTAGATGTTGATTTCCGGCCGGTCGGGTTCCTGACCGATCGCGACATCTGCATGGCAGCTTACACGCAGGGCCGAGCACTCCGCGATATAAGCGTCGGTACTGCAATGGCGGGAAAACTCGTTTGTTGTGAAGAGGGAGATGAGCTGGAGCATGCGGCGCAACTGATGCGCGACAACTGCCTCCGCCGCCTGCCGGTGGTCGATGGACGAGGTGTTCTGGTTGGCCTGCTGTCGCTCGACGACATCGCTTGTGAGTCTCAGCGGAGCCTGCGAGGAGCGACAGATCGCAATCTGACTGGCCTTGTCGGAGAGATCTACGGACGCATCTGCTCGATGCGATGCCGGAGGCGACACAGTCCAGATGCGCCCGTGCATAGTTCATCCCTCGACGCCCCGAAGTATCGACAAGAGCAGCGGTCGTGAAACGGCAAAAGAATCTCACGCTGATGATAGTGCATTTTCCGCTGGCCCTTTGCCGGCAGCAGTGTTGCTTTACGTCCTGGCGTGGGTCGGACATCAGGCGTCCCAGGCGTGGACGGGGCTCTGGTTGCTCGGTCTCGATACCGTGGACGCAGCTCTGTGCGTCGGGAGCGGGCTCATGGCCGCGGAGGGAGTGATGATTGACCCTTCGGTTAAAGCCTATCTGCTCTTTTACCATAAGCGGATCATGCTCGGGGTGCTGGGCTTGGCACTGGTGCTGTCAGTGTGGGCTTTATGAGGTTGAGCTTTACCTTTGTGGAAAGGAGACTCGTACCATGGCTGATTTCTATGTCAAGGACGCTGCCAAACATCGTCACAAGCTGCGCCAGTTGAAGCCCGATCTGGCAAAAGCCTTTTCGGATTTCAGCGACGCCGTATTCAAGGACGGCGCCCTGGACAGCAAGACGAAAAACCTTATCGCGCTGGCAGTTGGCCACGTCACCCAGTGCCCGTGGTGCATCGACGGACATACGAGGGCGGCAAAACGGCTGGGCGCCAGCGACGAGCAGATAGCCGAAGCCGTGTTTGTCGCGATGGAGATGCGTGCCGGCGCCGCGTTTACGCACAGTGCAATCGCAATGGCGGCGACGGAGGATCATTCCGACTGAATCGGTACTTGGGCTGAGCGGGCAAGCAAACGCGGCGCGGAGAGCTGGCGTGGGAGCGGCCGGGCTCAGTGAACGCTTGTGCCGTCAATGGGTTGAATCATACCGGACGTTCAGAGGTTCCCGATCGGGCGATGAGCGAAATACGAGAACTGTTGGTACCGAGGCTTACGCACGCTGATGATCGCGTGCGCCTGAGCAAGTGGCTTCCTCCGCAGTGGGGAGTGGCTCCTCGCATCCGAATCGGGGCGCGTTGGTTCAACACGTTGTGGCTGCTGCCGCTCGGCTTCGCGTTTCTTATCATCGGCGTGGCGGTGGCCCAGGAAGTGCGGCAAATCCCGTCGGTGAAGAGTTTCATGGCTCGCTATCCGGGTTACACGGTTTTGCCGGTCCACTATTCGGGCTTTCCCTTGTGGCTTTGCTGCGCGCACTTCTTCAATCTGTTTTTGCTCTTTCTCATCATCCGGGCCGGCATCCAAATCCTTGCCGACCATCCGCGGCTTTACTGGAACAAGCACTGTACCCCAGGCACCGAATGGCTTCGCTTTCAGCACCCAGTTCCGAGCGATCGCATCTGGACCGCCAAGGACGACTCCGTGACTCTACCTGGATGGCTGGGCATTCCGGGCATCCGCCATTCGATTGGGCTTGCGCGTTGGTGGCATTTTTCCTGCGATTTTCTATGGGTGCTCAACGGAGCGGCGTTTTACGTGATGCTCTTTCTTACGGGGCAGTGGGAAAGAGTGGTGCCGCGCACGTGGGCGGTCTTCCCGAACTCCCTGACAGTGGCGATCCGGTACCTGTCGCTGCAGTTTCCCGCCAACGACAGTTGGGTCCGCTATGACAGCCTGCAATTGCTTTCCTACTTCGTCACGATCTTCGTTGCCGCGCCGCTGGCGATCGTCACCGGCCTGATGCAGGGGCCGGCGATCGCCAACCGGCTCGGCTGGTTCGGAAGGTTCTTCCACCGGCAGGCCGCCCGATCCGTCCATTTCCTGGTGATGTGCTACTTCGTGCTCTTCATCTGCGTCCACGTGATGATGGTTTTCATCACTGGCCTGCGCGGCAACCTCAACCACATGTTCGCCGGTGTGGATGACAGCGGAAACGAAGGGTTCATCATATTCGCCGTCGCGATGGTGATCGTCGCCATCGTCTGGGCCGCAGCCACACCACTGACGTTGAATCACCCGCGGGCGGTTCAGAAAGCGGGTCGTTTTCTAATTGGCTGGCTCAAAGGTCTCTCCGAGTGGTGGGATCCCAACAACCAGTTCACCGAGCGCGACATCTCTCCGCATTTCTGGCCGAACGGCACCATGCCGGCCTCCGAGGAGTTCAATGCGTTGGCACACAACAACTTCGCCGGTTACGTGCTGCGAATCTATGGGTTGGTTGCGAATCCGGCAAGCATCTCACTGGCAGAGCTAAAAGCGATGCCCAAGCAGGAGCAAATCACGGAGCATTTCTGTATCCAGGGGTGGTCGGGCGTCGCGAAGTGGGCGGGCGTTCCGATGCGTCACATTCTGGGCCTGGTTAAACCCCAACCGCAGGCCCGTTACGCAGTCTTTTATTCCTTCGCCGAAGGCGCCGAAGGCGGCAGGTACTACGACGTTCATCGCATCGAGAACATGCGCCATCACCTGACGATCCTGGCCTACGAAATGAACGGAAAACCGGTCAGCGTGCTGCACGGTGCGCCATTGCGGCTTCGATGCGAGAACGAACTCGGGTTCAAGCAGGTCAAGTGGATCGAAGCAATCGAGTTCGTGGAAGATTTCGCATCAATTGGCAGCGGACAGGGCGGCTACAACGAGGACCACGAGTTTTACGGCTACCGCATGCCCATCTGAGGAATCGCTGAAGTGATGGCGCAAATCGCGGCCGCGCCGCGAGTGCCGGTTTCTCCCTGGGTCAACAATCCGAAAGTCCTCGCGGCGGCCCGGTGGGTGCTGGCGCGTGTCGGTCACCATCCCGCGCTGCTGGGACCTTTAGAGGATGAGTTTCGATGAGCGAAGCAATACCGCGAGTCATCATCGTTGGCGCCGGGTTCGGCGGTACTAACGCAGCTCACGCCTTGCGCCACGCTCGTGTTCGCGTCACCGTGATCGACCGCACCAATCATTCCGTCTTCTTCCCGCTGCTCTATCAGGTCGCGACGTGCGGCCTTTCCGCCGACGAAATCTCGGTCCCCATCCGCTTCCTGCTCCGCCGGCAATGCAACGTCGAAGTCGTGATGGCTGAAGTCACCGGATTCGACCTGCAAGCGCGCACGGTCCATATGAGAGAGCGGCAGCTCCACTATGATTATCTCATCCTGGCAAGCGGCTCGCAGTATAACTATTTCGGCCATGACGACTGGCCGCGCCTGGCACCCAGCCTTAAAAGCGTCGCGGAGGCAGCGCGCATTCGGCACAAAATCCTGCATGCTTTCGAGCGGGCGGAACTGGAGACCGACGCCGAGTCGGTGCGTGCACTGCTTACATTTGTCCTGGTCGGCGGCGGTCCAACGGGTGTCGAGCTGGCGGGGGCGCTGGCGGAGCTGACCCGGTTTACTCTGAGGCGCGAGTACCGACGCATCGACACGCGCAACACGCGTATTCTCCTGGTGGAAGCCGGCTCCAGAATCCTGCCAGCGTTCCCCGAGCGCCTCGCCAAAAAGGCTTTCGACGAACTGCGGCGCAAAGGGGTGGAAATAATAACCAATGCCGCCGTCACCGCCATCGATCAGGCGGGCGTCGTGGTCAACCACGAGACGCGCATCGCCAGCACAAACGTAATCTGGACGGCCGGGGTGAGAGCTACTCCGATTGCGGCCGCGCTCGGTGCGAAAACCGATCATCTCGGCCGGGTTAAGGTGCGGCCCGATCTGTCGGTGCCCGATCATCCCGAAGTGTTCGTCATCGGCGATCTCATGGTGATGGAGAAAGACGGCCAACTCTTCTCGCCCGGTTTGGCACCAGTGGCAATCCAGCAAGGAATTTACGTGGGCGATCTGATCGCGCGGCGCGTCGCCGGCCGCAGGGAGCCGCCGCCCTTTCGATACCGAGATAAAGGAAAGCTGGCGACAGTCGGCCGCTCTTTTGCGGTCGCCGATTTTCGCTGGTTACGACTCGCCGGGTTTTTTGCCTGGTTACTGTGGTGGACGGTCCACATCATGTACCTGGCGGGCCTGTGGAACCGGCTTCGCGTCCTGTCGACCTGGATCTGGGCCTACCTGACATATCAACGGGCCGTCCGAATTTTGACCCCCGAGAGCGCGACTCTGCAGGAAGTCAGCGGCCACATCGTCGCGGGCCGAGGCGATGTTGCGCCAATCAAGCCTGCTGCCCGCCTGAATGTGTCGTCGGAGCATTGTAATGAGTGTGAATGAGAAGATTCCCCAGCACGAGAGTAAACGGCGGCAACCCGAAGGGCGTTGTGCGACGCTGTTGCCGCTTCAGACCGCCGTCGTAATTTCAGTGATAATCGCGGCAGTGATTATTGCCAGCCAGTCGGTTCATGCGGCTAGCACCGCGAGCAAAACCGTGGTGGTGACGATGACGGACAAGCCGCCGACCTACGTTCCGGCCAGGCTCACGGTGAAAGTGGGCACCACGATCTTATGGAAGAACACCGGCGCGACTCTTCACGACGTGACCACGGACCCCAGCGTGGCGCAGAACAAAGGTGATGTGGAAGTGCCGCCCGGCGCAAAACCTTTCGATTCGGGATTCATGCCCCCGGGCGCGAGCTGGAGCTACACGCTTACGATCCCGGGCCGCTACGTTTACGCCTGCATCCCACATGAGAAGGACCGGATGATTGGCGAAATCACGGTTACGAAATAGGTCCTTCGACTGAAAATCCTGACATGGCTAAGCGCGACGGCCGACGGCTTGGCGCTTTGACCCAGGAATGGGAGCGATTTGTTGGCTGAACTCGAGAATATCGCTCGCAACGGCATGCTCACGCTCGTCTACAGCGCCAGGGACCGGGAGCACAACCAGGCGGTCGTCCTGAATGAAGTGCTCGACAAAAGACTCGGAGCCGACTGATCAATAGAAACGTCAAACGGGGAGGAATGATGCGCTCTAACATCTCGCGTCGGGAACTGCTTCGCCTACTGGGAACGGGGGCGGCGTTGTTCGGAATGGATACGCGCCGCGCCTTTGCGGTGTCCGAAACTGAATCCCGCGGCTCAATCGCGTCCACCGCAGCCGCGAGCGCGCATGAGCCCAGCCGCGTCGTGGCCGATCCTACCGACATTCCGCCTCCCATCAAGCGCGGCCATCCGATCCATCACGAGGTTGCGCTCGAAGCGCTGGAAGTCGAGGGCGAGATTGAGCCTGGTGCCAAATACGACTACATGACGTTTAACGGTAAAGTGCCCGGACCGATGCTGCGGGTACGGCGTGGCGACACCGTCACATTGACTCTGCACAACAATATCCGCAGCACCACCTGGCATTCGATCGATCTGCATGCGGTGTACGGTCCAGGCGGAGGTGCAGACATTTTGAAGGTCTTGCCCGGCAAAGCTAAAAGCGTGACCTTCAAAGCCGTGTTCCCTGGCGCCTTCATATATCACTGTGCCGTGCCGGGTGAGATGGACGTGCACATAGCTCGCGGGATGTTCGGCATGATCGTGGTCGAACCGGAGCAGGGGCTGCCCCATGTCGACCGCGAGTTCTACCTCGGCCAGAATGAAACGTACACCAAGCAGTTGCCGGGCACTCCGGGGCCGCGCGACTTTGATTCCGATCGCCTGCTGCTCGAACAGGCGACCTACGTGGTTTTCAACGGCGCATATAACGCTCTGACCGCCGGGCGCTTCGGCGCGATGAAGGCCAAGGTCGGCGAGACCGTGCGGGTCTTCATGGTCAACGGCGGACCAAACCTGCTCTCGAGCCTTCATCCGATCGGCAACATCTGGTCGCGAGCCTGGTTCATGGGCGCGTTCGCCACGCCGCCGATGCGCTTTGTACAGAGCCTGCCGGTGCCGCCGGGAAGCGCGATCGTCGCCGATATGGAACTGCCGGTGCCGCAAACGATCAGGATCGTGGATCACGCCATGACCCGGGCGATGAACAAGGGCGTGATGGCGGAGATCGAAGTCGCGGGTAAGGAAAATCCGGGAATCTTCAATGCAAACCCCCTGAAGTCCCCATCGACCGGACCGCGGCAGCGGGGGTAGGCGCGACTTCTCTCAACCGAGCAGAGAGCACGGACTCTGTTTTGCCGCTTCAGTTCTTTACTTCAGGCCTCCCGGCCAGGCCGCATTGTTCAGGATGTACAGGAAGCCCCAGCCGCTGCTGGTCAGGTAGCTCACGGCGCCGCTGTCATACCATTGGCCCGAATAGTGGGTGCCGATACATCCCAGCGCCAGGTATTGCAGGTTGGTTTCATTGGTGAACAGGTTGGTCGGACCCGCCTGGCCAGATGGCACCAAACCATTGGGATTGGATTTTGCGCGGGAGACGGCGTTCAGATAGTCGGAGTTGTTGCCGAACCAGTTGGCATAGTCGCCATTAACGCAGGCCCGGTACTTGGCCCATCGATAGTCTTCGCCCCACGCGGTGCTGAGCGCGATCATCGGCCATGTGTACCATTCGAAGCTCTGCACCTTGCTTTGGATAATGCCCCACGATGCGTAGTTGCCGCTGCAGGAACTGCCGTTGCTGTCGCCGTAGCCGTTAACCCCGACAAAGGCCGCGGAGCTGTTGGTCACCGGAAAGCCCATGAAGCTGAGGTTGGCGGTCTCACCGCCGCTGTCGCTGTCCGGATTATTGCAGTCGCCACCGCCGTTGCAGGTGGTGCCGCCGTGCAGTTGCGCGCAGGCCTGGACCCATCCGTGCTCCTGGCTGCTTTCCGCGTATGCCCAGTCTTCGTCGACGCCCCACTTGCACGCCGACCACCGGATGATGTCCTGGGTCGAGCCCGCGTAGTTGCCGTCAACGGCGGCGAAGTCGGCGGAAGGCGCAAGCCCATTGCGGCCAGCGTTGGCATAGAAGTAGGACGGTGTTGTCCAGATTTGATTGTTGTAATCCCATCCGGTGCCGTCATTGACGTTTTGTGCAATGTTCTCGGGAAAGTTCGACTGATTGGCCAGGGTCGCGCAGGTCGATTCCGAAGGCAGCGTGGCGCCGGGCGGCAGATTGCTCAGGTGAGCGGAAGGCGTTGCCGTCGATGTGGGCGCGGGCGGAGTGGGCGAAACCGTAGCGGTCGCGGTCGCGGCGCCGTTCTCAACATTAAGCTGCACCGCCGCGCTGCCCAACTCGACACTGCCGGGATTCTCGCTCTGACTTGTCACCTTGATAGTGTGCATGCCGTTGGCGTAGTTAGTGCTATTGAACACCACCTGATCCGGCGGGAAATCGCCTATATACAAAGTGTCGACATACAAGCTCTCGAACCACATTCCCGAGCAGGTGTCGTGAGTGCTGATCGCTACACTTGAGCCGCTCACGATCGCGCCCGGCGCCGGTGATGAAATACTGATGCACGACGGCGTCGGTGTCGGCGAGGGAGTGGCCAGCGGCGTGAAAGTTGGAAGGGGAGTGGGCGAAGCCGTCGGCGCCTTGGTTGGATCCGGAGTGTTGGTCGCAATCGGGCTGGGAGAAGGTGAAGGCGTGTTGGAGGGATCGGAACTGGGGGTGGCCGTCGCCACCGCATTTTGTACGTTGAGCTGCACGATGGCGTCGCCCAGCATCACCGATCCCGGGTTTTCGCTTTGCGAAGCGACTTCGATCGTATGATAGCCGTTGACATAGCCGGTGCTGTCGAAAACCACCTGGCCTGGAGCAAAATCCGCTACCGCGACGTTATCGACATAGAGCCGTTCGAACCACATCCCCGAGCACGTGTCATCGGTGCCGATCGGGACGTTGCCGCTCACCACCGCGTTATTGGTGGGTGCGGTGATGGTGATGCAAGCTGCGGCTGGACTCGGCGTCGAGGTCGGCGAAGCGCTGGACGTTGGGGTCGGAGACGGAGTCGGCTTGGGCGTCGCGGTGGCAAAGTGCCGCTTGGCTTCTGCCGTCGAGTTCAATACAAAAAGTAGTGAAAAGCAAGCGATAATGATACTGCCGGACCGGCCACAACGGCTGATAGCGAGCATAGTTTCCCACGCGGCCAGTCCAATAGCTGGCCAATCGGCGCGCGGATCGAAATCCGCGGCGCATTCGCCTTAAAGGGGCCCTGCGAACGGCCGTCCCCGCTGGACTCAAAGGCAGCCGCCGTCCGGGTAGACCGCACCGGACTGCGCAAGGAAGCTAATTTTTGACGAGGTGAAAAAGCAGGTGCGAGCCAAAACCGGGGCGGGTTCCACCTCCACAACCTCGCGAGCCGTCATCACAGTTGGTATCTACAGCTCACGAATCTGTTGTGACAAAAAGTAAAAGGTTTGAAAATGACTGTCAAGAGGTAAAGCGTCTGAATTGGCAAATAGCCTTCCTAAATACGATTTAATGACAGCATGTGTTTTTAGCTCGGCTAAGAACCAAAAATAAATTAACAGAACTGATAAAATCTTCTGATTTAGCCAAAATCGAGAAAACGCCCAGATGTCGCGGCCGCGGCCCCGTCAGCCCTGGCCCAGATTGAACGGATCTGAAAGACGCGCAACGGCGGGCGGGTGAAGCGATGAGCGCGTTGTTTCGCGAGTGGGCTGTGCCCAATCCCGGGAAAAGTCCCGGTCAGCGCCCGGGTGATTCGCCGGTGCTGCGAGGCGGCGCGGAGGCGGATTGGATGGAAGCGGAGGTTCTGCGTTCACGCAGCCCGCGGGTGCCGTAGCGCCAGATGATACGCCTGACCTCGAGTGGACTTTGATACACGGCGACCAACCCCATCTGGTAGAGTTTAAGCCGATGTTCGTCGTCGCACTCGCCCAATCCGATCACCGGCAGGCGGCGCGCCCCGTGCATCAAGGTGCTGGATGCCTCCGCCATCTGAAGCGCCCGCTGGGAACTCGACCAGGCGACCACGACCAGATCGGGATTATGGATGGCAACCAGTTCCAGGGGCGGCAAAGCGGCTTTGTCCGGATTCGGTGAACTCGCCGCGTAGCCGTCCAGCCGCAGCAGTTGAATCAGCATCGTCAGCGCCACCGGCTCCGCGTCATCGGGCGGGTAAATGCCCAATATCCGCAAACGTGGGATCACCCGCGGCTTGGCAAAGCGCTTGCCGAGTTCCAGCGCCAACTGGCGGGTGACGTCGCGGAGGGTCGCGCAATTTTCCTGAGTGATGTTGCCGCGCTCCAGTTCGCGATTGGCAAGCTCGATGGCCGGCAGCAATACGGCGCTGAAGGTCTCCAGGATGCCGTGCTGATCGCAGTAGCGGACCGCCAGCTCGCGCGCCCCGTTCACATCCAGTTCGAGCAGCTCGCGATAGTAGTCGTGGTAGCCTTCCAGCGCGATATCCTCGCCAAGCAGAATCGAAAAGAAACCGAGCGAAGGAATATAGTCGCCCGCAACCTTCAGGCAGACGGTAAAGGGCGTCGAGAGCACCAGCCCGATGGGGCCCCACAGCCAGGCCCAGAAGATTGCCGACACCAGCAGGGCGACAGGCGATACGCCCACGCCGGCGCCGATTACAAAGGGCTCGACGAATTGTGCGATTACCTGATCCAGGACGGTGTAGGAGACCAGGATTCCGATTGCCCGCAGCCATCCGGGGAAAATCGCCAGCGCCACCAGCGTCGGCAGCACCCCGGAGGTTATGGCGCCGATGTAGGGGATGAAGCGCAGCAAGAATGACAGCGCGCCCCACAATTGTGGCCGCTCCAGGCCGAAGCTCCAACAGACCAGCGCGACCGCTATGCCGAAACCAAGGTTGATCAGGGAATAGTACAGAAGATACTGGCTTACCCGATGACCCGCGGTATCCAACGCCTGGCTGGCCACGTTGACTCGGGCGCGTACCGCCAAACGCACCAGACGATCGCGCAGACCGGCCCGGTCATAGAGCAGAAAGAACATCAACACCACCACCATGAAGACTTCGAACAAATCTCCGAAGACCCCGCCGATCACCGGCACCACCGGGGAAATCCATTCGGTGATGCTTTGGGAAGGAGTTTCCGGCGGGACCGCTTGCGGCTTGCGGGTGGTTTTGGCCTGGGGTGCAGATGCTCCCCCGATCTCCTCCACCATCGACTCGAATCGTCCCATCCATGAGGCGCGCACCGAGCGCAGGGAGCGAATCTTGTGGGATATATTGCCGGAGTATTGGGTGACCTCGTTGGCGACGGCGCCCAGTTCGCTCGTGAAAAAGTAAACCGATCCGGAGACAAAGGCGATTGCGAAGGCGACGATCAGGGCGGCGCTTAAAACCCTGCCGAGGTGGCGTTCCAGACGCGCACTTACCGGACTCACAATCACCGTCAGGATTGAGGCGACCGCGATTGGCAGGAACACGGCCTTGGCTACGTAGAGGACGGCGGCGGCGATCAGGATGCCAAGGACATGACGCGATCCGGATCCCGCCTGCTCCTCGCCGGACTCGGTCGGTTTGTCGACCTCATTCATGAATAAAAATCCGGCGTCCGGCAGACCGCCAGATAAATTACCGGCTGTTTTGCCGCGCCGCATGCGCGCGTACTTCCAGCTTAGCCGGGCCGATGCGGACACGCAGCAAATTTAATCGAATCGGCTGGCTGGCTGTGGAAAAAGAATTGCGGCGATGCTTCTTACCGATGGTTGGAGAAGGAAGACCAGACAAAGCATCCAGATTTGCGGATGTCGGGAAAACGCCGCCCGGATTATTTTGCCGGCAGTCAATCGTTTTCTGAGTTTCCGCCGCCGGCCGTCCCATCAGCCCGCAGCCGCGACCGGCAGCATTTCGCGGGTTCCGGCCGTTTCCGGAAGAAAGTAAAATCCAAGTTGGGTCAGGCCCACCAGGTCGAACAGGATCATCGAGTTCTGCAGCCCGATGACCTGGGCCACAGTGCCGGCAACCAATGGCGCGAAAAACCCGCCAACGAACGCCAGACCCCAGGCAAAGGCCAGTGCGGTGTGGGCCAGTTCCGGAGTCATCCCCGAAAATTCCATCGTCATGGTGATGAGCACCGGCCACACCATCGAAGCGAACAAGCCGCCGAGCACTTCCGCGATGAAAATCCCCGTGTAGCTGGGCAGCAGCAGGCTGGCAAGCGCACAGCCGACGCCGAACAAACCCAGTGGCCAGGTGAATGGTTTGCGCCGCCCGGCCAGCCCGGAGGCAACTCCGCCAATCAGCGAACCCGCGATCGCGGCCAGGGTTGGAACCGCCGCCAGCGTTCCCGCCTGTGTCAAAGTCAATCCGCGATAGGTATGGAAAAATTGCGGCATGAAGGCGCCATGCAGCGATGTACCCCAGACTCCGCCGAAGATTCCGAGCGTTGCCAGCAGGATGTCGGGGCGCTTGAGTACCTGATGGCGTGCGGGAGGGCGCGGCGCGGATGGGGCATTGACGGATGCCGGCGCCATCGCCGCGCTTTTGTTCTCCCGTCCGAAAATTGTCCACAGGATCGCCACCCCGACCTCCAGGGCGCCGTAAAAGCTCAGCGTTTTCCCCCACGAAGATCCGAAATGGTAAAAAAGCGGAGCCGTTATCGAAAACGTAAGCGCCATCGAGACGTTGCCGCACAGCAGATTGACGCCGTTGATGTAGGGCCATTCGCGCGGCGCAAACCATTGCATCGGCAGCGCCTGCCCCGGTCCCATGATGATGCCGAAACCGATTCCTTCAACCGCGCGGCAGGCGAACAGCGTCCAGTAACTTTGCGTGTAGCCGCTCAACACGCCGCCGATTCCCATCAGCCACGCCCCGAGGATCAGCGATCTGACTATTCCCAGCCGCGTCCCTGCCAATCCGCTGAGGATCGCGAAGACGCCAATGAACAGGGCGATAATCGAGATCAGAATCCCCGCACGGCCCAGCCCGATGTTAAAAGACCGCATGATGGGTTCCAGGATCGGCGCGGGCGCCAGCCAGATCGCTTCCTGGACAAGCAACCCCGCAATCAGCAGTCCCTCGATTACCCATCGATATGGCGAGGCCTCGACTGCGTTAACCATAAGGGCCCTCCACGCCTGTTTGCCGGACTCGCCCGGGCGGCTGCGAGGCCGACGTTAAGGGGTTTAGCCGTGTCGGTGTCCGATGGTCAATGCCGCGAAATCATAATGTCAGGGTGAGATACGGCGGGCGGAACAGAGGTCCTTGCGCTTACTTCGACGCGGCTTCAGGCAAGGCGATTATCTGACCGGGCTGACGGTGTCGCCACCGGTCGTCTCGATGGCGGCTGCCGTCGTGCCGCCTACGGCGGCCACACCCAATCCCGCGCCTGCGACTGCCGCGGGACCAAGCACACCGAAGGATGCTGAGATTTGCCGCCAGCAGGCAAATTTGGGAATATCGCCAAATTCGGCTAAGCTGCCCATCTGATGCAAGCGATACCCAAATCTGCTGCGAACACCGTGCTCCCTCCCTTGCCGGCGCGATCAACGCGCTACCTGGTCACGCTGTTCGTCGCGTTGATGTCTGCTACCGTCTTCGACGGCTACGACACCGCGATTTTCCATCTGTGCACGCCTGACATCGCCCGGACCTTTCATATGGGCAACACCGCCATCGGCGCGATGGCCAGTACGGTCAGGTTCGGCGGGATGGTGTCGCTGCTGATCGTATTTTTTGCCGATTGCGTGGGGCGAAAGCCGGTGATTTCGTTTACGGTGCTGGCCTACGCGATGTTCACGCTGTTTACGGCGCTGTCCTCGGGAGTCGCGTCCTTCACCTTGTTCCAGACCTGCGCGCAGATTTTTCTGGTCGCCGAGTTTGGTGTGGCAGTCACCATGATTGCCGAGGAATTTCCCGATGAATCGCGCGGGCGGGCGGTTTCGGGAATGCACATCGTCAACCTCGTGGGGGTGACCGTCGCCGGTTTGCTCTATGGCCATTTTCTGGACACGCGATGGGGCTGGCGCGGGCTTTACTTCGTGGGACTGGGACCGCTGCTGGCGATCGCCTATTTGCGGCGTCACGTCAGGGAGACCGCGCGCTTTGAGGCGATGCAGGCGGCGCGGCGGCGTGTCACCAGGGGTTATTCCGAGATGCGCGCGACCGCGGGCGAATTGTTCCGCGCTTTTTCCGGACCCTACCGATCGCGGGTTTTGCTGGTGGCCGGATTGTGGAACTCAATCGGCCTGATTGGCGGGCCGATGATTTCATTTTTCAGCCTTTACGCCCGCCGCGACCGTCATTGGAAGTCCCACCAGGTCGGCTACGCCATCATCATCGCGTATATCCTGGGCGCAATCGGCAGCCTTGTCTGCGGCCAGCTGATGGACCGCTTCGGACGCCGGACCGCGGCTTGCCTTTTTTATCTCGGCGCATCGGCCGCGATGGCGCTGCTGTTCACGTCGCAAACCTTTGCCATGATGCTGGCGGCGGAGATTGCCACCATGTTCTGCTACCAGGCCTCCCGCGCGGCCACCTCGGCAATTTCCACCGAACTGTTCCCCACCGAAATCCGCGCGACCGGCTATAGCCTGTGCGTCCAGGCGTTCGGTCAAATCGGCTGGGCGCTGGCGCCGATTATCATCGGGCTGACCTCGGGACCGATGGGTGGGCTGGGCAATGCCGCCGCGCTTTTTGCGATCGGCCCGCTGTTCGGCGTGCTCCTGATTGTGCTGCTGGTGCCCGAGACGTTGGGCAAGACTCTGGAGGAACTCTCACCCTGAACGCGCGGGTGCTGGTCCTGGCGTGTCGACAAGTTGAAGCGTGAGGCAGCCGGCATTCTTGCGCGCGTTGCATGGGTCAGATAACCGTATTTCGAGAGATTTTTTGAAGTTTTTCCTGTACTGACGGCGTGTAACGCCCTCACCCCAACCGCTTCCCCGACCGGGGAGCAGGGTGAGGATGGCGGCGTACGCAGCAGTCGCGCGTTTGCACGGCAGAGGGGAAAGAACACGGGAACGAACTGATTTGCTCTTCAATTCTTATCCATTCGCGCTGGGCTTTCTGCCCGCTCTGATTGTCGCCTACTTGTTGCTTTCGGAATCGGCGTGGAGCAGCCTGACTCCGTGGCTGCTCGTCGGAGCTTCGCTGTTCTTTTATGCATGGTGGAACCCGGCGTTTCTGCCTCTGTTCCTGTTCTCGATCGCGTTCAACTATTCCTGGGCGCTTTTGCTCAGGGTCAAGGACGCGCAAGACGCGGCTGAGAGGGAGCGGCAGCGAAAAGCGATCCTCGCGGTCGGCATCGCGGTCAATGTGGCGCTGCTGTTTTATTTCAAGTACCGCGACTTCTTTGTCAGCAGCGTGGACATGGCGCTGGGAGTGCATTGGCCGCTGCTCCATCTGGCGCTGCCGCTGGCGATTTCATTTTTTACCTTCGAGCAAATCACCTACCAGGTCAGTTGCTATCGCAACGAGGAAGGCACGCACGACTTCGTCAGCTACGCGATGTTCATCAGCTTTTTTCCGCATCTTATCGCCGGCCCAATCGTGCGCTACCGCGAGATTTATCCGCAGTTCAACCGCGGCAGCACCTTCCGCCTGACCGCGGAGAATGTCGCTCCGGGTTTGATGATTTTTGCGATCGGCCTGTTCAAGAAGGTAATCCTGGCCGATACCTTCCGCCGCTATGTCGAGGCGATTTTCGACGGCCGCATCCCCGCGACCGCGTTCGTGGACGTGTGGGGCGGAGCGCTCGCGTTCGGACTGCAGGTGTACTTCGATTTTTCCGGCTACTCTGACATGGCGATCGGGCTGGCGCGGATGTTCAACGTGCGCTTTCCCGAAAATTTCAACTCGCCCTTCAAGAGCACCAGCCTGATCGACTTCTGGCGGCGATGGCACATGACGCTCTCTTACTTCCTGCGCGACTACCTCTATATTCCCCTGGGCGGCAATCGCCGCGGTGAGGTGCGGCGCAACCT
The DNA here is from genome assembly GCA_021324885.1 of Pseudomonadota bacterium. Classification (GTDB taxonomy): domain Bacteria; phylum Desulfobacterota; class Binatia; order Binatales; family Binataceae; genus JAJPJA01. Next base: position 34,888 of record JAJPIF010000011.1, read on the forward strand.
GAACCTGTTTATCACGATGCTGCTGGGCGGATTGTGGCACGGCGCGGACTGGACCTTCGTGATCTGGGGCGCGCTTCACGGCGGCGTTCTGGCGATTAATCATACATGGCGCAAAATTGGAATCGAGTTGCCGTCGCTGATCGCGTGGGCGATGACTTTCGCGGTCGTCACCATCGGCTGGCTGTTCTTTCGCGCCAGCACTTTCGCGCGGGCCTGGGCGATGCTGCGGGGGGCGATTGGGCTCAATGGTTTTGCCTGGGGTACCCATTATGGATCGCTGGGCGGCCATGAGATGGCGCGCATCATGCTGGGCCTCGCAATCGTGCTGCTGTGTCCCAATCGGCAGACCATCATGGAATGGAATTGGGCCGATGATTACGTTTATGCCGGGGTGTTTGCGGTGTTGACCACGGTTTGCCTGCTGAGCATGGCCAACCCTCCAGCCTTTGTGTACTTCCAGTTCTAAGTTGATGAAGGAAATAAATTACGCGCGCCGGCTGTGGCTGATGTTGATCGCGATGATCGGATTGACCGGCAGCGCGCTGCTGTTCAATTTTCTGCTCAATCCGTTCGGCGCCTGGCGCCATCGCCTGGTCAGCCAGACCTACTACCGCGTTCGGGCCGGGCATGACCGCGTGATAACGCCCTACCTGCTGCGCAGCACCAGGCCTAATACCGTGATGTTGGGGACTTCGCGCGTGCTGATGGGGATGCCGATCGAGCAGGGGATGAAGGACGGGTTTCTCAACGCTGCGATGGCGGCGGCGCGGCTGCAGGAAATCTCCAGGGCGGTTTCGATCGCGCTCAAAAATCCCCGCTTGAAGCGCATCATCTGGGGCGTGGATTTCTTCACCTTCGACCAGCGGCTCAAATCCAATCCGCAAACGTTTGCCCGGCTCAACGGCAGTCTGCAGCTGCTGATTCAGGACAATCTCCTGAGCAGCGAGGCGTTGGATTCCAGCTATCATCTGCTCGGCCGGGCTTTGCAGGGACGCAAAGGCCTGGATCGCAAAGTGCTCGAACCGATTCCGTGGCCGGCGGATTTCATTTGCAATCGCTTCGCCCACTATCCCCGGAGGGGGCTGGCCGCATACGGCGACCGCGGCGCCCTGCCGCAGGTGATGCTGGAGATGCCGCTTTACCGGGGCGCGGTCTGCTGCGATGCGGGTTTGGCGCGATTCAAAGCGGTGATCGATGAAATTCGGCGCGCGCATGTGCAGCCCATCATTTTTATCCCGCCGCTCAGCCGCTATGAACTGGAAGCGATTCGCCAGGATGGCGATTGGCCGCGCTTCCAGCAATGGAAACGTGATCTGGCCCAGATAGTTCCTTACTGGGACTTCTCCGGCTACAACCCGATGTCCGGTACCGACACCATGTTTCTGGATATCCTGCATATGAAGCCGGAGGTGGGGATGACAATCCTGCGCCGGCTGCTGGGTGACGGCGCCGCGCAGTGTCCAGGTATGAAGACCGTGCTCGATTCCGGTTTTTGGGTGGATCGCAACGACGTTGACCGGGTCCTGGCGATCCAGGACCAGCGTGAACAGGCCGCGATCGAGGAGCCCAACAAATATTCTGAAGTGGTCGCCAGGGCGATCGAGCAATCAAGCCGGACCATCACCGCCGCCAGTAACCAGGCGTTTTTCAACGCGTCCGGACCATAACGTCCTTTTCCTCGAACAGAAGGCGAGGGAACCCGGCAAGGCAGGCGCCTACCGCTTTGCCGTCGGGCTGCTCCAGCGCATGATCCCACAGCAGCAGGATCTTCGAGTCAGCGCAGGCGCGGGGAGTGAAGCCCGAAATGACGTATTGCCCGTCGGCGGCCAGGTAATAGCCCAGCACATTGGCGCCATGGGGAGGAGCTACGGCGATGGTTGCGCCGGGCGCGTAGCTGCGGATGTGATCGATCGCATGCGTCCATTGCCGCGAGGGCGGTTGAAGCAGGAACGCGCCGGTGTGGGCGAGCGATAGCGCTACGGTCAGGGCAATGGCGCCGGCGCGCATCCGCTGAGATCGGAGGCTGCTGATTCCAAGCGCGGCTAAAATAAAGAACGGGATGAAACAGGAAAGAGCGTAACGCTCGACCATCAATGGCGTCACCGTCAGCGAAAGCGCAAACAGAATCAAAACCGGAACGAAAATCCACCACAGCGCGAATACGATCGCGTCGCGCCGCCGCGGCCACTGCAGGAAGGCACCCCAGACCGCCAGCATCAGCAGCAACGGGAAGGGCAGGGTGCCGGTCCCGCGATTGAAAAATGAAACCGGAGCCCACCACGGCGGCGGCGAAATCCACGTCAGCGCGCCCTGGTCCAGCGCCTTGACGCTGCTGTGAACGGCGGCGCCCAACAGCGGCGTCAGAAATATTCCGGCCGCCGCCAACGCCGCCAGGCCCTTGAGACCCCAATCCTGGCCTCTGCCGCGGCGCGAAAACAGCAGCCATGAGGCCTGCGCCGCGAATAAGAAGATCGCGCTGAAATTCGCGGCGATCGCCAGCACGGTGAAAACCGATACTCCGGCGTAGTTCGCGAAACCGCCGCAGCGCCGAGCGCGCAGCAGCAGCGCCGTTTGCGCCAGCGCCGCTGCCATCAGCACCGGGTACATCCGGGCCTCGCGTGTGTAGCGAATGGTGATCAGGCTGACGGCGGCGATCAGGGCGGTTAAAGCGGCGGTGTGATCGACCAAATCCGGCGCCTGGTGTTGCGTTGGGGCAAGGGCCAGCACTTCGCGCGCCGTCCAGTAGACCAGGACGATCGCTACGATGCCTAACAGGGCGGAAAGCGTACGCATCGCGGGCACAGTGCTTCCGGCCACCCGGATCCAGCCATGGAGCAGCAGTTCATAGGCCGCGAGTTTTCCCGGATTGAACAGCGCCTGCCTGCGAATCACTTCGGCGATCCTGGGCGCGGCGGCGGCGGCCCAGGATGCCGCTTCATCGGGGGTAAGCTCGCTGGCGCCGAGATGGAAAAAGCGCAGCGCGCCGCCCAACAGGATCGCGCCGGTGAGCAGCGCCATGTTGAGGCGGGCCGTGGCCTGCGGGCCTGCCGGCTGCGTCGCTGCTTCGGCGCGATCAGCGAAGGGTCTTTGTGCCGAGGAAGATGACGTCGTCACCGGATTGATAACGTTCCCGTTCTTGCAATGTAAGGAAGGAGGAGAACCGCAGGGATTTGCAACAAAGGCCGGCGCTCTCGATTCGAGCAGCCACATCGTTGCCGTAAAGCCGCCAATGATCGCTCAGGCGCGGCTGTGGAGCGCCAAACTCCAGGGTTGGCAAATTCTCCCATCCGGACCGCATCGGCACCATGATCAGGGCGGCCGCTCCAGGCTTGAGCGTGCGCGCGATTTCCTTAAGCGCGGGGCCGTCAGCGGGCAGATGCTCCAGCACGTGGCAGCAGATGATCAAATCAAAGCTGGCATCGCGCAAAGGGATCGCGCGGATATCGCCGCGCACGCTGACCGAGTGCGGCGCCATATCGAGGGTCACGTATGAGATTTTCGGATCGGCTGCGATGCGCGCGGCGATGCCGCGTTCGGGGGCGAAATGGAGCACGCGGATCGGCGCCTCGTGCGCGGCGGCGTACCGGTCCAGGAAGATCGCCAATCCGCGATGGCGCGCGTGGCTGCCGCATCGCGGGCAGACGTAGTTGGCAAGCGTTTCGTCGTAGCCGACGTAATTGAGAAAGCGCGCCCCGCGCCATCCGCAGCACGGACATTCGCAGCGGGCGGCTCCCACCAGGTTCAACGGACGGATCAGCAGGTTGCTTATCTGGCGCGCGTAGTAGCCGGCCACGGTCGCCCCGCCCATCTTCCTGATGCGGCGTATTTCGCGATGGAGTCCCAATTGAGTTCCAATAATTTCGCCGTCTATGCGTCAGACGTCAGTTTCCTCTCCGCTGTTCGGTCGTGGGAGAGCGCGAGGGTGCCTGTTGCGATTTGCCAACACGGTTGAGAACAAGCCTTGGGCTGCTCGCTTTCCTACTACCAGGAGAAAATCGAAGTTTTCCAGCCACAAGGGTAAAACAGTTGCTGAAATTGTATTGCGAGATTGCCTTGATAATCATGCCGGCGAACCTCTTGCGCTTATCGCGCCTCGCCGCTTGTGTATTCAAAATTTTTGCGGACGAAGACGTACGTTCTTCCGCCGACCGTGGTGCCCAGTTCCGAATACGGTGTCAGGTAGCCGACGCCGCCGCGGTTGAACTCGTTGATTGCCCCGATCTCTCCCATTTCAGGATGGCCGTAAAAGGCCCATAAATCATCGAAGTAAAACAGGCAACCACTGGGGGCGAAGCGCGCAAGCCAATCCAGTACGGCCTTCGCGCTGCTGTAATAGTCCACGTCGATGGTGACGATCGATGGTGGTTTGGAGGAAAGCTCCGCTGCCAGTTCCGGGGTCAGCGTATCTTTGAAGTAGCCCTTGATGAGCCGCACCGTACCCCTGCTCGGATCCAGCTGCGATCCGACCCTGCCCATGATTGCGTCGATGCCGAAGTCGAACTGACGCTGATGCCATGCCGGATGGTCATCCCGAGCCGACTCCTTGGCGGGCAGTCCCTCGAAGCTGTCGAAGCCGAAGATTGAGTATGAGTAGGGATCGATCCCGGTCAGGCGGCAGTATAGCTTCAGCGCCTTGATGAAGCGCATCATGGTGCGGCCGCGGCCGACACCGAATTCATAGTAGTTGCCGTTGGGCGCGCCCCATCCGGCGCGTGCCTGGTGGTCCTGCGCACGCAGCGCGCGTAAAAACCACGTGGCCAGGGAGTTGGGCCGGAACTGCTTGCGAAAAAACGCATCGAGCGCCGCATGCTGTCGAACCAGCGGCCCCAAGCATACCTGCAGCCAGCTTTCGGCCGCTTCAGTATGCGAGGCAGAACCCATTGCGGCACAGGCCCTTTCTGTCCCTTTTCGTTATCCCGCAAGAAGGCGGGGAGGTCTCGCGGTGCAGTGTTGAACAACGCTTGACTTTTCCCACCGGTCTTCCGCGTATTTTTCGTCCAGGCATCAGTCGCCACAATAGCAGCCGCATCCCGCCGATGGCAGGTGCGGCGAGATGGTTTGCGATCGCTCCGTGGGTTGAAAGCATGCGGTGAATAAATTTTTATGGGTCCGGAAAAAGCTGTCGCTCCATCGCCGCGCGTCATTCGTCACGGCGCCCCGTTCACCATCGCCCCCGGCCAATACCGCCAGGGGGCTACCACCGCGCCAGCAGCAGCTCCCCGCTAATCTAACAATTGATGTTGTTTTGCGTACTCGGCTGCGATTATGACCTGACCCGAGTAGGCCATCGGATCGGCGCAGGTGCACAGATCCAAAATTGTGCGTACCGGGGTTTCCATCGAACGCGCCGCCGAGAAGTCCATATTCCGGCGCGGGAATAAGGTCGCGGTGCGTTCGGTCAGGGTGAAGCCGGGTTCAAGCGCGATCACCGCGATTCGATGCTCCCTGATCTCCGCCGCCAGCGCCCTGACGAATCGATTCAGCGCCGCCTTGGCGGCCGGATAGGCGGGACTGATTCCGCCGCGCCCGCCGGCGGGAACATCGTGAGTTGCCGCAACCGAGGTCATGCAGATCACCAGTCCGCTGCGCCGCTCGACCATCCCCGGCAGCAGCAGACGAGTCAGCATCACCGGCGCGTTGAGGTCCACGTCGATCATCGTTTGCCACTGATCGAGGCTGATGCTCAGGAACGGATCGTAATGGCCGTCACCGAACCAGGCGGCATTGTTGATCAGAATATCGACGCGGCCGTATTCGTCGATCGCGCTGCGGCAGAGCCTTTCGAGATCGGCGCGGATCGCCAGATCGCATCGGACCGCCAGGGCCTTGGCGCCGCGCGCCCGAACCATTGCGGCGGTCTCATTGAGGGTGCCCGGAAACTGACTGTGTGATGCCTCGACCGTGCGCGCCGCCAGCACCAGCCTGGCGCCATTCTCGGCCAGCCGCAGCGCCGCCTGCTTGCCGATACCGCGGCTGGCCCCGGTTATCAGGACTACCTTGTCCTCAAGCCCCATCGAACGTATGCAAGTTGCGCTTCGTCTTCAGATGCGGAAGCGGAACGCGCCGTCCTTTTTGATGATATGTCCGGCCGACGGCGACGCGAAGTGGGTGCCGAAAACCAGCACCGGCTGGTCCGCATAACGCTCCATGAAGGCCCGCCGCGTCCTGCATCCCTGATCCGGATCGGCGTCGAACGTGCATTTCCATTCGGGATGCCCGAGTTGTATCGGATGGTGCATCAGGTCGCCGCTGATAACCGCCTCCTGGCCCTTCGATGAAATCCTTACGCTGACGTGGCCGGGGGTATGGCCGACGGTCGGCTCCAGCCAGATCTCATCGGTAATCCTGTGATTGGTCTCGACCAGATCCACCAGTCCCGCGTCGAACACGGGGCGGACGGAATCGCCGATTGCCGGGTCCTTGCTCGGGCCCCAGAACTCCCACTCCGCGCGGCTCATGAGATAGCGCGCGTTGGGAAAAGTCGGAATCCATCGCCCGTCCACGAACATGGTGTTCCAGCCGACATGGTCGAGATGGAGATGGGTACACAGGACGAGGTTGACCGATTCGCGCGCGAACCCGGCGGCGGTGAGGTCACTCAGGAAATTGGTGTTCAGCATGTTCATGGTATCGAAACCGGGACGGCGCTTGTCGTTGCCGACGCAGGTATCGACGATAATTCTGCGGCCCTGCGATTGCAGCGCCAAAGCATGAATGCTGAGTTTGGCTCCGCCCTTTTCGTCCGCGAAATTGGGCCGCAGCCAGTCTTCGGCGCGGATCGCTTCGGGCGTGGCGTCTGGGATCAGCATCGTCATGTCGAACGCATTTTCACTTTCGAGCACGCGGGTGATTTTGACGTCGCCAATTTGCCATCGATTCATGTTCCTGGGCCTCCTTGCCGCGCCGACCATAGCGCGGTCCCGGCGCGATTGTCACGGACTATCGTTGCCGTTAAGGCTTACGTCAGCTTGAGCGTTTCGAACACTGCGCGCTCGGCGATCAGCGCGTCGATTTCGGAATCGGCGTAGCCGTTTTCCTTCATGATCTCGCGCGTATGCTGCCCGACCAGCGGCGGCGCGCCGAAGATCCGTCCAGGAGTTTCCGAAAACCAGATCAGATCGCCGAACTGCTCCACCTTTCCCAATTGCTGATGCTGGAGCGTGATCAGCAGACCATGCTCGCGCATTTCGGGGTCATTGAACATCTGGCGCGGGAAGGTTTCGTTGGATATCTCGCAGGGAATGCCGGCCCGATCGAGGATTTCGAACCATTGGGCGGCGGATCGCGTCGCCAACAGATGCTCGAGTTCGACGGCCAAAGCCCGGTCGTTGGCGCGCCGCGACTGTTCGGTGGCGAAGCGCGCGTCCCGCACCAGATGCTGCGCCCCGGGCACCTGCGCGAAGGCCTCCCATTGTCGCTCAGTGACAACGGCGACGCACAGCCATCCGTCGGCGGTCTGATACAGTCGGTACAGCGCCGACCATCCCAGTTGCATCCCATCCAGGTGATGACGCGGGATGCCTTCGCCGTTGGCCATCAGCGAAGCGTGCGACGCGTTGAGCAGGCCGGCGTTGATGATCGACGTATCCACGCGCTGCGCCTGGCCCGTGCGCCGGCGATGGTACAGCGCCTGGATTACCGCAATCGCCGACAGAAAGCCGTTGCCCGTATCGCCCATCGAAGTGAGGCTCCAGAACGGCGTGCCGCCGTCACCGCATCCGCCGTCTTCCCAGGTGGTGCCCGCCAGCGAGTTGCCGGTCTGATCGTTGCCGGGCGAGTCGGTGCGCGGACCGTCTTTTTCAAAACCGCGCGTATGGCAGTAGATGATGTCCGGGTTGACCGCCCGGATCGAGGCTTCATCGACCTTGATGCGCTCCGCCGCCTTTTTACGGATATTCATGTGCACCACATCGGCGTTTTTCACCAGCCGGTAGAGCACGGCGAGGCCTTGCGGGTTTTTGAGATCGATCCCGATGCTCCGCTTGCTGCGGTTACATCCGTAGGCGATATGGGTGGCGAACCAGTAAGGATCGCGCCGCGAGTTCACTTTGATCACGTTGGCGCCGAGATCGGCGAGCACCTGTGTTCCGTACGGACCGGCGACCGCCGTGCCCAAATCCAGTACCGTCACTCCTTCCAGCACCGCGCGGCGGCGCGCCGATTGACTCGCAGGCGATGTTTTGATGGACGAATCGGCGCGCGCGATGATAGCGTCGGCCTGCGCGATCACCTCCATGGTATGCTGTCCGGCCAAAGGCGCGCCGCCTTGGATCCGTCCCGGCGTTTTCTCCATCTCGTAGAGGATGCCGGCCTGGCGCAGACGGCCCAGTTCGGGGTCGTTCACTTCGGCCACCGTGCCTTCGCGAATCAGCACGGGATCGTGCAAGGCTTCTTCGGGCGTTCGCACCGGCTGAAGCGGGACGTTGGCCTGCGCCGCGAGCCGGACCCATTGATCGTGCGGGAAGCGCGCCACCGCCGCCGCCATCGCGGGATAATACTGGGCCCACAGTGCGACGTTGTAAGGACTGGTGTCGATCCGATCGGGATCGTCGCGCTGGTTTTTGGCGGTGCGGCGCAGTTCCAGCGTGTCGCCGTCGGCGGAGGAGATCAGGAATTTGGGATTGGCCACCCATTGTTGAATCCATCGCCCGTCGGCGCACTTGAAAAATCCCTTGACGCCGCGCCGATCGTAGATCCAGGTTTTATAACCGGGTGTGTCGGGTTTTTCCGCGCGCTGCCATTTCGACGTAGTCAGCGCCTGCGCCGCCTGCAACAGCGAGGTTTCGACATGCTGGCCGCGTCCGGTGAATTCACGCGCCAGCAACGCGGCGCTGATCCCAGTAGCGGCAAGATAAGCCGCCGCGAGGCTCGGCCACATCGACCAGGTAAAGATCGGGCCCTCGCGCGGCGAGCCTTGGGCTGCCCCGTCGGGCATTTCAAGATCGGGCAGTGGTCCGGGTAATCCGAGGATGTGATCGATGGGACCGCCGGGCCATGAGCGTTGTTCCCACTGCAATCCCAACCGCGCGGCGACCAGCGCATCGTAGGCGGGGCGGCCTTGATGGGCCGCAAGCGGTCCATAGCCCGTTATCGAGCAATAAATCAGGCGCGGGTTCTGGGCCGCCAGCGTGGCGTAGTCGATTCCCAGGCGATCCGTAACCCCGGGGCTGAACGATTCGAGCAGGATGTCCGCGTTGCGGGCCAGAGCGATCATCCGCTCGCGGTCGCGGCTCTCTTTGAGATCGAGAATCGCGCTGCGTTTGCCGCGATCCCACGCCCGGTAGCCCGACAGGTGCCGGCGGAAGGGGTCGCCGCCAGGCGGTTCAATCTTCGTGACCTCAGCGCCGTTGTCGCACAGTATCATCGCCGCGATTGGGCCGGCCGCTCCCCACGAAAGGTCCAGCACCTTGATTGCGTCAAGTACGCCTGGCATACGATTGCTCCCGCCTCAAATTAGGCTGACCTTAGAGCCGAAGCCTGCAAGGCGCAAGGACCGTGGTTTGACAGGCGCAATCGCTGAGAAATAAAAGGGCGGATGCATCAATCGGTCCGCGAGACTCAAAGGAGGCCAAGCCGTGGAACGCCTGATTTCCGCCGACTCGCACGTCAAGACCACTCACGAAGACATAAAGAGGCATCTGGCGCCCAAATATCACGACGAGTACGACGCGGCGGTGGCCGCACAAATGCGCCATGAGAAGGAACTGACGGCCGGGGCGCGTAGCGCGCGGATCGAGTTCAGTCATGAGGCGTGGGGCCGCCCGGGTCACGGCAATGCCTACGAACGGCTCAAAGACATGGATCGCGACGGCGTTGACGTCGAGGTCCTGTATTGCGAGGTCAGCGCGTTTCGCTACTTCTATCGGATGAAAGATGGATGGCGGCAGGCGGCGCGCGCCTTCAACGATACTCTGGAGGAGTTTGCTTCGGCCGATAAACGGCGTCTGCTGGTGTCGTATCAGATTCCACTGGGGGATACGGATCACGCCGTGGCGGAAGTTCAGCGGCTGGCGAAAGCGGGTGCGCGCTCGGTGCATCTGCCCAATTATCCAAACGAGCTGGGCCTGCCCGAATACTATGATCCCTCTTATGACAGGCTATGGTCGGTGCTGCAGGAAACCGGCATCCCCATCAGCCAGCATCTGGCGGTAAAGGATACGTTGTACGACGTGTTCCGCCGCGACCCGACGCCGCAAAAAGGAATCTTTACTTCACAGCCGGCGATGATGCTTTCGGAGACGATGGGCTTCTGGATCCTGACGGGAATCCTGGCGCGCTTTCCGGGCCTCAGGATTGTCTTCGTCGAGCCCGGTCTGATGTGGGTGCCGTACTACCTGGACAAAATCGATCGTTTCATGAGCGAAGGCGCATACCAATTCCCCGCGATCAAGGAGCTGCCCAGTTTCTACTTCCACCGCCAGATGGCGCTGACCTTCATGGACGACGCGCGCGGTCTGCGCCAGCGCTACGATATCGGCGTGGAGAACATAATGTGGTCAACAGACTATCCGCATCCAGCGACGACGTGGCCGCATTCGCGTGAAAGCATAGCGCGCCAGTTCCAGGGCATCCCCGACGACGAACGCCGGATGATGACCTGCACCAACGCGGCCCGGTTCTATGGGCTGAATTGATTGGTGCCAACTCACATCGCGATGTGCTGATGGCGGACGCTGACCTGGTAGCCGCGGCCGGCCAGCCAGGCGCGCAGCTCCTCGGCCAGCACCGGCGATCGATGGCGCCCGCCCGTACAGCCCAGACCCATCGACAGGTAGCTGCGCCCTTCGCGGTCGTACATTGGCAGCAATTCGTCCAGCAGGGCCTGGAATTGTTCGAGGAATTTCTGCGCCGCCGGCTGCGCCAGCACCCATTGCTTCACCCTGGGGTCCAGACCGGTGAGCTGGCGCAGTCCCTCGACGAAGAAGGGGTTGGGAATGAAACGCAGGTCCTGGACGATATCCAGACCAATCGGCATCCCATACTTGTAGCCGAAGGAGACCAGCTCGATTACCATCGGCGCGCCCCGCGTCGAACCGAGGACGGCGGCCGTGATCAGTTCGCGCAGTTCATGGACGCTGAGCGCGCTGGTATCGATCACGCGGTCGGCGCGGTCGCGCAACTCGGCCAGCGACTGGCGCTCGCGCCGGATCGCCTGGGCGACCGTCAAGCCGCCGCCGGCCATCGGATGGGGCCGGCGAGTTTCGGAATAGCGGCGCATCAGAACCTCGTCGGAGGCGTCGAGGAAAATCACTTCGGGGCGGCGGTACTGGCGTTGCAGTTCGGCGAAGACCTGCGGCCAATCGGGGAAGAACAGCCGCTCACGCGCGTCGATTCCCAGCGCGATTCCTTTCAGACCCGGGTCGCGCTCCAACGCCATCTGCATCACGTTGGCCGCCAGCACCACGGGCAAATTGTCAACGCAGTAAAAACCGAGGTCCTCGAGCACGCGGATTGCAGTGGCGCGCCCGGCGCCGGCCACTCCGGTTACAATGAGCAAACGCGGGTACGTTTCATTGTGGGCCATCTAGCCTGTCCGCTGCCGCCGCGCCCCCCAGGACCGGCACGCGGCTGATGTCCGAAGCATTAATACTTGCTGTCTTCTTCCTTCAACAGTTGGTACAACTCGGCGGCATCGGGCGCGTCCAGCAGACGCTGCCTGAACGCCCCGTCTTTGAACAGGCGCGAAACCCGGGCCAGAGCCTTAAGATGCAGACTGGCGGAATCTTCGGGAGCTATCAGCAGGAAAAACAGATGAGTCGGATTGCCGTCGAGTGAATCAAAATCAATTCCGGCGGTGCTGCGGCCAAACGCCCCGAGGATTCGATCGATCCCTCTGAGCTTGCCATGGGGAATGGCGATGCCGTCGCCGATGGCAGTCGAGCCCAGGCGCTCGCGTTCGTTCAGTACTGTGATCAGGCGCTCGTAAACAATCTCGGGATGCTTGCTGCACAGGCGCTGGGCCAGTTCGGTCAGCACTTCAGCCTTGCTGGCGCCGCGCAGCTCCGGGATGACCATTTCAGGTGTCAGGATTTCCGTAATTTTCATGCCCCTTCATTACCTGCCGCAGGGGGCTGCACTAAAATCAAAGCGCTTCGACTTGCCCTAATCGCGGTTGCCAGGTTTTTCCCTCCAGTTTACGCCGTCGCCGGCCTGAAGCGAGTTCCCAGGGATAAGTCAGGGCAGTGGTTAGCGCTACTGATTGCCCGAAGTGGACTCGTTTGACTGCGCGCCGGCGACGGTCTCCTCCGGTTCGCTCAGGATCTCAGCGGCAGAGGGGGACCTTACCTTGCGCGCTTCCAGCTTCTCCACGTGTTTTTTGACCTGACGCTGAACCTTGGCAGCGAGCAGGTCAATAACCGAATAAAGATCCTTATCTTCCTCCTGTGCCGTCATCACAAAGCGCCCCGACTTGACCGTAACCTCGCCCATGTGACGATATTTGTCGACACTTAAGATAACGTGTGCTTCAGTCTCGCGCTTGAGAAATTTGGCAATTCTGCCCAACTTGCGCTCGGCATATTGCGCCAGTGCCGGAGTGGGCGACACATGACGAAAGGTGACGGTGATGCGGGCTTCGGCATGCGGTTTGCGCCGTGCCCGACGACCGGCGCTGCGGCTCCCTTTTTTGACCGCTGCCCCACTGGATTTGCTTCTTGCTGGCATCGTTTACCTCCGTGAGCTTGTTCTGGCACCTGGACCTCGAACCTCGTAACCCGCTTGCGGCTGCGGATTGGGGCAAAGATGGCGGGGTAAACGGGCGCAAACTTTTTTAGAGCATTATCCTGCCCAAAGCCCGTCAACATAGTTCGGTTAATCGGTTCGCCCAATCAATCGGTCCCTCCGGCCTGGTCAATCAGCTTGCGGCGCGCCGAGGGCAGGATACCCAAAGCCTGACGATACTTAGCCACCGTGCGCCGCGCGATATTAATCTGGTCGCGGCGCAGCAGCTCGGCCAGGGCTTGGTCGGAAAGCGGGTCACGGCGGTCCTCTGCCGCAACCATCCGGCGGATTTTCTCCTTGACCGTTTCGGCGCTGACGTCCTCGCCGCCCGCGCCCTTGACGCTTGAAGTAAAGAAAAACTTCAATTCGAAGGTTCCCTGCGGGGTGTGCGCGTATTTGTTGGCCGTGGCCCGGCTGATGGTCGACTCGTGCATGCCGATGTCGTCGGCCACATCCTTGAGCACGAGATGACGCAGGTGGCTGATGCCGTGATCGAAGAACTCACGCTGGAATTTGACGATCGAGCTTGCCACTTTATAGATGGTTTGCTGGCGCTGATAAATCGACTTCACCAGCCATTGCGCCGAGCGCAGCCGTTCCTGCAAATACCCCTTGGTCTCGGCCGTCGCGTCCACGTCATGCAGCACCCGCTGATAATAACCTGACAAGCGCAGGCGCGGCACCGCGTCTTCGTTGAGCGCCACCACGTATTCGTCGCCCATTTTGTGGATGATTACGTCAGGAACGATATAGGCGGCTTCCTGGCCGCCGTATTCACGGGCCGGTTTGGGTTCGAGCAATGAGATGACCTTGGCGGCCTGGGCCACGGTTTGCACGGAGACCCCGGTGGCTTTGGCAATCTCAGCGTAGCGGCGTTTTTCCAGCAAGCTCAGATGGGATCGGACGATCTGCGCGGCCAGCGATTCTTCCATCCCGAGGTTCGCCAATTGCAACAGCAGACATTCCTTGAGGTCGCGCGCAGCCACTCCCGGCGGATCGAGCCGCTGGACCCGCTTCAGAACCCTTTCAACCGCCGCCACCTCGCATTCAAGTTGAGCGGCCAATTCGTCAAGCGGCGTTTCGAGGTAACCGTCGTCGTTGAGGTTGTAGATGATAGTGGCGCCGATGCGTTTGTCGTCTTCGTTCAGCGATGACAGCCGGAGCTGCCAGATCAGATGGTCCTCGAGCGAGGTTTTGCGCGACAGCGTGTTTTCAACTGCCGGCCGCCGGTCGTCGTCCTCGGGTTCGGCGGAATTGTCCTGCCAGTTGTTGGAGTAATTCTCCAGATATTCGCGCCAGTCGATTTTCTCCAGGGTGTTGACTTCGCGAATTTCAACCGCCGCGTCGTGCGACTCGAGCACGGGCGCCGGCGGCGGTACTTCCACTTCGGACGCCAGCCCGTTCTCCTCGGGCATCTCACCGGCGCCGTTGCCGTTGGCCGCCGCATCGTTGGGCGAAGTCAGACTTTCGAGGCTGACCTCAGCCGTTCCCGGCTCCGCCATCTCGAGCATCGGATTCTGTTCCAGTTCGGTCTGGACGACCGTTTCCAATTCGGGGACGGCCAATTGCAGGATCTTGATTGCCTGCTGCAGTTGGGGCGTCATCACCAACTGCTGGCGAAGACGCAGTTCCTGTCCTAATTTTGCTTCAAGCGGCATCTGAAAATTCTTCGTAACCTAAAGTGCTACTGCTCCGCCTCGTGATCCGCTTTGTTGTTGGGAAAGATCACGGCAGTGGCCTCATCAACAAAACTCTTTTCGCTATCAAGATATATTATAATTTTCTTGCCAGCCACTGAATTCGGACCATCGTGGATAACCGGCTGACCGGTCATCTCCACCGTATGTTTCTGTTCGTCCATAACTGCGCGCTGGCCCGTCGCCCATCTGCCACCCTGTGTCATTTTCACGTCGCCCAAGGCTATCACCTGCTTGATATCGCCGAACTTCGCGCCATAAATCACCTTGAGCGATTTGCTCGTCAGGGTAGTGCCGCTCTGTGTCGCATGGACCCCGCCATCGAACTCGACCAGGTTGTTTTTGTAATCCAAACTCAGCGAATCAGCCTTGATCTGGATAGGGCCGTTGTTGGCCGAAAACTTGAGCATCCCGAACGGACTGCCCTGGGCGCCGGTCTGCGCATCTCCTGCCGCCGCGGGAACTTCCTTCTTCGAGGCGGATGCGCTGCGCCTGGTCACCCCCGGCGGCGTCGCAGCCGCAGAGGGCGCGGAAGCCGGCGACGGGGCGGCGTGCTGCGCCGGAGTTGATTGCGCCAGGGCTGGGATTGGCGGCGATACTACCGCCGCCACGACCGCGGACAGGGCCGCCACGACGGAACGGCCGATGCGCCGGCCCTTACGACGAGTGCCTGGCTGCCGCTGCATGCACTGCTCCTTGGGTAAAATCCGTGACCACCTGATGCTCGATCGTGAAAATTCGCGCCTTGGGCCGGGCGCTCAAACCGACGCCGACGACCTTGAATCCCTGGCCGACAATCTGCACGGGGCCGGTGGCCGTGAGTAAATCGCGGTCGGGCAGAAAAGTGCCATTGGGGGTGGTGATGGTGATGTCGCCGTAATGGACGACCACGCCCCCGCTGAAATGCGCCCAGTTAACGTGATTGTTGCCGGTCAGTTTCAGATGCACCCGTTTGGCGTTGGCCGAGAGCGGTTTGCCGTCGTCCAGAACCATATTTAATTTGCTGTCCTTGAGCGTCAGCGAGGTCCGATCGTCGCTGTAATTGGCTTCGCTGGCGAACAACTCCCATTGCTCCTTGTCCCCCTTCATCTGGGTCCAGTGAAAATTGTGCGCATGCAGCAATGACCCGGGGTCGACCTTGACGCTGAGCGCCAGCAATTCGCGTTCGCGCTCGCGGCTTTTAATGATTAAAACGGCGGCGGTCACAATCACCACCAAAGCAGCGATTCCGACGCCGGCCAAAGTCCTGGCAATTTGACGCGGACTCATGGGCTCAAGGCTATCAGCCCGCCCATGCAGCGGTAAACCGGCAGGTGAATTGAAGTCAGCCGGGTATGCCCTGAGCGCGCATCAGATCGTCGATTCGCCGGAGCCGGTCGAGCAATCCGGCCAGCTCGTTCAAAGGGTAGGAATTGGGCCCGTCGCTGAGAGCACGGTCCGGATCTTCATGCACTTCCATGAAAATCGCGTCGATCCCGGTGGCCAGCGCAGCCCGCGCCAGAGGCTCGATGAAATGGCGCTGCCCATCGGAGCGCTCGCCTCCCGCGCCCGGCAGTTGGACCGAATGGGTCGCGTCGTAAACCACGGGGAAACCGAACTCGCGCATTACCACCAGGGAGCGCAGATCGCTGACCAGGTTATTGTACCCGAACGAGAACCCTCGCTCGGTGACAAGAATCTGGTGATTGCCGGCCGCTTCGACCTTGCGCACCACTGCGCGCATGTCCCACGGGGCCAGAAATTGTCCCTTCTTCAAATTAACCGCCCGTCCGCTGGCGGCTGCCGCCTGGACCAGGTCGGTTTGCCGCGACAACAGCGCCGGAACCTGGATTATGTCCACGACCTCCGCGCAGGCACCAACCTGAGCGGTCTCATGCACATCGGTCAGCACCGGCAATCCGGTTTCGGACTTCACTCGTTCGAGGATACGCAGGCCGGCTTGCAGCCCGGGACCGCGATAAGAGGTGTGGCTGGTTCGGTTCGCCTTGTCGAAGGACGATTTGAATACCAGCGGTATACCGGCCTTACGCGTGATCGACGCCAGCCGCTGGGCGTGGCGCAGGCATCCGTCGGCCGATTCGATCACGCAGGGACCCGCAATCAGAGCCAGGCGCGGTCCGCCGAAGCATACCTCGCCAACCTTGAATGAAGCTACCGTCACTGAACCGACCTCAGTTCAAGGACTTTGGACCGGGTCGGCGCGACCGCGACCTTGCGGGCCAGCGCCGCCTGAATCAGGCCGCGGAACAACGGATGACAATCCAAAGGCCGCGAGCGCAGCTCCGGATGGAACTGGCAGCCGAGGAACCATTTGTGCCCCTTCAGTTCCATGATTTCAACCAGGCTGTCGTCGGGCGACGTGCCGGTTGCGATCAGACCGGCGGCGGCCAGCCGCTCGCGATATTCGTTGTTCACTTCATAGCGATGGCGATGGCGCTCGCTGACCCTGAGCTTGCGGTACAGTCTGGCCGCCAGCGAACCGTTGCGTATCTGGCAGGGATAGGACCCCAGACGCATCGTTCCGCCCATCTGGGTGACACCCTGCTGTGATTCCATCATGTGGATCACGGGGTCGGGTGTGTCGGGATCGAACTCGCGGGAATTGGCGCGCTTCAAATTGAGCACGTTGCGCGCGAACTCGATCACCATTACCTGCAGGCCCAGGCAGATCCCCAAAATCGGAATCCCACCCTCGCGCGCGCAGCGCACCGCGCGGATTTTGCCCTCGATTCCGCGATCGCCGAAACCGCCCGGGATGATGATTCCGTCGGCATGTTTGAGGCGTGCGGCCGGGTCGCCCTTCTCCAGCTCCTCGGCGTCGATGTAATCGATACTGACGCGCGCGTCATTGGCGATTGCGCCGTGCGCGATCGCCTCGTGCAGGCTCTTGTAGGAATCGACGAGGTTTACGTATTTGCCGACCACCGCGATAGTTGCGGCCAGCTTGGGATCCTGCGCGATCTTCACAATACGGCGCCATTTGCCCAGGTTGGGGGCGCCGGTCCAGATGTTGAGCTTGTCGACGACGCGCTGATCCAGTCCCTCTTCATGGAACACCAGCGGAACTTCATAAATGGTTTCGACGTCGCGAGCCGCGATCACGCAATCCTCCTCAACGTTGCAGAAATGAGCGATCTTCGCCTTGACCTTCTTTTCGATCGCTCGATCGCTGCGGCAGAGCAGGATATCGGGTTGGATGCCGACCCCGGTCAGTTCCTTGACGCTGTGCTGCGTAGGCTTGGTTTTCAGTTCACCCGCCGCCGGAATGTAGGGTACCAGCGTCAAATGGATGTAGAGCACGTTGTCGCGTCCGCGATCCCAGCGGAACTGGCGGATCGCTTCCAGAAACGGCAGGCTCTCGATATCGCCAACCGTGCCGCCGATTTCCACGATAATGATGTCCGATTCGTTGGCGGCTTCGTTGATGCGCCGTTTGATCTCGTCGGTTATGTGCGGGATGACCTGAACGGTGCCGCCCAGATAGTCCCCGTGGCGCTCCTTCTGGATGACGGTGTCGTAGATCTGGCCGGTGGTGCAGTTGTTGCGCCGGCTCATCTTGGTTTGGACGAAGCGCTCGTAATGGCCCAGGTCGAGATCAGTCTCGGCGCCGTCGTCGGTGACGAACACTTCGCCATGCTGCAGCGGGCTCATGGTCCCCGGATCGACATTGATATACGGGTCCATCTTGAGGAAGGTGATCTTCAGCCCGCGCGCTTCGAGCAACGCGCCCAGGGACGCCGCGGCCAGTCCCTTGCCCAGCGAAGAGACGACGCCGCCGGTGACGAAGATGAATTTGGTTTTGCTCTGTTTATCCACGTCTGACCTCCCCGCTCAACGTCTGACGCGCAAAGTTCTCAGCCGTGGTCAAATCCTCCGCGGTGTCCACTTCGAGCGAAGGCGCCACGGAATTCGCGACCCGGATTGAATATCCATTTTCCAGCGCACGCAACTGTTCAAGCATCTCTATCTGTTCAAGCACCCCCGGTGCCATCGATGCGAAGCGCAGAAGGAAGGCGCGCCGGTAAGCGTACACCCCGATATGCCGCAACGCCCGGGAGGGACGGCCGCCGGCGCGGGCAAACGGTATGGAGGAGCGGGAGAAGTAAAGCGCGTTGCCGCGCGCATCGCACACCACTTTTACCACATTCGGGTTGGCCCATTCATGGTCGTCCCTGATCGGCGTTGCCAGCGTCGCCATCACGAGGCGGCGGTCGGAAATCATCGGCGCAACCAGCGCTTCGAGATCGGCGGGGGCGATAAAGGGGAGGTCGCCCTGGACATTGACATAAATCGCGGCGCGCACACGGCTGGCAACTTCGGCCACCCGATCGGTGCCGCTGGGATGGCGCTCGGAGGTGAGCATCGCCTCGCCTCCCGCCTCCCTAACCACTGATGCAATCCGTTCGTCGTCGGTGGCCACGATTACGCGGGCGATTGCCCTGGCGCGGCTGACATTTCGCCATACCCGCACCACCATCGGAACACCATCGATTTCGCGTAGCGCTTTGGCTGGCAGACGGGTGGAACCGTAACGCGCCGGAATTACCGCGATAACCGCCGCGCCCGCCACTGGACTATTCCTCAGCAAGTTGCGGGCGCGGTCGGAGAAGGCGGGTGGCAAGCGCGGTCATGCGCGCGCCCGGGTACGGCGCAGCCGCCGCTTGCGAGCCCTGACCTGAATCGGATTTGAGCGGCGCTTTTTCGCCAGGCGCCGATTGCGCCGGTTACGCTGGCGCGAAGCCTCTGTCATCGTATTTCCTCACTCGGCTGTATTTACGGCATTTGCCGCCGTGCCCTGCTCGACCGCGCTGTTATCATGGATCACGCTGGTGCCCAGCAATTGGCTGGCGCTGCCCACCGAAACCGGGCTGATAGCTGCGACCCGGCCTACCACCTGGGTGCCGGCCAGCACGTTGATCAGCCCGACCGGGCTGCCCATCAGCAGGGGTCCGTTAAATGCCGCCGGGATATCGTACTCCATCTTGACTTCGGAGACATCCCGCTTGGGCACCACCACCTTGACGTCCTCGGCCGCCACCGGCTGGATTACGGCGCCGGAGGCGATTTGCACGCGGACCGGCAGAGTGCTTCCTCTTCGCGCCAAAGTCACCGCCGTGAAGTTGTCAAAGCCCCAGTCCAGCAGCCGCGCGGCCTCGCGAAACCGGCCGGGATTGGACGGCGCTCCCAGCACGACCGCGATCAGGCGCAAGTCGCCGCGCTTGGCAGTTGCGGTCAGATTGAATCCGGCGTGATAGGTGAAGCCGGTCTTGATCCCGTCGCAGCCGTCGAAATGGCCGATCAGATGGTTGGTGTTATGCAGCATCCTCAAACCATTGTCGAAAGGACATTCCTCCTGGCTGGACCATTGCAACAGGTTGGTGGTGTGAATAAGCGCCCGGCCGATGGTCGCCAGGTCGTATGCGTCGGTTACGTCCACATCATGGCCCGCGGTGGGCGGAAGACCATCGACGGTGTTGTAATGGGTCTCGCGCAAATCCAGGCTGCGCGCCTTCTGATTCATCAGCGCCACGCATCCGGGAATTGAGCCGCCGACCTTTTCGGCCACCGCCACCGCGGCGTCATTGGCCGACTTGACCAGGGCGGCCTTCATCAACTCGCCCAATGGATAAACATCGCCCGTGTGCAATCCCAACCGCGTTCCACCGGTATGCGCCGCCGTCGCCGAAACCACCACCGGATCGGTCAGATGGACCCGTCCTGCACGCAGTTGGTCCTCTGCCACCAGCAGCAGCATCATCTTGGCCATCGAGGCCGGCGGCCACGGCATGTCGGCATGGTAAGCGTAAAGCACGCGGCCAGTGTCCGCATCCTCGACCAGGGCTCCGCGCATAGCCGGAGCCGATGGCCCGCCCACCACGACACCGTGATGGCGATGGTGATAGTAATGATGGTATGGGTGTCCGCGCGAAGCCCAGGCCCGATCCGCTGCCATTGCGGCTACGATCAGGCTTGCGATTAAGGTCGACCAGAAAATCCTCCGCCTCACTTGCCCGCCTCCTGGCAGACTGCGGACCAACGCCTTGCCGCGGCCTGCTTCCTCATTCTGGTCCCTCCCGCAGGAGGGAGAAACTGAGCAACCTAACCATCTTTGATGCAGGCTTTGCAACCGTAAACCGCATCATTGCCCACATCCAATCCATTTTGAGCCCCGGCCCGCTGCCGCGCCCGTTCAGCGCGGGTGGGCAAAACTCGCACTCACCTTTCCCCGCTCGGCTTCATCCAGAATCGTCAGATTGGCCCGCGCGGGCTGATAAGTGGGCCGCGTGCGCAACAGTTCGTTCCATTCCTCGCGCGCGCGCGAGTATTGGCCTTCCTCGGCATAGATCACTCCAAGCGTATTGAGCGCGTCGGGTTGATCGCCGTCCAGGCGCAAGGAGAGCAGGATTTCCTGCTCGGCCGGCATCAGCATCCCGCGCCGTTCGTAAACCAATCCCAAGTTGAAATGAGTCTCGGGCCGGTCCGGTCCCAACAGCGTGGCTAACCGCAGAACATCGGTGGCTGCCTCCAGACGCTGGCCTTCAAGGTAGAGCAGACCCAAATTGAGAAACAGTTCCCAGTCGCTCAGACCCAATTCGATCGCGTCGCGATATTGTCGGAGTTCCTGATCGTGACGTCCAATCATCCCGTAAGCGAACCCCAGATGGTAATGCGCCAGCGCATTGTTCGGATCGCGGCTGATCACCATCAGATGGCGTCTGATCGCTTCGGGATAGTCCTCCATTCCAAGGAAATAGTCGGCGATGGGATCGCAGACTTCGTCGCTGTTGTCGATCGAATTGTCGGCGGACTTCTCGCCGCCCGTGCTTGCCCAAAGTGAAGGCGGTCCCGTCAGCAGAACCGAAATCGCTACCAAAACCAGCGAATGGAAAAACCAGCTTTTCGACACATCAAGCTCCGGCCTGAACTCAGCCAAAGCTGCTTGAATGGTAGCAGGAAATTTTGCCTACAAGAAAGCGCTACCGCGCGACACATCAATAAAACCACGCAACGAATAAAATTTTTCGCCCCCGCCGGAGGGGGAATGGTTTTGCCGGCGGGGGCGCATTACTGGCGGGTCAAAACCGGCGCCGAGCGCGCTTCATTTGTTCGCGGGAACGGTGGTGGCTGTCCCAGGATTCGTGCTTTCAGACGAACCGGCGGCGCCTTTGTCCGTGCTCCGCGCATGGCGCAGCGTGCGATGCCTGCTGTGACGATGGCGATGGGGCGTGACCTTGGCTTGTTTTTGCGGGGTCGTTGGTTTGGAACCGGTCTCACCGCCCGTAGCGGGCGCCGAAGTGGTGGTTGCAGCGGTGCCGCTGGAAGCGGATTGGCTGTCCGCAGCCAGAATCGGCGTTGCCACCGAGGCAAGCAAAGCGGCCGCGGCCAAAGCTGCAAGGGTGCGTTTCATTAACTGGTCTCCTTCTGTTTCGCCGGCCCTTCATGGGTAGGCATCGTCCAAAGAAGCCATTTGCGTGCCATTTCAATCAACGTTTTCCCGCACGATAATCCAGCCGTTATTAACAGGCAGTAAGTAAGCCGCCCCACCAAAATGTCGAAGGTCTCGACGTTTTGGGGTTGGCAGGCCAATCAATAAACGAGAGGTTTGCGAAGGTTGAAGCGGACTGAATCGGGCCGTGGCTACTTGACCACGGCCAGCCAGTCGCGCAGGGCTTCTCGCGTCGTGCCAAAGGCGATCTCGTCCCACGGAATCTCGCTGGCCGCGAAAAAGCGAACCTCGATGGCTTCTTCCGAAATGCCCGGTGCTTCCTGGCCGGGTGACGCCAGATAGACCGCAACCGCGGCGTGCGGATTGGCCGGGTCCGCGTACAGGCCCAGATGGCGATCGATCCGCACCCGCATCCCGACTTCCTCCAGCGTTTCCCTGATGGCGGCTTGCGGCGGCGTCTCACCGAAATCCACAAAGCCGCCCGGAAAGGTCCATTTTCCCACTTCCGGCTCGATGCCGCGGCGCAGCAGCAAAACCCTGCCCTGGTCGATCACCAGGCAGCCCGCGACCAGCTTTGGTCCCAGAAAATGCACGAAACCGCATTGCGAGCAGACTTTATGCTTGCGTCCATCGGGCAGCAGGATCCGCTCTTCCAGTTGGCCCCCGCACAAGGCGCAGAACCGAATGCCCAGCGGATACCGATGCTGAACGTGATGGTTAACGCGGACCGGCGGCTGACTCATCTGTGTCCTCGGCTTTGCAACGACTTAAATCTTCCCGGTCAGCCGCCGCTGTGACATCCGCAGATGGACCAGGATTCCCGCGGTGAACAGCGCAGCGCCGATCATCGCCGCCATCACGATGACCACCAGCATGGCCTCTTCCTGTGGTGTAACATGTCCCACGGCGATGATTATTATACTGATCGTACCGGTCAGCAGCATCGCGCCGATGACGATCATGAAGTCGGCGAGTACTCTCATCAACAGCAAAATAGCCGCAAGCGCAATCCGCGGAAATAGGCTGTTTGCGCGGTGTTTGCACAATGGGCCGCGGTTGGTTTACCGTGGCCGGAAAACGTTACTGCCGTGATCGCCGGAATTGATATTGGCGGATCGACCACCGACGCCGTGCTGCTTGACGGCGCGGGCTTGCGGATGGTCACAATCGAACTGACCGATCCTGTGGCGGCCGCCGCCGGCGCGTTGGGCAAACTGGTCAGCCAATGCGGGCTGCGCCTTGACCAGATCACCAGCGTCGCCGCCACCGGGGCCGGTGCCCGCGGGCTGCCGGACTCGTTGTTGGGACGGCCGGTAATCAAAGTGGACGAGTTCACCGCAATCGGTGTCGGCGGCAGCACCCTGGCCGGCAGGGAGTCCGCCCTCGTGGTCTCGCTCGGTACCGGCACCGCGATCGTGTCGGTGCGCGGCGGTAAGATCGAACACGTCGGGGGTACCGGCGTAGGCGGGGGCACCCTGCTCGGACTGGCCCGCCATCTGCTGGGTGTCTCCAGAATCGACACGCTCGAGGCGATGGCCGTGCGGGGCGACCTTTCGCGAATCAATCTGACGGTGGGCGATATCGCGGGCGGTCCCCTGGGCGACCTGCCGCCCGCCAGCACCGCTTCCAATTTCGGCAAGGTCGGCAGCGACCCCGCCCCCGAAGACAAGGCGTTGGCGATCATCAACATGATCGCCGAGGTGGTGATGGTGCTGAGCCTGAGCAGTGCGCGCGCCTGCGGACAGAAGGACATCGTACTGACCGGCAAGTTGACCCGTACCATCCAGTTCGCCCGCCGCTTCTCTCATATGGAGCCGATGTTCAACCGCGGCTTCATCATCCCGCAACATGCCGCCTATGCCACCGCTATCGGAGCGGCTCGTGCCCAGCGGCTTTAACCCGCGCTGACAATCAACTTGCAGGCCGGCCGCGATGACGTGTGAACTGCTCAAAGGACTGCGGATGCTCGATCTCACCGACGACAAGGGCGCTATCTGTGGAAAGATATTCGCCGATATGGGCGCGGAGGTAATCAAGGTCGAGCCGCCGCCCGGATGCTCGACGCGGCGCATTGCGCCGTTTCTGGACGATCAGCCCGGTCCGGACACATCGCTTTACTTTCTCGCTTACCAGGCCGGCAAAAAATCCATAACCCTCAATCTCGAATGCGCGGACGGGCGCCGGCTGCTGACCGAGTTGGCGCGCAAGTCGGATTTCGTGGTCCAATCCTATCCGGTGGGATATCTGGATTCGCTGGACCTGGGATTTGATTCGCTCATCAAGACCAATCCGCGGCTCATCTATACGTCGATCATGCCCTTTGGTGACAGCGGGCCGGGCAAACATTATGCGGCGGCGGACATCACCGTCTGGGCCGCGGGCGGTAATATGTACCTCATGGGCGAAGAGGGCCGTCCGCCGCTTCAGATAAGCGCGCCCCAGGCGGGACTGCACGCCGGCGCCGAGGCTGCCGCCGGTTCGCTGATCGCCCATTACCCGCGCCAAAGCAGCGGACAAGGGCAACACGTGGTGGTCGATATGCAGGCCTGTGTTGTCTGGACCCTGATGAACGCGCAGGCATTTCCGATCCTCCACGGCGGATCGATGAAGCGCAGCGGCGTCTTTTCCGGCGCGCTGCGGCTGCGGCGCAAGATGGTGTTTCGCTGCGCCGACGGCCATATCTCGACTCTGCTTACCGGGGGCGCCGCCGCCGCTTCGCTCAAGGCAATGGTTGATTGGATGGCGGAGAAGGGCTTTGCGGCGGACTGGATGAAAAGACAGAAGTGGTCGGTTTGGGCGCCCGGAGTAATCAGTCCGGCCAGCGATCAAGAAATCGAGCAGGTTCATGACCTCGAAGACCGCGTTCAGCAGTTCCTGCTGACCATGACCAAGCGCGAAATTTACGCCGAGGGTTTGAAGCGAAGAATCCTGCTTTCGCCGGTCAACACGGTCGCCGAGATCGCCGATGACGAACAACTCAAGGCGCGCGGCTTTTTTCGGCCCGTGCGCCACGACCTCGGCGGCGGGCGGACTCTGACGATGCCTGGTCCGTTCGCGGTGCTCTCGGCGACTCCGCTGGCGGCGCCCCAACCGGCGCCCAAGCTTGGCCAGCACAACGCCGAAATCTACGGCGGGTTGCTCGGGCTGAGCGCCAGCGACCTCTCGAGGCTGCGCGCGATCGATGCAATCTGATTCGATGCAATCTGATGCGGGGAGCGGCGTGAATGGCACCTTTTGCGCTTGAGGGGATCAACGTCCTGGATTTCACCTGGGTGGCGGTTGGTCCAATCACGACCAAATATCTCGCCGACAACGGCGCCAACGTAATCAAAATCGAGTCCGCCACGCACATCGACGTGCTGCGGGCGGCGCCGCCCTACGCCGACGGCAAATTTGGGGTAAATCGCAGCCAGTTCTTTGCCGACTACAACACTTCCAAGCGCAGCATCACGCTCAACCTTGGCCATCCCAAGGCGCGCGAACTGGCGATGCGGCTGGTGCCGTGGGCCGATATCGTGGTCGAAAACTTCACGCCCAAGGTGATGCGTGGGTGGCAGATGGACTACGAACAGTTGCGCCGCGTCAAACCCGACCTCATCATGCTTTCCTCCTGCCTTCAGGGTCAGACCGGGCCGCAGGCGATGATGCCGGGGTTTGGCCAGTTGATGGCGGCGCTATCCGGCTTTTACTACATCTCGGGATACGACCCGCTGGATGATCCGGCTCCGCCTTACGGCGCCTACACCGATTACATCACGCCGAGGCTGGCCGCCGCCGTTTTAGTGGCCGCGCTGGATTACCGCCGCCGCACCGGACGCGGACAGTACATCGACGTCTCACAGTTCGAGGCCTCGCTGCATTTCCTGGCGCCGGCGCTGATCGACTATTTTGCCACCGGGCGCGTGCTCCAGCCCCAGGGCAACCGCAGCGAGCGTTATGCTCCGCATGGCGCCTATCAATGCCGCGACGAGGGCGGTGCCGAACGCTGGATTTCGATCGCTGTCGCCAACGACGCGCAATGGCAGGGGCTGCTCGATGTGCTGGGCAACCCGGCTTGCGACGAGCGCTTCGCCACGATGCTGGGGAGGCTGCAAAATTCCCAGGTGCTGGACACCTTCCTGTCCGCTCACGTGCGTGAGCGGGACGCCTGGGACCTCACCAGCCGATTGCAGGAAAAAGGCGTGGCCGCCTACCCGGTCCAGAGCTGCCTGGATCTCCATCAGGACGAAAACCTCGAATCATTCGGGTTCTGGCATTGGCTCGAGCATCCGGAGATGGGACCGGCGCCCTACATGGGCCTGCAGCACAAGCTGAGCGCGACCCCCGGTCAGTTGCGCAGTCCGGCGCCCTTGCTGGGTCAGCATACGGATGAGATTCTCCAGCAGATGCTTGGCCTGGACGACGAGCAAATCGCGCAACTGCGCAAGGATGGCGTACTGATATAGGTCTATGTTGCCGGGGATGGCGCAGGACTATGATTGTGGATGAGGCCGCGGCCTCGAAACGATCGAAAAAGGAGTCCTGGCTATTTCACCCCGCAAGCAATTTGGATCGGGCAAGGCCCACGCCGTCTGTGAATTACAGCGCCTTCAGGTTACGTCGTCTGACGGTGTCCGACTGACGCGTGAACTGTGGGAGATTCTGCGCCGCAAAAAGGGCTGCAAGCTCAACCGCCTGTACCATTCCCTTCAGGATGAAGCGCGCTGGCTGGCCTATTCCGAATGGGACAGCCTCGCCGAACTGGCGGGAGCGCGGCGCGAGATTGCCCGCTCGCCGCTTAACCGGCGCCTGCATTCGCTGTTGGCCTCCAGCAGCGAACGCGCCTACGAACCATTCGGGCCTGTGCACAGCGTGCAGGGAGTAAACTTCGCATCCGCTCCGGTCGCGATAATGCTTGACTGCGCCGAGGAATTGGCAAATCCGCAAGAGACGCTTGGCGTTATCGCGGAGCAGCCCGGGTATGTCTCGCACATCCTGATGCGCGAAGTTGGCAATCCCTCTGTGCTGGCGTGCCTGGCGCACTTCGACACCAAAGAAAACGCCGAGCACTGCGCGCGTCTTATGGCCGAACAGCCCGCGTTGCGAGACGTCCAGGCAGCACCCGAGGTGTTCTCGGCGTGAATTTTTTCGTGGCAGTTAGACCATGAGACTGCTTTAGAGCGGCTGCTGTGATCGTCCTGACAGGCCCAAAGCATCGAAGTGAGACCGCCGGAAGATGCGTTATGAACTGTTAATCGCGTCGCGCTATCTGCGATCGCGCCGCAAATCGACGTTTATTTCGATTACCACGCTGTTTACCGCGATCGGCGTGATGATCGGGGTGGCGGCTCTGACCATTACGATCGCGGTGATGAATGGGTTCGAAGCCAATCTGCGCAGCCGTATCCTGAGCCTCACGCCGCAGGTCCAGATTGTGCGCTTCGGTGCGATGTCCAACTATCGCGAGGTTCAGGCCACCGCCAGCAAGCTTGCGGGCGTCACCGGCGCCGATCCATTCATAATCGGCCAGGGGATGCTGACTTCCAAAAGCGCCGCGCGCGGCGTCGTGGTGCGCGGGATCGATCCGCAAAACCCCGCCGCGGTTACCGATCTGCGGCGATACCTGGAGCAGGGGAGTATCGCCAGTCTGATTCCGGGCACGGCTTCAACCACGCTCAGCGCGCTGGCGATTGGATCCATACTCGCCGACAAGCTCCATGTTCATCCGGGCGACGCCGTCAGGCTGATTTCGCCAATCTCGGTAACCGGCGGGCAGATCCAAGCCACCAGCGCGCCGTTTCGGGTCGGCGCAATTTTCATGTCCGGAGTCCAGTTCATCGACGAAACCGTGATTTTCATGGATCTGGCCCGCGCCCAGGCCTTTTTTGGACGCGACGGCGTCGTGGACGGCGTCGAAGTGCATCTGGGCAACCTCGATAACACCTGGCCCGTAACTCACGAACTGGAAAAGATCTTTCCCTTTCCGCCCTACCGCGTGCGCAATTGGATCGAGATCAACCAGGCCGCTTCGGCTGGTTTCGCGATGCTCAAAACGGTTTACACCCTGGTTCTGATGCTGCTGATCGCGGTGGCTGCCTTCAACCTGGTCGCGATGCTGATAATGGTCGTGATGGAAAAGCGCAAGGACATCGCAATCCTGATGACGATGGGCGCCACGGGCGGCGCGGTGCGCCTGATCTTCATAATTAAAGGGCTAATCGTCGGCGCCATCGGCACGATTGCGGGAGTGGCGCTGGGCGCGGCCGGATGTTTTACCCTGGCCCATTACCATTTCATTCATCTGCCGCGCGAGATTTACGGCATCTCGACGCTGCCGGTGTCAGCCTCTCCGGCCTCGTTCGCGTGGGTGTCGGGCGCGGCGATGGTGTTGTGCTTCATCGCAGCCCTTTACCCCGCCCGCCAGGCTTCCAGACAGTTGCCGGTCGAAGTGATACGCTGGGAATAGCTCCCGGGGCGCAGACGCGTAGCGCTTGCGCTGATTTTGGCTAGGAATCAGCAGACAGCCACCCGGCGCCGGGCCCGGTGTGCTTATCCGCGAGGCGGGGCCGAATCCGGACGGGATTTGCCGGCCAGCTTGGACTTGCGAATCACCAGCGTTTCATGACCGCGCACCTTGATCGTGCGGGCGGGCTCGGAAGTTGGCGGTTTGCTGATGGCCCGGTCGTCCCGGAAACGGGCCGCGGGTCCACCGCCGCGTTTGCGGCGCCAATTACTGAGCTCTTTGGAAAGCTTGGAGGCCAGATCGCTGTCGCCGTTGCTTTGCGCCTCTGGTTCCGGCGCTTCCGTATCCATCGTGTTATTCGACGTCTCCTGGGAACTCATGCAGCTCCCTTCTCCTGAGGCAATTTTACCGACCCGCCCAACCATAAGTTTATCTGGTTCGGCTTGGGTTCGGCGTGGGTTGTTCCGTTCTGATTTGGAAGACCAAAAATTTTTACGTGAGTTCTATACTATGCCCGATTTGGAAGGACCCGGAGGATGGTGTGCTCGGAAAGGCTCGTGACCCGTCTCAGGTATTAACCCGTATCCCGATCTTACGCTGATAGCGTTACTGTTGGAAGATAGTCTGCATCCGCAGCGCGAGGCCCAGGTCACCCGCGATGCGCAACTTGCCGCTCATGAACAGCATCTGACCGTTGGCTTTTCCGGTGACCATGTCGAGGTAATCCGAAGCCGCCATCGAAATCGTGATATTGGGCGACGGATGCTGGCCTTCTTTCACGTCGCAGGCATCGTTCTTGACCGTGACGTACCATTTGCCCCCGCCGTCGCCGGACAGATCGAACTGATAAACCGCGTCCAACCCCTTGGCTGCTTCCTTGTTGAAAACACTGGGCATCCGATCGAATGCCTCTTTAACCGATTTGGGTTCGTCAGCCATTATTTCCTCCTGGACGCTGCCAACCACCACGCGGCCTGCTTAATGATGGCCATCTAAGCGCCGCACCGGCGACTTGTCAACAGGTTAAGTATGCGGTTAGTAACTTTTTCTTCGCTGCCGACAGCGCAACGGGACAGGCCTCAACAACGCGTTGCCGCTTGCATTTACTCTGACCACTGATTGTTGATTTAGAAACTGCTGAAGACTCCGGCGGGCACCACTCGAATCAGATTGGTCCTCACGCGCACGGGAGCCGCACCTTCGGCTACCGTAACCGCGTGCTCCTTTTGCGCCTCGGTGCTGACCTGACCGCTCAGGTAAGCGTCGTGCCCGATTACCTTGACTTTCACCTGGTTGAGGCCGGCGCTTTGCAGTTGAGCGGCGATCGCGGCTTCCTGCCGCGCCCATGACGCAGTGTCGGTCTGAAGCGTGTCGATAACGTCCGTGACCCCGTCGACACTTTTAGCGGTTGCAACCGCCAGCCGCCGGTCTTTGTCGTCGAATACCTTGCCGTAAAGTGTGACCACCCCGCCGCCGTTCGTGTAGGCCTTGACGCGTCCCAGTCTACGGTCGCTGCGCAAGCGTTCCTCCACGCGGGTGAGCAGGCTGACCCTGGGCGGCGGTGGTGCCGTGTATGCCCTGCGATGGCGCCGACGCGGCCGCTCCGGCGCGGCTTCGGGCGCTATCGCGGGCGGCGTGATCGGCTCGCGCGCGGCCAGCGAGGTCGGCGGACTCGAGGCGGCCGCGGCGCTTGGCGCTGCAGGCGGTGCCGGTGGAACTGCAGGCGCGCTGGCATACTCAGGAGCCTCGCCAGTGCCCATGGCCGCGATTTTGTCCGCCAGCGCCGATTCCACTGAAGCTCTGTCCGCGGCCTTGGGCACCATTACCACCGGATAGCTGACCTCGACTGAACTGCCGCTGAACGGCGTGAAGTGCCATCCCATCATGGTCTTGACCAATTCAGCGTCCAGCGCGGGATTGGGCGAGGTGGAAACCTTGACTGAGCCTGCCACCACGTCGCCGGCCGGGTTGACGGTCAGCGAGGCAAGCACACCGTCGGTTAAATCGCTGTTGCTTGCCAGTGCCTTTTTGTAAGTGTCGAGCACGCTGGCGGCATTGTCGTTGAATACCTTGGTTGCGGCCTCGGAGTTGCGCGCCGGGTCCGAGGATGATTCTCCGGTTACCTCCACGGGCTGATGAACCGCCAGGGCCGCGATCGGACCGCTAACCGCGGGCGAAGGAGCAGGCCCGGCAACCGAGGGCGCGGAGGCCGATACGTGGGCATTGTGGCTCAGATGAAGCGCAAACCAGGCGCCCGCACCCAATGCGATTATCGCGGCCGCCAGGTAGATCGCGAATCCGGAGAACCAGCGCGACCCGGATTGTTCGGGAATCGGCACCGGTTCGTCGGCAAAGCTCTGGCTGCCGCTGGGCGGCGGCGTCAAGACCGTCTGCCGGGGAATGGTGAAGGAAGGCTGCGCCGGCGCCTCGGGAGCGTTGAGCCGGGCGCCGCAGAACGGGCAAAGCTCTTCGCCGGGCAGCGCTTTGCCTCCGCATACGGAGCATTCCACCCGAGGCTCGTTGGAAGGCGCAGGAGCGGCAACCGTCGGATGCCCCGCGGGCTCGGCCGGCACCAGTTGCGCACCATCATTCGAACAGAACCGCTCCGAATCAGGATAAGTAATCGAGCATTGAGGACAGCGCTTCATGGGTCTTCTCCCGGTTCCCCCGATCTGTTGGACGCATCGCGTCTGACTCAGTTTACCTCCCTGGTGCCGTTAAAAGACCGCAGGATACAAACCGTGCAGGCTACCGGCAGCAGGGCGAACCCAATTCGAAATGAGAACCAGCGTGTTCGCACGCTGTCCAGCATAATCAGCGCGCGCCCGGCGCAAAAGTGCCTTGGGGAAATCGCCGCTGCCCGAGGTTCGATGCGAAACCAGCGATATCGTCCGAAATGTGAGAAAATCAACTCCTTCTCCCACACTGTCCCTGGCAGATCCTTGCCGTTGAAAGGCCCCGGGGGTGAAGGTTTATGCTTCGAAGCAACTTTGCGCGGTGGCGGAAAACCAAGGCGAGATCCGGAGGACCTGGTATCCAGACCTCGCCTTGAGGGACGGCTCTTTAGCCCGCTGCGGTTGATGTTTCAGACGCCTTGCCCCTCCAGCCGGAACCCGATCTTGACACTGACCTGGAAAATCGGCTCGGAGTTGTTTTTTACCGATCCGCGAATCTCGGTTACTTCAAACCAATCAATGTTGCGTAGTGTCTGTGAAGCCTTTTTCAGCGCGTTGCGCACCGCCTGCTGAACGCTGTCTTCGGAAACCCCGACCACGTCGACGATCTTGTAAGTGTTCTCCGGCATCTTTCTCCTCCAACGCGATAATTCTTTCAACTAATCGCGGAAAACCATCCACTGCAAGCAAATTTCGAAATTCGCGGCCTCAAGTGCGAATCGAAATCAGGAACTGATTGATGGAAACGATGCCGCCAACGCCGCCGGATCCTCGATCGTGCGCATGTCCAGGGTAAACGCGCCTTCGCTTATTCTGCCGATTATGGCCGGATCGGCGCGGCGAAACATTGCGGCGATGGCGTCGGCGGAGTGAGCGGGATGGGTGATGCGGAGCACGCGGGTCTCGATTCCCTCACCCGGCATCGTGCCCGAGCCAATCTCGGACACCGAACCGGCCACAGCAATCGAAAAAGCCTGACCCAGCCGCTGCGCCAGCAGTTCGCGCGCGCGATTGGCGACAATTTCCAATTCGTTGGGCGTGCGCGTCAGCAGGCGCAACACGGGAAGGCTGCGCACCAGGTCGGCGGCACGCAGATAAATCCCCAACGTGGCCGACAGCCCCGCCAGCGTCAGCTTGTCGCAGCGCAATGCCCGTTTGAGCGGATTGCTTCTGATGCGGTTGATCAGTTCGCGCCGCCCCACGATTACACCTGCCTGTGGGCCGCCCAGCAGCTTGTCGCCCGAAAAGGTTACCACGCCGGCGCCCGCCGCGATTCGATCGCGGACCATCGGTTCCTGATGCAGACCGAAGCGGCGCAGATCGGCCAGCGCGCCCGAACCGAGGTCTTCCATCACTTCGAGGCCGCGGTCGGCGGCCAGGCGGCAGAGTTCGTCGATCGTGACTGAAGCGGTAAATCCTACAATCCGATAGTTCGAGGGATGCACCTTGAGCAGCAGGGCGGTTTGCGGGCCGATTGCCTGGGCATAGTCGTCGAGATGGGTGCGATTGGTGGTTCCGACCTCGCGCAGGAGGGCGCCGCTTTTGCGCATCACGTCGGGGATGCGGAAGGATGCGCCGATCTCGATCAGTTCGCCGCGCGACACGATTACTTCGCGCCCCTCGGCCAGCGTATTGAGCGCAAGCAGCACGGCAGCGGCGTTATTGTTGACGATGGTCGCGGCCTGCGCGCCGGTGAGCGAGCACAGGTCCGCCTCGACCATCCGATCGCGGTCGCCGCGCGCGCCGGTCTCGAGATCGTATTCCAGCGTGATCGGCGAACGCGCGGCCACACTTATCGCGTCCACCGCCGCTTGCGCCAGCATCGCGCGGCCCAGGTTGGTGTGAATCACCACCCCGGTGGCGTTGATGACGGGGCGCCAGGAAAACTCGCCAGCCGCAATCCGTTCCTCGACCTGGCGCGCGATTTCGTGGAGCAATGCCTCGCGGCTGGAGGGCGGCGCTTGTCCTGAGGCGATCGCAGCGCGCATCCGATCCTGAATCTTGCGCACGATCGAGGCGAGGTAATTGCGATTGTATTTTTCCAGTGCCTGCGGGGGCAGGGCCCGGACACACTCGTCAACCGGCGGTATCTGGCGCAAGGCCCTGGCAGCGTCGTCAGCGGAGTTCGCCATCGCTTATTCAGCCGGGCGCAATCGCCGCGCCGCGATTAATCCTGCTCTTCGACTTCGAACCCCATGCGCGCGATCATCTCGCGGGTCGCGGCGGCGGCGAGGCCGGGAGTGGTCAGATAGCCATCGACAAAAATCGAATTTGCCGCGTACAGCGAATAGCCCTGGAGTTCGCCCAGATTGAGTTCGCGTCCGCCCGCCGCGCGCACCTCGCTTTGCGGATTAAGCAAACGGAACAGACACAACGCCTTAAGGCATTTGGCCGGCGTCAGGTTGTGCTGAGCTTGCAGCGGAGTTCCCGCGATCGAATTGAGGAAATTGACCGGCACCGAATCAATTCTCAGGCGCCGGGTCGCGTAGGCGAGGTCGAGCAGGTCGTCATCGCTCTCGCCCATCCCCACGATTCCGCCCGAGCAGGTGGACAGGCCCGCCGCCCGCACGTTTTCGATCGTGCGCACGCGGTCGTCCCACGTATGCGTGGTGCAGATGTTTGGATAAAAGCGCCGGCTGGTGTTCAGATTGTGATTCACCCATCCGGCGCCAGCGGTTTTGAGGGTCTGCGCCTGAGCGCGTTGCATCAGCCCCAGCGACAGGCAGATTTCCAGCTCCGGAAACCGCTGGCGGATGCGTTCGCAGGTCTCGCCAAAATGTTCGACATCGCGGGCGTCGGGACCGCGTCCGCTGGTCACCATACAGTAGCGGCGCGCCCCCGCCTGTGCGGCGCGATCGGCGCCCTCGACCAGGTCAGCGACGCTTTGGATTTTGTAAACCGGGATGTCGGCCCTGGAAACCCTTGACTGCGAGCAGTAGCCGCAATCCTCCGGGCAGATGCCGCTGCGGGCGTTGCGCAGCATGCAAAGCTTGACGCGCCGGCCGAAGCGGTCCTCGCGCACTTTAAGCGTCGCGGATAGAAGATCGGGCAAACGTTCGTCGGGGCAGTTCAGAATCGCCCTGGCGGTTTCGCGCTCCAGTTCCGCGCCGCTGCGCACCTGCTCGACAATCTGATCCAGGTCCAGGTCTTCGAATTTGACCATCAAATGACACCTGCCTTTTGCGCCCGCCATCATAACGCCGTTACCATCAATGGGCTACCTTCGCGCAAGCCAGAACGTTTAACCGGGAGATGAGGAAAGCGGCGGACGCCAGCACTATAGCTCCTGCTATCAGCACGGCAACTTCGGGACTGAGATGCTGGCCGATAAAACCGGCTTCCAGGCTGCCCAGGGGCGCGAGGCCCATCAGCGACATGGTGTACAGACTCATAACGCGCCCGCGCAATTCATCACTGACGAACAATTGAATCAACGTGTTGGTCGAGGCGACATAATTGATCATCCCCGCCCCCACCAGCATCTGCGCGGCGATCGACAACGGCAGCGATCGCGACATGCCGAACACAACGATCGCCGATCCCAGCACGCAGGCGCCGGCGATCAGATGCTGGCGAATCCGTGCCAGACCATGAGAGCGCGAACTGAGCACGACCGCGCCGCATACCGCACCCGCGCCCTGCGCCGCCATCAGGAAACCATAAGTTCGGGCCTGACCGTGCAGAATATTGCGCGCGAAGACCGGCACCAGAACCGAGTACTGCAGGCCCAGCCCCATTATCAGGGCGACCGCGACCAGCAGGTTGAGGGTGGCGGGATGGTGCCATGCGTAGGCAAAGCCCTCGCGCACCCGCTTGAACATGGTCAGGCCGAAGCGCTGTGATTGGCGCGCCGGCAGCTCCATTTCGAGCAGGCTCCAGATCACCGCCAGGTAGCTGACGCCGTTGAGGAAAAAGCATCCAGCTTCGCCGACCACCATCAAAACCAGACCGGCGATCGCCGGACCGATCGAGCGCGCGCCGTTAAAGGTCATCGAGTTGAGCGCGATCGCGTTGGGCAGGTCCTCGCGGCTGCCGCCGACCATCTCGACCAGGAAGGTCTGCCGTCCGGGCAAATCAAACGCGTTCACCAGGCCGTTGAAGGCGGCCAGAATTATGATCTGCTCGACGCGCACGACTTTGGCCCAGGTCAGCGCGGCCAGCACGAACGCCGAACACATCAGGCAGGTCTGCGTGATCACGATCAAACGGCGGCGGTCCATGTGATCGACCACCACACCGGCAAAGACCGTCAAAAGCAGCAATGGAAGATAACTGGAGAACGCGACCAGGCCGAGTTTGAACGCTGAATTGCTCAGCCGCAGCACCAGCCATCCCTGCGCCACTATCTGCATCCAGGTCCCGACCAGCGAGGTGAGCTGGCCGAAGAAGAACAGGCGGAAATTGCGATGGCGCAGCGCGCGAAAAGCTCCGAGCCCGCTGCCTGGCGGACGACTCTGACCTCCAACATCAAGGGGGATTTCGGGTGCTGCGCGCTGCGACTCTTGCATCGGGCTGCGCTGATTGTGACAGAGCCTCGGCGGCGAATCGAGCTGCGATGGCCGGGGCCCCGAGGCATCAAAGCCGTGACGATCGAAGCAAACGATGCGCCAGCAGCTGCGGAAAAACGGGCGGAGCTTTCAATTAAAAGCTGCGGTCCGCGCTACTTACCCTGATGAACATTTTGCAGCTCGACTGACGCGCATATAAGCCTTGCTCGAATTTCACACTAATTCGTCCGTCCCCGTTCCTGGAGCAGGAGCGGAGCGAGCAGCGCCGAGAGTGCCTGTTCGCGTTCCTTTACCGTTCCGTTCTTGAAGCTGGCATCCAGTTCGATCGCTTCGCGATAAGTCCGAGTCAGGCGCTGCAAGCCATAGCGGCGGGCGGCGTTGGTGGTGGCCGTCACTCTGGGGCTGCGCGGCGACATCCCGATCTCCATCGCGATTTCCGCTGGCCCCTGCCCCTGCGCGCTGAGCGCGGCGGCGAGCAACAGCCGGCGCAGCGACGGGATAATTTCGACCGAGAGCAGTTCGGTGGGATCGCGTCCAATGGCGATGGCGCGGTCGATCATCGCAAACGGCATCAGCGGCAGGTCTGCGCTGAGGCTTTCGGAAATCTGGAACAGCTCGGCACCGAGGTCCGATCTGCCGGCGCCCGAGCGCAGGAAATCGTCCACGTTCTGATGTGGCGTGAGCGCCGCCAGCACCAGCGCGTTGTGCATCGCGGCCAGATTGCTGCCGTATCTTTCGCTGAGCGTTTCGGCGGCGGCGTAGCTGATCTTCACTCCGAGACGACGGGCGAACAGATTGGCGAACTGAGGTAATTGACTGTCGAAGGGTTTGCTGCAGACCACGCTCACGCCCGCCTTGTCGACCAGGCGCTGCACCCTGGCCGGCGCGCTGTCGCGTTCATACAGCAGGATCAGATGAGAAGGGTTGCGCGCCAGTTCGATGGCGCGCGCCAGCGCGGAATCGTCGGCGGCGCGCGGCGTACGGGGCTCCGCGCCGTCGCCCTCGTCATCTCCGCCGCTGCGAGCGCGCACAATGCGGCAGCTCGCGATCGTGGCAGGAGCGAACAGGCCGGGCGCCGCCATCGCTTCCACCACCGGTGCGAAATCGCCGGGCGCCGCAATCTGGAACGACTGCCATTCGCATCGCGCACCGCGCAGCGCGTCGCGGCAGAGGTCGAGCACGTACTCCCTTAAGAACACCTGCGGACCAGCGATCAGGATCACGGGCGGCAGTTGTGTCCTGGCGTCGATCCGCGCAATGAACGCGAGCGCGTTCTCGGCTGACATCGGCGCCGTTAAAAACCGCTGGCCATCCCGGCGTAAACCGCCTGGGCAACGGTCGACATCGCCTCCTGGTAGGCGACGCCGCTCTGCGTCATCTGGGTCTGGGTATCGGTCAACTGCGCAATGTCATTGGCGCGGAAGTTGTATTTCAGGAACTGGGGCGAGGTGGCTATAACCGCCTGAGGCACCACCGCATATTGCTGTTGCGAGGTAATATTTTCTCCGCGCCAGATTACCTTGTTGGTTTTTTTGTTAATCAGGGTGGCATTCACCCCCAGGCCCACGATGTAGATCGAGGGCTCACCTACGGCGTTCATCGCCGCCGGAAACGGCTGCCCGCCCAAAACTGAACCGGTCAGTTCGAGATCCGCCTGGGCTGGGTCGTCGACCAGTTGCAGCCGGGCATGTTTGGCGATTTCGTCCTTCATATAGCGCATGAAGACGTCCTGGATCCCCGTAATCATGGTGCCGTTTTCAAAACGGGCCACATAGATGGTATGGGCCGACGGGGGCAGCGAATCCGCCGCCGAAAAAGTGTAACCGCATCCACCCAGCGTCAAAGCAAGCAGCAGGCCTGCCACCGCAAATCTATTGCTTTGCAACCTCAAAGTCCTCGTCGCCCTTGTGCCTGAGTCCCGCGCGCTGCGCCAGCATGTCCAGGACGCCGTTGACGAATTGGCCCGAGTTCTGATCCCCGTAGCGCTTGGCCAGTTCAATCGCCTCGTCCATGGTGACCCGCGCGGGGACGTCGTCCAGATGCAGCAGCTCCCAGGCGGCCAGGCGCAGGATGTTGTGGTCGATGCGCGAGAGGCGGCTAATCGACCAGTTCGTGATCACCTGCGCCAGCAGGACGTCCAGATTTTCGAGTTCGGCGCAGACCCCCTGCACCAGGTCGGCGGCGAACTTGCGCGCCCGCTCATGGGCCGGCATCGCCTCCAGCAACGCGCGCAGATTGGTGGCCGAGCGGTCGCCGACGATATCCATCTGGTAAAGCACTTTCAGGGCCAGATCGCGGCCCGCTGTCCTGATTCCCACGGCATTCCACCGGTTGTTGGCTGGCAAGGCTGAAGGGGTCGAAACACGGCGCTCAGCCGAGAAGTTTTAATTCCGAGAGCAGATGCCCCAGCTTTTCCTTCTTGGTCCGCAGGTAGTCGATGTTGGCGGTATGGGGCGTGACCTCCAGCGGAACTCTTACCACCTGCACCCCATAGTTGGCCAGACTTTCCAGCTTGTGAGGGTTGTTGGTCAGCAACATCACCGTGCCGATACCGAGGTCGCGGAGAATCTGCGCGCCGATTCCGTAGTCGCGCAGGTCTTCCTTGAAGCCCAGTTCAAGATTCGCCTCTACCGTATCCAGCCCGCGGTCCTGCAAAGCGTAGGCGCGAATCTTATTTCCCAGGCCGATACCTCGGCCTTCCTGATGCAGATAGATGAGGACGCCGGCTTCGGCGGCACAAATCTGTTGCAGCGATTTCTTGAGCTGATCGCCGCAGTCGCAGCGCTGGGAGGCGAAAACGTCGCCAGTCAGGCATTCCGAGTGCAACCGGACCAGGGCCGGCCGGCCGCCGCCGACATTACCCTTGACCAGCGTCAGATGCTCGCGGCCGTCCACGATATTGCGATAGACGATCGCGCGCAGCTCGCCCTCGGCGGTCGGGAAAGGCACATCGGCGACCCGCTGCACCAAAAGCTCGTGAGTCAGGCGATAGGATACCAGCGCTTCGATCGAGCAGATCGGCAGGGAATGAGCCTGGGCGAATTCCCTCAACTCGGGAAGCTGGGCGGCGTAGCCGTCCTCGCGCAGGATTTCGCACAATGCCGCATACGGCCGCATCCCGGCCATCCGCACCAGGTCGACCGCGCCTTCGGCCCGCCCCATTCGCATCAGCACGCCGCCCGCCAGCGCCATCCGCGGCGGCACGTGCCCCGGCATAATGATGTCGTCGGGACCGCATTGGTCCGAGGCGATCGTCTGGATCGTTTTGGCCCGGTCGCTGGCGGAGATTCCCGTCGTCGTACCTTCGCGCGCCTCCACCGAAGCGCCGACGGTTTCGGCGTTCTCCTCCGAGGAACGCTGCGGCAGCAAAGGAATGCGCAGCTCACGCATCCGCCGCTCCGGAATCGCCGCCGAGATGATACCCCGCGCGTAACGGGCCATGAAGTTGACGTGTTCGGGGATGATCTTCTCCGCCGCCATCACCACGTCGCCCTCGCCGGAGGGACCGACCAGCACGACCATTTTGCCGGCGCGGATACGATCAAAGGCTTCTTCAAGTTCGGGTTCGACCATAGGCAGGCCTATCTTACCACCCCGTGCACAACGTCACCAGCGCCGCTGCTCTTCACGTCCCTGAGTTGGACGTTTGCCTGATCAGAAGGTTCCCGTTTCGATTTTCGCTGATCGACGCAGTGTGCTATCCGAAACGACTGCAGCTTTTCATGTACCGAAGGATTGAACGATGGACATAGGAATCATGATCGCGGCTACGGCGCAAAGCGGTGATATCGCCGAAATCGCCCGCGAAGTTGAAAATCTTGGCTACGCATCCTTTTTTATCCCCGAGCATCCGGTGATTCCGATCGGTTTCAAAACCACGCCGCCCGGCGGCATGGAACTGCCCGAACATTATGGCCGCTGGATGGATCCGTTCGTCGCCCTCGGCGTGGCGGCGGCCGTTACCAAACGGGTGAAGCTCGGTACCGGGATCTGCCTGCTGCCCGAGCGCGAGCCAATCGTGACCGCCAAGGTGATCGCCACGCTCGATGTCATCTCCCGTGGCAGGGTGGTGCTCGGAGTGGGTGCCGGATGGCTGCGTGAGGAAACTGAAGTGATGGGTACGCAGTTCGTCAAGCGTTGGAAGCGTTTGCGCGAAACCACCGAAGCGATGCGCGTTCTGTGGACGCAACAAGAGCCCTCCTACAAAGGCGAACTGGTGAACTTTCCCCCGGTCAGGTGCGAGCCCAAACCGGTGCAAAAGGGGGGTCCTCCGGTGTTGCTGGGAGCGCGCGGTCCCAAGGCCCTGGAGCGCGTGGTTCGCAGTTACGATGGATGGTGCCCGGTGGTGGGCAAGCCCGAATCCTTCAAGCGCGATATCGGGGCTTTGCGCAAGCTCGCATCCGAGCGCGGCCGCAATCCCGACCAATTACAAATCATCGGCTTTGTCGCGCCCGGCGAGGACGGCATCTCGCTGGACAACCTGAAGTTCTTCAAAGATGCAGGCGCGCAGCATCTGATCATGTTTTCGCAAAAGGACGCGATCAAAATGGCAGCCGGACAGACGCTGGAGATAGTCCGCAGGCTGGCCCCAACCGTAGAGCGCGCCTTGCACGCCTAAACAAGTCTTTCAGGCTCGGGTAGCTGATCAAGGCGAGCATTTGCGCCAGCCCGATTCATCCTCGCGCGAGCTCTTTTTTTTGGCCGGCGCCCGGCGCAGCGATCCAGACTGGCGGCCACCCCGCGCCATTTCGTGACCGGCGCAGCGCGATAGACTTGGCGATTAAGCCGTCCTACTCTGAGGTCCGGCGTCGAGCAGACGTCTTGAAGCGAGAGGGCAGCCGGGATGGACTTTAATTTCACCCCCGAAGAGGAGAAGTTCAGGGAAAAAGTACGCGCGTTTCTGGACGCCAACCTTCCCCGGGATTGGGGGTCCGATGATTTTGAAATGCCTGACGAACTGGCCGGAAGAGCCTTTTATATCGATTGGCATCGCCGACTTTATGCCAACGGATTGGTCGGGATGTCATGGCCCAGAGAGTACGGTGGGCAGGGTGCGTCCCCGGTCGAGCAGGCAATTTTAAACGAGGAATTGGCGCGCCGGCGCGCTCCCGGACCGCTGGGCGGAATCGGACTGGCGCTGGCTGGGCCGACCATTATCGTGCACGGGACCGAGGCGCAGAAAAAACGCTATCTGCCAAAGATTCTCTCGGGCGAGGAGAAATGGTGCCAGTTGTTCTCGGAGCCCAACGCCGGATCCGACCTGGCCTCGCTGCGCACGCGCGCGGAGCTGAAAGGCGATGAATTCGTAGTCAACGGTCAAAAGACCTGGACTTCGGGTGCGCGCACTTCCCAATTCGGAATTCTGCTCGCGCGCACCGATCAGAGCGCGCCCAAGCACCGGGGCATCAGCTATTTCATCGTCGACATGAAAAGCCCCGGTATCACGATCAAGCCGCTGCGCCAGATCACCGGCGAATCCCACTTCAACGAAATCTTCATGGACGATTTGCGCGTGCCGCGCGAAAATCTGGTCGGCAAGCTCAACGACGGATGGCACGTCGCCAACACGACTCTGGCCAACGAGCGCGGCACCGGCGCATTGGCGTTGCTGGTACGGTTCGGGACGCAGTATCAGGAGCTGGTCGACGCGGCGCGTATCGCGCTTCGCCATGGCCGCCCTGCCGTGGCGGATCCCGTGGTGCGCCAGCGCCTGGCTGAATACTACATCGACCTCCAGCGGCTCAAGTACAACGTGTATCGGGGCTTCTCCGCCGTAATCAAGGGCGGGAAACCCGGACCTGAGGGCTCGATTCAGAAGCTGCTATGGTCGGAGTTAAGCCAGAAAATCCAGGAATTCGCCGT
Source organism: Pseudomonadota bacterium (assembly GCA_021324885.1). GTDB lineage: Bacteria > Desulfobacterota > Binatia > Binatales > Binataceae > JAJPJA01. The sequence continues at coordinate 76,239 of JAJPIF010000011.1, forward strand.
CGAACTGCAGGGACCGGGCGCGCAACTTGCCTTCAAGGAGCCGCGCGCGATGGCCGGCGGTTACCATCAGCGGCTCTTCCTGCGCTCGCGCGCCGATACGATTTATGCCGGCACCTCGGAAATCCAGCGCAATATAATTGCGCAGCGCGTGCTGGGCCTGCCCAGAACGCATTAGGAAAGAAAGAGGAGTGAGCTAAGAGAAGTGAGGAGTGAGAGCAGGAAATAGAGTCTTCTTTTTTCTCCCATTACTCACTTCTCTTCACTTCACTCCTCTGCCCTTTTTTAAAGGAGCCTTACCATGGTACAGGCGGATAATTCCAGCATCATCCATGAACCCGGGACTGCTGCGAGCGGATGGCGTATCGAGCGGCTGCTTGGGCCCTCGCCTTTGCACGGGTCCAATGGGATGCGGTTCGGGCCCGACGGTCTGCTCTACGTCGCGCAATGCTTTGCCAACGAGATTACCGCGTTCGATATCCGCACCGGAGCGCGCAAGGAGATCAATCGCAACGGCGGACCAATCAAGGCTCCCGACGATCTCGCTTTCGATTCCCATGGGGTGATGTATGTGACGGAATTTTTCAATGCGCAGGTGACCACGATGGCGCCTGGCGGCAAGGTGGACGTGCTGATCGACCATGTCCCCGGCGCCAACGGTATCACGGTCTACCAGGATCGCATCTTCATGGACGAATGCCGTCCCGCCGACGCGCAGGTCGTCGAACTGTTTCGCGACCGCCGCCCGCCAAAAGTCCTAGTCGACGGATTGGATCTGGCCAACGCGCTGTCGGTGGGCCCTGACGGGAAACTCTACTTTCCGCAATTAGGGAAAGGCGAGGTGTGCCGGGTTGCGCTCGAGGGCGGTGCGGTGGAGCGGGTGGCCGAGGGTCTCGGTGTGCCCACCGCGGTCAAGTTCGACAATCGGGGAAATCTGCTGGTGCTGCACGCGCTGACCGGCGAGATTTCGCGCATCGATATCCAAAACCTGCAAAAGAGCCGAGTGGCGATGTTGTCTCCGGGCCTGGATAATCTGGTCATCACGCCCGACGACCGGCTCTTCGTCTCCAATTTCCTGGACGGCACGATTACGGAAATCGCCGCCAACGGACAGCACAGCACCTTCAGCCCGGCCGGATTCGCGTGGCTATCCACCGTAGCCTGCGCCGAGGACGGCACAGTGTACCTGTCCGACTTCGGCTCGATTTTGCGCGTCGCCGGCCGCGGCCGGTGGGAGCGCGTCGGATGGAGCTTCGATCCTGAATTTCCCGGATCCCTGCGCAGCATCTGCGCGGGCCGGGGTGACGTGCTCTATGCCACTACCATGTTGGGTAACCTGAGCGCCTATGATACCCGCCAGCGCACCTGCGAGGTGCTGGCGACCGGACTGGAGTCGCCCTTCGGCGTCGCGCGGGGGCCGGGCGGCGCGCTGTTCGTCGCCGAGCGCGGGGGCGGACGCGTGATCAGCGTTGAAGGCAAAGGCCAGCTTAAGGTCATCGCGCGTGGTCTCGCCAATCCGATGGGAGTGGCGGCAGGCGCGGACGGTTCCTGCTTCGTGAGCGAAACGGGCAAGGGCAGGGTGGTCCGCATTGACGGCGGCATCACGCCAGTATTGGAAGGTCTTGATCAGCCGCAAGGAATCGCGATTAGCGGTAACGATCTGTTTGTCCTCGACACCGGATCGAAACAATTGTGGACCGTATCGCTCAGCGATAATCAGTCGCAGGTGGTGGCCAGTCGACTTCCGGTCGGGCCTCCCGCCGGGAGCAACCCGCAGCCGATGCCGGGAATACCGGGATTTTTCCCCGGCCCGATCATCTCGTTCGCCGGCATCACCGCGGCCAGAGATGGCACTATCTACATCGCCGCCGACGCCGAAGGCAGCCTGCTGGCGGTGCGCCGCCAGTAAAGGCGCAGGCGCCTCCGTTTCGTTCGCGTAACGCCAAGCGAAAGCGCGCCGCAGCGCGTTTTCCTTCCCGCGTTGGGGAAGCGAGACAGACAGTTCGCGGTTTAAATTCGCGCTTCGCGCGGGGTCTTGACGCGTTCCAGCGCCGCGGTCGCCTGTTCGTCGAAGCAGCCGATCTCCACGATCGATGCGCCTGCGGCGGTGCAATCGAAGTAGCAGGCGCGGATGCCGTGGCCGCGGAACTCGATCAGCGGTTTTGCGCCGCTGGCCCGCATCCGCTCAGCGGCGGGCTCGAACTCCGCCACCAAAAACGAGACGTGATTGAGCCCCGAACCGTTGCGCTGAACGAAGTCCCGGTATGGACTCGGGCCCTCCAACGGCTGAATTATTTCTATCTCCTGCTCGCCCCGCGGCCCCAGTCGGCCCATCGCGGTGCGCAGCGAAAACGGCGTCGAGACGGGCTCGTCTCTGACCAGCACCTGGTAGTCGCGGCCTGCGGTTGCCCTGGTGATGCCGAAATGTTTGACGCCGATCACCCGCTTGAACCAGTCAGTGACCGGGTCGAGTTCCTCCACCACGTAGGAGATCTGGACCAGGCGGGGCAAGGTTGGATCCGCCGCCCGCTTTGAGGCCGCGCCTGATGGTGATTTGAGGCGCTCGAGATCCTGCTGCGTGGCCTGATCGAAGTGCGCCAGTTCGATAATGGAAGCGCCCGCGCGGCGGCAGTCGAAATATGCGGTTCGGGTATTGCCATTGCCGGTCACCACGGACGCCACGAGGCCCTCGCGTTCAAACGGCTGGGCTGCCGCATCGAAGTCGTCGGCCTCGAATGCCACATGATGCAATCCGCCGCCGGTGCGCTCCACATACCGGGAGAAGACGCTGCGGCCGCCATCGGGTTGAATCAGTTCGATTTCCAGTTCGCCGTGGTTTCCAGCGCGCGCCAAAGCCAGCTTGATCCCGACTTTTGCAGAAATCGGAGCGCCGCCGGACGTGATGCGGAAATCCGAGCCGCCGAGCGTGTAGCTGCGCACGTCGAAGAATTCGACTCCCAGAGCCTGGCTGAACCATCTCGCGGTGGCGTCGAGGTCGCGGACCACGTAGGAAACCTGTCTGAAACGACTGGCCAAACCACCCGCTGCCATCATTCCTCACCTCTGCCGGTATTCGAACCCGGATCTATTCCCTTAAGCACAAGTTGGTGGGAACGCGCGAACCCGCCAGCTCCATTATCTCGATCTTGCGGCGCACCGGCGCAAGGGCGTTAATGGTAACCGTGAATGATTTCCTTTCCAGCATCAGTCATCTGGCGCCAATCGGTTTCGCGGCGCTCGGATTTGCCCTTGGCATGAGGCACGCCACCGACCCCGACCACGTGGTCGCCGTGACCGCGATTCTCAGCCGCGAACGGCGGCTGGCGGCGGCCACCCGCACGGGTTTGGTATGGGGTCTGGGTCACTCGCTGACCGTATTGGCGGTCGGCTGCGCGATCATCCTGCTTAAGATCCAGGTCCCGGTCAGGCTGGGACTGGCGATGGAGTTTGCGGTCGCGATCGTTTTAATCCTGTTGGGGCTGCCTGCCGTCGGATCGGCATTGAAGTCCATCAGCGTTGCCCTCGGCCTGTTCTCGACTCCGATAACGGCTGCTGCAACAGTGCAGGTCCATTCGCACGTCCACAGTCATGACGGCATCGCGCACAGCCATGTCCATGCGCATTATCACGATGGCGTCACGGTCCATCAGAGCCATCTGCTGGAGCCTGATGCCGCTTATCGGCCGGCCCCGCGATCGGCGCTGAAGTCCTTTTGCGTTGGTCTTGTGCACGGGTTGGCGGGCAGTGCGGCAATCGCGCTGTTCGTGCTGAGCGCGATTCCACAGCCGATCTGGGGCGCCGCTTACCTTGGGGTTTTTTGTCTGGGAACGGTCGCCGGAATGATGCTGATCACGACCGCGATCGGGGCCCCGATGGTGCTGGCGGCGCGTCGGGTCGGCCGACTGCATCGTAAACTCGTCCTGGGATCGGGGCTTCTGAGCTTTTGCTTCGGATTGTTTATCGCGTATCAAATCGGCGTGACCAAGGGCCTGTTCAGCGCGACGCCAATCTGGACTCCGCACTGACGAAAGATGAATATTTGGCGCTCCCGTCAGTTTGTGACGTTGCCAGCGTGGCATTAATGGCGTCAAAATAAAGTGTGTTTACATCTCCCGCTTCCGCACCCAAGCCGGATCCTTCGGATCACGATTTGGTGCTCGCGATGGCGGCGGGCGACGCGAATTCGCTGCGCGTTCTGACCGCCCGTTATGCCCCGGCTTTGACCGCCATGGCCTTGCACTTGCTGAACGATCAGGATGCGGCCGAGGAGATTGCCTCGGTTGCGCTCTGGCGGGCATGGTCGGAGGCCAAATTGTACGACCCCCGCCGCAGCTCGGTTGGACAATGGTTGGTTGGAATCGCGCGCCGCCAGGCAACTGATCGTGTCCGGCGCGCCAACGGTTGCCGCCAACACGACCATCCGCCAGCCGCGGATAGCGCAGGCACTCAAACATCGACTGAGCACGAACGGATTGCCAACCTGCTCCCGCTGGCCGCTGTGGATCGGCTGCAGCCCGACCAAAACCGGCTGTTGCAGGAACATCTGCGCCAGGGCTGCGATCGATGCGAGCGGGAACTGCGCGAGCTGCGCAATATCGTGGCGGCGCTTGATCGATCGGAACGATCCGAGCACAGGGTGTGGCAGCGGCTGGAAGGGCGGCTGCACGCCGAGGCCGCCGCCGCTCATTCCCTGGCCCGCGCGGTGTCGCGTCCGCGCCGCATTGGCCAGGGCGAGCCGCGCTCGAGCATCAAATGGTGGCGGGGACTCGCGCTGTTTGCGCTTGGCACCGCGATTTTGCTGTTCGCTGCCTATGACCGCATCATCAAGCGAGCGCGGCACGGTGAAGTTCGCCAACTCGAGCAACTCGAGTCCCTCAATTGGCAACTCAATCACCTGCGCGCGGACGCGGCGTCGGCACGGATGCAGGCTGAATCGCTGCGCGGGGAAGTCGCCGCCGAGGAAAAATTCGTCCGCTTGCTGACGTCGCCTGATAGCCGGGTCATCCGGCTTGTTCCGGCGGGACCAGCCCGCGCGACCGCCGGCCTGGTCGCTTCGAGCGATGCGTCTCATACCGCGATGGTGCAGGCGTTGGGCTTGCCGGCACCGCCGACGGGCAAGGCCTACGTGCTGTGGTGGATAACACGCTACGGATCGGTCAAAGCGGGCTTGCTTGCTGCGGGGCCGCAGCAACTGGCCGTAGCGCCCTTATCGATGCCGCCGCCTGGCCAACGAGTTATCGCGGCGACACTCACCCTGGAACCCGCCGGCGTACAGAAGCCTCGTGGACCAGTCTTTTTGCAGGGCTCGGTGGAGCGCGAATAGGGGTCTACTTGAAATCCGGCCCCAGTCTTATCTTTCCTCGATGGCGCCGGGCGGGAGTTCTCCTGGCTTCCTTACGTCCTCGTCCGTGAAAAGCCACCAGACCTGTCCGGCGTGCGGGCCACCCAGGACACGCACCTTGGTGCCGCCCATGACTCTTACCTGGGTACCCGCGTCGAGCACCACCAGATGCCCACCGGCGCCCATCTTTTCCAAACCCTCGGTCGCCTCCTGCATCTCAGTCTGCGAACTTCCGGTATGCAGGAACCGGCTGCCCTGGTCGAAGGTTTCCTGGCTGTCCGCGGCCAGAGTTTCGCGCGGCAATTTCATGCTGTCCTGGGCGCGGGCCAGTCCGGGCGCGATGAACAGCATCACCGCTAACATCATCGTGGCATTCACTACGGTCGTACGGGAGCTAAGCTTCATTTCACTTCGCCTCGGGTTTCCGGCGCGCTGTGCAAGCAGAACGTGAGCGGGCCAGAATACCTGTCCCCGCTATTGTTTAACAGGCGAAACCGCATGTCCAGCGTGGCCCGGCTAATCTGAACTTGAAAATGGATTCAGGCACGGACATACGGGCCGCGCTCGATTGCTCCTGAAGCGCAGTGGTTCTTCAAGCACAACTCTACTTTGCTTTTCGGGCGCTTGCTATAAAAACGACGCGGAGACTTGACGCATGTCGAGAAGAACGTGGCATGTAATCATGATCGCGGCGCTGACGGCCATTTTCATGGTGCAGGCCGGCGGTCGAGCAGGCGGCGCGCGCGGTCCGCGGGTCCGCCATCATATCAAGCGGATTCTGTTCATCAGTATCGACGGGATGCATGCGCTGGATCTGGCCAATTATGTGCGTGACCATCCCGATTCCACATTGGCCAAGCTCAGCGCCCACGGCGTCACCTATACTCAATCGTTGACCTCCAGACCCTCGGATTCCTTTCCCGGAACGCTGGCCGAGTTTACCGGCGGAAGCCCCCTTACCACCGGCGTCTGGTATTGCCTCAGCTACGATCGCAAGCTGTCGCCGCCGCACTCGAAATGTGCGACCATCGGCACCGCCGTGCTCTATGATCAGCGGATGGACTATAATCCGCATCTGTTGGACGCCGGCGGCGGCCTGGACCCCGCCAAATTGCCGCTCGATCCGTCCCGAGGATGCGCTCCCGTCTATCCGCACAATTACCTGCGAGTCAACACGATTTTCGAGGTGATCAAGGCCCACGGCTTGCGCACCGCCTGGAGCGACAAGCATCCGGTATACGATATTCTCAACGGCCCCTCGGGCCGCGGTGTGGATGATCTTTTCGACCCCGAAATTTCCGCCGACGCGGGCGGCGGCAAGACCTACCAATCGACGGTTGCGCTGACCGAAAAATACGACGAGATCAAGGTCCGGGCGACGCTCAATGAAATCGCCGGCAAAGATCACACTGGACGGCGAGCGGTGGGCGTGCCTGCGATCTTCGGGATGAATTTTCAGGCGGTCAACACCGGGCAAAAGAAAAGCCCGGGGGGTTATCAGGACAGCCAGGGGACGCCGACACCGCTGCTGGCCGATGCCTTTCATTTCGTCGACGTTTCGTTGGGCCGGATGGTCGCCGCGCTGGCGGCCAGACATCTGCTCGAATCCACGCTAATCATCATCACCGCCAAACACGGCAATGCGCCCATCGACCCGCTGCAATATCAGCGCGTGTCACCGACGCCGAGCGACCTGCTGGTGAAGATGGGGGAACCGCCTGCCTTTGCCCGCCAGCTTGGGATTTCCGTCCTATGGCTCCGACATCAGGACAAGACGCTCCAGATTGTTCGTAAACTGTACAATCCAGAGGTATGGTCGGCGCTGAGAATATCCAACATCTATAGCGGAGCGTCGCTCCAACTGTTCGCCAACGATCCGGCCAGGGATTCGCGGGTTCCCGATATCATCATCGAACCTCGCACGGGCGTTGATTATAGCGAAATTCTGACCAATATTGCTGAGCATGGGGGCTTCAACGTTGAGGATCGCAATGTCGCCTTGATGCTCGTCGACTACGGCAATCCGGCCATCGCGGGCCATGTACTCAAGACTCCCGTTGACGCAACCCAGCTTGCTCCTACTATCGCGGTCGCTCTTGGCCTGGATCCGATGGAGCTGGAGGCGGTGCGCGTTGAAAAGACCGCACCGTTGCCTGAATTTTAGCTCGTCGAAAAAATCCAGCGGCGGTCCGTCTCATGGAGGCGCAGGAACATCGAGCAGTTAACCTCGAAATCTGGACTTTTTCCCGCCCGCGCGCCCGGGTCAATTCGAATCATGGAAAATAACATCTTGCGCCGTTTGTTCGACGCAAATCTCGTTCGGGACTGTCTCCTGATGGCCTTTATTACGTTCGTTGTTTCTTTAGTGTTGACTTGTTATTAGCTTTTTTCCTAAGTTAGGAATATTACGCTTTGGGCGGAGACCGACCCTTCTTTGGTATCTCGGTTGGGCCTTTCTCCCTTTTGACTCTTAATCTGGCGAAAAAAAGAAATACTTGTGCCGAGGAGACGACAGAGATGCAGAACAAGGAAGCAGTCGGCGAAGTTATGACGGTCAAAGACTTAAGCGAGTATCTCCATTGCAATCAGTCGACCATCTACCGGCTGCTCAAGCGAGGCGAGCTGCCTGCGTTCAAGGTAGGTAGTGACTGGCGGTTCATGACAGCAGAAATTCGCAATTGGTGCAAAAAAAGAATGTCCAGCGCCAAGCCGCGGACGAATTCACGCTCGCGAGGCGCGCTTTGATCGCTGGCCGGGGGTCGATCGCCTTCGGCCCCATGACCTTGGGGTGACGTTTCAACCCGTGTCGGGAGATCGCAAAGCGCGAGAAGCAAATTTTTTCAGATCCGAGTCGCTATGAAAGACAGCAGGGAGCGCGTGGCGCCGTCCCTGCTGTCTTCAGGCCGGCGGCGTGTCCGCTGCCGCGCTGGCTGTGAATCAATTAAAAAGTCCAGCCAGCGGCTCCAGCGACCCGACTGATTCGGGTTTGCCCGAGGGGGGCAACGGCCGCGAGCCCGGCTGCACTTCGAAGGGCGACTTGAGCTCCAGCTCGCGCGCCATTTCACGCACGGCCGGCACCACTTCGGTGCCCAGCAGCTTGATGTTGTTGATCCGGTCTTCGCGCTTGATGGGCCCGTCGTTCTGCCAGAAAAAGAAGATTCCAGGGCGCAGGCATTCCAGGACCTTGCGGATTTTCGGCAAGACCGTCCTGGGCGTGCCGCAGATTATCTGGAACTGCCGTTCCACTTCGGGGAAAGAACTGAAGATGTGTTCGCGGGTGGAATCGATGCTGTCGCGGGTTTCACCCCAAATGCCCGAGCGATGCTGAACCTGCGCGGCGGAAATGTTCTGTCGTGTCTGCTGCGCTGACTGGCCGCTTGCCGCCGTCGCCCAGGGACTGCCCTGGGTGGCGTCGGGCGCGGTGAATTGTCGCGCAATACGGCTGGTCGCCTGCTTGGAATTGTATCCGGGCGGAAACATCCATTGCGGCTGACCAAACAAACTGTAGCCGATTCCAGCACCCCCGAACATGTCGTACTTGGCTATGTCGTGGGCTTTCTCCTCGGTGTCCGCCACGTACACCTTTTGCAGGTAGCCGAAGTTTTCCGTGCCAACCTGGTATCCGTGTCTGGCTGCCGCGTCGCGATAGAAGTTCCACAAATCGACGGTGGGCGGCAGAAACGTCGCCAGCGCAACGTACGGGTAACGGTGCTCGGCACACCATTCGACCGTTTCCGGGCTGAGCAATCCGGGAATCCAGATGGGCGGATGCGGCTTTTGAATCGGCAGTACCCAGGGATCGATGAAACGGTAGTGAAAATGCTTGCCTTCGTAGCGGAACGGACCGGGCTGCGTCCAGGCCTTGATCACGACTTCGTGGGCTTCGTTGAAGTATTCACGGTTGAAGGCGGGATTGGCGTTGCTGGCGAATTGTTCGCTGCCGCCGCCCCGCACCCATCCGCTGACCAGGCGTCCGCCGGAAATCATGTCGATCATGGCCAATTCCTCGGCCAGGCGCAGCGGATTTCCCACAATCGGCAGCGGATTACCAAGCAGCGCGATTTTGACCTTTTTGGTGATTCGCGCCAGCACTGACGCCTCGACGTTCATTACCGAGCCCATACAGAAGGAGGTGTCGTGATGTTCGTTGAGCATCACGCCGTCGAAGCCCAACTCTTCGGCCAGCAGTTTTTCGTCGAGGTATTCGTTGAGCAGTTGACCGCCCTTGACAGGATCAAAGAACTTGTTCGGATTGCCGAAAAAGCCGTTCCGGATCACCATGTCGTTGGGAACGTAACGATAGGGCCGCTCGGTAAAGTAACTGATATGCATCGCGCTGCCTCCCCTGGTGTCAAGCCAGAAAGTTCTGCGTCTCGCGCAGAAAATCAGTCAGTTTCTCGATTTCCGGGCGATGGCCGCATTGGTCGAACGTCACCAGGCGCGAGCCCGGAATCGACCGTTGATAGATCTCGCCGGCATTAAGCGGCACAATGGAGTCTTGTTTGCCCCAGATAAGCAGAGTGGGAGTGTCGACGATTTCGAGCAGATGGCCCAGACTGGGGTTGTGAAGGTAGGGTTGCCATGCCAGTCGCGCGGTCTGCGCGCGGGCATCTTCCCACAGTTCGAATTGCTCGGGTCCGATGCCGCCGAAAAGGCTGTTGAACTCGGGCGTGTTCTCGTAATCCAGCACGCTGCTGCGCAACTGATCCGGCGCCATCATTTGAAAGATGTCGCGAATCTCGCCGCGCTCCGGCTTGATCCCACATGGCGCAACCAGGACGATCCGGCGAAATTGATCGGGGTTGGCAGCCGCCATTTCCGCGGCGATCCATCCGCCCAGGGAAAATCCGATGACGTCCACCGGCGCCAGTTTCTGTTGGCGCAGGAGCAGGGAGTATAAGCCTGCAACGTCGCGGATGCTGCGAATCCACTCGGGCGCGAGGGTGCGGCCGAAACCCGGATGCAGCGGGATGATCAGGCTATGCTCGCGCGCCATCGCGGAATGCCACTTGAGCCATCCTGGATGGCCCATTTCGTCGTGCAGGACCAGCAGCGGCCGGCCGCTGCCGCCCTTTACGATATGCAGGTCCGTCTGGTCAACGCGCAGTGTTTCTTCCTGCCATTCCTGTGAGTTTTGCGCCATTCTGTCATCTCTCCCCTGGCGAAATGGTTACCCTTCGCTGGCCGTCCATATAAAGGTGGCCTAGCTTGCATAGCACTTTCCTTTAGCGCTTGGGAAATCCTCCGGGGCGTCGATGATTTCGATAAACGTTATTGCAAAGGTCGTCGGTAGAAAAAATTTATTGAGCTAAATGCTTATCTTGTGAACGTATATCACGTAATATGAGTCCAGCGTGGTTCCACCTGACGATGCGATCAGTCATTTTGCGAGGTTGGGCGGACTGCGCCCCCGCACTCAACAAATTGTGGAAACCTGACCTCAATCTATGCCTTCACCCGGCGCAACTCCCTCAGGCCTCTCCGCGTTGGAAAAAATCTACGCGGCTTTATCGCCGTGCGTGTTTGGGCCGTCGCTGGCTGCGGCTTATGTCAGCGGTGCGACCGGTGACGAGTTGCGCGCGCGCATGGGAAGGGTACCGGTTACGGAGCGGGGCGCCCTGTGGTTTCATGGAGCCTCGGCGGGAGAGATGGCTGGCGCGGCGCGCCTGGTGACGGCCCTGCACGACCACGGTTATGATTTTCCTGCGATCTTTACTGCCTCCAACCGCGCCGGCGTCGACTATATCGCCCGTTTACAGACCCGCAACACCGCCGCGGCGCTGGTTCCCTGGGATGTGTCTGCATGGATCGGCCGCGCCTTTGACACCTGGCAGCCTGCGGCGCTGTTTTTGATCGAAACCGAATTGTGGCCGCTGCTGATCTACGAAGCGTGGCGGCGCGCGGTGCCGGTGCTGGCGTTAAGCGCGCGAATTTACCCGCGGGATGTAAAGCGTTATCAGGCGATAAGGCTTTTTATTGAGCCGACGCTGCGGCGGCTCAGCCGTATCCTGGCGCAAAATGAAATCGAGCGGGAGCGCTTTGTCGCACTCGGCGCGCCGCCGCATCGTTGCGTCGCAGCGGGCAACCTGAAGCATCTGCACGAGCGCGTGCCGGGAGATCCGCTTTGGTTGCGCAGCGAAATCGGTGTTGGTCCGGGCGAGCCGGTAATCGTATTCGGCAGTGTGCATCGCCAGGAACTCGCCCTGATATTCCAGGCAATGGCTGAGGTGAAGGATAAGGCGGTGCGCTTTGTCGTCGCTCCAAGACATCTGTCGTCGGCGCCGGACGTGGTGCGGGGAGCGACCGCGGCTGGATTGCCGGTGGCTTTGCGCAGCAGGATGCAAGCTGGCGATAATTGGCGCGTTTTGGTACTAGACACAATCGGCGAACTCAGGGAATTTTATGGGGTGGCGGTAGTGTCGGTTATTGGTGGCGGGTTTGGGAAATTCGGCGGACATAATCCGCTGGAAGCACTTGAGGCCGGAGTGCCGGTGCTCCTCGGCGCCCATTTCGATCATTTCGAGCACGAAGCGCGATCGCTGGTTGCGGCGGCGCCACAGACGATGGTTGCCACGGCTGCACAGCTGGCGGCGGCGCTCAGGCAAATGCTTGCGGATGAGCAATGGCGGCGCAACATACTAGCCAAACAACTGCAGACATTGCCGGACCCGGTCTGCGTTACCCGGCGTTATCTTGATGAACTCGCACCCTATCTCACGGCGGCCTATGCAGGAACCTGACGGCAAACCGCTGACCATTTGCCTGGTGGCGGGCGATGTTTCCGGCGACCAGAACGGTGGGCGGTTGGCCAGCGCGCTGCTCGAGCTCAACCGCGATATTCGTCTGGTCGGTGCCGGGGGATCGGCGATGGAGCGCGCCGGGGTCGAAGTTGCAGTCAGCAGCACCGGGGTTTCGACCATCGGTCCGCCTGATTCGGTGCGGGCGGCGCGCTCGGTGCTGCGTGTGTGGCGCGATACGCGCTCGCTGCTCAGCAACGCGCGTCCCGACCTCGCAGTCCTGATCGACGCCGAAACCATCAATGTGATGCTGGCGCGATGGCTGCGCGCTCACGGTATCCCGGTGGTGTTCTTTTTTCCGCCCCAGGTTTGGCTGTGGGGCCAATGGCGGCTGCCGCTGGTGGTGCCGCTGGCGACCCGGGTCTTGTCGGCTTTTCGCGAGGAAGCGGAAATCTACAAGGCGGCGGGTTCCGACACCTTGTGGGTGGGCCATCCGCTGCGCGACGCGGTGCGGGTGAACGAAGATCCCGCCGCCGCCCAGATGAAGATCGGGCTTGATCCGGCCCGTCCGATGGTTACCCTGATGCCGGGCAGCAGGATGCAGGAGATTCGCGATTTAAGCGGACCGATGCTGGGTGCGGCCAAACTGCTGCAGCAGCGCAATCCCGCGCTTCAGTTTTCCATCCCGCTGGCCAGCGAGGAACTGCGGACCGACCTCGCCCAGGCGGTGCGCCAGAGCGGTTTGCGCGATGCCGTGGTCTACAATCCCGATTCCTATGCCGTGCTCAGCCGCGCCAAGGTAGTGCTGCAATGTTCCGGAACCGCCACGGTCGAAGTGGGCCTGCTCGGTATCCCGTCGGTAATCGCCTACCGCTGCCGCCCGCTTTATTACTCGGTCGGACGCCGTCTGATGAGGGTCAAGTACATCGGGATGGTTAACATCCTGCTCAACGACCTCGTGCAGCCCGAGTTTTTCCAAAAGCGCGTCGATCCCGTTCATCTGGCCGACGAGGTCTGGTCGCTGCTGACCAACGAGACCCGGCGTCGGCAGATCCAGATGCGGCTGGCGCAACTTCCCGAGGTCCTGGGGCCCACCGGGGCGATGAAACGCGCGGCGCAGGCCATCATGGAGTTGCTCCAACCGTGCGCCCGTCCCCAGACACGGCCGCTATCCGCAGGAATCGGAGCGCAGTAGCTGCTTACGATCGGCGCGGTCGGGCGCAACATGGCCGAGACCAAAATTGACCCGGCATTGAAGGGGAAGGTCGCCCTGGTGACCGGAGCCTCGCGCGGGATTGGCCGGGCGATCGCGCTTAAGCTGGCGCGCGAGGGCTGCGACATCGCCGCCGTCTATTTCAATTCGCACGATCAGGCGCGCGCGGTTTGCGCCGCAATTGGCGCCCTGGGACGCCAGGCGGTGCCGATCGTCGCCAATGTTGCCAGCCCCGAAAGCGTCAGCGCACTGTTTGCGGAAATGTCACGGCATTTCACCCGTCTGGACATCGTGGTCAGCAACGCGGCCAGCGGCGTTTTGAAACCCAGCCTCGAGATGTCGCTTAAGCACTGGCGCTGGTGCATGGAAACCAACGCCCTGGCGCTGAACCTCCTGGCTCAACGCGCCGCGCCGATCATGGGGCGTGACGGACGAATCATTGCGATTTCCAGTCTGGGCGCGCGTTTCGCCCTTCCCGACTACAGCTTTATTGGAGCTTCCAAAGCCGCATTGGAAGCGCTGGTGCGAAGCCTGGCGATGGAACTGGGACGCAGCCATGCAATCCGCGTCAACGCCGTAACGACCGCGGCTGTCGATACCGACGCGCTCAAGGCGTTTGCCGCCCGTGAACAAATGCTGCGCGATTTTGCTCAGCGTTGCGCCCTCGGACCGGCAATCACGCCCGAGCATGTAGCCGATGCGGTTTTCCTGCTATGCCTGCCTGAAGCGGCGATGATCACGGGCCAGACGCTGGTGGTCGACGGCGGATTTTCGATCAGTGGGTGAGTGGCGCGCATGCTCGGCGATTCCGGCTTGGCCGGCAAAACAGTCATCGTAACGGGGGGCAGCCGCGGCATCGGCCGGGCAATCGTCCAATCATTCGCCGCCGAAGGCGCCGCCGTGACCTTTTTCTTCCAATCCGATCATGCCGGCGCGCAACAGACGCTGGAACACGCGCGCGCCCGCGGCGGATCCGTGTTTGCCGAACAGGCCGACGTACGCGACGCGGCTGCCGCAAGCGCGGCGGTGCGCCGTGTAATCCAGCACCATAGCCGCATTGACGTGCTGGTCAACAACAGCGCCGTCATCCGCGATAACCTTTTGCCGTGGCTGGAAGACGCCGATATCAGCGACGTGCTGCAAACCAACGTGACCGGAGTGTTCAATGTGACCCGCGCCGCCGTTCCACAGATGATAAGCCAGCGCGCGGGGAAAATCATAAATATCAGTTCAGTCGCGGGTGCGATGGCGGGGCGCGGGCAGAGCAATTACGCCGCCAGCAAAGGGGCCGTCAACGCATTTACCCGGGCGCTGGCGGTGGAATTGGCGCCGCGCAAAATCACCGTCAACGCCGTCGCCCCCGGCCTTATCGAAACCGCGATGTCCCAGCGCATCCGCGCCAACGCCGGCGACGAGGCGCTCAAGCGAATCCTGCTGCGCCGCTATGGACAACCCGACGAAGTTGCCCACGCGGTGGTGTTCCTTGCCTCGCGCTTTGCTGATTATATTACCGGTCAGATCATATACGTGGATGGCGGTTTTAAAATGGAGTGACCATGCCGGTTGCAATCAGCCAAGAGGATATCGAATCGGTGTTCCCCCAGGTGGCCAGAATTGTCGCCGAAGCGCTGGCCCGGGACCCCTCCGAAATTCGTCCAACCAGCCGTCTGTTCGCCGATCTCGAAGCCGAGTCGATCGACCTGCTCGATATTGTGTTCCGGCTGGAGCGCGAATTCGACATTCAGATCCCGCGCGGCCGCATCATCGAGGACGCGCGCGGCGACCTGCCCGAGGCGGAGTTTGAGCACAACGGAGTGCTTACCGCCGCGGGGCTGGAACGCCTGCGCCAGTATATGACCGAGGTCCCCCCTGAAAACTTCCGCCCGCAAATGAACCTGGCGGACGTCCCGAGCCTGTTCACGGTGGAAACGATGTGCAAGATGGTGCTCCGCGCCAAGCGTGCCGGCGCCTGATCATGCCTTCGCGCCGGCGCGTGGCGATAACCGGATTGGGTTTGGTCACGCCGCTGGGCAACAGCGTCGAGGAAACCTGGCGCGCGTTGCTCGAGGGCCGCAGCGCAATTGCGCCGATCAGCGGGTTCGATCCCAGCGGTTTCCCGGTCCGCATCGCGGCTGAAGTCAAAAATTTTTCCTACGCGCCCCCGCCGCCATATCGCAAATTGCTCAAGTACGCGGCGCGCCATGTCCGCTTCGCGCTGGCCGCCGCTACCCAGGCGATCGAGGACTGCGGCCAAAGCCCGCGGCCCGATAACGCCACGCGTTGGGGCTGTGTCGCCGGCAGCGGCATGATGGCGAACAATTTCGACGACCTGGTCCGATTCCAGCGCTGTTTTGCGGCAAACGGGCGGCTCGCCACCCGTTTGCTGTTCGACCCGGCGGCAGGGATGCCCGATCCGATTGCCTATGCGCGCAATCAGCCCAACGCCGGTGTGGCCCTGATGGCCCAACGGTTCGGAATTCGCGGCTACACCGGCGCGGTACACACCGCGTGTGCTTCCGGCGGTCAAGCAATCGGTAGGGGCCTGCGTCTGATTCGGCGCGGCAGCGCCGACATGGTACTGGCTGGCGGCTTTGATTCGATGGTTAATCCGATCGGCCTGGCGGCATTCAGCTTGCTGGGCGCACTCTCGGACTGCAACGACACGCCCTCGCGCGCCAGCCGTCCCTTCGATCGCACTCGCAATGGTTTCGTGCTGGGCGAGGGCGCCGGGTTCATGGTGCTGGAGGAATGGGAGTCGGCGCGCCAGCGCGGCGCCCGCATTTACGCGGAACTGGCCGGCGACGGCAATTCGCTCAGCAGCTACCGCATCACCGATTCCCATCCTTCAGGCGACGGCCCGATCCAGGCTATGCGTGAGGCGCTCAGGGACGCGAATGCGCAACCCGATGAAGTCGGCTACATCAACGCTCACGGCACCTCGACGATCATGAACGACCGCAGCGAATGCGCGGCCGTCAACGCCGTCTTCGGCCTCCATGCGCGGCGCGTCCAGGTCAGCTCGACCAAAAGCCTGATGGGGCACCTGATCGCAGGCGCCGGCGCGGTCGAGGCCGTGATTTGCGCGCTCGCCATTCATCATTCAACCCTCCCCTTCAGCGCCAACCTTGAACATCCAGACCCCCAATGCGACCTGAACTTCGTGCGCGACCGTCCAGTGCAATGCCGCCTGGGGCTGGCGATGTCGAATTCGTTCGGCTTTGGCGGTTCCAACAATAGCCTGGTGTTCAGGAATCCCGAGGACGTCAGGCAATGAATGAGCCGATCGTAATTACCGCGACCGAAGCGATTTGCGCCTCGGGCACATCGGTGGCGCAAATCCATCGGGAATTGCTCGCGGGACATACCGCTTTCACACCGCTCAGCCAATGGGATTCCTCCGCCTGGCCGGTGCCATTGGCGGGCGGCGTCCCAAATATCGATGGCGCCGGACTGTTTGACGATCGCAGGCTGCTTAAATCGATCCAACGCCTGCGGCGCACCGACCTGCTCGGCTTGTACGCCGCCGCCCGCGCCGTAGCCAATTCAGGCATTCCGGCGTGCAGCGCCGCTTTAGACGAGTCCGCGCGCATTCAATTCAACGAGCGCACGGCGGTGTACACCGGCTGCGGCGGGGTCGGCTATTACTACCAGTATGATTTTTTACCCGCCTTAGCGGCGGCGGACGGCGATTTGCGGCGCTTTGCCGACAAGCTGGGCGCCACCGTCAATCCCACCTGGCTGCTTCAGTCGCTGCCCAACAACGTGTTGTGTTACCTCGGAATCGCCTTCGGCTTCAAGGGCGCCAACACCTGTATCACCAACCATGGAACGGGCGGAGCCCAGGCGATCGTCGAGGCATATTACGCGTTGCGCGCCGGCGAGGCCGATCGCGCGCTGGCCGCCGGGCATGATTGCCCAATCGAACCCGAGATCATATTGAACCTCTACCGTCTGGGACTGTTGACCACGGACGCGATTCGACCCTTTGATGCGGCCAGCAGCGGACTGATCGTGGGAGAAGGCGCGGCGGCGATGGTGCTGGAGACGCGATCGGCGGCGGCGGCGCGAGGAGCGCGCGTGCGCGGAGAAGTTCTGGGCGCCGGCTTCAGCACCGAAGCGGCGGGCGTCTTGTCCACCGGCGCGAGCGGCGATGGGATGGCGGCAGCAATCGAACTGGCGTTGGGCGAGGCGGGGGTCGCGCCCGCAGAAATTGCCTTGATTGTCGCGCATGGTAATGGTACGGCGGCATCTGACCGCTCCGAGGCCGCTGCCATCCGCCGCGTATTTGGCCGCGATATGCCCGTGGTTACATCGTTCAAATGGGCGTTCGGCGATACCATTGCGGCCGCCGGTGCAATCGATGCGGCGCTCGCGCTTGAGTGCCTGCACGCCGAAACCGTCCCGGGCATCGCCACGCTACGCCAACCCGATCCGGGATGCGCGGAGCTCAACCTATCGGCGTCGCCAACCCGATTGCGCGGCAACCTCGCGCTGGTTTTGAGCCGGGGGTTCGGAGTCATGAACTGTGCCCTAGTGATCAAGGCGCCTCGCGATGGGCATTCATGAAAACCCCTGATTCCGACAGTGGATTGCGCCACAGCATCGACCTGGTCGATATCGGGCGCATCCGCCGGCTGCTGGCCGAGATGCCCAGAAACGATTTGCTGCGGATTTTCTCCGAGCGCGAACTGGCCGACGCGGCCGACGGTCCCGAACCTGCACGCCTTGCCGCCCGCTTCGCCGCCAAGGAGGCATGTCTGAAGCTGTTTCCCCGCGAGACCGCGCTGGGCGAACTGGAGGCGCGCGATTTCGAAATCGTTTCCGATCCCTACGGAGCGCCGCGCGTGAACCGTTCGCCGCGCGCGGCGGATGCGATGGCGCGTCATTGGATAGCGGACATTTCCCTTGCGCTCAGCCATGATTCGACTCACGCCACGGCGATGGCCGTGGCGCGGACGCTGCAACTGAGCGCGCCGGCATCAGGCCGCTTCATGTATCATTGCCTGCCGATTCGCCGCCGCGTGGTGATTTCCAACCTCAAACGCGCCTTTGGCAGCGAACTCGATGAGCGGCAGATAATTACGCTGGCACAGGCCTTTTACGGCCATCTGTTCCGCTCTGTCGTCGAGTTCGCGCGCATCAACCTGGGCATCGGAGCGCGCCCTGTTGTGCAAGTCCGCAATCTTGAGGCGATCCTTAAAGCCTACCACATGAACAAGGGCGTGCTGCTCCTGTCCGGCCATTTCGGCAATTGGGAAGTCGCGCTGCCCGCCGCGATGGAAAACTTTCCCGAATACCGCGGACGCTTTTATATCCTGCGCCGTCCCATACCCCGATGGCTCGAGATGATCGTCGATCGGCGGATGCGCAAAAGCGGACTTAAGGCGCTGCCCAAGCGCGGCTCGATGCAGACTATTCTCGATCGGCTCGCGGCGCGCGACGCGGTGGTCTTCATTATGGATCAGCATGCAGGCGGGCGCGACGGCGTGCTGGTCGATTTTTTTGGCTCGCCGGCGTGGACCTTTCGCAGCCTGGCGCTGATCGCATTGCGCAGCGGCGCGCCGGTGGTGCCCGCCGCCTTGTGGCGCGAAGCCGACGGCTCGCACGTGGTGCGTTTCGAAGAAGCCCTGCCGACGCTGCCAGGACGCAGCGCGGCGGATGCGATTGCGGCCAACACGCGTCTATACAACGCAGCGCTGGAGCGCATCATTATGCGCCACCCGGAGCAATGGCTGTGGATGCATCGGCGATGGAAACCGCGTTGAATGCTGGCGGCCGCAAGTCGAACGATCCTGGGGTCGCGTGGGAACGTCTGGAAAGCTCCCTGCGCGCCGGGAATAAACCGGAGTCCTCTATTTGACGCGACCATCGAATCCCGACCGCATCCTGGTGCACGGAGTCAATTGGCTGGGCGATTTGGTCATGACGATGCCGGCGCTGGCGGCCTTGCGGCGGCATTTCCCCCAGGCGCATCTTGCAGTACTCGTCGATCATAAGCTGACTTCGTTTTTCGACGGTGTCTCATGGGTCAATGAAGTAATCCCGCTGCGGCGCGACCCCGATAAATTCCAGCTTTCTGAACTGATGCGGACCGCGTCCGAGTTACGCGCGCGCCGATTCGAGCTGGCGGTGATCTTCGCCAACAGTTTTGTCTCAGCATTGCGGATAAGGCTGGCACGCGTCCCTGTTCGCGCCGGATTCTCCAGCGACGGCCGTGGATTGCTACTGACTAATCGAGTCAAACCGGATCCGGCTTTGATGAATCAGCATCAGGTCTATTACTGGCCGGCGATGCTGAAAGCGACGTTGAACATCGAAACCGATCTCAATCAATTCGCGATTCCAGTTGCCCCCCGCCATCTCGATGAGATGGGCCGATGGCTTTCCGCCCGCCGCAATGCGCATTCAAAGCTGGTTGCGATCGCTCCGGCCGCCGCCTACGGACCGGCCAAGGAATGGCCGCAGGAGCATTACGCGGAACTGGTATCGGCATTGGCCAGGCGGGGCGTGCAATCCGTGCTGGTCGGAGGCGCCGGTGACGCGGCCCAATGCGAGAGGATCGCGTCGGCATCGGATTGCCGCGCGATCGTTGCGGCCGGCCAGACCAATGTCGGCCAGTTGATGGCGCTGCTGTCGTTGTGCGACGGCTTTGCCGGCAACGATTCCGGCGCCGCGCACGTGGCGTCGGCGTTGAATGTTCCCACGGTGGTAATTTTCGGTTCGACCAATCCCTTGCGCACGGGGCCGCTGGGCGCGCGCACCGCAATCCTCTACAAAGCGATCCAGTGCAGCCCCTGCCTGGCCCGCACCTGCCGCTTCGGCCATTACCGCTGTCTGCGCGAAATCAGCCCCGCCGAAGTCATGACCGCGTTGGCCAATCTCGGCGCAATCGCCTGACGATAAAGTTCGAGCTACCGCATCTCAGGAGCGAGCCACAAATGCCCGCGAATTGACCGAGGTCTGCGCGAGGACGCGCGCCAATACCGCCGTTCTCGGCGGTGTGCGAATACGTCGAGGCGTGAGTTCGCACCACTCGATCAGTCTGGAAAAATCCAAGTCTGGAAAAATTAGGGCAGAGATTAAGACAGAGCTCAGCGGGCGCAGGCTCCTGTCCGGTTTTCCTCTCCTGAAGGGAGAGGGGCAGGGGGTGAGGTCTTGAAAATCACACGCAATCAGCCCGGTGAGCACAGAGAAGCTGGCGCTTGCCCGAAAGCTTGGCCGCGAAATGACGCCTGGCGAGCGGATTCTATGGCCGCGCTTCGCCGCAACCGGCTTCGCGGCCTGCACTTCCAAAGACAGCAGGTGATTGCCAGGTACGTTGTGGATTTTTACTGCGCCCGCGCCCGGCTCGCCGTTGAACTGGACGGAGACTCCCGCGCCGGTCATCGTGAGTCTGTCCCATCGCCTTTGCCGCAACATCGGCCACGAGCAGGATTTCACACAACGCGCAGATGCAGCCGAAGATATTTGCCCATCACTCCCAAATGCGGTAACGGCATCTCCATACGCGCGTACGACGAGCTCAGCGGCGGTATGTTTACATGAATTCGTTCTTCATCCAGTTGAATTGACTCTCCGTCGCATGCGCCGCACGGCAGGCCTTCGGTGCGCCCCGAGCCACGGCATTCAGCGCACGGGTACCACGCGGGAAGCGCAAGAATCGCGACGCCGCCGCGTGCAGCATCGGCGGCTGGGAGTGTGGCGGTAAGATCCAACGGATCCCATTCGCCCTCGTTGGTCCGCTCGGCGCATTGCAGCCTTTCATGCATGCGCCCAGCCAGCGAATCCAATACGACCAGTGAAAGCACCCTGAGTTCAATCGTGGGAATGATCCGCAACGCAGCGAAGTTTTCATGAGGAACATCGTTACCCAACGATATCACTGGCTCTGGGGTGACTTGGCGTGAAACTGAGTCGTCGATCCCCCTGTCGTATTGCTTGCGCCATTCTTCTCTTTCCAACAGCCGATAAGCACTGACTATTTGCTGAAAGGCCGCGATGGCGCGGGGGCCCGCTCGGTCGGGATGATAGCGCTTGACGAGCCGCCGGAAGGTCCGGCGCAAGCCATCATGGCTTTCCGTCTGCGTCACCCCGAGGATTGCATATTGCGTTCTTGCCAGCATGATGCGCGACCTCCTGACGCACGGGAGAAACGACGCGTCTTAGCGCACCTTGATTTCTATTCGCCGCGTCCGCGCATTTGCGCTTTTTGGCATGGAGACTTTTAACAGGCCGTTTTTGTAGGTCGCTTTGACATGCTCCGTATCGACCTCGCATGGCAATGGCACCACCCGGAAGAAAGAGCCAAAACTGCGCTCCGCGTAATAGTATCCTGAACGCCGTTCTTCAGCGCTTTGTTGCTTCTCACCGCGCAGGATTAGACGGTCACCGCTAACCTCCACAGCGAAATCATTCTTGTCGAGCCCGGGCATTTCAGCGGTGACCACAATCTCATGGTCGCTCTCCTGTATATCCAGCGCCGGCCCCCCTGTCTCGAAAAAAGAAGGAAACCACAGATCGCCATCGCCTTCGCTTAAACGGGAGCCAACGCGCCGCGGGATCAGTCGGTCCACCGCACGTTGCAGGTTGGTTCGCAAATCGACCAACTTCTCTTTAAGCGGCGCAGGCAGTCTTTCGCTGTGTTCACGGTCCTCCTTCGCGCGGCTGCGCGACCATCTGGCAAATGCGCTATCGATATCTTCGCGCAGCCGTCGCAAAGGCTCTTTCCACGTTTCCGGTAAAAGCTGGGCCATGTCAATTCTCCTCCGTTTAACGCGGGCAAGGAGCGGATGCTCACGCGGCGATGCTCGAATCGATCGCGCCGCCGCGCTCGCGCCGGAATTCAACTCACGCGTACCTCGATCTGCTTTGGCTTGGCTTTTTCGGTTTTCGGCAAGCGCAAGGTCAGCACGCCGTGTTTCAATTCCGCGCTGATCTTCTCCCGGTCAATCTCCTCGTTGAGCTCGAACTGGCGGTAAAAATTCGCGAGCTCATATTCACGGTAGATTGTGTCGCCCGCCGCCACGTGGCTCGCCTTGCCGCTTATGGTTAACAGGTCGTTGTCAATATGCACCTGCAGATTCTCCTTGGCCACGCCGGGAAGATCGGCCATCAATACCAGGCCCTCGGGAGTTTCATAGATGTCCACCGGAGGACGCAGATTGCGCTCTCTAGCGCGGGTGATTTCGCGTTCGCCTTTTCCACGTTCGGGTCCCCTTGGAACCGGCACAGTTTTTTCAGCCATGGCGATTGCCTCCTGCTTTTGACTTGAACGTAATTTGCCCGAGCCTCAGGCAACCTGCACGCTGATTTGCTTGGGCTTTGCCTTCTCGGCCTTCGGTAGCGTGATCAGCAACAAGCCGTTCTTAAACTCAGCCTTTACATTCTGATCGTCTATTTCGACCGGCAGGGTGATGCTGCGAACAAATTTTCCGGCCGCGCGCTCCTCCCGGTGAAATGATTCCGCTTTCACGTCAGACGGCGGCCCCTTCTTTTCGCCAGAGATTGTAAGAGAATTGTGAACCACCGTTAGCTTTAGAGAATTCGGATCGATGCCAGGCGCCATCGCTTCGACGTACAGATGGTCCCGGTCTTCATGGACGTTGACCAGCGGATAGCCGCGTGCCAGACGTCCTGGAAGGAACGCCGCCCGGAAAGCCGGCTCGGTCTGAAAGCCGAACTCTTCGAAAGCCCGATCTACTTCCCGGCGCAACTCATCGATCTCCCGCCACGGATCCCATGTCGCCATTTTCAACCCTCCTTTTAGGATTTGAAGTGCGGAGCGCCAAACCGAGCAGACAAACCGTCGGGCTGGCCGCTCGCGCGGCGCGGTTTTCGGCCCGCCTGCCGTCAGGCGTGGCGGAACATTGCGCTTAAGCGCGCCGTCCCTTTGCACACCCTCCGAGCCGCCGGCTAATCGCGATACCGGCGGGCGGCCTTCCCAGACGGTTCAGATCGCCGCCTACCCTCGTGGAACCCGCTTGCGCCTAGCTGACGCCGAGGGCTCCAGCCGCAGCGAGCGCTGAGATTGGATGGAGCCACTTAGCTCGATCCAACCTCATTCTTTGACCGGGCACAGCGGCTGTGGAAGAACTGCCCAGTGCGGAACGAAGTCCTGGCAGGAACAGCCAGATCCAGCGGCAGAACTCCATCCACGAGGTGGCTAACCATGCGAGCCATACTCTTACGATCGCCAGCATAGCCATCACCTCCTTCCAAGGTCGTTCTTCCACTGAAAAAACTAAGCCGTCTCTCATCGATGTCAAGGAAGGAATGCGCTTGCAGGAAATCCCGTCGCTTTTGGATAAGGTGTGGCGAACTTCTCCGCCCTCTTCAAAACCGCGGGGATACCAGCTCGGGCGAAAGCTGAGCAAGACCTGACGTGATAAATTCCACCGCAACCGCCGTCAGGAGCACTCCCAACAACCGCGCCACCACGTTGAGGCCTCGAAAACATATTGCTGACGTGACGACTGATCTTAATTTGACGGGGCCCGTCCTGGAGCACTGGGCGGCATTATGCCGAGATCGTTGTAGCGCTATTCGTAATCGCAGGCCCGATCGGCGCCGTTCCGATATTCGTGACTCTTACGCAGCATCACGCGCCGTCCGACCGCGCCAGGATGCAACATGCGGTGGGCGGTGCCGGATTGAGTTCAGACCGGCACCGCCGTCAAGTCTTACATTTTCATGCCCTTCATCGAGCCGAAGAAAAGATAGAAATTGGATGGAACATCGCCCAACGCGCCACCCTCTTTCTGAGCTTCCCTGAGCTTCTGGAGCGAAGTTATGCCGCTGCTGCCGTCAGCCGCCGGCCAGTCCGAAGGATCGGTCACTAAAACGGTGATGACCTGCCACCACTGTGGCTGCTTTTGATTAATGTTCTGCGAGATGACGTGATCGTGGTTAGGTGTCGGCACGAAAATGTTTTGCTTGGGCGTGGCCGGAATCTTTCCCAGCGCAACCAAGGCGGGAAACAGATCCAAGGTCGATGCGTGCATCGTGCAGGTGCCGGGCGGTGAACCAGGATCTGGACACTGTACTGCCACCGACGGCGTCTCCTTGAATCCCTCGGGTACGATACCGAAGAGTTTGATTAGGGTGTCGCCCAGCTCCTTGCCGCAAAGCAGTCCCGGACGAGGGTTGGGAGGACAGGAAATCGCGTCGGTATCAGTGGTGTCAGTGCCAAAAAACGGCACCAGTACCCAGAGCTTAACCGTCGTATTGGCGTTGGCGCCGGTCGGATCGTGTTGCGGCTCGGTACCAACTTGACAAATGGGGGTCTGAAACTCGGCTGGGTCTGATTGCGCTGGTATGCCGTTGAAATTCAAATCGTCGGTTGGTTCATCCACACAATCAAAGTTTTCTGTATAGCTAAACACCAACGACTGGTTTTGGCCGAAAGCAGCGGTTTGATTCGGCGCCAGGGTGTCCGAGGACGTATTCGGACCGCCCTCCTGTGCGATTGCGATTCCGACAGAAAGAGCAAGCGCAAGACCGGCGCCGACCATAAGTCGAAGTATCCAACCCTTCATAAGCGTTTTGCCTCCTCAACAATGCGCGAAGATTGAAAGTCCGACCAAAGATACGCGTGGCTGACCGGATTGGATTGGAAAATCGACGTTGGCCAGCCGGCTGGAAAAGTTAATCAAAAAGCAGCGACTTCGCTGAGTTCGCCGCGGCGCAAGAATTGAGCTGCGGCGCGGAGCGACTGAGGCAGTAGCGCGACGCCATGTCGAACCAATCCAGGCCGGGCAGCCGGGCGATCGTGGTATCGAGCTCAGCCAGGCGGCGCGGTCCGCTCGCGTCATCGAACAGGTAGCTACAGACGCGGCGCGCGTCAGTATTGCCCCGCACCGGGCTCCCGACCGGACTCCAGAAGTTGCGCAGCGCGACCGAAGTCAAGATCTGCGCGGCACGCGGCCGCAGGCGCATCCGCGCCTGCTGGAAGTAGAAGGAAAAGTGGCGACGCTCATCCTTTATTATGCGCCCGAGCACCGTGACGAGCAGCGGATGGCCTGTGCGCTCCATTAACGCGCGATAACCGGTCAGCGTCGAGAGTTCGTTGATCGCGCCCCAGGCCATGTGTACGGCAGCGAAATGGCGCGTCGCGCGCGACAACAACCGCGCGATTTTTTGCGCGAGGTGGTCGGCCGGCCGCGCGCGGCGCAGCGCGGTGAAGCGCCAGTCGTCAATCACAACCCCTTGGCTCATCAGCAAGCGCTTCAGCACCTGTGAGTGAAAGAACTCCTCGTAAGCCCAGCACGACAGAAATGCGGTTATCGAGGGATCCTCAACCACCGCGGTCGAGAGCATTTCGCGCAGATAGATGATGGTATGCGACTCGATGTCCATCATGTAGCCAAGGCAAAACAGCGCTTCGTCGTCCAGGCGCGGCCCCGGGTCAGACCAGTCGAAGGCTTCTGGACGAGCGCAGCCTGCTACCCGCAGATACTTCTCGAGGTTGAAACCGTAATCCGCGCTTTGGTCGGTAGTGCGAAACTGTGTGGTGCTCACAACCTCAGATACGATGACCGCGCGCGGATGGATTGGCCGAGAGCGGAAGTCAGGCAGGACCGGGCGCACCCTTGAGGTACATAGTCCCAGTCGGTTTGCTGACGCCAGCCGCCGGTTCCAGCGTTACCGCCCCTAGCAGCACATGCTCATCTCGCGGTGGCACGGCGACTGACGCGATCACCGGCTGGCCCTGCTCGGCCCGGAAGAGACCCGCCGCTACCGGGCCGTGCTCCTTGGTGATCCACCACAGCTCGTAGGCTTTGCCCGCCGGAGTTGCTGGTAGGCCGCTAGCCTGCAATACCGCGGTATCGTGGGAGGCGCTGACGGCTACTACTGCATGGGCTCCAGCGGCCGGTAAGAGTGGTTCAAGACGAGTCAGGCGCAGATCGGGTGCGCTCAGCACACGCTCCAAACGGATGCGCTCGTCAAGCACGCGCTGAAGCGCGCCGACCTCATCGCGCGCGCGCCTTAGTTGCGCGCTCAAATCGCTCAATTGGGAGTGAATCGCGGCAACCTCGCGCAGCTGGTCGGCGCGCGCGCGTTGCAGTTGACGCTTCAACTGGCCGGCGTAGATCGTGGCTACGACGACGGCTGCGGCGAGCAGGGCGGCCGCAGCGCGCCAAACGCCGACGCTGCCGCGCAAGAGGTGCCGCCGCGCGAGCGCGCTGGGGCGCGTGCCCGGCAACGATGGCGAGGGCGCAGACTGTTGCAGTCGTGCCCGTAACCGGGCCCAAACGCGTTCTTCGAAATCAGCCGCGCGGGTGGCAGCCGACTCGTCAAGGCTGAGCGCGAGCGCCGCTGCCGTTTCGCGCAGCGCACGCAGTTCCGCCTCGCATTCCTCGCAGCCGTCGCGTAAATGTCCCTGAAGAGCGCTGGCGTCGTCGGGCTCAAGCTGGTCGAGCGCGGCGAGCGGAAGCAGTTCTTTGATCGCCTTATGGTCCATACGACTCGTAACTATTGGCGGCTCCCCGCCAGCGCCCGCCGCAGCTTCATCATCGCGCTGCGCACCCTGGTCTTTACCGTACCCAAAGGAATGCCCAGCCTGACTGCAATCTCCGATTGCGAAAAATCTGAAAAATACGCCAACTCCAGGGCGGCGCGCTCACTGGCATCCAGTGTGGTGAGCGCCGCGCGCACCACCCGTGCGCGCATAGCCTGGTCCAGTTCCACTCCGGGATCGAGCGCCCATTGCGCGGCCGGCTGCTCCGCTAGCGGTTGTTTGCGCACGCGAAGGGCCCGTGAGCGATCGATGGCGCGGCTGCGCGCGAGCGTCACCAGCCAGACGGAAACCGAGCCGCGCGACGGGTCGAAAGATTTCGCCTCGCGCCATGCCTGCCACAACACGTCGGCGACCACTTCCTCGATGTCGGCTTCATCCTTCAGAAAGCGCCGGACAAGTCCGGCCAATGCCCTGCCGTAGCGCACGTTCAGAGTACGAAGGGCCTCCGCATCCCCTGCGGCCATGGCGGCAATCAAGTCCTGGTCCGCGGGTGTCGCCTGTTTTGCGTCTGCCAATTCCTTTTCTCAAGATACGTGATGCTGGAGCGTTCAGATTTCGCGCACGGCGCAAGCAGCCAACTCGATACTCTTCCTCTTATATCCCCGGGGTGCAACGTGGCCACAACGCTACACAACGCAACGAGGTGCTGGTTCGCTGTTGATAGGAATTCATCTCGATGTCCTGCCGCGCCGCGCCCGTCTCATGGCGTCTTCAGCCGCCTTGCGACCGCGGCGTCGAATTGCTCGAAATGCGTGGTATTCCAAGTGTAGATCGCCAAGATGCTGCTCGTCGCGTTCGCGCCCGACCCGATCCACGGTCTCCCCAATGCGACCGAGTTTATCGAGGTAATTTTGCCAGCATCTTAGCACCAGATATTAGGATTATTACAAATCGCGGACCAGACCGTCTTTTACCTTAGCGCTTCATCCCGACATCTGCTCCAATGCCTCGCGCCCGGTCCGCTCGACCTATTCGAGCAAGCGCTTGCGGCTGCCCTTTTTGCTGAGATCGGGGCCGTTGAGCAACTCCTCCCTGATCTGCTCCAGCGCGTCGACACGGCGTGGGCCAGGCATGGTGCCGGGAACGGCTGACGCCGGAGTTGGCGCTCGTCAATGCGTTCGGAATTATTCCCGCTTGCCGGGGCGCTGGAGGGGCGGTGGCATAAGCCGGCCTGACAACGTAACCTCCCGGTATGGGGTTGGTGGAAATCAGCGAATTCAGCGTCGAGGGATGGCGGGACCCGAGATTCGCGGCTGAGCGGGCGCGATTATGCTGCGAGCGGCTGGAGCGCGGGGAGATCCTGCTGTTGCGGGATTTTCCGATCATCAGCCAGGAGGAGCGCGACTTTTTGACCGGGGTCAGGCAGACCGCATCCAGTTTCATTAAAAACATTTCCTACGATTCGCAAGCGGGCCGTTTGCGCGGCGTTGCGCGCCGGGGTATCGACGTGCAAGCTCTCAAGCGCGCGCTGACCGGTTACGCCGACAGGGTCAATGCTCTGGCAGCCCAATTGCTCGCGCCGTACGCCGGCGCGCTGCAGGTCGATCTGACCAGCTTCAGGCCGATCGAAGAGCGCGGGCGCAATCTGCGCGGACGTTCGCGCAACGATCTGATCCATATAGACTCCTTTCCCACGCGTCCGGCGCGCGGACGGCGTATCCTGCGCTTCTTCACCAACGTCCATCCGAGCGAGCCGCGAGTGTGGATCACCTCCGAGACGCTGGCCGCAATCGCGCCGCGGATGGCGCTGGATGCGGGGCTTGCAGACTGCGCCAAACCAGATGGACTTGCACGGCTCAAAACCGTCGCGCGGGGCGCGCTCCGCCCGCTTGGAATCAAGCTGCGCGAGCGCTCACCTTACGACCGTTTCATGCTGCGGTTTCACGACTACCTCAAGGCCAACGCGATGTTTCAGCGTGATTGCCGCAAGGACTTCCATGAATTCCCGCCCGGCGCTACCTGGATAGTCTTCACCGATATGGTTCCGCATGCGGTCTTGTCGGGACAATATGCCCTGGAGCACACCTATTTCGTGCCGGTAAGCGCGATGGTGACCCCGGAAAACAGTCCCCTGCGCATCCTGGAGTCGATCGCGCGGTCCCCCCTGGCGTGAGCCGATTGGGTCGCGGTTCCGATCCGTCAAGGCCGCCCGGGCCTTCGCGCGCCAGGTCTTCGCTCCGTCTGTGTGTCGGTCCGCGATGCGCTATTTGCTCCTTTTTGATGCGCACTGAAAGGACAGGCAGTTCGAGATGTGTTAGGCTGGGGCAATTGAATTGGGTCCGAAAGCACCGCAATCCCGCATTATATGGGGCACCGGCCGCTGGGCGGAGCTTAACGGGGTGTATCGGCGGGCGCGCACAGCTAGACTTGTGCGGATGCGAGGTTGGGGCGGAGGGCGCTTGGTGCGGAAGATCATGAATGCGGTAAATCGATGGCTGGCTCGTTGAAACCGTCGGACGGCGTTTTATCGGCCGCCGGCGCCCCCGATTGTTTTGATCCGTCACGGGCTGAATTTCCGACGCGCTTGGTTGCCGCCAACCGGGTCGTGGACCTTTTTACTACCACGCATGCGCCGGAACGAATCGAGAGCTACCGTCAGGCGATGGCCGCAGGGGAGCTTTTTCCGCCAATCTCCGTGATCAGGATCGGATCGCGTTTCATAATCGCGGACGGTCACAAGCGTTACCAGGCCTGCCGCCTGCTCAATTGCGAGCGGATTGCGGTCGAGTTGTGGACCATCCGCAAGCTGCTGCAGGATCAATGGCGTCAGTTCCGGCATAAGACCCGGCAGACGGCCACGGTGATGGTGCGGGCCGCGCAAGGACCGCAAGGGCGCAAGGAGGCCCATCGGCTGTTCTGGGACACTGTTGGCCATTGGCAGCGCCTCCTGCTTTCCGCCGCAGCAGGAGTGCGCCGGCTGACCGGCGGTAAGCAGCGCGAGCAGGCGGAGGGGCGCGCGGTCTTCGCGCGTCTGCTGCGCGATTGTCTGCAGCTGCGCGCTCCGCTTGCGATTGTGTTCGTCAGCCTGGCGATGCTGGGCGGGGCGCAGCTTTATCTGACCTGGATCGCGAAATTGTGGGCCGAAGGGCCGTTGCTGACCGGAAATCGCGCCGCGATGGACCAACTGTTCTTGCGCGCCGCATTAACGGCGCTGGCGATGGTGGCGGGCATCTTTTGCTCCCGCTATTCGCTGCGGATGGTCGATCTGATGATGGTGCAGTCGCTGCGCGACCGCGCGCATGACCGTTTGCTGGAAACCGATTTGGTAACGGCGCGCCGTTTTCAGACCGGCGACCTGATGTCGCGGCTGTTCAATGACGCCGGCGCACTTTCTGAATTCGTGCGTGAAATTCTGCGCCGCGGCGTCGGCGAGACCCTGGTGGTGATCGGAGCAACCGCGATGCTGTTCCGGCTCAACTGGCGGCTGGCGCTGGTCACTGGTGTGGTCGTGCCCACGGTCGCCCTGCCGCTAGCCCATCTGGGCAAATTGGTGCGCAAATGGGGCACGGCGGCGCAGGAGGCTGCCGGCGACCTTGGCGCCATGCTCAACGAGCAACTCCACGGTCTGACCACTATCAAGGGCTTTCAGGCGGAACGGATGGAGTGCAAGCGTTTCGTTGCCAGCGATAACACCTGGCGCCGGCAGGTGATGCGCAGCGAATTCTGGTCGGCCGCGCTAATCTCGTCGGTCTGGCTGATTGCAGCCGCCGGGCTGCTGGGCGTGGTCTGGTACGGCAGCCATCTGGTCACCACCGGCGCCGCCACCACCGGCGGCCTGATGGCATTCTGCCTGTACGCGGTGCAGACGGTCGAGCCGCTGCGGCGCCTGAGCGAAGTCCATAGCATGTCGCAGCGCGCAATCGCCTGCGCCACGCGGGTGTATGAGCTTATCGATCTGCCGCGCTCGGAGCACGACGGTACCGTGGCGCTGATGCCGCATGTCCGCCGCGATTTGCGCTTCGAGAACGTCGCTGTCAGTTTCGGCCACAAACCCGTGCTGGCAGGCTTTAACCTGAGCGTGGGAGCCGGTGAAACGATCGCGCTGGTCGGAGCCAGCGGGGCGGGCAAGAGCACGATTGCCAACCTTTTGCTGCGCTTTTTGGAGCCCGGCGCCGGACGCATCCTGCTCGACGGCAACGACCTCACGCAGTTGAAGCTGGCAGACCTTCGGCGCGTGGTCTGCGTGGCCGAACAGGACCCGTTCATCTTCAGCGGCTCACTGCTCGACAACATCCGCTATGGCGCATGGAATGCCTCGCGCAAACGGATCGAGGAGGCGGTGGTGCTGGCTGGCCTGGAGGCCTATGTGGCGTCGATGCCCAAAGGGTTGCAAACCAATCTGGCCGAATCCGGCCGCAATCTCTCCGGCGGCCAGCGCCAGCGCATAGCCCTGGCGCGTACCATCGCGCGCGACCCGGATATCCTGGTGCTCGACGAAGCCACCAGCGCGCTCGACAGCGACACCGAACGCGCGATCTTCAATAGTCTGAAGCAATGGTTGGAGCGGCGGACGGTTATCGTGATGGCGCATCGGCTGGCGACGATCAGCCGTATCGGCCGGGTGGCGATGCTGCGCGACGGGGCGATTATCGGCGAAGGGACGGTTGCGGATCTGCTGGCAACCTGCGCCCCATTCCGCGAATTGTTCGCCGACCAGTTCAGCCCCATGGATACCGAAGATCGCCGCAGCGCAGGCTAGGCTCGTGACGTGCAGCGGTCCGCAATAACGTCAGCAGCACCCAGAAGGGCGAGGCCTCAGAATCCACTGTCCATGAGCGTGTATCCCTCGCGCAGTCGAAGAATGCAGACTGGAGAAAGCGCTTCATCCGCCGGATTTTCGGCTGTTGAATGCCGCCAGCCGTTGGCGGACATCGGGGGCGAGACCGGGCGAGCGATAGACTTCGTGGGCCAGCCCTTCCATCAATCCCATTCCCTCGGTCTCGCGCAGCAGACGTTTGTTTGCGCGCAGCGTATGCCATGAATTTGCCACAATCGTGTCGGTGAGCTTGCGCAACTCGGCCTCGAAGGCGTGGTCGGGAAAACAGTAATTCACCAGTCCCATCGCCAACGCCTCGGCGCCGGTGTAGGGACGCGACGTGGTCATCATCTCGATCGCTTTGGCCGCGCCGATTCTGCGGGGCAGGCGCTGGCTCATCCCCCACATCGGGACCAGGCCCAGTTTGGCGTGAGTGTCGGCAAAACGGGCGGATTCGGCGGCGACGATAAAATCGCACGCCAGCGCCAATTCAAGCGCGCCGGTGTAACAGACGCCATGCACCGCGCAAATCACGGGCTGGGGCAGGAGCGCCACCATCTCGACCGTCTTCGCCTTGAAGTTGGGTTGCGGCTGCGATACGTGCCGGCCCATCTCCTCGATATCGTTGCCGGCGGAAAAGCCTTTGCCGGCGCCGCGAATGACCACCAGCCCAATCCGATCGGTCTGCCGCTGGAGGTCTTCGAGATGGGCTCGCAGTTCCATAAACAGCGGCTGGCTCAATGAGTTGAGCTTGTCTGGGCGATTGAGGATCAGGGTGGCAAGTCCGTTCCGATCTTCGCGCAACACCAGTTCGGCCATAACGATTCTCCCAAGCTTTTCCGCGCACCATAGCGCCGGTGTTAACGCAGGAAAAGCGTCCGTGTCAGCGCCGGTGTGCGGGACCATTGCAAAACCGCCCGGTTAGGACGATTTAGTTGGATCGGGAGTATCAACCATGAGCGAGCAAGCAGCCCGGATGAGAAAGGTGATGCAGTTCATCGCCTGCAAGCAGGGGAGCGACCGCGCCGCTTTCCGCGAGCATTACCTGCGCATTCACGCGCCGATGGTGATGGAACATTGCCCGCGCCTTTTGCGCTACGTAGTCAACCTGGTGGATATCAAGGCCTCGATCCGCCATCGCGCGGGAATCCCGCCGCTTAACCGCGAATTGGATCCGCCGCCGTTCGAAGTTGTGACGGAAATGTGGTTCGAGAGCTTCGACGACTTCAAGGATTCGCAACGCCGCTATGATTCAGTAGCCGGGGCGCAGGCAGTTGAGGATGACCTCCGAAAGCAGGGAGCGGCGGTTTACGATTATCTGATTGCGCAGACGGTGCAGTGGGATCGGACGCCGCGGCCGCCAATTGGCCAGCGCACGCCGGGGGTCAAGGCGATTATTTTCACGCGTCGCAAACTTGATCTCCCGAACAAAGAGGTCGAAGCCTTGTGGCGCAATCATCGCATCGTGGCCGAGAAGTATCATTGCTTCGCCACGACTTATATCCAGGACGGCGTGATTGCGGCGTTGACGCCTCAAGCGCCGGTCGTCCATGGCCTGGCAGAGCTGTTTTTCCCCACCAAGGAAGATCTGGAAGAGCGCTTTTACGGCGGCACGGTCGAAGGCGAGAAGGCAATCGCGGCCGACGCGGGCCCGTTCGTCGCCGATGCGATCGGATTGTACAGCAGCGAATATGTCCTACGCGCCTGAACTATCAATGCGCGGGAGGCAGCACATAAATCTGGCCCGACATCTCCGGCTGATGCATCGTGCAGTAAAACGTGTACAGACCTTCCTGATGGAAGGTCAGGGTGACGGTGGTCTTCTTCAGTTCCGGCAGCATCATTTTCATCAGCACCTGGCCTGAGCCGTTGGTGAGCATGAAGTCATGGGTTTCATCCGACTGCAGGTTCCAGAAGCTGAACGAGGTTGGCTCTTCGCGATGCACGAAGACAACGCGCGGCGAAAACACATAGAGCACTCCGAACGTCTTCTCTTCCCCGGGATCGGGTTGGCCTTGGGGCAGCGCCTCGGTGAGGATCACCACGGCGGCGCGCGCCATGCCGTCGGGTGCGGCGGACACGATTTTGGACACGGCGGCGGTGGGAAGATAGCCGTCCTCGGCGCGGGCTAAAGGGATGGCTGTGAAGACCGCAGCCAACAGGATCGAGACAGCGGCCAGGCCCCCTGCTTTTGTAATCGCTTCAAATTGCCTGGACATGGTTTAGAACTTGAACAGTTCCAGCGCGTTGTCGCGCAGATAGCGGCGCCTGGCGTCTTCCTTGAGCGGCACCTCCCATCCCTCGCGGACGCATCGTTGCACCGAGAGCAGCGGATAATCCGTGGCCCACATCACCTTGTTGATTCCGCGGCTGGTATTGGCGAAATCCCAGATTTCCCGCGGCACGTGGCGGGGTGCCCACGCCGAGGTTGCGAGGTAAAAGTTCGGATACTTCTGAAGCAGCGCGATTACTTCGCCAATCCACGGATGGCCCAAATGGACGCCGATCACCGTGAGTTCCGGAAAGGCCAGCAGCACCTCGTCCAGCAGCATCGGAACCTGCATCGAAGTCGGACGCATCGGCCCCGGCACACCGACGTTGATCTTGATCGACAGTCCCAACTCGACGCACTTTGCGTAAATCGGAAAATAGCTGGCGTGATTGGGCGGCAACCCGACCATCGAGGGCATGATGTAGGCTCCCGTGAAGCCATACTCGTTAACCGCCCTTTCCAGCCGCCGCACCGCGCCCCTCACGCTGCCTGGATCCAATCCGACGCTGGCTTTGAAACGGCCTGGATAGCGCCGCATCAACTCCGCTGCGCGCTGGCAAAGGGCCTCGAACAGCGGGTCCGGGATGTCCTGTCCGACGCCGTAGGCGGGACCGGAGACCCGTCCCATGATCGCGGCCGTGACATGCGCGAACTCGACATCGCCGGCGTCCATCGCGGCGACCATATCCTCCAGCGTTGCCCCCTGGGTCATCGCGCTGGACGCCTTGAACCAGCGGGCGATGTTCGGATCGAGTTTGCGCGCCTGGGTCTGCGGTCGGGGCGGCGACGGCATCCCCGTCATCGCGTCAACCAGCCTGTACTCACCTGCCATTACATCTGCCTCGTTTCCCAATCGGCCATCGTTGCGTACCTGATCGCGCACGGTCAGGCTGTGCAACTAGCATCGGTTGGTGTGAAATGTCCACGGTCGATGCATCGATGAACGGCAGCGGAGGTGGGACTGCCTGTTTTTCGGTCATTTCTGCTGTCGGAGTTCGGGTTAAAGGCGGCAAAACGGGCGTGTTCACGGACGCCTTGCGCAATTGTCGATTATTGACCTGCATGGCGAGCTACTTGCATTAAATCGGGGCGGAGAAAGGGAGAGCACGCTCGTGATGGCGGGTGGAGAGAATTCAAATCGAGCTGCGGTGATTCTGGCCGGCGGCGACGGCGTCAGGTTACGCGGCCTGGTCCGCAATATGACGGGTCAGAGCGTACCCAAGCAATTCTGTTCGCTGTTGGGGGAATCGACGCTGATCGAACGTACGCGCCGGCGCGTTGAGATGGCGGTGGCGCCAGGCAACATCCTCTACGTCGTCAGCCAGTCGCACGAGCAGCATTACGCCCCGCTGCTGCGCGACGTGCCCCCAGGCAACGTCGTGGTGCAGCCCGCCAACAAGGGCACCGCGCCTGCTGTCCTGCTCGCGCTGCTGCGCATCGCCGCGACCGCGCCTGAGGTGTCGGTGGCAATTTTTCCCTCGGACCACTTTCTCAGTGACGACGGCGATTTCATGCGTCATGTCCAGCTCGCCTTCGACGCCGTCGAGCAGCGGCCGGAATTCACGGTGGTGCTGGCAATGCAGCCGTCGCATCCTGAGGCGGACTATGGATGGATCGAGCCGGCGGAAAAGGTCGGATTCGGCGCTTACGACCTTTACCGGGTCCGAGCATTGTGGGGCCACCCCGATCAGCAACAGGCAACGCAGCTACTGAAGCGTGGATGTCTATGGAACAGCGCGGTGACCGTCGGCCGCCTTTCAACCATCCTGGGCATGATTATGGTCACGGCGCGGGAGCTGTACGCCGCGTTCGCCCCATTGCGCGCGAAATTCCCGCATTCACCCAGCCTGCGCAATATCGCTGTCGTCTATAACGATCTGCCGCAGATGGGATTTTCAGAGCATGTCCTGGGAGGCGCGGCGGTTAATCTGGCGACTCTGCCGGTGGCTGGTGTGCGCTGGGCGAATCTGGCAGAACCCGCCCGGGTCCGGCAGACCTGGAATCAGCTGGGGCTCAAGCCGCTGTGGTCGATTGGGTCTTAGCGGGCGCGTTCCTCACCAGGTTTCTTCGGGTAACAGATTTTCATAGCCGGCGCGGGCCAGCGCGCGGCGTGTGGCCGCCATCACTTTAAGACCGTCATTGAAGGACGCCGCTGCCACCTCGGAAGCGCCTTGCAGCCGGGTGATCAGCTCCTGCGCGCTTGCAGCAGACAGCCGGTCACTAACGTCATAGACCCCATCGGTGCCTCTTCCAAAGCGTTGTGCGCGCGCATCAACAGTTCGTCCAGACGCGCATGATCGGCCGCCATCATCCGGCCAATCGGACCTGGGGTTGGCGCAGCCTGGGTGCTCATATCGTGAAGTCCTGAACTAACAGCATCAACTTTACCGCTCCATCCGTCCCGGTTTGGCCCGGTTGCGAATAGCCGTGAAAGACCCGACAATAAAGGTTTCGAAGTTCTTTTGAGATTAACCGGTAAACAACTTGGAACTTACACGCTTAAGAGGCTTTCAGGACCTGATTGGGCCGCAGGCGCAAACGCTGGCCTACGTCGAGCAGCGGGCGCGCGCGCTGATGGAACGATACGCGATCGGCGAAATTCGCATCCCGCTGCTCGAGCGAATCGAACTCTACCAGCGCTCCACCGGCGAGACTTCCGACATCGTTTCCAAGCAGATGTACACCTTTACCGATCGGGACGAGGCTGGGAGCGTGCTCGCTCTGCGACCGGAAGGGACGCCCGGAGTGGTGCGCGCCTATATCGAAGCCGGGTTGGATCGCTCAGACCCCGAACAACGCTTTTTTTACTCAGGACCGATGTTTCGGCGCGAGCGGCCGCAGAAGGGGCGCTATCGCCAGTTCTATCAATTTGGGGTCGAGGTCTTCGGCCGCGCGGACCCCGCGTGCGATGCCGAACTGCTGATCATGATCGATGATTTGCGCCGCGACCTGGGGCTCGATTTCCAAATCGAGCTCAATTCCCTGGGCGACGCCACGTGCCGGCCCGCATTTCGCGCCGCCCTGCTGGAATACGGAAGGCAGCACTGGGATGAGCTGTGCCGCGATTGCCATGACCGGCTGGAGCGCAATCCGCTGCGTCTGCTGGATTGCAAGATCGACGTCAGGCTGGCAGAGCAGGCGCCAAAAAGCCTGGATTATTTGTGTCCTGAATGCCGCCGGCATTTCGAGACCCTGTGCGACCTGCTCAAGGCGGCCGGTGTTCAATTCGTAATCAATCCACGAATCGTGCGCGGACTTGATTATTATATGAGGACGACCTTCGAGGTCACTTCGTCCAATCTCGGTTCACAGAACGCGGTCGTCGCGGGCGGACGCTACGATGGGCTGGTCGAAGTGCTGGGCGGCGCATCCGTGGCCGGGATTGGATTTGCGATTGGTGTGGAACGGGTCGCGCTGGCGCTGCATGCGGCGCGCGCGCCGCGCGCACAGTTGCCGCGCGTGGCGTTGATCGCGTTGGGCGACCCCGCCGTGCGCAAAGCCACAGAGTTGGCGCGCGCGCTGCGCGGATTGCCGCTGCAGGTTGAGCTGCTGTCCACGCAGCGGAGCCTTAAGGCGCAGCTCAAACGCGCGGACAAGATTGGGGCAAACTACGCGGTTATAATCGGACCGGACGAACTGGCGCGGGCGGCGGCGCAATTGCGTGACCTCGGCGCCAGTTCTCAGCGCGAAGTCAGCCTCGACCGGCTCGCGTCGGAGCTGGCCGGGGGTTTGGCGCATTAGCTATTTCGTCCGCGATTGCACGCAGGTATTGTTCCCGATCAAAGTTTTATGACGACCAATTTTGCCTTTTCACCGCTTCCGCCATGGCCGCGGACCGACTACTGCGGAGCACTGCGCGCCGGGGATGCGGGGCGCCAGGTCGGGCTTTGGGGATGGGTCGCCGCGCGGCGCGATCACGGCGGGCTCATCTTTATCGATCTGCGCGACCGCGAAGGTATCGTGCAACTGGTGTTCAATCCCGAGCGCAATCCGACGGCGCACGAAGTGGCGCGCGGCACGCGCGCTGAATATTACCTCGCGGCCAAAGGCGAGGTGCTGCGGCGCTCGCAGAGCACGGTCAACGCGCAAATTCCCACCGGCACTGTCGAAGTCGCCGTCAGCGAAGCGAAAATCCTCAACACCTCGCAGGCGCCGCCGTTTCCCCTGGGTGAGGGCGAAACCGGCAACGAGGAGGTTCGTCTGCGTTATCGTTACCTCGATTTGCGCCGGCCCGAGATGCAGCGCAACCTGCGCCTGCGCCATCGCGCCGTCCGCGCCGTGCGCGATTTCCTGGATCAGTCCGGCTTTGTCGAGATCGAGACGCCAATCCTCTGGCGTCCGACGCCCGAGGGAGCGCGCGACTACCTGGTTCCCAGCCGCGTCAATCCCGGAAGGTTTTATGCGCTCCCGCAATCGCCGCAGCTCCTCAAGCAGCTGCTGATGATCTCCGGCTACGACCGCTACTATCAGATCGCTCGCTGCTTTCGCGATGAGGACCTGCGCGCCAACCGCCAGCCCGAGTTCAGCCAGATCGATCTCGAAATGACCTGCCCGCGCCCCGACGATATCCATGGCTTGGTCGAGGGAATGCTGGCCGCGGTTTATCGCGAGGCGGCCGGAATCGACGTGCCGCTGCCTTTTCCACGGCTGACTTACGCGGAAGCGATGGAACGGTTCGGCGTCGACAAGCCCGACCTGCGCTTTGACCTGGAACTGAAGCGGCTTGACCAGGCTTTCGCCGCAACCGGGTTCAAGGTGTTTGCCGAAGCCCTGGCCCGTGGTGAGAACATTTACGCGATTCGCGTGCCGGGGCACTTGCAATTCACCCGCCGCGAACTGGACGAAATCGCCGAAACGCTCAAGGTGCGTCAGGGCTTGGGACTGGCATGGGCGAAGATTACGGAGGCCGGATGGCAGGGACCGATTGCGAAGTTTGTCGAGGATAAAGCCAGGGCCGATTGCGCCAGAATCGCCGGCGTGCAGGCCGGCGACACCTTGCTCATGGTGGCGGGACGGCCTGCAAAAGTCCGTCCGGTCCTGGGCGAACTGCGCCTGCAACTGGGTGACAAGTTCGGACTGCGCGGCGGCGAGGAGCTGCGATTTTTATGGATCGTCGAGTTTCCACTGTTTGACTACAGCGAACAGGAGCGGCGCCTGGTGTCAGTCAACCACCCCTTCACCGCGCCCCATCCCGATGACCTCGAATTTCTCAATACCGATCCGCTCAAGGCGCGCGCTTTGGCTTACGATATCGTCCTCAACGGCGAGGAGATGGGTGGAGGATCGATTCGTATCCATAATCCGGAACTGCAGATGAAAGCCTTCGAACTGCTTGGATTTACCCGAACGGAGGCGAATGAGAAATTTGGATTTTTATTGGAGGCGCTCAGCTACGGAGCGCCGCCGCACGGCGGAATCGCATTGGGTGTCGACCGCCTTGCCATGATGCTGTGTCATACAGAGTCGCTGCGCGACGTAATCGCATTCCCCAAGACCCAGCGCGCGGTCGATCTGATGAGCGGAGCGCCCGGCGAGGTCGATCCTCGCCAATTGCGCGAGCTTTCGATAAAGGTGATCAAATGATTCGATGCGGATTCGGCGGCTACCAAGTGCTGGCCGTGATCGGCGCGACGGCGCTGCTGTGCGTCTCCTGCGCGCCGGCCTGGGTGCCGGTGATTGGCAAAACTCCTGACGTTCAGGTCCAGGCGGTGCGTTCGATCAAGACCATCCGAATTCGCAGAGTCGCCGTCATGCCGCCGATCGACGCGCCGGCGCCGGGAGATACCGTGGCCGAAGGAGCGAGCGATTCGCTCACGGCGGAACTACAGGCCAAGATGGCGCTGGATGCCGGATGGCAGGTGGTGCCGGAAAGCGACATCTCCGATGCGATGCAAAAAATGCCGCCCACCAATTCCTCCAACATCCAACGCAACGCCAGAGAGCTGGGCCATCTGGTTGGTGCTGATGCCGTCCTCTATGGCGAGATCGAAGACTACAAGGAACGCGTCGGCAGCGATTACGCGGCGGCCAGTCCGGCCTCGGTCGCCTTCACGCTCCATCTGCTGGACATGAAAAGCGGCCAGGTGGTCTGGAGCGCCCATTTCGCCAAATCGCAAAAGGCGCTGACCGACAACGTGTTCGACGTGGTGGCATTCGTGCAGAACTCCGGCCGCTGGGTCCGCGCCCATGAGATTGCGGCCGAGGGTGTGGATCAGGCGATCGAGGACCTGCACGACAAGCTCAACCTGCAGCAGGAAGGGCCCTCCTTCGCGATTCCGGAATACCAGGGCCGGTTCGATAATCCCGAGAAGTAAAGCCAGTTGCACCGCATTGAGGTTGACAACATGAGCATCGACGCGCAGACGCAGGCGGCCCTCAAGGTCTTGTTGGACAAGCAGCAGATCCATGACGTGATGATGCGTTACTGCCGCGCCGTCGATCGGGTCGATGAGGAATTGCTGCGCAGCGTGTACCATCCCGACGCGATCGACAATCACGGCCTGTTCAACGGCGCCGCCGCGGACTTTGTGCCCTGGTGCATCAACCAGTTGCGTCAGGCCTACACGGCGACCCAGCATTTCATCGGCAACGAGCTGATCGAGATCGACGGCGACCAGGCCTGGTGCGAATTCTATTTCGTCGCCTACCATCGCTATGAGCGCAAAGGCGAACCGCGACACATGAGTGCCGGGGGACGCTACGTCGATCGCTGGGAGCGGCGCAGCGGTGAATGGCGAATCGCCGAGCGCACGGTGGTGGTCGACTGGCAGCGCGTCGATCGCGTGCATGAACCCGACGCCAGTATGCTCACCCTGGGCCTGCGCTCGCGCCAGGATCTGTCTTACCGCCGCCAGTTAGCCTAGCCGCGCGCTAAACGCCGCCCGGATCGCACCCGCGGTAAAGCTGCGAATGGGACAGGGGTGTGTTTATAACCCGTTCCCGTCAGGCTGCATTTAACGGCCGGTAGTGGACGGGCAATGTTACACAGAGACGCAGGCCAGCACCGACCCGAATCCAATCGATGGCCGCCGATCGCAGACTAACGCAACCCCAAACCTCGATTTCTCGCTCGTCGCCCCGTTATCCGATCCGGAAGACAGGAAGGGAAATCTTCAGGGCGGCCAGCGCCGTTTGAGCTGCGCCGTCAGCCCCGTACCACGCGCAGGCCGAGATGGCGCTCGAAGGGGTCGAAATCCCGGTCGCAATGAAGCAGCTCGTGACGGTGGATGATACAAAAGGTCGCGATCAGCGCATCGATTGTCTTGCGAACGGTGACGCCGCGCCGTCTGAGGACTCGAAAGTTGCGCGCGGCGGCGACGGCGGTGTCGCGCCCGCCAATCGTCACACATTGCAGCTGAGCCAGTTCCCGGCGCGCGCGATGAAAATCCAGGTCCGAGCGGAAGCCCTGCAGGACTTCGACCAGGATAAGATCCCCCAGCAACGGCCGCTGCGCAGTCAGCAAGCGATCGAGCAAATCGGTTTCGCCGGTCGGCCGCCCGTTGAAATAATCGATCCAGACGGAGCTATCTACCAGGATCACGTTGGGTCGCGCCGCATCGCGTCAAGATCGCCTTCCCATTTGAGTTTTCCGCGCAGCCGGCGAATCCGGTCCTGCTGCTTGATACTGACCAGCAGGCGCAGCGCCGCTTCGACCGCCTCCCGTTTGGTTTTCGCGCCCGACGCGCGCATCGCGCGCTTCATCAGCTCATCGTCAATCACGATATTGGTCCGCATCGCGAATCACTCGATGTGTATGCTAGACCTTCTGCATACACACCGCAAGCTCGGCGCGCGCGATCGAAATCAAGGGCCGCGCTGTCGGGCATTGCTTGCCTCTCCCGACAGGGAGGGGCATCAGGAGGCGGAGCATCCGGCCATGAGTGATCGGCCGCGACTTATCGTGGACTTCGTCGCGAGCCGCGTGCTTAGCGATAATGGCGAGGTGTCGGCGGTAAGCGGTCTCGACGACGTGAGGACCGGCCAATCTTCTGATCCTCTCCCGGTCGGCCGGCGTCGTCTATGAGATGCGTGGTTAACGAAACCACTTCAAGAGTCGGATCTTTGAGTGCGGCTTTTCGTCGGGCTCCTGGCGTGAACCGGCTACTTCAAGGCCCCGGCGTCGCGCAGGCGCTGAATTTCCGCCCGCGACATCTCCAGCAGCTCGCTCAGAATTTCCTCAGTGTCGGCGCCGAACAGCGGGGCAGGACGGCGCACCCGACACGGGGTGCCGGACATGGTCCAGGGGATCCCCGTATGGAGCC
This sequence comes from Pseudomonadota bacterium, assembly GCA_021324885.1. GTDB lineage: Bacteria > Desulfobacterota > Binatia > Binatales > Binataceae > JAJPJA01. The sequence continues at coordinate 118,332 of JAJPIF010000011.1, forward strand.
GGTGGCCGACTTCGGGATGGATCAAGTCGGGGAAAAAACCGCGCTCCGCCAGATGGCGATCTTCCGCCAGATCCTTGCTGCTCATGACCGGTATCGCGGCCACGCCGGCGGCCTGAAGCTGGCATGTGATTTCCCATCGATCGCGCGGCAGCGTCCAGGCCGTGATGATCGCGTCGAGTTCGTCCTCGTTGGCTTTGCGCAGCGCTGCGCTCGCAAACCGCGGATCATTGGCGAGCTGCGGTTTTCCGATCGCGGCGCACAAGGAGCGCCATTCAACCTCGCTGCCGACGGCGATGGTAACCCAGTCCAGCGGTCCGCCCCTGGTCTTGTAGCAGTTATGCGGCGCCATCACGCGGTCGCGATTGCCCAGACGGCGCGGCTCGCGCCCGTTCATCGCGAATTCCATCAGCGCCTCGCCCATCACCAGTTCGGTGGTCTCCAACATCGCCAGGTCGATATGCTGTCCCTCGCCGGTGCGCGCGCGATGCATGAGCGCGGCGACCACGCCCATCGCGCCGGTGAGCGCCGCCACCGACTCCGCGCAGATCCATCCGGGTTCCAGCGGCTCACCGCCTTCATACCCGCACAGACCGTAGATTCCCGAGAGCGCGCCGACCGTCGTTCCGTAGCTGATGTCGTTGCGATACGGCCCGGTCTGCCCGTTGCCGCTGACCGACAGCATGATGAGGTCCGCGCGCAGCGCGCGCAGGGTGGCGTAACCGAGTCCCATCCGATCCATCACGCCGGGCGCGAAATTTTCCGTGACCACGTCGCATCGCGCCGCCAGCCGGCGCGCGATCTCCAGTCCCAGCGGATTGCGGACATCAAGCTGGACGCTGCGCTTGCCCTGGTTCCATTGATTGAAGATGCCGGCGCGGTTGAGGCCGCGTTCGCCGTCCGCGAACGGCGGCAGGTTGCGCTGATGACAGGGGCGCAGCGAACTTTCGATCCGGATCACTTCGGCGCCGAGATGGGCCAGTTGGAGACTGCAAAACGTGCCGACCCACAACTGCATGAAATCAAGCACGCGCACGCCGGCCAGAGGGGGCGCCGGCGCAGCCGCAATCCGGCGCGGAAATTCGACTGACGCGCGATCGGCCGCAGTTGATCCCGCGCTTTCCAGCCGCGCCTGGATTTCTTCATTGTGTTCGCCCAGGCGCGGAGCGGGCCGCCGCAGCGACCACATCGGGGCGGTCGATTTGAAAGGCGCCCCGGGAATCAGCAGCGGCTTGGCGCTCGGATCGCGCGCGGGCATCGGCACGAAAAACTGGCGTGCGGCGAATTGCTCGTTGGCGTACACGTCGGCGATCCTGGACAGCGGTACGATCGCCACCGCATGCGCCCGCGCCTGAGCGAACAAGTCGCGCACGGTCCACGGCCGCACCCAGTTCTCGAGCAGCGGGCGCAGCTTGGCGATATTGCGGCCGCGCGCCATGGTGTCGGCGAAATCCGGCTCCATGGTCCATTGCGGATGGCCAATCCATCGGGTGAAACGGTGCCAATCGTTATCGTAAAGCAACGAGAAGAGCACGTAACCGTCGGCGCATTGCGCGATGAACCACGGGCCCGGACGGCGCGGCCGAAAGCGCGAGCTCTCCACGCCGGAATATGAATAGAGTACGAAATTGGATTCCAGCGTCGCCGCCAATGCCTCCTGCTCGGACACTTCGATTGCCTGCCCGCGCCCGGACTCCATCCGATCCCACAACGCCGCCAGCGTGACCATCGCAGCGTTCAGCCCGCCTTCGAATTCGGCCATATTGCCGAACAGCTTCAGGGGCGGCAGCTCAGGATAGGGGGTGGTAAGCGGACTGAGCGAGCCGGCGCCGCTGGAATGGAAGGCGTTGAGTTCATAGGCGCGGTAATTGGCGCGCGGCCCGCTGTCGCCGTAGGCGGAAATGGCGCTGATGATCAGCCGGGGAAAGCGCTCGCCGAGTTCGCGCGCGGCCAGCCCCAGCGCGGCGCGCTGGTAGGGCGGCACGTTGTGAATCAACACGTCGGCATGCCCAAGCAAGCGGTAAAGCCGCGCGCGTGAATCGGCCGATTGAAGGTCCAGCGTGATCCCGCGCTTGTTGGCGTTAAGATAAAGGAAAAGCCCGCTGTTTTCAGGGTCGGGAATATCGTCGGGAAATGGACCGCGCCGGCGCGTCAGGTCGCCGCCGGGCGCTTCGACCTTGATCACGTCCGCGCCCATGTCTGCAAGCAGCCGGGCCGCAAAGGCCGCCGCGACACCCTCGCCGCATTCGATAACCAGGCAACCCGTGAGCGGCCCCCGCGGTTGCGTCGAATCGGCCAGGGGGGAGGTTCCAGGACGGATAGATACGCTGTTATCCTCGCTGCTCAAGTTGGTCAGCCTTCCAGATGAGCGTGGCCGCTACGCGCGGGATTGTAACCATAAAAGCGGCGCGAGGCATACCGGCGACAAACACGAAGCGCATTGGCAGGTGGGAAAGACCGCACCGGGGGCTCATCGCGGTGCCTTGTTCTCAGCCGTTGGTTTACGTGGGACGCGCTTCCTGGTGGCTTTTGGCGCCGAAAATCGTGGCGATGAATTCCGTGACCTGGCATCGCGGGCACATGACCAGCGGATGCGGCTCCCTGGGCTTGTCGCGGGATTCGTCGAAGTAGCAGCAACAGGCCATCTTGAGATTGCACCATTCGCATTTGACCGCATGCAGCCGCCCGAGATTGCGGCTGATGCGCGTCTGCTCGGCCTTGCGCGAGCGCTTGCCTTTCTTCTCCGTCGCCTTTTTCATGGTCCAAACGGTAGCATCGCGTCTGAACAACGGTTGTCCTGAATATGGACGCGTTAGAAGGACGCCGGTAAAACCAATTATCTGCTCGTCCAACGCAATTGGTGTCCTGCTATCGACTGAGAACAATTTCGACTAAAATCGGCACCATTCGCGAAGCGGCGGGCGAACGGTGGTCCGCCGTTTCTCAGAAAAAAAAGGAGCATCTGGCGATGGCGTTGCCATTGGAAGGAATAAAGATAATCGACTTTACCGGCGTCCAGGCGGGGCCTGCATGCACGCAGTTGCTGGCGTGGTTCGGCGCCGAGGTGCTGAAGGTCGAGCGGCCCGGCGTCGGCGATGTCACCCGCCGCCAACTCCGCGATGTTCCCGATCTCGACGCGCTTTATTTCACGATGCTCAACAGCAACAAGAAGTCGCTGACGCTCAACACCAAAACGCCCGAAGGCAAGGCGATCATGGAGCAACTGATCCGCGAAGCTGACGTGCTGGTCGAAAACTTCGCGCCCGGCGCGCTGGACCGGATGGGTTTCACCTGGGAGCGATTGCAGGAACTTAATCCGAGGCTGATTTTCGGCTCGATCAAGGGCTTCAGCGAGGAGTCGCCCTACGCCGATCTCAAGGTCTACGAGAATGTGGCCCAATGCGCCGGCGGCGCCGCCTCGACCACCGGTTTCTGGGACGGGCCGCCAACGGTAAGCGCGGCGGCGCTGGGCGACAGCAATACCGGGATGCATCTGGCGATCGGAATCCTGACCGCGCTGCTGGGCCGCGCCAAAACCGGCAGGGGCCAGAAGGTGTCGGTCTCGATGCAGGACGCGGTGCTCAATCTGTGCCGGGTCAAGCTGCGCGATCAGGAACGGCTGGAGCACGTCGGCTATCTCGAAGAGTATCCCCAATACCCCAACGGCAAGTTCACCGACACGGTGCCGCGCGGCGGCAACGCCGGCGGCGGCGGGCAGCCCGGATGGATTCTCAAGTGCAAAGGATGGCAAACGGATCCCAACGCCTACATCTATTTCACCATCCAGGAGCAGAACTGGGCCCGCACCTGCGAGGCCATCGGCAAGCCGCAATGGGCCAACGATCCGGCCTATGCCACGGCGCGTGCGCGCCAGCCGCATATCTTTGACATTTTCGCCGAAGTCGAGCGATGGCTGGCCGACAAGACCAAGTTCGAAGCAGTGGAGATCCTGCGCAAGTTCGGGGTGCCGTGCGCGCCCGTGCTGTCGATGAAGGAAATCGCCCACGATCCCGCCCTGCGTGCCAGCGGCAGTATCGTCGAAGTGGACGAAGAATTGCGCGGCAAGTACCTGACCGTCGGCAGCCCGATCAAATTTTCCGATTTCAAGCCAAATATCACCGGCGCGCCGCTGCTGGGCGAGCACACCGACGAAGTTCTTGGCCGGCTTGGCTACAGCGCCGAGCAGATCGCAAAACTGCGCCAGAACAAGGTAATCTGAACTGGCCGCGCCCGTCGTACGATCGCCGTCGGGCCGCTCGCCACCGTTTTGACTTGAAAGGCGCTGACATGCCGAATGAAATGACCGACGGTTTTCACCTCGTTATCGAAGCCATGAAGCTCAACGGCCTCGATACGATCTTTGGCGTGGTCGGTATCCCGGTGACTGACCTGGCGCGCCTGGCGCAGGCCGAGGGGATTCGCTACATCGGCTTTCGCCATGAGCAGTCCGCCGGACACGCCGCAGCCATCGCCGGCTATCTGACCCAAAAGCCCGGCGTCTGCCTGACCGTGTCGGCACCGGGCTTTCTCAATGGGATGGTGGCGCTGGCCAACGCGACTATCAACGGCTTCCCAATGATCCAGATCAGCGGATCGAGCGACCGGGCGATTGTCGATCTGCAGCAGGGCGACTACGAAGAACTGGACCAGATGAACGCGGCCAAACCCTACGCCAAAGCCGCGTACCGGGTGAATCGGCCCGCGGATATTGGAATCAGCATCGCCCGATCGATTCGCGCCGCCTTATCAGGGCGTCCGGGCGGCGTCTATCTCGATCTGCCCGCCGATGTTTTGAGCGCCTCGCTGGATGCGGACGCCGCCGCACGATCGCTGGTGCGCGTGGTCGATCCGGTGCCGCGGCAGATCCCAGCCCCGCAAGCGCTCGAGCGCGCGCTCGATTTGCTGGCCCAGGCGCAGCGCCCTCTGATCATTCTCGGCAAAGGCGCGGCTTATGCTCAGGCGGATGCTGATATTCGCGAGTTCATCGAGAAGACCGCGGTCCCATTTTTGCCGATGTCGATGGCCAAGGGGCTGCTGCCCGACGACCATCCACAGTCGGCGGCTGCGGCCCGATCGTACGCGCTGGCCCAGGCCGACGTGGTGATGCTGATCGGCGCGCGGCTTAACTGGCTGCTCGGCCATGGCAAAAGCCCGCAATGGTCGGCGGCCGCGCGGTTCATTCAGATCGATATCGCGCCGACGGAGATCGACAGCAACCGTCCGATCGCTGCCCCCGTCGTGGGCGATATCGCTTCCTCGATGGCGGCGCTGCTGGCGATGCTCAAGCCTGGACGGATCAAACCAGACTCGCTCTGGCTGCGCGAGATCGATCAGCGCAGGCAGCGCAACGCCGAGCGCATGCGCGAGCGGCTCGCCGCCAATCCCAGTCCGATGGACTTTTACAGCGCGCTGGGCGCGATCGCGCGGGTGCTCGAAGACAAGCCGGACGTGTACCTGGTCAACGAAGGGGCGAACACGCTGGACATCGCCCGCAACGTGATCGACATGCGCGCGCCGCGCAAACGCCTGGATTGCGGCACATGGGGCGTGATGGGCATCGGGATGGGCTTCGCGATCGGCGCTGCAACTATCAGCGGCAAGCCGGTGGTGGCGATCGAGGGCGACAGCGCATTCGGCTTCAGCGGCATGGAAATCGAAACCATCTGCCGCTATCAACTGCCGATCGTGGTGGTGATCTTCAACAACGGCGGCGTTTATCGGGGCGATGACGTCAATCGCGGCGGCGGCGCCGATCCCGCTCCTACCGTTCTGATGAAGCAGGCTCATTATGAAAAGCTGATCGAAGCCTTCGGCGGCGCCGGCTATCAGGTGACCGATCCGCAGGCGCTCGCCACGACCCTGGCCGCTGCGCTCGCTTCGGGCAAGCCGGCCTTGATCAATTGCGTAATCGATCCCACAGCGGGCACGGAAAGCGGCCATATCGGCAATCTCAACCCGCAAAGCGCGATCGCGTTCAGGAACTGAAATCGGTCAACAGCCCCCTCCGCGTTTCGAAGGCCGGGCCATGGAACCACTTGCCGATTCTCTCCTCGGACGAGAGAGGGAAACGGCGCCGAGCAGGTCGAGTTCCTGCCCCTGACGGCATCCGAGGCGAAAAACTGTCCGCGGCTGCGGCTGTTTAGTTGACAGCAAAGACCACTGCGGAAAGTCCGCGTCGCTCAGCCGACGCATCGCGCTCAGAACGACGAGGACGGGTCGAGGCGGTCTCGCAGGTGATCGCCGAGAAAATTGAAGGCCATCACCGTCAGGAAGATGAAGATGCCGGGAATCAGGATCCATGGATAGCGGACCAGGTTCTGCGGGTCTTCGGCCTGACTCAGCAGGTTGCCCCAGCTCGGTGTCGGCTCCTGGATTCCCAGGCCCAGCAGCGACAGCGCGCTCTCGCCCAAAATAAATCCGGGAATCGACAGCGTGGCGGCGACGATCGCGTAGCCCAGCACGGAGGGGATTACATGGCGCGTTATAATGCGCCATCGCGATCCGCCCAACGCGCGTCCCGCTTCGACATAGGGCAGCGAGCGCACCGACGATGACATCCCGCGGATTACTCTCGCCAGTCCCGCCCAACTGATGAAGCTCATAATCGCTACTATCAGAAGGAAACGCTGGGCGGCGCTGATTCCGGGCGGGATCACCGCGGCCAGCGCAAGCAGGAAATAAAACGACGGCAGCGACATCTCGATTTCCGACCATCGCATGATCAGATTATCGGTCAGCCCGCCGACGTATCCCGACAGCGCGCCTACGGCGATTCCCAGCGAGAAGCTGATCAGCACGCCGATAAGCCCCACGCACATGCTGACGCGCGCGCCGTATACGATGCGTGAGAAGAGGTCGCGGCCCAATCCGTCGCTGCCCATCAGGTAAAAGGGTGCCTGTTCGGAATCGGTCGTGAACAGATGGCCCCGGGAAAACAGATGGATATAGATGCGATGATTGCGGTCGGGCGCGTAGCTGCGTTCCTCGGCGTCAACCATGTGCAGCGGATAGGTCCAGAACACGCCGTAACCCCACTGCGAGGGCGCGCTGAGGTGCAGGCGCATCGGCGGGCAATCGGGCATCGAGCGGTTCTGATAAATCGGATCGTAGGGTGCGAAGAAGGGCGAGAACGCGGCGAACAGGTAGAACACAACCAGGCAAATGACCGAAGCGCGTACGGTGCGCGAGGCCAGACGCCATTCGCGCGCGAGCCCGCCGCGAATCGGCCCGGCAACGGCGGCGGCTTGCAGCCGCGGCAGCGTAGTTACAGGAGCGCTCATTGCGAGGCCATCGAGGAGAAGTCCACCCGCGGATCGACCGCGACCAGCGCGATATCGGCCAGCAGATTGCCGACCAGCAGCAGCATCGTGCCAATCAACACCGATCCCATCACCAGGTAGATGTCAAGCGAGCGGACCGCGTTAAGCAGGAGCAGTCCCAACCCCTGGAGGTTCATCACCGCTTCGACCAGGGCGGCGCCGCCCAGCAGATCACCCAACGAATATCCGGCCATCGTGATGAACGGGTTGAGCGCGTTGCGCAGCACGTGCTTGTAGATCACGACGCGCTCGGGCAGGCCTTTGGCCCGCGCCGTGCGCACGAATTCCGAATTTTTTATTTCCAGGATTTGCGAACGCATGAGCCGCATCAGACCCGCCATCCCGGCGACGCCCAGCACGAACACCGGCAGGATCAGATGATTGATGCGGTCGGCGATGCGGTTCATCAGGGTCAGCGAATTGTAATCGACCGAGAACGTTCCGCCCGGCGGCAGCCAGTCCTTGCCCATCCACATCGCGAAATAAACCATCAAAAAGGCAAGGAAGAAATTGGGCACCGACATGCCAAGGAAAGCGAGGAAGGACAGGATGCGATCCCAAATCGAGTTCTGCCGCAGCGCGACCACGATCCCGATCGGAATCGCCAGTATCCAGGCAAACACCATGCTGGCCACCGCCAGGATCACGGTGTTAAAAGCGCGGGCGGCGATCAGGCTGGTAACGCTGACGCGGTATTGCAGCGAATAGCCGAAATCCAGATGGATCACGCCCCACAGCCATTTGACGTAGCGCACGAGCAGCGGCTTATCCAGTCCGAACTGCGCCTGAAGCTGATGTATGATCTCGGGCGAGATCCTCGGGTTCATCTTCAGGTTGGAAAGATAATCGCCCGGCACCAGCGACATCGCCAAAAACGAAATGAACGTGATGCCGATGATCAACGGGATCATGTTCAGCAAACGCCGAATGAGAAAGCGGGCCATATATCAGAAGTGATGGTTTGTCGGGTAGTCCGATAATATTGTTGCGAAACGGTAAACCTCAAAGCGCGCCACGGCGCGCACTTCTACAGCTTGAACTGGATCCATTCGGGTTTATACAGGCCCCACACCGTGGGCTGATAATTTTCCAGTGAATCAGTCCAGCTTACGTAATCCTTGCGCCGCACGGTTTCGATTATCGCCAGTTGATCGTGCAGGATCTGCTGGATTTGCCAATAGTAGGGCGCGCGCTTTTGCGGGTCCATTTCGGACGCGCCCGCGTCCATCAGCCGATCGATCTCGGCTTCCCACGGGGTCGCCGGTCGGGGCTGATTGGGGTTCCACAGGTGCAGGTTTCCCGACGAGCGGTAGAAATTGGAGCCGTCGTTGGGGTCGATCGTGCCGGTCAGGCCCAACAACACGCAGTCCCAGTCGAAACTTGAGTCGATCTTTTCAACCAGCGTGGTGAATTCCAGCGGCTGGTAATCAACCTTGATTCCCTGGTTTTCCAGATCCTGTTTGAGAATCGCGCAGATCTGATCCGCTTCGGGCCGTCCGGTTGGAGCTGTCAGATTGAACTCGATGGGATGGCCTTGCGGATCGGTCCGGCGGCCGTTGACCATATGATAACCGGCGGTCTCAAAAATCTCCGACGCCAGACCCGGATTGTAGTCAAAATCCCTGAGATTGGGGTTATAGAAAAGCTTGTTCTCCGGTGATATGTCGGAAACGGCCGGAACCGCCAGGCCGTGATAGACGAGGTTGATAATCGCCTGTTTGTCCACCAGGTGAGCGATCGCGCGCAGGAAATTTCGATCGGTGAACCAGGTTAGTTTGGGATCGGTTACGCCGTTTTTCACATAATGGCGCGGGTTGCGGTTGAAGCAAAAGAAGAGCTCGCCGGTGTCGATTCCGATCTGCCGCAGGCGTGCATGCAGCCGGCCGGTTCCAATCTTCTGCCTGATATCGAGCACTTCCTCGGCGCGCGGCGCATAAACGTCGAGTTGGCCATACTGGTAGCGCAAATAGGTGGCGTTGGCATCGGGGATTACCTGGACCACCCGGCCATGCAGCCGCGGCAGGCGCGCGCCGTGCTCGTCGGTCATCCAATAATCGTCGTTGCGATCCATCCGGATGAACTGGTTCTGGACATAGCGCGTCAGCTTGTAGGGACCGTCCCCGATTATCTTTTGCGGCGGCGTGTTGATTCCCCACACGCGGTTGAAGTTGCCGGCTTTCCACACCGGCTCCAGGATGTGCGCCGGAATCACCGGAATCCCGATCGAATACAGCAGCGGCGCGAACGGCTTGGGCAGATGCACTACCACGGTGTAATCGTCGGGCGCCTCCGCCGCCAGCGGCTTGCCGTCAACCAGCAATCCGGGCCGGATGCTGTTGGGCACTTTGGGATCGTAGATCACCTTAAGCGTGAACAGCACGTCGCGCGCGGTCAGCGGGTGCCCGTCGAACCATCGTACGTCGTGGCGCAGATGGAAGGTGATGGTTTTCTGGTCGGGGGAAATGTCCCAGCTCTGGGCCAGTCCGGGCTCCGGCAAGGTGGTAACCGGATTGACGCGGATCAGGCTCTCGAATACGTCGCCCAGCAGTTCGCCCGACACGGCGTCGGTGACCAGGATCGGATTGAAGGTCTGCGGATCGGCCCCGACCGCAGTGTACAGGATCTGCTGGTCTGCATGATTATTGGTCGGGCGGCGGACTTCGCATCCTGCTGCCAACGCCGCAATCAGGCACAACAGCCCGACGGCACCTCGACCTGCCGGATGTGCGCAGGTGTCTTTCAGTCGTCTAGCCATGTGTGCCTGCCGGCGCGGCCGGCTGGTCCAGGTCGATAACCCGCGCGGCGCCCTGCGGAACCAAAACGAACTGCGAATTGTTGATGACGGGATTGACGATCACGTTACTGTACCTGACGTCGAGATGAGTGCCGGTGTTCAAAAATCCCGCATCCAAACGATGGGCGAACTCGAGGCCGCCAATATCATGGTACTCGCTGTAAGTGACTTCGTAATCGCTCCCCCGCCCGCGCGTTCTGACCAGGCGCAATTGGCCGTCGGCAAAGCCCAGTTCATCCGTTTCCCCGCCCGGCAAGTCATAGGTTCCGATCACCAGGTCATCCTCGGTCCGCACTGAAGCGGGTCTGACGAAGTACGATTCGCTTTCGGGCAAAAGACCCATCAGCAGTTTGACCGCCTGCTCCGGCGGCAGCGGAATTCGGGCAAAGCGGCTGAGCGTGTCGGCGGTCGCGGCGCCGCGATAAAAAGTATTGTCGGAACTCTGGTAAATAGTGACTGTAGTGCCGTTGGCGGCGACGACCGCCGCGACCCCGAAAGGTGTCATCGCCTGCACCCGCAGACTGGCGGGACGCTTGATCGCCATCTCCTCGCGCACCTTGACGTGCTGGCCGCCGCCCGCATAATCCATCACGGCGTCGGCCTGCATCGCGTCAAGCCGCCGGGAGCGCTCGATCAGAGCGTCAGTCCAGTGCTGGAATTGGGAAATCTCAGGCGCGGCCGGCGCCGCTGCGGGCGGCGGTCCTGGCGGCGCAAACAGGGCGCAACCCCCGACCATCGCCATGCCAATGGCGGCGATCCACGATCTTAACGCGCCTGCCCGGCCTTGCAGGCTCTTAATGTTGGCCAACAACGGTCAGGGCTGGGTACGGCTGTCGTCGCGCAAAGCCTGAAGTTTGTCCTTGAGCCTGGCGACCTGATCGGTTTCCTTGGCCTTCTTCAGCGCCTCCTTGTACAGGTTGTCGGCCTGCTTGTACTTACCGATCTTTTCGTAGGCGTCGGCCAGATGCTCGGTGATCGTGGGGTCATCGCCGGCGAGGTCCCAGGCCCGCTCCAGTTCCTTGACCGCCTGATCGTAATGGCCCTGCTGATAGTAGACCCAGCCCAGGGAGTCGATATAAAACCCGTCTTCCGGCTCGATCTGGAGGGCGCGGCGGATCAGGCGTTCGGCTTCGTTCAGATTGGTGCCCATCTCGGCGTAGGTGTAGCCCAGATAATTGAGGGCCTGCGCGTTGCTGGGATTAAGCTCGATCGTCTCGCGCATCTCGTCGATACTGAGCTGCTTTTGCTTGTCCTCGTCGTACAGCGCGCCCAATGTAAAATGGAACTTGTCGTTTTTGGGCTCCAGCGCGACCATCTTTTTGGCGATGCTGATGGCGGCGGGCAGGTCTTTCTTCTCGCGGTAGACCCCCGCCATGAAATTCATCAGCTCGGTATCGTTGGGCTTCTTGTTCAGCGCCTGCTGGAGCGCTGCCAGCGCCTGGTCGTAGTGCTCGTCCTTGTCATACAGATAGGCAAGGTGAATGCGCGATTCGATGTAATGCTCCGAATCGGGCGGCACCAGGTCGAACTGCGCTTCCGCTTTGGCCGGCTCGCCCATCTCGCCGTAAACCGTCCCCAGATAATAATGGACCCGCGCATTGTTGGGCTCCGCCCCCAGCACCAGGTTGAATTCGGTAGCCGCGCGATCGAAGTCGCCGCGCTCGAAATAGAGCAATCCGATCTTGACCCGCGTGTCCTCGGGGTTGGTCTCCATCCGCTCGACATGCTGCAATTGGGTCAAAGCCTCATCGAACTTCTTCTGACCGACGTACAAACTCGCCAGACGCTTGCGCGCCGTCTCATTGCTGGGATCGGTGATCAGCACGCGTTGATAGACCTTGATAGCCTCCTGCGGCTTGTCCTCCAGTTCATGCAGCAGCCCCAGATCCATCATCACCAGCTCGGAGTCAGGATTGAGCCTCAGGGCCTGATGGAAATAGGTTTCGGCCAGCGGATAATTCTGCGCGGCGGCGGCGACGCGTCCGGCGTAATAGTAGCCAAGGAAGGAATTGGGATCGACGGCGATCATCTTGCGGAAGGTGGCAAGCGCCTCGTCGTATTTTCCCTGTTTGGCGTAAAGCGTGCCGAGGTAGAGGTAGGCCTCCTGGCTGTCGGGATCGATTTTCAGGGTTTCCTGGTACTGCTTTTCGGCGCCCGCTTCATCGCCGGTGGCGGATTGCAATCCCGCCGCCAGCAGGTGCGCTTCGACCAGGGTCGGATCAAGCGCCAGGGCTGCATTAACCTCGCTCAGAGCCTCATGGAGGTCGCCGTCACGCACGTAGATGGAAGCCAGCTTCAGACGCAGCGACGCGTTGTTCGGATCGGCCTGCGCGGCATCTCGGTAAAATTGGGTCGCGGCCTTGTGATCGCCCTGATCGCTGGCGTATTCGGCCTTCAGAAAGTCAGCCATCGCGGCTGCGTCGCGAGGGAGCGTCACGGCGGGGATTCCGCCGAAAGCTTCCACCGGCGCCGCTTCAGCCCTGGTCGCAGCCTCGGTCTTGGACGTGGGTTTGATGCTGGCGCAGGCAGCCAACAGCGCCGAGCCCGCCACCAGCACGGCGAGTGTTGCTTTACCGCGCCACTTCATCGAAAAAAAACAATTTCGTGATTCGCATTTCACTGGTTAACACAGCCTTTTCCGACGGTCAACCTGCGCGCCGCGCTCCCCTGGAGTATGGCTTCCATCGCAGTGACCAATAATATGATCGATGCAACGGCCAATTCGACACGCGCCCTGACTTTATTTTTTGCCGGTATGAATTCCAGCGCACCAAAAGAGTTTCCACCCAGCCCGGTTTCGTCGCTTTCCTCCCATAACGTCCTCGGCAGCCGCCAAATCGGTCTGCTCCCCCTTATCGCAGTAATGTACCTGACGATCAGCGGTGGTGCATACGGGATCGAGGACGCAGTAGCGGCGGGCGGTCCGGCATTGACGCTCTTGCTTTGCCTGCTGGTGCCTGTTGCGGTTAGCCTGCCCACCGCCCTCATGGCCGCCGAACTCACCGCGCTGTTGCCGATCGAAGGTGGGTTTTACTTCTGGGTCAAGGAAGGCTTCGGTTCGTTCGCCGGCTTTGCTGAAGCGTATCTTACCATTCTTTATACCGGCGTCGATATGGCAATCTACCCGGTTTTGTTCGCCGCCTACCTTTCCTATCTCTTTCCGCTGCGCGGCCTGCCCGCCATCCTGACCGCCGTCGCGATGGTCTGGGGGTGTGGCATCCTCAACCTGCTCGGCATCCGCCTGGTCGGCCGCGCGTCGATTCTGCTGACCATCGTTCTGTTGGCTCCTTTTGCCGGCCTGATTGGCATCGCCATCCCGTCGCTTGCTCACTGGCATCTCCCAGCCGCTTCGGTGGCGCGCGGAGCGGGGAGGATGGGAGCCCTGGGAGCGGGGCTCATGGTCGTGATCTGGAACTTCTGCGGATGGGAAAACCTCAGCGTGGTGGCGGCCGAAATCAAGGGCGCGCAACGCAACTACGCCCGCGCCGTGGCTGTTGTCCTCCCGCTCGTAGTGATTGGCTACATCCTGCCCTTGGCGGCTGGTACCGCTGTAATCGCCGATCCGAGACAATGGACGACCGGCGCCTTCGCCCACATCGGCGAACGCCTGGGCGGCGCTTATCTGGGCGGGGCGCTGGCCGCCGGCGGGATGATCAGCGCGCTGGCGGTGTTCCAGGCCGCGATGCTCTGGGTGTCGCGGATGCCGTTTGTCCTGGCACGCGAACGCTTCCTGCCCGCCTCCCTGACCCGGATCTGGGAGCGTCAGGCGACGCCATGGATGGCGATCGTGGCCAGTTGCGTGGTCTGCACCTTGCTCCTGCCGTTGGGATTTACCGCCTTGGTCACTCTGGACGTGACGTTTTACATGGCGGCGCTGGCGCTGGAGATGGCGGCGCTGGTCAGGCTTCGACGGCTTTACCCCGGACGCGTTGGGCTGTTCGTCGTCGGCGCGGGACGATTGGGACTGTTCCTGGTGGTAATCGCGCCGATGGCGGTATGGATCGCGACGTTCGCAGTGGCAGTCAACGGTCCGCAGGGCAAGATCCAGTTGCTGGTCGCGGCCATCCTGACGATGGCGGTCTGGCCGATCTACTATCTCTCGCGCCGGTTTTTTGGCGGCCCGTCCGGTTAGCGCGACAGACCTATGGCGTAAGCCCTTCCCCGCATATCCGATGTTGCAGGTCCGACGCCGTTCTTACCGGTTGTTACAGGGGAAAACGAAATTCGAAATAAAGCTCGTTGTCAGTCTGCGCGATCCATTTAGTGCCGGATTTGAGCCGCTTGATTGTCGAGACGCTTCCCTATAAGGTGTGCGCAAGTCAATCGTTGGCTCAAACGCGTGGATTCACGCGCTTTCACCCTTAAGCCTCAGAACCTTTCGTTCGGCTCATCGCCCAACCTGGATCCACTGGCTCTGAAAAAATGGAGTCCATTTGTCTTTTTCTGAACTGTCCTTGTCCCCTGCCATTGTCGAGTCGGTGCGCCGGCGAGGCCATCAGCAACCTGCCCCAATCCAGTCCGCCGCAATACCGGTGGTGCTGTCCGGCCGCGACCTGATTGCCACAGCGGCAACCGGTAGCGGAAAAACCGCGGCGTTTCTGTTGCCGATCCTCGATCGTCTTTATCGCAAACCGGGGCCCGGAATAGGCGCTTTGGTGCTTGCGCCGACCCGCGAACTCGCATCACAGATCGCCCGCGAGTTTCAGCTTCTGTCGGTCAGCCCCCGCATGCGCGCGGCTGTGATTGTCGGCGGTGAATCGATGGACCGGCAGATCCGCGACGTACGCGGCGGCGTCCAGGTTGTAGTCGCATGTCCGGGGCGCCTGGTCGACCATCTTGAACGCCGCACTATCAAACTCGACCGGGTTGAAGTAGTGGTCATCGATGAAGCGGACCGGATGCTCGACATGGGCTTCCTTCCGCAATTGCGCCAGGTGCTGCGCGCGGTCCGGAAACCGCGTCAGAGCCTGATGTTTTCGGCGACCATGGATGCCGAGGTCGAGCGCGTCGCGCGCGAGTTTCTGAGCGATCCGGTGAGGGTGCGCATGAATGATACCGCGACGCCGCCCACGGCCATCCGGCAGGCCATCTATCCCGTGACCCAGGACAACAAGGCGGGAATCCTGTTGGGTCTGCTTGCCCGCGAGGGCCTCAACTCAGCGATCGTCTTCGCGCGAACCCGCAGCCGGGCGGACCGCGTGGCAAGACTGCTGGCGCGAAATCGGATCAGCGTAGTCGCGATTCACGGCGGTCGTTCCCAAAATCAGCGCAACGCTGCGTTGGCCGGATTTCGAAGTGGCCATTATTCAGTGCTGGTCGCGACCGACATCGCCGCACGCGGCCTCGATATCCCCGGCGTCTCCCATGTGGTCAACTTCGACCTCCCCGAGACGCCCGATGCCTACATCCATCGAATCGGTAGAACGGCCAGGATGGGCAAATCGGGCGAGGCCTTGAGCCTGGTGATGCCGGAGGATGGAGCATCGCTGCGCGGCATCGAGCGAACCCTGGGAGTCAGGCTCCAACGCGCAAGCGTAAGCGGGATTGCGATGCCCGATTTGGCCACCGTCGCGCCCGAGCGGGCGCCCCGCCAGGCGATAGCTCGCCATGCCAGCGCGGGCGCTCACCGGAAAAATTCCCAGCTCTCTTCTCCAAAGCATGTGAGTTCATCAGGATGGAGGCGCGGCAGTTGATATCACCGCTGATTCAACCATCGCTCAACCGGCGGATCTCAGCTTGCGCAACCGAATGGCCGTGGTGGCGGACGACGCCGCAGAACCGGGTCATTCTGCCTTGGGTGATTCTGATTCACGCCACCGCGCTGGTTGGTCTGATGCTGTTTCCGCTGCCCGGATGGCGTGTCGTGCTCGGCGCGGTGGCGATCGCCTGGCTGGGCGGGATCGGTACAACCGTGGGCTATCACCGCGCGATCGCGCATCGCGCTTTGCGGCCGCACCCTGCGGTCCGCGCGGTATTAATCTTTTTGGCGATGTTCAACGGCTCCGGAGCACCAACTACGTGGGCGGCGACCCACCGGATGCATCACAAGAACGCGGACACGCTCGATGACGTCTCGAGTCCTGCCCTGCACGGATTCTGGTGGGCTCATCTGCGATGGTTGTGGCAGGTTGACGCGCCTTCGGTGGAGCGTTACTGCCCCGACCTGGATCATGTTTCGTATCGAATCTGGAGTCACTTTCAGCCGGCGATCCTGACCTTGTCCTACTTCGGCGGAGGCTACTTTGGCCTGGCGGCCTTCTTCTGGCTCGGCGCGATCCGCCTGGTGTTCTCGCTCCACGCGCAATGCTTCGTGAACAGCGTCTGTCATACCAAACCCAATACTCCGTTGGGAGAGGATTCGAGCCGCAACGTGAGATGGCTCGCTGTTATGCATCTCTTCCAGGGCGAGAACTGGCATGAAAATCATCACGCTCGTCCAGGCCTCGCCTGCCTGGGACGGGCCTGGCATCAGCCGGACGTTGGTTTTGCGGTGATTTGTCTTCTGGAAATGATGGGACTGGTCAGCGAAGTTCGACGCATCCGGCGGGTCGAGTCCTGAAGACCGGGCAGGCGATGGTTGGTGCTGAAACCCGGAGTTGGCGCCGCCCTATATCATCGGGCTCGCCAATCGCGTATAGTGACGTTGTACTGCTCGGATTGTTCCTTTCACCCAGCCCGGGAATGCGCCTGGGTTTTCTGTTCGGAGCCGCCCAGCAAAAACTATCGGAGGGCAATCTATGCCCAGCAAATTATATGTCGGAAACCTGGCCTACACGGTATCAGGCGCCGATCTCCAGGAACTGTTCGCGCAAGCGGGCGAGGTGCAAAGCGCCACCGTAATCACGGATAAGTTCTCCGGACAATCCAAGGGCTTTGGGTTTGTGGAGATGGCCAGTTCCGGTGATGCCGCAACGGCCATCCAGCGCTTCAACGATGCCGATCTCAAGGGCCGCAACATCAAGGTGAGCGAAGCCAAACCGCGCACCTCGAACGGCGGCGGGGGCGGCGGTGCGAGCCGCGGGCGCAACCGCTGGTAGAGAAGAAAAAGGCGGGCCGTCGGCCCGCCTTTTTTCGTATCCGACGGCCGCGATTTCCCGGCGCCGCGTCTACGTTTCATGTTAGCGCGCGGACCGGGCATGAATGCGCAAAGGGCGCCGGACCGGCACGATGGCGCATCGGAAGGTCGAATCGGCTCAGGTAATAATAACTCGACAATTGGATTGTCCTTTGCGTGAGGCCAGCTTACGTTCCGCCTTTGGCCGACGACTTGCAAGCACACCAGCCTCTTTCGCTGTAATTGTATGGAAATATCCATTTTTGCGGCTCCGGGGCGGGTTAACCGTGGGACTATGCTCTGGGCTGCTTATCAGATAGAATCATGATACTCGCCCCTCGGATAGAGTCCGCCATATAGATGGCTCCTTGCCGGGACTCCGATGGCCAAAAACAGACGAGCGGCAAACAGCTTCCAGGCTGCAAGCCCAGTTTCCAATCGCGGAGATTCGTGGATTGGAGGAGGTTCGTACATTGAATGACGTGACGAAGAGAGTCTGGGCAACGCATGACTTCAAGGTAAAGATGCTCGATTGGTCCGGCTCTCGTGGTTCACGACTTGCTTACACGTGCCGATTGTGCGGGCGCAAGTTCTGCCTTTTCACAATCTCCAATCAGGGCGCCTGGGCGGTGGACGGCGAAGGCCGCGCGCTCCAAAGCGCAGTGAGCGACCGATGGCTGGCAGAAAGCTGCCCCCGCCAGACCGGTACCAGCGATGACGAGGATCGCAAGCTGCTTTCCAGACCGCCGGCGCATTGAACTGTTGAATGGCTGAAAGCCATTCTCGATCCGATTTGCATTGCACTTAAAACGGCTGATGACGGCGATTTCAGCCGCGCCTTTTCGCTTGCATAGCGGGATATCGCAAAAGCTAAAGGAGTATTTGCTATGGAGACCATCTCAGGATCACTGGCTATCAGCTACGATTCCAGGAATGAGATGTATACATTGCGCTTCAACCCGGCCTCATCCGGAGCTGACCAATCAACGCACAAGGCTTGTCAGGCCGACGGGCGTTCCTGCGGCAGGCTCCGAGTGAACCTGGCGGACGCGGTGCAGTTTCTGCAAAAAGCCGGCACCTCTGATCCCATCGCGCTGCTGGCGGCAACGCGGGTGCAGGGAGGAACGTCGGTGCCGGTGAGCATCACCCGCCATCAGCATGGCAGCCTGCTGCGGGCTTAGCAGCAAGGTCTTTTTGCCACGGTTCGTGATTATGTAATGCCGATGCTTATCGGCCGGTGAAATGCGAATTGAAGGTCAGAAATGATTAATTCCAGTGAACAGGAAGAGCGCAGAACTCAGCGCAGGAAACAAGAGGAGCGCAGTCGCACGGTTGCGGGGGCGCGAAAGCAAACCCGGGAAGAGGAACTCAGGCGATTGCACCTGCTCGCGACGGAGGTCGCCGGGTTGATGGGTGGAACGGTGCGGACGCCGGCACCGGGCAATGCCTGGATGTTCATCGATCTCGGCGAGAAGCACGAACTGAGCTTTTACCGCGAAGCCGACGAGATCAACATCCGCGGCCGCATCGACGGGATGGCCTACGCTCTTAACGTATCGCCGCGCCTGGCGCCTGCCGACATCGTCAAGGCAATCACGCGAAAGCGCACGGCATAGCTCGTGAGCTTTTGCCGGAATGCGTAGTCATTCACAAGCCGCGGCGGCCGCGGCCGGGTAATTACCGGACCAATTTGCCTGACGCCTCGGGGCTGGAGTTGAGGCGCAAGCCCGCTTGCGCGCCAAACGGCGCTCTTGCCACTTTGGCCGCTCGGCGCGTGGCATAAAATTCGAAAACCGCCGATCAAGCAAAGATGAAGCTATTCCATTTGGAACGCACGGAAGACGCCAGCGGCGTCAGCGGCATCGGCAAGGTGGCTGAAGGGGTTGTGTTTGGCGACGGGACCGTCGTGCTGCGCTGGTTGACGGAAATAAAATCCACCGTCATTTTCGAAAGTATCAAAGACGTGGAGTCCGTTCACGGCCACGAGGGCAGGACCACGATCGTGTACGAGTGATCGCGCCGCAACCGCGGTTTGCAGTCGGCGCGAACGAATCAGGCGAGGTAATACTCTGTTCTTTCCTCTTTTTGGCCGGCGGGCGACTCCTCTATCTCAGGACGGACGCAGCCGGTTGGACTTTATCCTCAATTGAGGATAGCCTGTAACACCTGACCTTCCAGGTTTCATTCACTTGCTGAAACGCGCCGCCACGCTGGCCGCCTTTCCCCAACGATTCAGGGGTATTTGCAGCGGCCCTGGCCGAGCAATCGATGCAAGCAGACATGAAGCCGTGTCACGCACGAATTGACGAGCAGCCGAGGACACCCGCATGAACATGAATGATCTTTTTTATCTCGAACAACGAATTACGCACCTCGAGAGCACGTTGCCGGGCCTCAGATTAGCCCAACTGCGCCATCCGCACGTTGCCTCGCACAAGATCGACCTTCACAATCGCGAATTTGAAATTGCAAATCTCAAGGATAAATTCGGCAGGCTCCAGCACCAAATGGCGGCTGGAGAACTGTGGTAGGTCTCAGTCGAGCTGGGTGGACTCCACAATTGTATCAGGCGCAAGCGCCTCTTCGGATTGGCGATCGATTGGAAGCGGCGGGAGGCAGGCACCCTTTCGTGGCGGCTCGCGGACGAGAGGCGCCGGGCCGGCGTTTGGGAAAAGAACATGCGCTGCCATGGTCAGCGGCGCCGTACCGGGTTTCGTGCCGCCGGCGGCTTCGATTAGTCCGGGGTCAACCAGAGCGCGCGGAACATTCGATCCGAGCCGCAACAGATTGTATAGTTAGGTTTTTCGGCCGACAGACGGTATACGCTGTTCTGCTTTGAAATGTTCTCCGCAACATGCTGCGAGTGGAGTTAAAATAGAATCTAACTGAGATGTGAAACGGCGAGCCTGAGTCTCCTACGGATAATGATTCTGACAGGTGAAAAATAATGCTGCCTGTTGATTTAATGTTACTTTCCTTTCTCGTCGGTGTGAGCTTCTTTCTGATTTTTTTCACCGGTGCGGTCGCACTGGGTCGCGAAAAAGGCAAACGGAGGAACCCTGACCGGTGATTACCAGGTCCCGGCAAGGGCCAGGTTGCGGAAAATCCTTTTTCCGCAACCTGCTTCCCTTACTTCAGTCCCGGAGGGAGAGGAGTAAAGGAAAGCAGCCATCTTTTATCCAGCGTGCGGAACGCAGCATCTTGATAAAGGCGTTACCCCGCTTTTTTCCGCACCCTGCCACAAATCGCGCGGGCATCGTTGCCGGGTCTTGCTCAGAGTCGGGTTTCGCGAGTCGGAGGGCAGGGGTTGACGGTATTTGGCACCGTTGTCGCCAAATGATACGAGTAGTGAGTCCGCGCTCGAGTTAATCCATCTCTTGCGAGCGCAGTTTGGCGGCGGCGTCTTCCAGCACCGTGCCCTTGAAGAAATCCGGGTTGAGCGCGGTCCATAACCGCACCGGGTTGGCGAACACGAAATCCCGAAAGTCCTCCTCCTTCATGATGCCTTTTTCCACCAGTTCGTAGGCCTCGGAGGTCACCTCGCTCATGTCAGGCACGTCCCAATGGCCGATGTCCGAGCCGAAGATCGCGCCCAGCCGCGCCCCGAACGGATTGGCCTTGCTGTCGAACGCTGACGCCGTTACCGGGTCGTCGGCTTCGCACCCGAAGTAGAAGTGCGGCACGAACAAATCTCGGATGTCCTGCTTGCGCTGGATTGCGCATCGCTCGAATTCGTCGATCGCCTCGCGATCCTCGCCGATCCCGAGAAAATCGATTCCTTCGCTCGGGTCGCCGTATTTGGCCATCTCGCTGCCGAACCGTTGGAACAGGCTGATGAACAGTTCGCGGTCGAGATAGGCGGGATTGTAATTCTCGATCGCGGCGCGGTTGCGCTTTTCCCAATGCCCAATCAAATCGCAATACAGGCTGCGCGCCCACCCCACGCCGCCTTCCAAAAAAGCGAATTTGAGTTGCGGGAAACGCCGCGTGACGCCGCCCAGAAACAGCGACTTGCAAATCGCTTCGCCGGCGGCCCCGAAATGGCCGATATGGTTGTACACGTAGTTGGAAATCGACCGGCGGCTGCCCCATCCCATACCATGGGAATGGAACGTCGGCACCACGCCCAGTTCGATGCATTTGGCCCACACCGGATCGTAGTCGTATTCGCTGTCGATCCCGTAGGTGTCCATCCAGGTGGCATAGGGCGCCGCTTGCGGATTTTTGCTGACAATCGCGCTGATCGGGCGGCGCACGAAACTGGGCATCAGGATGGCCTTGAGCTTTAGTTCGCGGACTACATACTCGAGTTCATCCAGCGCCTCCTGCGGCGTGTTCATCGGAATCACCGCCACCGGGGTCAGGCGATCGGCGCATTCAGCAAAGACTTCAGCGTGCAGATTGTTGATCGCGCGGCAGACGGCCAGCCGCACCTCGGCGTCGTCGAAATGGATCGGCAACAGGCATCCGCCGGCGTACACGACCGAGAAATCCAGCCCGATGTCGTCCAGCCGTTCGCGCAGCAGCCGCGGAATGATCGACGTCGACAGGTCAAGAGTGTTTTTGGTCGGCACGTTCCACCACGGCGTGCGCAGAGCGCGATGCTCGCGGCGTCCGCGTTCGTCCAGCCGGTACCATGCCGGATCCATCTGGGTGCAGGCGATTTGCGCCGCAAAGCGCGGCAGGATGCTCGGTCCGCCGACCGCCTTCAGATGGTCAATCAGGGCGGGCCGGTAGTCCAGGCTGTGACCATCGGAGTCGATCACCGGATGGTTCAATTTGGAACGGACGGCCGCCGATTTCGAGTTCTGCACGAATGCCATGACGGATCCTCCATCTATCGTACGGCCATCATATAGAATTCCCCGGCCGTGCGGGTCAAATCTCCGCCACCCCCGCCTTGCGCCGGCGGCATTTCCTTTGTCATTCGCCCGCTGGTTGTCGCATTCTGGCAATAACTCAACGGCGGAGAAAAAACGATGGGACAACTGGACGGCAAAATCGCGCTGGTCACGGGCGCTGGACGCAGTGTCGGACTTGGTATCGCGCAGGAACTGGCCGAAGCGGGAGCCTCGGTCGCGGTCAACGACCTCCACGCCGAGCGCGCGCAGGAAGCGGTCGATCAGATCAAGAGCGCCGGCGGGCGTGTGATTGCCGCGCCGTTCGACGTCGCCAATCTGGAATCGGTCCGCGCCGGCATCGGACGAGTCGAGCGGGAACTCGGCCCTGTCGACATCCTGGTCAACAATGCCGGCATCCCGGAAGGCGTCGGCCCGACCGGCCCCTTCGTCGAGTCGGATCCCGCGCAATGGCACTTCAATATCGATTTGAACCTTTACGGCTCGATGTACTGTATCCGCACGGTGCTGCCCGGGATGGCGCAGCGCAAATGGGGCCGCATAATCCAGATTTCCTCCGGCGCGGGCTCGCGTGGTGTCCCCAACGTGTCGATCTACAGCGCGGCCAAGGCCGGTATCGAGGGCCTGCTGCGCAGCGTCGCGATCGAGATGGCGCAAAGCGGCGTCACGCTCAACGCGATCGCGCTGGGTCTGATGGCCAACACCGGCGAGCGGATGGGCAATTCGGCCTACCTCCAGCGCATCTTCAGCACGATCCCGATGGGCCGGTTGGGCGAGCCGCGCGAGATTGGCGCGTGCGCGGTGTGGCTGGCCTCCGAGAAGGCCGGCTACGTCACCGGCCAGACCATCCATGTCAATGGCGGCTCGGTCCACGGCCGCTGACGCCTGTGAGGCGGCCGCCAGCCGCCGCCATTACTTAACAACGCGTGCGGCCTGGTGCTAGTTTTCGGACCAGGTCGCCATTTCCGTTGGGAGCAGACGCCATGGCAGAAAGCAACGGTACAGGTTTGTCTCCGCCGATGGGCACGTGCAGGAACCGCCCAATCTGTGGGTCGAGCGGATGGATCGGCGCTTTCGCGATCGCGCGCCGCGAATCGTCACCAAAACCTCGACCCGCGGCAACCATGAAGAGTACGACGTCTTCCAAATCGACGGTTTGGCGCCGGTCGATTTTATCGACACCATCGCCACGATGGCCAACGAAAAGGCCGCGGGCACGCCGATTACCGGCCGCGGTCACAATCGGATTGCCGACGTGCGTCCGGGCGCGGCCGACCCTATCGCGCGGCTGGCCGATCAGGAACTGGACAACATCCGCGCCGAGGTGATCTATCCCAACTGCGGGACGTACATCCTGGCCGCTCCCGACCTGGAGTACCGCCGGGAGTGCATCCGCGTTTACAATGATTTTCTTTCAGAATTCTGCTCCGCCGCGCCCCAGCGCCTGGTAGGCGTGGGAATCCTGCCGATTGGCGGCCCGATCCAATGGGCGGTCGAGGAGGCCAAGCGCATCGCGAAAATGAATCTGAAGTCGGTCCTGCTGCCCGCCGATACTCCCAATCGTCCCTGGTGGGATCCTTATTACGTCCCGCTGTGGGACGCGCTGGCGGACCTCGCGATGCCGCTGTCGTTTCACAACACCGCCACCGAGCAGTTCATGTCGCCGACCGAAAAAGCCGCCGGCATCAGCCTGGCGGCGAGGGTCGGCGGTTACGGTATCGTCGAGACCAAGATCGGCAACCAGATGCGCAGCCTGACCTGCCTGCTCGGTTCCGCCGTGGCTCAGCGTTATCCGAGCCTGCAATTTGTAATCGCCGAAGGCGGCATCGGCTGGGTCGCGCCGGTAATCCGCCTGATGGACCATTGGTGGGAGGACCATCATCATTATCTCGAGCCGCGTTTGGACGAGCCGCCCAGTTTCTATTGTCATCGGCAGTTCTGGTTCACCTTCGAAGACGACCGCGCCGGCCTGCTGACCCGCGAACTGCTCAACGTCGACCATCTGATGTGGGGCTCCGACTACCCGCACACCGAGGGCACGTTCCCGGGCTCAAAGCGCCGCGTCGAGAAAGACTTCGCCGGCGTCCCGGACGACGAGCGGCGCCGGATCACGTCCGGCAATGCCGCCCGCCTGTACGGGGTCTGACCCGAACCGCCAGTGGGGGACAGGAGCAGTCCCGGTACTCCCCGACGACCTGCTCTCGCAGCCCGAAAACGTCAAATGGCATCGAGCGTCGCCCCTCAAATCGCTTTTTCGGTCACGCTGCGGAGGATGCGCGGTGGACTGGAATCCGTTCAAGCTCCGCGCGCAGCTCGCGCTCGGCATGCCAGAGGTCGTACGCTTGCTGCATCCGGAGCCACAATCCCGGACCGTTGCCGCAGAAGCGCCCCAGCCGCACGGCCATCTCCGGCGTGATCGACACCTTCTCGGCCATAATCCGATG
Source organism: Pseudomonadota bacterium (assembly GCA_021324885.1). Classification (GTDB taxonomy): domain Bacteria; phylum Desulfobacterota; class Binatia; order Binatales; family Binataceae; genus JAJPJA01. The sequence continues at coordinate 142,799 of JAJPIF010000011.1, forward strand.
AAGCGTCTGGCGCGTTACGCCAAGCTGCCGCGCCGCCTCGCTAACCGAGAGACCGAGCGCAGGAAGGACATCCTCGCGCAGGATCGCGCCCGGATGGGTAGGCCGTCGCTTCAAGCCGGTTTTAGTTTTCGAATCGCGACTCATATGTTTTCCTCAATGGTACTGTTCCAGGTCAACGTTCCACGCGTCGCCGTCGCCCCATTCGAACGTGATGCGGCAGGGACCGTTAACGTGAAGCCTGTAGCGCTGCGGCTTGCCCCTGAGAGGATGGAAATCGAAGCCGGGGACGTTGAGGTCGCGCAGCGTCGCAGCCTATTCCAGCGCATCCAGTCTCCGGAGCGCCCTCTCTTGGAGGTCCGCCGCCACTTTTCGGCTTCGGCCTTTGCGAAACAACTCCTCAAGCCCCTTGTAGCGAAAGCTCCGGATCACCGCGAGAGCGTAACATCATGCGTTACAGGTGTAAATGCGCGAGTCACGGAGACAAGACGGCCCGACGGCGTGTCTGCGTCCTTCCAGCTCGGCCTTGATCTGCTTGCACAGGCGCCACATCGACGCGGTAATGGTCTCGCCAAGGTCGAAACCCGCAGCTTCGGCTCGGCTGCGCAGTCCCTCTATCTCGCGCTTGAGCGACGCCGGCAGCTTGAAGATGATCGCTTCACTTTCCTGTTTGCGCTTCAGAACTCCCATCGTTCTTCTCCTTCGAAGTTGATTGCAGCCTCAATTCCGATAGGGGGCCGCAAATGCCAGGTCCTGGGTCACCATCACATTGAATTGATAGCCGGGCCGGATTTCGATTGTCGGAGGCCGGTTCATGCCGTTCCCAAGCATTTGCTGGCCTAACGCGCCGTACTGTCCCGACGCTGCTGAACCTGCCATCTCACCGGCCATCGCCCACTGGTTGGGCTGGTAGTAGCCGTATTGCCCGTAAAGTCCTCCGCCACCGAAGGTCGCCATTTGTCCGACCATCTGGCCGGCACTGATCAGGCTCATCAACGCGGCGGTGCCAAAGGTGCGCAGATAATGGTTGTCAACCTGGTCGGAAAAGCCGGTATGGCCGCTCTGATCGGCGCCGGGCATTTGCGGCAAGTCCATGCTGGCAGTGTTTGGGAAGATGAGGCGTTGCCACCCGATTTGAATGCGCTGCTGACCAAAGGCCGACGCGTTTTGGTACGCTCCGATTAGCCTGCTGCCTTGCGGGATAAGCAGGTACCTGCCGGTGGCGCTATCCAGGACATTTTCACTCACCTGCGCGATGATCGGTCCGGGCAGATCGGAGTTGATTCCGCTTCCGAGAACGGCGGGAATCACGCTTCCTGCCATGACCGTGTAGACAGACGCGGGCGGACGGACCGTTATAGTCTGCCCGCTGGGAGTTGTTGGACTGGAACCAGCCGAACTAAACGAACTATTCGCCTGGCTCTTCGAACTCGCGATCTCCAGTGCCTGACCACCATGGAAGGCCGCCACCATCTCCGGCGATTCCAGCGCCTTCATGAACTTCTCCTCGCGCCACTGCGCGTATCGACTCGGGGGCTTTGGTGGCCTGTGCTCGAAGGGTTTCTGGACGGCGGCGATGATCGCGGGAGTCGGAGCAAAGCTGGGTGCCGAATTGCGCTCAACGCCGTGTGCCGCCAAGTCTTCTATCTCGCCCCGGTCGCGCGCCGCGGCACCTGGGTCGTCTATCGCCCTCTGGACGGCGGCGTCCTGGCTCGTACCCGATGACTGGACTCCCAGTGCCAGCAGCACGCCGCCAAGCATCGCCACGCTGACGAAGGTGACTCCCAGCAGCCTGTTGAAGCGGCCTCCGTCAGGATGCTCTTCGTGCTCTTCTTCCCGCTCTTCTTGTTCGTCGATGAGGTTTTCTGTCGCCATGATTTTCACCTTGCACCGCCAGCGTAGGTGATGGTCACGTGGTCCTGATTGCGTCCTACTCCCGAGACCAGAATCGCGTCCGTGAAGAGGCGATCGACGACGTAGTAATTGCCCCTGACGCGATAGTTGACCATCTGGGTTCCGCTGCCGGCGTTAACCAGCAGGGCCGGGGCGTCGCTGGTCTTCATTCCGGCCGGCATCTGGATGTAAACGTGAGAGCTGTCGTCGAAGGCTCGAACGGGCTTCCAGGGGACATTCGGACCGGCCACCTTGTACGCGAAGTTGAGTTGCGCTGGTTCGACGCTCGCGACCTTCACAACGTTGTCCGAATCGGGAGGCGGATCAGCGGCCTCCTGTGTCGTCTTTACTGCCGCAGAATCCGCCTCTTTCATGGCGGTCAGCAGTTCGTCGGGATAGTAAAACTCGACCTGCTGCATCGAATGGCCGGCGCGCGAGCGGAGCAGGACGTGATAGATGTGCCTGGTCGTGTAGATCGTGAGGTTGGTGCCGATGCCGGCGTTCTGTGGCTTCACGGCGAGATGAGGAACAGGATTACGCGGGTCGCCTGAAGCTGCTGGTGTCGCCATCCAGCGCTCGGTATCGCCCATCGCCACGTCGGTGATCGTCTCGCCCGGTTGAAGTTCGATGTCCGTCGTACGCAGCGGTTGGCAATCGACGACGGGCTCCGGTCCTTCGCCGTACGGATAGAGAACCGATTCAGGCGTTCTGTAGAGTGGCCATTGACCGTTCTTTTGATGCTCCTTAACCGCCGCCCGGACCTCGGATCTCTGTTGAGCCAGGAGGTCAGCGCCTGTTAGCGGTGCCGGTGTCGCTTCGGGCCGGGGAGCAGCCTCGGTGACGATTTTGAGGGGTGGCGCGGCTGGCGGAGGTTGTGCCGCGCAAGCGGCTAACGTCAGCGCCAATGTAAAACTGCTTGCGGTCACGATTTGCTTCATGGCTGATGCCTCCACGCATCGCTAGTTCTGCTGCTCGGTCCAGCTGATCTGCGTCACGTAAAATCCGAGCGGATTGCTCACGATGGTGTCGTCCGAATTGGGTGGAACAATCTGAGTTTGAAGCGCCGCCTCCCAGTGAGTCGGCAGGCCGATCCGAACGCCATTAAGGTCGTGCTGCAGTTCGGTCCATCGAACCTGATAGCTGCGCGGCGAGAGCCGGAGGATCGAATCAATCTGGACCGAAACCGTTCCCTTCTCGGCGAGCTTGAACGGGGTATGTGCGAAGTCGTCGGAGTGGTAGTAGCCGTCAAGGAATCTGTCTGCGGCTCCGCGCGTGTGCGCGAGCAGAGAATCAAGCATCTGATGCTCGACTTGGGGATCGCTGGTGATCGACCTTGCGTTACGAATGAACGTGGCGATTTCGTAGCGCTCGATGCGTGTCGTAACGTCCGGTGATGCCGCGGGGGTGAGTGGTTGCGGAACCGTCAACGCGTAACCAAGTTTGTCGACCTCAACGACATAGGGGATGTAGCGGCTTCGGCGGCTCAGCCAGACCATGCCGCTGGCGAGAATAACCGAGAGAACCAGCAGGCCTCCGGCGGCGATCTGCCAGTTGCGTTTGCCGAGGACTAAATCGGCGTACCGTTCATCCCATTCGCGACGTGCCTGGACGTAGAGATCGCGCTCCATAAGTGTGATCCCCTACCGCTCGAAATCTGTCGTCTTTTTCGAAAGCCTATAGGTCGTTTGAGCAAGTCCTGGGCCACCGCAAGAGGTTCTACGGCCAGTCGCGCTGAACTGGCGACACTGCGGCGAAACGTCCGCAGTTACAAAGTGTTGAGTTCTCTTCGCGGATGGGGGTAGGTTTCAGGCCTGGGTTCTGATGACCCACGAGAAGATGGGGTTCGATTTACTTCGACTGAGCGGTCGGCCGCTGAGCGTTCATAAGGCCATCGTCGCGCCTGATTTCAAGAGCAAGACCGTTCTAGTAACCGATACTTGGGAGTATGTTACCCTCTGGCTTAGGCGCCATCACCAGAAAAGTGCGGCCTTCTACTGGGAACAGGCGAACCAGTTTTTCGATGCGAGTCGCGATCTTCCGAACACGTCGTCGCCGCTTACGCTCTACTACTGCTTTCTGAACGCGGTCAAATGCCTTCTTAGCGTCAGAGGCATCCCGCTGACGGAATATCATGGCGTTTCTGGAGAGTCGGAGCCCGGAAGAACTTCGCTGAGCAACGAGAAGATCGCGTTTAAGGGAAGCGGAGTGCTTGCAGGACTTTGCACTTATTTGGGTGAACCCGCCGGAGGGAAGTATTCTCTGCAGGATCTCCTCTACAATCTCGTGTACATTCACCGTGCGTACAAGCTCACGTATTCATCGCGGCCCGAGCTTTTTGTACCCGTAGCGCACCCGCGTTTTGTCCGGAAGAGCGGTTCAAACAAGGCTTGGTTTTGTGCTGAGCTTGAAGGCCGTGACGCCAGCCTACATAGTGTCAACAAGCTCCCCGGATTTGAACGAGACAATGGGGTAGAAACACCGTTTACGATAAGGAGAAAGAAGCGATTCAACTGGCTCTATGGAGCCGGCCATAAAATCAAAAATCTCCAAGAACTCACTAGGTACCATCGTGAATTGCGCGCGCGGCTGTTTTACATTCATGGCCCTACTCGTCTGTGGTATCTGAAGCGAGGCGGAGAATTGGACGGACTGATTCCACGAAGTTCTTTGACCATGACGTTTGCGGCGATGCACCGCCTTAGTGAGTTGGCGCGCTATGAGCCGATGGGTTTGGTACGACACTTCGAGTGCCAGCACAACTGGCTGCTCTCCGAGTTTATCGCAACCGCCCGGACGCAATTTATCGACGAAATCTCCTCAGAAATTACCGGACAAGAATTCATGATTCCCGGCCGCAAGAGCGTTGCTTGACCCTGACCGCTGTCGCGCGCATGGCTGGCTCACAGTTTCCCGCTGGCCGTTGTAGCGCTATCCGACTCGTCAGTAATGGATCAGAACCCATCCCATCATTCGCTCTCCATTCAACGGAACGCGCAAACGAGCTCCCGAGGTGCGCGACCAGACTGCCCCACCGTCGTTTTTTTGCAGCCGCGCTAAAAGTCGCTTCTGGGCCATGCAGAACCCAGAGGCCTTTCGGGCGGTGCCCCAATTGTAGTTTTAGAGACTGCGGGCGGGTTGCGGAGGCGCTGCCGCAACGGAGCTCGGCGGCGAGATACGGTGATAAGGGTGACACGAGAGTGACACGGCGGACAGCGCGGGCCGTGCGGCTATCAGTCGATCCAAATTATCCAAGCTTTCTGGGCATTTTTTGGTGAGCCGTCCGGGACTCGAACCCGGGACCCTCTGATTAAAAGTCAGATGCTCTACCGGCCTGAGCTAACGGCTCACCGCCAAGGTCCGCGAAACCTAACTATCTTACGGGCTTTGCAAATCTTGGCAAGCGCCGCGGCTGGGACAGAAGATTTCCGCAACCAGCGCTGCGCAACTACCGGTCAGACCCTGAAGTCAGCCGCATCAGGCGCTCGCCCAGTTGATGGTCGGGCAGGTGCGTAATGTCTTTGTCTATTTCCTTTACCACCCTTTTGCGCACGGTTTCGGGCAGGGTTGCGCGCAGGTCACCCAGGGTTTGCGGCGCCGCCACGATTACCAGTTCATCGTACCTGTGCAGCGCAAGCTCGTGTTCCAGCACCTCGGCAAGGTCCCGCGCGAAGTCGGCTTTGACTTTGCGATGAGGATCGGTGGGGGGCTCCTTCGCATGGCGGACCGTCCCCCGCGACTCGTGCCCGCGGCCCGGCCGGTCCGCGTTGATCTCGCGCGATTTCAAATTGACACCGATAAAATCCTCACCCAATGGTGAGGTAACATTTCCGCCGTTCAGTTCGACCACGCGGGCCCTGACTCCGTCAGCTACTACGTACCATCTCCGCTTCTTTACCCAGTCCATATACCCAATGATAACCGGGCGCAGCCGCCAGTGCACGCAGCAGGCTCAGCGGGCTCTTGTTTTTGGAAGTCTTTTCACGTAAACACGCACTTTGAGGGAGAATTCGGGCTTTTGGCCAATTCAGGCGACCAACGAAAATCCGTAAGAAACGCCCGGTTGATATTCCTCACGGGAGAAACGGTCGGTAAAGCTTTCGCCCTGACGCGCAAAAAGACCACGATCGGGTCCGCTGAAGATAACGATTTGGTAATAAAGCGTGAGTTGATTTCACGCCATCATGCGCGCATTAAGCGGCGCCTTGGCCGCGGATTTGTTCTGGAAGACCTTAACTCCACCAACGGCACCTTCCTCAACGGTCAGCGGCTGAAAAAACCGGCGCCGCTGTCGCGCGGGGATGAATTGCGCTTTGGCGATGCCGACCTGGCCTTTCTGCAATTGCCCGGCCGCGGAGCGTTTTCTCTGCGCACCGTAGTTGGAGTCCTGATCGTAGTGGCCTCGGTCAGTTTTGGCGCTGCTGAATATCTTGCCCGAATTGCGGAAATGCCTGCCCCGGCTGATCCTTCCAATCATGCGCTGACCCGGAATGCCGCGTTGCCAGAAAGTTCGGCTGCCGCCACACCCAAGGCTCCCGTTACTGCGGCGGCGCTCCAGCCAATTTCAACCCGGGAGCCGGCTGCCGGGATAAATTCTCGCGCTCGGCATGACTCGACTGACGTTGCAAGTTCTGCTGATTTGCGTTCAACGCGTGCTGAAAGCTGGCTCGCGAGGCTCAACGGTTACAGAATACAAGCCGGATTGAAACCAGTTCGGGAAGATGTCGAATTTAGTCATGCGGAAGTGATGCATGCGCGGTATCTGGTGAAAAATTATGCCCGTTCTTTCCGCAGAGGTGAAAACCCAGGCGGCTCCATGCACACGGAAAATCCTGGAAATATCTGGTACAGCAGCAATGGCTTGGCGGCGGCAAAGAAGAGCGACTTGTACGAAGGTTGTGGGAGTCCGATCACCGCGGCGGCCGCGATAGACGGCTGGATTAGCGGATTATTTCACCGCGTGTCATTGTTGAATCCGAACTTGACCGGCGCGGCTTACGGATTGTACCAGGACGGGAGCGGGTGTTGGGTTGTCGGTATTGGCCTGCTGCCAGGTAAAGCTTCCAATTGGGACAGGCCGGTCAGATTCCCTGGCCCGGGGAGCAGGATTTTTATGAATACCCTAACCCCCGGGGAATGGCCCGATCCGCTCGCCAACTGCCCGGATTACACCTACCCGTCGGGCTTTCCGATAACGATAGAATTCGGTTTCGGCAAAAGCCCGATCGTTCGCCGTGGCTTACTGCGCCACGATGGAGAGGTGCTTCCGGTTTGCCTTGTTTACCGGGACAACTATCAAAACAGCGATCTGAACGCTCAGGCATGGGGCAGGAGCGTTCTTAATGGATTTGGGGCCGCAGCAATGATTCCGCGCCGTGCGCTGGAGCCCGGAAAATATGATGTGGCGATGGAGACAAGCAGGGGCGGATATGAATGGAGTTTTTGGATAATCAGGCGTTCGTCCGACCAGTGAGTGTGAGCGCCGATTATCACAAAAGGCCGTCGTGTGATTGGGGTCCGGCGCCCGCCTGCAACCGCCCTTATCTTAGCCGCAAAACGCTCAACAGCAATTCGACGACGATCAGCACCACGATCGCTGCTTCGAGCAGCACGAGGCGCCGATCGCGCGCCACATCGAGCAGCAGTTCGAGCGATTCCTGCACACTGCGCAGTTTCATTTCCAGCGCCGCGAACCGGTCGCCCAAATCGAATTCGGCGCGCAAGTCGTCGTAGATTCGATCCATCGCGGGGTCTTCCCAGGTTTCCTCCGGCTTGTCCAGCAGATGGAGCACGGCGAGGACCTCGGTGCGCGTGGAAATTGCCTCGCCGATAAAGCGGTGGAGCGGGCGGGTTCGAATCGCGACGGTGCCCCGTTTCTCCAGCCGATCGACCAGGCGGCTGGCGCGTTCGAACAGTTGGTCGACGAGTCGCTCGTAGTATTCCATCGCGGCGCTCTGGGCGACGGTTAAGGCCACCACGCCCGCGCGCGCCGGGGTCAGGCGGTCCACCTGGAGCATCCCGTCGTGGATTCCGGTCACGCAGCGCGGATCCTCCAGCACGGAGTAGTCTTCGCGCACGGCCTGGGTGGTGAGTCCCGGCCGCGCCTGATGGAGGCGGGCCAGTTGCGCCTCGCGCTGTTCGGGGGTGACATCATAGGTTACTACCGCGCCGAACGGATAAATGAACATGCCGCCCGCGGGCGCAAGCGTCTGATACATTCGGTGGGGCGTTACCCGGGCGTTGGGAAATGCGCTGGCAAGCTGCCTTAGCTGGAGATTTTCGACAAAAGCCACAGCATAGAATTGATGGATGCGGTCGGCCACGGCGCGATCTTACTGCAACCGGTGAGACCGGCGCCACCTTGAGTTCATCCGTTGTGGAGCGTGCCGGAGTTGAGTAAGCTGTGCGCGATGCCTTGCAAAAGCGCGCCCCAGGTGGGGATTCGCCATCCGGGAGGCGGCGGCGCATTTTCATGAGCACGGTTAATCGCACGCGCCCGTCGAAATTCCTGCTCGAGTTGATCAAGCCGTCTCATTACGACGATGACGGCTACGTCATCCAGTGGTGGCGGGGATGGATACCGTCCAATTCGCTGTCGTGCCTGTATGGTCTGGCCAACGACGCCCAATCGCGCCGCGTCCTCGGCGCGGACGTGGAAATCGAGATCAGAGCGTACGACGAGACCAACTCCGTGCTGCCTTTGCGCAGGATTATCAGGCGTTTTGGCCGCAACGCCAACTGCGGAGCCGTCTTCCTGGTCGGCGTGCAATCCAATCAGTTCCCCCGCGCGATGGACCTTGCCAGGAGGCTGCGCCGCCATGGGATTGCGGTCGTGATCGGGGGTTTTCACGTCAGCGGTTCGATCGCGATGCTGCCCGGGATGCCGGCCGAGCTTAAGGAGGCGCTCGACCTCGGTATCACGCTGTTCGCCGGCGAAGCCGAAGGACGCATCGACGAAGTCCTGAAGGACGCGTATTACGGGCGGCTTAAGCCGGTTTACAATTTCATGGCGGATTTGCCCGGTCTGGAGGGGCAGCCGCCGATTCACCTGCCAGCAAGTCTTATCCGCAACAACCTGGGCAACATCAGCTCCTTCGATGCGGGAAGGGGATGCCCCTTCAGTTGCAGCTTCTGCACTATCATCAACGTGCAGGGGCGCAAATCGCGTTACCGCACCGCCGACGATGTGGAAAAGGTGATCCGGACCAATCACGGCGCCGGGGTCAAGACCTACTTCATCACCGACGACAACTTCGCGCGCAATCGCAACTGGGAAGCGATCCTGGACCGGATCATCGAGTTGCGCGAGCGGGATCGGCTGAAGATCCATCTCACGATCCAGGTTGATACTCTATGCCATAAGATTCCACGCTTTATCGAGAAGGCGGCGCGCGCGGGATGCAAGCGGGTTTTTATCGGCCTTGAGAACATCAATCCCGACAGTCTCAAGGGCGCCTCCAAGGGCCAGAACCGGATCACCGAATATCGCGCGATGCTGCAGGCATGGCGCCGGGCCGGCGTCCTGACCTACGCGGGTTATATCCTGGGCTTTCCGGCCGATACCCCGGAAACGATCGCGCGCGATATCGCGATCATCCAGCGGGAATTGCCGATCGACATGCTGGAATTTTTCGTGCTGACGCCGCTGCCCGGATCCAAGGACCATCAGCAGGCGGTGGCGCGCGGGGAGCGGCTGGAGGCGGACCTCAATCGCTACGACGCCGAACACGTCACCGCCGACCATCCGCTGATGACGGCGCAGCAATGGCAGTCCATTTACGATCGGGCCTGGCATCTTTATTACTCGCCGGCGCATATCGAGACGCTGATCAAGCGGGCGATTGCGGACCGTATCAATCCCGCCCGGCTGACCTCGATGATTTTCACCTTCTACGCGAGCCATGCCTTCGAGCGGGTGCATCCCCTGCAAAGCGGCGCCTTTCGTCGCAAGCGGCGCCGCGACCGGCGTTGGGGACTGCCGCGGGAAAGCCCATTGGTCTTCTACCCGCGCCGGCTCAAGGAAATCGCCTGCACCTATGTTCCCGCATTGTGGTTTTTGTGGCGGCTGACCCGGCTGCGCCATCGGCTGGAGAAGGACCCGTCGACGCGCCATTACACGGACCTTGCCATCACACCGCTGGAGAACGAACTCGACCACACCCTGGGCCTTTACGAGGCAACTGAGGGCGCGCGCAAGGTGGCCACCAGGGCCCGCGCCCGCGCCGCTGCAACCCCTTGATTGCGCCGCTCTGGTTTGACTTTGATACCGCCTCTGGCTTAAAGCCTCGCGCAGGAGACCAGGCTTGCCGCGTGGGATTTCCCGGGGTTCGCTCCAAAGCCCGGCGAAGTTCGCCGCGCGCGGGAGGGCGGCAAGGGACTAATGTCGAACTGGTTTGGGCCAATGAGGCGCAACGGGCCTTTATGCTTGACCTGGCGCAACGGCAAACAAAGCTAAAGGACCGGCGCGTCGGTTTGCCGCTATCGTTTAGATGCAGAAGGAGGTTGCAATGGCGGGTTCGCTCAAAGATCAGTCATGTATTGTCGGAATCGGTGAAAGCAAATACAGCCGGGGAACGCCCTACAGCGATCTCGAACTTGGTTTGCAGGCGTCGATGACCGCGATCGAGGACGCCGGACTCAAGCCCAACGAGATCGACGCTATTGTCATTCCCGGCGGCTTCGGCACCACGGCGGGTGACTACGCCGCCTGCTTCGGAATCAAGGACCTGCGGTTTACCGCGTCGCTGGAGGAAATGGGCGGGGCGATGACGGTTAGCGCGGTCGAAACCGCGGCAATGGCGCTGGTGGCGGGAGTGGCCAATTACGTCCTGATTCCGTTCGTCGCGCGCTGGTATTCCGGAATGAAGGCGCGCGAGGGCACCGCCAATGAAGCCAGCCGTATCCCGGCCGCGGTCGCGGTGCGCGACTTTTATATGCCCTATGGGATGGGAGCGCCGCCGCAGTACTACTCCTGGATGTGCCAGCGGCACATGCTCGAATACGGCACCACCCACGAGCATCTGGGCACGATCGCGGTGACGATGCGCCGCCATGCCCAGCTTCATCCCAATGCCGTGATGCGCGACCGGCCGATGAGCCTCGACGATTACATGAACTCGCGCTGGGTGACGTATCCCTATCATCTGCTGGATTGCTGCCTTGAGACCGACGGCGCGGCGGCGGTTGTCCTGACCACGCCCGAGCGCGCGCGCGACCTCAAATCGCGGCCGGTTTATGTTGCGGGAATCGCCAGCGGCCATCCCTACCCGGCGCACGAAATACCCAATCGCAAGGAGATGTTCACGATCGGTTTGACCCACGCCGCGCCGCGCGCCTTTTCGATGGCCGGCGTCACGCCGCAGGATTTGGATTTTGCCGAAATTTACGACTGCTTTACGTTTCAGACCTTGCAGCAAATCGAGGAGATGGGGCTGTGCAAACGCGGCGAAGGCGGTCCATTTGTAATGGGCGGGCGCATTGAACTGGGCGGCGAGATACCGATTAACACCCATGGCGGGCTGCTGTCGCAAGCCCATGTCTGCGCGATGAACCATATCGTCGAGGCGGTCTGCCAACTGCGCCACGACGCCGACCTGCGTCAGGTCAAGGATGCCGAGCTGGGCGCGGTCTGCGCATGGGGCGGCCACGGCCATGGATCAATCGCCGTATTGAGGAGGTAGCGATGTCAACCGAAGCCGGCGCCTACGGCAAGCCATTGCCGCTGATGCGGGGATACACCAAGGAATTTTACGATTTCTGCAAAAATCGCGAACTGCGCTTTCAGCGCTGCGCGAAGTGCGGCGCATGGCGCCATACGCCGCGCCCGATGTGCGGCGAATGTCAGTCCCTGCAGTGGAGTTGGGAGAAGGTCAGCGGCAAGGGCAGGGTTTACACCTGGACGGTCACCTTTCAGCCGCTGTACCCACAGTTCAAGGACGACGTGCCGTATGCGGGCGTGATCGTGGAACTGGAGGAGGGACCCCGGATGGTAAGCTGGGTGACCGGAATCGATCCGATGCAACTCAAGCTCAACCTGCCCGTCGAGGTCTGGTTCGACGATGTCACCCCGGAAGTAACTATTCCGAAGTTCAAGCCGATTAAGGCGTGAAGCCGTGCGCTCCATTGTGAATTTTCCGTCGCGAAGGCGATGCGGCTGGCGGCGGTCGGGAGTATATTGGGCTTATGCGTTGTCCCATTTGCAAAAAACCGGCGGAGAACTCGCCGGCCAATCCGTTTCGTCCATTCTGCTCGGAGCGATGCCGGTTGGTTGACCTCGGAACATGGGCCGGCGAGGGCTATCGGATCCCCGGCGGAAAAGTCCCCGATCGCCAGCATCCTGACGACCGTTCCAGGAAAATACTGCATTAGGTCGCCAGCGGAGCGATCGTATCGGCCCAGGGTAAAGGATGGCGGGAGGTTCTCGGCCAACACGCGGCGACCCCGTGGTGCATCCCAGCGCGGTGCTGGGAGAGGGGGTTGAACTGGATGACGGCGTCGAGGTCGGCCCTTTTTGCTTTCTGCAAGGGCGCATCCGCATCGGGGCCGGCACCTGCCTGATGAGCCATGTGACAATCCTGGGCAATACCGAAATCGGCCGCGACAACGTGCTTCATCCCAATGTCGTCATTGGCGATGAGCCGCAGGACATCAGCTACACGGGCGGGCCGCGAGCAGTCAGGATCGGCGACCGCAATATCTTTCGCGAAGGCGTCACGATCCATCGTGGGAGCGAGAAGGGCGAGGTCACGATTGTCGGCAACGACAATTACTTCATGCAGAATTCGCATGCGGCGCACGATTGCCGGATCGGCAATTCGACGATTATCGCGGGCGGCGCGCTGCTCGCCGGATGGGTCGAAGTCGGTGATCGGGCACTGGTCTCCGGCAACTGCGTGGTTCATCAGTTCGTGCGCATCGGACGGCTGTCGCTGATGCGGGGACTCAGCCGGACCAGCCGCGACATCCCCCCGTTCTGTATCGCCGACGGAACGCATACCGTGCACGCGGTGAACGTGCGCGGCCTGCAGCGCGCCGGTTGGAACACCGATCAGATTCGTGCGGTGCGCAACGCTTTCCGGCAGCTTTTTATGAGCCGGCGAAATCTTAAAGCAGCGGTTGAGGAAATGGTGAACCAGGGGCCGCTGGCCGCGGAAGTGATGGAGCTGATCGACTTCATCAGGAGTTCGCGTCGAGGCGTTGCCTTTGGTCCCCGCTCCACCGCTCCAGTGGCTGGCGATTAAACTTCGGTTGCTCTAATCAAGCGCGATCCGGGCCAGCACGCCGAAATGGTCGGACGCCCACAGCCATCCTCCGCCGGGCTGCGCGCAGGGGCGATCCAGAAACAAGCGGACCGATTCGATCCTGAAATCTCGCCCCTTACCCGGACGCAGGAAGACGTAATCGATGCGCTGGTTGGGCCGGGCTTCGGCGGCTTCGATATCCAGGTCGTGGCGATCGTTAGTGAAGCCAGGGGAGCTGCTGAAGGCGGCATGAAGATCGATGAACCCATTTTCCGTTAACGTGCGGATCGTGTCCGATTCGGGAACATCGTTGAAGTCGCCGCCGATCAGCACTGGATTGCGCGGATCGCTCGTGTGCCGCACCCATTGCAGCAGTTCCCGCGCCTGCTGGACTCGTATCGGTTCACCGCCCGAACTCTCGTCGCGATCCGTCAGATGAGTGGCGTAGGCTTCAAGTTCGATCCCGGGAGCCACTTTGTATCTGAGATGCAACGCGACGCGATCATCCGGTAGCCGATACTGTTGGCTGCCGACCGCCGCGCCGATCCGGACCTGAGCTGCGTACTTGAGTATTTCCGGCCCCCTGTCAGCGTGCTCGTGAAGGCTCATCAGGGCGATGCCTTCCTCGAATTTCCATTCGTCCTCGCCCAATCCGTCGGCGGGCGCGTAATGGATCCGGTATGGAGCGCCTGCGCGGGTGCGATTGACCAATTCGTGGAGCTTGCGATCCATCTGACCGCAGGCCCGCGCACGGACTATCTCCTGGAGCGCGACGATTCCTGGCTGTTCGGCCGCGATTGCGTTTGCCGCAATTTCCAGGCGGCGGTCCAGATGGCGGAAAGTGGGGAGATCGGAGAACAGGTTGAAGGTGAGGAAAGATACGCTCGCGCTCATGGTTTGCGTTCTCCTTAATCGCACGTTGTCGCATCGTTTGGACGTGCGTATGCTCGGACAATTCTACCGCCAGGTACCCTTTTCGCGCTCCGTCCACAACGATGCAGCCGCCCGGTTTATTGCGCGCCTTCCTTGCGACGAAGTGGGGGGTGCGGTAGAGAATAAGGTCAATGCGAATAAAACCCCGGTTTCTGTTCGGCGGAGCGCTGATCGTCGCCGCGATTGCGTATCTGATCGTTATTGGAATCCGTAGCACTTCGGAATACTACCTGACAGTGGACGAGGCCGCGGCCCGCCAAACCGAGCTGATGGGGCAGTCGATCCGGGTGGCCGGCCGGGTCAAGGCCGGCACCATCGAGTGGGATCCGACAAAATTGAAGCTAAGCTTTACAATCGTGCCGCCGCCTCAGGACGGCGCCGCCGTGCAGCCGGTCAGCATGCGTCCGGCGCAGGAGATCAGGGTCGTTTGTACGGGGGAACCCAAGCCTGACATGTTCGCTGCTGGGCGCGACGTTATTGTCGAAGGCCATTTGACGGCGCACAATTTCGTGACGGCCGACCAGGTGATGACCAGTTGCCCGTCGAAGTATCAGGCTAAGAAGGCGGGCTGATTCCTGATGACTCTGATCGGACAGTTGGCGCTGGCGCTCGGCCTTTTGCTGGCGGTTTACTCCATTGGCGCCAACATCTATGGGCTTCGCCGACGCAGCGGCGAAGTACTTGCCAGCGCGCGTCACGCCTTGTGGGCGATGACCGCGATGGTGGCGCTGGCGGCCTGCGGGCTGTGGACCGGGCTGCTGCGCAGCGATTTCTCGCTCGAATACGTGGCGAGTTATTCCAGCACCACCTTGCCGACGGTGTACAAGATCACGGCATTGTGGGGCGGGCAGCAGGGATCGCTGCTGTTCTGGACGCTGCTGCTTTCAATTTTCAGCGCGATCGTTGCTTTTCAAACCCGCGAACGAAATTCCGAAATCGCCCCGTATGTTCTGATCGTGATGGCCGCGGTCGCGGTATTCTTCCTGGCGATGCTGAATTTCGTCACGCGGCCTTTTGACGCGATGATTCCGGTGCCTGCGCAAGGCACCGATCTCAACCCGCTGTTGCAGAACTACTGGATGGCGATCCATCCGCCCTCCCTTTATACCGGTTACGTCAGCACCACGGTTCCGTTTGCGTTCGCCACGGCGGCGCTGATGACCGGGCGTCTGGACGACGGATGGATCCGCAGCACTCGCCGATGGGCCTTGTTCTCGTGGTTTTTCCTGACTTTGGGCAACATGTTCGGCGCGCGATGGGCCTACGAGGTGCTGGGCTGGGGTGGTTACTGGGCCTGGGATCCGGTGGAGAATGCCGCCTTCATGCCGTGGCTGGTGATGACCGCGTATCTGCATTCGGTAATGGTCCAGGAGCGCAAGGACATGCTGAAAGTCTGGAACCTCGCCCTGATCGGCCTGGCCTTCGCGCTGACCTTGTTCGGCACGTTCATCACGCGCAGCGGCGTTATCTCTTCGGTGCATTCCTTCACGCAGTCGGGTCTGGGGCCGTATTTTCTGACTTTCCTCCTGGTCGTGGTGGTAGCGTACACGGGCCTGCTGCTCAGCCGGATCAAAGATTTGCGCAGCCCGGCAGAGTTGGAGTCCTATCTGTCGCGGGAAGCGGCGTTCCTGTTCAACAACCTGGTGCTCGTTGGCATCGCGTTCGCGGTTTTTTGGGGAACGGTTTTCCCGGTCATCTCGGAGGCGGTGCGCGGTGTAAAGATCACCGTGGGCCCGCCGTTTTTCAACAAAGTCAACGGACCGCTGGCGCTCGCGCTGATTTTCCTGATGGGCGTGGGGCCGCTGATCGCATGGCGGCGCGCCACGCGCAAAAACCTGGTGCAGAGCTTCACCGCGCCGGCTGTAGTCGGGATCGTGACCGGGCTGTTGGCCTACGCCTTCGGCATCCGCGGATGGTACGTGCTGACCGGATTTTCGCTGGCCGCGTTCGTCCTCGGTACAATCGTCGTGGAGTTTGAGCGCGGGGTGTTGGCGCGGGGGCGGATGGTCCATGAGCGGCCGCCTCGCGCCCTGGTGAATCTGGTCGCGAAGAACAATCGCCGCTATGGCGGTTATATCGTCCATCTCGGCGTCGTGCTCGCTTTTGTCGCGATTATCGGTTCGTCATTTTTCAAGACCGAAGTGAAGCAAAGCGTTAAACCGGGCCAAAGCTTCGCGGTCGGCCCCTACCGTCTGGTTTACCTCGGGCTCGCTTCCTTCGAAACGGCCCACCTCGAAAACTTAAGCGCCCGCGTCAACGTCACCCGCGACGGCAGGTCGCTGGAGGTGATCGAACCCGCCAAGCTCTTTTTCAAGCGCCAGCAACAGCCTGCCACCAGGGTGGCAATCCGCTCCACGCTCGCCGCGGATCTTTACGTGGTGCTGGCCGGGGTGGATGACAAGACCGGGATGGCGACTTTCGATGTCTTTCTGACCCCGCTGGTCAGTTGGCTCTGGCTGGGCGGATTGACGATGGCCCTGGGGACCGTCGTGACGATGTGGCCTAATGCGCATGAGCGCGAAGTGATTGCCGCGGCGGCCCGCCGCCGGATGGGCGAACTGGAGCGGCAACTGGCCGCCGAAGTGCGCGGTACCTGATGCGTTACTTACAGCCCCTGGTGGTGATTATCGCCTTGATCGCAGCGGCTTGGGCGACGGCTGCGGCAGCTCCGACGACCACCGTTCAGGACGTGGCCGAAGGGCTGACCTGCCAATGCGGCTGCGGTCTGACGGTGGCCAACTGCAATCATCCCAATTGCGGTTTTTCGGTGCCGATGCGCGGTGAAATCGCCGGGATGATCCGCAAAGGCATGAGCCGGATCGAGATTCTCGACGCTTTTCGCCATAAATATGGCGAAAAGATCCTGTCCGCGCCGACCACTCAGGGGTTCAACCTGCTTGCCTGGGTCATTCCCTATGTTGCCGTCGGCGCCGGTATGCTGTTGATATTGATCGCGGTGGCGCGATGGCAAAGACCCGACGCGGCTGAAGGCGGCCCGCAGCGTCAGGCCACCGTCTCCGCCGTCAATCAGTTTGACCCCGGTCTCAGGCAGCGGCTTGAACGAGACCTCAAACGCCAGTTATAGGCCGTGATCTATCTCGCGCTGTTTTTGATCGTCGTTGGTGTGGCCCTCTTTGTGGCGGCGCCACTGTTCGAAACCGCGACCGCCGGCGGCCCAGGCGATGCCGACTCGGAACGCAGCCGCCTTGAGCACGAGCGCGCGCTGGCCGTCCAGGCCCTTCGCGACCTGGAATTCGATCACGAGATGCGCAAGCTGTCGGAGCAGGACTGGTCCGAACTGAGACAGACCCTCGAAGCGCGAGCGCTGCGTGCGATGGCGGCGCTCGAAAAACTCGACCAGGCAGCCGCCGACCGTGGTCTGCGGGCGCGCAAGCGCCCCGTGCGCATCGCCGATGCTCCGACCGGGGGGCGGCCGAGGTTCTGTCCTGAGTGCGGCCAGCCGCTTACTGCCGGTGCCAACTTCTGCGGGCAATGCGGTGGCGCCCTGAAATTTCCGGAAAACCAGCAAGACGCCCGAAGCCATGGCTGAGGTGGTGCTGCAAGCGCAGCGCATTGCCAAATTTTTCGGTGAACGGCCGGTTCTTTACGGCCTTGACCTGACCCTCCGGGCGGGCCAAGCGGCAGTAATCGTTGGACGAAATGGAGTCGGCAAGTCGACGCTAATCAAAATCCTGTGCGGCCTTTCCCCGCCCAGCGCCGGACGGCTATGGCTGTTTGGTCAGGAGCCTCGGAGCATGGCGGCACAACAGTTTCGACGCGTCGGCGTCCTGCTCCATCAGAGCCTGCTCTATCCCCGGCTTACCTGCCGCGAGAATATGGAGTTTTACAGCGAACTTTTCGCAATCCCGGATGCCGGCGCGCATGCCCGCCGATGGTTGGAGCGGGTCGGACTTCAGCGGGCCGCCGACGAACTGGTCAGCGCGCTGTCGCGGGGAATGGAACAGCGCCTGGGCATCGCGCGCGCGATGCTCGCCGACCCCGACCTGATCCTGCTCGATGAGCCGTTTGCCGCGATGGACGCCGACGGTGTGGCGCTGGTCTCGTCCCTTGTTCGCGAGGCCTTGGCGCGTGAGGCGGCGGTGATTTTTACGGCGCATGCCCCGCTGGAAATCGCCGGCGTCGACCTCCGAATGTTCAAGCTGGAGAGCAATGGTTTGACGCCGTTCAAGGATGAAGGCCGGCGCGGCTCTCTGCGCAATCTGCTGCGGCGGAATTAGCAATGCTGGAAGGATTCGGTCCCATCCTGCGCAAGGATTTGCGGCTTGAGGTCCGCACCGGCGAAAGCACGGTCGTCCTGGTTTCAATCTCGGTATTGATCCTGGTCGTGATGGTTCTGGCCTTTGGTCCCGCCGGCGCGCGCCGCGCCGAGGTCGCGGCGGGAGCGTTGTGGACCGCTCTGATCTTTGCCGGCACGATGGGCGCCACGCGCGCGCTGCTGTCCGAGCGTGAGTCCGGATGTCTTCGCGGCTTGCTGCTCAGCCCGGTCGAACCAGCGACGATTTATGCCGCCAAGTTGTCGGTGGCGATGATCTTCATGGCGCAAGCCGGCATCGCGGTGCTGGTCGTGCTGGTGCTGTTCTTCAATCTTGATTTTGGCGGCGCCTTGCTGCGCCTGCTCCCGGTCTTTCTGCTCGGAATCGTGGGACTGGCCGCCCTGTGCACATTGCTCGCCACTGTTTCCGGCCGGGTCCGCGCGGGCGCGATGCTGTTGCCGGTGATGGTCGTGCCGCTCTTTGCTCCAGCCCTGATCGCCGGCAGTAAGGCCAGTGCGGCGGTGTTGGCAGGGCAGCCCCTGGGCGCGGTGATCACCTGGCTCAAGCTGCTCGGCGCTTTCGACGTCCTCTTCGTCACCGCCGGGTATCTGCTCTTTGAGCACGTTATTTTTGAGGATTGACGCGATTGATGAAAAACCCGATATCGATTGGTCTGGCTGCGGCCACTTGCCTCTCGATGGTGGCCGCGCTGTTCATGGTATTCGTATACGTTCCCACCGAAGCCGAACAGGGAATCGTCCAGCGCATCTTCTATTTCCATCTGCCTTGCGCGTGGGTCGCCTTCCTTGGTTTTGGGATCGTGGCGCTTGCCGGGGGATTATATCTATGGCTGGGCCACAAGGTGTGGGACGACCTGAGCTACGCGGCGGCGGAACTGGGGATGCTGTTCTGCACGCTGGTGCTGGTTACCGGATCGATCTGGGCCAAACCGATTTGGGGTGTTTGGTGGACGTGGGACTCGCGCCTGACCACGACGTTCATCCTGTGGCTGCTTTACGGCAGTTATCTGCTGCTGCGCGCCTTCGCCGATGACACCGACGGTATCGCGCGATTCGCCGCCGTGCTGGGGATCGTCGGTGTGCTGGACATCCCGATCATCATAATTTCGGTCAGGCTGTGGCGCACGATTCATCCGGCGGTGCTGCTGACGCGCCAGGGTGAGCACGGGCTGCAGGATCTCAGGATGGTGGCGACGCTGCTGGTTTCGCTGGCAGCATTTACGATTATGTTCGTATGGCTGCTATGGATGAGAGTCGCGACCCTGCGCTTGCGCACGCGGATTGTCAGATTGCGCAGGACTCTGGCCTTGCGGGAATTGGCGGAGGCGCATCGCTGATGGATCATCTGGGATATCTGTTCGCCGCCTACAGCATCATTTTCCTCCTGATCGGGCTTTACGTGATCTTCATCGGGACGCGGCAAGCCCGTTTGGAGCGCGAAGTCCGCCGCCTGGAATCCGAGTTGCGCAAGAACGAGCCTCCCCTTGCGCCCGCAGACAATGTCGAAGAGATCAAAACCCCCGGCGGCGTATAGATAGGAGCCGCAAAGCCCGGGAGAAGAAATCCTGGCCACGAAGGTCGGCGCCGGGTAGATTCGCGCGTGAACGCGGCAGCTTCCTCCTTACCAACCACGGACGGTGTTGGGAGCCCCGCGCCGGAATTTGGGACGCTATGGCCTTGCTTGGCTTGGTTCCGTGCGCAGTTTATAAGAAGGGCTTGGCTTTCGCCTTGTGGCCAGAACTGCCGAGCTTGAGGTGCTTTTGCGATAGATGGAATTCCAGGATTACTACAAAACCTTGGGCGTCGAGCGCACGGCCACCGAGCAAGAGATCAAATCCGCCTATCGCAAGCTGGCCCGCAAATTTCACCCCGACGTTAATCCCGGTAACAAGGAAGCGGAAAAGCGCTTCAAGGAAATCAATGAGGCGTACCAGGTGCTCGGGGACCCCGACAAGCGCAAGAAATACGACGAACTCGGCGCCGATTGGCAGCGCGGCGCGGCGGAAGACGAATTGCGCCGCCGCTACGCGCAACAGGGCGGACCGTCGAGCGGATTCCGCGCCGGTCCGGGTGCGGAAGACTTCAGTGACTTTTTTGCCAGCTTCTTCGGCGGCATGGGCGGCGGCGGGATGGGCGGCCGCAGAACCCGCACTGCGGGCTTCGAGGACTTCGGCGATTTCGGGTTCGCCCCACGCGAAGAAAAGGCTCCAGACCTCACGGCCGAAGTCCAGATTACTCTGGCCGAAGCCGCGCACGGGACCAGGCGCCGTCTTGAGTTGACCGCCCAGGACGATTGCCCCGTCTGCAAAGGCGCGGGCATGGTGATGCAGGAAGAGCGAATGGGGCAGGCGCGCGTGGTGCGTTCCGCCAAAACTTGTTCGCGATGCAAGGGCAGCGGGATCATCCCCAACCGCCGCACCCTGGAAGTAACGATTCCGGCCGGCACCACCGACGGCACCCGGATGCGCCTGGCGGGGCAGGGAGGACGCGGCCCGCGTGCGGACCTCAATGGCGACCTTTTCCTGACCGTGCGCCTTCAGCCGGATCGGGTTTTCAAAGTCAACGGAAGGGATTTGCGAGTCGAGCTCCCGGTATGGGATTACGAAGCCGTTCTGGGCGCCGAGGTCACCGTTCCGACGCTGACCGGCAAACTGTCGCTCAAAATTCCCGCCGACAGCCAGACCGGCAGAGTGATGCGACTTAAGGGCAAAGGCTTGCCTGGCCGGGGCAAAGACCCGGCCGGCGATCTGTTCTTCGAATTGAAAGTGCTGGCGCCGAACAATCTCACCGAGGATGAACGCGCTTTGTTCCGCGAACTGGCGGAAAAAGAGCGCCGGCGCGGAACCCCTGACCCTCGCTCCGAATTGTTTAGATAGCTATGACCGCTCGAAACAAATCAAAAAAAGGTTCCCGCCGCGAATTGCGCTTTTACACCAGGTCCGTGGTCTGCGGCTTGTGCGGCGTTTCGGAATCGGAGCTCGCCCTGTGGGAATCCGAGGACCTGGTGACTCCCGCCCGCCTGCTGGAGCATGGCAGCCGCTTCGAGCCGCTTTATGACGCCGACTCGCTGCGGCGCATCCGCCTGATCCGCACCCTCGCCGATGAACTGGAGGTCAACATCCCGGGCATCAGCGTAATCCTTCATCTGCTGGAACAGATGCAGCGTTAGCGAATCCGGCAGCGCGCATCGGTTATATTGAATCGGGGTTTTAGCGGGACAATGATAACCAATGTCCCCTTCAGGCTCCCCTCCCACCCATAACCTCACCCCAGGAGCCTGGCGAGGTGATAGACAGGCTGCGAGCAACGACTTCTGCTGAGGATCGGTATGCCCGATCATTTCGTTGGAGCAAAAATGATGTTCAACCGCGAAAGGAAATATCTTGTCAAGCTGGCAACGGCCGCCGTCTGTGCCACAGTGCTGATGGCTGTGGTTGGCTGCGATCGTCCCGGATCGATGGCAAGTTATACGCCGATCAAAACAACTGATTGCCTTCCGTCGATCGCGTTGACCGATCAACACGGCAGGGTCGTCGAGCTGTCTTCGTTCAAAGGCAAGCCGGTCCTTGTCAACTTTATTTATACGTCCTGCCCGGGTCCTTGTGTGACCGAAACGCAGCATCTGGCCAAGGTGGCGGACAGAATATCCGGCGAATTGGGACGCAAAGTCGTCATGCTTTCGATCACGGTGGATCCCGAGCACGACGGACCCGGACAGTTGCTCGCCTATGCCAGGCGGCAGGACGCGCAACGGCCAGGGTGGTATTTCCTGACCGGCGCGCCCAACACGATTGACAAGGTACTGAGCAACTTCAAGCTGATTCGGCAGCGCGAACCGAATGGCGAAATTGCGCATATCGTCGCCGTCTTTCTCCTGGGGCCCGACGGACGCGTGGTGCGCGAATATAACGGTGAGATTCTTCAGGCCGCCACGGTCACGGCCGACATCAACCATGAAATGACCAAGGGAAAGGCCTGACCGCAATACGCCCATGTCAGCGGGCAAGGCATCTGTCTTCAAGCGCTGCGCGATCTCCCGTAGCTGGTAGAACCCAAACGCATGCGAGCAGAAGGACGACTGTGAGCAGGAATCCAGGGAAAGGCGCAACCCGCATCCCAGGATGGCTGTGCGCTGGTGGCGCGATAGCGCTGATGATGGGATTTCTTCTGTGGTGGATGTCTCCCGACTATCGATGCACCGCGCTGCAGGCCAACGATTCCGGCGCCTTGCTGATCGACGTCAATCCGCTGGCGCGCGCAAGCGCCAGGCTATATTGCTGGAGCACGCCGGATCGCGCCGAAACCGTCCGCTTTATAGTCGGCCGGCGCAGCGACGGCGCGATCGAAGCGGTGCTCGATGCCTGCAGGACCTGCTACCGCAGCAATCTTGGTTACCGGATCGAAAATGGCGTACTGATATGCCGCTTTTGCGCAAACCGCTACTCTCTTGACAAGCTTGCGGATGGTATGGCGTCATGCCGGGCGTTGGCGCTTCCGTTCACGGTCGATCATGGAATCGTGATGATCACAACCGCCGACCTGATGAGAAGCGCGCGCTATTTCCCGCGCTTGTCGATCGCCAACCGGCTCCTGACATCGCCCTTCAGATTGCTGGAGCGTTTAGCGCACGCGGACCGTTGGCAGCGGGCGGACGCGCCGAAACCGGCAGATCGGATGGGTATCGCATCCAAACCATCGATTTCCACGCTGCTTGACAACTGACGGGAGCGCCGCGGCAATGATCAGCACACTCGGGTCTTGTCCCATATGAGCTCAGCGCCGCCGATTGCCAGGCAGGAGCCGGCGCGCGTTTCCTGCGCAAGCACCCTGGGGCAGGCGATTGTACGCGACCTGGGCGCCGTAATCGTGGTCGTCATTTTGAGCCTGGCGGCCGGAGTTTTGATCAATCGGCTCTCCTCGCAGCCGCTGCCGATCGTTTATCAAACTCCCGAACAGCGGCTCGATGCGGAGCTTACTTCTTTGGTCAAAGTGCCGCCGTTTCAGATTGCGCCAGCCGCGACCCTGGGCCTCGCGCAATTTCGTGCAGCGGTCGAGAACAGGAGCGCGCTGATCCTCGATGCGAGGCCGTCCGCGTTTTTCAAAGCGGGACACGTGCCGGGCGCCCTGAATCTGGCGCGCGACAATTTCGCGCAGGACTATCATCACCTTTCCGGAGTTCTGAAGCCTGCCGAAGATAAGCCCGTCATTGTGTACTGCTCCGGCGGGACATGCCACGACAGCCGTCTGGTCGCCAACGCGCTGCTGAGCCTGGGCTTCAGCGATGTCAGGGTGTTCACCGGGGGATGGGAGGAATGGTCGGCGGCCGGTCTGCCGGTGTCCAAGGGGGAAGCACCATGAAACCGGGTCGGAATCTCAGTCGCGATTATATTGTGATTGGCATCAGCCTGGCGCTTGCCGCCATTTTCATCTATGCGGGCGCCGGGAAGATTTTCGATCCACTGCGGTTTGCCGACGCTATCTATGCCTTTTCGATTCTGCCCGCGGTGCTGATCAACCTGCTGGCCCTGGGTCTGCCGGTATTCGAAATCGCATGCGGAGTTATGCTCATCGCGCCCTGGACGCGAAGGATCGGCGCCCTCGCTGTGGCGCTCACCTCATTGCTCTATTTCTCGGTTCTGCTGTCGGCGCTCGTCCGCGGTCTGACGCTGGATTGCGGATGCTTCGGGACTGGCGCACCGTCGCGGGCGCGGATGTGGGTCGAACTCGGTCTGGACGCGGTGCTGTTCGCCGGATCGCTCCTGGTTTATTTCCGCATCCTGGAAAGTGCGGCAAAAGTCGGCGACCGGGCGTGACCGCAAAACGCCAATGCCCGGCCCTCTCCTCTGGCAGAGTGCGGAAAAAACAGCGGGTACGCCTTTATCAGGATGCTGCGTTCCGCACCCCCGGATAAAAGATGGCTGCTTTTATTTACTTCTGTCCCTCTGGGAGAGACTGGAATCTAGGCGTAATGGTTTGCGGCTGTCTTCAATAGCTCTGCAAGTTCCCGGCGCAGAGCCGCTGGCTTCAGCACTTCCAGCCATGGGCCGAAACCGAGGATCCAGTTCCTCAGCTCGGTGGTGCCGCGCACCGTCATGGTCAGCACCGTTTTGCCGTCGCGCCGCCTGATGAACTTCTGCGTCGGATGAATCTGGCGCTCGCGCAGGTATTTTTCCGTTTCGGCGTTATGGATCAGGATTTCGACCGCGGCCGGTTTGTCTTCAACTATGATTCCGAACGCGCCCTCCGTGTAGCGATCGGGCCGAAATGTTGCCGGATAGACAAACTTCCGGAACGCAGCGCCGTCGCCGGGCATTAATTCCACTTTGCGCATCCGGTCCACCGCCATCGTGGTGATCCTGCCGTTGACGTGGGTCTTGCCGATCAGGTAGAGGCCTCCGCGGTATGCAATCAGGGTGTAAGGATCGACCTCATGCACCACTCCTGTGGCATAGTCGATCTGCAGACGGTATTCGCGAATCAGGCCGCGGATGATCGGGTCGAGCGCATGGCCGAGCTTGCGATAGTCCTTGGGCAAATACGGTATGGCAAAGAATTTCCGATCCAGCGATCCGAGATCGGCGCGCTCAAAGGCGGGCAAAGCCCTGGCAAATCGGTCCCATAGCTCGTCGATGCCCTCCTTGAGCACCGTGCCCTCCAGGAACTGAAGGATGGTTAACGTGAAGTAAAGCGACACCGCCTGATAGGCGCTGGAGTCAACCGCCCTGGCCGATACGGGCTGGCGCAGCTTGATTTTTCCACCGTCGCTGACGACGTGGAAGTAAGGCCGTCCCGAACGATCCACCAGGGTGTTTTTGCCCGCTGCCAGATAGCGCTTGAGCGTGCGTTCGGAGATTCCGAGTTCGCGCTGGATGGCGTCAAGGGCCCATCCGAAAGGATGAGACGGCAGTTCAAAAGCTATCCGCGCCATCCGCAGCGCCGCGGAGTAGCTGGGTTTGCGATGCTCTTTCTTTGCCATAATGCGGGCTTATAACATTATGGCGATGCTTAGTGACAACGGTTGTCAAACCCGGTAGTGTCCTGAATCAGGCAATTCGGACGGCGTCCAACGCCCGCCATCAATAAAAATGTCGGCCGAGGATGAGCATGGCGGCCCGCCCTCCCGTCGCGACGATTAGGCGGTGCGGAAGTTCAATTCCAGCGTGATGCCGTTGGGGTCATTGACGAAAATCTGGCGCAGGCCCATCTGCGGCACTTCGTTAAAACGCATCTCCAGCCCGTTGCGCCGCAGCCGCTCGCGAACCGCATCGTAATCGTGGCAGGCAAAGGCCACGTGCTCGATCGAAGCGCTGCCGTTGAGGTCCGCAAGGCCGATCGAAGTGCGCAGGTTCCCCAGCCGCTGGCGGATACTGTCGAAGGTGGACTGCGGGTCCTGGGGATCAACGCCCTGTATGTGAAGCACCGCGTTGTCGTTGTCGTCGCAGATGAACGCGTTTTTGTTCGAAACCATGCCGCCCGGCAGGCCGGCGTTTTTCATGCCGAGCACCTCGGTATAGAAGCGGATGGTTTCCGGGAAGTTCTTCGTCACGATATTGACGTGATCAAGGCTCCTGATCATAGCCGCCTCCTTGGCGCTGCCGGATATCGATGCAGCGCGGTCGTCAGGTAGAGCTATTCATCCCATGGCGAGGCGGCCGGACGCAAGAAGGGGCGAATGACGGTGGGCGGTTACGTCCGAATCGCCGCCATTTGCGCGGCCGCCACGGTTCGGACAACACCGCGAACACCGTTGCGCGGCGGGGAAAAAAACACCGGGGACCTCACCGAGATGCCGGCCCTGGCGGTGCTTATTCGCGGTTTTTCAGATGATTGTTGTCCCCCAGTCCGTAGACCATCGCGGTCTTGGTCGTGCCCAGTTTGATCCACTCCGCGCAATCGAGCTGGACTTTTTTGTAGAATTCCTCCGACAGCTCGATCGATTCCGCCGGAACATCCTCCAGCCGATCGAACTTGCACTGGAAAGCAAACTCGCCGGCCAGGGATTTTTCCAGCGCCCGGCTGCGCCAGATTGCGATCGTCGCTTTGCCCTTGAAATGATGGTGGAAGTGAATCATGCCGATGGTGCTCTGGACTTCCTCGACCGCCACGTTATTGACCAGCGCCATCTTGGTTCGCGGGCGGATGTCGATTTTCTTAAGCGTTGGAAAGGCGCGGGTGATGTCCTCGATGCCGCGTTCAAGCTCGATATTGGGCGAGGTCAGCACGCATCCGTGCGAGTAAACGCTGCGCATGCCGCCCAGGCGATCGCGTTCGAGCAGCAGCTCTTCCTTGAATTTAATCTCGTCATGACCGCCCAGTTGCGGATGCACATCGACGGCCGCGGCGTCTTTGAGTTCGGGGGCGCGGTATTTGAAAGTCAACTCGTGCCCGGGACGGGGCCATCCCTGGTCATAGAAGGTGCGTTTGCGCAGGATGAAATGATGGTTGTAGAGGTCGAACTCCGGGGTGTCGTAAAACAGGACTTCGCGAACCTGGCTGTCGAACGCGCGTGGATCGATGTCCACCTTCAGGCCGAGCTTCTTGAGCGTTTTGGAAGCGCAATTCCAAAAATCAAGGAAGCCCTGCCTGCTGGTGAAGCGATCGGGTTGCAGCAGGATCTTGTATTCACGGTAGTGCACGACATCGGCGCCAAGATGGCGCGTTTCCGCGTTCTTGCTGATGTGGCTGCGCATAAGCGGTTATTGCAGCACATCGCCCGATTTATGGCAAAATCGGCCGCCGCCTTTTCAATCGGGATCGCGAATCGATTGCCGATTGAATCGATTTCAGGCCGGAGCGCCCCCTGCCTGCTCATCCTCGGCCGGAACGCGTTCCCAGGTCGAATCGGGGTCAAAGGATTTGATCGACGCAGCGATCGTGTTGGTCGCCGCACCCAAATCCTTCTGATACACGGTGCCGTCCTCACCCGCGATAAAGGTCATCACGCCTGAAGCGCGATAAACCGCCGGGTATGCCAGCACGGCGAAACCCCTGGTCATTTTGCCATCCTGCAGGTAACTGTGCGCGCCGCCCGGAGCGTGCGGTCCCTGCTCCTTGAGAATTCTGTAGATGTAGCCGTGGTAGGGCGTCGGCTTGCTTCCGCTGTGGCGATAACCTTGGGCGGAAGCGGAGGCGACCAGCGGGCCCAGCGGACTGGTGGGCTCGCCGGGCGCGGTCTTCCAGAAAAGACCGTTGTGTTTGCCGCTGTCGCTCAGTATTTTCTGTGCATATTGCGCCGTGCTCTCGCCGGCCTGTGCCTGGCTGGCGTACTGATGCTGGGCCTGGACGATAGCTTCACACACCTGGATCGCGTCCAATTCGTTTCGTCCGACGCGGCGGGCAAGGATTTCCTCCTTGCCGAAAGCGGTATCGAAATACCACTTGCCGGCGCGCTCAATAAGCGGGATCGGCAAAGGCCAATTCTCCGCGCCAACGTACAGGAAGATGCGTCGGTCGCTGGTGGGGACGAATCGATGCATCTGGTCGTAGGCTGACACTATCCTGTTTATCACCGCGTGGTCGGCCACCGGATCTCCCGAGTTGACGATGCTTTTGGCATCAGGGCCGAGGATTTTTAACAGCGCGGCCTGGTTGTTGCCGCGCATTGCCTGGATAAATGCCTGGGCGGCGTCCTGCCTGGAGGCAAACGCCTCGCCCCATGACTGATGCGGCGAGGCCAGGGCGATACCAGCCAGACCCATCAGCAGAGCCGCCAAGACAGTGGCGAGCGCGCATGGGCGGTTTTGCGATCGGTTCATGTTTCCTTCCTCCTCGGTTTGCATGCTCGACTAGCGGCGCAATCTGCCGCCGCGTCCTCCCTGGAAGCCTCCGGCTCGCCCGCCGCCGAGGCCTCCTCCACCTTTACCGAAGTTGCCGCTGCCCAGGCTGGCACGGCCGCGGTCGCTCGCCATGCGGGCATTCCCGCCGGCGTCGAATCCGCCAAAAGCACCCGCTCCGCGACTGCCCGATCCGGATTGTCCGAAGCCACGGAAGTTTTGAAAATTCTGATTTGCGCCCTTGGAAGCCTTCATCGGCGTGAAGGATTTGGCCGGCTCCCGGCTTGCCAGTTGCTGCCCGCTGGGACGGTTCACGTTGGTGCGATTGGCATTTATGCGGTTGGCGTTATTGTTGGTCCGGTTCACGTTATTGATGTTCGCCGGCCGATTCACGTTAACCGGCCGATTGGCCGGAAGCGTCGAGGGGCGTTTGTAGCCGCTGTTCCAACCCCCGGGGCGGTTAGCATTGCCGTTCCATCCCGGCGGCCGATGATAGTTCGGATTACGATAACCACCCCAGTAACCGCGGCCTCCCGCAAAGACGTTGCTGCGCGATACGAATACATTGTTTTGGTACACGACATTCCCGCCGCGCCAGTTGCATCCCCAGGAATTCCATCCCCAACTGCTGTTGCTGATCGCCGATCCCACCAACATCCCAACGCCGAATGAAACCGCCGCCGTGGCCACCATTTCGCCCGTCGTATAGCCCGGATATGCAGGTACCGGCGCGCCATATACGACGGTGGGATTGTAGGTCGGCACGTAAACGACCGAGGGTTGTGCCGGTTGGATGATGATCGTCTGCGTGCCGTTGTCGGTGGTGACGATTTGCTGCGGCGTCGTTTTCAGGGTGCCCGCCTGCTGGGCGCGCAGACGCAATTCCTGTATCGCCTG
This sequence comes from Pseudomonadota bacterium, assembly GCA_021324885.1. Lineage (GTDB taxonomy): Bacteria > Desulfobacterota > Binatia > Binatales > Binataceae > JAJPJA01. The sequence goes on from JAJPIF010000011.1 coordinate 171,823, forward strand.
GAGCACTTCCTGGGGCGCGTTGTAGTAGGCGTCGCCCAGCGACGAAGTCCACGACAGGTTCCGGTTCATGTTGTCGAGCACGGATGGGAACTGCGTCAGCGCCATCACGCTGGGGTCCCACGGTTGCTGATTGACCGCGTTGACCAGGGCGGCGCCGCTCAGGCCGGGATTGTTTTGGATGAATCGGGCGGCCTCAACGATCTGAGTCGGATAAGTTGCCGCGGCCAAAATCTGTGCGACGAGTGCGTCAGGATAAAGCGCAATCGGCGCCACCAGTTGCAGCAGTTGATCATGCGTGGGGCCGACCTCCGCTTCATCGTCAGACTGGGCAAGCGCCTGGCTGGTTGAAAAAAAACTGACCGCCAGCAAGGCGGCAACGAGGACGGCCAGTGCGCGTGATTGGATCGCAAAGCACCGCGATGACGATCGCCTGCGCGCCGGTAAACGCCGATGAAGGGATTTTGGGCAATTCATCGTTGCTGCTCCATGGGTTCGCTGATTTTGTCTCCGTGGCGATTTTCCCGTCGCCGTATCCCACAACGATCAAACATGCTTTGTACCAGTTAAATCAAAGCAACACCACCTCCTCGATGCCGAAAGTGGTTAAAATAGCTCATTTTTCAATCATTATCCTTCTGAATGTGGATGAAGCTTCTTTAACGCGCCGATTCGTGGAAGGGTCCCGATTGCGTCTCATATTCGGCGCGGGTTCAGCCTTGCCAAACTTTTTAAAAGATGACTAGATATTAGCTATAGTCGCACGGTCTTCGATGGCTGACCCGCGTAGGCGGCGGACTGAATCCGGCGCAGGAGAGCGAAATCGGTAATACCGCCTCCGCGGCTTTAAAGCAGGGCGTTTGGGTTTGCGATCAAATGTCTCAGGGCAGTTCAGCTCAGTGCGCGGGAGGCGCTCGCATAAGGTTGGCGCGTGCGGCAACGGTCGTGCTTGCCGCTATCCTGGCCGCCAGCGCCGTTTACGCCCAGGACAAGTCAACCATTGAAGTGGATCCGCAGAATCGAACCCAGGTAATCGACAATGCCGTCCCCGATTCCACCAATTCGCCCGCGGCGCCTTCCAATTCCGATCAATATAACGATGAGACCAACCCGCAGGCCGCGGACGGCGGCGCCGCCTTCGCCGATATGGATCAATTCGTCACCAATGACGATGTCTATCAGTCGCCGATAGGCGCGCTTTTGCAACACAATTGTGTGGATTTGGTGCCGCGGCAACTGGCCTGCGGCCTGGCGGTCCTGGAGGTCCGCCCGGGCAGCCCCGCCGCGATTGCCGGGATGCGGCCGTATTCAGGGCTGGTCCATACCCTGCTCGGGGCTACAGTGGTGGGTGTCGCCATGGTCTTTCCGCCGGCCTTCGCCGCGATAGGCCTGGTCGATAACAATCACGTCGGCGAGGCCTTTGATTTGATAATCGGGGTTGACGGCCAGCGTGTGCGCGCCATCTCCGATTTCCAGCGGGCGCTTTCCCAGGCGCGGCTGGGCGACGTCCTCTACGTCACAATAGTTCGCCAGGGTAAACGCCTGCAGCTCCCAGTCAGGCTCACGGAGCAAAACGCCGGCGGCCAGTAGATGGGCGGCTGCCGCTTGAAACGAACCGGTCGATGGTCGGAAATCGCGGCAGTGGTACCACAGCATATGTGGCCGAGCAGTGTGGGCGTCGCCGGATCACCTGCGATACTTCGCGCGTTGCAATCGCACTGGCGAAGCAGCGTTTGATGACGGCGGTCTTCGACTACTACGAGCTTGCGCGCCCTGATGAGGACGTTTGGAAGCGGCCTTAATACGAGAGCGTCCCGCATGTCATGCTGAAATCAATTGCCAACAACCCAGAAATCAAGCAGGGCATGACCAGGGCAGAGATCGACGCAGCAATCGGGAGTTTCGAATGCGGTAAGCCCGGAGCGGGGAATGGAAGCCTCGATGCTTCCTCCAGACGGTTTCGAACAGAGCATGGGTTGGAACCTTATGTGACAGGGAGAGCGGCGGAATGAAGGCGCTAACGATCCATGGCGACAATCATTGCGGTGGAGACGCCAAACATCAGCATCCCGTCGGCCGACTCCAGCGGCCCGAGCAACTTCCACCTCGGGGACATTACTATATCGCCGTAGCCCAGGGTCGTGTAATTTTCCGCTGAACAATAAAATGCCGACGCGAAAATACGAAATTCACGGCACAGCATGAATACCCCGGCCCACAGAGCAATTTCCAGCAGATGGGCGGCGAATGCCACCAGCACGGCGCCCGCGACTATGCTCACGTCCTTCCAGAACCAGACCCCCGCAACGCCGAGTTTTTGCACACGGCGGACGAATTGAATCATCGTCATCAGCGCCAGCGCATGAATAATTATTGTCGAGGATACGGCCGCAGCGCTGATTCCCAGTGGCAGCACAATCCACGGCGTGTCTTGCGAAGGGAGCATATCGGCCGTGGACTCAGCCGCCAGCCCATGGGAACGGAGCAGAGCATCGCTTCCAGCACCTGGTCGTCGTTCTCGGCATATGACGGCTGGGAGCGGTCCCTCTATTTCAACGGCGTGGGCGGCAGAGCATGCAGCAGGCCGTCGTCGTAGCGCTCGCGCAGCGCGATCGCAATCTGCATCCAGGTCTTCAACTCGATGTCGCCTGAAGGATCGCGGCTGTAATGCTCGGCCAGCGTGTCCCATCCCTTTTCCAGGGCCCAGATACTGACCGCTTCATGGTTCTTCCAACTGGTGCTGTACGTGCCGATCCATCGGCGGCCGTTGCGCACCGCGTATGGCATCCAAAGCCGTTGGATGCCGTCGACGTAATCGCGCTGTTTGTCCGGTTGGGTGGTCAGAATTTCGTGAACGCAGACCTGCGCGGAAACACCGGAGTCCATGAGGTCCTTCAAGGTGGGGTTTGCGGCGGCCGGAACGAGTATGCGTCCCTCGCCGTTGCGCGCCAGAGTTCCCAGGGCGCCGCGCCATCGGCGGAAGTTCGCGCTCCTGATCCCATCGTCGTATTGGGCGCGGGCCAACTGCGCATAATGCTTCAGATTATCCAATTCCCACAGCGCTATAGTACGCGGCCATGGCAATGAAATGCCGACTGTTTCCCACAACGCCACCAGGCGCGCCCCGGCTTCGCGCATGGCGGGATGGTACGCCTGTTCGAACGCATCGACGAAATTATCGAGTTGTCCCGCTATTAGATCGGTCGTTTCGTGGATGTATATAATCGAAGTCTCTCCTCTGAACTGCCATTAGCTGATTCAGTTCGAGCGTGATTATTCAGATCCCATACAGGGAGGCGGCGTTGCCATATACGATTTTATGACGATCGCTCTGCGCGACTCCGCGAAACATTTCTTCAATCACCTGCTGCGATTGCGGCCAGGTGCTGTCGTTATGAGGATAATCAGATCCCCACATCAGGATGTCGCTGCCCGTGCTTTCCAGCGTCAGAATTCCGGGCCTGTCGTTCTGAAATACGCACTTGATTTGACGCTTGAAAAAATCGCTGGGCAGCATATCGGACCTGATATGTCTTTCATAGCGCGGTCCCTTGCGCAGATACACGTGGTCCATCCGCTTGAGCAGATGGGCCACCCAGCCGCAATCGCTTTCCACGCAGAGCACGCGCAATCCCGGATGGCGCTCCAGAACTCCGGCGAAGATCATCATCGCAAGCTGACGTTGGAGCAAGGCGGGGGCGACGGTGTAATCGGCCAGGAAATGGTTGAGGCGGCCGCTGCCTTCCTCGCCGCCGAACACCGGCGCCGTTCCCGCAAACAGATGGAAGCTCGCCATGATGTCGTTGGATTCCAGTTCCGTCCACAGCGGCTCCCACAGCGGATTGTCGTAATAGCGCGACGCCGGAGGATGGGCGTCGATTAGAACGTTGACGTATCCCTGGGCGGAAATCCGGCGCAGTTCGGCGAGGGCCAGGTTCAGATCGGCGGTGGGCAGAATGGCGACGCCCTTGAGGCGCCCAGGTGCCGCGGAACAGTACTCGTGCAGCCAGTCATTGTAGGCGCGGGCACAGGCGATCTGGATCGAGGCGTCTGTGATGGTGGAAAACAGTTGCATCGCATAGCTGGGATAAAGCACTTCCGCGATCACGCCGTCGGCTTCCATCTCACGCAGGCGGGCGGTGGGTTCCCACGCGCCTTTCGGCACATCAGCGAAACTCATCGCCGAACTGGTCTTGCCCTGCCAGGCGCCGGCGCTGGCGAAAGCGGCCAGCGAGGTCACCATCCCATTGGGAAAATGCCAGGCTTCGCCGAGTTTGTCGTCCGCGCCGCAATAAGGCACCTGGCCGCGCAGGGCCCGGTCAACACGGCTGGTAAAAAGATCCGGTGTCTCGCAAATGTGAGAGTCGGCTGAAATCGTCGCTGATGCCATGGCGCTGACCCCTTTTGGCGCGGCCGCTGATGCCCCGCCTCATCTGTCAGTGCCGGATCGTTTGCCGTCCGCGTTCGAAAAGTCAAGGTCGAATGCCAACTCGAGTCAACTTCGCCGCGGGAGCGGGGTTTGATTGTAGCAGGCATGGTTCGTGGCGTATTTTAAGCAAAATTCGATGGAGGGATGCTCATGACCCGCGAGTTCGAGTTCACCCGGCTCCTGCGCGCTTATCGCAAAGGTATCATCAGCGAACAGACCTTCGAGGCGGAGATGGCCCTGCTGGAGGGTAACGGCGGCGGCTTCACCGCGATGGGCAAAACCTATGGCTGCGAGCGCGACGCGATCGTTGCCTACATCCAGCGCGCGCGCAATGGCGAGGCGGCGGGGGCCGCGGCCCTGTCCAACTGGGCCGGCGTGTGCAAAACCGATTGCATGCGCAGCGCTCTGCGCACAATCGCCGAGCGCGAAGCCTATCACGTGCGAGTGATGGATCGAAAACTCAGCGATCTCGGTGCTCAATGCGAAAAGGCCGCCGATCCGGAGCTCGACAAATTCATCAGTATGCAGTCCGATCCCAACATCAGTGATCTGGATAAACTGCGCCGGATCGTATCCAGCTTCGGCAACCCCGAGGAAATCATCAAACCGATTCACGACTTCGTCAGTTTGATCAAAGATGACCTCGATGCCAAAGAGATGTTGACGCTGTGGGCGGAGGACGAGTACTCAAGCCTCAAATGGTTTGTGCACGCCTTCACCGCGCTGGGAGGCTCGCTCGAAGAGGCCGGGAATGCCGCTGCGGCCGGCATGTCTTCGGCCCAAGCGCCGCAAAACTGAGTAAGCTTCGTGCCGGGCCGCCGGCAAACTGAAGGTTGTCCGCTGAGCCCATGTACGGGTCTTGCGCGCCCGCGGCGCATCGCGATGGATCTGGGCCGCCGCAAAACCCTGTCTCCGGCGTAAAGTCGAAAGATGGATCTCGCGGTTAAGCCGCCGATACTGCCGATGCTCTCCAGACGCATCGCGGAGATTCCGGCGCGCGGAGATTGGATCTTCGAGCCGAAATGGGATGGCTTCCGCGCGCTGGTCTTTCGCGGTGCGGACGAGGTTGTGATCCAGAGCCGCGACGCAAAATCGCTTAACCGCTATTTCCCTGAATTGCTCGAACCGATACGCGCGCAGATACCGCCGCGATGCGTGCTCGATGGCGAAGTGGTTATTGCACGGGACGGCGAACTGGATTTCGAGGCGCTCCAACTCCGCATCCATCCGGCGGCCTCGCGGGTGAAGCTGCTGTCGCAACAAACGCCGGCCTCGATCGTATTCTTCGACCTGCTCTGCGCCGACAATCGCGACCTGCGCGGCGAGCCGTTTGAAAACCGCCGCCGCAAACTCCAATCGTTGCTGGCTTGCGCAAAGCCGCCGCTCCATCTGACGCCCGCCACGCGTGATGCCGCGGTCGCAGCGGACTGGTTTCGCCGTTTCGAAGGCGCGGGGCTCGACGGAGTGATGGCGAAGCCTGCTGCGGGGATCTACCAGCCTGGCAAGCGCGTCATGTTCAAGGTCAAGCACGAGCGCGATTGCGATTGCGTCGTGGCAGGTTTTCGATGGCACAAAAACGGGGAGGGCAGGGCGGTCGGCTCGCTGCTGCTGGGCCTTTACGACGAGGCGGGCGCGTTGCAGCACGTGGGCGTCTGCGCCAGCTTTACCGACCGCAAGCGGCACGAACTGGTCGATTTTCTCGCGCCCTACCGGCGCGATGCGCTTGTGGATCATCCGTGGAAGAGGTGGGCTGAGCTTGGCGCGGGCGCCGCCCAAGGCGGTAATCGGATGCCCGGAGGGCAGAGCCGATGGAGCCAGGGCAAGGACCTGTCGTGGGAGCCGTTGCGGCCCGAACTGGTGGTCGAAGTCGCGTATGAGCATATGCAGGGCGCGCGCTTTCGTCACATCGCGCAATTTCGAAGATGGCGTCCCGACAAGAAGCCCAGGGACTGCACCTACGCGCAACTTGAAGTCGTGCCGCCCCACGAGCTGGCGGAGATTTTCGCGGGCCGCTGAGCCTCAGCTATGCTGATTCGAAAAGCGCCTCATGCGCCATTGGCGGGTCGGATCGTCGTCGGGGTCGGGAGCTTCCTGCGCGGGGCGGATCTCTTCAGGCACATGGCGAAGATTTACCCGGATTCGAGTCCAGGTCGAGGACCGGCCGCGCATCGAATCAACCAGAACATCGTCGGGGGCAAGCAGTGCGGCGGCTGCGGGATATTTGCTCTTCCACCGTTCCAGCCCGGCCAGCGCGGCGTCTTTACTGGGAGAATTCGCCACCACGATCAGCGGCATTTTCGTGCGCGGCTTTTTCGCGGCGGATTTGGCGCGCGAGGGCGCGACGCGCGTCCCCTCGCCCGCCATCTTGCGAAAGTGCGGCGGCCACGGTGCGTCGCCCAGTCCGGCGGCGGCGTCTCTTGCGGCGAGTTCGAGCAATGGCTCCAACGAGCCCGGCGCGCGGTCGATGTCCCTATGCGGGTCACCCCTTTCAGCGAAACGCCGCGGCACGCTAAAGACGGTGAAATCGCCCGGCTCGCAGTCGGGTACCTCATGCCAATAAAGCGGCGTGGACACGCGAGCATCGGGCAGCGGGCGCACCGAATACGCCGAGCACGTGGTGCGATCCTTCGCGTTCTGGTTGTAATCGAGGAACACGCCGTGGCGCTCCTCCTTCCACCATTTGGAGCTGGCCAGCGTCGGGGCGCGGCGCTCGATTTCGCGCGAGAGCGCCAGCGCGGCCCGGCGCACCTCGTCGAAGGTCCAGCGCGGATGAATTCGCACATTGATATGCATGCCGCGCGAACCGCTGGTCTTGGGCCATCCTTGCAGTCCGGTCTCCTCCAGCAGCGATTTCACTTCCAGCGCCACCAGGCGCACGTCGGCCCAGGCTACCCCGGGGCACGGATCGAGATCGACCCGCAGTTCGTCGGGATGTTCAAGGTCGCCGCAGCGCACGGGATGGGGATGCAGTTCGAGGCACCCGAGATTGACGATCCACGCCAAACCGGCGGCGTCGTCCACCACGATTTCTTCCGCGACACGCCCGGAAGGAAAAGCCAGAGTGACGGTTCGCAGCCAGCCGGGACGTTTTACCGGAGCGCGCTTTTGGTAGAAAGCTTCGCCCTCGGCTCCGTCCACGAAGCGTTTGAGTACCAGCGGGCGGTCGCGGATTGCGTTGAGCGCGCCGGGCGCGACCGCCAGATAATAGCGGACGATATCAAGTTTCGAGAGCTTGACCTGGCGCGAAAAATAGAGTTTTTCCGGATGCGTGATGCGCACCTCACGCCCATCGATCGTGAGCAGCTCTACGCTTTCGTTTTTTGCCACCAAAAACAGTTTACGCCGATTCGCACAAATAGTCGGACGATCGCAGCGTCGCGAGCAGTTCGAGGGTCTGGTTCATGCGGATTTCCATCCGCCCAAAGCGGCTGACGCAGTGAGGGAGAGTAACAGCGGCGTCGTTCGGGATTTTTTGACAGAACTTGTGACCGCTAAGCGGCGGCCGCCGCACGCTGGTCAAAGGCGCCGCGCTCCAGTAGTAATGTCTGTCCGAAGGCGCCTGGCACCTCACAGGATGGATTTATGTTTCGTGCCGTGGTTATTTTCGTGATTCTTGCCGGAATTGGCGTGTACGTTGGATGGCGCTATCACGCCCAGGACCAGGCCCGGATCGCGAGACAATCACGTCAGCTTGACGATTTAGCCGCGCAACTCGACCAGCTTAAGCGCGACAACGATCAACTGCACGCGCAGCTTGACAAGGTTCAGGAGGAAAACAACAACCTTAAGACCTACAACGACATGCTGCAAAAGGCGCTGGAAACGGCGAAGGTCACCGGCAAAGTCCCCCTCGTCCCGCCATACCCGCCCAAGTAGAGCCGTTCATTTGCGAGGCGCACCCGAGCCCGCCTCCAGCACATAACGCTGGAATTCCGCCAGATGCGACAGCGTGCGCATGTCGCGCATCCGATCCAGGTAAACTTCGCCCTTGAGATGGTCGGTTTCGTGCTGGATGACGCGGGCATGAAAATCCTCCGCGATTATATCCAGCGGCTCGGCATTGCGTCCGAGCGCCTGCACGCGCAAACGCTTGAAGCGCGGCACCACGCCTCTCATGTCGGGAATCGACAGGCATCCTTCGTAACCATCAACCAGCTCATTGTCGAGGATCGTGACAACCGGGTTGATCAGCACGGTGAGCGGTACAGAGGGAGCATCGGGGTAGCGCGGATTGCGCTCGACCTCCAGCACCGCGACTTGAATCGGCAGATGGATCTGGGTTGCGGCCAGCCCGACGCCGCTGTACTCGTGCATCGTTTCCACCATGTCATCGATCAGGACCTGGAAATCGTGGGTCTTGATTTCCTCGGCCGTGACCTGGCGGGCGGCCATCCGCACGATTGGATGGCCTAGACGCGCAACCTTCAGGATCATCGGCGTTCAACCTCTGAGCGAACAATAGCGTTACGCAGCCCCTGGTTGAAGCGCCCGGATAACTCGGACCCGGGGTCGCAGCGACTCGCCGGGTTGCTTGTTCACCCCGTGCCCGCTGTCGACACCCGGGCCGCGCCGTCAATTAGCGCGAAGCAAGCAATTGCGCCTCTGGTTCTCCGATAATACATTGCAAGGAACCCAAGAATTCGTAAGCTCTAACCCTCAATCGCGTGCGGGGGAACGGCGATGAAACTGGTTGTCGGGGCAGCTTTGTCAGCGTGGCTTCTGATGGCGCCGCCGATCGACACCGGCTGGAGGGCCGATTTCGATCCGAGCACTCCGCTTTATCGATGGTCAGTCGTGAACGCCTACGACACCGAGCAGGAATGCAACATGGTCCGTGGATGGCGCATCATGAACGCGATGCGCACGCTCGAGCATTCCGCGGATCTGGTCAAGCGCAAGCGCCATCGCCGGCTGCTGATTTGGGATTACCTCTGGGAATGCGCCAACAGCAGCGATCCGCGTCTGCATCCCCCGAAGTAGCAGACAACCTCCGCCACACCGAATTATCCGCGCGCGGGAGCCTGAATTAAGGAGGCTCCCGCGCCGGATTGGATCTACTTCAGCGTGAATGCGCCGCCCGGGTCGCTGCCGGTGCTGGTGAACGGCACGAAGGGCGGATTAAACGCCTGGACGTAGGATGCGGACTTGTTCGCCGCCGCGGGCACGGTGAAGCTGAAGCTGTCCTCATTGATAAACGTCAGCGGAATTGCCGGAGCGCCCCCCGACAGCCCGCCCAGGTTCACCACCCCGCCGCCGCTGGTCGTATTGAAGAAGTTGATCACGGTCAGGGTGGAAAACCCGGTCCCGTTGACGGTGATCGTCGAGCCGGACTGCGTTACCGAAAGCACCTGGATTTTTGCGCCGAGCGGCACCGAAACCGCATTGCTCTTCCTGCTGTAGAGGTGATCCACGCCGGCGTTGCTGATGACGAACGAACCCGGCCCGGTCGCCGGCGAATTCGGCAGTCCCTTGGCTGGCAGCACGAAGGTCAAAAGCGTCGGGGTCAGACCGGGGTCGCCGGGGTTGATGAAAAAAGGCCCCACCTTTCCACCGATGCAGGCGCAGAACAGGTCGATTGCCACGCCGTTGGTGGTGTCGAATCCGGTGCCGCCGAGCTGCACCGTCGTGCCCTGCGGTACGACGGTCTCCACATTGTCGATCGCATAGGCCGGATTGCTGCTGGTCGCCGCCAGACCCACGCCGTTGATCGTGGTGAGAGACGGTATTCCAGCCGCGGCCGAGCCCTGTAAAAGCGCATAGGCGAGGTTGGATGACTGGAAGCCCGTGTCGGTATTGACCACCTCCACCGCCACGAATCCTTCGCCCAACGAAATGGTTGCCGGGACCGGAACCACCATCGAAGTTGAACCGTGAGGAGTATCAGGAGAGAGCGGTCCCGCATTTGCTGGTCCCGAGGAAGTGGCGACGAAGAAATTGATTTTGGAGCCGGGGGTAAAGCCCGAGCCGGTGATGCTGAAACTGCCGCCCACCAAAACTACACTCGGAATACTGCTGATGATCGGCCCCGATCGCGGTGTAGCTGTCGCAGTGGGCGTGGGAGTCGCGGTCGCCGTCGCAGTCCCGATGACGGTGATGGTAGCGGTTGCGGTGACGGTTTGCGTTGGGGTCGGCGTCAGACCTGGAGTTGGTGTGGCCGTTATGCTCGGGCTGGGCACCGGGCTCGGACAGACGGTGCTGCTGGGGTCAAGCTTGGTGATGAAGGCGTTGGTGGTTCCCGCCGCGAACGCATTGTTGCTGAACTGGAAGGCGGCGGCGTTGACCGGGAAGTCGCCCGAAAAAGTCGCTCCCGAGACGTAAATCTTGCCCGTCGAATCGATCGCGATCGCACCGGCCACGTCGATCTGGCTGCCGCCCAGATAAGTTGAAAACTTCAGTTGCGCGGACGCAGGCGTGGCGTTGGGGTCAAGAACGCTGACGAACGCATCCGCCGGGTCGTTGGCGCCGATCGTAGACAGAGGTCCGCAGGTGTTGGCAACTGGGAACGTGGTCGAACTCGCGGCGCCGGTCAGATAAATCTCGCCCGTCGTGCTGTCGACGGTGACGTCGGTTGCGGCGTCACCCGGACGGATCGGAGAGGTCAGCAGGCTTGCGGCGCCGCCGATGTACGTCGAATAGACCAGTTGTTTGGACGGAGTCTGGCTCGGATTCAGTTCGGTCACGAAACCGTTGGCGCCGCCAAGACCGCCCGCGTTGGAGCTGGGTTGATATGCAGGCTTGCTGCCGTTGGTGGGAAAATCCGACGACACGGCGACGCCGCTCACGTAAATGTTATCGCTGGAATCAAGCGCAATGCCTGACGCGAGATCCCCGAATGTCCCTACAAATGGAATCGATAAACCACTGCCGCCCAGGTAGGTCGAATACAGCAGCGATGCAGCCCCGCTCTGGCTGGGATCGATCTCGGAGACGACTGCATTTTGCACTCCCAGAGGAAAGCCGAGATTGCTGGACTGAAAAGCATTTTTGGTTGGATAGTTGGACGAAAACGTGGCGCCGGTTACATATAGCCGGCCTTTGCTATCGACCGCGATGCGGTCCAGCGATTCGCCTCCCGTCGTGGTTCCAGTGCCGCCCAGGAAGCTGGAATAGATCAGCGACTTGCCGCCTCCAGCAATAACCTGGACGTAACCGGCACTGTTGCTGTGGGTGTCCGGATTAGTGGACTGGAATGCGCCCGCAGTTACCACGAAATCGCCGGCCCCCGCCCGCGTATTGCCGGCAGCGTAGGCGGCGCAATTGCTGGAACAGCCGGGTTCGATCGCGATACCACTGACCGGCGCCCCGCTGCTCCCGTGTACGAAACACGAATATATGAGTCCGCTGCCCGTCGGATTAAGCTCGGCCACAAAGCCGTTGTTGTCATCTGGCGCGCTGCCATTGAGACCGGTGCCAAAGGTTCCGCAGTTGGCATTCGGGAAGTTGTGCGAGTACGTTAATCCCCCCACGTATGCGTCGCCGCTGCCATCAACCGCGATAGCGGTCCCCTGGTCGCCATCGTTGCCCGGCGTGCACGGACTGGTGCTGCATCCGCTGCCGCCCAGGTAAGTGGAATAGACCAGCGAAGCTGCGCCGCTCTTACCGGGGTCGAACCTGGCCACAAAACCATTGGGCGTGGTGTTTGGACTGGCCTGGTTGGTGCTTTGAAAGGAACCCGGCGTCGCTGGGAAATTGGAGGAAAATGCGATACCGGTCGCGTAGACTGTGTTGCCAGGACCCAGTGCTAGCGAGATCGCGCCGTCGGAAAAATTCAGCGAGGTAATCTGGGACGGCAGCGTCGGAAAGCCCTGGATTGGTCCGCTGCGGTCGCCTTTTCCACCCAAATAGGTCGAATAAAGGATCTCCGGGTCGATCACCAGGGGTGTCGCCGGATCGTGCGGGGCCAAAGCCAACGTGATCGTGGCTTTACCCGCGTGGGCCGCGCTCACGATATAGTGCGCGTCGATTACATGGCGCCGGCCCGCCCGGGTGTCTTGATAAACCTTCGGCCTGCGCATCATCAGATCACCCGCGACCGTGCTGAGAATCAGGTCTCCCGATTGACTGAGCTGCGTTTTCCGGGCGCCTTCGATTTGCAGCTCAATGGCCCGGGTATCGGCTCCGGGCGCGGCGATCAAATCATATTCCAGCGCTTGCGGGGTGCCATGATAAATCAGGTCTATGCCGGGATAGACGGAACGATATTTGACGCGCGCGTAAGTCGGTATGCCCGTATGCCAGTGCGCCGGGTCATTGCCAATCAAATAGTTGACCCGCCCCGGCAACGGATCGATTCCCTCGACTCGAGTCGCGCTGTTTGCGCTCGCCAGATTTATCCAGACCGAGGCGGTATTCATCTTTACTTTGCGATCGGCGCTAGATTTGGGGCCCGAGCCATCGCTGGAAACCACCGCCCGCCGCAGAGAAAGCACAGTTCCGCTTGTGGTCAGGAACACGGTGTAACCGGGGCCATGTGAGAGGAAACGCACGCGGGGATCGGTCTGGCCGCGATTTTGCTCGAAGTAAATGGGAAGCGTTGTGTAATCGGGACGGGGCGCTTCAGCCCCTTCAGAACCGCGGACTCCGTGCCAATGACGAAACGGCCACCGGCCCGCCGACGCCGCTATCGCGCTTACCAGTACCGCAACCGCGATTGAACCGTAGGGCAAAAAGTCAAGGCAACTCAAGCTCCGCAAGATCCGACGCATTCAGGCCAACCCTCCCGCCCATATTTTGGCGGATTCCGCCCGCCTTAATATGTGTTTAAGTAACTACGTTTAGCATTTGTGGCATTTGAGATGCAAGTGAAAAACGTCGGGATTGCAAGCTTGTAAGATTGGAACCATCAGAATATGGACGATTGCTCAGAAATCCTTGATAAAATCCAAGGCATCACAATTGAGCATGAGATAATCGATAATCCGAATCTTACTCTGATGGCGGGGGTTGGACGGCAGAAGATTGCGCGCAGGCAGACAATAAAGTGGCGGGAAAGCTGAGCCGGTGCCTTCCCGCCACGGCTGAGACTCTAGACCTCGATGTTGTAGCAGCGCTTGACGTTGTCCAGGATGATCTTATTTCTGATTTCTGGCGCGATACCGGCGAAATCCTTTTCAATCGCCTTGCGCGACCGCGGCCAGGTCGAGACGCCGTGCGGATAGTCGGACGCCCACATGAAATTGTTGGCGCCAAAGCGCTGCAATGATTCCGCACTCAGTGGTTCGTCTTCGAAGGTGCCGAAAAGCTGGCGGTTGAGGTAGTAGCTGGGCAGCTCCTTCAGCTTGGCGCCGGACAGCGAGCCATAATGGCGGTAGGCATGGTCCAGGCGCCACACCAGATGCGGCAGCCAGCCTACATCGTTCTCGGCCGAGACAATCTTCAGTCCGGGAAACCGCTCGAGGACTCCATTCAAAGTCAGCGCCGTGATGGCCTGCTGGATCGGATGGATTGCGTTGGTAAAACCTTCCATCCGTGACGCTATCGGATTACCGGGCCGTCGCGGCATCACGCTGGTCCCGACGTGGAGCGAAATTGGCATGTCGAGGTCCTGCGCTGCCTGCCAAAACGGGTAATATTCGGGGTTGGAGTAAGGCTTTTCTTCCGGCGCGTTGCCCCAGATTTCCGCCCCCCGCAGTCCGATTTTCGCGCACCGTTCCAGCTCCTTTACTGCTGTAGGAATGTCCCACATTGGAATCAAAGCCAGTCCGATGAGCCGCTTGGGATTGCTCGAGCAGAATTCCCCCAGCCAGGTGTTGTACACGCTGAAGCAGGCTTGCTGGAGTTCCTGGTCGGTGATCTGGAACAGCGGCATCCCCAGCGAGGTGTAAAGGACTTCCGCGCTGACCCCGTCCATCTCCTGATCCTTGATCCGTTCCACTGGATCCCAGGCGCCGGGTCTGGCCTCTTCGTACCCGGCCGAGGAGGTAACGAATTTCTTGAAATCGTCACTGGCCTCGCGCAGCAGCGCACCCGAACGGTTGACGTTTTGCCCGGCGGCAAACAGTTCGGCCAGGATTGGCAGGTCGAACAGGCCGGGAATCCGGAAAGCATAGCTGGGCCCCTCTTTGGTTTCCTTAACGATCACGCGGGGCGCCTTATCGGTGTACTTTTTGTCCAGCCGGCTCACCCAGAAGTCGGCCGGCTCAACGACGTGCGAATCCGCCGAAATATATTTTAACGCTTCCATAACCTAGCTCTCCTTTCGCCGGCCGCCGAGCACGGCAAGCGGCTATGATTTGCAGACAGTGCTGTTTGAGGCGGCTAAGCCAGCCGCGTGTACATCGGGCGAGGTCTCGCCAAAAAGTGCAACTCCCCGAAAATTCATCCCATTTGTTGGCGGGACAGCAAACCACGATCGCGCAGCTATCGCTTTCGCCAACACGAACCCTGCCAGTTGATAAAGTTACGCTTTTGCCGTCCCCATCGTCAAACGCTCAGGAACGGGGAGCGGATGCGAGTTTTGTTTCCTCGTTATAGCTTGCTAGTTTGATGTGGCAGTGAACCCGCAGCGGATAGCTGGCCTGCTCTTTGGTTCGCAGCATGCTCATTCAGGGGTGCGAGGCCGAAATCCGTTCAGATGGTTGATAGGACGTTTGCGCGCCGCCGCGGGACTTGAAACCCCGCGGCGCGCCCGCCGGCTGGCGCTGGGCGCGATGGGCGAGCGGATGGCGGTGCGGCGGTTGCGCCGCGAGGGCTACCGGATTGTCGCACGCAATTACCGGGCCGCCGGCGCCGAAATCGACGCCATCGCGATCGACCGCGATACACTAGTCTTTGTCGAGGTGAAAACCCGGCTGAGCCTGGCCGCCGGACGCCCCGAAGATTCGGTTCACGAACTGAAGCAAAATCGTATTCGGCGGGCGGCGGCCGTTTACGCCCGTACCCGCGCGATGGAAGACTGGCCGATGAGATTTGACGTGGTGGCAATCTCGGGCCGGGACGGGCGGTGGCAGTTGGAGATTATCAAGGACGCATTTTGAATGCTTGACATCAGGCTGATTCGCGACAACCCCGATAAAATCAAGGCTGAACTCGCCAAAGTCTCATTCCCACCGCAGGAGGTGGACCGGCTGCTTGCCGCGGACGAACGCCGGCGCAAACTTCAACATGAACTCGACGAATTGCGCGCTCGACGCACCCGCGAATCCAGGGAATTGGGCAGGATGGAGCCGGCCGAACGCGAAAGCCGCCGCGCCCAGATGCGCGCCCTGGGCGAGCAAATCGCCGAAGGCGAGCGCGAATTGACCCGTGCTGAAGCTGAATTCAACCGTCTGATGCTGCTGGTGCCCAATTTGCCGCGCCCGTGGGTTCCCGCCGGCGAGGGCGAAAGCGCCAATTCAGTGGTGCGCCGCGAAGGCGAACCGAAACAGTTTGATTTCACCCCTCTGCCCCATTGGGAACTGGGCGAAAAGCTCGGCATCATCGACTTCGAGCGCGGCGTCAAGCTTGCCGGCAGCCGGTTTTATTTTCTGGTTGGGATGGGTGCGAGACTTGAGCGAGCGCTGATCGCGATGATGCTCGACCTCAAACGCGAGCAAGGTTACCTCGAACTGGCACCGCCGCTGATGGTCAACACCGAAACCGTGACCGGGACCGCCCATCTGCCCAAGTTTGCCGACACCATGTACCGCGACATCGAGGAGGACTACTGGTTCGTTCCCACGGCCGAGGTTCCTCTGACCAACTTCTATGCGCGCGAAATTCTGGACTCTGCACGATTGCCCATTTACCTGACCGCCTATACTCCCTGTTTTCGGCGTGAGAAGATGTCGGCAGGCCGCGACGTCCGCGGCATCAAACGAGGCCATCAGTTCGACAAGGTCGAGATGGTCAAGCTCGTGCATCCTGAAACGTCGGATGCGGAACTGGAATCGCTGGTCGAAAACGCCTGCGAGGTTTGCCGCCGCCTGGGTTTGGCTTTCCGGGTGATCCGGATGGGCACCGGCGATCTGGGTTTTGCCGCCGCCGCCAAATACGATGTGGAAGTCTGGGCACCTGGATGCGCGGAATGGCTGGAGGTCAGTTCGTGCTCGAATTGCTGGGATTTTCAGGCCCGGCGCGCGCAAATCCGTTTTCGCAACGAAAAGACCGGCCGCAATGAATTCGTCCATACGCTCAACGGCTCCGGGCTCGGACTTCCCCGAACGCTCATCGCAGTGCTGGAAAACTATCAACAGGCGGATGGGTCAGTAGCGATCCCGCAAGCGTTGCGGCCGTATCTGTCTGGGCTTGAATCTATCTCCATCGCTTCGCGCTAAATTCGCCCTTTCGTAACACTCCTGTAACAAATCCTGCTTAAACTAAACTAAATACGTTTATGGAGCCTTCCAGAAAGCTGCCGGCCCGCAACGACGCCGAGCCACGTCCCCCTCAACCCACAAGACAGGTAATGGCGGCCATTGCCGAGAAGGCGCGCGTTGGAAGCCTGCCCGGTTTGCTGGGAGACCGGCTGTTCCGTTGGTCCACCGCGACCCTGGCGCTGATGGTAATCGCGCTGCTGGCGGGGTTTGCGGTGGTATTGACGATGCAGTCGCGGCTTTCCCTGGTCAAATTCAGCTTCCGCTTCTTCACCAGCTCGAACTGGGATCCGGTTAACGAGCAATTCGGCGCGCTGCCGTTTGTCTATGGCACGGTAATGACCTCAGCGATTGCTCTGCTGATCGCGGTGCCGCTCAGCCTGGGCTCCGCGCTGGCCATGGTCGAGATGCTGCCACAGTGGCTGGCGACGAGAATCGGCTTCATGGTGGAGCTGCTGGCGGCTATCCCCAGCGTGGTTTACGGCTTGTGGGGCATCTTCGTTCTGGGTCCGTGGCTGCGCGACAATATCGATCCCCTTTTAGCGGGCTATCTTGGATTTTTGCCCATCTTTCAGGGACCGCAGCTCTCGGTCAGCCTGTTGACCGCGGGAGTGCTGCTTTCGGTCATGATCATCCCGTACATTACCGCGGTTTGCACCGAGGTCTTTCGCGCGGTTCCGCAAAACCAGCGCGAGGCGGCTTTGGCCCTGGGCGCAACTCGATGGGAAATGATACGGATGGCGGTCGTTCCCTACGGCTACTCCGGCGTAGTCGGAGCAATAATCCTGGGCTTGGGAAGGGCCCTTGGTGAAACGATTGCCGTCGCGATGGTAATTGGGAATCGTCCCGAGATCGCCGCCTCCCTTTTCATGCCGTCATCCACTTTGGCCAGCGCGATCGCCAACGAGTTTACCGAAGCCACCGGAGATTTGTACCTGTCAGCGCTGGTTGAATTGGGGCTGGTTCTGATGGTGCTGGCGGTGGTGCTTAACGCCGCCGCACGGGCATTGGTAATGGGTGTGGTCGGGCAGCAGGGAGAGCGCCGCTGATGTCCGCATCAACCCGCGATTCGTTCTACCTGTACCGCAAGCTCAAAAGCAGCCTCATGATGGGGCTGACGCTGGTCGCGACCGTCCTGACGCTGCTGCCCCTGATTTTTGTGCTGGCCTATCTGGTGAGCAAGGGACTGAGCAGTCTGAATTTTAATTTCTTCACCCATCTGCCCAAGCCGGTTGGCGAGCCTGGGGGCGGAATGGCAAACGCAATCGTCGGCACCTTCGAACTGGTCGCGCTGGCCAGTCTGATGGGCGTTCCCATTGGGATTGGCGCCGGGCTTTACCTCAACGAGTATGGCGGCTCCCTCAGCGCACCCGCGCGTTTTGCCGCCGATGTCCTGATCGGGATGCCGTCGATCGTGGTGGGCATCTTTGCCTACGTCGTTGTAGTGCGCCCGATGCATGGATTTTCGGCGCTGGCCGGCGGTTTCGCCCTGGGGATCATCATGATTCCCCTGGTCACCCGCACCACCGAGGAAATGGTGCGGCTGGTGCCGCAGGAATTGCGCGAAGCGGCGCTGGCCCTTGGCGTGACGCGATGGCGCACCACGGTTTCGATTGTAGTGCGTACGGCGGCGGCCGGGATTGCGACGGGGGTCATTTTGGCGATCGCGCGAGTAGCGGGTGAAACGGCCCCGCTGCTTTTTACCGCGTTCGGCAACCGCTTCTGGTCACACGGGCTGAGCGAGCCCATCGCGTCTTTGACCGTGCAAGTTTATACTTATGCTATATCTCCGTTCGCTAACTGGCAGCGTCAGGCGTGGGCGGGAGCCCTGGTGCTCACCGGCATTGTACTGGCGCTGGAGCTGGGAGTCCGATGGATAACGCGAGGACGGCTCAAACCGCTTCGATGATTTCTCTACCAGCGAGCAAATCGCCGGAATCGGCCGTCAAAGTGCCCGCTGCGGAAAAGCTCAAGGTGGCTGATCTGTCCGCGTATTATCGCGGCAAGACGGCGCTGCGCAGCATCAATCTGGATATCCTTGCCAACCATGTGACCGCGATTATAGGTCCGTCGGGATGTGGCAAATCCACGCTGGTCAGATGTCTGAACCGCATGCATGAAGTGCAGGCCGGTAATCATGCTGAAGGCCAGGTCTGGCTCGACGGCGAAGACATCTACGCGCCCGGAGTCGATCCGGTCCAGGTGCGGCGGCGCATCGGAATGGTCTTTCAGAAGGCGACGCCGTTCCCTACCATGTCGATCGAGGACAACGTCACCGCCGGTCTGCGCCTCAACCGGCGGCGGCTGGGCCGGGCCGAACGCGACCGCATCGTCGAGCGCAGCCTGCGGCGGGCCGCGTTGTGGGACGAGGTCAAAGACGTACTGCGCCAGCCCGGAACCAGTCTTTCCGGCGGGCAGCAGCAACGCCTGTGTATCGCGCGGGCCCTGGCGGTCGAACCCGAAGTGCTGCTGATGGACGAGCCATGCTCGGCGCTCGATCCGATTTCCACCGCGCGGATCGAGGAACTGCTCCTGGAACTCAAGGCGTCCTACACCATCGTGCTGGTGACGCATAACATGCAGCAGGCGGCGCGGGCGTCGGACTATACGGCCTTTTTGCTCAACGGCGACCTGATCGAGTTCGGCGAGACCAACCAGATCTTTACCAACCCCGGTCGCCAGGAGACCGAGGAATATATTACGGGGCGCTTCGGCTAGGGGAGTCCGCGTCATGGAAAACGCACATCCGCAGCACACCAACCGTCAGTACGAAGAGGAACTGCGCAACCTGCGCACCAGTTTGCTCCAGATGGGCGGGTTGGTTGAGCGCCAGATCGCCAATGCGGTCGATTCGCTGGTGGAGCGTGATTCGGAACTGGCCCGCCAGACCATCGCCAGGGACGCTGAAGTCAATCGCATGGATATCGATATCGACGCCCTGTGTATCCGCCTGCTCGCGCTGCGCCAGCCCGCCGCCAGCGATTTGCGCTTCATCACCACCGGGCTGAAGATCACCACCGACCTGGAACGCATCGGTGACATGGCGGTTAACATCTGCGAACGCGTGCTGGAACTCAATCATGAGCCGGTGCTGAAGCCGTATATCGATATTCCGCGGATGGCGACGCTGGCGCAGTCGATGGTCAAGGACAGCCTGGACGCCTTTGTCAACAATGACACCGATTTGGCCGAGCAGGTGATTGCTCGCGATGACGAAGTCGATCAGCTCAACTATCAGATCTTTCGCGAGTTGCTCAGCTACATGGCCGAGGAACCACGCACCATCAGCCGCGCCACCCGCGTCCTGTTCGTGTCCAAGTATCTCGAGCGCATCGCCGACCACGCAACCAATATTGCCGAGATGGTGGTCTTCATGGTGAAGGGCAAGACCATCCGGCACATGGATAAAGACAAAAAATGAGCCTCGCAGAGCTGGCGGAACGCAAGGGACCCAACCCGCGCGTGCTGGTGGTGGAGGATGAGGATGACATCCGCACCCTGGTGCGCTACAACCTCGAACAGGAAAGCTTTCGTGTCGATGAGGCACGCGACGGCGCCGAAGCCTACGATCTTATCCGGCGCCGGGCTCCCGACGCGGTGGTGCTCGATCTGATGCTGCCTGGCATGCCCGGTCTGGAGTTGTGTCAGAAGCTGCGGGCCGATTCCGCCACCCGGGCGCTCCCGATCCTGATGCTGACCGCGAAAGGCTCGGAGGTCGACCGTATCCTGGGGCTGGAGATGGGCGCCGACGATTACGTGGTCAAACCCTTCAGCCCGCGCGAGCTGGTGGCGCGCATCCGCGCCGTGCTGCGACGCGCCCAGGTTAATAGCGCCGCCGCTGCCGGACCCATTTACGAGCGCGGCCGTTTGCGTATCGACATGGGAACCTACGAGGTTTTTGTTGACGGCCAGGAACGCCAACTGTGCCTGCGCGAGTTCGAATTGTTGCGCTTCTTCGTCGAGCATCCGATGCGCGTGTACAGCCGCGAGCAACTGCTTGACCTGGTCTGGGGACGCGACGTTTTCGTCGAGCCGCGCACGGTCGACGTTCACGTGCGGCGGCTGCGCCGTCAAATCGAACGCGACGACAGCAAGCCCGAATTGATCCTGACCGTAAGGAGCGTGGGTTACCGCTTTAACCCCGAAGCGCTTGGGTAGAATGATCGTCCGACGTCTGGCGGTGGCGGTGCTCTTGTGCATCCTGCCGCCCGCCGTGCTGCTGGCTGTGCTGGCGGCAAGCGGACACGTGTCCCTGGTCTGGGTGGCCCTCGTGCTCGGGCTTGCCACGGCTGGAGGAATCATCGGCGTCGCCGCGGTGGTCCGGGTCCTGATCGAACGGCGGGACACGCTGGATGCCGCCGCCGACGAGATTGAAAACCGCCATCGTCCGCTGCGCCTGGTGCGCGGCGATAATCTGGTCGGTCTGGCCGAGCAACGGCTGGTCGCCGCCGCCGACGCGATGATAGACGACCTCGAAGACCTGGCCGAGCAGCGCGAGGAGCTCGAAGTTATCCTGCGCAGCATGTCCGAAGGCGTGGTGGTCACCGACGCTCACGGCCAGGTGATGCTGATCAATCGCGCCGCCCGCGAGATGCTCGAACTCAGTCCTGACCTGGACTATCGCAACCGCAGCCTGGTGGAAATCTGCCGCGATCCTGCTGTCCGGCAGTTGGTTACCGTGCCCGAGGAGCATCGCGAGCCTCCGCCCGAAAGTGTCGAGCTTGCAATCCAGCGCTCGGGTCCGCTGCGCCGGCTGCGGGTCACGGCGGGCGCGGTCGGCGCCTCATCGCGCGGGCGCGCCGCCTGGGTCCTGGTGCTTTACGACATCACGCAGCTCAAGGCCTACGAAGGTTTGCGATCGGATTTCATTGCCAATCTCACCCACGAAATCCGCACCCCGCTAAGCGCTCTCAGCGGTTACACGGAAACGCTGCTGGCAGGCGTCGATGACCCCGACACGCAGCAGCGGTTTTTGAAAATCATCGAGCGTCAGGCGCATCGTCTGGCGCGCCTGGTCGACGATCTGGTCTCGCTTTCGGACCTGGAGCGCGGCCTGACCCCGCTGCGCCCGCGTGAACTCGAGGTAAAGCATCTGTTCGAGGAAACCGTCGAGTTGATGAATGAACAGGCGGCGCGCCAGGGCGTCGAGTTGGAGATTCAGTGTCCCGAGGGATTGCCCGCGCTGCTTGGCGACCATGACCGGCTTTGCCAGGTGCTGATAAACCTGCTCGATAACGCGATCAAGTACACGCCGCGGGGCGGACGCGTTGCCCTGTCCGCGCGCAGCCTGAGCGCTGCCGCAAACAATGGCAAACCGGCTTTGGAATTAGCCGTCTCCGATACCGGCGAAGGAATACCCGCGCAGCACATCCCGCGGCTGACCGAGCGTTTCTACAGGGTCGATCGGGCGCGCTCGCGCGAACTGGGCGGCACCGGGCTGGGCCTGGCAATCGTCAAGCACATCGTGCAATTGCACCAGGGTGAGTTGCAAATCGATAGCCGCGTGCGCGAAGGCACTACCGTCAGAGTGCGGCTTCCGCTGCCCCCCTCCGCGGTCGCGGATCAGCCTCCGGCGGTATCCGCCGCGGGCTGAGCGCATCGATCAAGACGACTCTCCCCAGGACCGCTGTGCCTGGTCAGGGTTTGCTCCCTGTTTCGTGCCCTGACGTCAAACTACAACGGCACCTGGCGGCGGGGGGCTGCCACTTCCACGCAGGCGCCCGGTTGCGGCAGGACCTTGCCCGGATTGGAGCGATTGGCGGGGTCGAATACGGCGCGCAATTCGGCCATCACGCGCAGATCATCCGGACTGAACAGCAGCGGCATCTCCTGCATCTTCTCGACGCCGATCCCATGCTCGCCGGTCAGGCTCCCGCCCATCGCGACACACGCCTTGAGGATGTCGCGTCCGGCTTCGATCGCGCGACGCGTCTGGGCGGCGTCGCGCTCGTCGTACAGCACGATCGGATGAATATTGCCGTCGCCGGCATGGAAGACGTTGCCGATCTGCAAATTGTAGCGGGCAGCAATCGCCGTAATCTCACGCAGGATATCTGGCAGCCGAGTGCGTGGTACCACGCCGTCCTGCGTGGCGTAGTTGGGCGCCAGCCGGCCGACCGCGCCGAAGGCGCGTTTACGGGCCTTCCACAAAAGCTGACGCTGAGTTTCGTCGCGCGCCAACTCCACCGAGCGGGCGCCGGCATTGCGCATCAGTTCGGCCGCGCGTGAGGCATGATCGTCAAGGCCTGCCGCCAGTCCGTCAAGTTCGACAATCAATGCGGCGCCCGCGTCCGCCGGGAAGCCGACGTGAAAGGCCGCCTCGACCGCACCCATGATCAGCCGATCCATCATCTCGACCGCACCCGGCACGATCCCGGCCGCGATGATTCGCGACACGGCGCGCGTGGCCGCCTCGACGTCATCGAACAGCGCGAGCATCGTGCGATAACTTTGCGGCGAACGCGTCAGCCGCAGCACGGCCCGCGTGACGATGCCGACGGTGCCTTCCGCCCCGACCACGGCGCCAGCCAAATCGTAGCCCTGTTTGTCTTCCGCCGGACCGCCCAGTTCGACCACCTCGCCGTCGGGCAGCACCAGTTCAACGCCGAGCACGTGATTGGTGGTGACGCCGTACTTGAGCGTGTGCGGGCCGCCGGAGTTTTCCGCGATATTCCCGCCGATCGTGCAGGCGCTCTGCGATGAAGGGTCGGGCGCGTAAAAGTAGCCCTGATTTTTAACTGCGTCGGTGACGTGGAGGTTGACCACGCCCGGCTGCACTTCGACGCGCCGATTGGCCAGATCGACCGACAGGATGCGGTTCATACGCGACGTGCAGATCATGACCGGAGCGTCCACCGGCAAGCATCCGCCGGAAAGTCCGGTTCCGGCCCCACGCGGCACGAAGGCCACGCCGGCGCGGTAAAGCGTCTTGAGTAGAGCGCTGACCTGCGCCGTGGATTGCGGCATCACGAGGAGATCGGGGGCGTTCTTTTCGATCGTCCATCCATCGCATTCGTAAACTTTGAGTTCGCTGCGGTGGGACACGACTGCGCCGGCGCCCACAATCGCCTCGAGCTCGGCGCGCAGGCCGGGATCGATCGCGGATCTCTTGCGTCCGTCGAGTTCCATCGCAATTCACTTTACCACGCTGCCATCGTTTCACGAGACGCTCCACTCGCTTCTTTGGAAGGAATCATCCGGTCATAATGAGGGCGGTCGCGACACGTTATCCGGCGAGGATAAAAAGGAGCCGACAGCAAGGTGCAGCAGTTTCCCGAGTTCAATCCGCAGGCCCGAATTCTGCTCGGACCGGGGCCTTCCAACGTCAGCCCGCGAGTGCTCAAGGCGATGGCGTCCCCGATGCTGGGCCATCTGGACCCGGACTTCATTGCCCTGATGGAGGAGATCAAGAAGCTTCTCCGCACCGTTTTTCAGACCGGAAACGAAATCACCTTCCCGGTTTCCGGCACCGGCTCAGCCGGGATGGAATCGGCGCTCGCCAATCTCATCGAAGAAGGCGACGAGGCGGTGGTCGGCGTCAACGGCGTCTTCGGGGCACGGGCGGCGGATTGTGCCGAGCGCATGGGTGCGAAGGTCCATCGAGTCGAGGCCCCGTGGGGTCGCATAGTGGATCCGCAGGAAATCGAGGCCGCGCTTAAGGCGTGCAAACGGCCCAGGCTGGTCGCGGTTGTGCATGCGGAAACGTCCACCGGCGTGCTGCAACCGGTCGAGGAGATCTCGCAACTGGCGCATCAATACGGCGCTTTGATGGTGCTGGATGCGGTGACGTCGCTCGGATGTATTCCGGTGCATATCGATCGATGGCAAATCGACGCCTGCTACAGTTGCACGCAGAAGGGAATCAGCGCGCCGCCGGGACTGGCGCCGTTGACGTTGAGCGAGCGCGCGATGGCGGCGATTGGGGAGCGCAAAACCAAGTGCCGTTCGTGGTACCTCGATGTCGCCATGATCGCTCAGTACTGGGGCACCGAGCGTATCTACCATCACACCGCGCCAATCAGCATGAATTACGCGTTATACGAAGCGCTGCGCATAGTCGTGGAAGAGGGACTCGAAGCGCGATGGGCGCGTCATCTGCAAAACGCCGCGGCGTTGCAGGCGGGCCTCAGCGCGATGGGCCTGAAGTTCGTCGCCCAGGAAGGCCATCGCCTCCCACAGCTCAGCGCAATCGAGGCGCCGGCGGGGATCGACGAGGCCGCCATCCGGGCCGCTTTGCTGCGCAGCTACAACATGGAAATCGGTGCCGGGCTGGGGCCGTTCAAGGGCAAAGTCTGGCGCATCGGCCTGATGGGTGAATCGTCGCGCCGCGCCAACGTCGTGCTCGTGCTCAACGCGCTGGAGCAGTTGCTGACCGACGCCGGCGTCGAGATTGCGCGGGGCCGCGCTTTGGCCGCCGCCGACGCGGTTTACGCAAAGTCAGCCTGATGATTTTGCCGCCAGCCTCCACGGCCTGCGATGCCCGCCCGTTTGGGTGAAGTTAAAAGGCCAGCCTGGCGTGAAAGTTGACTCCTTTGGAAGCGTTGATGCCTCCTTTTGAGAATCAGCAAATGATTGCGGGCAGGTCGTCGCTGGGCGTTTTCTTACGCCTGTTCCACAGTTCGGCACTGGCACGGCTTATGCGCTCCGCGTGTCGGAAAACCTGAAGAGGTGGCCTGACATGTCGAATCAAATGCTGATCTGCGATGAGTGCAGACGCCCGCTCAAGGCCCCGGATGCCACCTGGGTGCAGCCCTCTGACGTCGTCCTGCTGTGCCGCGAATGCAGCCGCACCAGCGGACCCGCGCCCGCTTCGGGCCTGATGCCTTGCGTACTCGAACTCGATGAGGATATGCATCAGGAGACGGCGGCTTCCGGATGAATTGGATGGTCGATTGTCCTCAGAAATCGCGGAGTCACTGACCGATGAAATTCATGTGCTTTTTCCTTCCTACCGTCCCCGGCACGCTGGAAGAGCGCAGGCGTCTGCGTCCAATCGCGCATCATAATGACCGCATCCAGCGGATGATCGAGGAAGTTATCGAACTGTCCAAAATGGCCGAAGACCTGGGCTTCGAGATGGTCGGGCTTCCCGAACATTTCCTGCACACCGAGGGGCTTGAGTTCGGCAGTGTTCCGGCCGTGTACGCATATATCGCGGCCCAGACCAAACACGTGAAGGTCGGGCCGGTTGGCTATGTGCTGCCCGGATGGAACCCGCTGCGGCTGGCGGTTACGATCTCATGGCTGGACCATCTCACCAGGGGCCGGACCTTTGTCGGATTCGCCCGCGGTTATCAGACGCGATGGCTCAACCCGATGGCGCAGAAGCTTCACGTTCAAGCCACCGGCAGCGATCAATCGGAAATCGACAGGACCAACCGGGAAGCTTTCGAAGAGGTCTTTCAGATCCTGAAGCTTGCGTGGAAGGACGAGCCATTCGCATTCAAAGGTAAATACTACGAATATCCATATCCATACGAGGAAGGCACTCCGTGGCGCGCAGCGCCATGGACCGCGGAAGCGGGCGCGCCCGGCGAAGTCGAGAACGGCCGCGTGCGCAGGATTTCGGTGGTTCCCAAGCCCTACCAGAAGCCGCATCCGCCGTTGTTCCAGGCCTTCTCCGCCAGCGATGCGACGATTTCCTGGGCGGCGCGCAACGGCGTCATCCCGTTGACCGCCGTTCCGAAAGTACCGGAGATTTTGCGGATAGCTGAATTTTATCGCAACGAAGCGGCGGGAGCGGGGCGCAAGCTGGCGTTGGGCGAAGCCTTTGGCGTGATGCACAGTGTTTATTTCGGCCGCAACGAAGACGAAGCATACGATCTCGCCTGGAACGGCGTCATCGGGGTGGTTACGCGCCTGTTCCACAGCCATTTCGGCTATGCGGAATCGATGCGCCGTCCCGACGACGCGATCAAGTATCCACTGGGCAAAGTGACCCTGCCCCCCGCAGAGATTACCAGGGACCGCGTGCGCGAGTCGGGCACGGTCACCGCGGGGGCGGTTCCCGATGTTCTGCGCGAAATGGATCACCTGGTCGAAACGATAAATCCCGAGTACTTCATCTACGGCCCGGATCAGGGCTTGCTGCCGTTGGATGTTGTGCGCAATCAGCTAAGGACGTTCGGCGAGCAGATTGTAAAACGCTATCGCTAGACTTGAATCTGCCAACCAAATCCTGGCCTCCTCCGGAGAGCGCAGGGTGAAGGGGGCCTCCCGAGCACGATTACTTTTTTGGCGCGTTTTCCAACGTCACGTCCGCCGGCGGCAGCGGATTGCCGGTAACCCGGTACTGCTCGTGCTGCTCGTTGGTTGTGCGGATACCCTCTTCGAGCGCCGCCAGTTGCACTTCGCGATTTTGCAGATTGAAATCGTACGCGGCGCGGCGGGTGGCAAAGCCGCCATTGAAGTGCGGCATTACGTAGCGGGCGATCAGTTCGTAACTGCGCTTGGTCTGTTCCCAGTCGGCCCAGTCGTTGGCCAGGATCAGATGCGCTCCGAACTCGCCGATTCGATGGATCCGCTCGATGTGGCGGATGGCGTCCTCGGGTGTGCCGATCGCGGCCAACCCGTTCTCCACCAGGAAATTGGCCGGATCGGTGATATTGGGCGGGACGATTGCGAAGGTGCCGGCCTCCGCCAGGTAGCGGCACCACGGTTCGAGCCCGAACTTGACGTTTTCCAACGCCTTCTCGCGCGTCTCCGCGATATGCATCAGGGAGCAGATGCGCAGACGGCTGCGGTCCACGCGATGTCCGCTTTGCGCCGCGGTTTTTTCCGCCAGGCTCCAGTTATCGAACAGCGCCTGCAAGGCCGGGTCGGAGGTCCCGCTGATCGACACCATGCCCAGGCCCCATTGACCCGCCAGCAACCCCGCCACCGGCGTGCGCGAGGAACTGATTACCACTTCAAGATGCGGATCGCTGTAAGGCGGCAATTGCAAGCGCGCGTTGCGCAGCACGAACCAGTCGGTTTCCTTGGTTACGACCTCGCCGCGCAGCAGCCGCATTATGACTTCGACCGACTCCGCAACTCGGCGGCGCTGGTCCACCGTCTTGACCCCGAACATCATGGCGTCGCTGACCAGCGCGCCCGGCCCTACGCCGAGCATCGCGCGTCCCCGCGTCATGTGATCGAGCTGGGTCATCCGATCCGCCACCATCATCGGGTTGTGGTAGGGCAGCGACACGACCCCGGTGCCCAGCTTGATATGCCGGGTGCGCTCGGCGGCGGCGGCGATAAACAGTTCGGGCGACGCGATAATTTCGAAACCGCCCGAATGATGCTCTCCAATCCACGCTTCGTCGTAACCGAGATAGTCGAGCAGTTCGACCAGCTCCATGTCGCGCCGCAAAGTGGTGTTGACGTCCTCGATAATCGCGTGAAAGGGGGCAAGGAAAATGCCCGAGCGCAGCCGCTTTGCCATTGGATTCTCCGTTGGTTTCCGAGTCAGCCTGAGACGGTATTCGCAACCGTCATTTCGTGGTTCAGCGTCCACCCAGCCCGAAATACACTGACTTGATTTCCGTATACTCCTCGATTCCCTGCAAGCCGCCCTCGCGCCCGATGCCCGACCCTTTGAAGCCGCCAAAGGGCAGATTGGGCAGCGTGGCGAACGTGTTGACGCCGATTTTCCCCGCGCGAAACCCCTTGGCGAAGCGCATCGCGCGGCCGATGTCGCGCGTGCAAACCATCGCCGCCAGGCCGTAACTGGTGTCGTTGGCCAGCCGCAGCGCCTCGGCCTCGTCGCGGAACGGGATCATGGCCAGGACCGGGCCAAAGATCTCCTCGCGCGCAATGGTCATATCGTTGCGCACGTCGGCGAACAGCGTCGGGTTGATATAGTTGCCCTTGGCCAGGTCGCCGACCGACGGCCGGTCGCCGCCGACCACCAGGCGCGCGCCGGATTCGGATCCCGCCTTGATGTAACCCATGATGCGATCGAGCTGCTTCTCGTTGATAATTGGCGCCGAGGTCGTTGCCGGATCGAACGGGTCGCCATATTTGACGTTGCGCGAAAAACCCGCAGCTTTTTCCACAATGGCATCGTAAATGGATTGCTGGACAAGGGTGCGCGTGAGACACGAACAACCCTGCCCGGACAGGCCCATCGACACGCCGCCCATTGCCGCGGCGGCGGCCATGTTCAGATCCGGAGCGTCATCGAAAATCACCTGCGGACTCTTGCCGCCCAACTCGAGAGAAACGCGTTTGATGCCCTTGCCTGAGACTTCGAGGATGTGCTCCCCGACGCGGCGGCTGCCGGTGAAATGGATCTTGTCCACCCCCGGATGGGTAATCAGCGCCTCGCCGACGGTTGGACCGGTGCCGAGTACAAGATTGAAAACGCCCCTGGGCACGCCGGCTTCTTCCAGCAGTTCGGTCAGGCGGAAGACCGTCAGGCTGGCGTATTCGGAGGGCTTCATGACGACGGTGCATCCGGCCGCCAGCGCCGGCGCGACTTTTTTGCAAAACAGATTAAGCGGGGCGTTCCACGGCAGGATCGCCGCGACCACGCCCACCGGGTCGCGCAGCGTCATCGCGAGCACATCATCGGCGCCGCCCGGATCCGCAAGGGTCTGGCCGCCCAGCTTGTCGATCCATCCCGCATAATGCTCGAAGGTATCGGCGAAGTATTCGGGTCCGAGCGGATAGGCCGAGTACGAGGAGGCCGGCAGCCCGTTGTCCATGGTCTGGAGGCGGTTGAGCTGGTCGCCATGGTCGCGCGCCAGCTGCGCGATGCGGTCGAGGATACGTTTGCGCTCGCGCGCCTTCATTTTCGGCCAGGGGCCTTCCTCGAAAGCCCGGCGGGCCGCCTGTACCGCGCGATCGACGTCGGCCGCGCCGGCGGTGGCGAATCGGGCCACGGTTTCATGGGTCGCAGGATGGACATGAGTCCAAATCTGCTCGGTTTGCGGCTGCATCCAGCGGCCGTCGATGTACAGGTTGAAACGATCCTTCACTCCCAGCGGCTCTCGATGTGCCAGAACGCTGAATGCCATACGGTCCTCTCATTGTTTTTAGATCGGTAAGCAACCCCATCATCTCATCAGCATGGTGGCGTCGCCGGTCTCCCAGGTGCAGGTCAGCGTCCAGCGGCGAATCCTCCATCCGCCGGCCGTCCTGACCATCGTATTGCGGTAATATCCGCCGACTTCATACGGCGCACTGCCCGGGAATTGCGTGCCGGCGAAATGCATCGCGCGCAGGTATGCAGTGCAAACCGCTTCGTTGCCGCTGACCTCGATCAGATGATTGCCGATCATGTGATGCGTCAGCGCAAAGGCGCTCATGCCCTCGAGCAGGCGACTGACCCATTGTTCACGCCCGAGTTTCAACCCCGCGGCGAATCCGGTGCTGACGAACGCGTCGTGCAGCCTGCCCGCTGACGAGCCCTGGATCTCGACCTCGTCGGCAAAGCAGCCGCGCAGCACGGCAGCGTCGCGCGTGTCCACGCCGGTCGCATAGCGCGTCATCACTTCGGCAATGTCCAGCCGGTCGCGCAGCAATCGGAGTTCCGCTTCGTTCATCGCCAGGTCTCCACGGTGTCTGACAAGTTAGTCAAACCGCGCTCAGTATGGTAGCGCTCGTTGGCGTTGCGGCCTGCCTTCTCCCACGTGCCCGGGTGTGGCAAAGTCGCGGTAAGAGTCCGCGATGGAGCCGTTACGTTCAATGTTCCGCGATGCGATTGTGGCGATGGCGCCTTATGTGCCGGGAGAGCAGCCCAAACCCGGCGAGCGCCTGATCAAACTCAATACCAATGAGAATCCCTATCCGCCGTCGCCGCGGGTACGGGCCGCGATAATCAAGGCGATCGAGGGCGACAAGCTGCGGCTGTATCCGCGCCCGATGGCCGATGAGTTTATCGAGGCGGCCTCGCAGTACTACCGCTTTCCGAAGGAGATGATACTGGCTGGCAACGGGTCGGACGAATTGCTCGCGATGCTGTTTCGGGCGGCGCTCGATCCCGGAGATCCGGTTGCCTATCCGGTGCCAACCTATTCGCTTTACGACACCCTGGCATCGGTGGAAAACGCACGCATCGTGGCAATCCAAATGAGCCGCGATTTTGCTTTTCCGGCCGCGGAGCTGGCGCGCGCCGCCGCGCGGCTCACGATCGTGTGCAATCCCAATTCGCCGACCGGCACCGCCGTATCGAGCGCGGCGCTGGCTGATTTGGCCCGGCGCCTGATGCCGCGGCTGCTCGCGATCGACGAGGCTTACGTCGATTTTGCCGATCGCCATTCGCTGGCCCTGGTCAGGAAGCATCCCAATGTCCTGGTCCTGCGCACGCTTTCGAAGTCCTATTCGTTGGCCGGGATGCGCCTGGGGCTGTGCTTTGCGCAACCGCCGATTATCGAGCAATTGCTCAAGGTGAAGGACTCCTACAATCTCAATCGCGTTTCGCAAGCGGCAGGAGCAGCAGCGCTGCGCCATTCACAGTGGGCGGAGCGCAACGCCAATCGAATCCGCCGCACGCGCCGCGATACCAGCCAGGCGCTGCGCGCGATCGGATTCGAGGTGCCGCCTTCTTCGGCCAATTTCGTGCTGGCCCGGCTTGCGGGTCACGATCTCTCCGAACTCGCCGCGCAACTGCGCCGCGAAGGTATCCTGGTGCGCTATTTTGCAACCCCGCTGCTTTACGACTGCCTGCGAATTTCGATCGGCAAGCCGGCCGAGATGAAACTTCTGCTGCGCCATCTCAAAAGACTCGTCCCGCCCATCCTTGCCAGCAGCAATGGCAAGGCGCCAACCTGATCGACGAAGTTGTTTGCCGTCGGGACTGCAGGGAACGGCGGTTCCACTGGCCGAATTACTTAGTTAGTTAACTGTCGAAAAAGGCCATGCGGTGCCCCGCGGTCCAGCCGCCGTCGACCACCAGGGTATGGCCGGTGATGAAACTGGCGTCGTCGCTGCACAGGAACAACGCCGCCCGCGCGATCTCCTCGGGCTGCGCCTGGCGCTTGATCAGGCTGTGAGTCATCGCCAGCTGTCCCATCTTCACCAGTTGCTCGGGCGCAATACGATTGACGATCTCTTTGGCGATATTGGTCTGAACGCCGCCTGGACAGATGCAATTGGCGCGGATGTTGTAGTGCGCGTAATCCATCGCGATCGACTTCATCAGATTTATGACACCGGCTTTGGCCGCGCCGTAATGAGGCTCGCCGTTATGCCCCTCCAGGCCGGCAATCGATCCGGTCGCCAGAATGACGCCGCCGTGCTTCATCAACTCGGCCAGGGCGTACTTGCAGCCTAAAAACACGCCCTTGAGATTGATTGACAGCATCCGGTCCCATTCCTCTTCGCTCATGCTGTGGACCTGGGCGGGAAAGAAGATGCCGGCGTTGTTGTAGATGATGTCGAGACGGCCGAAGCGCCTGACCGTTTCGGCCACCATCGCTTCGGCGTCGCGCGCCCTGGACACGTCGGCCTTAAAGGCGAAAGCCTGTCCGCCCTTGGCGCCGATCTCAGCTACGGCACCATTGGCGCCGTCCTGGTCAACGTCGACAACCGCGACTTTGGCGCCTTCCTGCGCGAATAAAATCGCGGTTGCCCGGCCGATGCCGGAGCCTGCGCCGGTGATCAGCGCAACTTTCCCATCCAGCTTGCCCATGAGTTCTGCGAGCCTCCCCAAGGAATGACACCGAGCGCCCAAACCCGCCTCGGCGTTTCTTGGTTACACGGGATTGATGGTTTCGGTCAATCTTGTTCAACAGGTTTTACCCGTGAGATCTGGAGTAGCGGGAGCGGACGCCTGGCCCGCCGATTAATCGAGGATGAGGGGGAGGGTGGCGAGGCCGCGGCCGAAAGCATTACCGTTGTATTCAGGCGTCCAGCCGTCGGCGATGCGCACGCGCGGGAAGCGTTGCAGCACCCGTTGCAATGCCACCCGCGCCTCCACGCGTGCCGGTGCTGCCCCAACGCAGAAATGGATGCCCTCGCCAAAGCCGATGTGATCGCTGTTGTCGCGGGTGATATCGAATTCGTCAGGATTGGCGAACTTGCGCGGATCGCGATTGGCCGCTCCAATCACGACGCATACCGGCGTGCGGGCCGGAATGTGGAGTCCCGCGATTTCCACCTCGCACGTCGTGGCCCGGAACAGCGTATGGATCGGCCCGTCATAGCGCAGCGTCTCTTCGAGCAGCGGTGCGACCAGCGCGTGGTCGCGCTTGATCGCTGCGGCCAATTCCGGACGCCGCAGCATCTGGTAGAGCGCGCCGCTGATAAGATCTGCCGTGGTGCCGATTCCACCCGTGACCAGAACCATTACCATTCCGAACAATTCAAGGTCGTCGATCTTTTCGTGGGCTTCGTGGGCCGCTATCGCCAGGCTGATCAGGTCTTCGCCGCCACGCTGTCCCTTGCGCGTCTGCACCAGATGACGGATAAAGTCGGCCCGCGATTCCATGAACCTGGGATCATGAAAATGGAACTCGCCGTCATTGGCGCGGCCCACGCCCAGAACCCGGATGATTTCATTTTCCGACTTCGGAATACCCAGCAGATGCCCGAAGGCGTAGGTCGGGACTTCGTGAGCGAGAAAACGCACCGCGTCAATCTCGCGCCGGCCCTGCCAGTGCTCATCGAGGATATCGTCGACCAGCTTCAGAAAAACCGGCGCCATGTTCTCCATCCGGCGCACCGCCAGCGACGGCGCCGCCACGCGCCGCAATCGCGCATGCACCGGTTCATCCACGAAGGTCATCACCGGGATCTGATTGAACGCGTCGTAAACCTCCGTGCCGGGCAGCATCGGATTGACGCTGGAGTAGCACTGATGGTCGCGCAGCACGGCCACGCAATCGTCGTAGCGGGAAACCAGCGCCCATGGTATCTGGCGCTGGACCATGAGGGGCGGCGATTGCAGCAACGATTCGTAATAGGGGAACGGGTTGGCGCGGACTGCGGGATCGGAGAAGTCAAATTTGTACCTCAGATCGCAAGCGTCGCTCCGCTCTGAAACCTGTGTGGCCATCCTTCTCCGATCCTCCGATCGCGCTGCGAATGCGCCTGATGTTCAGCCTGATCCGCCCTCTCTTCCCCGGTCAGGGCGGGAAGAACTTTATCTCGCCCGCGGACGCGGACGAAGTCCGCGGCCCCGAACTGGGAGAGGCCGCCGGGCGATTTGTCTGCAAATCGCCCGGCGGAGGAGGGCTCACTTCGTGAAGATGAAGTTCTGCTCCATCTTCTCTCTTACTTCTTCCATGTGTGTGCAGTAGCGGTTGAAACCGCCGTTGTAATTGCCGTCCTGCCGGCGATTGAACTCGCCCTCGAAATTGTAATAGCCGGGCGTGCAGTCTTGATTGCGGCTGGTCTTGCCGCGATGCTTGATCACTTCCTGTACCCACCATTCCTCGGCTTCAGGAGTGGCGTCGATCGTTTTGTAGCCATGACGGCGGGTGTAGTCGATACACGCCGCGATATGGTCGCCCTGCGCCTGGAGCATGTCGGTCAGATTGAACTGGAACGACGACTGGTAGCCGCCCATGATGAACAGGTTGGGATATCCATTGGAGTGAATCCCGACCAGCGTGCGCATCCCGTCGCGATACTTGTCGTTGAGTTCCAGTCCGCCCTTGCCCCTGATCTCATTGTAGATGCCGGTCTTCTGCACTTCGAAGCCGGTGGCGTAAATCAGCAGGTCAACTTCGTACTGTTTGCCCTCGAACACCGGCCCCTTCTCGTTGATCTCGGTGATGCCCTTGCCGTGGGTGTCGACCAGATGCACGTTGGGGCGGTTGAAGGTCGGGAGGTAATCGTTATCGAAACATGGCCGCTTGCACATGAACATGTACCACGGTTTGAGCGATTCCGCCGTGGCCTTGTCCTTGACGATCTCCTCGATGCGGCGATGGATCTTCATCATGTATTCGATGTTGGCGTTTTCCTGCCGGCGGATCTTCTCCTCCAGCGGCAGGCCTTCGATTTCCCCGCGCTGATCCTCCATCTTCTTGGATGCCATCCTATTGGCCAACCGCCGCTTCGCCTGCCATCCCGGCTGCAGACTGCGCGCCCACTCAGGATCGGTCGGCCAGTCGTCGCGGATGTCGATCGACGAAGGCGTGCGCTGGAACACGTACAACTCCTTGGACGCCGCGCCCAGTCCCGGAATGGCCTGGACCGCGGAGGCGCCGGTGCCGATGATACCGACTACCTTGTCCTTCAAGCCCGAGAGGTCGGGCTTGGTGTACTCGTAGTCCCATCGCGAAGTGTGGAAGGAATGGCCTTTGAACTTCTCCATCCCATTGATTTTGGACAGCTTGGGCTTGGAGAGCGTCCCGTTGGCGCAGATCACGAACTTCGCCTTGAGATGGTCGCCGCGGTCGGTGCCGAGGTTCCACATCTGCTCCTCTTCGTTCCAGATCGTGGAGGTCACCGTGGTCTGGAAGATGGCCAGTTCGTAAAGGTTGTAGCGTCTGGCGATCAGCTGGCAGTAGGCGAAGATCTCGGGACCGCGGGCGTAATGGCGCGAGGGCACGTACCCGGTTTCGTCCAGCAGCGGCAGGTAGTCATAAGCGACCACGTCGCACGCCGCGCCGGGATAGCGGTTCCAGTACCAGGTGCCGCCGACGTCGGCGCCGCGCTCGACGATGCGGATGCTGTCGACGCCGCATTGCCGCAGGCGCGCCGAAGTCAGCAGCGCGGAGAAGCCGCCGCCGATGAACAGGCATTCGACAGTGTCATTGATGGGGTCGCGCGGCTTGATTTCGCCGCCGTATGGATCGATTTCGTATTTGGCCAGCTCGCCGCTTAGATCGGACGTGTATTGGGCGGTGCCTTCGGGCCGGTACTTCAAGCGCAGGTCGCGCTCCTCGGCGAATTTACGCTTGATGGCGTCGTAGTACTCTTGCGGCCGCTTGGGCTTTGCCAACCAGTCGATTATTGCTGCCTGCGGCCTCTCGTCTGCATCGCTCATCGTTTTCGACTCCGTACTTTGGTTTCCTTGGCCCCAGCGGTGGCCAGGTCGCGTGCGCCGCTTAACACCGTTGGGCGAGCCGGCGCCCCACTGAATCGGCTCCAGTATAACGTGGAACGATTGTTTAGCCTATCCATCAGCAATTGCGCAAATCACTGGAACTGCGGCATGACCTTGGTGGCGAACAGTTCGATGTGCTCGCGCATCAGCGGCATCGGGCATCCGCCTTCGTTGCCCATGAAAAAGAACGTGTCGCAATGGTTGAATTCGATCTGCCTGCGGACGTGCTCGGCCATCTTCTCGGTTGATACCACCCTTAGCTGGCGGCTTTTTTTGAATTCCTCGAGGTCGCGCGCGGCGGTATAGGCTGGCGGCGTGTTCCAGGTCTTCATCCATCCGGCATAGGTATTGGCCGAATGCATGCAGTAGGGCGCGACCTCATTCCACATCCGCTCCGGATCGTTGGAGCAGAAAACCCACGCGCCGCCCCCGCCGATGATCCGGGCTTTGGCCGGATCCTTGCCCAGCCGGCGCAGCTCATCGACGTAGATCTGGTAGGTCTGCGGCGTGACGCCGACCAGCCCGTCGCCCATCCGCGCCGCCCGCTTGACGGCGTTGGGCGCATAGCCGCCGACCATGATGGGCGGGCGCGGCTGTTGCACCGGCCGCGGCGTCAGGCGGGCGTTTTCGACCTGGAAGAATTTGCCTTTGAAATTGACCGTTTCGCCGTCCCACAGGCGGCGGATAATCTCCAGCATCTCATCGGCGCGGCGGCTGCGGTCAATCAGCCGCATCCCGTAGCCGCCAAATTCTTCAGGCCGATAGCCCAGTCCGACCGCCAATTCGTAACGTCCGCCCGAGAGAATATCGAGCACGGCCCCGTCTTCGGCCAGGCGCACCGGATGGTAAAACGGTAACAGCATGATGCTGGTGGACAGCCGCACGCGCCGGGTGCGGGCCGCGATCGCCGCCAGCAGCATCATCGGCGACGGCGCCCAGTCGTCGTTGGTGAAATGATGCTCGGTCAGAAAAATGTAGTCGTAACCCAAACCTTCGGCCCAAACCACATGCTCGATGATTTCTTCGTAAAGCCTGGTCGGGTCGCGATAGAACTGCGGCGGATTGCGAAATTCCAGGTTAATGCCGAAACGAATCTTGCCGGCCATCCTCGATGCCTCCCACGAAAAGACTGAGCGACATATAACGCGGCCATACTTTTGAGCGCCAGCGCCGGGATCAGGTCTGCGCCCCGTTCAATAGGTGTCCGGCGCGAGTTTGCCGTGGTCCCAACTCGCCCATTTCTGCGGAATAAAAGAGATCGCGATTCGTTTGTGTGCCCGCTGCTTGACGAAATCAAGCAGTTGTCTCTCGGGTCGCGCTCCCAGACGCAGACTGCGTGCGGCGCCGTTTTCCCACATCGCAGTCAGGACCTCCACGACGCGTTGCGGGTTGTCGTCCAGCTCGCAGACTCCGCGAATCATCAGACCTCTGAGCCGCCGATGCTCAAAGCCGCCCGTTTCTCCATACGGCGAGGCTTCCAAAATGACCGCTGCCTTCGGATCCCGGCGCAGATTAACTATCTTCTGTGATTTGCCATAGGTCTGAAACAGGATTCGGCCGTTTCGGTATATCCATCCCATGGATACTATGTGCGGGTATCCGCCCGGACCGTTGGTGGCCAGAAACATGGGCCACATCTCTCTCATCCCCTCATGCAGGAACGCGATTGCTTCCTGTTCTGTCATCTTAATCGCGTCGCGTTGTTTCATCGCCTGACTCCCCGACGGACCAATGTACGCCTCGCTGTGGGCGACGCCGTTTTTCCAGCTCCGGTTGTGAGCTCTTTGCCCGCAGGTTATCTTCTCACGCTGTACGGCAACAGCAATCGGTATGCGGCTGATAAGGCGAACGCTTTTATGCCTTGCACTCGCGTTAGTTATCGCGAACGTGCCTGCGGTTATGGCCACTGATTTCTATGAGCTGCAGATCTATACCGTCGACACCGCGCCTGAGGGTCAGTTGCTTGCTGAATTGCATTCCAGTTCGGTGCTGTCGGCGACTGGGAGACAGTCGCGCTCCAATTTTCCGCTTTACCAGATCCACAATACCTTCGAACTCAGTTACGGGCTGCTGCCGTACGTCGAAATCGGGCAATACCTGTGCACTGCCCGCCTGAATTCTCCCGGCTACCAGTACGCGGGCGCGCGTACCAAAGTGCATTTTGCGATTCCGCTGACCGAATCATGGCCGATTGAACTGGGCGGCAATATCGAGCTCCAGTACATGCGGCGCGCTGCCGTTAGCGATCCGTTAAACCTCGAATTCATGCCGATAATCCAGGGCACGTTCGGGGGCTTTTTCTTCGCCGCCAATCCGGCGATCGAAAAGCAGTTCAGCGGCCCGGGCACTCACGCAGGTCTCAGTTTCGAACCCGCCGCGCAGCTCAGCTACCGGCTGCACGGAAGCTGGAGCTGGCTGGAACCCTCGCTGGAGTATTACGGCGAACAGGGTCCGTTCAGCGATTTCTATCCGCTGGCACAACAACAGGAGTTCGTCGTGCCTTCCGTCAACCTGTATCTTCATCCCCGGCTTGAATTCAATTTCGGCTTCGGTTTCGGAACGACCCAGGATTGGAAGGGCCGCTTTATCAAAGGCACGATCGGCTGGCTGTTCTGATTGCGTGAGCGCTCGTCCGGGGTCAGCGCGAGCGCGCGACGCCGATTTTCGGGCATCGCCGCTCCAACGAGCATCGCGAGCAAAACGGTGACACCGGCTGGCAGATGGTCTGACCGAACGCCACCAGCAGGCCGTTAATCTCGATCCAATGGCGGCGGGGCAGGACCTTGCGCAGCGCCTGCTCGGTCTGCTCGGGAGTCCTGGTGCGCACCAGGCCCCATCGATTGGAAATCCGATGCACATGGGTGTCGACGCAGATGCCGGGTTTGCGAAAGGCCTGCGTCACCACCAGGTTGGCGGTCTTGCGCCCCACGCCCTTAAGCGTCAGCAGGTCATCGATTCGATCCGGCACCCGTCCATCGAAGCGTTCGATCAGGTCGCGGCAGATGCCCCGGATGACGCGGGCCTTGGTGCGATAAAAGCCCACCGGATAAATGGCTTTGGCCAGTTCTTCCGCATCCATTGTCAGGACCCGCTGCGGAGTATCGGCAATCGAGAACAGCCGCGCCGCGGCGATGGCCGTAGTCTGGTCCTTGGTGCGCAGGCTCAGGATACATCCAATCAGCGTTTTGAACGGATCCCCGTGCTCGGCGGAAATCAGGTTGAGTACCGGCGCGTTCCAATCGGCAGCCTCGCGCCGCAGGATCTTGATCGCGGCTCCTGCCGCCCGCGCGTTGAATGGGCCCACCGTTTTTGCGCGAGGCGAGTCAGGACGGCGCAATTTGCCTGGCAAGCCAACTCTGCGAGACGCCGCAGCGATTCCATTGTCCGGTGCCATCGAAAACTCCGGTGATGAGCTTAGCACGACGCTTCGGCGCATACTTTCCGCGCCGAAGTGTCGCTGATGCAGCGCATTGGTTGCTATTTCCAATTTGTAAGACAGCCCCGGTTCTGGATTACAATTGCGCCAGATGGGACCGGAGGCCGAATGGTGGAAGTGTTGAGCTGGAAAAGATGCGTCCTGCTCGCCGCGCTTGTCTGCCTTTTGCTCATAGCGGTGCAGGCACGGGCCGAACCTAAAAGTTTTGATTGGGATGCAATTACCGCCGAGGCGACTGACCTCCTTTCCAACTACATCAAAATCGACACCACCAATCCGCCCGGCAATGAGCTGCCCGCGGCGAAAATGCTCAAGGAGAAATTCCTCACCGACGGCATCCCCGCCGCGGTATTCGAGCCCGCCCCCGGACGTGGAATCGTGGCGGCGCGTCTGCGCGGTATCGGCAAGCATCGCAAGACGCTGATCCTGCTAAGTCACATGGATGTAGCGCCAGCCGATCCCAGGGAATGGAAGGTGCCGCCGTTGTCGGGCGAAGTGAAGAACGGCGAAATCTGGGGCCGCGGCGCTTTGCACGGCAAAGGGCCGGGGGTTATCGATCTGATGGCGATGCTGGCGATCAAGCGCGCCCGCATCCTGCTCGACCGCGACGTCTTGTTTATCGCCACCGGTGACGAGGAACTCGGCGGCAAATACGGAGCGCAATGGCTGACCACGCATCAGGCCAATCTTTACAGGGACGCGGGCTACGTGCTGGGCGAGGGCGGCGGATTGCGCACCATCCAGGGCCACCTTTTCTACAGCGTGGCGGTTACGGAAAAAAGCCCGCTGTGGCTGCGGCTGACCGCAACCGGCAGCGCCGGTTATGCCGCGGTGCCGCCGGCGCAGACGCCGGTCACGCGGTTGGTGACCGCACTGCAAAAACTGATCGAGTACCAGCCGCCGTTGAAAATCCTGCCGCTGGTGCAGGACTATTACCACAGCCTGGCGGCGCTCGAGAATCAGCCCAGATTGCTCGATTTGCGCCAGGCCCTGGCCGATGCCGATTTCGCCAAACAGTTCGTGGCCGCGCCGGAGAACAACGCGATGGTGCGGGATACGATTGCCCCCACGATCCTCAACGCGGGTTACCAAACCAATGTCATTCCTGCCACTGCCGCGGCCGAAATCGACTGCCGCTTGCTGCCCGGCGAAAACGCCGACGCGTTCATCAAAGCAATACGCGAGCAAATCAGCGATGATAAAATAGCCATCGACACGCTGCTCAGCGTGCCGACCATGATTTCGCCCGATCACAGCGAACTGATGAGCGCAATCCTTGCCCTGTCGCGACGCAAGGACAAGGACGCGCCGGTGGTGGCGTCGATGCTGCCTGATTTCAACGACAGTCATTACTTCCGCCAGCGCGGTCTGGTGACTTACGGTTTCGTGCCCATCCAGTTGACCGGACAGCAGCAGGCGGCCGAGCGCGACGCCAACGAGAGGATCGCGGTCAAGACGCTGCGCAACGGGATTGAACGGATGGTGGAGCTGCTGCGAATCATGGGTGGCCAATGAGGTATTACTATGCTACGCGCAGGAGTTGGATTTTCCACCGCCATCGATCCGGCGGCCGCCGCCGATGAAGCCACCACGCAGGCGCTGGCCCAGGCCGGGCTGAGAGTTGCCGACGGGGCAGTCTGTTTCGCCAGCAGCACGCATACGGCGGCATTCCGTCCCTTGATGCGGGCGGTCGCCGAACGCGCGCAGACGGCGCAGGTCGCCGGGTGCGGCGCCAGCGGCGTGATTGCCTGCGGGCGCGAGATCGAAAGCG
Source organism: Pseudomonadota bacterium (assembly GCA_021324885.1). Lineage (GTDB taxonomy): Bacteria > Desulfobacterota > Binatia > Binatales > Binataceae > JAJPJA01. The sequence goes on from JAJPIF010000011.1 coordinate 212,731, forward strand.
GTCCGGCGGTCGCTGTGCTCACGGTCGGAGGCGGAATCAGCGCGCGGCGGGTCTTCGTACCGGGCCTCAAAGGCCGCGAGGCGCAGGCCGCGGTCGAAGTGGCCGAGGCGGTCCGCCCGGGATTGGACCGCGCCAATCTGCTCTGTCTGTTTCCGGATTCCTACAATATCAATCCCGAGCCGTTCCTGGAGGCGCTCGAGCGCGAACTGCCCGGCGTTACCGTCGTCGGCGGCGGCGCCAGCGAAGACGGCATGAGCGGCGAGACTTTCGCGCTGTGCGGCGACGCGGTCAGCACCAACGCGGTTTCCGGGATGCTGTTTGCCGGCGATTTCGAAATAAATGCCAGAGCTTCATTGGGATGCCGCCTGATCGGCCGTCCGCGGCGCGTGACCGCTGTTCACAACAACATCTTGATCGAGCTGGACGGACAGCCCGCCCTGGAGGTGCTGAAACAGACTATTGGTCCGCTGGCCGGCGACCTGCGCCGCGCTGCGACGATGGTCTATCTGGCGATGGGGCTCGAGCCCCAGGCGCAGCGGCTCGAACATGGCCGTTATCTGATCCGCCATCTGATCGGTTTTGACGAGGCACGGGGTCTGATCGCTACCGTGTGCCGCCCTGACCCTGGTGATCTGGTGGGATTTGCGCTGCGCGACGAGGAAGGCGCGCGCGATGACCTGAAGCTGATGCTTGAACATATGGAGCGCGGAGTGCGCAATCCGCCGGTCTTCGGTTTGTACTTCAACTGCGTATCGCGAGGCAGCAGGCTTTACTCCATTGGCGATCACGACAGCGCTTACATCAGCCGCCATTTCCCCGGCGTGCCGATCGCGGGATTCTTTTCCGGCTTCGAGCTCGGGCCGCATGCGTCGGCGCCGCGGCTGCTGCAGTATTCGGGCGTTCTGGCGCTGGTCTCTCCGCCGACCGAGCATTGAACCTGTCAGGTCCCAATTCTCTGACGAAAACGCTTTGGTTACGCGCGCGGGCCAGCGGAGCATGGATTTGCGACAATCCCGCCTTTGTCGTTATGTTGCTTAAGAGTTGGACTGCTGTGACGCCACCGATTGCGCAGTTGCGGGGTGGCCAACCAGCCTGAAACCGGGGCGCCGCCCCGAATCGCATATCGAGGAGCGCTGACATGAACAAAACCGCGATAGCAGAGGTGTTGGCCGCAGTTAAGGCCCAGGGCCGCACCTCGCTGACCGCGCCTGAAGCCAGGACCGTGTGCGAGGCCTGCTCGATCGCCGTGCCCAAAGAAGGCCTCGCGACTTCCGCCAAACAAGCCGCCATGATTGCCGACGAGATCGGCTATCCGGTGGTGATGAAAATCGTTTCCCCCGAAATTCTGCACAAAACCGAGGCCGGCGGCGTGATTGCCAATCTGACCAAAGCCGCCGAAGTCCGCGCTGCTTATAAAACCATCATCGGTAACGCCAAATCATTCGCGCCCGATGCCCACATACTCGGCGTGCAGGTGCAGCAGATGATCGGTGGAGGGCACGAGGTGATCGTCGGCGCCCTTACCGATCCGAGCTTCGGCAAGCTCGCCGCTTTCGGCATGGGCGGCGTGCTGGTCGAAGTCCTCAATGACGTCAGCTTTCGCCTGGCGCCCGCCGGACGCGAAGAGGCGCTTTCGATGATCAACGAAATTCGCGCCGCCGAGATTTTGCGTGGTGTGCGCGGCGCCGCCGCCGCCAATCAGGACGCGCTGGCTTCGATGATCTGTTCAGTTTCGCAATTGGTCCACGAATTCCCCGAAATTTCCGAAATCGATCTCAACCCGGTCTTCGCCGGACCACAGGGCGCCGTCGCCGCCGATGTCCGCATCATCGTCAACTTCAATCCACCCGCTGCGCCCTTCCGGCCCAGTCAGGATGAAATCCTCAAGGCGATGAACCGCATCATGCGCCCCGATTCGATTGCGGTGATCGGAGCGTCAGCCGAGGACGGAAAGATCGGCAACTCCGTCATGCGCAATCTGATCGATGGTGGATACCAGGGCGAAATCTACCCGATCCATCCGCGCCTCGACGAAGTCCTGGGAAAGAAGGCATTTCGCAGCGTAAAGGATATCGCGGGCAGTGTCGATGTGGCGGTGTTTGCGATTCCTGCGCGCGCGGTGGCGGCGGCGCTGGCCGAATGCGGGGAGAAGGGCGTCGCCGGCGCGGTCCTGATCCCGTCAGGTTTTGCCGAGACCGGCAATCAGGATCTCCAGGACGAGGTCGTGAAAGTCGCGCGCCAATATAACATCCGACTGATGGGTCCGAACATCTACGGGTTTTACTACACGCCCAAAAACCTGTGCGCGACCTTCTGCACGCCCTACGACGTCAAGGGCAAAGTGGCGCTTTCCTCGCAAAGCGGTGGTGTCGGGATGGCGATCGTCGGCTTCAGCCGCTCCACCCGCATGGGCGTTTCGGCCATCGTCGGACTGGGTAATAAATCTGATATTGACGAGGACGACCTGCTGACGTTTTTCGAACAGGATGACCATACCCAGGCGATCGCGATGCACTTCGAGGACCTCAAGGATGGCCGCGCATTCGCCGAGGCCGCGATGCGGGTGTCCAGGCGCAAGCCCGTGATCGCGCTGAAGGCGGGACGCACCGCGATGGGCGCGCGGGCCGCGCGGTCGCATACCGCGGCGCTGGCCGGCGACGACCGGGTTTACGAGGACGTGCTCAGGCAAAGCGGCGTGGTGCGGGCGCGCAGCCTCAACGATATGCTCCAGTTTGCGCGGTGCCTGCCGATGATGCCCACGCCCAGGGGAGAAAACGTGGTGATTATCACCGGCGCCGGCGGCTCAGGGGTGTTGCTTGCTGACGCCTGCACGGACTGGCACCTGCAGCTGATGGCGATGCCGCCCGATCTGGACGAGGCGTTCAAAAAATTCATTCCACCCTTCGGCGCGTCAGGCAATCCGGTGGATATTACCGGCGGAGAGCCGCCCACGACTTACCGCAACACTATCGCGCTGGGGTTGGAGGATGAGCGGATTCATGCGCTGATCCTGGGCTACTGGCACACAATCATTACGCCGCCGATGGTATTCGCGAATCTGGTGGCCGAAGTGGTGGAGGAATACCGGGCAAAAGGCGTTAATAAGCCCGTGGTAGCGTCATTGGTGGGCGATGTCGCGGTGGAGGAAGCGTCGCGTCATCTGTTCGATCACAATATCCCGGCGTACGCCTATACGACCGAATTGCCGGTGGCGGTGCTGGGCGCCAAGTACCAATGGGCCAGGCGTGCCGGCTTGATTTAGGGCAGAGAGAAAATGAGAAACTGGAAATGAGAGTCAGAAGACGGGCAGGGCCGCCCAACCTGGCAGAACTCCCGAAACTCATTTCGCTTTTCTCCTATCTCCGACCGTGAATTCCATGAGCTCCGCTCGCTGGCCCCGTTGCTTCGGTACCGCGACGAACAGCCGATGCGCCGACGGCACCAGCAGCGACGTACGCGCGTTGGGAAACGTGTTAACCGTGTCAATCCTTTGATAGTCGTTGGTTTGCGCCGGCCGAAACACGTTGACGCATCCCTGGCCGCCTGACACATAAATCAGCTTCCCTTGCGGCTGATAAAACAGGTCGTCCGCGTCGCCGCAGGCGCTCATAATCGCAATCACCTTTCCCGTCTCCGTTTCCATCACGGCGATTCCTGGAGGTTTGCGCGTGCCGACGTACAGCCGCTGGCCTGCCTCGTCCAGCGCCATCGGAAAATTCCCGGCCAGCGGTTTCAGCTTCCATACGTTAGGTGGCCGGCGCATGGCGCGATCGAACACTTCGACTTCGTCCGCCGCCGGAACGTTGATAAAGATGCGCGTACCGTGCTTCTCGATCTGGAATGATTCGGGATGGCCGTCCAACGCGATTTCAGCGGTTACCGCGACTGCCTCGGGATCGATGACCGCCAACGCCCCCTCGCCGTAACCGACGTAAACCAGGTTCGCGTCCGCGTCGTAGCGGACGTTGTCGGCGTCGGGGAGCCCGCGCGCTGCTCCGAGTGGACGCAGCGTGTCCGAGGTGTAAAATCGCACCTCGCCGTCGCCTCCGCTCGCCACTGCGATCCGGTTGGATTTGGAAAGGTAACAGATTCCCTGCGGCGCTCTGATACCGGTGATAACGCCGGTGACCTTGGCGCCCTCAGTATCGACGCGCAGCACGCGGTTGGCGCCAAAAGCCGCGACAAATAACGATCGGCCGTCGGTTGTGGCGGCCATGTGATCGATGCGTCCGCTGATCCCAGGCAGCGCGATTGTCCCCGTCAGCCGCAGGACATGATCTTCGGCCCGTGAAATTCCTGCGAGGGCAGTCAAAACAAGCGCGATCGGGAGAGCTGACTTGAAGCTGCGCATATTCCCGAAACCAACTAGCGGCGCGACAGCGCGCGGCCGAAATCTCGGATTAAGCCGCGCGCGCGCTTGACCGCAGTCGCAATCCGTGAGCGCTCCGGCTCTTCCTGGGGCAGCGGACAGCGCACAAATCGCCTCAGGACCAGCATATGTTCCCGGATCGACTCGCGTTGCGCATCGGGATTCGGCGACTTGTTGGCCTGCAGTTTGCGCGGTCCCTCGTGGCCGCCCTCGGAGAAGTACCAATCCTTGAATTGGCCGCGAAAGCCGCCACGGAACATCAGCTCCCCGAGATAGCTGCAGGCGGGTGGTACCCGCGCCGCCAATTCAGCCATCGTGAGGTCCTGGCCCCCGCTGTCGTAGTCGATCATCAGATGGCCGCCCGGCGGGATCAGCGATCCCATCAGATTGATGAAACCGGCTTCGAGCCCGAGCGCGCGCGCGTCTATGGTCCGGTCTGGCCCGAAACTGACTTGGGGAAAAATGCGGCATTCCATCCATGGTTTCACGCCGCGGCCGCCCCCGCTCACTATCCCCGTCACCAGATGGGTGGTGGAAGTCTCGCCCTCGGCGGTGGCCAGAGCGATATCGACGTAGAGCCATCCGGCGCGCGGGCGCACCGGGCGTACCGCGGTGACTTTCAAGGTATGGCGGCCTACCTGGCAGCCGTCGATCGCGCGGACGGTTGAGAAGGCGGCACTGGAATCCTCTGACATGATCGATGGGATTGCCAAATGAAATGAGTTACTATAAACGCTCAGGTTTCAAGATGTTTCGCATTTAACTTATGCGCGCCACCGAAGTCCAGTCTGCCGCTTTTCCGACCGCACACTGCGCGGCCTGCGAGGGGGATGTGCTTACCTACCTCACGCTCGATAGCGGAGGAAATGAGACGCGACGTTGCGTGGATTGCGACGCCGAAATAAACGAACCGCTTCAATGGATCAGTGCTGCTGACCTGGAAAAACTGGGCTACAGCTTTGGCGCTCCGGGCAAAAAGTCCGGCGGATGTGGCGGAGGATGCGGCTCCTGTTCGAGATAGCTTACCAGTCGCGATGCGATACACGAACGTCATGCGCATAAGAAAGGAAACAGATGGCGAGGATACATTTTCTCGCCAGTTTTGTGGCAAGAATCGGCGAAAAAGGATAATCAACTACAGGCCATGAACAAGCTTGCCCCGCTCAAATCGTTGGAGGAACGGCGATGAAAACGACCATTTCTGTAATCAAAGCCGATGTCGGCTCGATCGGCGGCCACATCAAGCCCAGCGCCCGGCTTAAGGAAACCGTCGAGCGCTTCGTGCGTGAGAAAGGCAAGAAGCTCCTTCTCGATGTCTATGTCAGCTCGACTGGCGATGACGTCGCGCTGCTGATGTCGCATGACCGGGGCGTGGACGACCCCAAAATCCATGAACTGGCCTGGGATGCTTTCATGGCCGGAACCAAAGTGGCCAAGGAACAGGGGCTGTACGGCGCCGGCCAGGATCTGCTGAAGGACGCCTTTTCGGGCAATGTGCGCGGGCTCGGTCCGGCTTCCTGCGAGATGGAATTTGAGGAGCGACCCAACGAACCGTTCCTGTTCTTTGCTGCCGACAAGACCGATCCCGGCGCTTACAACCTGCCTCTTTATCTCGCGTTTTGCGATCCGATGCATTGCGCAGGGTTGTTGCTGTCGCCCAAGATGGCCAAGGGCTTCACTTTCACCATCATGGACGTCAACCACACCGAGGGCGACCGCGTGATTGAATTGAACGCGCCCGAGGAGCTTTACGATATCGCCTGCCTGCTGCGGGATAACGAGCGCTTTGTGGTGGAATCGGTGCGCAGCCGGGCCAACAACGACATCGCCGCAGTGGTCTCCACCTCGCGCCTGCACAATATTGCCGGGACCTATACCGGCAAGGACGATCCGGTCGCGTTGGTGCGCAGCCAGGGCAATTTCCCCGCCACCGGCGAACTTCTCTCGCCCTACCGGATCGGGCATTACGTGGCTGGCACGATGCGCGGGAGCCATCATGGGCCGCTGATGCCGGTCAAGCTGAACTCGACCATTTCCTTTTTTGATGGGCCGGCCGTAGTGAGCTGCGCGGCCTTCTGCGTGCATGAAGGCAAGTTCACCGAACCGGTTGACGCCTTCGACCATCCGTTCTGGGATTGGGTGCGCAATAACGTCTCGCAAAAGGCCGCCGAGATTCGCAACCAGGGCTTCTCGGGTCCGGCGATGCTCCCCTACAGCGAATTGGAGTATGGCGGAGTGGTCGAGAAAATGGGCCAGCTCGACCAGCGTTTCATCGTCCGCAAGGACAAAGAAGCGGCGCACGGCAACGGCCGCAAGCCCAAAGCCGCCTGAGCTCTCGTGCGTCAAGTAAGAAGGGGAGGCGCCGATGCGCCTCCCCTTCTTTTGGTCCGTGAGAGGGCGGCCCCGCTCGTCGAGCTCTTCCCTTTGAGCAAAACGCTTCCGTAATCGCGGCGAAAGTTAGTACTATCGATATTGGAGCCTGAGTCTCAGATCAGATCGGGTGAGGGTAAAGACCGCTCCGATCGGAAACAGTTTCGGCTTGCTTCCCACTCCCTGTTACATGGCTTCGTTCACGCCGGACCCTCGGCGTCCAGAGTCAGGGGCTTTGATCCGGGCCGTCATGTTGCTGGCGGCGATGCTGGTTGGCGGTTGCGGGACTATTCCCAGCGCGCGCACATATATCGGCGCCAGCGTCTATTACCTCGAGCATCCCAGGATGGTTGGTCCTGACGGCCCCTTGACCGCAAAACAGGCGCAGCGGGTGATTGATCGGCTCGAAGCCAGCCAGAAGGTCCCGACCGACATACTCAAGCGCGATTTGGAGTTCCAGCAGGCGCTTACAGATACCCCGCTTGTGCTCGGCAACAGTGTGACATTGTTGGAGAACGGCGGGTCCACGTACAGGGAGATGCTCAAGGCTATCCGCGGCGCCCGCGACAGCATCAATCTGGAAACCTACATCTTTTCCGACGGCGCGATAGGCAACGAATTCGCCGACGCCCTGATCGAACGCCAACAGCATGGCGTCCAGGTCAACCTCATCTACGACAGCTTCGGGAGCCTGAACACGCCTTCGAGTTTCTTTGACCGCATGCGTCGCAGCGGAATTGCCATACTGCAATACCGTCCGATCGATCCGCTGGCCGGCAATATTCCCTGGATGCCGACTCATCGCGACCATCGCAAGATGCTGGTGGTCGACGGGCGCATCGCGTTTACCGGCGGCATCAATATCTCCGAAGTGTATGCCAGCGGCCTTCACACCAGCGAAGAACGGGCGCCGCTGCAGTATTGGCGCGATACCGACGTCGAGGTAACCGGTCCCGCCGTCGCCGAGTTTCAACACTTGTTCATCGACGAGTGGCGGCATCAGAAAGGCCCTCCCCTGCGCCCGCGCAATTACTTTCCCAAAATTGGATGGCAGGGCACGGATATCGTCCAGGTGGTCGGCAGCGTTCCCGAACGATTCAGCGTGATTTACGTGACCTTGATTTCAGCAATCGTCTATTCCGAAACCAACGTGTATATCACCGATGCTTACTTCGCCCCCGATGATCAGATCCTGCACGCGCTGGAGCGCGCGGCGCGTCGCGGCGTCGATGTGCGCCTGCTCCTGCCCGGCCAGACCGACGAACCGCTGATCCTTTCCGCGCAGCGCTCCCACTATGACGGCCTGCTCAAGGCGGGGGTGAAAATCTACGAATGGCGAGGCAGGATGTTGCATGCCAAGACCGCCACCATCGACCATGTATGGTCAACGGTCGGAAGCTCGAACCTGGACTGGTGGAGTCTCGCGCGCAACAACGAAGTTGACGCCATCATTCTAAGCCATTCCTTCGGCCAGCAGATGGATTTGATGTTCCGCAACGACATGGAAAGTGCCCGCCAAATCACGCTCGAACAATGGCAGCATCGCGGCCTGATTGAAAGACTGCACGAGTGCGTGGCCCGCGTGCTGCAACCGATTTTGTGAGTGGATAGGAAAAGGGACCGAGGGAAGAGCAGGATTTCCTCCTGGAGGAGAAAGGGATTAAAGGAGAGAGTCGTCGCGTGCGGCGCTTTTTCAGCGGAGCATTACAATTCCGATTTCTAAAAAAAAGCACCGCAACAACTGTGACACTGGCCGAACCCAAACAGTTTGCAACGCGCATTTCCTTTTGGCCCGCCTCTGTTCTCTTTTTCTCATTTCTGTTTTTTGTTCTCTCACTCCTCGTCCCTTTCTCCTTGCGCCTCTTCCCTCACCACGCTCTGCTCGCTACTAAACCTTCATGAGCGCCAAACCGTTGATGGTCATGGGGACTGCTTCGGACGTGGGCAAAAGCGTCGTGGTGACGGCGCTTGGCCGCGCGCTGCATCGGAAGGGACTCCGTGTCGCCCCATTCAAGGCGCAGAACATGTCCAACAATGCCGCCGTGTGTGCGGGCGGAGAGATCGGGCGCGCGCAGGCGGTGCAGGCGCAGGCATGCGGCCTTGAGCCCGACGTTGATATGAATCCGGTGCTGCTCAAACCCGAGAGCGAAATGGGATGCCAGGTTGTAATCCGGGGACGAGCGCGGTTTCACATGCACGCGATGGACTACGAGCGCTATCGCACCGAGGCCTGGCCGGAAATCCAGGAAAGTTATGCCCGCTTGGCGCGAGAATTCGAGGTTATAGTGATCGAAGGGGCGGGCGGCGCGGCCGAAATCAACCTGCGCCATCGTGATATGGTCAACTGGGCGATCGCCGAGATGGCGGATGCGCCGGTGCTGATCGTGGCCGATATCGACAAGGGTGGGGTGTTCGCGTCGCTTTACGGCACCGTCGCGCTGCTGGCGGCGGCGGAGCGAGCCCGCGTCAAAGGCCTGATCATCAACAAGTTCCGCGGCGACCTGCGCCTGCTCGGCGACGGACTGGAGCTTCTGGAGCGCAAAACCGGCGTGCCGGTTGTGGGCGTGCTGCCCTATCTTCCCGATCTGCGCATCCCGCAGGAGGACAGCGCGTCGCTCGACGGCGCGGCCAAGCCGGGCAATTCCGATGCCGACATCACGGCGGGCGTGGTGCGATTTCCGCGCATTTCCAACTACACCGATTTTGCCCCACTCGAAGCGGAGCCGGACGTGCGGTTGCATTACCTGACCGATCCTCAGACCGCGCCTGAGTTGGACCTCCTGATCCTCCCCGGCTCCAAGAGCACGATTGCCGATTTGCAATGGATGCGGCAGGTGGGCTGGGAGGATTACCTGATGCGCCATCGCCGACGCGGCGGCTGGACGATTGGCGTGTGCGGCGGCTACCAGATGTTGGGCACCTGCATCATCGACGATCTGGCCGTCGAGTCCAAAACTCCGATAACCGCAGGATTGGGCCTGCTCGAGGTCGAAACCAGCTTCGCGCGCGAAAAGATTACCGCGCGCGTCCGCGCCACCCATCTGGCCTGGGATGTCGGCCTTTCAGGTTACGAGATTCATGCCGGACGCGTCAGGCGGGCTGCCGCCGCCGAACCCCTGTTGCGGATTACGCAACGCGAGGGTGTGAACACCAACGAGCTTGAAGGCGCATGGTCGCCCCAGGAGCGCGTGATGGGCACGTCGGTGCACGGGGTGTTCGACGCGGCACCCTTGCGCCGGCGCTTTATAGACCTCGTCCGCGCCGCGAAAGGATTGGCGCCGAGGACGGAAAGCACGCTTGAGGATTTCACGTCTGTGCGCGAGCGCGCCTACGATCTGATGGCCGACGCGGTCGAGCGGCACCTGGATATGAAAACGGTGATGGCGCTGGCGGGAATCAGGTGAAACAGGCTATGGTTGCGGCCACATCGCCGCGGCTGGGGTAAGGTGAAGCCATGAAAGTAGGATTGAGCTGGTTCTTTGTAAAACCGATGCCTTTTGAACGTGAAGTGCTTCTGCATTACGCCAGGGAAGCCGACCGTCTGGGCTTTGAATCGATTTGGATTCCCGAGCACGCCGTGATTCCGCACGGCTACAGTACCCATTACCCCTATTCGGCCGATGGCAAGCTGCCCACCAACGACGAGGAGATGCCGTTTCCCGATCCGCTGCTGACGCTGGCGGCGGCCGCGGCGGTCACGACCAAAATCAAGTTCGCCACTAATATAATGATTCTGGGCCAGCGCGATCCGCTTTATACGGCCAAGGAAGTCGCGACGCTGGACGTGTTATCCCGGGGGCGGGTAATCCTCGGCATCGGATCGGGATGGCTCAAAGAGGAATTCGACGCGCTCAACGTCGATTATCACAAACGCGGCAAGCGCACCGACGAGGCGATCGAAGCGATGCGCGTGCTGTGGCGCGACGATCCGGCCAGCTATCACGGCACCCAGTTCAAATTCGGTCCGGTCCACGCGTTTCCCAAGCCGGTCAACAAGCGGGTGCCGATCTTTGTCGGCGGCGTCTCGCCGGCCGCGATTCGGCGCGCCGCCCGTTTGGGCGACGGCTATCTGCCGGTGCCCGTTCCGGAGATCGGCGAGTTGTTCAAAAAGGTGCGCGAGGAATGCTCCCGGATCGGCCGCAATCCCAACGAAATTGAGTTCTGCTACCCGGCGCAGCCCACGCTCGACGGCGTCAAACAGGCCCAGGACCTCGGCGCCACCCGTATCACCACGGGCATCTTCTTCAGCCGCGACCTGCAGCAAATCACCCGCGATTTGGAAAAAATAGCCAACGACGTGCTGGCCAGAATCTGACCCTTACTGCGCAGGGCGGGCCGTCTCCGGACTTCAGGCTAATTGTTGTGATGCAGCGGCAGGGCGGCGACTCGTGATTCCACGAAATCGATCACCTGTTCTTCCAGCTTGACGCCGTCAAGCCGGTTGATCTCCTGGACGCCGGTAGGGCTGGTGACGTTCACCTCGGTCAGAAAATCGCCGATGATGTCCAGGCCGACGAAGTACAGGCCGTCGTGTTGCAGGCGCGGCCTGAGCACGCGGCAGATTTCACGGTCGCGCGCGGTTACCTCGGCCTTCACGCAGGTGCCGCCGACATGGATATTGCCGCGATGCTCCGCCGCCATCGGCACCCGCAGCGTACATCCCAGTGGTTCGCCGTCGAGCACGATCAGACGTTTGTCGCCTTTGCGGACTTCGGGGATGTAGCGCTGGGCCATAATCGGACGCTTTTCGAACTGGGTGGCGGTCTCAAGGATCGCGTTGAGGTTGCGGTCGCCGCGCACCAGCACGAACACTCCTTCTCCGCCGTGGCCATCGAGCGGCTTAATCACCATCTCGCCGCCTTGCTCGTCCATGAAGCGCTTGAGCCGATCGATTTCGTAGGTGACCAGGGTCGGCGGGATGACCGAGGGAAAGTTCAGTTGATAAAGCTTTTCGTTCGCCTCCCGCAATCCCTTGGGGCTGTTCATCACAAAGGTGCGCCGGCTGTCGGTCAGGCTGAGCAGCATCGTTGCGTACAGATAGTTGGCGTCGGCCGGGGGGTCCTTGCGCATGAAGATCGCGTCAAAGGCGTCCAGCGGCATCTCAACACCCCCATCGAGCAGCCGATAATGATCCGACGCGCGCCTGACCTCGCATCGGGTAGCCCGGCACAGCGGCATCGATCCGACGCAGTACATATCCTTGAGGCCGACGAAAAAGATCTGATGTCCCCGCGCCTGCGCCTCCAGCATCATGACGAAGGTGGTGTCCTTGTCCACCAGTACCGACTCGAGGGGGTCCATGATGAAAGCGAATTTGTAATCAGGTCCAGCCATGGCATTATGCGCCTCGCCCGTGGTGCGCGGCGCCATTGTATGTCGCGCCACGGTTCGCTGCGAGCCGGCTCGGGTCGCTCGGCTTCAGCTCAAAGCCTCCAGAATCGGCGCCGCGATCGCCAGCGCGGCAATCGCGGCGGTCTCGGTGCGCAGGCGATTGCGGCCCAGACCGGCGCGGACGAAACCGGCCTGCTCCGCAGCCGCGACCTCCTGCTCGGTAAAATCGCCCTCGGGTCCGCAAACGATCAGGATACCGGCGCGGGTGGCGTTGCCGAGGACTGACGATAATGGCGGCGCGCCGGCCCGGCAAATCACGCGCAGGACTCCGTCGGGCGCGCGCGCCGGCAGTTCCCGGAATTCCATCGGCGCGCTGACTTCCATCGGACGGACGGACAGACTCTGCTTGCATGCCGCCGAGGCCAACCGGCGCCATCGGGCGAGCCGCTCGGGACCGGGGTCGCGCGCCACGCAGCGCGCGCAATGCAGCGGCCATAAGTGGGTGGCGCCTAATTCGGCCGCCTTTTCGATCGCCACGTCCATCCGCGGACCCTTTATGATCGCCAGCGCAATTATCAGCGGAGATGAGGCGCGAGGCTCCTCGACGTGATCGATCCCGATGAGCGCCGAGTCCGCGTCGACCGAAACGATGCGTCCGGCGTAGCGGCGCCCGCGCTCATCGACCATGGCGATGCCATCGCCGGTGCGCAGGCGCGCTACGTCGCGCAGATGGTGCAATTCGGCGCCCTGTATCCGCGCGGTTTTTCCGCTCACGGCGGCACTGTCGATTCGAAAGCGCGGCGGTAGCGAACCCATCTTACTGCGACCGCGCGAGAACCAGCGTGATCCAACCGCCTTGCGCGTAGGAGCGCAAGCGGCGCAGCGGCGGACGGTAATGAGCGATCACGTCCGCGGCCTCGCGCTTGAGAATGCCCGACAGGATCAGGCGACCGCCGGGCGCGAGCAGCCGGATCAGATGGGGTGCCATCGAAATCAGGACCGAGGACAGAATGTTGGCGGTAATCAGTGGAAAGGGACGGCGCAGCCGTGGCAAAGCAGCGGGATAAAAGCGGATCACCTGCGCGCAATGGTTCAGCTCGACATTGTGGCGCGCATTGTCCAGCGCCAGCGGGTCCTTATCGACAGCCGCGACCTGCCTGACACCCAACCGCGCCATCGCCAAACTCAAAATGCCCGAGCCGCATCCCACGTCGAGGCCGCGGTCGAAATTGTGCCGGCTGCATTCGTTTTGCAGCGCTATCAGGGTGCACCGTGTGGTCGCGTGATGGCCCGTGCCGAAGCCCTGTCCCGGATCGATCACAATCGGGATACGGTCTGGCGCCAGCTGCGCACTTTCCCACGGCGGCACAATTACCAGCCGCCGCCCAACCTTAAGCGGCTTGAAGCGCGCCTTCCACATCGCCGCCCATCCGGGATCGACGAGCGCGACCGGAGCCGGCGCGCAACCCGATGAATCGAGCATCCCGGCGGCGTCCAGTGCGGCGCGATGAGCTTTGAGTTGCTGGTCTGAAAGCCGTTTGAAATAAGCCTGTAAAGTCAGCGGCGAGCGCGGGGAGCGGCTGATTTTATGGGTCCATTTAACGGAGCATCCGATCGCGCCCCGAGCGGTCAGGATCCCCGCGGCTTCATCGGCCAGACCGGCAGGAACGCGGAAGTTGGCCTGAACAAAGGAATTCGGCGGTGAACCGGATTTGTGAACGGCCATTTGTAATCGCACATGATAGCCGATTGCGCCGGCAAACCTAAGCCTGATGCGAAAATCAGTATTTGGTTCACGTGCGTGACACCATTGAGGCAGAGGGCCTTTGCGGTCCGGTCTCCTTTCAGGAAAGCTCCTGTCTTGTTCCTTAAGCCAAAGAGAAATCATTGTTCAAAAAAGGGCGCCGCGCCGTTTGCGTGGAGACTCATACGAAAGGTTTAATCAAAGGCAGGTCGCCATTCACAGTGAGGGTCGGGTCAGGTTGCTCAATATCGCTCATCGCGGGGCCAGCGGTGAATTTCCGGAAAACACGCTGAGGGCGTTTTCGGCCGCGATCGATGCCGGCGCGCAGATGTGCGAATTGGACGTCCAGTTGACCTGTGATGGCGCCGCGGTTGTGATTCATGATGACAGCGTCGATCGAACTACTGACGGACGCGGCGCCGTTGCCTCGATGAGCCTGGAGCAGATTCGGCGCCTTGATGCGGGACGGAGGTTCGGCGCTCGGTTTGCCGGAGAACGTGTCCCGACGCTGGCCGAAGTTATCGAGCTGACCCGGGGCAAATGCGCGCTTAACGTGGAACTCAAAGGCGCGGCGGTGGAAGCCGAGGTATGCCGGTTGTTGCAAGCCTATGATGTCGTCGGCGACACGATTGTTTCCAGCTTCGACTGGAACGCGCTGGCGGCGGCGCGCAAAATCGATCCTGCGCTTCCCCTGGGTGTTTTGACCGACCGGCGCGGGGACGCGATGCTGCAAGCGGCGGCGCGCCTCAATGCCGTCAGCGTCCATCCGCGCTATGACCTGGTAAGCGCGGCGCTGGTCGAAAAGGCTCATCGCGAGGGATTCAAAGTGCTGGTCTGGACGATCGATAACGTCGCACGGATGCGCCGAATGATCAGGCTGGGCGTTGACGGCATCATGACCAACTATCCGGCGCGGCTGGCGGCGTTGATGGCTGAGGAGAAGGCGGAGCCAGGTTGTCGGCGGCGATGGCGTTGAACGATACACAGATCGAACAGGTGCGCAGCCGCGCCGATATCGTCGAGATAATTGGCGCGCACGTGCGGCTTAAAAGGGCGGGACGCAATTTTGTCGGGCTGTGTCCGTTTCATGGCGAAAAGACGCCGTCGTTCACGGTCAACCGCGAAAAGGGATTCTTTTACTGTTTCGGATGCGGCGTAGGCGGCAACGTATTCAGCTTCATCATGCGGATGGAGGGGGCGACGTTTCCGGAAGCGGTGCGCGCGCTGGCCGCCCGCTATGGAATCACCCTTGCCGAGGAACGCCAGCGCGATCCGCGTGCCCTGGCGGAGCGGGAAGCGATGCTCAGGGCGGCGGAAGTCGCGAGCGAGTTCTTCGCTCACGTGCTGTGGGAAGACAAGGCCGGCCTTGCGGCGCGCGAATATTTGAAAAGGCGCGCAATCGACACCGCCACCGCCAAGGCTTTCAAGCTCGGCTTTGCTCCTGCGGGCGGCTCCCTGACCGCCGCATTAAACAAGCGCGGGCTGCTCGAAGCAGGCATCCGGATAGGCGTGGTCAAGGGCACAGGTTCGCAGGCGTCCGATATGTTCCGGGCGCGGCTGATGTTTCCGATCCATGACGCCGCCGGGCGCGTGATTGCGTTTGGGGGACGCGTGCTTGACAGCAGCCTGCCCAAGTACATCAACTCGCCCGAATCGCCGCTATATTCGAAATCGCGCAACCTTTATGGCCTGGCGCAGGCGCGCGCCGCGATTGTCAAAGCCGATCGCGCCATTGTGGTCGAGGGCTATATCGACGCAATTGCGCTGGCGCAGGCCGGATTCAGGGAAACTGTCGCCAGTCTGGGCACAGCGCTGACCGTGGATCAACTGCGGTTGTTGGGCCGCTATACGCGCAACGTGTTTGCCTGCTTCGACGGCGACAAGGCGGGACACAGCGCGTCGGTTCGGTCCTTGCGCACCTTTTTGGAAGCGGGTCTGCTGGGCCGCGGAATTTTCATCCCGCAGGGATTCGATCCCGACACGCTGATCAGGGAGCGCGGCGCGCAGAGCTTCGCCGCGATGATCGATTCCGCCGAATTGCTGGTCGATTATTTTGTCCGCAGCGAGGCTGCCGGCGCTGGCAATTCGCTCTCCGGCCGCGCCCGCGCCGCCGAGCACGTGGCGGAAGTGCTCAAGCTGGTGGACAACGCTTTTGAATTTGACCTGCTGACGCGCAAAGCCTCGGAGATACTGGGTGTGCGCGAGGAATTGCTCCGCACCCAAGCCAGAGCGGCAAACGTGCCGCGTCCTGGGGCCGACCGGCCGGCGGCTCCAACCACCGGCCGCCGAGCGATCGCCGAATATGGTGTACTGGCAATTGCTATTGCGTATCCCGATTTGCGCGATGAGATCCTCGCCAGCCGTGTTCTGCCGGACTTCGAAGATCGTACTCTGGCGGCGGTCGTGGAGGAGATTTGCGGCAGCGGCAGACAGTCTGCAGCGGCGCTCATCGCGCAGCGGCTGCCGCCCGATCAGCAGGGCGCTGTGAGCGCCCGGATGATTGATCCGATGCTGGAAAGTCCCGAAAAAGCGCGCTTCGTTCTTGGCGAGTATCAGCGCACACTGGCTTTGGTGCGCCGAGAGAAACAGATGCAGGAGCGGGTGCGTGGGGCTCGTGAACAGCTTGGAATCGAAGCGCAAACGCAAACCGCGCAGGAGGCGGTCCTGCTGGCGCGCGAGCGCCAGAAGTTGCGATTGGCGCGCAGCTAGGAGTGTGCGTTTAGCGATCAAATGATTGCCATGGCCACTTAAAGAGTGGCGCCCGAACTGGTAGGATGAAGTACTGCCAATGCCTTCTCGTGGGCCCATAGCTCAGCTTGGTTCAGAGCTGCCGGCTCATAACCGGCTGGTCCCAGGTTCAAATCCTGGTGGGCCCATTCCTAAAATGCCGCCGGTTAACGGCAAGCTCGACAAGCCAACCTTTAGTCAATGGAGGTCGAATTGCGGGAAGAGATAAAACGGCTCGCCGCCCTGCAGGCGATTGACCAGGAACTTCGCTCGCAGGAGCGGGAGCTATCGAAAATCAGCGCCCGGGTGGACGACTTGCAGGCGCGCGTCGAACGCAAAGCCGCCGAACTGGATCAACTCAGTGGCGCCGAACGCGACAGCGCGCTAGCCCGGCGTGAGTTGGAACGCACGCTGGCGGAAGGCGAGGTCCAGATCAGGAACAAGCGCATGCGTCTTAGCCTGATCAAAAATGAACGTGAGTTGCAGGCGCTGGGACACGAAGTCGAGGTGCTTAAGGAAAACAACCAGCGAATCGAGGCCGAACTCCTGGCCCGGATGGACGGCAGCGAGCAGAACAAAGCCCGCCTGGAGGAACTTTCGCAGGCGCTCGAGCAGGATCGCGCCGAACTCAAAAGTGCACAGCGCGAAGTGGCCGATCAGATCGAGCAGATGCGCGCGCGGATCGAGGCGCGCCGGCGTGAGCGCGAGGAGTTGGCTGCCCGGATCGACAGCAGCCTGCGCCAGCGCTACGAGGTGATCTTCGATCGGCGCGGCGGTTTCGCCGTGGTCGCGGTCAAGGCGGGGACCTGCCAGGGTTGCAGGATGCGGATTCCGCCCCAGCTTTTCAACCTGATCCAGAGATACGACGCGATCCATTTCTGTCCCAACTGCCAGCGGATCCTGTACTACGAGTCCGATAAGGAAACCGAAGCCTGATCCGGCCTTACGCAGGGCGCACGGCGCAGGTATATAATTGGTTTGGCCGGAGTGGGCCGGGCGGCCGCCCGACCAGGTCGGGAGGAAAGTCCGGGCTCCATAGGGCAAGGGTGGCTGCTAACGGCAGCGCGGAGCGATCCGCGGAAAGTGGCACAGAAAACAGACCGCCCGCAAGGGCAAGGGTGAAATGGTGGAGTAAGAGCCCACCGGCGCGCGAGTGATCGCGCGCGCATGCTAAACCCCACCCGGAGCAAGACCAAATAGGAGGGAATGGGTGGCCCGCCCAACCCTCGGGTACGGTCGCTAGAGCCGCCGAGCAATCGGCGGCCCAGAGGAATGGCCGCCGCCCGCATCTCGCGGGTACAGAACCCGGCTTACAGGCTCACTCCGGTTTCCCACGACTGCACCGATCGCAGCCGCGCGGGTTTGATTTCACAACCTTCGAGGTAGCGGCCAAAACCGGCCAATTGCTTCAAACCTATCACGCCGGCTCGAACCTCCGGCGTGACCGCAAGCCGCACTCCGGGCGGCAACGCCTGAGCAAAGGCGCCCGCTCGCGCAATATCGCGATAAGCGCGCGCGCGGTAATTCTCCAGGTATTTGACCAGAGCATCGAGGCCATGATGGCGGTCAAGACCGCGGCCCAAAGCGCCGCGCAGATTTGCGATCGCGTCCAGTCCAGGCGCTGTCCCGCGCGCGCTGCCGTGCAGATATTGCCAGGTCTCCTCGTCCACCAGGCGGTTGATGACAATAGC
Source organism: Pseudomonadota bacterium (assembly GCA_021324885.1). Lineage (GTDB taxonomy): Bacteria > Desulfobacterota > Binatia > Binatales > Binataceae > JAJPJA01. The sequence continues at coordinate 230,963 of JAJPIF010000011.1, forward strand.
CGAAAGGCGAAGTCGTTGAGCCTTCATCTGCTCGATCGTTGCGCCCGCCTCTCGCAGCCGTTCCTCCTCCGATCCCGTGACCAGCAGGAAACTGACGGTCCCGGAGTGGAGCAGCGCTTCGGCTTTATTTAATTGGTCAACCATCCCGTCGAGCGCCTGTTGCGCGGCGGTGAAGAAATCCGAGATCGAGGTGAGCACCGTTGCCCCGGCAAACCGTTCCAGTTCGCGGACCACAAAACGCGCCGCGCCGCTGGCCAATCTCATCGCCAGGCGCCCGGCGGACACATAGGGCGTGAACAGCCATCGCGCGACCCGCGAGTCGAGCAGGCGGCTGAGATGGGCAGGCGCCTGGAGGAATTCGAAGGCGTCGGCCGCAGGCGGCGTATCGACCACGATCAGATCAAAATCGCCGCGCGAATGGACATCGTGGAGCTGTGCCAGCGCGGCATAGGCTTCGGAACCGGCAAACTGGCTGGTCAATTGCCGATAAAATGGATTGTTCAGGATGCGCTCGCGCAGCGCCGAATCGGTGGTGAAGCGCTCGATCAGCGCATCCCATGCCCCCTTTACGTCCAGAACCATCGCAAAGAACTGAAGCGAGGGATCCAGTCCCGCCGCTGCCAGGCGGCGGGCGCCCAGGGCGGTCGGCCTGCCGCCCAAATGATCGAGTCCCAGCGCGTCACGCAGGCGGCGCGAAGGGTCAACCGTAATGACCGCGGTCTTCAAGCCGGCGCGCGCCGCCACCACCCCCAGCGACGCGGCAATCGTGGTTTTGCCAACACCGCCGGTCCCCAAAACAATCAGCGTCGCGCCTTTTTTCAGCAGGTCTCTCACTAAAGCCTCAGGGGAGAGAAGTGAGGCGGGAGGAACAGGAAGTGGAAAAACGGCTTCTCCCTTTTTCCCATCACTCTTTTCTCACCTCTCATTTCTCTCTCCTCAGGTCTCTTCAAGGCTCCAGTGGAAGATTTTCCCGGCCGTGCCGTCGTTCCATCTTACCGGCTCGAAGACCAACTGCACCGGCATGTCGAGCCGCAGCTTTTCGGGGTCGCCGCCGGGCATGTCGGCGACGACGATCGGGCCTTCCTCGAGCTCGGCGAGGACGACCAGGTTGGGCGGCGGGATTTCGGGAAAGTACTGGCGGTAGAACACGCACCACGACATTATCCGGCCCCGTCCGCTCATCAGGTCCCATTTGCAATTTTCCGACAGGCACTTCGGGCAAACGCCGGCCGGCGGGTAGCGCACGAAGCCGCAATCGGTGCATCGTTGAAGCCGCAATTCGCTTTTGTCCGCGGCCTCCCACAAGGGTCCATCGAACATACCCCGCGGCGGCGCCGGACGTAGCTTCATCTCACTCATGACATTCTCCCGTAAATCACAGAACCCGCCTTGGCGTTCTGATTGAGCATGAAATGCGCGTACCGTGCGCCTTCGACCTGGCGCGGGCCGGCCTCGCCGCGAAGCTGACGGACCATCTCGACCTGCGCGTTCCATCCGTGCATGTATGCCTCCGACAGCATCCCTCCCGAGGTGTTGACCGGAAATTTGCCGCCCGGTCCGATTCCCCTGGTCCGGATAAATTCCGCGGCGCGGCCCTCCTCGCAGTAGCCGCAGTTCTCCAGCATGTAGAACAGCTCGCCGCTGAAGTTGTCATAGTAATAAAACGCGCTGATATCCTGCGGCCCGACTCCGGCCATCTGATACGCTTCCTGCGCGGCGCGGCGCATCTGCTTGCGGCTGAAGTTGAGCTTGGGCCGGAACTGCGCCATGTCGGCATTGTCCTCGCCGAACCCGACGCCTTTGACCGCCACCGGCGGATGGTTTTTCATGCGGCGGGCGCGCTCGACGCTGGTCACGATCAGGGTGACGCCGCCGTCATTGATGAGACAATAATCGAGCAGTCGCAGCGGCGCAGCGACGAAGGGAGAGCGCAGGTAATCTTCCAGCGTGATCGGATTGCGCATGATGGCGCGCGGATTCATGCTGGCCCACGCGCGCTGCGCGATCGGCACCATCCCGATCTCCTCGTGCTTGAGGCCGTACTTTTCCATGTAGCGCTGGACCACCACGGAATCGAACGCGCCCTGCGAGGTGAAGCCCCAGGGCCGGTACCAGTAGTAGTGCAGCACGGCGTCGGTGGCGACGGCGTTGGGTCCGCCGAACTGGCGTCCGGAGGAGCGGTACGCGTTGCCGTAGATTATCGCGACGCATTGCGCGCGACCGCTGGATATCGCGTCGATCGCCAAAGCCATCGCTTCATGCACCCAGAACGCGCCCCAACTGAATTGCAGGTCCAGCCCGAGGACCTCCTCCACGCGCATCCAGGGCACCAGCGCCGCGACCATCCCATCGATATCGCTGGCCTTCAGCCCGGCGTCTTCCAGCGCCAGCTTGAAACCCCTGGCGGCATAGCCGAAAACGTCGGTGGTGGGCGGCTTTCGAGCGCGCGCGGCGGCGTAGTCGGCGCCGAAATCGGTCTCACCGATCCCGACGATCGCGGCAACGTCGGAGCCTGTTCGCAACAGCTTGGGATCGTAGGCCATGCTGAACTCCTTCAGGGTTCCTAGTATCGTCCCGTCCGGCAGCCGGTCAAGGTCAGGCGTGAGGAGTGAGGGGCGGAATCGCGAAAAGCGAGTCGGCAGTCGGTTTTGGCCGCCTTTCCCTTTTTGCTAATCTTTGCTCACTCCTCATTTTTTTCTTGCTGAGAAGGGGCCGTCGGTTAGGTTTTCGCCGCTCAATCGTGTAAGCATTTATGGTGCTGACGATGGTGTCCATGAACAGCGCCAATCTGATCGACCGGCTCACCATAGCCGGGGCTTCCGCCCAGGCTTTCGACCAGGTCTGGCGGGCCATCTGGAATCAGCCGCATGTGCCCGCCGCGATCCTCGAATTGTGCCGTCTGAACCTGGCGCGGCTGCATCGGGCGGAGGCGGAGCTCGCGATGCGGATGCCTCTGGCGCAGAGTCTCGACGAGGAGAAAATTCAAAGTCTGCTGAGGGAAAACTGGATGACCGATCCGCGCTTTTCCGCAAGCGAGCGGGCCGTCCTCAACTTCACCGAATGGTATCACGTCGATCCGCAGTCGATTCCCGACCAGGTGGCAAACGAGGTGATTGCGCATCTGGGACAAAGCGGTTTTGTGGCGTTAATCGAAGCGCTCGGCTTTATTGACGGCCGTATCCGTATCGCGATGATCTATTCGCGGATCCAGGAGTGAATCCAAAATGGGAACTGTCGCCCGCGTTCAGGCGCCGCAGGGCAATACCGGAGATCCGATTCGTGACAGCGCGCTGGGCCTGGTCCCGGAAACCGTCGATCCGATTGCCGGTCTCAATCGCAGCGTATGGCGCAGCAGTCCGGTGCGGCCGGCGCTGCTTGAAATCGTTCGCCTGCGCAACGCTCGCACGGTGAATTGCCAATTCTGCAAGAGCGTGCGTTATGACGTGGCGCGGCGCGACGGGCTGACCGAAAGTAAAGTCGATCAGATTCGCGACGGCTATGAACAAAGCGCTCTATCGGAGGAGGAAAAGCTGGCCATCGCGTTTGCCGACGCCTACCTGCACGATCCTAAAGCCATGACCGCCGAACTGGCGGCGCGCCTGAAGCGCCATTTCAGCGCGGCCCAGCTCGCCCATCTGGCGATCGCGCTGATCGCCTTCAACGCCACCTCGCGCTGCGCGGTGAGCATCGGCGGGATGCCGGACAACCTGCCCATCACGGAGATTGCGGCGCCCTGATTCCCTGGTGCGCTGCAAAACGCCGGGCGAACAGCGAACCGCGGATATTTGGACAGGCCAAAGCCTGTCCTTATTTACTGCGCGCCGCGAACCTTGAACGATACTTCGTCCAGCTTGTGGCCGGAGCTGTCCGTCAGCGCCAGCACATGAGTGCCGGGAGTCGGGGGCCACAGGGTCAGCTTGCCGGCTTCGCCCAGGCTGCGCGAGTCCAGTATCCAGTGCGCCCTGGCGGCATCCGGACCCGCCTGGAACCTGACGCGCTGCAGCGAGCGCGGAATATCCGGGTCGATTGCGATAATCGTTTGCGCAGCGGGCGACAAAATGCGCGGGTTTCGGTCGTCCAGCCGCGTCTGCTGCGTGCCGGGCTCGGTTCCCGCGATAAACCACTCCCTGCGCGGCGGTTCGACCGAGTTGGGAAAGTTGACCTCTGCGGCGCGCAGACCGCCCGGACGCGCGATCGGCGCTGCGCCATAGCGGTCATACAGATAGTTCATTACCGCCAGCCACACGGGCGCAGCGCCGGTAATCCCGCTTACATCATGCATCGCGGCACCCGAGAAATTTCCCACCCACACTCCTACCGTGAAGCGCGCCGTGTAGCCGACGCACCAGTTGTCGCGCATGTCCTTGCTGGTGCCGGTTTTGACCGCGCTCCAATAGCGCGTCGCCAGATTGTTCTCCAGCCCAAAGGTGGCGCTGCGGGCGGCGCGATCGGCGAGCATGTCCGACAACAGCCACGCCGTGGCGGGCGAGTAGATTCGCCTGCCCGGCCCGGCGCCACCCGCGAACAGACGCAGCGGCGATCGCACGCCGCCGTTGGCCAGCGTGCGGTAGGCGTTGACCAGATCCCACAGGCTGACGTCGGGCGAACCCAGGGCAATGGACGCGCCATAGTAATCGCCTGGCTCGACGATTTCGCGCAAGCCCAACTCACGCAGATGCTCCGCCAGGACATCGACGCCGACCAGGGTCGCCGTCCTCACCGCGGGAACATTCAGCGACGACGCCAGCGCCGTGCGCATCGAGACCAGTCCCCGGAACTGGCGGTCGTAATCCAGCGGGCGGTAAAGACCCCGTTCCTCCGGCACTTCCAGCGGCGTATCGAGCAGCATTGAGGCGGGCGTGAGCAGGCGGCGCTCCAGCGCAAGCCCGTAAAGGAACGGTTTGAGCGCGGAGCCGGGCTGGCGCTGCGCGCGAACCCCGTCCACGTAGGGAGCGCTGGACAGGTCCCCCGTGCCGGCGACGTAGGCCCACACCTCGCCGGTCGGGTTTTCGACCACCAGCACCGCGCCATCGGCAACATGACGGTCGCGCACCTGCAGAACCTGGGCGCGCAGCGTCTGTGTCGCAAAGCTTTGGAGCGCGCGATCGATCGTGCATCGCATTGCGCTGCGATCCTGCTTCAGCCATTTTTCAGCCAGACCGGGAGCGAGAGTGACGCGTTTGAAGTCGCTGCCGCGCGCTGCCGTAGCGCGGGCGAGCGCTGCTTCGAGCTCGGCGTGCGTGGGCTGCGCCTGATGCATCGCGAGGCGCACCGCCTCCGCCCGTTTTTCGACAGCGGCGCGAGGCGCGTTCGGCGCCCTGATCAGGGCAGCCAGAACGGCGGCTTCGGCCGGATCGATACCGCTGGGACGCTTGCCAAACAGCACGCGCGCCGCCGCGCCGATTCCCTGGATCTCGCCGCGATAGGTGACCAGGTTGAGATAGGCTTCAAGTACCTGGCGCCGCGACCATCGCCGACCGATCGCCAACGCGACTTCGATCTGACCCAGCTTCTGCCCGATGCTTCTATGTCCGCGCGCCGGCCTGAGTGACAGATAAAGCAGCGCCGCAAGCTGCATCGTGATAGTGCTGGCGCCGCGCCGGGTGCCGCGCCCCAACGCACGATCGGCGAGCGAGCGCGCAAGCGCAATGAAGTCGACCCCGTGATCGCTCCAGAAACGTCGATCCTCGCACTGAATAACCGTTCCGATCAGGGCGGGCGAAATGTCGTCGAGGGCGGTCCAGGCAAGCCGCCGCCCGCGCCGGTCGATGCGGACTTCGTCCAGCGGTTCGCCGTGGCGATCGAACAACTGCGCGTCGGACGGGTGCCAGCGGGCGCGCACGGCATCGAAGCTCACAATGGGAGCGTGAGGGATCGCGCGCCATGCCATTATCAGAACCATTGCGATAACGGCTGCGATTGCTCGTCTGCCGGATTTGCCAATCGCTCGACGGCAAACGCCCGAGATGCCTGGGGGGCCGAATTGTTCACGCAAGCTTCTCATGGCGCGCTTATTTTTGCCGGCCCGAGCCGCCTCTGCAAACATCGCGGTAAAAGCAGGGAGCGGGTTGGCCGGTTCAACCGGCGATGGGAAGTCGGCTTCGGCGCCGATCGCCTTTCAGCCGCCATCGGCGTCGCGGCTGGCGCTGCGGCTCATATACAGACCCACCAGGCGCGCAACCAGGATAGCGAGATAGAATTGTCCGGTGATTGCCTCCGCCACCGCGGCATAGCGGGCTTGCAGAGATACCGGTGTGATATCGCCGAAGCCGACCGTGGAAATCGTCGTCAGGCTGAAGTAAAGCATGACGGGAAATATCTTGCTGGCGGAAAGTTCCGGCGCGGTGCCGAAGGCAAAGGCGTGCGGGTTGGCATAGTAGAGCACGACGTATAAAACGGTCCAGGTCATTCCGAGCAGAAGGTAGATCGAGATGGACAAGCTGATTGTCTCGCCAGTCACCTCCTTCTGCTTGAGTACGGCTCGCAATTCATTCCACGTGATGTAGCTGAAAAACAAAAACCAGAATGCCATTCCGCTGATCATAACGTAGCGGCTTGGCGTGATAACGATCAGGAATCGCTCCGCGATGGCCGGCACAGCCAGCAGCCATCCGATTTTGTTCCCTCTTTTCCTCTGCGCTATCAGCTTTTCCCGATCGCCCAGCAGTTCGTCAATTTGAACGGTGTAAAGCGACACCAGCATCAACATAATAAGGGCGAAACTGAAGGCGAGGGGGGCAAATCCCTGATCTCCAACCAAAGGGCGTATCGCAAAGGCGACCACCAGCGCCAGCAGCAGGGCACTGTGCCGGTGCTGCAACAAGCGCACGCGCAGCACCTCGAGATTTTCACGCAAGCCGCGCGCCGATGCGATTGTAAAAGCCATTTTAAGCTACGAGTTCGCGGCTTCTGAGCGGATCGCCGCCGCAATGTCGGCGCTGATCTTGACCAGTGCGCGGCTGTGGGCGGCGGCCAGGGCGTCGAATCCGTTGCCCGCAACGGGTTCGCGCGCGATCGTGCGTCCCGTTCGCGCCGGCCCGCCGGTGTTGCGGCGGACCACCCAGACCGCCTCAATCAGCGCCTCCTGGCCGCGGATCGATTCGAACCGCTGCACGTCCACCGACACGCGATAATCCGGGGTGAAGTTAGCCAGCGGCGCGGCCGTGACGTCGGGGCTTCCAAGTTCCGCGGACAGATCGCCGGCCAGGGCGCGGGCGATGCTTTCGTTGAGCGGCGCGGCCCAGCGGTTGAACTCGTCCACCTCGACGCGATTGGCCGATGCTTGCACCACAAACTGCGGCTGATCGACCGAGGCGGGCACCGTAACCGGTCCAACCATCACCGCGATATGGTTGAGCGGTGCGCCGCCGGAAGCCGCGGTTGAATCCAGCGTATAGAAATGCGGCTGAGCCGAGGCGCAGCCCAGCATCGCACCGGCCATCAGCATAAATGCGAGTCGACGGATGAATTGACGGGCCATCACTTCGGCTCCCCTTTCTTGCCGCGCAACAGCGCCTCCGGATGGCGTTCGAGGTAATCCGCCAGAACCCGCACCGAACGAGCCGCGCGCGTAAGCTCGATTAGCGCGGCGTCCAGCTCCTGGCTTTGCATTGAATTGGGCTCAAGAAAGCTGTTGGCATTGTCAATCGTGCTGCGCGCGCTGAGCAAAGTGCTGTTGGCCGTCGTCAGGGTCGTGCGTGCGGCGCCCAGAGTCAGGTTAAGAGTCGCCAGGTCGGCGCGCAGCTCGTTGCCGATTTGATCCAGCGGCATCTTGTCGAGCTTTTTGACGATGTTCTCGGCGCTTGTCTCCAGGGTCTGCAATTCACCCGGAGTGGTCGGCAACTGGACCGGATTCTGCGACCAATCAACGCTCGCCGGCGGCGCGCCGGGAAAGAAGTCGAAGGCCACGTAAGTCGCTCCGGTCAGCAGGTTGCCGGTTTGCAACTGCGCCCGCACACCGTCGGCGACCAGGTTGTCGATGACACGCCTGCGGATACTGGCGAGGTCGGCGGCGCTTTTGAGATCGAGTACCTTGACCCCGAGTCTCTGCGGGTCCAACTGGATTGTGACCGGCGCCGAGAACTGAAGTGTGCGGGCGTCGATTTGCGCCCGTACGTCGGTGACCTGGCCGATCTTGATGCCGCGGAATTCAACCGGCGCTCCGGGCAGAAGACCGCGCACCGACTCCTTGAAAATAAGCTGGTAGGTTTGCGGATTGCGCGGCGGCGGCTCGAAAGCCTGGCTGCGGTTGGCGTAAAGAGTGTAGGGCGTATCGGGCGAAGTCAGCGACGCCGGAATCACCGCACCTTCTGAGGGAGTCGCGAATGCGATGCCGCCGATCAGGATCGAGAGCAGCGATTGGGTCTGCACGCTCAGACCGCTGGCCGAGAGCGATACGTCGATTCCGCTGGCCTGCCAAAAGCGCGTAAGCGGCGTCACATAGCGGTCGTAGGGCGATTGCACGAAAATCCGCAGGATGAAAAATTGGCCGGTCGCGTCCAGCTTGTATGACACCACCTCGCCGACCTGGAGCCGGCGGAAGAAGACCGGCGTGCCGGTATCCAGCGAACCCAGATCGGTTGTCTTCAGGACGAAGAAGCGCCCGGACTGTTCGCCGCTGACCACCGGCGGCGTGTCAAGCGCGACGAAGTCGTACTTGTTTTCCTTGGACTTGCCGATTTCCATTCCAATGTAGGCGCCGGAAATCAGTGTTCCCAGCCCGGTTACGGTCGCGCCGGAGATCCGCGGCCGTACGACCCAGAACTGAGTGTCGGTGACCAGGAATTCGTCGGTGCGCGGCGCCATTGCAGCGGTTGCGATGACGCTGTGATGGTCGTCGGAAAGCCGGATATTTTTGATCGTGCCAACGTCCACTCCCTTGTACTGGATCCTGGTCTTGCCCGCTTCCAGTCCGTCCGCGGAGCGGAACACGATCGTGATCGTCGGGCCCTCGCTGCGGATATGATTGATACCAACCCAGATCCCGACCACGCCGGCCAGCAGCGGAATGATCCACACCGGGGACAGCCGCGCATGCTTCCTGGCCACCGTCCTCGAGCTTGGGACCGCAGACGGCACTTGCTCGTCACCCATAACTAACCTCCGTCGAACTCATCAGCATCCCAAATCAAACGCGGATCGAACGATTCCGCCGCGAGCATCGTGAACACCACCACCGCCGCGAAAAAAAACAACCCGGGACCCGGTTCGACCGACATCAGCGGTTGAAGCTGGATCAGGGCGGCGGTGAAAGTGTCGACGAACACATCGACCATCGACCAGCGTCCGATGAATTCGACAATTCGGTACAGCCGCACGCGCTGCTCGCTATTGCTGTTGGACCGCCGATGCACGGTGATGAGCAGATAGGCCAGCGCGATGATCTTGGCGCTGGGGATCATGATGCTGGCGAAGAGCACGATGAGCGACAGCGGCCATCCGCTCGGCGACCACAGCAGGATCACACCTTGCAAAATCGTATCCGACTCAGTGCCGGTGGCGGTGGTCGTGGTCAAAACCGGCAAAACGTTGGCTGGGATATAGCAGATTGCCGCGGCCATCAGGAATGCCCAGGTGCGCTGGAGGCTGGCAGGTTTGCGAAAATCCAGGCTTTGCCCGCATCGCGGGCATTCTCCCTCCTCCTCGCCCGGCGCCGGACGCGAAAGCAGCCCGCAGGCCTCGCAATTCTGCAGGCCCTGCTGCATCGCGGTCAATGCGGGAGCATTCATGAAGCGAACCCGCTTGCGCGCTCCTGTGCGAGCTTGCGTTCCGCGCGCGTTTGCGCCCATTCAATCCGTTCCCAGACTTCGCGCGGATCGAAGGCCGATTGCATCCCGGCCAGCACAAACACCAGCGCGCCCAGCGCGAAAAGTGCCAGCCCCGGGATAACGGTGGCATAATCCGCAATCTTGGTGAGCGCGACCAGCACTCCCAGCATCATCACTTCGATCATGCTCCAGGTGCGGGTGGTCCCGTGATGGCGAAGCAGAAAACCGACCCATCCCGGCACCGGATCGCGCCAGGTGCCGATCACGATCGCCAGCATAAATCCGATTTGGAGCGCCGGGGCCAATACCGCGGTGAACAGCACCAGGATGGCGACGGTCGTGCTTCCGTCATCCCACAGGTGCTGGGCGCCGCCGATCACGGTGGTGAACGCCTCGCGCCCGACCACGCTCAGTCCCAGCATCGGCACGGTGTTCGCGACGATATAAAGGATCGCGGCCGCGATCGTCAGAGCGAGAGTGCGGTTGAGCGAGTCCGTACGCGGACGCCACAACTCAAAGTTGCACCTTGGGCATCGCGCCGCAGCCCCCGGCGCAAGGTCCGGAAGACGCTGCAGCAGGTCGCAATGAGGGCAGCTCACGAGCGACCGGTCTGCGATCGGCTGATTGTACATTAAGAGATCGATACTTTCCGTGGTCCCGCCGGTGCTGTTCCGCAAAAGACGCACTCCGACAGAATTTATAGGAAAGGCACGCGGCGCGGAACCCCGGTGAAATCGGTCAATAAGGAGACGGCACTACCCGGTAATAGACTCCATTGGCGCCATACGCGGGCTGCACCCAGGTATTGCTATTGGGGCCGCACAGATAATACGTCGCGTCATTGACGGTCTGCGGGGTCGAACAACTGGCGGGCAACGTCGCGTAGATCGCGCCCATCGCCAATTGCGCGTTAGCGCTGCCCGCGGCGTACCCATGCTGGCTGCCTGCCGCGTACCCTTGCGCACTGCCCGCACTATAGCCAGACTGGTAGGCGTTCGACGCGCTTGCGTTGGAAGCCGCCGTGCCCACTGCGACACCCGCGACGACCCCGACAATCGCGCCTGCGGCAGCCGCGCCACCTGTGCTCCATCCACCGCAGTCAGAGCACGAGCTGCCATAGTAATTCACGACGGCCGGTGGATGGTAAGTCGAGTAGTATGCCCCATAGTAAGGATGATAGGCGCCGTATGTAGTTCCGGTGTAAGGACCGGTGTGGACTGCGCCATAGCTGTTGGCGTAGGTGGTTCCTCCGTATGCATTGGTGTGCACGGCGCCGTATTGGTTAGCATATGAGGTCCCGCCGTACGGGTTTTCGTGCACGGCGCCGTACTGGTTGGCGTAGGTCTTTCCGCCATAGGTGTTTGTATGCTCCGCGCCGTAATCGTACCGGCCGGTCGTACTGCCGCCATACTCGTTGGTGTGGGTGGTGCTGCCGCCGTAATTATGCTCGGTGCTGCCGCCATACATATTGGTGTGCTCAGCGCGCTGGCTATTAAAGGACGAACTGCCACCAAAGGAATTGGAGTGGCTGCTGAAACCGCTGCTGTGGGACCAGCCGCCGCTGCCGCCAGCGCCCTGGAATCCGTGGAACCCGCCGCCTCCCCATCCGCCGGCGTGGCCCCAGGCGCCGGCCGGAACGCTTGCCAAGGCCGCAATCAGAAAACTCGCGAAGCCAAGAAGTGCAGATTTCATGGCTATATCCTCATTGTTGCATTCTTATTGTTTCTTGAATCGATGTGACTTGGGCGGCGGCGCGAAGCGGTTGGGGGCCCACGGGTCCGGACGGGCGAAGGCGATCCGCTTGGCTGAGTCCGCTTTGGCGAGGGTGAAATGATCGGCTGAAAAAGAGGGATCGATCTGCCAGTTCGATAGCACCATCTCATGACGCAGCATCGTGGGATCGCTGGCGAACACGGCCCGCAGCATCCGCGGCAGCTTATCCTCGGTCCCGATCCACGCCTGGATGAAAACCACGTCATTGCCGTAGGCCACGATATCGGTCGTGACTCCGCCGATAACCTTGGATTGGCCGATGTAGAACGCAACCTTGAGACCGTCGGAAAGATCCTTGTAAGGATTAGCCACGACAACGTCGCTGAAGGGAAAGTATATTGCCGCCTTATCGTATGCCGCCTTCAACGCTCCATCGATTGTTGGAGGCGCCGGGCTCGTGGCCACCATGTCCTCAGTCGGCGCGAATGCGATCATGGTTTTGCCGTTGTAGTAGAAGTCGGAAGGTGGGCCATCGCCTGGCGTGATCACGCGCAGCTTGTCGGGACGCTGCATGGCCACTTCGGATTTCGTCATGTAGGCAAGCGGTGTGCCGAACACGCTGGGACTTTCGTACATGACGATTGCCGTAAATGCCATCGAATGGGCGGCTGCGAGCCGCTCGCACGAGGCCTTGACAATCGCGATAGCCTTGAGTTCGAGCGCCGGCTTGGCCGCGCTTTCGGTTTTGCGGGGAGAGCCTTTTTTGCTTTTGCTGGACCCCGGCTGCTGCTCCTGTGCCTGGACGCTTACTGCCAGAGATATCCCGAAAAGCACGAGCAGCAACATGCGCTGGATTGCCGAACCGTAGCGGGTGTTCGGGGTTCCCGATGACAAATCAGCCGGGATTCCTGTATTCATGGAATTAAACCACAATCGAACAATTTGTTGGCGATCGGCGCCGCCACCTGGTTAATGAAATAGATGCGCATTTGCGGATCGGTATGCAGGAATCGAATCACTCTCTGAGCTTCGGGAGAAGGCGGCTGACCCCTTTTGTTCGCCAACTGCTCGCACGAGGAGTTCTGGTATTTCTGAATTACTTTGTGCGCGACTCGATCGAGAATCGGGTACTGTTGAGCGCTGGCCAGACCGGCCAGCAGCACCAGGGCCGGCACCGCGAAGAGGCATAAACGGACGCGTCTGGCCATTGTCTTCTCCCTTCTCCTGCCGTTTCCTGACGGCAACTCGCGAACCTTTGCATATCAAATGGACCGCCATACGGGATATTGGACTTTGGTCTTATTTGAAATGCTTCTGACCTGACGCCGTTCGCGCCGGTGTACCGGCAATTTGAGGCAGCGCCCTTGACTTCCGAAGTTCTCACTTCCTCCTTTAGCATCCACGACGCGTCAAAGCGCGGGTGATTTCCGGTTCAACCGCAAAGCCGGTGCGTTTTGGGTGGCTCTATTTGCCGAGATAAATTACGGCATTGCGCAGCGGGATATCGGAAATCCGCATGAGTCCTTCAAAAGGCCGGTCGAGTTCCAGGATCAGAAAAATTGCGGTGGCGATCGAAAGCGAACTCAGCAGGAGAGCTCCGGCCACGGTTGGGTTGGCGGGCGCGAACAGGCCGAAGCCGATGAAGATAACAGTTAGCCAGAAAACCAGTATTACCAGGAATGGCATCGGGATTGAGCCTTGGGTCTGTTCCAGCAGCAGAGAATGCGTGGCGGTGAGGTCAGCGCTGATCTGCAGCGCCTGGGCCTGAAGCGAGCGCTGGTATTCGTCACCTGGTTTGAGCTGCTGTACATTTTCAAGAAATCGATTAGCGCTTGCTCTGGCCGCCGTGGAGTCCAGGTTCGCGGCCTTGTACCTATCATTGGGCCATATCTCATCGATACCCGTGATGAGAGTGCTGCGCAGCAGGCTGCGGGCGTCTCTGCTCTCCGGACCATAGCGAGCCAGCACGCGGTCCAACTGGATGAAATCGGCGGCCATCCTGATGACTTCCCCGCGCTGGGTATCGTAAGAGCTTTTTGCCGAGCTAATCAGCAGGGCCAGAACCAGCGCCGCCATCGTACCCAACACACCCATTGCCAACTTTATTAAATCTTTGGAATCGGTGCTCAGATGACTTTCGGGCAGCCGCGTGCGCAGGAACATACCGAGCATCGACCCGCCAAAGAGGCACGCGAAGACGATTGTGCCGATTGCTATGGCGCCCATTTGGCCAGTTCTCGCTGCAAGGTGCGAATCCTTCTCTAACGTTTTACCACAACGAATGCATTACGTAGATGCCGCTTAATCGAGAGATCAAGCGCCGGTGCGCGATGAGCCGGCGGTTCAGCTATCACAGGCGTCGCTCCCGCCGTCGTTATCCTCTTATAACTGGTGCGCGATGCAGATTTCGGGAGATGCGGTCTATTCGCCCCAGGCTATTTTTCTATTGCCGCGCCATCAGGATGTGCATGAGTTGCTCGCGTGAAATGAGATGGTCCACCTCTGCCTTGGGGTCCGTCTCAATCACTATCAGCCGCACGGTGCCGGTAAATGCGTTGTTCCGCACCGGCACGTCGCTGGTGATCGGCGACCCACGCTTCATGCCCACGTCCGTCGTTTCGTCAGCCGACAGCGCCATCGGCAACGTTGCCTCGACCCGGCCTGAGCCGACTGCGTTCCCGTCAACATAGAGCGTGACGGTGCCCCCTTTGGCGAGCCCGCCACCGTCGTAGGCAAACTCCATCCGTACCTGACGGTCGCCGGCTGGTAGTGGTTGGTTTGCCGAAATGACGAACTTCTGCAATGCGCCGAAGTTGTAGCAATACGTCAACCGTCCCTCTTTGACATAAAGAATCCAGCCTCCGGCGAATCCGCCCTGCGAAAGAATCACGCCTTCACAAGGCTTTCCTTCCGGAACCGTCAACTGAGCAGTGATTGAATGAGACTTGTTTTTGAGGTTGATCAGCCCGTTTTCATTGAGCCCGCCCATCCCCCTTGCGAGAATTTGGGAATTGCCGCGCACCAGTACCGGACGTCCGGCGATGTCCGAGTTAAAGCGCTCGGCCCCGCGATCGTCGAGCGGCAAGACGTTATTGCGGGTCGCCTCGATGATCCACAGGCGCTGCAGGTCGTGAAGTTTTTCAGGCATCTGCCTGGATAGATCGTGAGCCTGGGTCCAATCCCTGCTGGTGTCGTATAGCTCCCACACGTCGTCGTCGAATGGCAGCGTCTTGCCGGTCAGGATCCAGGGCGTGCGATGGCGGGTAACCGCGGTCCAGCCCTTGTGGTAAATGCCGCGATTGCCGAACATCTCAAAATACTGAGTTTCACGCCGCTCCGCCGCTTTGGCATCATCGAAACTGTAGCGCATGCTAACCCCTTGCATCGGTACCTGCGCGACGCCGTTTACCATGTAGGGCTCGGGGAGTTGTGCCGTTTCGAGAATTGTCGGCGCCACGTCGATGACATGATGGAACTGATGGCGGTCTCGCCTTTGGCCGTGATGCCCTTGGGCCAGTGTAGGATTGTGCCGTTGCGCGTTCCGCCCCAATGCGACGCGACCTGTTTGGTCCATTGGTACGGAGTGTCCATCGCGTGCGCCCAGCCGACGGCGTAGTGATTGTAGGAGTCCGGGCTGCCCAACCGGTCCATGCGAACGCTCAGGAATGCCGCCGTCTCCAGCGCGTTGAGCCCGTTTAGCGCAATGGCTTCGTTGAAGCTGCCTTGTAACGTGCCTTCGCCCGAGGCCCCATTGTCGCCGATGATGAAAAAGATCAGGGTATCGTCGAGCACTTGCAGTTGCTCCAGGGCGTCGATGAGCCGGCCGGTATGGTAATCGGTAAACTCCATGAATCCCGCATAGACTTCCATCTGCCGGGCCAGGACGGGCTTCAGTTCCGCGGGCTGATCATCCCAGGCGGGAATCTCGGCGGGGCGCCGGGTCAGATCGCAGTCCGCCGGAATGACGCCGAGTTCTTTTTGCCGCGCGAAGGTTTCTTCACGCAGCTTGTCCCATCCCTGATCGAATTTCCCCTTATATTTGTCCGCCCACTCCTTGGGCACGTGATGGGGCGCATGGGTGGCGCCGGGGGCAAAGTACATAAAAAACGGCTTGGCCGGCGCCAGCAGGCGCTGCTGACGCACCCAATCGATCGCGCGGTCCGCCATGTCGGCCATGAAGTGATAGCCCTCTTCGGGAGTGGCCGGGGGATCGATGCTCCTGGTGCCTTCGTGAATCGATGGGTACCATTGGTTGGTCTCTCCCGCGACGAAGCCGTAAAAGTGTTCGAATCCCGAACCTGTGGGCCAGCGATCGAACGGACCGACCGGACTCGCCTCCCAGACTGGTACTTCGTGGCACTTGCCGAACTGCGCGGTCGAATAGCCGTTAAGACGGAGAATCTCGGCCAGCGGCGCCATCGCGTTGGGACGGCGCGAGTTGTACCCGGGCGCCGACGTCGCAATCTCCGTGATCCCTCCCATCCCGACCATATGATGATTGCGGCCCGAAAGCAGCGCGGCACGCGTCGGCGAGCACAGGGCGGTGGTGTGGAAACGCGTGTAGCGCAAGCCATTGGCCGCCAGCCGTTGCGCGGTCGGCGTACGGCAGGGTCCGCCAAACGCACTGGACGCGCCGAAGCCCACGTCGTCGAGCAGGACGATCAGGACGTTGGGGGCGCCCGGTGGCGGAAGCAACTCCCGGATCGGCGCAAATTTGGAATCAGGATCCTTTGCGTCGTAGGCCACAAACCCGGCGTAAGGCTGGTCGGGAACGGGCAGGATCTGACGCTGAATGCGGCTCGATGTGTCGATAGAATTGCTCATCGTGCTTCTCCCATTGGGCCATCTCAATGCCACTTTGATTGATGCACCTTACAAAGTGCAGGGTGACGGATCCGCGCTCACGGCGCGCATGGTAAACATCACCAGATAGCCGCAACCAAAGCCGCATACCTGTGTGGCTCTAAACTTCCACTTAGAAAATGACAGAGCCCCGCCTGCGCGAAGTTTGGCTTGAAGGACAGCTATCTCGTCTCAGATCATGCGT
The DNA here is from genome assembly GCA_021324885.1 of Pseudomonadota bacterium. Taxonomy (GTDB): domain Bacteria; phylum Desulfobacterota; class Binatia; order Binatales; family Binataceae; genus JAJPJA01. Next base: position 247,490 of record JAJPIF010000011.1, read on the forward strand.
ATTTTTGCTCGCCGTGGATATTGGACTTTGGTCCTATGCGCGATTTATTCGGGAGAATCGAAAAAGAGCTTGCGTAATTCGCCCTCGCCCATTCGCTGGCCGATCTCCACAAAGGAAAAATACAGGGCGAAAATCATGCTTACACCCAGTGCCCAGGCAAGCAGCCGATAGTATGCCCCGTGGTTGATCAGGTGGTCGAACGCTCCGCCGAAGCTGTGGACCTTATGCAGCGCCTCGAAAAACCGTTCGATAAACCCGAGAAGCAGGGTGACGAGACCATAGAAAACCGTCTTCGCGGCAATCGCAAGGATCCTTCGATAATGCGCAAGGCTGCGCGCCAGGGGCGTTTCGTCGAGTACGAGCGCCGCTTTCGCGGCGAACAGGGCGCCAACAAGGGCGTTAGAAACGGCCAATACCTCGATCGAGTAGTCTTCGAGCACAAGCTTGATTAGCGTAAACAACAGCAGGAATCCAATTAGAAAAAAAAGAAACACGGGCCAAAGCGCGACCAATTCTTTATGCAGAAATCGGCCGGCTCCTGCGACTCTATGTGATATGCTTGCCGCCATAATAACCCCGGAGCAACCATCGTTTTTGGTGAGAGCCTAATGGATCCGCTCTGAGGCCGAAGCTTCTCCAAAAGTTCGGTGATTGTAAAGCTCGCCGTCTCCCTGCCGTTTCGCTACTCGATGAAAGTTCCGAAAAACGACCGCTGATTAAAACACGTAAATCAGGCTGAGCGAGAAGAAATTAATCACCGTGTTGGTGAACTGCCCGCCAAGCGTGGTACCCGTGATTCTCGATTGCTGCAGCGGCATCTTGCCTTCCCACAGGAATTCGTAAGCAAACCCGGTCTTCAGGCGTTCCGTCCACTGGTATTGGATACCGGCGGCATAGCGGTATTGAGCGCCAACGGGAGCGCTCACCGTGCGATTGCCGTCGCTAACCATCGAGCTGTCGTACGCAAATCCGGCCGAGAGCATTAGCGGGACAGATACCTGGTACTGCAATCCAGCCGCGATTTGCCAGGTATCCTGATAATTGAAATTTTGGGTCAGACTGCGCGGATTTGCGGAGTTGACGTTGATTCCGACCAGGCCGAACTGGCTCCAGTTTTGCCAGTTCACACTGCCCAGCAGCGCCAAGCGGCCGGTTATCTGCCGGTACGCGCTCAGCATTACCATTTGCGGTACGGTGATTCCCAGGTCCACCGGAGCGCCGAGAAGTCCGCGACGGCGCAACAGTGTCATTAAAATCGGCCCGGTTCCTCTGAAATGCGGAATAGAACTGAAGTTGAGATCGACCGGGGTCAGGTAAGTTATGCCGATCCGGGTTTTTTCGTCCGGCTGGATCATCAGGCCAATATCCCCGCCAACGCCGGCGGTGTAGTCCTGATACTTAACCTGTCCGTCCCTGCCCGGCAGCAGGTTTCTAACTCCCGCCTTCTCGCGCAGATATCCCAGCATCACGTTCACGCCGCCGCCCACCGACAGCCAATCATTAACCCGGTAGGCGACGGCGGGAATAAACGACAGGCCGAGGATGGTCGCTCCCTGGAGAAAGTACCTGCCGACCCAGTTCAGGTTGTACTCCAAAGCGCCGCCGAAATAGTCACACATGGCGAAGCCGAATTTAAGCCGGCTGTTCAGGCTGTAAACATAAAAGAAGCTGCCGGCGGGCAGCGGAACCAGCGCGTTGCCGCCGTCGGTTCCCCGCGTCGTCGTGCTTGTGTCGGGTGCGAAATTAAGATGGGTGTAAATCGGCTGAATGCCGGTCAAAAGCTGCGAATGATCGAGCAGAGCCATCCCGGCTGGATTGCTGAACACAGTGGAGGCGTCCTGCGCGCGCGCGCCGTAGCCGGCGCTGGCGAGCCCCACGTCCGGGGTGCCCATCTCGTACAGGAAGAAGCCGCCGGCCAAAGCCGAACCCGGCCGCCATGTCATCAACAGCGAGATGGCGAGCGCGCCGAACCAGACGATACTGCAGGTCCGCACGAATTGCATCCTGGCCATTCATCCTCTCCACTCCGCCGGCTCCTGTCAGAGTTCCACCCGCGGCAATATTACCGTTATCTGAAACTTCAGAATGAACTGTGGAGCCTTCGGATCGAATTGGCGGTAAGTTATCCACTCGCCGACGATTGATGCGTTAATGTCACGATCTTCAGCAACCTGCCATACCTTGCCGATACCGGCGCTGAGCGAAATTTCGGTCGAGGTGTTATGACGTAAATTGAATGTCCAGGTCGCGTCCCGGGATCTCAGATACCAGCCTTGTCCCAACTGGTAAACGAAGAACGGCTGAAACGTGAGCTGTGTTACTGGTCTGCGATCGGGCGCGGTGTAAGCAAAAGAGGTGCCCTGTTGAAAAAGGCCGCCAACCAGAAGCCCCGGTATGCCGCGATAGGTTGCGGCCGCCGCCGGGCCGATCTGCCAGGTGCCGGACCCCGCGGCCCGCGTGGTTGCGGTGGGAACAACGAGATACGGCCCGACACCCCAACGCAGTCCCGTCACCAGGAAATCGGGACGCCGTGCCACGAACAAGTCGAGAAACTGAGTATCGCCGAACTGTGTATTGGTCGAGGGCCCAGGGCCGTTTGGAATTGTGGCAACCTTAAAAGTTGGGCGCAGCAGTTGCTGCCATGGAATGAACCAAAACGGCCGCACGGGAATAACGGGCTGGATAACGAGTGTGTTGGGTTCGGCCTCGCTATGAAACTGGCTGGTCGTGTAGTCATCTTCGATTTTCAATTGCGCCAGTATTGCGGTCGGATCATTCGAATTTGTTGTCAGTTCCTCCAGCGACTGGTGCGGCGCGATTTGGGCCGCAAGTTGGGGACACACCCCGGCCGCGGTCAAAATCAGGCTTGAGACCAGGATTGTGGTAAATACCAATCGCGTCATTAATGATGCTCAGCAGACCGCCGCCAGGTTTTTTCAAGCCGAGTTCCAGAAAAGCCGGGTGATTCAGTCCGATTCAAGCGTCGATAGCCGCAAAGCAACGGGCGCGGGCTGAAAAAGTAGCCCGTTGCTTTTCTGTTCGGTTACTGTCCCTGGTGTTCCTTGATCATGTCCTGTGCGCGATCCTTGATTGCCGATAGATACAAGCTGGCCAGCGCTTGCATGGGCGGATACTCTCCGGTGACAGCGACCTTGTTAACCAGCCGAGTCTGTTCTCTGCTCCGCTTTGTTGGCCGTCCATGCGAATCTCCGAATGTGCCACGCAAGTGTCAGCCATATCGCAGTGTTGTGATTTTGCCGACTGCCGGACATGCTTGCCTACACAATGCTTACTGGAGGGCCGCCGACGGCGATTCTGGCGCAGTGATCCCGACTCCCAAGGTGACAAAGCGCTGATCCAGACCGTTGGCCCAGTAATTCATCGCGTGCTCGGCATCGCCCCACTGCCAGACGGTGGCGTTTTTAACCGCAGCGGTGCCAAACTGCCTGTCAGCCCAGGCCGCGAGTAATTGCCCCGTCATCGAATCCGTAAGCTTCGCCTCACCAGTGGCGGAACCGACGAATGCGTAGGTGCCGGTTGCTGCCATCTTGATCACGTTCAGTGCATGGGCCTGAGGTACGACGACTGATACGGTGCGCAACACCGGCACCGCTGAAGTCGCATCGGTAAGTGCTACTGCAAGCCTTACCGTATCAGGGCCCGGGTCGGTTACGATCTGATAGTTTTTGCTGAAGGCTTTCACCAGAACGTCATCGAAATAGTTGCAGAGCACCTGCTGCTGATTTGCCGGAAGCGTGGAATCGCTATCCGCCCAGTATGTGACCGGGTCGATTATGACCTTGTTATACTGCGAGAAATTGACACCGGGCGCGACATACGCCAGCGCCGCCTGTTGTTCCTGGTTGCCAACAATAGACGGAGCGTTAGGGTCCTGACTCTTGGGTGTTAGCAAAGCATAGTCGGCGCCCAAAAACCCGCTTGGAGGCGGGGCCGGGGCGGCGGTTTCACCCTGCGCGCGCTCGACAACGTTTGGCTGTGCCGACGAGGTCTGCGAGCAGCCGGCCAGAGCGCACGCCCCGAGGACAACGGCCAGCAGGGCCGCAACCAGTTTAGTGTTTGTTTCCGTTCGATTCATGTCTCAGCTCTCCTGTTGTTGTATTAACAACCTTTTAACGCTCCGGGGTCTGAATTGCCCGGCGAGCCACCTTAACAATGGACCGATTGTGATAAGGCGGGTGAAACCTGTCTATTGTACCTTGGTTCAATACGACCGCTAGCCGAATTGGACCAAAGTGCAGCGACGCGATCGCCTTTTTCTTCGAATAGAGGAACTGTGCGCGCGGACGACAAGCGAACGCTTCGATATTCTGGACGCACTTTCGCAGCAGGCATCAACGGACGCGAATCGACTGTCCGCTTTTTAACCTCATCGCAATCGCAATTGCGAGATGCAAAATTGTTTTACCGCGAAATAGGTGTCGGGTCGCGGCGGTTCGGATCTGTTGATTCTCATAAGGTGTGTGAAGGCGAGCGACTCACTACCGAATGAATAACAGCTGCGAGAAGGAGGTGTCAGGGCAATAGCGGCAAGCCAGATACGTTCGCGAGTGGGACGGACTGTCCCACGCGGGCGCTGATCCTTCGGGAACGAACCTGTCAGAAGCGCGTAAAACCTAAACTGCCCTTACGCGCGCGATCGGCGGTGGATTCCATTGTCCGGTTAGCGCCGCGGGTTTGGGGGCATAAATGCGCATGGTCAAGTTAAACGGGCTCCTCGGGGTCGGGAGCCAGTTTACTTCTTTATCCCTGCCCGGACTCTCATTGTAAAAGTAAAGGTCGAGCGATCCGTCTGGATTGTACTTGAACGGCATCCAATTGCTGAGGGCAAATCGATTCAAAGGATTGGCTACCTGGTAGCCTTCCGAATCATATAACGTAACTGACCAGAAGGCGTTTGCGGGCGGCGTATCACCTTTCTGGAAGTGAAGTATGTATTTGTTGGTTCCGTCGAGCGGTTTCCCGGATTCGTCCGAAAGACTTAAAGGGTATATGGCGTCTTCGGGCACGTTCGCACCAAGACCGACCTGAGCGACGATCGCGCGTTTAAGATAATAGTTGCCGTACACGCCCATGGTATCGGTATTCATCGACCAGCCATTCACCACCCGCGCGATAGTAGGCAGCTTCCATGCCATCAATTGCTGCGCCTCTTGGGGGGCAGTGGCCAAGCCGTTGCGGATAGCTGGATCGGCGTTGTTCAGGTCGAAGCTTTTGCCGGGTTCGATGCCGACCTTCTTTAATTGGGCGACCATCGGCTGGTCGGTAAGGTGCGGCGGATTGAGCTTGAGGAGATCGGCCGCATAGGAAAAGAACGCGGTGGCGGGCATGTTATCGACCTGCACTTTCGGCGGCGTTTTCATGTCTATGGCAGGGTCGATCTTCGCGGCTGGAATAACGGGGGTTTTGCTCCGTTTCGACAACGGAGTGACTTGGTAGGCGGCCTGTATCTTGTGAACTGCGTCGTAGTCCCCGGGACCGTCGGTCCTGGTGCGGCCTATTATCCATACGAATGGCGTCGGCGCGCTGATTTGCGTCAGCCCCGCAGGGATATTTCCGCTCCAACCCGGTGGGCTGATCAGGAAGTGTCCCGCTTTGGTCCCCGTGGTCCGCCATCCAGGCGATGCAAAGACGTCGGTCCACATATCAAGCATCGGCAGCAGATAATAGCGGCCAGCGGTGTCTGGCGCGGACACAATCATCGGCTCTGTGGTCAGGTCGAGATAGGCGCTCGAATACAGCGTGTCGAAATTGGGCCGAACCACGGTCTTGAATTCGGCGGCGGGATATGCGGCGAAGCTGTGAAACATGTTGGCAGGGCCGAGGCCGGATATTGTTTCCGACTCGATGTTGGTCGCCAATTTCCGCGTGATCTCCATTGAGACCAGGGGATAAAAGTAAAGATAGGCGTCGACACCGATGGCGTGCGCCTCCTGCTCGGTGAGGGCCCGGCGATCTTCCGCTTGATTGAGTATAGCCATTTTGTCAATACTCTAAGAACGTTTTTTCTTTAATGCCGAATACAGGATTACTACTGATTTTTCGCCTTGGTAAAGCGTGAACAGCTTCACCCGCCGTGTCAGCAGGCCAAACTACAGCCGGCTTTTATCTGAATTGCGGTGGGCTGCGGTATGAGTCGGGTTTCTCGCTCAGTGGTAACCGCCGCCTGAAGCGTCCGTGATCTGCCGCAGCACGGCATCCAGATTGAACGACGCGGGTTTCTGCCGCGGCGGGAACTTCTCAAAGTCGTCAATTTGCCGGGCGACGATCGCCTGCATCCCGTAAAGAAGATAAGCGTGGGAGATGACCCAATCCCAGTAGGTGTTGGAGTTTTCGTCGGCGCGTTCGAACGGATCGCGCCGGAGGTTGAACATCTTGGGCGCCCGCAGCTTCACGAAGGGCTCGAACCAGCACATCAACTGTTTGGCCCGCTGTTCCATCAACACCAGTTTCCAGTCGCCCATTCGCAGGGCCAGGATATCTCCATCATCGCTGATATAGAAGAAGAACTTGCGCGGGCTTTCTTTCGCTTCCCCGCTCAAATAGGGCAGCAGGTTGTAGCCGTCGATATGGACCTTGTAATTCCGCTCGCCGATCCTGTGACCCTGGAGAAGCTTCGCGGTGATGTCAGCATCTCCGGCGGCCGCCAGCAAGGTCGGCAGCCAGTCCTGATGCGACACGATATCGTTGAAGACCGAACCGGGTTTGATTTTGCCCGGCCAGCGCACGAAAAAGGGCACGCGCCAGCCGCCTTCCCAGTTGGTGTTTTTTTCGCTGCGAAACGGCGTAATGGCCGCGTCCGGCCAACTGTTGAAGTGCGGCCCGTTATCGGTTGAATAGACGACGATGGTGTTATCGGCGATACCCAACTCGTCCAGTTTGGCAACCATCCTGCCGACATCCTCGTCGTGCGCGACCATCACGTCATTGTAGGGCCCCTGGCCGCTCTTGCCTCTGTGCTTTTCGGCGCAGTGGGTGCGAAAATGCATCGCGGTGGTGTTGTACCAGAGGAAAAACGGCTTGCCGTCGTTGTGCGTCTTGCCGATGAAATTGAGCGCATGATCGGTGACCTCGTCATCGATGGTTTCCATGCGCTTGCGGTTGAGAGGGCCCGTATCCTCAACCTTCTGGCCGCCGCGGCCGTCCGCCCAACTATGGAGTACGCCTCGGGGGCCGAAGCGCTTCTTGAAGGCCGGGTCCTTCGGATAGTCGGGGTCTTCCGGCTCTTCCTCGGCGTTGAGGTGATACAGGTTGCCGAAGAATTCATCAAAGCCATGCATCGTGGGCAAAAACTCGTCTTTGTCTCCGAGATGATTCTTGCCGAAGTGCCCGGTCATGTAACCCATGGGCTTGAGCAATTCCGCGATAGTCGGGTCATCCGCGCGCAGACCAACATTGGCGCCGGGCATGCCGACCTTGGTCAAGCCGGTGCGAATCGGATTCTGGCCGGTAATAAAGGCGGCCCGGCCGGCGGTGCAGCTCTGCTGGCCATAATAGTCGGTAAAGGCGGCGCCTTCGTTGGCGATGCGATCGATGTTACGGGTCCAATAACCCATCTGCCCGCGATTGTTGTAGCTGATGTTCCACCATCCGATATCGTCGCCCCAGAGAATAAGAATGTTCGGGCTGCCAGCTTTTGGCATTCTGGTTTCCTCCTGTTGGCTCGGTGTTTAGACGGCGTGCCGCCACCGCCCGGCGCGACCGTTTTCGAAGCCGCAACAGCCTGATGATGAGAGCAGCGGCTGATGGGTTGAGCCGAAGCGCGTCCGGCGGTTGCATCCAATCCCTGCGTGGCTCGCGGCAAAAGATCCCATAGACGTGAAACAAACCGATCTATCGGCAGGCCGTCAATGGTACTTTGGTTCAATACCCCGCTGCCGATTCTTGGACCAAGGTACAATGGTGCGAAGGCGGCGCAACGGCGGAGAATGCCGGCGACTCCCTGTTGCTTAAATGGAGAACCGCTCACCAGAGGCCTGAGGCATGCCGGACAAATCGAAAGGGACCGTCCTGGTGGTCGATGATGACCTGTCATTGCTGCGCGCGCTGACCCGTTTGCTGCTGCAGTTCGGCTTCGACGTGCGGTCGTTCCAAAGCGCCGAGGCTTTTCTTTCCACCCGGATACCCGCGGGCAAGGTATGTGCCTTGGTGGATATTTATCTGCCGGGAATGAGCGGAATCCAATTGTGCGCCGCGCTGGCCGCGGCCCGGCGCGCCATTCCCTTAATTCTGATGAGCGCGCGCGACGATGAGGGTACGAAGAGGAAAGCAAGCCAGTCCGGCGCAGTCGCAACGCTTTACAAGCCGATTGACGAGGGAGTGCTGCTCGCCGCACTCGGACGGGCGCTTGGCGATAAATAGAACGCCAATCGAAATTACTGCTGAAATGACATGATCGGACGCGATCGGCTGTGTGGTCTTGAAATGCCTTGAATTTAGTCTTGCGGATGAGCGTGAACTGAGTGAAAATAGCTTCCGGTTCGGTCTCCCTGGAGCAGCTATCACCTGCGAGGCAAGGGCTTCATGTTGAAGGGCGAAACTTTGGACCGCCAAAGGCGGGGAAAAGCGCGGTCCTCGAAAGCCCGCAGGGCTCATCAATCTGAAAGATTCGAAACCCTACTCGATGAAATGTCGGGCGCGATGTCGCGAGTCCCGGGCCACGAGATCGACGGGGCGATCGAGCGATGGCTGCGGGAAATTGTGCTTGCCCTGGAGATTGACCGCAGCACCGTTTGGGAAAAAGCCTCAGCCGAGCTGGGCTTCGCGGCCACTCATTGGTGGGCGCGTCCGGGAATCCCAAAACTTCCCCGTAAAATGGTCTCGATGCGGATTTCGCCCTGGTTGACGGCCGAAGCCTTGGCGGGCAGGCCAGTGATGTATTCAAGCCCGGCCGATCTGCCCACGCAGGAGCGATCGCTGAAGCGCTTCCTGGCGGCCCATGGTCCCGAGGCGCAGTTGATGCTGCCTTTGGAAATCGGCGGAGCGGTGGTCGGCGGCTTGACCTTCGGCAAGTTTCGGGGCCGGTGGAATTGGCCGCCGGCGCTGGTCCGACGCTTGCGTGTCGTCGCACAGATAATCGCCGGCGCGCTCGATCGCAAACGCACCTTCATACAGGGCCGCAAGCTGCGCGAAGAGGTCACCGTGGCGGCACGCCGGGCGATGATGGGTCAATTGGCGGCGTCGATCGCGCACGAACTCAACCAGCCGCTGAGCGCGGTGCTGAGCAATGTCAACGCCGTCCGGCGCATGATCTCGGGCGCCAGCTTCGACCGCAAAGAAGCGGTGGCAGCGCTCAGCGATGTTGCCGAAGACACCAAACGCGCCGCCGACATTATCCGCCGCGTCAGGGCGCTCTTCCAGGACAATCTCTCGCCCAACGGGAATCTTGAGATTGGCGCGCTGCTTTCCGAGCTGGAAGGCTTGTTGCGCAGTGAAGCGATGCTGCGACGCGTATCGTTGCGCATTGAAGCCGCGCCGTGCCTGCCCAGCGTGACCGGAGACCGCGTCCAACTGCAGCAATGCGTGCTGAACCTCGTGCTGAACGCCTTCGACTCGATCCCGCCTGACAGCACCCGGCGCGAAGTGCTGATCAGAGCGGTTCAGGAGGAGTCGGAGTGGGTGACGGTTGCAGTCCGTGACACCGGCCGTGGGATAGACGATTCAGTGGCGGGGAGGCTGTTTGAACCCTTCGTTACGACCAAGGCCAACGGGATGGGTATGGGCTTGCTGGTGACGCGTTGTATCCTGGAACGGCACGGGGGAAGGGTGTGCGGCAATTCCAACGCCGACCTGGGAGCGACCTTCAAGTTCACGCTCCCGGCGATTGCCAAACCGTAAAATCGGACTAGACCTGATGAATCATGAAAGCATGGTCGCGGTAATCGATGACGATGAGCCGGCGCGCCGCGCCTTGCTGCGCCAGCTCAATTGCGCCGGTTTTCGGGCCGTCGGTTTCGCTGGTGGAATCGAGTTCGTGAACGCGGCGGCGCACAGGGATTTCGATTGTGTAGTGGCCGACATGTATCTTCCCATCATGGACGGGCTCCAGCTGCAGGCGGAGATCAAACGAATCAGCCCTGACCTCTCCATCGTATTCATTACCGGGCATGGGGATTTATCAGTGGGTCTTGCGGCGATGAAACAGGGCGCGGTCGATTTTTTGGAAAAACCGCTTCATGAGGACGCGCTGATCGAGGCGGTGCGGCGCGGCGCCGATCTTTGCCGGCAACGGCGCGCAGCCCAGGCCAGGCGCGTCCAACTTGAGGGCCGTTACGAGACCCTCACCCGGCGCGAACGCGAGGTGTTCGACCTGGTTGCGGCGGGCCGGTTGAACAAGCAGGCCGGCGCCGACTTGGGTATCACCGAGAGAACGATCAAGGTCCACAGGGGACGCGTGATGCAAAAGATGGGCGCGGACTCGCTGGCGACGTTGGTGCGGATGGCGATCATATTGGAAATCCGCTCGCTTCCTCATAATCCAGATGCCCCCAGGCCTCAGTTGAACGCACTTGAACTGAACAACGGCCGTTGAACTCGGCATCCCAATCAGTTTGTTCGCGCAGTGCGGCCCCTGCCATCGACGGGAGTTCAAATTGTGGATCGGCTCGCGACGCAGTTCCCGCCGGTCCCAGGCGAAAGCGCCGGTTTTCCGCGGTCAGCGCGGTTGATTCAAAGCTCCCGTGGTTTTCAGAAATGAATAGATTCGCGACGCGATTTCGTCCGAGAATTCAGCATTGTAGTGTGATCCGTCCACATAGAGATTGCGTCTTTCGCCCTCCTGCAGGCCGGCGAGATCGAGAAAGTTCCCGTCCAGGTGTCCTTCGCGCGCCAGCTTCTCGATGGCCGGATAGACGGCGGGTACCCAGCTCTCGCTTTGAAGAACAGTTCGCGGGAATTTGAAATAACGGAGATCGTATTTGTAGGCGGCGACCGGCTGCCAGACGAAATCAGCCGTCACACCATAGCCGCGGCTCAAAATCTCGATCACTTTTTTGTTCCGGAGCCAGCGATCCACGATATACGCGGGTACATCCGGCGGCGGCGGTTGAAGGTCGTCGGTATGGCGGTCGATACCGAACCGCTCGGCGATCGATCTGGCAAACCCGGCCATCGGGATGGCCTGGAGCAAAAGCATGTAGGTGTTTTGCGACCGTTTGGCATTTTCGATCGCGGTGTACACGTATTCGTCAGGCCAGTGCGCGCCGAGGGGCGGATTAGACGTCCATTCCTGACATTCATTGAGACCATCGATGAAGACCGCGACATTCGGCACGAATCCGCCGCGCAGAAGAGAAAGATAGAGCAGTAATTCCTGGGTCGAGGTATAGCCAGGCCGTCCGAAATTGTACACGTTGACACGCGCGCGATCCGCGCCGTCCGCATGTTGCTGCAGGTAGGACGCTATAGTCTGATCGTCCGCGACCAGAAAGCCGAAAGTGGTGGAACCGCCGAACACAAATATATTCAACGCTGAGCGGTCGGGGGGCCATGGACCCTGATCCCGCACCCGCCTGAATCCGCCCGCTTCGACGTTTACGTAGCGCCCATGCAAAGGCCGCAGCCGAAGCTGCGTGATCGGATCATAGTCGTAGTTGCGAAGCATCACCGCGGCGAAGCTCTCGGCCGTAAGGGTGCGATTGCGCCAGGCAGGATTGCCGCCCGCGCCGGGACCGGATTTCGAATCCTGCGCCAGCAGCGGGTGAAAATGGCGCGCGACGCGGGAGTAGCCGAGCAGAAGCAGGTTGAAGCAAATCAGCAGCATCAGGAAGTTCGTGAGCATGAGCGCGAAGGATTTGTAAAACGACCTCATATACGGCCCGATCATTAGCGCGTACCAGCCATCAAGGAAACTTATGAGCGGCAGCAAAGCCCCGGCACGCATCGTACGGACAGCGGACGGAGGCGGACGCCAGCGTCGCGTTGAAGCCGGCCAGAATGGGGACGGCGGTTTTAGGTTGGCGCAATGGACGGCGGCAAAGGTGGTTTGCGCGCGTGCGCTACTGTGCTGTATTTTTGCCGGCATGCCATTTTCTGCGGCGCGCCTGCTGGAAAACTCCGCCCGGGAGTCTCGCGTGTGAAAATTCGCCAGGCTGGTGGGAGCAGCCAAACCGGTGCGGAGTCTGCCCGCAGGGCTTTGCCTGAGGCTGCTTTGCCTGCCGCTTCGCGCGCGGGGATTGCGGCCCTGAGCGTACCCGCCTGGATACTGGCAATCGGCACCGCCGCACTGGTTATCTGGATTCGTCTGCTGCCGCTTTCGGTAGGCGACCTTGACGATGTCGCGGCCTCGCTGATTTCCCTGCGCTACGCCCGCATGATTGCGAGCAGCCTGCCGCCCAATACGCCTGTGGCGCAGGGACGCGCAGAGGTGCATCACAAGCTGGATCGATGGCGAGAGGAACATCGCGCCGGATATGACGCCCAGATCAGGCAAGTGGCGGCGGTTCTGAAGTCGCAGCTCAGCTATCGCGGTGAGGATGGTGTCGAGCGGATCATTCTGGGCGACATCGACAGCTATCACTGGCTGCGGATGGCGCGCAATTACCTGCAAACGGGGACCACCTGCGACGCCGTAGTCGGCGGCCAATGCCGCGACACTTATGCCAATGCGCCGGTGGGCCGGCGCAATATCTATAATCGCTCGCTCCACATTGCCGCGATTATCGCGGTCGATCGCACGATCACCCGTTTCAAGCCGCATTATCCGTTGCCGGCCGCCTCTTTTCTGGTTCCCGTGATTGCCGGCGCGCTGGCGGTCTTTCCCGCTTTTGCGATCGGAGCGCGGCTCGCCGGACCGCTGGGCGGTTTGTGCGCCGCCCTGCTGATATCCGTCAATCCTCTGTTCCTGGAGCGCAGCCTGGGCAGCGACGACGACGTTTGGAATATCGTGCTGCCGCTATTCATGGTCTGGGCCGCGCTTGAGGCGCTTGGCGCATCGCGCCGGTCCGCCCAGATCGCCTTCGCGGCGCTGGCGGGTTTGTTCGTGGCTCTGCATGCCGTCACCTGGAGCGGATGGAGTTTCAATTACGCTGTGGTGCTGGCGGGGATGATGGCGACGGTGGCGCTGGAACTGGTTGGATGGTTGGCGAGCGCCCGCTCGGGCAGGTCATGGGAGCCGAGCAATCTGCAACGGGCCGCGCTGGTGACGGCGGTCTTTTACGTTGCCGGCGGATTGTTTGCGGCTGCTTTCGGAGTTCGGGGATATTTCAGTGCGCCGCTGTCGATGATCAAGCCGCTGATCTTTGCTTCCCATTCCTCAGCGGCCGCTCCAGACAACGCCTTTTGGCCCGACACCTTTGCCACTGTCGCTGAACTTGTTCCTCAAAACCTCAGGAGTATTGCGGCCACGATGGGAGGGGCGGTCTTTTTCGGCGCAAGCTGGCTTGGACTGGCGATGCTGGTGGCGCCGCGAGGGGGACCGAAGCTGGCGGTCCTCGCGCTGATTACCGGCGGCGAATACCTCTATTGGTTGCGGCTTTCCACGGCCCCGCCGGGCAGACTCGGCGTGCTGCTTTTGCTCGGCTTGCCGCTGCTGGCCGCGGTCCTGATCGATACGCTTGCAAAGCGGGATTTGTCGCGCGAGCTGGGGGCCGTGATGATAATCCTGGCCTGGTTTTTCGCCGCTCTGTTCATTGCCTGGGACGCGCGCCGCCTGGTCATGCTGATGATCCCGCCCTTCGCGATCGCGTTCGGGGTCGCGCTGGGACGGCTGCAACAATGGGCGGACGCGGCAATTCGCCGGCTGCTTCCCGCCGCAGCCCGAATTGCGCGTCCGGTGCTGTTCGCGGTGCTCGCCGCGGTCTTGATCGGTCCCGTCTGGCAGGGCTACAAACGCGCCCGCAGTTACGTTCCCCATATGAACGCCGCCTGGTGGGACACCTTGACTTTTCTGCGCCAGCAGTCGCCCCCCAACGCGATCGTCAATACCTGGTGGGACTACGGCTACTGGGTCAAGTTCGTGGCCAGGCGGCGCGTCAACAATGACGGCGGCTCGCTGCGGACCCATATCCCCTATTGGACTGCCAGAGCGCTGGATGCTCCATCGGGAAGGGAAAGCGCCGGCCTGCTGCGCATGCTCGACTGCGCCTCGGATGCCACGCCCGAGCCGGAGGGGAAGCAGGGCGCATACGGCAAGCTGCTTGCTTACGATATGGATGAGATCAAGGCGCAGCAAATGGTCTCGGCGCTGGCGCGAATGGGCCGCAGGCAGGCGCAGGCTTATCTGGCCGAGCAAGGGCTTGACGCATCGGCGCAGAACGACATCCTGCGCTCCACCCATTGCGATCCGCCGCCTTCATACCTGCTTCTGAGCACCGCGATGGAACCAATGCCGGCGTGGCGGTTTCTCGCCAACTGGGATTTCGAGCGCGCCTATGTGGTCAGGCGCGCGCGCCTGATGCCGCGCAAGCTGGCGATGGCCGATCTGGTATCGCGTTTCGGCCTGTCCGGCGAGCAGGCGCGTTCATTGCTCAATCGGTCGGATTCCGTTACCTCAGCACCTGCCGAACGTAACTTCATCGAACCCGGATTCAGCAAGTTGCGTTCGGGCCTGTGGAGATGCGATCGGGCGGGCGCGGCGCTGACGTGCAATTTGAGTGCGCGAATCGATCCGGCCACCGTCGTCCGCCAGGTTATCTTCAATCCCGCCAATCCGGACGCAACCCGCATGACTGCGATCCACGAGCAGCCCGGCCAAAGACCTTCGTGGATCCAGCTTGCGCCGGCGCTTTTGCTGATCGCGGATTACGACGGGATACGGGAAGTGTCAAATCCCAACGCGAAAAACTCCCATTTGGCAGTCCTGATCGATCTTCCACGCTCGTTAGTGAGGCTCGCCACACCTGATTACCTGCGCTCGACCTACAACAACCTGATGTACCTTGACGGCAGGTACACGCCCTTTTTCGAAAAGGTGCGCCAGGAAATCGGGTTTCGCGGCGAGCGCGTGACGCTGTGGCGAATCAACTGGCAGAGGCTCGAAGCGCTTGATCAGTGAAACAGACGGCTCCGCTGTGAAGCGCGTTCTGATGGTCCAGCCTTCGCTCAATCCTCCCGGCGGCAACGGCGTCGCGGCGTGGATGATTGAGGCGCTGAGGCCCGGTCATCGAGTGTCGCTGCTCGCGTGGGAAGCCCCGCAACTTGATTTAGTCAACCGCTTTTGCGGGACCTCGCTGAGCGGCTGATTTCCCGACCAGCCGTTTTGCGCCTCGCTCTCGATCGATTCACTGGCGCATATCGATCATCGGCTGCTATTTTGGGCCGATGGAAAATCAAAGTGCCGGCGTATGGCCCGTGATTTGGAGCCTGGCGCTCGTGCAGTTTATCCTGCTTGGCCCGACTTATGGCACTTTGGGCTATTTCTACGCGCCCTGGATCAGTGAATTCGGCTGGGACCATGCCAGGGTCGCGCTGACCACCGCCGCTTTTCTCTTCGCCCAGGGCGCCGTCAGCCCGCTGGTTGGATGGCTGCTGGACCGCGTCCCGGCGCAGATTGTCATGACTGTCGCCGCAGTGGCGGTTGTGATCGGATACCTGTGGGCCAGCACTATCCACTCCTTTGTCCCGATGGTCGCCGCGTTCGCCTTGATTGGCGCCGGCGTCAGCGCGTCAACCTATGTGCCGTGCATGATGGTGGCGGCGAACTGGGCCACGCAGCGCCGCAGTCTCGCCCTGGGAATCGTGCTGGCCGGCGCCGCGATGGGAGGCACTGTGCTGGCGCCGGTCTTCGAAGTACTCCTGGTTCATTTCGGATGGCGCGCGGCGATGGTATGGCTGACTGTTCCGATGTGGCTCGTCGCAATCCCGCTGATCCTGCTCATGATCCGCACCCGTCCGCCCTCGGCCGCAGGTGTCAGAAGCGTCAAGGAGGAAGCCCAGAGTCTAAGCGGCCTGGATTTGGGTCCGGCGCTGATGTCGGCGGCGTTCTGGATGCTGGTAGCCACCGAGTTCATCTACAACATGGGCTACCAGGGTTTTGTGCATCACCTGATGACGTATTACATCGGCGCGGGCTTCCGCCCGCAGCGGGCCGCGATTATCCTGGCGTTTCTGACGCTGTTCACGATGGTCGGAGCGATCGCGCTGGGCGAGTTCGCCGATAAACGCGGGATCCGAATCGTGCTGATCGGGTCGCTGATCGGGCTGGCCGCCAGCTTCCTGGTGGTGTTGGGCGCCACCTCGCGCGATTTTGGCACTGCTTTCGCCGTCGCTTCAATGATCGGCGCGGGTTTGAGCGTGGGCGCTTCCGCCACGCTGCTGCCCGCAATCCTGGCCGAAGCGCTGGGACTGCGGCGCTACGGCACCTTATGGGGTATCGTCAGGCTGATCGGATGGATCGGAGGAGGGTTCGGGCCGTTTTTGAGCGGTCAGATTTTCGACCGTACCGGAACCTACCGGCTGTCCTTCGAGTTCTGCGCGGCTTGTATGCTGGTCGGCGCGTGCGCAGCGGCGATGATCAGACCGGCCGAGGGCGCCGTTTCCCAACCGGTCCCCGCGGCCTGAGCAGGCCCGGCTGCTCTGATTGCGTCAGGCAATCTTGTAGGCGCGAGTCTCGTCGATAAGCTGTTGCAGCCACTGCATGTAAGGCGTGCCGCCGGTGCCGCGCGGATCGTCAGTCCATCGATTTATGTATTCCTGGGCCCATCCATAATGGATCGACCGGAACTCCGCCATCGCGTCCAGCACCGCATTGAAGGCGTGCTTGTCGCACACCTCACGTATGCTCGGCATCGCCTCGACGGATTCGATCAGCGCTCGATGCTCCGCCGGCATGTAATTGCGCATATCGGCCAGATGGTTGGTTAGCAGCGAAGGTTGGTGCGGGATTTTCATGAAGGCGACAAGAGTGGGCATGATACTGCTCTGGGCGCCGGTTTCGCCGCGGAAATTCATCTCGATCGGCCCGCGGAGCCGGCCGCCGTTGCGTTCGACGCCTTCGTACACCACGTTTTCGAAAAAGCGGATGTATGGCCGGAAGGTCCTGTAATACAGCTTCGGATCCATCTTTTCCGGTATCCGCCTCAGAACCCTGATTTGTTCCCGGATCGCATCGGCGATGATCCACACCGATTCATTCACCGCGGGCAGGTCGCCGTTATTCAACGACTCCTGGACACGGGCGATCGCGTCGAGAATCCGCGCGGCATGGGCCTCGATCTCGACATGAACCAGGATAAACCAGTGCTCGTCGTAGAGATGAACAAAGTTCTGAATCGTATCGATGTTACCCAGCGCGATCGGTCCGTTGCGTCGAAAGCGCTTCCAGTTGTAGAGCGCGTATCCGTCATAGCTCAGGATCGGCGGCCGCTTGAGCAGTTCACAGACCTGACATAACGGAACCGCCAGGTTGGCCGGCAACAGCCGGGCGGGTTCCTCGCCAACCTGATTGACGTAGGCCGAGGCGAGAAATCCCACCCGAACGTAATACAGCCGCAGTTGCGGCAAATTGCGTGTGCCGTGGGGCCATGGTGGGATCTTTAAGGTGCGCGCATATTGGCGGAATCCGCGATCCTGGAGCAGGCTGGGCAAATCGCGGCCGATTTCATCGAGCAACGCGAATTCGGAGTCCGCAGGAAAACTGGCGAGCGGATCGGGATCGGGCAGGAAACCTCGTTTACGCAGCTGCGGTCCGATAACCGGATGCGTCGCGCCGCCCGTCTCAACCCGCTCTCGCCTCAGGTCGGTACGCATCAGATTCGCGCCTCCTCACCCGTGAGCATCAACAGCCCCTGTCAATATGGTAACCCCCGCACCGATCAGCGCGCCAGTACGAGCATCGCGGCGGCCGCCGCCTGTCGACAACCAGGACGGCCCCTCGTTCGATCCGCTCCCATGCTTGCGGTCCGGACGGAATTTTTGCACCGCGGCATTGTCGTCGGCCAAAATGCCGGCTGGCAAGCCTTTGGTTTTAAAATCCACGTGCTAATATACGGCCCGCTTGCAGGGTGGCCGGCCGTGCGGGTTATCGCACAAGAGCGCCGCCGGCAGGTTCTCCGGCGCTGCTCGGGGCAAATCATTGATGGGGATGAGCGACGTGAAACACAGCTTTATGCGGGGCAAATCGCGGTCTTGCGCGGATCAGGCGGGATTCGAGGTGGGGCACTAATGGCAGCTGCAGACGGCCATCATACCGGCGGTATCGGCAGATTCATCATCACCTATCGCGCGCCGATCGGAATTCTTCTTATTGCCGTGACCGCATTCATGGCGTACTGGGCGGCGCATGCGCAGGTCGGCACACAGTTCAACAATTTCTTCCCGGTCAATCATCCGGACACAAAGCTTTATCGCAAATTCCAGTACCAGTACGGCGGCGCCCAGACCCTCGTCATCCTGATGCGGCTGAAGCACGGCGACATCTTCAACGCCAAAATGTTGCATAAGATCCAGGACGTCACGTTCGACGCCAATGCCCTGCCCGGCGTCAATCACAACGAGATTTTCTCGCTCGCCTCGCTGCGCAACGTTTACGCCGAAGCGGAGCCGGGCGCGATCATATCCAAGTGCTTCATGTATCCCTGGGTGCCCGAAACGCCTGAAGGTATCGCCAGACTCAAGAGCATCGTCGAAAGCCATCGCGAGTCCATCACCCCGTTTGTCAACTATGACAATCGCGGCGCGGTGGTCACCGCCAGTTTCGTCGAGGACAAGCTCGACTACAAAGCCCTGTTCGACGGCATCCAGAACATCATTCACAAGTACCAGGATGACAACACGGAGTTTTATGTCGCCGGACTGCCCGTGATCGCCGGGTGGGGTTACCACTATCTGCCGCGCATCATGCTGATCTTTGTCGTTTCGATCGCGCTGATGCTCATCATCCTCTACCTGAGCCTGGGCCAGCGCAGCAGTTGGTGGGCGCCCATCCTGACCGGCTCGTTCTCAGCCATCTGGGGCCTCGGCTTCATCGGCCTGATGGGTTACAACTTCGACCCCGTGATGCTGGTGATTCCGTTCATTCTGACCGCGCGCGATTTAAGTCACGGCATCCAATGGCAGGGACGCTACTACAACGAACTGGACGCGCTGGATGACAAGACCCTGGCGTGCATCACGACCACCAACGTGATGCTGCCGCCGGGGTTGCTGTCAATTCTCGCCGATATCGCGGGGATCATCTTCATATCGCTCGGCGGTATCCCGGTGCTCAAGGAAATCGGATTCGGCGGCGCGGTATGGCTCGCCGGCAGCGTGACGATGGTTTTCGTGTTCCAGCCGATCTTCATGAGTTACCTGCCGCGTCCGCGGGTCAGGGAGCGGCGATGGTGGCAGAGGCAGGGGCGCCGGCCGCGCCGCACGCCGATTCATGCTTTTGCGCAATGGCTGGTCAAAGTCCCTGTTACCCCCGGCGCTTTTCGCACCGCGCTGCTGGTGGGCGGGGCGCTGTTTATCGTGTGGGGTATCTCCTCGGGCCAGCGCGCGCGGATCGGCTATCAGCAACCGGGAACTCCGCTGTACAAGCCTGGCTCCAAGGTTAACCAGGACATGGACGTGATCAGCCATTATCTGCCCACCGATGAAGGATGGGTGGTGCTGAAGACGCCCGATTTTCCCAGCCCGCAATCCAGTATCGCGCCCAACGTGATGCGGATGGTCAACGACATGCAGGACTACCTGCTCAATCGCGGCGACGTGCTGGCGGTGGTCAGCTTCGCCGGCGTCGGCATCGCGCCGATCAACCAGATGTTTCATAACGGTCATCCCAAGTACCGCAACGTACCCTCCTCGATTAAACTGGCGGGCGCGCTCTGGTATATGTTCCTGGGCGGGACGGCGCCTGGAGAAATCGAACGCTTTTTCGCCTACAGTCCCAAGATGACCAGCTCCTGTATCCGCCTGATGCTCAAGGATCACACCTATGACCGGCTCAACCGCGTCAGGCAGGAACTCCGGGATTTCGTGGCTACTCACGTCAGGACCAATCCCGAACTGAGCCATGTCCAGGTCGAGTTCCTGGGCGGCGACTCCGGACTTTACCTGGCCGCCAATGACGTGTTGTACCGTCTCGACCTGATTAACATCACGTTCGTGCTGCTGGTCATCTATTTGTGTTGTACTTTTTCGTTCCGCTCGCCGGTCGCGGGCGCGCTCTTTATCGTGTCGGCGGTGATGGCCAACTTTGGCGCCTTCATTTATATGAATGCGCGCGGCATCGGTCTGACGATCGACACCATTCCGGTGATTTCGCTCGGCATCGGACTTGGAATCGACTACGGAATCTATGTGGTCGCTCGCATCCAGGACGAGGTCATCGGGGGCGCGACGATCGAAGAGGCGGTGACCACCGCGCTGAGCACGACCGGCGCCGCGGTCTTCAGCACATTCGCCGTGATGGTCGGCGGCATTTTGCCGTGGGCGTTTTCGCCGCTGCTGTTCCATAACGAGATGAGCGTGCTGCTGATTTTCCTGATGGGCACCAACATGATCGCCGGCTGCCTGATCCTCCCGTCGTTCATTGCCTGGTACCGTCCGCATTTCATCAGCCGTTTCCTGCATCCGCGCGAAGCCAAACCGGCGCCCGCTGATCGTGCCGTAATCAGTTAAACGCTTGGACAACGCGCCCGTTTTGGCGCTAATTCTAGAGGCAGGAGGATCCCCCCATGGCAAAGATCGACGGCAACTCGCTGGTTGTCAGAGCCTTGAAGGATGAAGGGGTCGATACGGTCTTCTATCTTACTGGGGGCCCGATGGTCGACGTCGGCGCCCGCTGCATCGAAGCCGGGTTTCGCACCATCGACTGCCGTCACGAACAGGCCGCCGCGATGGCCGCGCATGCGTACAGCCGCGTGATCGGCAAGCCGGGTGTATGCTTCGCCGCCTCCGGACCGGGCACGACCAACCTGATTACCGGAATCGGCAACGCCTATCTCGACGCCATCCCGGTGGTTGCGCTGGGCGGCGCCAGTCCGCTGTCCGAGGTTGGCAAGGGCGCCTTCCAGGAGATGGACCAGGTCGCGATGTTCAAGCCGATTACCAAATGGTCCGAACGCGTGATGCACGTCAGCCGCATCCCGGAGATTATCAACAAGGCGTTCCGCATCGCGACCGGCGGCCAACCGGGTCCGGTTTATATCGATCTGCCGGCCGACGTTTTGTACAACGTCGCCGAGGAGAGCAAGGTGCTGTTCCCCAAGCAGCCCCATCGGCTGGCGCGCATCAGCGGGGATCCCGAGATGATCAAACGGGCGATCGCGCTGCTCAAGCAGGCGCAGCGTCCCGTTATCCTGACCGGCACAGGCATTTTCTGGTCGGGCGCGATGGCGGAACTCAAGCAGTTCGTCGAGCTCACCGGTATTCCCTTCTACGCGACGCCGCAGGGCCGCGGCGTTATCCCGGAGGACCATCCGCTCAGCTTCCTTGGCGCGCGCAACCAGGCGTGGAAGGAGGCGGACGTCGTCCTGGTCCTGGGCACGCGGCTTAACTTCATCGCCGGCTATGGGATGCCGCCGCGATGGGCCGCCGATCTCAAGGTCATCCAGGTCGATATCTGCGACGAGGAAATCGGCCGCAATCGCCCGGTCGATGTGCCCATCGTGGGCGATTGCAAAATGGTGCTGCGCCAACTGCTCGAGGAAGGCCGCGACGCCTTCAGGGGACGCAAGGAATTGCCGTGGATCGAGACTCTGCGCGGCTACAATCAGCGCTCGATCGAGAAGTCGGCCGCGCTGCTCAATTCCGACGCCGTCCCGATCCATCCGCTGCGCCTGTGCAAGGAGGTGCGCGATTTCATGGATCGCGACGCGATCATCATCGTCGACGGCCACGAAATCCTGAATTTCGCGCGCCAGTCAATTCCGATCTTCGCCCCGGGCCATTCAGTCAACGCCGGGCCCAACGGATGTATGGGCGTTGCGGTGCCGTTCGGGATGGGGGCGAAGGTGGCCAAACCCGGGACCCAGGTAATCGTGCTCAGCGGCGACGGTTCCTTCGGCTTCAATGGCATCGAAGTTGATACCATGATTCGCCACAAGATTCCGGCGATGATCGTGATCAGCAATAACGGCGGATGGGCCTCGCTGGGCGGGATGAGCGCCGGGCGCGATCTTGATTTCAGCCGCTACGACAAGATGGCCGAAGTCTTTGGCGCGCATGGCGAATTCGTGGAGAAGCCCCAGGACATCCGCCCCGCGCTGGAGCGGGCCAAGGCCTCGGGCAAAGTGTCGGTAGTCAACGTGATTACCGATCCGAAGGCGCGCTCGGCCACGACCGCCTTCGCGAACTACCGGGCGATTTGACGCGCTTGCAATCTCGCGCCGCGCACACCTTCGCGGGCGCGAGAGTAAACTGTGCCCGGATGTTAGACTGAATTTCAGGAGTGAACTTATGTCAGCGCTTAAAGTGATATCAGCGGACTCTCACATGATGGAGCCGGGAGATTTATGGGTTGAGCGCCTGGATCGCAAATTCAAGGACCGCGCGCCCCGCGTGATCGTACAGGGCAAAAAAGAGCAGCCGGTGTTTTCCGCCCCCGGCATGCAGCCCTATCCGGTCGCGGTGGCGTTCGCGGCCGGACGCAGCGGGAAGGAGATGCAGGAATTTGTCGATCATGCCACCGAGGAACAGGCCCAGCGCTATCGCGATCCGGCCCTGCGCATCGAGGATCAGGACCGCGACGGCGTCAGCGCCGAAGTCCTGTACACGTCGCTGGGAATGTCGCTGTTCGGACTGGAAGATGCCGAGCTTCAACTGGCCTGCTTTCGCGCGTACAACGACTGGGTGAGCGAGTTCTGCTCCCATAACCCGAAGCGTTTCGTTGGCATCGCGCTGATCCCGCTTGCGGATGTCGAACAGGGTGCCGCGGAACTGCGGCGCGCGGCCAAGGCCGGGCTCAAAGGAGCGATGATCTGGGGCGCGGCGCCGCCGGACAAGCCGTTCTGGCATCCGTTGTATGACCCGTTCTGGAGTGCGGCGCAGGAGCTTTCGATGCCGCTGTCGCTGCACGTGATAACCGGCGCGCCAGGCACCAGTGGCCGCAAGCCGGAGGCGGAGCGCGCACCCCTGAAGCTCAAGGGCGCCACCCGCGTCACGCGTTACATGAAACTGCCGCTGGACGCGCAGGCTTCGTTGACGGACATGATTTTGGGCGGAGTCCTGATGCGATTTCCGCGCCTGAAGCTGGTGTCGGCGGAAAACGACAGCGGATGGATCGCGCATTACATGTACCGGCTGGATCACGCCTTCGAGAAGTTCGGCGTGTTCCTTGAGACGAACCTGGACATGAAGCCCAGCGATTACGTGCGCCGCCAGCTCTGGGCGACCTTCCAGGACGATCCGATCGGTCCGCTGACCTGGCAGTACTTCGGCGAGGAACGCTTCATGTGGGCGTCGGACTACCCCCACACGGATTCGACGTTCCCCCATTCGCGCGAGGTCATCGAGCGCGATTTCGCCAATATCCCGCAAGCGGTCAAGCGCAAGATAGTCTGCGACAACGCGGCGCAATTGTATGGCGTGCCGTTGAGCTGACAGGATCGCATTTGGCGCGAGGACGTGGCGAAGGCTTCGTCTTCAAGCGTTTGAACTTCAGCTGATTGCGAGGCCTTCGGCGGCGGCGATGCGGCGCTCGATCGCTTCCTCGCGCGCCCATTCGTGGCGCGTGATGAATCCCGGTCCGGACCATGAGATGAACGCCGGGATGAGCCATACTCCGGCCAGCACGTTGGTTGCCAACAGAATAGTCAGCAGCATCGCCATATGGTGATGGAACTGGGCGGGAGAGAACACCCATGGCAGGATGCCGCCAATCATTACGCAGAACGTACTGAGGACGCTTTCTCCGGCGCTCTTGAGCGCCAGCCTGACGGCGTCGTCCAGTTGATGGCCGGCCATCACTTCAGCGCGCATGCGCGAGACCGTCGAAATGCCGTAGTCGATTCCCAGCCCCATCGCCAGCGAGATCACCGGCACCGAATCGATCGTCAGTTGAATGCCGCGCAGATACATGTAGCTGAAGGCGGTGAAGTTGGCCAGGATGCACGCGAACACCAGCAGGAAACCGGCCAGCCATGACCCGAACAGGGCGGTGCAAAAGATAAAGACGCAGGCCAGAACCAACCCGATGTTCACCATCGTGACCCGGTACAGGACGTCGTCGGCCGCGGCGTACAGCCCCGCGAGCCCCGCCATATAAAGGACATTGACTTTGGCGAACGCCGGCTTGCCGTCAGTGTAGGAGTGGAGAAAGCCGGCGATCTCGCGCTGAACCCGATTCAGGGTCGGCGCAGTGTGATCGGTGAGCATGACGCGGATGCAGGTTTCCTTGGCCTCGGTATTGGAGATGTAATGCTCCATGTCGCCGGGCGCCGTGCCGCCGAGGAACAGATACCATAGATTTCCCGCCTGTTGCGGGTTTTTGGGGATGCCGAAAAATTTCGGATGTCCATAATGGAACATCTGGTTGAAGGGCGCGATCACGGTGGAAGCGAAAGAGATGACCTGCTTGACGGCGGAATCATTGAGCAGATAGCCGCGCATATGATCAGCCATCCTCAGCACATTGGGCGCCAATACTGATTGCTGATCGGGGTAAGGCGGGGTAACCAGCAGCACCCAGGCCTCATCGACGGGGAATTTCCGCCCGATAGCCTCGGCGTCGGTATTGACCTTGGCATCGGGGCGGTAAAGCGGGGTGCCGGCATGATTATAGCCGACCTGGATTTTGTATGCCGAAATGACGCCGAGAATCAGCAATCCCAACGATGCGGAAAGCAGCAGCTTGCGGCGCCATCCGGGCGTGACCGGCACTTCCACGATCCGATCGATCACCGGCTCCAGGCGGCGCGCCAATTCGCGATTGCGCTCGAACTTCCAGGTATGGCGGGGGGGCGGCAGATAGCTCATCACAATGGGCTGGAAAATAAACACCATCAGCACGCTGGCGCCCAACCATACCGTCCCTGCGCGCGCGATGTGATCGAGCACCGGAATTCCGGAAAAAGAGATAAATACAATTCCACTGATATCCGCCGCGACCGCGACCAGTCCCGGAACCAGCATCAGGTTGGTGGTCTTGACGCAGGCCTCGTGCCGATCCTCCACTTCGTTAAGCACGGTGTAATAGCGCCGCTGCCATCCGATCGCATGACTCATATCGCGCGCGGTCAGGATGAACGGCACCACCAGCATCAGGGGGTCGAACCCGTAGCCCATCAGACCCACGAAACCCATGCCCCACACCGCCGAGCAGCATCCCGTCAGCGCCGGCACCCACCACGACGTGTATGCGCCGAGGTTGGCATAGAGCACCAGTACGATTATCAGGCAGGCGATCACGAAAATGCTGATGATGGCGGGCAGATAGTAAAAGTCGTAACCCCGCACCACCGGCTCGCCGGCGATAAATATCTGATGGTTGGCGTCCTGATTTTCAGCCACTATCTGGCGGATGCGCTTGAAGAGCTGGCGATAATCCAGCCCGTCCTCGTTGAATGACGCGGTAATCAGCGTGCTTTTGTTGTCGTCGCTGATCAAATGGCGCAGCTGCTCGCGATGGGCAAAGACGCGCTGCTTGAGCGCTTCGATATCGGCCTGGGTTTCGGGGACCGAAGGATACATGAAGGGCTTGACGTTCAACCCTCCCGGTACGGCCTGCGCATAGGCGACGCGATAAGAGGACAGCGAGAAAACTTCCTGATGGTTGACGCCGGGTAGCCAGTCAACCTCCTTGCTGATTTCCTGGATTTTGCGCAGCGTATCCAGATTGAAGATATCGCCGTGCTTTACCTGGAGCATCACCACCAAAGCCTGAGCGCCGCCAAATTCATGGAAACGCTTGGCGAGAATTACGTTGCGATGCTGCGCGGGAAAGAAATCGATGAATCGAGTTGAGATATTAACTTTGGCCGCCGCGTATGCCATCAACAGCGTGGCCGCGATCAGAACCGCTCCAATCTCCCTGCGAAACCCCAGTATTACGTCGCCTGCGCTAGTGCATTTCACGGTTTGCCGCTCGCATTCTGATGTCCATCGATGGCCGCCGCCATCCGGACAACACGCAATTTATCCCCAGCCCAGCCCCACGACCGACATCCACTGAGAAAGCGCCCATCCAATCCGGACGCAACCAGCCACCCGAATTGCCGGTGAGGGAACAAAGCCTAGTAATCACACCCCTGCAATTTTTTCAAGGCGCAGGCGCGCTAAGCTGGTCAATGCGCAGCCGTGGCGCCTGAAGTTCTGGACGGCGGCAAATCTGGTTGTTATAAGCGGTCCAAATTCCCACGAGAGGGGCCGCCTTCCAGTGTTTGACCCAGCCGAACAGCTTGAACATCTCCAAATGGCCGTGCAGGTCGCCGGCGTGGAAGTTTCCGAAATCGTGCTGCCCGAAGACCGCGATATAAAGGTCGGTGCTCTGCGTCTGCATTACTTGGACTGGGGCAACCCGGATCGGCCGCCGCTGGTCTTTCTCCATGGGGGCGCGCTGACCGCCCACACCTGGGACGTGGTCTGCCTGGCGCTGCGCGACCAGTATCATTGTCTGGCGCTGGATCAGCGCGGCCACGGCGACAGCGATTGGGCGGATGATTACAGCCACGAGCGGCACTGTGAAGATATCACGGGGTTTATCGAGCAGCTTGGAATTGATCGCACGGTTATGATCGGCCAGTCGATGGGCGGCCTCAACTCGATTGTTTATGCGGGCGGCAGCACCAGGCGGCTGGCGGCGTTGGTGATCGTGGACGTCGGTCCCGAGTTGAACCTCGGGGGCACCCGGCGAATCGGCGACTTTATTCGCGATACACCGGAAGCGGAGAGCATCGACGCGTTCATTGAAAAGGCGATGGCATTCAATCCGCGCCGCGACCCGCTCCTGCTGCGCCGCAGCCTGCTCCATAACCTGCGCCAGCAGCCCAACGGCAAATGGACCTGGAAATGGGATCCGAACCGTATGCGCGACGGCGCCAGCCGAATCGAGGATCATATAGAAGCGATGCGCCGGCTATGGACTCACGTGGAGCGGATCGACTGTCCGGTGCTGGTGATGCGCGGGGGCAAAAGCGACGTCTTTTCCGACGCAAATGCGCAGAAGCTCGCCGCTACGTTGCCGCAGGGACGATGGGTCCGGATAGACGACGCGGGCCATACGGTCCAGGGCGACAATCCGCGCGATATGGTGCGTGTGCTGCGCGAATTTTTCCGCGAAATTCAGTATTAAGGCCGCCGGCCCGGTTTTCAGATGGGCGCCGCCACGTCCGCTTGCGTGAGCCGAAGCCCCAATGGTAGCTGATACGAATGCCGGTCTCAGTCGGTGCCGGCAGTGGAGGACAAGCAATGGATTTCGGGTTTTCGGAAGAGCAAGAGATGCTGCGGGACGCGGCCAAACGCTTTCTGGCCGACAATTGCCCGACCACGTTCGTGCGCAAGATGATGGCGCATGAGACTGCCCACGACGCCGACTTCTACAAAAAACTGGTGGAACTCGGATGGCCCGGCCTCCTGATTCCAGACCAATACGGCGGTACCGGCGGGACCTTTCTTGATCTTACCGTTATTATGGAAGAGGCTGGCAAGGCGTTGCTGCCCGGTCCGTTCTTTGCCACCGCTTTGCTGGGCGCGCCGCTGATTCTCGAAGGCGGCTCCGACGCGCAAAAGAAGGAGCTTTTACCAAAAATAGCTGCCGGCGACCTGCTCGCTACTTTGGCCATCGCCGAGCCTTCGGGACGCTTCGATCCCGGCGGCATCACGCTCAAGGCGGAAAAAAAGGGCAAAAGTTACGTGCTTTCAGGCGAGAAGCTGTTTGTTCCGGATGCTCACGTCGCCAATTGCATCGCGGTCGCCGCGCGCACGCGGCAGGAGCCAAATCCAGAGCAGGGTATCAGTCTCTTCCTCGTCCCT
This sequence comes from Pseudomonadota bacterium, assembly GCA_021324885.1. Lineage (GTDB taxonomy): Bacteria > Desulfobacterota > Binatia > Binatales > Binataceae > JAJPJA01. Next base: position 275,336 of record JAJPIF010000011.1, read on the forward strand.
GCCGGTTCCAAAGGATTGACCGTTACGCAACTGAAGACCGTGGATATGACGCGCCGCCTGTGCCATCTCAAGTTCGAGGGCGTCGAAGTCGGCGCCGATGGTCTGGTCGGCGCGGAGAATCAGGGCTGGCCGATCCTGCGCCGCACGCTGGACGTCGCGATCGCCGGGCTTTGCGCCGAAATCGTCGGCACCGCGCAGCGCGCGCTGGACATGTCGGTTGATTACGCCAAGACCCGTGTCCAGTTCGGCAAACCGATCGGCGCATTCCAGGCCATCAAACACAAGTGCGTGGACATGATGGTGGCGGTCGAGAATGCGCGCTCGCTCACCTACTATGCCTGCTGGACGGTTGACGAGCGCGTGCCGGAGGCAGCGACCGCAGTGCCGATGGCCAAGGCGTACGCGTCGGACATGGGTAAGAACGTGACCAGCGAAGCGATCCAGGTCCATGGCGGAATCGGCTTTACCTGGGAGCATGACATGCATCTGTTCCATCGCCGGGCCCTGGCGGGTGAAGCCAACTTCGGCAACGCTCCCGTCCATCGGGAGACCGTGGCCAAATCCCTGGCGCTGTGAGTTCGCTTACCTCCGCCTCCCGAAGCGAACCAATCACAGCGATGGTCGCCGCCGTCCTGATCATAGCGCTGGGACTTGCCGTGCTGGCTGGTCCAGTGGCGGCGGGCGACGCCGCGGCGGGCAGGAAGATCTTCGAAGAACGATGCGCGCGTTGCCACGGAGCGAACGGCACGGGGAACGGCCCCGATCTGGCCAAGCTGCATCCCACTTCCAGTCCCGTTAACTGGACCAATCCGGTGGTGATGCGGCAATGGTCGGACCAGGAGATCGTCGATATCATTACCAAGGGCGGCAAAGCGGTGGGGAGTTCTCCAGTGATGCCTCGTTTTGGAGGCAAGCTGAGCGACGCCCAAATCCACGATTTGCTCGCTTTTATCCGAACCCTGGCGAAATAGCACTTCGCTTTGGGCGCTCAGGACTTTAGCAGGGATTAAATCGCGCAGGAGTCAGCCCCGCGCCCTCGCGCGGATATGCTTCGATGTTCAGCGAGATTTGGCACCAGATGCAGGGGGTGCACGGCGTCTATCTCCAATGGGGGACGGCGCTGGAATGGAACATCCTTTTCACTTTCGTGCTATGCGTCCTGATCCTGGTCTGCATCGGGCTGTCGCTGGTGCTCTATCGCGGGCGGCAGACCGAAGGCAACGCGCTGTGGCTGCATCTGCTGGGACTGTGTATCTTCCCGCTGTTCCTGCTGCCGTTCGCCAATTTCACGGTGTTCGAGTACTCCAAGCAGGAGCGGTTTTGCGCCTCCTGTCATGCTTCGATGGATCCCTATGTCGCGGACATGACGGCGCCGGACGGCAAATCGCTGGCCGCCAGCCATTATCAGGACCGCTTCGCGCCGGGCGAGGAATGTTACGCGTGCCATGCCAATTACGGCGTGCACGGCACCTTCACCGCCAAATTGCTCGGTCTTAGAGACGCCTGGCGCGAGCTTACGGGCACTTACACGGTGCCGATCAAGATGACTCTGCCGTTTCCAAACAGCCTCTGCCTCAAGTGCCACAATGGCGCCCGCAATTTCATGAAGGAGGATTCGCATACCGATCCCGGTGGCGTGGTGGCCAGGGATATACTTGAGGACAAGACGCTGTGCACCGATTGTCACCTGCCTGGCCATATGATTGCGGGTCAACCGAAGGGGGCGATGAAGGCGAGTTGACGATGGCGCCATTGAAAAAGTTGTTCCGCGGTGACTGGCCTGCGCGATTGCTCGCTTTGGCGCAGATCCTGATAGGATCCGTCGCCGTTATCGGAATCGCGACGGTGGTCACGCTCAATACCTACCTTCTGCTCGGCTTTGCCGCGATGCAGGTGTTGATCGTCGCCGGCGTTGTTCTGTTCGTAGTCGTTGCGATGCTGGCGCAGCGCGGGATGGTGCTGGAGCACTTCGGCCCGGGCGAGACCGTAATCAGGCAAGGCGATCCCGGGCGCAACGTCTATGTAATCAAGTCAGGAACAGTCGAAATCGTAACCACCCGGCCCGACGGTTCGATGGAGGTCGCGGATCGCCTGGGGCCGGGGGACCATTTCGGTGATGTCGCCCTGTTGCATCACAGTCTACCCCAGCGCTTCACGGTGCGAACCGCAACGCCGGCGCAGATCTTCCGCATCAGCCCGGCCACCTTTGTGCAGCTTTACAGCAATCTGCCGGAGTTCCGCGAATACCTGCGCCAGAGGAAAGAACCGCATCTGCGCCAGCTCGAGCGGATGAAGTAAAGATCCGCTGCGACGCGGCTAATGCGTAAGATGAGGCTCTTCTTTGGCCGCAGGCTGGTGCTCGTGCTCGGAGCGGGCCTCGGCCACCATGTCCTGAATTTCCTCGGCTGCCTGCGCCACTACCTCGATTGCGCTGTAGCCCGCCCGCACGACAGCCTTGAGCGCGGGACGCAAAGTGGTAGCGGCAATTTTCGGCATCCGGCTCGACAGCAAGGCTACGCCGGCTCCCAATGCCATTCCGGTCAGCAGTTCCGGCTGAAGCAGAGCTATTCCACCCAGGACGAGCGCTGTGGTGGCCAGCGATCCCGTTTCGAGTGAAGATTCCTGTGTGGCGTCAGAACCGCGGTGTTCCCTGGTCCCGCTGTGTTCCGAATGGGTTTCACCGTTACGAGTGCGGTTGGCCATCTGGGAAACGGCTCCTTTGATTGCAACGCTCCTAACGAGAATAACACAATCAGCTCGAACGTAAACTCCGTCAGCGCTGTTTGGCGGCTGCCGGTTCCGCTCCGCTATCGATTATCGCAAGTCCTTGAGAAAATTGGATTCAAACGGCTGGGCAAAACACAACTCGCCTCGTCGATAAAGCCCCGGCTTTGCCAAAGCCCGAACTGTTTGTCGCGGCGAATGCGCAGTAAGGGTTGGATTTTATGCCGAAAAATTGCCTCTGAGCTACGACGAGAACGCGGCTTCTTCGTTGTTGCGGCCGACGTAGGTGGGGACGCCGGTTTTATCGACTACCGCCTTTTGCAGTGCGTTCATGTCCACCTGATCCTGCAGGCCCAGTTTCTCGACCAACTGCATGGTGTGGTTCCACAGCCCCGGATACATCCCGTAGGTATCGTCATGCACCTCGACGTAAAGCCGGTTAGCGCGCCATCCGAACTTGACCGGCTGGTATACGAAATCTCCCGGCGTTCCTACCCGCACCATGTGAAAGAGCACTTCGATATCTTCGGGATACAGCCGCACGCATCCGTGACTGACGTTCATCCCGACCCCCCACGGAACGTTGGTGCCGTGGATTCCGTATTCGGGCAGGCTTAACTCGAGGCGGTAATGGCCCAGCGGATTGTCGGGGTCGCCGCCCGGGATTACGTGTTCCGCCTCGCCGTCGCGTTCCAGGTGCTCCTCGTAGATGTCCTGCGGCACAACCCAGGTCGGGTTCTTGGTTTTGCCGCGGACCGTAAACGGCCCTACCGGCGTTTTCCAGTCAAACCGTCCGAGTCCGACAGGAAAGGTATAAACCACCCTCGCTGTTTCGGCGGCGGCGACGACGGTCTTCTTATGCTTGCCTCTACCCTTGAGAGCGACCGGCGTTGGATAATAGTAGATGCGCATTTCGGGAATGTTCATCACAATTCCCTTGCGCGGCCCGGCCGGCAGAATGTGCTGAGTGGGCAGGATGATCTCGCGGCCCACGGGTGGCAGCCACCAGTCCATGTGCCCGTTGGCGTCCGACACTTCCTTGCCGGACAGGTCATAATAGCGACCCACGTCAAGCAGCGTGTCGCCCTTCTTGATTTTGTAGGTTAGAATTTCACCGATGATATTATCGCGTCCCGGCGGCAGTGGATACGCGACCAGCGGACGATGTTCGAAATCCGCATCGGTCCAGCCCAATGCTCCTGAAGCGGCCGCGATGACCACGAGCATCACGCAGAGCAGGCCAGCGATACCGGCTCCAGGTTGCCGCCTGGAAGTTAGCCCGCGCCCAAACTCGACCCCTCGTCGTGTACGCATTTCACCACCCTTGGCGATCATAAATGATGACCTCTTACTGGGCAATCAGGCGTAGCTTCGCAAACTTGAGCATTAACAGCTTGGTTCCAGCCCGATCGAAATGAACCCACGCCTTGGCCCCTTCGCCTCGCCCTTCCCGGCGCCGCACGACGCCGGCGCCGAAGGTGGGATGCTCGACGCGCGCGCCGACTGCGAGTTCACCGTTGGTTTCGTGCGCAATCTGGCTCTCCGAATAATCGATGTAGGGCTCAGTGGACGGCATCCGGATTGGCTCGTTGCGCGGAGCCAAAGCAGCGCGGCGGATCAGGCCCGGATCGATCTCGGCCAGAAAGCGCGAGGGACGCGATTCCTGCCGCCGTCCGAACAGTTCGCGGCTCAGCGCGTTGGTCAGATAGAGCAGGCGCCGCGCCCGCGTCATCCCGACGTACAGTAAACGCCGCTCTTCTTCCAGTTCGCCGGGCCCCTGCGCGCGGCTATGCGGAAACAACTCCTCTTCCATTCCGGCGACGAACACGACCGGATATTCCAGGCCCTTGCACGTATGCAGCGTCATCAGCGCGACGCTGCCGCCTTTGGCCGATACCTGATCGGCGTCGCTGATCAGCGAGACCCGCTCCAGGAAATCGCCCAGACCGCCCGGACCGCCGAAATCGGCGTCAAAGATATCCGCCGCCGAGAGCAGTTCCGACACGCTTTCGCGCCGCGCGGTGCCGTCGATCAGCCCTTCGAGATACTTGAGGAAGCCGCTGCTATCGATTACTTCCTCCAAAATCGCCCGCACGGTCATCGTCGATGCTCGCGCGATCAGATCGCGCAGCCATTCATGCAGCGCGGTTATCTGACGCGAGATGCGCAGGGCGATCGACGATTCGCTCTCGGCGCGGCCCATGGCGTCGAACAGCGTCATCCCTTCGCGTGCAGCCAGCTCTTCCATCGCCTCGATGCTGCGCGCGCCGATGCCGCGCGGCGGCGTCCCGATCAGACGCGTCAGACTGAGGGCGTCGGCGGAATTGGAGATGACGCGCAAATAGGCGAGCAGGTCCTTGATTTCGCGCTGATCGTAAAAACGCAGCCCGCCGACGACATAATAAGGAATCCGCCGCCGCACCAGCGCTTCCTCGATTACCCGGCTCTGCGCATTGGTGCGATAGAACACGACCACGTCCGCGGGCTTGTATGACTCCCGGCACAGTCGCGCGATTTCACGGCCGATGAAATCGGCCTCGTCGCGTTCGGTATTGCCGGTGAACGCGGTGATCGGATCGCCGGACTCGTTGTTGGTCCACAGCTCCTTTTCCTTGCGCTCGGTGTTATGGACGATCAGCGTATGCGCTGCGGCCAGGATGGTTTTGGTGGAGCGGTAGTTTTGTTCGAGCTTGAAGATGCGCGCCGCGGGAAAATCGCGCTCGAATTCCAGGATGTTGCGGATATCCGCCCCGCGCCATCGATAGATCGACTGATCCTCGTCGCCGACCACACAGATGTTGTCCTTGCCGGCGGCGAGCGCGCGCAGCAGCAGGTACTGGACCCGGTTGGTGTCCTGATATTCGTCCACCAGCAGGTAATTGAAGCGCTCGCGCCATCGTCGCAGCACCTCAGGGTGCGACTGGAACAACTGATGGGTCAGCAGCAGCAAATCGCCGAAATCAACCGCGTTCAGTTCGTGCAGCCGCTGTTGGTAGAGGCGATAGATGTCCGCGATCACGGCGTCATTGGGACCTTCGGAGGCGGCCAAATCCTGGGGCGTCAGCCCCTCGTTTTTGGCCTGGTCGATCCGCACCCGGATCGCGCCGAGATTGGGCGCGCCGGGCAGATTGGCCGCTTCGATCGCGCGGCTCAGGGTCGAGGCGGCATCCGATTCGTCATAGACCGTGAAATTGCGCCGGTAGCCCAGCCGCTCGATATCCTGCCGCAGGATTCGCGCGCAGGCGGAATGGAACGTCGAAATCCACAGGCGTGAAGCCTGCGGCCCTAGCAGCGTCTGCAAGCGTTCGCGCATTTCCGCGGCCGCCTTGTTGGTGAAGGTTACCGCCAGCAGCTCCTCGGCTGCCAGCTTTTGCTCTGAAAGGAGGTAAGCAATACGATATGTAAGGACGCGGGTCTTGCCCGAGCCGGCCCCGGCCAGAATAAGAATCGGACCGTCGCCGGCAGTAACCGCCTCGCGTTGAGCGGGATTTAAGGCATCGAGATTTAGTGGAACCATCAAACCTATAGCCGGTAAAAATATAAATGGGGATGGATGGATGATCAAAATAGCGGCTTTGAGCTCCCGCTCAAAGCGGATGGCGCGATTTTGATCCACAATCGCTGATCCACGAATCAGATCGATGGCGCATTATCAGCCGCAGGACAGATACTTCAAACAGGCGCGGGCGCAGGGCCTGCCCTCGCGCGCAGCTTTCAAATTGAGCGAACTGCTCCAGCGTTATCATCTGCCTGGCCCGCGCGCGCGCGTGCTCGATCTGGGATGCGCGCCCGGCGGATGGCTGGCCGTGCTCGGCCGGATGGCCGGTGATGAAACCCGGATTGTCGGCGTCGACCTTGTTCCGTGTCCCGCGATGTCGCCCAAAGCGACCGTGCTCACCGGAGATGTGGCCGATCCCAAGGTGCGGCGCGCCGCGCGCGATCTGCTCGGCGCTCACGCCGACCTGATCGTTTCCGACATGGCGCCCAAACTCAGCGGCATCAGGGCGCGCGACGAGGCGCGCTGCGAAGAACTGCTGGAATTGAGTCTGCGAGTCGCGGCGGAGATGCTCAAGCCGGGCGGCGCCATGATCGCAAAGGCATTTATGAGCGGAGGCTTTACGCAAATCCTGGGCTCCTTTCGCGCCCGCTTCCGCAAAGTCGACGTCGTGCATACGGCCGCAACCAGGCCCGGATCGCGCGAGCTGTACCTGGTCGCACGCGGCTTTCGTCCTGCCGCTGTGGATGGAACCGGAAAAGATTGCCAGGGTTAGGAGCCGAAGATGGTGAAATCGATAGGATTATTGACGGCACTGTGCGCGGCCGCGGCCGTGATGGCTGCTTGCGCGTCCAACCGCGGACCCGCTTCCAGCTCAGTCAAAGTCCAGGTCGCCAATGTCGGCGTGGACAAGCAGGGCTTGCCCTACGTCGTGCTGGCGGACGCCGCCGGTGATCGTGTGCTGCCGATCGTAATCGGCGAAAGCGAAGCGCAGGCGATTGCGATGCAGCTGCGGGGCGTCAATCCAGGGCGTCCGCTGACCTACGACCTTATCCGCAACCTGCTCGAGACCACCGGTAATCATGTCGAAAGCGTCGAAGTTAACGATCTGCGCGATCAGACCTATTATGCGACGATCTTCCTGGATCAAGGCCGCTATCACGTCGACGCCCGGCCCAGCGACGCGATCGCCCTGGCGCTGGCCACCCATGCGCCAATTTACGTCGAGGCCCGACTGTTCGAAGCGGGAACCGCCAATGTCAGCGCGCACGGGGCAGTGCCACCCGCGGTCCGCGGGCTTGGAATCACGGTCCAGGAATTGTCGCCCGCTATAGCGCGATACTTCTCCGCCACGGCCGGCAGCGCATTGCTGGTCGCCGACGTTTCAGGACCGGCGGATGACGCCGGCGTCGCCCGCGGCGATCTCATCACCAGGGTCGGGCAGGTTGAAGTCCACACCCTTCCCGATTTCATGCACGGTATCGCGCAGGCGAAGTACAATGGCCGCATCACGCTCGTGATCGAGCGCAACGGCCGTTTCCACGACGTCACCCTGCGTGCAACGCAGCGGTAGCGTCCGATGGTTTATTCCTCCAGGCGCGGTGCAAAGGCAGGGTCGTGTTTTAGCCTCGGCAGTATTTTTTCCGCGGTGAGCCGCAAACTGCGCTGCGCCTTGGACAACGGCAAACCGCCGTGGCTGAAGCCAAACAGGAAATGATCGGTTCCCATCCGCTGCTGGATATACTCCAGCTTCTCCAGGCATTGTTTGGGCGTGCCGATCACCGACAGGTTCAGGTAATGCTGCAGGGCCTTTTTCTGAATCTCTTCGGGTGAAGACGTGAGCTTGGCGTACGTCTTCGCCATCCTGGCGTGAAACTCGTATCCCTTCACGCCCTGCAGCGCGCCGCGCGTGTGTCCGTAATGGTTGTCGATGGCTCTGAAGGTCTCGGCCTGATAGCGATAGGCGTCGTCCCACGCCTCCTGTTCGCTCTCCGCCACTGAGACCTGCGTCTGAACGATCGGCAGCCGCGGCTTGAGTCCGATACTGCGGGCGATCTCCCGGTATCGCACCAGGTCCTCGCGCGCGGCGTCCCAGTCCTTTTGTGCGATGATGAAAACGCCCAGACCCAGCCGCGCCATCATCTCACCCGATTCCGGACTGACGCGGCGGCATAGAGGCGCTCGACGGGATTGGAGACCGGCCGCGGCCGAATCTGGATTTCGGGGATCTGGAAGAATTTGCCGTTGTAGGAAAAGCTTTCCTGGGTAAGTCCTTTGACGACGATTTCGCAGGTTTCCTTGAAGCGCTCGCGCGCCTCCTCCATCGGGATACGGAAACCCTCGTACTCGGTGCGCGCTGCGCCGCGGCCAAAGCCGAAGATGGTGCGCCCTTCCGACAACACGTCGAGCATCGCCATCTCCTCAGCCACGCGCACCGGATCATGCCAAGGCAATACGATTACGGTGGTGACGAGCGTCAGCCGTTTGGTGCGGCCCGCCATGTAGGTCAGCAACTGCACGCAATTGGGGATCATGGCGTAGCCGGTAAAATGATGCTCAACGGCGCCCAGCGAATCGAAGCCCAACGGTTCGGCGAGGTCCGCGATCGCCAGTTCGTCGCGATAAATTTCCTCGTCGCGCTTGCCGCTGGTGTTGATCATAGTAATCGATACGCCGACCTTCATCTGCCCTGACTCCTCACCGAGGAATGAACTGGCTCCTAATTGACTCGATCCCCGATGCCGCCGTCAAGCCGTTGACAGCGGCCGGGGAGGGCGCGCCGATAATTTATCGCTCGCAATCCGCCGCCGCAGGGGCAGGATTGGCGCGCGCAAACAGATCACGCACCGCCTGTTCGAGTTGACGCGTCAACTGGTTGCGCTCGGTGCCTGGTAGTGAATCGGTGAAAATCGGTGCGCCCAGTGTCAGGTGCATGGTGCGGCCTGGCACCACGATTTTGGCGCCCCGCGGCATCATCGCGGCACTGCCACTGATCGCCATCGGCACGCACGGTAAACGGCAAAGCAGCGCGAGCCAGGCGGCGCCGGGATTGAAGCGATGGATCCGGCCGTCGTTGAAGCGATGACCTTCGGCGAAAAATACGATACAGATGCCGGAATTTGCGACTTCGACCGCCTTGCGCACCGTTTGTCCACCCTGCTGGCGATCGATCAGGATGTGGCCGCCGTTTTTGAGCGCATAACCAAATACCGGAATCTTGAGAAGTTCCTTTTTGGCCACAAAACGCACCGGACGCGGAAACCAGGCGAGCAGCGCCAGGATATCGATCAGGCTTTGATGGTTGGCGACCAGCACGAAAGAGTTAAGCTTTTCAATGTGCTCGAGGCCGTCGACTTCGACCCTGATTCCGGCGGTACCGAGGATCATTCGCGCCCACCAGCGTCCGATCCAGGCAACGCCCTGCGGCTTGCCGATTAACGCAGACAAAGCCGCGAAAATGGACAATACCGCGGTATAAAGAACAGCCAGCCCGGTCGCCGCCACTCCCCAGCAAAATCGCGCCAGCGATTCGCCTTGCGGTTGGGATATGGCAGCGTTCGAGCTTTGCGTCTCCTCGTTCATGGCGTGGCGCTGATTCTGACTGGAAGGGCTTATACTTGGCGCTCCGGCGGCGGGCAAGCCGGACCAGAGTCGCCGTTACCCGCGTAAACCATTGCTGCCATGGATGGGCGGGCAGAGTCGGACCGCCAAGCCTTGCGGGCGGTTTTTGTCAGGAGGCCGACGAGACGGCCTGAGAATCGTGCTTCGCGGATGCCGCCATCCCATGCGCACCCGGCTTCATTCCGAGTGCGAGTTTACGGCCGCGGCCGGTAATCCGATCCTGCCATCCGGGAAACAGGAAAGCTCCGGCCGAGAAAGCAAACAAGGCCAACTGTGCAGCCATCGTCTGGACGGTCGGGAAAATACCCAGCACTTTGATGGTCGGAGCATGCGGTATGAAGGTGGCCCCGACCACGCTGGCTTCCTGCAAACTGGCGATACCCTGTCCGGCGAAAATGATCGCCAGACCATACAACAGGATGGAAGTGACGCGGAAAAACGGTCCGAGCGGGATCCGAACCAGGAATTGCTGAAGAGTGAAAAAGACCACCAGCAAAATGAGCGCCGCCAGGCCCATCCCGGCCCAGATAGCGTGTTGCTCGGCGCCCGGGGACGCTCCCGCCAACAGTGCCTGAAAGAATACTATCGTCTCCCCACCTTCACGCAGGACCGCGAGGAAGGCCGCCAGGCCCATTGCAAAGGGCAGGGCGCCTCGGCCCGCTTCCTTAAGTCCCGAGAACAGAAATTCACGCCAGCGGTTGGCCTGGGTTTTCGCCGTAAGCCATGAACTGACGTAAAACAGCATCCCGGCTGCAATCAGTTGAAAGATGCCCTCCATGGTATCGCCGGCATCATCCGAGATTACCGCCTGGACCGCCCAGGCCATCAGAATACTGGCCGCAACCGCCAACGCTGCGCCGACATAAATCTCGCGCACCCGGCGGCTTTGGCCCATCTGTTTGACCCCGGCGGCCAGTGCGACCACGACCAGCATGGCCTCGGTGCCTTCACGCAGCAGAATTCCCAAGGCATAAAAGAAATAGGGTACAGGCGTTTGCGTCATCGGAGTTGCTCTATTGAAATTGATTCTCAATTTATTCCAGTCGACCCCGGCCGTCAACTGCCGCACTCCAGCTCTGGATTAGTCACCTTGCTGCTCCGAATTAGGCGGTGTAAATTGAGCGGTGTGACTTCCGGGACCGTTGCCGTTCTTAATCCTGGCCCAGTAATCCTGAGGGTACCACGAGCCGCCTTCAGCATTTCGCAACGGCGGTTTCGTTAGGGGCCAATAAATGCGTTGCGCATTTTGCCAGACGAGAACGATTTTATTCCGCAAAATCTGCCCAATTTGCGCCAAAGTCATCTCGATTGTTGATAACGCCGCTGGCCAGGTCGGTATGGGCGAATTGGTCGACTTGTTTATCGCCGCGGGCCTGACACGCGAACAGGTCGACCGGGTGCTGGACGCCGAAGTCGGCGATCAGCCCACGATTCGCGACCGCCTTACCTCGCGATTGACCAATGCGCTGATGCAGGGCTTAGGAATGCCGGGTCGCCAATCGCCCGAGGATGTCAGGCGCGTCCGGCTCGCAACCGCTGCAGGCGGGCAGGGAAGTTGGAGGGGCCGCTAGGTGTTCGGCTATCCTCGTGCGGTGGTTTGCTCCTCTTTGAGCCTTTATATTAAGGGCTCAGCTATTGACCAGCTACTCTAGACGGTTTCGGGGTATTGATGAGTATCCGCACGATTGGAATCGTTGGCGCCGGTCAGATGGGCGCGGGTATTGCCCAGGTGGCGGCGCAGGCCGGACTCGACGTGATCCTGCACGATGTCAGTGATGACGTGCTTAAGCGCAGCCTGGAGGGGATCGAGCGCAACGTCGACCGCATGATCGCACGAGGTCGCATTAAACCTGAGCAACGCGATACCATTCTGAGGCGCATCAGGACCAGCGCTCGGCTGGAGGATCTGGGCGAGAGCGACTTCATTATCGAAGCGATCCTGGAGGACGAGGATGCCAAGATCGCGCTGCTCAAAAAGCTGGATCAGATCTGCCCGCCAACAACCATTTTCGCCTCCAACACCTCGTCGATTTCGATCACCAGGATGGGAGCGAGGACCAGCCGGGCCGATCGCGTGATCGGGATGCATTTCATGAACCCGGTGCCGGCGATGCGGCTGGTCGAGATCATCCGCGGCCTGGCTACTTCGCAGCAGACCTACGACGCCACCCGCGAGCTGGCCGAGCGTTTGGGCAAGACCACGATGGTGGCTGAGGACTTTCCCGGCTTTATCGTCAATCGCGTACTGCTGCCGATGATCAACGAGGCGATATACACGCTGTATGAAGGCGTGGGGCGAGTCACCGATATCGACACCGCGATGAAGCTGGGCACCAACCAGCCGATGGGTCCGCTCGAACTGGCCGATCTGATTGGGCTGGATACCTGTTTGGCGATTATGGAAGTGATGCATCGGGTGCTGGGCGATGACAAGTACCGGCCCTGCCCGCTGCTCAAAAAATACGTGGACGCCGGTTATCTCGGGCGCAAAGTCGGCCGCGGCTTTTACAGTTACGACCAACAGGGCAATCTGATTCCGCCTCAGTCGTGAACTGCGCACTCTTTGTCCGCTGCTGAGCGCTGCCACAAGCTGGGGCACAAATCAGTGAGAAGGGTCTTCGATATGACCGTCAAAGCCTTCATCCTAATTGACACCTCCCCGGGCAAGGCCAAGGAGGTGGTGCAAAAACTGCGCGGGGTTAAGGGCGTCATTGATGCGCATACCGTAACCGGGCCCCATGATATAATCGCGTTGGTGGAATCGGGCGACGTGTCTTCCCTGGGGGAACTGGTGGTTCACAATATCCAGAGCGTGCCCGGGGTTAACCGCAGCCTGACGTCGATCGTGGCCGACTAGGTACAGGCAGCCCCTCCTTTATGTTATAGAGCGAGGGGAGGAGATCGGACGCAGGCGCAAGCCCGTTTCGAATTTTTGCAGCCACCGTCTCGCGCGCAGATTAATGATTGCCCTGCCTCGCTGATCAGCACGTGATGTGGCGGTATTACACTGGCAGGTGCAACGACGAGGCGGTGGGGGATAGAAAGCATGGCGGAATTACCTGTTGTCAAACGGCTACGCAAAGAGATGGAGAATCTCAAGCGCGAACTTACCGTCGATTTGCCCAAAGAGCTGGAACGCGCGCGCGCACACGGCGATCTGTCCGAAAACGCGGAATGGGCAATGGCCAAGCAGCGCCAGGAATTTTTGCGCGCGCGCCTGTCCAATTACGAGGTCCGGATTGCGGAACTGGCTCGCATCAATCTCGACTCCGTGCCGCGCGACACCGTGGGCCTGGGCAGCAAGGTCGAAATCGAGGACCTCGACGAGGGAACGCGCACCGAATACGAGATCGTGGTTCCCGAAGAAGTGGACGCTTCGCTGAATCGAATTTCGCTCGCTTCGCCGCTGGGCAAGGCGATGATCGGGCGCGGCGAAGGCGACGAATTCGAAGTGCAAACGCCCAAGGGCAAACGCTCCTACGTGGTCACGCGCCTGCTCACGATTCATGACCTGATCGAAGCGAGCAACGGCGATGGCGCGGACAAATAGCGGGCGCGCCCTCAACCTCCCAACGCACCGGCGCCAAAGCCGGCGCTGAAAGCCGGCGGCGATGCCGGCGCGTGCAAGGAGCAAGCCCATGGCTGTAGACCTGTTGATTCGCAATGGCCTGGTGGTTGATGGTACCGGCGGCCCCGCTTATCGCGCCGATATCGCCGTACAGCAGGGATATATCGCTGAAATCGGCAAGGTCAGCGAAACGGCGCGCCGCACCATCGACGCCTCTGACCTGATCGTGGCGCCCGGATTTATCGATCCGCACACCCACTACGATGCCCAGATCTGCTGGGATCCTCTGGTTAGCTGCTCGTCATGGCATGGCGTAACCACCGTCATCATGGGCAATTGCGGGGTTGGCCTGGCGCCCTGCAGACCGCAGTCGCGCGAAGTCGCCACCTGGGACCTGGTTAACGTTGAATCGATCCCGTTCGACGTCTTGAACAAGGGCATAAAGTGGGAATGGGAGACGTTTCCGCAGTTCATGGACGCGGCGCAGCGGCGCGGCAGCGGGCTTAACCTGGGTTTCCTGGCACCGCTGACGCCGCTGCGCCATTACGTGATGGGCGGCGAGTCGAATGAACGCGCGGCCACCACCGCCGAAACGGCGCAGATCCGGGCTTTGATTAAAGAAGCCGTCGCCGCCGGCGCGATGGGTTTTTCCACCAGCCAGGTGCCCAATCATATCGGCTATCAGGGCAAGCCGCTGGGCAGCAGGCTGGCCAGCCGCGAGGAGTTGCGCGAATACTGCAGCGTGCTCAAGGAACTGGGCAAGGGCGTGGTTGAAATCGCGCCGCGCACCGGAGGAGCCAGCGAAGAGGATTTCCAGACCCTGGAAACCATGCTCGAAGCCAGCGGTGGGCGTGTGACCTGGCTGGCGATTATCAAGCGCTATGACATCCCCGACGCTCACATCCGGCTGATCAACCGCCTGGAGCCGCTGGTGGCGCGCGGCGGACGTCCCCAACTGCTCGCCGTTCCGCTGATCGGCGACATCGACCTGCGCTCGCCCTTCATGTTCTCGCCCTATCCGTGCTGGAATGCGGCCTTCAACCAGCCGCCCGAGGTGCAAAAGCGCTTGTATCGCGATCCGCTCTTCCGCCAGAAATTTCATGAGGAACTCAAGACCCATCGCAACTGGCATGGCAACCTGAACATGGTGTGGGTCAACGAGACCGCCAGCGCGCAGCATCAGCCGCTGATCGGCAAGTCGGTGGCGGAGATTGCGGCGCAGCGCAATCGCGACCCGCTCGACACGCTGCTCGATTTGGCGCTCGAGGCCGACCTCGATATGCGTTTTTCCGCTGCCCGCTTTGAGGTCGCCGATGAATTGCTGGGCGATCCGCGTGTGATGTTGGGATTGTCCGACGGCGGTGCGCATGTCGATCTGTTCTGCGACGCCGGTTATTGCACGGAGTTGCTTGGCAAATGGGTGCGCGAAAAACAGCGCCTCACTCTGGAGCTGGCTGTTAAAAGGATCACGTCGGAACCGGCGGACTTCTTTGGCCTCAGGGACCGTGGCCGGTTGCTGCCTGGGATGGCGGCCGACTTTGCGATCTTCGACTTCAACACCGTCGGCTCGGATGCGCAGCGCCCTGAGGTCCGCTTCGATTTGCCCGGGGGAGGCCGCCGCGTCGTGGTGCCTGCCACAGGGATGGAATACTCGGTAGTCAACGGTCAGGTACTTTACGAACATGGCAAAGCCAACGACTGCCTGCCGGGCAAAGTCCTGCGCTCATCGGCGGCCTGACACCTGACCTCGAAGCTCCCTTTCCCCGCTGGGGAAGGGCTGCGGTTTTGGTGTCTTCCAATTGGCTCGATCGGAGACATCTGAGCACCGGCCGTTGTGACCATCGGCCACAGACGCGTTGGCCGTGCCAGTTCTGCCGCGTGGCATGAATCTGGCGACCGCAAACCCGCAAAAGCCCATGGATTCATCAGCGACAACCGGCGTTGCCGGCGCCAGCCGAGCGTCCACGACCGAGGATTATGGCGCGGTCACCGCGATTCGCGGATCGGTTGTGGAAGTGCGGTTCCCTCAAGGCAAGCTTCCACTAATTAACGAGGCCCTCGAGGTAATCGGAGAGAACGGCACGCGGCTGGTGCTCGAGGTGCAATCGCACATCGACGAAACTCAGGTGCGCACGGTCGCCATGAACAAGACCTCAGGGTTGATGCGTGGGACGCCGGTACGGCGCACGCACAGTCCTATCGCGGTGGCGGTGGGCAAACCCGTACTGGGACGACTGGTTGACGTGATGGGCGAGCCGATCGACGGGCTTCCAGCTTTTGATCCGCAAACCGAGCGATGGCCGATCCATCGGGCGTCGCCCAGCCTGGCCCGCCGCCAGCCCGGCCGCAAGGTTTTCGAAACCGGAATCAAGGTTATCGACCTGCTGGCGCCGATGGCTCATGGCGGCAAGGCCGGGATGCTGGGCGGTGCCGGCGTCGGAAAGACGGTCCTGGTGATGGAATTGATCCATGCGATGGTGCGGAGCTACTCGGGAATCGCGGTGTTCGCCGGCGTGGGAGAGCGCTCGCGCGAGGGCCACGAACTGCTGCTGGAAATGCGCCGCTCCGACGTGATGGAACGCACGGTATTGGTATTCGGCCAGATGAATGAGCCGCCGGGAGCGCGATGGCGCGTCGGGCTCACCGCGCTCACGATCGCCGAGTACTTCCGCGACGTCAGCGGCGACAATGTGCTCTTTCTGATGGACAATGCCTTTCGTTTCGTGCAGGCCGGCGCCGAAGTTTCCGGTCTGCTGGGGAGGATGCCGTCGCGAGTCGGATACCAGCCCACACTCGCCTCCGAGATCGCCGAACTTCAGGAACGGATCGCGTCGGTCCCGGGCGCGGTCATGACCGCGGTCGAGGCGGTTTACGTGCCCGCCGACGACTTCACCGATCCCGCCGTCGCCGAACTGTTCAGCCACCTGGACAGTTCGATCGTGCTGTCGCGCGCGATGGCTACCGAGGGACTCTATCCCGCGATCGATCCTTTGGCCTCGACTTCGGTGCTGCTCGATCCGCTGGTGGTGGGAGATGAGCATTATCGCGCGGCGCAGGAAGTGCGCAGCACGATCGAACATTACCGTGAGCTGCAGGACATCATCGCGATTTTGGGAACCGAGGAACTGAGCCCCGCCGATCGCGTGGTGGTCAAACGGGCGCGCCGCCTGCAACGCTTTTTGACCCAGCCCTTTGCCGTGACCGAAGCCTTTACCGGGCAGAAGGGACGCAGCGTTAAATTGGCTGACACACTGCGCGGATGCCAGGCGATCCTGTCGGGCGAATGCGACGAAATGGCGGAAGCGTCGTTTTATATGATCGGCAACCTCGATGAAGCGCGCGAGCGCGAGGCGGCTTCCAGGGAGCGTCACTAAAGATGCGGTTGATCATCACCACGCCGGTAGCGGTGGTCGCGGACGTCAACGACGTCGTGCATGTGCGCGCGGAAGACGAGACTGGCTCTTTCGGAATTCTGGAACATCATGACGAATTCCTTACCGCATTGAGCGTCTCAGTGGTGAGCTGGCGCCGCGCGGACGGCAGCGAGGCGCATTGCGCGGTCCGAGGCGGCTTGCTGTCGGTTTCAGGCGGCAAGGAAGTCGCAATCGCAACGCGCCAGGCAATCGTCAGCGATAATCTGGAACAGCTGGCCGACAAGGTGGTCGCCGAACTCAAACGCAGCGCCGAGCAGGAAGAAGCCGCATGGACCCATTCGGCGCGGATGCGTCTGCGCGTGCTGCGCGAGCTTTCGCGCTCGGCCGCGGCGACTGACGGCGCCCGCCCGCGCCATCCCTTTGGCGGCGAAGAGCCATGACCCCCGCGCCCTCACATCCGAAAAAGCCCCCTCCGCCGCGGTCGGCCGCTGAATTGCGTTCGGACAACCTTCAGCGTCAGGCGCGCTTGCGGGGCCAGCGGCGCGCGCGATTCGAGCGCGAGGGCGAACGGCCAATCGGCAGGAATCTGGCGCTGATGGGCTCGCTCGGTTGGCTGATCGTGATCCCAACGCTGGCCGGAATCGCCGCCGGTGTCTGGCTGGATCGGACCTTCGCGACCGGCGTGTTCTGGAGTGGCGCGCTGCTGACTGCCGGTTTGGCACTGGGATGCTGGCTGGCCTGGCAACGGGTGATGGAGGAGCAGAAAGACAAATGGAAGAAGCCGTCAAAATAGCGATTTTTCTGCTCGGTGGTCTGCTCGCCGGCTGCGTCCATTTCGCGCTGCTGCGCCGCAACATCGATTTGATTATCGCGGGAAAATCCGCGCTGGTTGCGGTTTTGGTGACGGTCGGGAGACTGGCGCTTACAATCGCGGTCTTTGCTGTGGCCACTGTCCTCTTCGGTGTCGGGGTGCTGTGGATGCTGGCGGGATTCCTTGCCGCTCGTTTCGCCGCGGTCCAAATTGTGCGCGCGAGGGCTTAGATGCGATCTCCGTTGCAGACGCCGATCGTCTTTTGCGCCGGACCCATCCCGATTACCGAGCCGGTCGTCGTGACCTGGGGAATCATGTTCGTGATGGTGGCGGGTGCGTTTTTGGCGCGGCGGCGGCTGACTCTGCGGCCCGGTAATGGACAAGCGATGCTGGAGCTGGCGATCGAAACCATTCACAGGCAGCTTTCCGATGCCATGGGAGTGGACGCGACACGTTATTTCCCGCTGCTCGCGACCCTGTTTTTGTACCTGCTCGTCGCCAATCTGTGCGGGATGGTTCCGGGAATCACGCCGCCGACTGCCTTTGTGCAGACGCCCGCCGCTCTCGCGCTGATCGTTTTCTTTGCCGTCCACTATTACGGGGTGCGCAGCATGGGCCTGGCCGGATACCTGAAAAGCTTCGCCAAACCGACGGTTCTGATGCTCCCGCTCAATGTTGTCGGCCAGATTACGCGCACCTTCTCGCTGATGGTGCGGCTGTTCGGCAATATCATGAGCGGCGAATTCATGATCGGGATTATCCTGGCGTTTGCCGGATTGTTCCTGCCGATCCCGCTTTTGGCGCTCGAAATCGTGGTCGGGGTCGTGCAGGCCTACATTTTTACCGTGCTCGCCGCCGTATTTATCGCTGCCGGCGTGGGCGCGGTCGAAGCTGGATGAGGAGGATTTGATGACGGTTCAGATGATCAGCATCATTTGCGCGGCGTTTGCCGTGGCCGTGGGCTCTTTGATGCCGGCCTTTGCCGAGGGACGCGCGGTGGCTTCCGCGATGGAGGCGATTGCGCGCCAGCCCGAAGCTTCGGGCACCATCTCGCGCACACTGTTCGTGGGCCTCGCAATGATCGAAACGATGGCGATTTACTGCCTGGTGGTCGCGTTGATCGTGCTTTTCGCCAATCCGTTTTTACACTGAGGGCGCGATGAACTGGTGGACGCTCGCCTTTCAGACCGTCAATTTTCTAATCCTGGTCTGGTTGCTTCAGTATTTCCTGTACCAGCCGGTACGGGAGATAATGGAGCGGCGCAAGCGCGAAATTGACGCCGCCTATCAACAGGCGGCGGCGGCGCAGGCGGCCGCCGATTCCGCTCGCAGGCAATACGAGGCGATGCGCGCCGAGGCGGCAAAAGCCGCTGCCCGGATGATTGATGAAGCCCGGGAGGCGGCGGAGCGCGAGCGCGACACGATTGTGCGTCAGGCGCGTAAAGATGCCGAAAATATTGCCGCTGCGGCCAGCGATCGGATTGCGCGCGAGCGCCAGACGGCCGAACTTCAGTTGCGCGAAAGGATTGCCCGCCTCGGCGTCGAGGTCGCCCGCACCCTGCTACGCCAGTCCGCCGTAAACGGCGCCACCCCGACGCTGGCCGATCGCGCGCTGCGGATGCTGGAGGAAATGCCGCCTGAGCAGCGCCGGCAGATGGCTGCCGATCTGGGCGAATCCGGACTGCAGGTGGCCAGCGCCGCTCCTCTGCCCGCGCTCCAGGCCGACGCGCTGCGCAAGCGGATCAAGGCCGTGTTCGGAGGCGAACTGCAGGTCGACTTTACCCAGGATCCGGATCTGATCGCCGGCGTCGAATTGCGTCTGCCGCACTCGGTTGTTGGATGCAGTTGGAAACAGAGCCTCGACGAGGCGCTTAAAGTGCTGTTGGAGAGCGATGGGAACGCTGCTCGACAAAGTTGACGATTGGCTTGCGTCAGTCCCCCAACGGCTCGCTGAACTGGAGCCGCGGGCCGTGGCCGAGAGCTTCGGCAGCGTCGAAGACGTCGGTGATGGTATCGCCTGGGTCTCGGGCCTTGCCGAAACGCGCCTGGACGAGATCCTGATTTTCGAGGGGGGCGTCAGGGGAATGGCGACCGACCTGTCGCCCGACCGCGCGGGATGTTTTCTGCTCGGCGATGCGGCGCAGGTAGGGGCGGGAAGCCGTGTGCGCGGGACCGGCGCGGTGGTCCGCGTGCCCGTGGGCGAAGGCCTGCTCGGACGCATCATCGACCCGCTGGGCAATGCGCTGGATGAAGGATCGCCGATCGAACCTGAGCGGATGGATCCGGTCGAGCAGGCCGCTCCCGCCATAATCGATCGCGACCTGGTCACGCAGCAGCTTTACACCGGGCTGACGGTGATTGACGCGATGTTTCCAATCGGGCGGGGCCAGCGCGAGTTGATAATCGGCGACCGCAGCACCGGCAAAAGCGCAATCGGTATCGATACGATAATCAATCAGCGCGATTCCGACGTGGTTTCTGTCTATGTCGCTATCGGTCAACGGTCGTCCTCGGTGCGTCAGGCGATCGAAGCCGTGCGCAACTATGGCGCGATCAGGCGAACCATCTTCGTCGTGGCCGACGCCGACAGCCCGCCGGGACTGCAATGGCTGGCGCCGTATGCAGGCATGACCATCGCGGAATATTTTCGCGACCGCGGCGGCCACGCGCTGGTCGTAATCGATGATCTGACCAAGCATGCCGCGGTGCATCGCGAGCTGGCCCTGCTGCTGCGCCGGGCGCCGGGTCGCGAGGCCTATCCGGGCGACATCTTCTATATTCATGCGCGGCTGCTCGAGCGCGCCGCCAAGCTCAACGAAAAACGCGGCGGCGGCTCGCTTACGGCGCTGCCTATCGCTGAGACCCAGGCCGGAAACCTCAGCGCTTACATTCCGACCAACCTGATCTCGATTACTGACGGCCAAATCTGCCTGGATTCGAAATTGTTTTATGCCGGGCAGCACCCGGCGGTCGATGTCGGCAAGAGTGTGTCGCGGGTGGGGGG
This sequence comes from Pseudomonadota bacterium, assembly GCA_021324885.1. Lineage (GTDB taxonomy): Bacteria > Desulfobacterota > Binatia > Binatales > Binataceae > JAJPJA01. Next base: position 295,934 of record JAJPIF010000011.1, read on the forward strand.
CAAAACCCAGGCCAACGCGGTGCGGGCGCTGGCCGAACCGTTGCGCCTGTCCTATGCGCAGTTCCTTGAACTGGAGAGTTTCGCGCGCTTCGGCACGATCATGGACGAGCGCACGCGGCGCGCCCTGGAGCATGGCCGCCGTCTGCGCGCGATCCTGCAGCAGGCGCAATACGCCCCGCGCCCGATCGAGATCCAGGTCGCGCAACTGCTGGCGCTCCAACAAGGGATCGTCGATCGCGTACCCCTCGCGCAGGTCCCGGCCTTCATTGCACGCCTACCGGATTGCCTGACCGCTCAGGCTGGCGAAGCGGCGGCCAGGATAAGGCAAAGCGGTGAGCTGGAGGAATCCGCGCAGTCCGCCTTGATCGAGGCGATGAGCGCGTTGGCCGCGGAATTGGCGGTCGAGCCGAAGGAGAAGGAACAAACGCAAAGCGAGCATGAGAAAGGAACAGCAGGGTAGCAATTCAGCGTGGAACGTTTGTCGGAAATCGAGGCGCGGATTGCCAGTTTTACTCAACTGGAGGATGTGATCGGCGTGATGCGCTCGCTGGCTGCCACGCGGGTGCAGCAGGCGCAGGATTCTTTGCCGGCGATCCGTTCGTATAGCGATACAATTGGCGCCGCTATCGCGAAGGCTGAGAGCGTTTTGCCTGCTGACGCGAATGGCCGCGCGAACAACCATAGCGCGGTCCACGGACTGATCGTGTTCAGCGGCGAACATGGTTTTTGCGGCGCGTTCAACGAAAAGCTGATTGAATCGATCTCGGATTCGACGCCGACCACGGAGCTTTATATCGTCGGGACCCGCGGCGCGGCGCTGGCTCGGGAGCGGCGGATGGCGCTGACCTGGAGCACCCCGATGGCGACCAGTATCGGTTCGGTGCCCGGCGTCGCGCATGTGGTTGCCGAAGCCCTTTACGAGCGTTTCAGCCGCGGCGGGATGGCTGATGTGGTCATGGTCTTCGCCCGCTACGGCCGCCATGGACATTCAACCATCGAGCGCGAAGTCTTACTGCCCCTGGACCTCGGTCGCTTCCGCGGTTTTCTGACCGGGCCCGCACCCCTGAGCAATCTGGCGCCCGGCGTTTTGATCGATCGTTTGATTGGCGAATACTTATTTGCCCAACTGGTGCGCGGCGCGACCGAAAGCTTCGCCAGCGAAAATGCCGCCCGGGTGGCCTTGACCCAGTCCGCGCGCCACGCGATCGAAGGCAAGCTGGAGAACCTCGCCGGCGAGCAGCGCCAAATCCGCCAGCAGGAAATCACCAGCGAAATCCTCGAAGTGATCGGCGGCTCGGAAGCTCTGGCGCAGCGCTGACGCCGTGCTTCAATGCTTTTTTCGACCTTCTTCCTTGTGCGCTGTGCATCCGGTTTGCCCGGGTGGATTCGCCGTCAGGCAAATCACGTCGCGCCCGAACCTTACGGTTGACGGTGGGTGTGCGGCGATTGTTATATGGTCGCAGCAATTAGTGGTCGCTTTGCGTGCTCTCGCCGTGGAGCGGGCGTTGCTGCCCGCCGTTGTGGGCTGTCCCGCTTGCTCGCGGGCACCGACGTCCGCCCCACCGAAGGCTGAAAGGTGGATGGCGATCTGATGGATGAAACTGTTAAGCAGAATCTGGCCGGTCTGCGGGTTCTGGATATCACTCAGTATATCGCCGGTCCAACGCTGGGCCGGATGCTGGCCGACATGGGCGCCGACGTGGTCAAACTGGAAATGCCGCCAGGAGGCGAATTCTCGCGCGCCGGCAGCGTGCCGGAACCGGTCAACGGCCAGTCCCCGACTTACGTGTATTACAATCGCGGCAAGCGCAGCCTTTGTATCGACTTCAAGCGTCGGGAAGGCGCCGCGATCGTGGTCGAACTCGCCCGCCATGTCGACGTGATTATCGAGAACTACACGCCCGGCGTCCTGAGCAAGTACGGACTCTCCTATGAAGCATTCAAGGCGGTTAACCCGCGCGTGATCATGTGCTCGGTGTCGGGCTTCGGACAGAAGGGGCCGCGCGCGCATTTTCCCGGCAACGACATGACGGGCCAGGCTTTCTCGGGCCTGCTGTCTCTGACCGGCAACGATGACGGCACTCTGGTCTATCCGGGGATGTACCTGGCCGACGGCAGCGGCGGCGTCAACGGCGCAACCGCCGTGCTGGCGGCGTTGTACTACCGCGATCGCACCGGAATTGGACAGTATATCGACGTGGCGCTGTACGAATGCGTTTTTCATATCCACGACATCGTGCTGATGCGCCATCTTTTCACGCACGGCGAGTTCAATCCCGCTCCCTATGGGCGCCATCGCCCGGGGGCCACCCCCTGCGGACTGTTCCCCACGCGCACCGGCTGGATTGTGCTCACCGTGCTCAATCATTACTGGAAACAATTCACCCGGGACATCGGCAAACCGGAACTGGCCAGGGACCCGCGCTTCAACCCGCACATGACGCGATGGGAAAATCGCAAGGCGCTCGAACCTATCATCGAAGAATGGCTGCAAACGTTTGCCACCCGGGAGGACGCCTTGAAGTGGTTAAGCGACCGTCACTACCTGGCGGCGCCCGTGATGGATCTGCGCGAGACCGTCGCGATGATTCAAAATGAAGGGCGCGGGGCGCTGCAAACGCTCGAAGTGCCAGGCTACGGCGAAGTGCCGCTGCCCAAGGTGCCGTACCTGTTTTCCGAAACCAAAGTGGAGTTCAAACCGATACTGTCGCTGCTGGGACAGGATAATCGCTCAATACTCAGTCAATGGCTCGGATACAGCGAACAGAAGCTCGATGAGTTGCAGGCTGCAGGAATTCTTATCCAGGATCGGCAGCTGGCCGGGCCGCGCGAACCGACCTGAAAAGCTCGGTCAGGCGATCGCGTCAAGCGCATCGTACATCCTCACTCCTTTGCGCACCGTGCAAAATTGCCGGAGAAGCGAGGGTCGCGGGCGACATTATTTTCGAGTACCCGTAATGAGTCGATTATGCGGCCGCACCCAATGACAACAGGCGCTTTACCTTGGCGGGAAGATCGGGCGCGTACACCACGTCGCTGATGATGGCGACGGCGTCGGCGCCGGCGGCCAACAGTTCGGGCACTCTTGCCTCGGTGATACCGCCGATGGCGACGATTGGGATACCCACGGCGGCGCGCACCTCGCGCAGCATCGCCAGGCCTTTGCCGACCTCGGTCTGTTTGGCTCCGCCGGGATACATCGGACCAAAGCCGATATAATCCGCGCCACCTGCTTCAGCGGCGCGCGCCTGATCGACGCTGGCGGTGGAAATTCCGATAATGCGGTCGGGACCGAGCAGCTTGCGGGCCGCACGCAATGGAATATCGTTTTGTCCCAGATGGACGCCGGCGGCGCCCGCAAGCATCGCTACGTCGATACGATCGTTGATCAGCAGCAGCGCCTGTGCGCGCCCGCACAGCTCCTGGATCTCGCGCGCCGCCTTGACGAAATCACGCGCGCAGACCTTCTTGAGACGCAGCTGCAGCACTCGCGCGCCCGCCTCCAGCATCAATGACGCCAAATCGACCGGATCGTGTCCTGCCAACGGATCGACCATCGCGTAGAAATGTGAGGGAAGCTTCACGGCGCCGGACCCTTGCGCACCACGATCCGCAGATCGTTGATCTTCTTGCGCAGCGTGTTGCGATTGAAACCAAGAAAGCGCGCCGCCCGCACCTGGTTGCCCCGAAAACGCTCCAGCGCCAGCTCGATCAGCGGACGCTCGACCTTGGCCGCGACCGCGTCGTAAACCCCCGCCGCGTCATCGTGCTGCTCGTCGAGGTAGTCGCGGATGCTGCGGCTGAGCAGCTCATCCAAAGAGCCGCCGGCCTGCGCTTGACCGCTTTTGTGCCCGCTTTTGCCGAAGCTGATATCCTCAGCCCGGATAATATTCCCGGGAGCCAGCAAAGCGGCGCGCAGCACGCAGTTTTCCAGTTCCCGCACGTTGCCCGGCCAGTTGTAGCCGCTCAGAACATCGAGCGCTTCGCGGCTGGCGGCCGCCACCTTCGCTCCCATGTCGCGGTTGGCGCGGGCGATGAAGTAGTCCACCAGTTCGGGGATGTCCTCGCGCCGCTCGCGCAGCGGCGGCAGAAAGATCGGGATAACCCGCAGGCGGAAATAGAGATCTTCGCGAAAGCGGCGCGCCGCCACCGCCGCCTCGAGATCCTGGTTGGACGCGGCGATAATCCGGGCTTGCAGACGTCGCAACTCGGAGCTCCCGACGGCGCTGAACTCGCGTTCCTGGATTGCCCGCAAAAGCTTGGGTTGCAGTTCCAGCGGCATGTCGCTGATCTCATCCAGAAACAGCGTGCCGCGCCCGGCCAGCTCGAATTTGCCCGCCCGCCGCTCGGTTGCGCCGGTGAAGGCGCCCCGTTCATGGCCGAACAGCTCGCTCTCCAGCAGACCCTGGGGAATCGCTGAGCAGTTAACGGCAACAAACGGCGCCCGCCATCGTTCGGACTTGAAATGGATTGCGCGCGCCACCAGTTCCTTGCCGGTGCCGCTCTCGCCGCAAATCAGGACGTTGGCGTCATTGTTCACCAACCGTCCGATAAGCTTGTAGATTTCCTGCATCGCGGGACTGCGCCCCACGATTTCACCGCCCACCAGTTGATGGCCGACCTCGCTCTTGAGCCGATTGATTTCCGCCGCCTGCGCGCACAGCTCCACCGCCCGCCCGACCGCTGCCGCGACCAGGTCAAGATTGTGGAAAGGCTTGGTCAGGTAGTCGTGCGCACCGCGCTTGATGGCCTCGACCGCGTTGCTCATCGTGCTGGCGGCCGTGATGACGATGATAACCGTCCTGATGCCCTCGGTTTGCGCGGTCGTCAGCACCTCTAAACCGCCCGGGCCGGGCATGATGATATCCAGCAGCGCAGCATCGAAGCTGTTGGTACGCAGAGCAGCCAGCGCGGCATTGCTGTCGGCCGCTTCGCTGACGCTGTAGCCGGCCGCTTCCAGCCGATGGCGCAGGATCAGCCGGACCGCGGGATCGTCGTCGGCGATCAAAACCGCCGCCGCGTTCTGATTGACAGCGCCGCCTTCTTCAGATGCTTCGGATTTAAGCAATGCCTCATTCGCCATGTTTTGCCTGACTACCGTCCGCCAGGGGTAGTGTAACCTTAAACGTCATTCCGGTCAGTCCGCTTTCGTCGCACCGTTGCGCCCATAACTTGCCTCGATGAAGCGCGATAATGCGCTGGCTGAGCACCAGGCCCAGACCGCTGCCCGTAGGCTTGGTGGTGAAGAAAGGAGTAAAGAGTTGCGCCTCCTGCTCGGGCGACATTCCCGGGCCGCTGTCGCTGACCTCCACGCGCAAGAACCGACGCTGCTCCCGGCCCATCCGGAGCCGGAACTGGCTTTCCATCCGGGTGCGCAAGCGAATCGTCCCGGCGGCGGGTCCGATGGCCTCGATGGCGTTGCGAAAAAGGTTGAGAAACACGCGTTCCAAAGCGGCCGCGTCACCCAGCACATCGGGCAGGCTGGGATCGAAAACCTGCTCAACCCGGATCGCACTGGCGCCGGAGGGAAACAAACCCGCCATCCCGAGCGCCCTATGCAACACCAGGTGAATATTGATCGGTTCCTGTTTAAGGCGCTGCGGGCCGCTGACCGACAGGACCTGCTCAATCAGGTCGGTGATCCGGCTGACGCCATCCATGATCAGCCCGCAGTATTGCTGCGCGCGATGCTCGGACGGAAAAAGACCTGCCAGCAGTTCCGCCGCGCCCTTGATTCCGGTCAGCGGGTTCTTGATCTCATGCGCCAGCCCCGAAGGTGAAAGGCCCAGCACGCGGTCGTTTTCGCCGCCGTTTACCGCCACCAGTTCCATGCCTTTTTGATGCGACAGGTCGTGGAGCAGGACGACCGCGCCCTTAAATTGCCCCGATTCATTAAGGAGTGGCGCGACTTCTGCCCGTACCGCCAGATTCTGGCCGGCCAGCGCCAAGGTGGCGTCCGCGCAACTGGATTCCTGCCGCCGTTCCAGGCAATCGCGCACCATTCCCTCCAGCCATTGGTTACGGCTCAGCAACGCCTCGATCATCTCGCGATTGACCTGCGTTCCCAGTAACGCCTCAGCCGCGGGGTTCTTCAGGACGATATTGAACTGAGGCGACAAAACCAGGACGGCGTCATTAAGGCTGTCGAAGACGTCACGCCAGAGCTTCAACTTCGGTTGCCGATTCAGTGCCATTTAAGAATAGCGGGCGCTCCGGATGTATCCAAGGCCGTCGGGGCTATCGCAGTGTTTGGATGCCGTTGCCCATCGCAACGATTGGTTCGACTTTTCTGTAACTGGGGAAGGCAAATAAGACCCTGAAACGCGGTCCCCGACAAGCAGAAATATCGACTGGCAACCAGGTTCAGGCTGATTATCACAAAAACAATTCCGCCAAAAAAGTGGAAAATCCGGAAAAGCACCTTGAGCTGCAGAAGATTTTTCAATCCAGCCTTTCTTCTTCCTCGTCCGATCATGCTCTGAGACGAACAACCGGAGGACCAGGCTGATTTTGCTCGCGCACACGCAATTTTTACAACAACACCCGCGGATTATTTGTGAAACTCTAATATCTAGCTGGCAAGTTATTAGAATTTCTAATGACAATAAAGCTTGCTTTGTCAGCTATCGACCATTAAGGTGCAACGAAGCGTGCGGGGAAGGATGCGGTGTAGAAGCTTCATAGTTCTAACTCTTCTGGCACTTGCGCCGGCTTATGCTGCGGCGGCGACACCCTTCGGACAACCGATGGCGAGCAGGCTGCAGTTTCAGCGCAGTGAACCTCGTAAAGTCGCTCCCTTTCCTTTAGTTCTCAACTCGGCCGTGCAGGCCTATGTCGATTCATATCTGGCCAATTCCGAAGGGCTCAAGCTCTCCTATGCGCGCAGCGCTCCCTACATAACGCAGATGGTGCAACTGCTGGGCCAATACGGCGTTCCCCCGGATATGGTGTACCTGGCATTTGCCGAGAGTTCCTTCTCCAAGGCCGGAGCCGGACCGTGGCAGTTGACCAAGGCCACCGCGCGGCGATTCGGGCTGATCGTCAACAAGTTTCTGGATGAACGTCGCGACCCCTTGAAGTCCACCCGTGCGGCTGCTGAATACCTCGCCCAGTTGCACGACCAAGTCGGTGACTGGCGTCTGACGATTATTGCATGGAACACCGGGGAGGGGATGCTTTCGCATTTTGTGCGTGATCGGGGCGAGGACTTTGATGCTCTGCTCGCTCATCTGCCAGCCCGTACCCGCTCCCTGCTGACCAGGTTCATGGCTGTCGCCTTCATTTCGAAAAACGCGCACGAATTCGGTATCGACGAGGTGGTTTACAAGGAACCTACGCAGTACCTCCGGATCAGCGTTCCCGGCGGTACGCCACTGAGCAAAGTTGCCGAGGCCACGCACTCGCAAGTGTACGAAATTCAGCATCTTAATCCGGCCATCCTGACCGATCGTGTGCCGCCGGGCGGCTATGACGTCGTCGTTCCGCTGACCAGCAAAATCGACGCGGACAGCGACTGGGCTGAAATCGCGCCCCATCCCCTGTGGCGCGGCGGAATTACCCGCTAAGTTAAACCCAAATCAATGTCCGGTTGTTGGCCGAACGCCTCAATATCGGTGCGGGCGCGGGTAGTTATGTTTCGAGAAGGTCGCGGCGGATAGTGTCGAGGACTTTGCGGCTTACGCCGATTTCGTCCATCAGGAACGAATCGATATCGCCGCTTTCGTCGATCAGCTCGAATAACGGCTCGAGTTGCGCGGCTTTGAGCGGGATTCGGGGAAAGGCGATATTGCTCTGCAGGAAATCCTCCATGATTCTTTCGCGCTCCACCCCCAGCAGCTCCAGCAGCATCGCGGCTCCCACTCCGGTACGATCGCGTCCGGCCGAGCAATGGAACAGCAGTGGATAGACTTCCTCCTCGGCCAGCAGCATGAAAAAGGTCTGCCAGGCGTCGCGAAATTCGGTGACCAGCACCAGGTGCTCGTGACCCGGTTTAATCGGGGCTGGCTTCGCGTCCGCGCTGAACCATTTGTCGCCAATCGGGATATGCTCCCAGCGCACGCTCGCTGCCAGCGTGCTTTCGAGCCCGCCCAGAACCGAAACCTCCAATTTGCTTTGCAGGGTGATGACGGTCTTGAGATTGAGCGTAGGCACGGCGCTTTCCGGCGGAAGGGAAGCCAGATGTGCGGAGCGGTAGACGTGCCCGCGTCTGACGCGTTTGCCGTGGCGGGTGGGATGCCCGCCAAGGTCGCGCAGGTTGCGGCCCGCGATACGTCTGACGAGCTCGAAATCAACCACCATCTGGCTGTCCTGGGCCTGGGTCGCTTCCACACTGCTCTTTGTTGATGCCAAGATATCCTCCTGATTAGCAATATCGTGCCGCAGTCGGTATTTGCTGGGCAAGTTCGGCATTGGTTCGGATCGGGGCAGCAACGATTAACACTTGATGAAACCTGCCGATAGAAAACCCGCGGCAGTGCGGCAGGACGTCAGAGCCCGAGGGCGGCAAGAGCGCGCCGCCGGTTTATCCTTCACGTTCAGCGGAGCCGTCCAACAGCAGCACGCCGTAGCGAAGCATCGCGGCCAGCTTTTCCATCCTGCCGAGCAATTCAACGCGCTCGGCACCAGCCGCGTCACCCAAACGTTCGACCACGGCGGCCAGATTCAGCCGTATGGTCTCGACTGCGGCTTCCAGGGAGCGACGCTCGCCGGCGGCAGCACGCTGCGCCTCGCGCGCACCGCGGATTTCCGCAAAGTCAATGATCTGTGCCACTGCAATACATTTTAGCGTATTTTGCGGCCCGAGCGATGCTTCGCCTCGATCACTTCGCGACCGCCCTCGGCAAACCATCCAATCTGATGGGCAATTCCGTTGAGAATATCGAGTTCGCGCCGATTGAGACCGCTGCGCCCGAAAATTGCGCGCAGCGCGAACATAATTCGTTCGGTGGCGCCCGCAGCCAGAAATCCGATCGCAACCAGCGCCTTTTCCATCCGCGCCACCATCATTTCAATTTCCGGTACCCGGGCGGCCGCGGTCAGCGAATCGCGCAAGGACGGCTCGCGCGGTGCGGGCACGGCTGAACTCGCCATGAACAATTCATAGGCGACCAGCATCACAGCCTGGGCCAGATTAATCGACCTGTATTGCGGCGCGGTGGGAATCGTGATCAGGCGCTGGCAGTACCTGAGATCGTCGTTGGAAAGGCCGTAATCCTCCGGGCCAAACACGAACGCGACCCGGCCGTCGAACTTGTGCTGAGTCATTTCAGCTATGGCCGGGCGCAAAGGTTGAGCGCCGCTGCGGTAAAGGCCGGGTCGGCAGGTGGTGCCGATTGACATTACGCAGTCGTGCAGCGCGGCCTCAAGATCGGGATAGACGGCGGAATTGCGCAGGACCTCGCGTCCGTGCGCGGCCATCTCCGATGCCACCCGATCCCAGGAAGCGTCGGGCGCGACCAGTCTTAGATCGGCCAATCCCATGTTGGCCAGAGCTCGCGCAGCGGCTCCGATATTGCCCGCCGCCTTGGTTCTGACCAGTACGAAGGCAGCCTGATCGTTAACAGCCATGGCGGTATTATATATTTTTGTACGCCAGCAGAGGTCAGCTGATGAAACTGGTGTCCTTTGGCGATGTCCACATGGCGACCGGCAATCTCGCTCGGATGGAGCACGAGTTGCGCGATACCGATCTGATCGTTATTTCCGGCGATCTAACCAACTTTGGCGGGCCGACCGACGCGTCGAAGGTTCTTGATGCCGCCCGCAAGGCGTGCCCCAAGGTGCTGGCGCTGCCCGGCAATCTCGATAAACGCGAGATAATTCCGTATCTCGAGCGCGAAGGCGTCGCGCTGCACGGGCAGGGGATGGTGATAGACGGCGTTGCGATCTTCGGCTGCGGCGGATCTAATCTGACGCCCTTTCATACCCCATTTGAACTTAGCGAAGACGAGATTTACGACACTTTGCAACACGGCTATCAGGCGATTAAGGATAAACGGCCGCTGGTGATGGTTTGTCATACGCCGCCGTTTCAAACTAAATGCGACCGACTGATGAACGGAACCGCGGTGGGAAGCAAGGCGGCGCGCCGCTTTATCGAGGAAGTCAAGCCCGAGGTCTGTATTTCCGGTCACATCCACGAATCGGCGGCCGTCGATCAAATTGGTCCGACGACGGTATTGAACGCGGGTCCCTTCAAGGGCGGCGGTTATATCGTGGTGCGCTACGAAGACGGAAAGCTCGACGCCCGGCTGGAGTTCCTTTAAGATTCCGCCGCTTTCACTGGCCGCACAGTCGATCCGAATCTATGGTGGTAAGATCCGGCACGGATGGCCGTTTATATTAAGGAGCGTGGTTCCGCTAATCCGGCGCTTTATCCTGTTCAGGAAAGTCCGGCAATAGTTCGTTTAATCCCGCTGGCTGCTCCAGCCGTATCGGCACTCTTCCCCGGCCGTCCGATATCCAGGGCTTTTTGTGGAAAGGGCGGAGCGAGTGCGCTATTGCAGTGATAGTTCGTGCGTGGCGACACGGCTATTTCGTCAGGAGATTTGGTCATGGCCAGCAAAGCAGCTTCGATTCGCGCGCGGCTTAACCATCCCGTGATCGATGCGGACGGCCACTGGGTCGAGTTCTCGCCGGTGGTGGCGCAAGAACTGAGGCGAATTGGCGGGGACAAGGCCGCCCAGGGTTTCAAGGCGGTCGAAGGGATGATCAACCGTATTCTGTCCTTCAGCGACGATGAGCGGCGGATGCGCCGTTCGGCGCAGCAGGGATGGTGGTCATTTCCCACCGCCAACACGATCGACGGGGCAACCGCGCTGTTCCCGCGTCTTTTGTACGAACGGCTGGATGAACTTGGCATGGACTTCGCCGTGCTCTATCCAACGGGCGCCCTGGGCATCGCCTTCAACCCTGACGCCGAAACGCGCAATGCCACCTGCCGGGCTTTCAACACCTATATCGCTGAAGAGTTTGGCGCGCTTTGCGATCGAATTACTCCAGCGGCGGTAATTCCGATGGAAACGCCCGAGGAAGCGATTACCGAACTGGATCACGCAATTGGTACGCTGGGGCTTAAAGTCGTGGTGATGGCCAGTCTGATGCGCCGTCCGATCGAGGCGGTCGCGCGCAAAAATCCCGATGCGGCCCGGTTCGCATACTGGTTTGATCCGGTGGGGCTGGACAGCAAATACAACTACGATCCGGTATGGGCAAAGTGCGAAGAACTTGGCGTTGCGCCGACCTTCCATTCGGGCTCGCGCGGTTTCGGTTTGCGCACTTCGCCGACCAATTTCGTCTATAACCATATCGGCCATTTTGCCGCCGCCGGCGAAGCGGTCTGCAAGGCCCTGTTCATGGGTGGCGTCACGCGGCGTTTCCCCAATCTCAATTTCGCGTTTCTGGAAGGCGGCGTGGGATGGGCGTGCAACCTCTACGCGGACCTGATCGGGCATTGGAAAAAGCGCGGGCTCCAGGCGCTTGACGCGACCAGACCCGACAATCTCAACCGCAGGCTGCTTTCGGAACTGGCGGCGCGTTACGGCGGTCCGGCGGTGACAGAATATCTGCGGGAGCGAAACGGCGAAATCGACACGCGCATGCTCACGCGCGATAATGCGCCGCCCCAACTGGACGACTTCGCCGCCTGCGAGATCGGGCGAGCCGAGGATATCCGCGATCTTTTCACCACCAACTTCTATTTCGGATGCGAGGCCGACGATCCGATTAACGCCTGGGCCTTCAACCGCAAATTGAATCCATACGGGGCTCGTCTGAACGCGCTGTTCGGCTCCGACATCGGCCATTTCGACGTGCCCGACATGGGCGAGGTGCTGCCCGAGGCCTATGAACTGGTCGAAGCGGGCCTGATCAGCAATGACGACTTTCGCGACTTTGTGTTTGGCAACGCCGTCCGCTTCTGGAGCAGGGGCAATCCCGATTTTTTCAAAGGCACCCGCGTCGAGAAACAGGCGTTGGCTGCCAACGCGTCAGCCGCATAGATGCGCGATGATTGCGCGCACACCGCAGCGTTTCAGTAGCCGCCGAGCGTCAGCACGCCGTGGACGATGTCCATCACAGCCATCGTCCTGGGATTAACCAGAACGGCGTCGCCATTGTAGAAATAAAGGTTCGAATCCGGCGGCAGCGGACCGAGCCTGCTCACCAATTCGGGTGGCGCAGGCACCATGTAGCTGAGATATTCCGGCGGCAGCGGCTGGTTAATCACCAGCTTTTTCTCCAGTCCCGGCGGCAGTTCTCCGGTGCGCTCCAGGTGCTTGCGCAATCCGGGGGGCAGGCGGTCGATTGCTTCCGGCGTGTAGTAGCTGCGGATGATGGTGACGCGGTCGGGGTTGAAATATGGACCGCCGTAATACGACGGCTGGACATACGCGCCGTAGTCGTGCCCGTGGTGCTTGCTGCCCGCGTAATAGTTGTAATCGCCACCGTGTCCGTGCTTGCCGTGGTCATAGCGATGGTGGTCACCGCCGCCATGGCCGTGCTTGTTACCGTGACCCCCGCCGCCATGGCCGTGGTTGTCATGGTAGCCACCGAAATCGCCCTGGTCGTTGCCTTCTCCGCCGCCATGCCCTGCGTAAGACCAGCGCGGAAACGCCGCCAGGCTGACGATTACACCCGCGATTACAATTGTGGAAAGCAGCTTGATTCTAATCATTTGCCCGCTTTTACTTTAAACCAGTTAGCCTGATATGCAGCCGCGCGTCAAGGTTGCTCACGACCCTTGCCCCACCGCGCAGCCTCTGGTTTAGATAGCGCGACGGGAGGTGCGCAATGGAGGTGAGACCGGAGCCGCGGGCGGTTGCGGGATTTCGATTTGCGGGCGTCGCAGCCGGTATGAAAACCGACCCCACCCGCAAGGATTTGGGACTGATCGTTGCGGACTCGCCGGCCGCCGCCGCTGCGATCTTCACCACCAACCAGGTCAAGGCCGCGCCGGTCATTTTGGCCGATCAGCGTGTGCGCGGCGGCCGCGCACAGGCGATCGCGGCGAACTCGGGCTGTGCCAATTGCTTCACAGGCAGGGATGGGATGAGGCTGGCGATCGCTTCCTGCGCGCAGGTGGCCGCCAAGCTTGGTTGTGCGGAAAATCTCGTCCTGCCCTGTTCTACCGGCGTGATCGGCCATCTTTATGACTTCGATAAATACCGCGCCGGCGTGCAGCGCGCCTGCGAGGCCCTTTCCCCTGACGGTCTGGCTGACTTCGCGATGGCGATAATGACCACCGACACGACGCCTAAGATGGCCTCGACAACGGTGCGAATCGGGGGCGCGACGGTCACGATCGCAGGCGCCGCTAAGGGCGCGGGCATGATCGCTCCGAACATGGCGACGATGCTTGCCTTTATTGTGACCGATGCGGCGCTGCCCGCCACTATGCTGAGGCGGGCGCTGGCGCACGCCGCACCATCAAGCTTCAACGCGATCACCGTCGACGGCGATATGTCCACCAATGACACTTTGATGTTGCTGGCCAGCGGAGCTGCCGCCAACCGCAAATTGTCGGATTCCGAAGCCGTATCATTTGAAAACGCCGTGAGCGCCGTCGCACAAAGTCTCGCTCGTCAGTTGGTTTATGACGGCGAGGGCGCCACCAAGTTTGTCAATGTCGAGGTGCGCGGGGCGCGATCCACCACGGAGGCGGCGCGGGTCGCCCGTCAAATCGCCAATTCCCCGCTGGTCAAGACCGCCTTTTTCGGCGGTGATCCAAACGTCGGACGAATAGCGGCCGCGGCGGGCGCCTGCGGAGTGCGTTTCGATCCGGATCGGATCGAGCTGTGGGTGGACAAAATCAAAATCGCGGCGCGCGGCATGATTCTGACCAGTGCGTTGCCCGCCGCCGCCCTGGCGATGCGCCAGCGGGAGTTCAAGCTGCGGCTCGACCTCAAGCAGGGGTCGGCGCGCTTCAACATGATGACTTGCGACTTGAGTTATGATTACGTCAAAATCAACGCCGAATATATCACTTGATCGCGGCGACGGTGCGGGCAGCGGCGAATAAACCGGTTGCATCCGGCTGAGAGGGAGCAAGCGTGGGTAATCTGGTAAAAGTCGCAAACGTGGCGGATATCGCCGAAGGCACGGGCAAGCCCTTTGAAGTGGAGGGGACCACGGTCGCCGTGTTCAATGTGGGCGGCAAGTTTTACGCGATCAACAACACCTGTCTGCATCGGGGCGGTCCTCTGGGCGAGGGCGACCTGGACGGCAATATCGTCACCTGTCCATGGCACGGATGGTTTTACGACGTCACCACCGGCTGTTACATGGAGGACGAGAGCAAGCGCGTGGCGTGCTATCCGGTTAAAGTGGAGGGCGACGCGGTTCTGGTGGAAATCTGAGCCTTTGCGATGTTGCTGGCAGTGGCAGAACCAAACCTGGCAAAGGATTGTCAAACCTGGGTTACGTCCGCTGTTGCCGGGTTTGTCGTGCTCGTGTTGCTGCTGTGTGCAAGCGCATATGCACAGCCATACAGCAACGACGCGGGAATCGTGACGCCTCTTAAAGGGCGGACGGTGGAGCAGATGGTTGCCCAATATGGCCGACCGATCGAGGCTATTACGCTGTCCGAAACGGGCGGCCGTCTGCTGATTTTCGTGACCCCCCGTGGTGACCGCTACGTCGTCGAAACCGACGTTTCCGGGCACGTCGTCAGCGCCGCCGTCAAACATCCGGCAAACCGGTAGGGGTCGGACCAGGTCCGTGGGTTTGCCTTGGGTCCGCCCTGTGGGCCAGGGTGGGCGCGATCGCTGCCGTTCGCCTTAAATCGCGTGCTGGAGTATGCGGTTGAGGATGAGCGGTTGGGACGGGGTGAAACAGAACCTCAGGGAAAGCGAAGACGCAATCGGTTTCAATGCGCGGTCGCTGGGAATTTCCTGGCTCAATCGTGATCTCCTCTGGCTCTTCGGGTTGCGCGTTCTGCGCAGCCTTTCGCAGGGTTATCTGGGAATAATTCTCCCGCTGTACCTGGTTGCGCTGGGTTATGGCGCAGTTGCGCTTGGCACTTTGCTGGCTTTTTCGGCGATTGCGGCGGCGGCGATTTCGATGCTGGTGGGAGTTTTGGCCGACCGCATCGGGCGCAAGAAATGTCTAATCGGGATTTCCATCTTACTGGGCATCGGCGGAGTTGGTTTCGCCTTCGCCCGGACCTTCACGTGGCTGGTAGTTTTTGCCGCCGCCGGATCGATCGGGCGTGGCGGAGCGCTGGCGGGCGGCGCCTGGGGACCGTTTTATCCCGCCGTTCAAGCGCTGGTCGCTGAACATTCCTCGGACTTCGACCGCACCAGGGTCTTTGGCGCCTTCTCCTTCGTCGGAGTGATAACCGCGGCGCTTGGCACTCTTCTGGCCGGGTTGCCTTCGCTGCTCGCGCACACCGCCGCGATCCCCGAACTTGTGACCTATCGCGCCTTGTTTGTCGCGGCCGGAGGTTTGGGTTTTGCGATGGTGTTCGCGGCCTTGCCCCTGCGCGAGTTGCGCGGCCCCATCTATCGCGGGACCGCCGAAGCCTCGCGAGCGCCCGCGCCTGTGACGGTCGATACGCCGCGAAAATTGGGGCTTTCGCGCCAGTCGTGGCGCCTGGTGCTGCGCTTCATGATCACCAACGCGACCAACGGGCTGGCGATCGGGATGCTTGGTCCAATCGTGGTGTACTGGTTTTATCGCCGTTTCGGAGTTGACTCCGCCCAATTGGCGGAGGTCTTTTTCGTGCTCAACCTGGTTAGTTCTTTGCCTTACCTGGTAGCGGGACGCGTGGCATCGCGGCTGGGCTCCGTGCGCGCGGTAGTGATGACGCGCGCGGTTTCGTCGGTACTGCTGTTCGCCGTTGTTTTGATGCCTACATTTTTATGGGCGGCCGCGATTTACGGCATCCGGATGCTGTTCAACATCCTGTCGATCCCGGTACGGCAGAGCTACCTGATGGGCGTAATACCGCCGCCGGAGCGTTCCAGCGCGTCGGGATTTGCGAACTTCCCCTCCCAGGTCATGTCGGCCGTGGGCCCTTATATCGCGGGACTTTTCATGGAGCACCTGTTCATCTCCCTGCCGTTGGAATTCGCCGCGCTGATGCAGGGGATCAACACGTTGCTGTATTGGTTGTTCTTCCGCAATGTTCTGCCGCCCGAGGAAATGCCGGGGTCCTTGTAACAACTCGCGATTTCAAGCCGCGCGGCGAGACGGACCGTCTCGCCGTGGTTATTTTATCAATATGAAAAGGAGATTAGTCCGCCTGCTCAACGAAAACCCCGATTCCGCGCACAACGCGGGATCCCCCAGGCGATCCTCAGCACAGGATTCAGAACTACTGGACGCTTATTCAGCGGCAGTTTCGGGCGCTGCGGAAAAAGTCAGCCCGGCGGTCGTAAATATCCGCGTATTTCATGCCCGCCAGGGACCCCATCCACAAACGCCGGCAGGCGGGGGATCGGGCTTTCTGTTTACGCCCGACGGCTTCATCCTGACCAACAGCCACGTCGTCCATGGCGCCTCGAAGATTGTGGTCACGCTGCTTGACGGGCGCCGCTTCGAAGCTGACCTCATCGGCGCCGATCCCGACACCGATTTGGCGGTAATCCGAATCGGGACCGCGGGTTTGGCCGCTGCGACTCTGGGTGATTCGCGCGCGCTGCGCGTTGGCCAGATCGCGATTGCGATTGGCAGTCCTTTCGGCTTCGACTACACGGTTACGGCGGGTGTAGTCAGCGCCCTGGGCCGTTCCCTGCGTTCCGTGTCCGGCCGGTTGATCGACGACGTGATTCAGACCGATGCGGCGCTCAATCCTGGCAACTCGGGGGGACCTCTGGTCAACAGCCGCGGCGAGGTCATCGGGGTCAACACGGCGACGATTTTGCCGGCGCAAGGGTTGTGCTTTGCGATCGCGGCCAATACCGCCCGGTATATCGCCGGACGCCTGCTCCATGAAGGCAGGATTAGCCGCGGCTATATCGGCTTGGCCGGACAAAATATCGTGCTGCCACGTCGGCTGGTCCGGTTCCATCAACTGGTTCCTGAAGGGGCTTTGCTGGTGGCTTCGATCGAGCACGGCGGCCCGGCCGACAAGGCGGGGTTGCGCGAGCAGGACGTGATCGTAGCCTGGGATGGCCGCCCGATTGCTGGAATTGAAGACCTGCAACGCGCGCTTTCCGAAACCCGGCCCGGCGCCGTTGTCAACGTGACCGTCATCCGCGGCACTGAAAAGCTGCAGTTGCAGGTGACGCCTTCGGACCGCCCGATCCGGCGTTGATGGCTTATTCGGGGCGGAAAATCATCGCGGCAATCCGGGTGACCAGCCCGCGCGGCGCCACGCGTTGCGCTTCAGTGGCCATCCGGTTCAACGCGCCGTTGATACAGACGGCGCGCTTTTTTCCCGCCGCACGCAGCGCCTGCGCAACCACGGTTTCCGGATCCATGTACATAAACGACGGCATCGTTGCGTCGGTGTGCGCGACGCCCTGAAACTCGGTCCGCGTCGCTCCCGGACATAGCGCCATCACATGGACGCCGGTGCCATTCAATTCCCGATGGAGCGCCATGGAGAAACTCAGCACGAAGCTTTTCGTGGCCGCGTAGGTGGCCATGTACGGGACGGGCTGAAACCCCGCCGAGGAGGCCACGTTGATAATCGTCCCGCGGCGCTCGGCAATCATCGCCGGCAAAAACAGACGGGTCAGCGCCACCACCGCGCTGACATTCAGATCGATCTCTTCCAGCTCCCGCTCCAGCGCCAGTTGATCGAAGCGGCCGCGGGTGCCGAATCCCGCATTGTTGATCAGCATATCGATCCGTAATCCGGCCGCAGTGACCTTACGGTAAAGGTCGGGCGGGGAGGAGCGCTGACTCAAATCGCATCCGAAAACACTGGTCGCCGGCGCGCCCAGGCTTTGCGCCTGCGCCGCGATAACTCGCAGCCGATCCTCGCGCCTCGCTGTCAGCGCCAGCACGTAATGCTCGCGCGCCAGAGCGTAGGCGAACTGCTCCCCGATTCCGCTCGACGCGCCGGTGATCAGGGCGGTCGGCATCTACAGCCTGCTCCAGTCCACGCTCCAGGCAGAAGCCAGTTCCGGCGCCGTGGTCAGAAACGCCAGTCCGACCAGCGCGTGCTTGAGCACCATGTCGCCATATTCGGGTGGAAAGCCGACCACGCAATCGGTCGGAATCACGACGCGGTAGGCGCGGTTGACGGCCTCGATAGTTGCGCCGGTGATGGCGACATTGATCGACACGCCGGTCGGCACGATGGTCCTGATGCCCATGTTGCGGCAGATGCTGTCCAGGCTGGTGTCGTGAAACGCGGTCATCCCGTGCGTGCGCCAGATCACGAACTCGCCTTCTTCGGGCTCCAGTCCGGGCACGTTGGCCGATTCAGGCGACCCGACTACCATCCCGCGGCGCCCCGATTTGGCCAACGCCTGTGCCAGCCGCGTATTCATCATCGAGCCCAGACCATCGGGACGCGACCCGGCCGGGCAATGGAATACATGGACACCGGCCTTGCGTGCCGCTTTCAGCAGCTTTGCGAGTTGTGCAACCAGGTTGCGCGATTTGACGGCGTCGCGCAGGGCCGACAGCGGCGCCGGCGTGTAGTCGCCGATTACCCCCTGCTGTACTTCGATCACCAGCAGCGCGGTCGTTTTTGGCTCGGCAAATTCGCTCAGATCGATGGGCATGGAAGTAACCTCTCGGTTAAGAGCCGCCACCGCTTTCGCGCAGCCTGGTTCGGCGGCCTGATTTGCCACACGATATCAAAATCGCCGACCGATGGCGCGACCTTGGCTTTCGCTTTTGTCATGATGGTAAAAACAGGGCCATGAAATTCGGAACCTTTATAGCACAAGCTCCCGGATTCGACCTGTCCACGGCATTGCCCGCAATCGAAGCGCTCGGCTTTGAGTCGATCTGGCTCGGCGATCACGTGGCGCTGCGCGACGATCACAAGGCTTATTACCCTTATTCGCCCAACGGCCGCTATCAGTTGCCGGCTAATTATCCCTTTTCCGATCCCTTCGTGCTGCTCGCGTATGCCGCCGCCGTGACCAGGAAGATTCGCCTGGCCACCGGCGTCTATCTGCTGCCCCTGCGCAACCCGTTCACCACCGCCAAGGCTGTGGCCACGCTGGACGCGCTGAGCAACGGCCGCTTCATCTTCGGCGTCGGTATGGGCTGGATGTCGGATGAATTCGAGCTGATGGGCAGCAACTTCGATGATCGCGGCAAGCGGATGGCGGAGTACCTGGCGCTGATGACCGAATGCTGGAGCAAGCCGGTGGTAAAGTTCGCCGGCCCAACGGTTACAACCGAAGGATTCAGCTTTTATCCGCAGCCCGTCCAGCAGCCCCATCCCCCCTTTGTGCTGGGCGGCAACACCGATCCGTCGCTGAAGCGTGCCGTGCGCCTGGGTGACGGATGGTTCGGAATCGTCACCACCATGGAGGAAGCGCGCACGCTGCTGGCAAGGCTGGCGGAATTCGAACGTCAGGCGGGACGCCGACAGCGACTGGAGCGGTCGCTGCTGACGGGATGGAATATCGGGCTTGACGACGTGAAAGAACTTGCCCGACTCGGGGTGGATCGCATTATCGACGCGGGTTGGTTCGGCGTCAGCGACGCGCTGGCCTATCTGAGGAGTTATCGCGACCGACTGGCGGCAGCATTCTGATTGCCGCTTGTCCCAATCCAGCGCGCTAGCGGTCGGCGGCGGCAATAAGAGCGAGGCCGCGCCGGGCGCGCCGTTGCCGCCGGGAGCCGCGCCGTTCCGGCATCGTCTTGCGCACGCCGGGGATCAGGACCCGCGTCAGCAGGCCGCGAAGCGGCTGCGCGGCCTCGTCCGCTACTTCTTAGGCCGCCCGTACTTCTTGCCCATCGCTATGATGGGCGCCACCCGATGCTGCCACCCCGTCCGCGCTTCCAACCACTCCTCCTCGGTCTGGAAGTCCTCCCGCCTGGGCTCCGGCGGCAGGTTCAGCCCCGCCGTCGGTGCACCGTCCGTGGTCGTCTCGGGGCTGGTCGGGGTCGAACTTTCGTGCAAGACCCCAAGGTCCGAGGCCGCGCGCGTCAGTTCGTCCAGCAACTGCTGCTTGCTTTTTCCCTTGGTACTGATAAGTACCCCACGGGGTCCGCTTGTAGTTCGCGATGTATCTCGTTTGTCCATTTTTTATGTAGATGGCGATCTGATCGGCCTTCTTCGCCGCCTCGACCTCCTGGCTCTCGTCCTGTACCACGCGCGAGACACCGAGGTAAACCTTGCCCGCGTCCTTCCATAGGCCGACATAGGAGCCGTCCTCCTGCAACTCGTCCCAGTGCGCCTCGATGTACTTCTCAAGCTCGACCCTGGTGAAATTTTTGCCGTCGAGGGGCCTCTCGGTCTCCTTGCGCAGCGCGAACGCCAAACCCTCGGTCGGTATGTCGCCCTTGAGGTTCGTCGTGACGCCCCCGTGCCGGTTCAGCATCTCGATCGCGCGCCCGATGGCCCGGTACTCCTGCTGCTAGCCGGTCTCGGCGATTACGTGCGCGATTGCGTGCCGGTCGCTATGGCTGATGCTTAGTTGGAACCTGACCACGTTGCGCTGGGCGGCGAACTGCGCCGCCTTGCCCCATAGCTTGATCGTGGGTGGACGGCCGCGTGTTCTGACGACTTCGACATCAAGCCATCCGACGTGCCGGTTCCATCCCGTGCCCAAGGCCTTCATCGTCGCTTCTTTGGCGGCGAAGCGGGCCGCATAGCTCTCAAAACGTGCGCGGCCGCGCGACTCGCAGTAGGCAATCTCGCCTTCGGTAAAAACCCGCCGCCGAAAGCGCGCCCCGGTGGCGGGACGCTCCAGCGCCTGTTTGACGCGATCGACCTCGATCAGATCTATGCCGGTGCCGAAAATCACTGCTGCCCGCTCGGATTGCTCACCGCTTCGTCCTGCCGCATGATATCAGCGCAAGCCCGCAAAGGAAGCCGGAGATTTTCGATGGTCAAGGTTACGGTAAACAAAGCCAAATGCATCAGCAGCGGCGACTGCGTCGAGACGGCGCCCAAGGTTTTTGCTTTCGACGAAAATGGCAAATCCGAAGTAGTCAATCCCGCCGGCTCCGAGGACCGGGTCATCCTGTCGGCGGCGCGCAGTTGTCCGGTCAAGGCGATCACGGTGGTTGATGAAGCCACCGGGCAGCAGTTATTTCCGCCGCCCAAACAATAACTCAACCGCCGAACAGGTGCCCGTAGCTGCGCTGATGACGAAACGCGGCCCAATCTGCATCCTGCGGCTGTTCGACGCTCGGCCCGAGGTCCAGAATCATGCACTTAATCGAGCCGCCGCCCTTGGCCAGGAACTCGCTGACATTGACCGTCACCGGTTCCACGCCGCGGTCGCGGACGGCGCGCTGGAGTTGCACGCTGATCCCCTGCGGCAGGAACAAGAACAACCGGCCGTCGTGCTCGATTTGAAAGGAATTGGCGGCATAGATCGCGGCATCCTCGGCGCTCAGCTCCACTACCTTGTCGCCGAACGCATCGCGCAGTCGATTGCGCGAAGGGATGCTCAGTCCGGCGAGATAGGCGAGCAGAAATTCGCGCTGCGGTCCGAATGAACAGAGCACGGTATCGCCGTGGTAGTGAGCTTCGAGGATAAGCTCGAGCATCAGGATCTCCCGCTCACGGGCAATCGCGCGCAGTTCGGCAATCGAGTCCGCTTCGGAACGCAAGCCATAGATGCGGCGCCAGGGCGGCAGCTTCAGCGCGGGTACAAAGCGTTGCCGCTCGACTTTGCCGTAAGTGAAAATCATGTAGCGGCCGGCCGGGAAAAAGTCCGCTTCACCCTCGAACCGATGTTGGATTGCGTGGCTCTTGTACCCCAGGGACTCGATAAAGGGCCGATAGATCTCGCGCTCGGCCGCGCGGGTTGGCAACAGGTTGGCCAGATAGAAGGTCTTTTCCGCCGCCGGGCGCCCTTCCAACGGATAAAGGAAACCGGCGTTGGCCGGATAGACCAGGCCGGGCAGTTCGGCGTGCGGCTCGATCACCAGAACCTCGGCGCCATGCTCGATCAGCGCGCGCGCCATCGTATGCCATTGCTGGCGCGCCAATTCCGGGTCGACTTTCTTCTTCATCCCCAGCACGTTGCGGGTATGGGGATTGGCGCCGCCGCGCACGGAGAAATAGCGCGGGTCGCCCATCACAATCGTCCTCGCCATCAGCAGTCCCCTTAGGCAGAGCCAGGCGATTTTTTCGCGCTCGCGAAGTAATCGCGGATTGCGTCGCACAACGCGTCGACCGTATATGATCGCGGCTGCACGACCACGTTGAGGCCGTGCGAGCGCGCGGTTTGGGCGGTAATCGGTCCGATTGCCGCCGCCGCCAGTCCGCGCGCCGCCTCCGCGCCAACCATCGCGCAGAAATTAGTCACCGTGCTGGAGCTGGTGAATGCGGCCAGATCGATTTCGCCCCCTGCCAGCAGGCGTTGGACCAGGCCCAGTACCGCCGGGCGGGGCTGGATGGTTTTGTATGCGGGCGCCACCTCGACGGCGGCGGCGCCCGCCGCCTGAAGCATCCCGATCAGCGCTTCGCGGGCAACCTGCGCGCGCGGGATCAGGATGCGCGCACCTTTGACCCGCTGCGGCCCGATGGCGCTGACGATAGCCTCGGCGCGATATTCGGCGGGCATCGCGGCTGCGATCAGCCCGTAATGGCGCAGGCGCGCGGCGGTGGCGGGTCCGATGGCGGCGATATGGGCCGCCCCCATTTCGCGCACATCGTGATCGGTCTGGGCCATCCGCGTCATCAGCGCGTCCACTCCGGTCGCGGCGGTGAAAATGATCCAGTTGTACGAACCGATTCGGGCGATCGCGCGATCGAGCTCGGCGTAGCTGTCCGGCGCCGCGGTCTCGATGGTCGGCATTTCGATCGCGTCGGCGCCCAGTTCGCGCAACGCCTGCGCGAACGGCGCAGCGCTTGCGCGCGCCCGCGTTATCACGATCCGTCGGCCGAACAGCGGTCGGCGCTCGAACCACGCCAACCGCTCGCGCAGCAGGGTCACCTGCCCGATAACGACTATGGCTGGCGGCGTCAATCGCTCGTCGGCGACGCGCTTGGCAATCGTCGCAAGCGTTTCGCTCACGGTCCGCTGAGAGGCCCCCGTGCCGTGCGCGATGGCGGCGGCCGGCGTTTGCGGCGACATTCCAGCGTCGATCAGGCGCGCCGCCACCTCGGCCAGATGCGCGGCCGCCATCAGCAAGACCAGCGTGCCGCGCTCGCGCGCGGCGCGGGCCAGCTCATCCCATGGCATCGTCGTGGAGCCATGGGCCTCGACTTCATGGCCGGTCACGAACGCGACGAAGGAGCCGTAATCGCGATGGGTCAGCGGGATGCCGGCATACGCGGGCACCGCGATTGCGGAGCTGATTCCGGGGATAATTTCGAAATCGATCCCGGCTTGCGCCAGCGCCGCCGCTTCCTCGCCGCCGCGCCCGAAGATGAGGGGGTCGCCGCCCTTGAGGCGCACGACCTTACGCCCTGCGCGCGCATGATCGATCATCAATTGATTGATCGCGTCCTGCTCAAGGGCGCGCTCGCCGCCGCCCTTTTTGCCCGCGTAGATCGTTTCGGCGGCCGCCGGAGCGAGGTTGAGCAATTGCTCATTTACGAGCTGGTCGTAGATGACAACATCGGCATCGGCCAGCACCTGCGCGCCGCGCATGGTGATTAGATCGACGGCTCCAGGTCCCGCGCCGGTCAGGTAGACTTTGCCTATGGATGACATCTGTCGTGTGGCATCGATCTTTCGCCGGGCTGCCTACTCTCGCGGCATCGCCCGGTTGGGACCGGTATTCATCCCAGGTTGCGCCGGCTGCCGGGCTGCGGTGGGCCGATCATGCACCTGCCGCAGTCTCGTATTCATTCAACTCCCATCCCGCTCCCGATCAGTTCGGCGGCGCCGTCGGCCTGCATCCGTTGCGCCAATTCGATGCCGCAGCGTTCGGCGTGCGCAATATCCGATATCGTCGCGAGGCGCAGCGAATCGATCATAGAGCGGGTTCCGTCCAGGCTGAACAGCATCACGCGGATCTCAAGCCCGCCATGCTCGGCCGTTGCTTTGACTCCGATCGGCGAGGCGCACGACGCTCCAATCCCGGCCAGAAACGCGCGTTCAGCCGTAATCTCGATTCGCGCCCGAAGATTGTCTATCGCCGCAACCGCTCGTTGGACCTCCGCCGAATCGCAAGGCCAGGCATCTGCCATCGCTTCGATCGCCAACGCACCCTGACCGCCGGCCGGAACGAAGTCATCTTCGGGGAGGCGGTAAACGGGAGGCAGGTCCGGCTGGCCCATTCTTCGCAGTCCGGCGGCGGCGAGGATGATAGCGTCGAACTCGCCGGCACGCAGCTTTGCGATACGGGTGTCGATATTGCCCCGCAGCGGCTGGACGTCCAAATCGGGCCGCAGCCGAATCGCCTGGAAGCGCCGGCGCGGCGATGCCGTCCCGATCCGGGCGCCGGTTTTCAGACCGCGCAAATCCGCGCCGCCGCTGATCAGCACGTCGGCGGTGTCTTCGCGGGCCGGCACCGCGGCCAGGCGGAATTGCGGATTGAGGCGGGCCGGCAGGTCCTTCATCGAATGTACCGCTATGTCGATATGACGCGCTTCCAGCGCCTGCTCCAGTTCGCGTACGAACAGCCCCTTGCCGCCGACGGCCGCCAGCGAAGGCGTCGTGAGCTTGTCGCCCGTGGTTTTGATCGGGACAATCTCGCAGGCCAGCCCCGGCGTGATCTGTTCGATCATGTCTTTGACGATCCGCGCCTGAGCCATCGCGAGCCGGCTCGGACGCGACCCGATACGAAGCTGCGGCATAAAATTACCGGCTAGTCCTCCGGCTCGTCGTCGATGCGGACCCTGGCGGGTTTGATCGCGGGCGACACCAACTCGCTGCCCAGCAATCGGCGCGCGACTTCGGCGGCATAGATGCCTTCAACCACGCCGTTGTTGCGGCGCAGCTCGGAGAGGATCTGATGGAGAATCTTGTTAATGATACCGCGGCTGAGCGCCTCGATATGAGCGCGCTGATCGGCGGGCAGCGCGGCCAGCCACGCGCGATGGCGCCGCAGTTCGGCCTCGCGCAGCCGCTCGACATTGGCGCGGATATCCTTGATGGTCGGCACCAGCTCCAGCCCCGAAAGCCATCGCCAGAACGATTCCAGCTCGACTTCGACGATAGTTTCGGCCTTTTGCGCTTCCCGCTCGCGTTCTTCGCGGGAATCGACGGTCACCGCCGCCAGATCATCAATATTGTAGAGGTAGACATTGTCCAGCTCGTTGAGCGCCTGGTGGAAATTGCGCGGGACGCCGAGATCGATCAGAAACATCGGCCGATACTTGCGCTCATGGAGGATGGTTTCGAAATCCTCGCGCGTCAGCAGCGGGCGGCTCGCCGTTACGGACCCGATTACGACGTCGGCGATTTTCAGGTAGGGCCGATAGTTGTCGAACGGCACCGCCGTACCGCTGAGGGCTCGCGCCAGTTCCACCGCGCGGTCGAAAGTGCGATTGGTGATCAGCAATGATTCGACGCCAAGGCGCATCAGTTGGCGCGCGGTGATTTCGGCCATCTCGCCCGCACCCATCAGCAGCACGGTCTTTTTTTCAAACGAGTCGAAGATCTGTTTGGCCAGATTGACCGCGGCGGAGCTGACCGACACCGTGCCATGGCCGATAAGCGTGCGTTCGCGCACTTTTTTGGCGACCGAAAACGCGCGATGGAAGGCGCGGTGCAACACGATACCGACGGTTTCCGCCTCCGCCGCCCGCATGTAGGCGTCCTTCAACTGGCCCAGGATTTGAGGTTCCCCAATCACCATCGAGTCGAGGCTGGTGGCGACGCGAAACAGATGGCGCGCTGCCTCGCGTCCATCCAGCCGATAGACGCAATCGGCGAACAGGCTTGGCTCGACGTGGCGTTCGGCGGCCAAAAATCCGATTAGTTCCTTCGCGGCCGCTTCGGGCTCGCCGGCCACCGCAATCATCTCGACCCGGTTGCAGGTGGAAATCAGCGCGGCTTCCGACACCGAAGGCGCGACCAGCTTCAGCCGCGCCAGCGCCGGCACCAGTTCATCGTCGCCAAAGGCCAGGCGCTCGCGAATTTCCACCGCCGCCGTGCGATGGTTAACTCCAGTGATGAGCAGCGATTGCGTCATCCTAGCCGAAGGTGCCTCCATGTTTGCCCGGATACAGCAAGCTTACGCCCACAAACGAGCCGACCAGGACCGCGAACACAAAAATCGTAAGGGTCGCCGCTCGCCGCCCGCGCCATCCGACCGTCAGCCGCGATTCGAGCAGGCCCGCGTAAAGCAGCCAGGTAACCAGCGACCACGACTCGCGCGGCTCCCACGACCAGAAATGTCCCCACGTATGCTGCGCCCACAACGCGCCGCTGAGGATGGCGAGCGTCAGCAGCACAAAGCCCCATCCCAGCAGCAGGTAGTTGATCCGATCAAGCTTCTCCAGACTGGGCATCGCGCCCTGTCCCGAAAGCATCGGGCGATGCGCCTTGAGCCGCGACTCCTGGAACAGGTAAACCAAACTGACGGTTGCCGCAAGCACGAACAGCGCCTCGCCGGCAAAAGCCAGCGTGACGTGTACCGGCAACCATACGCTGCGCAAGGCTCGGGGCAGTTTGCCCGCCTCGCCCGCCATTGCTCCGGACGCCCCCAAGGCGATCAACACCGAAGGTGCCACCAGCACGCCGATCACCGCGACTCGAAACCGCACGATCAGAATCAATCCCGCCAATGCCGTTATCCAGGCCAGAAACGACAGTGCCTGGGGAAAGTTGCCCACCGGAATATTGCCGTCCTGCACCCCGCGCGACACCAGGTCAAGGGCATGAAACACGGTGCCCGCTGCGAGCGCGCCGATCGCATAGCCGGTTACCCGCTGGATTCGCGAACTGAAATCGATCGCGAACAGGACAAAGGCGATCCCGTAGCAGAGCAGGGTGGGCGTCAGCCAGATAGTCATGAGGAAACCACAGCCTCGTGAGAGCGCGAAAGAGCAATGAGAAAAAAGAAAAGAGCGCGCATACTTCGGCGACGGTCCCGGCCTGCCTCGATGTCCCATTCGTCCCCCGGCCCAGGGAAAGAGGCGAAGGAGCGTAATTCCTGATTCGACCGCCAGCGCGCTTTCATCCCAAACCTTCTTTGCACCCGTGCTGACCGATGTGGCAAGTTTGCCGTGGTCGGAGCAGGTTCGTTATTCCCAAATCGGACAGCGTCACTCGGCGGCCCAGGCAATTCCCGATAATCGCCTCGACCTCCGCGACGTCGCCACTGCGCAGGGCTTGCTCCAGTTCAGAATCAACCAGGGCATTGAGCTTGCGCGCCCGTTGCTCGCGTTGTGGTTCGCGCTGTTTCAGCCAGTCTTTCAGCCTGGCCATCAACTCAAGTAAAACTTCAACTTCCTCGCCCAATTCACGCCCGATGCGCTGGCGCAATCGGCGGGCCAGCGCCGGACTGGCGCCGGCCGTCGAAATCGCGACCTGAAGGCGTCCGCGGCGCACCACTGACGGCGCGATGAAAGAGCAGAATTGCGGAGCATCGGCCACGTTGATCGGAATGTTAAAATGCGAAGCTTCATCAAACAAACTGCGCTGCAACTTCCGATCGCCAGTCGCCGCGTAAACCAGGTGATAACCCTTGAGATCGCCGGCGCGGTAATGACGCCGCCGCAATTCAACACGTCCGGCCTCGGCCAGCCGCCGTATTTCATCCGTTACTTGAGGACTGATAACGGTTACCCTCGCGCCGGCCTCGAGCAGCGCATCGATCTTGCGCGAAGCGACCGCGCCGCCTCCCACGACCAGGCACGGTTTGCCTTCGATCTGAAGGAATATCGGAATAAATCCCATCTGCCGGAGGGATTTTATTACAGCCGCGCAGTCGAAGGCGAGCGGGGTTGCATCCCGCAGCAATCGACGTAAAGAACGCCGGGAAAACCGCTGTCGCGGCCGCAACGATATTTCTGCAGCGCTGGCCCGCGCCGCTGGCGCTTCAGTTCAGGTCCATCCCGTAAAGGTGCGCGGCGTTGCGCGAGCAGATTTTGCGCCGGATGTAATTCGGCACGCCTTCCATGCTGCGGGCGATTGCTTCGCGCGAATGGGGCCAGGTCGCGTCGCTGTGCGGGAAGTCCGATCCCCACATGAAGTTGTCCTCGCCGTAAAACTTCGCGGTGATGCCGGCCACTGGATCGTCCTGGAAGGTGACGTAAACGTTGCGCCGCATGTAATCCGACGGTTTAAGTTTCAGCCGTTTGTCGTTGGCGCTGGCCCATTTCTCGTATTGACGGTCGATCCGATGGACGAAATGCGCCACCCATCCGGCGTCATGTTCCGCGGAAACGAGCTTGAGCCCGGGGAAGCGATCCAGCACGCCGCCATAGATGAAGGCGAGCAGCGTGCGCTGGATACCGTGAATCGTGTCCATCCGGGTCATCAACTGCTGCGCCGACCCCAGCCGCATCTCCGGACCGCTGGGCGCCGGAGCCTGATTCTTGCCGGTTGCGACATGGAGCGAAATCGCCATCCCATGCTCCTGCGCAGCGGCCCAGAACGGATCGTATTCTTCAAGGTAGTAAGGCTTGTCGGCCGGCGAGACGCCCCAGATTTGCACGCCCTTGAAGCCCATCGCCGCGCATCGCCTGAGCTCCTTGACGCCTTCACTGACATCGACCAGCGAGGTCAGCGCGATGCCGTACAGCCGCTTGGGCGCGGCGGCGCAATATTCCTTGACGTAGTCGTTATAGACCCGGAAGCACGCCAACTGCATCTCCAGGTCGGGCAGTCCGAACAACGGCATCCCCAGCGTGGTGTACATCACCTCCACGCCGACGCCGTCGATATCCTGATCCTTAAGCCGTTCAACCGGATCCCATCCGCTGCGGCGGCCCGACTCCTCATAGCCCTTGAATTTGGCCATATGGTCATGCAGTTGCTGGCCGTTGAGTCCGATTCCGAAGCCCAGCGCGACAGGGAATGGGCGCACGCCCGGAGCCTGGAACAGCAAAGCGCCATTTTGCGAGGGAGCGACCCGGGGCGCGTTATCGCGAAACTTCCGGTCCAGCCGCTGCAGCCAGAGGTCTCCGGGTTCCATTACGTGTGAATCCGCGGATACGATGGTCGTCATGCTCAGGCCCTCCGTTAAATCTGTTCCCTGACGCCACCTTATATCGCAAATTTATAACTTGTTCCAACGGCGCACCCGTTTGCCACCAAAAAAAAGGCGCAGGCAGCGGGGATACCCGAGCCGCCTGCGCCAAGGTTACGAATCGAAGGCCTTCTCAGCTCAGTCCGTACAGTTTTACTGCGTTACCGGCCAGGATCTTATACCGCTCGTCTGCCGGAACGCCCGCCAGGCTTTCCTCGATATACTTCTTCGAATCGGGCCAGGTGGTGTCGGTGTGCGGATAGTCGGAGGACCACATGATGTTGTCCACGCCGATGGTTTTGCGGATCTGCACGCCGACCTTGTCCTCGATGAAGGTCGAGTAGATCTGACGGAAGTAGTAGAAGCTCGGCGGATTGGGCAGATCGAGCTGGGTCCAATGGCGATGGCGCTTGTAGGTGCGGTCGGATTTTTCAATCCAGTACCCGAGCCATCCGATGTTGCCCTCGACCGACACGAACTTCAGCGTCGGATGGCGCTCCAGCACGCCGCCAAACACGATCCGCGACAGCGCTTCGTAGTTCGCCAGCGAAGCCATGTTCAGGGTCACGCATTTTTCGCCGACCAGTTCGCCGGCATTGCCGAACAGTCCCGCCGCAACATTGCGCGCGCCGGTGCGCAGATGGATATGCATCGGGATGCCCAGTTCCTCGGCGGTGTTCCACAGCGGTTCGTAGGAGCTGCTGTTGAGCGGCTCGCCGCGCGGGTACGTCGGGAGCATCGCGCCGCGCAGGCCGGGCAGTTTGGCACATCGCTTCAGCTCCTCGACGCCGGTCTTGACGTCGTCGGTCGGGATCAGCGCGATGCCCACCAACCGTTTGGGATTGGTGCTGCAGAATTCAGACAGGAAGTCATTGTAGGCGCGCAGACACGCATACTGCAGCTCGAAATCGTCCATCAGAAACAGCGGCCCGATACCGAGGTTGGGAAACAGCGTCTGCGCGTCGACGCCGTCGATGTCCATGTCCTTGAGCCGTTCCACCGGATCGTAGCAGCCCTTGCGCGCTTCCTCCCAGAACACCTTGGTGGCCTTGTACTCTTCGAATTTATGCCCGGCCTGGACGCTCATGCCCAGATTGCCGAACTGTTTGCCTTCGATAAACCAGCAGTCGCCCTGATCGGTGCGCTTAAGGACGGGGACGCGATCGCGCAGCTTGGCAGGCACGCGCTTGGTCCAAAGATCTCCCGGTTCCTGGACGTGATCATCCGATGAAACGATATTGTACTGCATGTCCATCCCTCCTGATGGTGGAAAAGCGTGGCCCCCCGCGCTCTTTGGCCGCCCGCGCTTGACGCCCTACGCCTGGATTTTATGATGCAAACTTACTGCAAGCCCGTACTTGAAGCCAGCCTCCCGTACGCTGACGATAACGCCCGGTGGCCCCCAGGGACCGATCGTTACAGCTTGCTCAGCACCCGGTCGTGGAAATTGCGCATCGCGCCCAGCGAGTCGCGGCTGACCAGTTCGCGCCCCGGCATGATCCGCGCCACCCCCAGATCCTGCAACTCCTTTACGGTGTCGAGATTGACCGGGCCGACGCCGACCGTGAGCTCGAGCGGTTGGGCGCGTTGATAGCCGCGCTCGATGTCCCGGATCTTTTTGATTTGCTGGCGTGCGTCCTCCATGTTCTGCGCCGTGATATAAAAGCCGTCCGCCAGCCGCGCCGCGCGTTTGTACGCCGCCTCGCCATGGCCCCCGATTACGAACGGCGGATGGGGTTGCTGGAGCGTTTTGGGATTGAAGAAGAAGCCCTCGGCGGAAATGGTTTTGCCCTTGAACGAGGGCCGCTCCTGGCTCCACAGCGCCGTCATCAGCTTCATGTACTCGTTGCTGCGCAGCGCGCGATCCTCCCAGTTCATTCCCACGTACTCGAATTCCTCCTTAAGCCATCCCACGCCGATTCCGAAGATGAACCGCCCGTTGGAGAGCTGGTCCAAAGTCGCCACCGCTTTGGCGACCGCGAACGGATTGCGCAGCGGCAGGATGTACACGCCGGTGCCGAAGCGCAGCCTGGTCGTGATCGACGCCAGGTAGGCAAACACGATCAAGGGGTCAGGCAGGTGGATATCCGGGCGCACCGGCGGTTTGCCGTCGGGCGATCCCGGATAACGCGATTTGAACTGGAAGGGAAATGCGATGTGCTCGCCCATCCAGACCGACTCGAAACCCAACTCCTCGGCCAGCCGGGCATTGGCGGCCAGGTCTTCGCCCCGGCGCTGAAACAGCATGGCTCCGAATTTCATCTTTGTTCTTCCTTCTCCGGCGCTTTGCACCGATCCTGAAGCAACAGCCGCAAATGGATGTTCCAAATCCGAACGTTGCTAGAATACATCGCGCGAAGCGCCATCGATGCGCAAGGGGGCGCGCTTCGGGCCGCAGGAAGGTAGAAAGGACCATGCAGATGCTGGAATGGTATCGAAGCGAGGGGACTGCCTATCCAGGGGGCGCGGTCTGGATAGAAGAGGAGGGCGCCTACAACTTCGCGATCTACTCGCGGCGGGCAACGGCGGTGACGCTGCTGTTTTACTCCGCCGAAGATCAGTTCAATCCGCTGGCGCGCATCGCGCTGGATTACCTGAAGAACAAGTCGGGCCGCATCTGGCACTGCCGAGTGGCTTACAGCCGGATCGCCGCGGCGCGCTATTATGCCTATTCGATCGAAGGTCCGTTCGATCCGCAACACGGCGATCGATTCGATCCGCACAAGGTGCTGCTCGATCCATACGCGCGCAGGATTTTCTTCCCGCCCGGCTTCAGCCGCGAGGCGTCGCGCGGTCCCGGTTCCAACGCCGGCAAGGCGCCGCTGGCCTACCTGCCCGATCTCGATCCGTTTGATTGGGGCGACGAACCGCGCCCGCGCCATACCTCCGACACGGTCATTTATGAGATGCACGTGCGCGGCTTTACCCGGCGCGACAATTCCGGCGTCAGCCCCGATGCCCGCGGCACCTATGCGGGTGTAATCGAAAAGATTCCCTACCTGAAAGACCTCGGGGTGACTGTGGTCGAACTGCTGCCGGTCTTTCAATTCGATCCCGGCGAGGGCAATTACTGGGGTTACATGCCGCTGGGTTTTTTCGCCCCTCATCATGGTTATTCCAGCGCCGGCTCCGGCGGCTGCTGCAACGAGTTCCGCGCAATGGTCAAGGCGCTGCATCAGGCGGGAATCGAAGTGGTTCTCGACGTTGTGTACAACCATACCACGGAAGGCGGCGCAGATGGGCCGACGTACAATTTTCGCGGAATCGATAACAGCACTTACTATCTGCTCGATTCCGGCATGAGCCGCTACCGCGACGATACCGGCACGGGGAATGTCCTGCGTTCGGCCCATCCGAAGGTGCGCAAGCTTATTCTGGACAGCATGCGGTTTTGGGTGCGCGAGATGCACGTGGACGGTTTCCGCTTCGACCTGGCTTCGATCTTCACCCGCCGCGACGACGGCTCGATCGACCTCGGCGAGCCCGCGGTGATTGCCGATATCACCGGCGACGACGACTTCGCCGGCCTTCATCTGATAGCCGAGCCGTGGGATTTGAGAAGCTATGAACTGGGTCGCAGTTTTCCCGGCCGCATGTGGGCGCAATGGAACGGGCGTTTCCGCGACGATGTCCGCGCCTTCATCAAGGGCGACAACGGCAAGGTGGGGGCGCTGATGAGCCGCATTTACGGCAGCGACGATCTTTTCCCCGACAGTCGCGCCGAAACTTATCATCCCTACCAGAGCATCAACTTCATTACCTGTCACGACGGTTTCTGCCTCTATGATTTGGTCGCCTACAACGCCAAGCACAACGAAGCCAACGGCCAGAACAACCAGGACGGTACAGACTACAATCTGTCGTGGAACTGCGGATGGGAAGGCGATACCGACGTTCCCGCCGGCGTGATCGAACTGCGCAAGCAGCAGATAAGGAACTTCTGCTGCCTGCTGTTTCTATCCAACGGCACCCCGATGTTCTGCGCCGGCGACGAATTCATGAACACGCAAGGCGGCAACAACAATCCCTACAACCAGGACAACCATACCACCTGGCTCAACTGGGACCTGCTCCAGCGCAATCGCGACATGTTCCGCTTCTTCAAGCTCATGATCGCGTTTCGCAAGGCGCACCCGAGCCTGGGCCGCAGCCGCTTCTGGCGCGAGGATATCAAGTGGTACGGCGTCGGGAAGGACGTCGATTTATCGGACGATTCGCACACGCTGGCATTCTGCCTGCACGGCGCCTCCCAGCAGGACGAGGACATCTATGTAATGATCAATGCGTATTGGGAAAACCTCGACTTCGTGGTGCAGGAGGGCAAGCCCGAGGAATGGAAGCGGGTGGTGGACACGAGCCTGGCCAGTCCCTTTGATTTCGCCGCGCCCGGCAGCGAGCCCCGGCTAAGCTCGGCAACATACACGGTCAAGGCCCGTTCCATAGTCGTCCTGATACGCACCAGTTGAAGTCAAGGCGACACAAGAGGTCCGCGGCTGGACGATGATTGGTCTCAAAGAGCAGGCAGTTCGCGATGCCCGAAGCTTCGCCCAGGCGCGTCTTAAGCATCGATGGCGCATTCCTCAGGCCTATAATCCATCTGCCGACTGTCTGGACCGCAACGCACATCACGGCGACAGAACTGCGCTGGTTTATGAAGATAGCGAAGGTCGCCCGCTCAATTACAGCTTCAGCCAGATGACCGAGGCCTGCTGCCGTTTTGCCAATGCGCTGGACGGTCTCGGAGT
Organism: Pseudomonadota bacterium; assembly: GCA_021324885.1. GTDB lineage: Bacteria > Desulfobacterota > Binatia > Binatales > Binataceae > JAJPJA01. The sequence continues at coordinate 329,860 of JAJPIF010000011.1, forward strand.
TCGCGCTGGCGATGTGGTTGCGGTTGTTGCCGGCCAGCGGCCGCAAACCGCAATCGCTCATATGGCGATCTACCGGCTCGGCGCGGTCGCGCTGCCGGTTTCCAGATTGTTTGGCGACGGGGCTCTGCGCTATCGCTTGGCGCACAGCGACGCCAGGGCAATTGTGGCGGAACCCGAGAGCGCTTTGCGGCTTGAGGCGATCCGCGGCGAATTGCCTTCACTGCGCCATGTGATCGTGATTGGCGGCAACGCGCCCGGATTGAGTTTCGATGAGCTGTGCGCGGTTGGTGCGCCGTGGCGCGATCCAGCGCCCAGCCGGCCCGAAGATCCCGCTCTGCTGATGTACACCTCCGGCACCACCGGGAATCCCAAAGGCGTGCTGCAGGCGGCGCGCAACCTGATCGGCCGCAACGGCTTCGACTACGCGCTCAACTTTATCCAGCCCGGCGACGTGTACTTCAGCCCCGCCGACTGGGCATGGTCCGCGGGCTTGACGGGCCTGCTGTGCCCATGGGCCTACGGAATCCCGGTGGTTGCGTATGCCGCCAGGGGCAGGTTCGACCCCGAACTTATCTACCGCCTGATGGAGCGCAATCGCGTGACCGTCGCGATGTTTCCGCCGGCAGCGCTGGAACTGATGCGGCAGGCGGGGGCGCCGCGTGACAAGTACCGGCTTGCCTTGCGATGCGTCTTCATCACCGCGGGCTCCCCCAGCGCCACGCTCACCGGCTGGCTTAAGGAGGAACTGCGCGTTGACTTCAATGTCGGTTATGGCCAGACCGAAGCCAACACCGTGATTGGCACCTGCACGGCTCTGGAGCCCGCGATTCCCGGCGCAATCGGCAAGGCGTATCCGGGTCACGACGCCGTAATCCTGGGCGAGGACGGCGCGATTATGGGGGCGGGCGAAACCGGGATGATTGCTCTGGCGCGCGAGGATCCGGTGATCATGACGGGATACTGGAAGGATCCCGATGCGGCGGCGCAAAAGTTCAGCGGCCGCTTTATGCTGACCGGCGACTGCGGCTTGATGGACGAGGACGGCAATGTTTACTTCCTCGGCCGCGCGGACGACGTGATCAAGAGCTCCGGTTATCGCATCGGGCCCGACGAGGTCGAAGCCGCCCTCCTCGACCATCCAGCCGTCCTTTCCTGCGCCGCCATCGGCGCTCCCGACCCCGAGCGGGGGCAGGCCGTTAAGGCGTTGATCAAGCTTAAACCCTCCTTCATGCCCTCGGCGGAACTGGTAATACAGTTGCAGGAGCGGGTGCGCGCCCGCGTCGGCGCGCACGCCTATCCGCGCCAAATCCAATTCGTCGATGACCTGCCGCTTACCGTGACCGGCAAGGTCAAGCGCAAGGAGCTGCGTGAACGCGAGGCCTTGAGGGCGCAAAAATGATCCGTCGGCTTGCCCGCCGCCGGCCCGACTGGTACTGATGGGCCGTCCTCGTGAACGCCTGTCTACATACCACCGCATTGACCATTGCTCGATGATGACGCGCGCCCGGCCGGTAATCCAAGTAGCGGGACTGCGTGTCATTCGCGACAGCACTATCCTGGAAAGAATCGACTGGACGGTCGAAAAGGATCAGCACTGGGTGATCCTCGGTCCCAACGGCTCCGGCAAAACTTCACTATTGCGCGCGCTCACCGGTTATCTGCCGCCGACCGAAGGAACGATCTCCGTGTTGGGCGAGACCTACGGACGTTCGGATTGGCGCGAGTTGCGCAAACGGATCGGAATCGTCAGTTCCAGCATCTACCAGATGATGGCCGACCATGAGACGGCGCTTAACTCGGTGCTGAGCGGCCGCTACGCGCAAATCGGGCTGTGGGGCGAGGTCGCCCCATCGCAGGGGCGCGAGGCGGCGCGAATTCTCAGGCAGGTCGAGTGCGAGTATCTCAAGGACCGTCCCTGGAGCCATCTGTCCCAGGGCGAGCGCCAGCGCGTCCTGATCGGGCGAGCGCTGATGGCGCGGCCGAAGCTGCTGATTCTCGACGAACCCTGCGCCGGCCTTGACCCCGCCGCTCGAGAGCACTTCCTCCAGTTCCTGGAGCGTCTGGCGCACGGACCCAGCGCTCCCGCGCTGGTGCTCGTGACCCATCATACGGAGGAAATCACGCCCAGCTTTTCCCACGTCCTCGTGTTGAAAGGCGGACGCGTCGCCGCCAGCGGTCCCAAGGCGCGTATCCTCAATTCCAAACTGCTGTCGGAGGCGTTCGCAGTACCGGTGAAAATCCGGCGCGCGCATGGCCGGTATTTTTTGAGCGTGCCGCCAAGGCCGACCGTTGTACTGTGAATGAAAAAAAGCACTGCCCAGCGCAGTCAGAGTTAAAAGGGAAAGAAAAGAGAAGGAAGAAAGGGGGGAGAACCTACGAGTTCAGGAGGCGGATCAGTCGCAGCGGGCGAAAGCTACCGACTCATAACTCGATTCCGGCCGCAGCAGACCGTCCACCGCATCGATGATTTCCTCAAGCGCCACCTGCTCGCCGCGCTTGAGGCGATTGATCAGGTCTTGCAACTCGACATTCTTCATCAGGCAAAAGCACTCGCGGGCGCCCTTGTTCATCCGGGCGCGCTGCCGCGCCTGGGCGGCGGCGCTTTCCAGCACATAGATGGCGGCGCCGTTTCGGCTTTGCCAGGCGGGAATCGGTTCACGAGCCACCCCGGCCATTGCGGCCAGCGCGGGACCACTCCAGGCTACGAAAGCGGACAAAGCAAGAGGAGCGAGACTCAGAGAGTTCATCATCGCTGCTCCTGGGGCTCTGCAATGATGGAAATATTAGCGCGCCAGGAGCGGGATTTCAGCGGAAACGATCGGCCTGCGAGCGCGACCGCAGGGCCAACTCAGGGCGAACTAAAGCACTCCGGCGTCGTGAGTCGCGCCGGGGCCTGTGGGCAAGCTAAAACGGCGAGGCCGCACGGACCTCGCCGCTTTGCGGCGCCTGATGCGTCGATCAGCGGGCGCCGAGGACCGAGTCCTTCAGGCTCTTGGCCGGTGTAAACCTGAGCCGAGTCCGCGCGGGAATCTTGATCTGTTGGCCGGTTGCGGGGTTGCGCCCCATGCGGGGTTTGGTCTTGCGCTTGCGGAAAATTCCCAGCCCGGCGAGTCTGAGAGAGCCCTCGCGCTTGAGTTCGCGGACCACCAACGAGGTGAGTTCCTCCAGAGCGGTCTTGGCCTGTTTTTTGGTAATCCCCACTTTATCTGACAAGTAGGTTGCCACCTGCGACTGCGTCATCATCCTCCTCCTGTTAGAGCGTATTAAAACCGCGGAATTACCATCAGGGTAATCGCCGCTAAAAATTTTTCAAGTTCCAGGGGTTCATTTTTTGCCTATGCCATACGGGTTTTTGAACAGGCGCGTCAGCTTGCCACTGTGCCCCAAGCGTTTTTAAGCAAGGGCTCATTTGAATTTTCAAATGCCGCGGCGGTCCGCCGACTTTTCCGGAAGATCAAATAAGGCGCGCGTTTTGGCCAGGATTGGCTACAACTGCACAGCGCACGCTAACCGAACGGGCGCGGAAGCGGATTCGGCGCTAGCGATGGCTGCGCGCGAGCGCCTGTGGATAACGTACTTCCATCAGGAACAGACCGCAGGCCGGCGCCGCGGCCGGGGTCTGCGATCGATCGCCCCCGCGCAACAGCTCGCGCAGCGTCTCCAGGCCCAGGCGATTGCGCCCCACCTCCACCATCGCCGCCACCATCAAACGCACCATGTGGCGCATGAAACTGCTGCCTTCGACCCGGTAGATCAAATGGTCGCCACGCCGCTCCCATTGACTCACATAGATTTCTCTTGACGTGCTTCGGGTCTGGGTTCCCAGCGTGCGGAAGGCGGCAAAGTCGTGTACGCCGAGGAACAGGCGGGCGCTTTCGCGCATGGCCGATAGATTCAACGGTTGCGCGATGTGCCAGGCGTAGCGATACTCCAGCGCGGACCTCAGTTCGCGGTTGAGAATGCGGTATTGGTAAACCCGCACCGCCGCGCCGCGGCGCGGATCGAACTGGGGATCGGTCTCGGCGGCCTCGCGCACGACGATATCGGGTGGCAGCATGGCATTGAGCGCGCGTCTGAGTTCAGCCGGATCCAGGTAGCGGGGAGCGTCGAACGCCGCCACCTGACCCAGCGCATGCACGCCGGCGTCGGTGCGTCCGGCGGCCTGAATCCGGATGGGTTGTCCAAACAGCGTGGCGAGGACCGCTTCGACGCGCGCCTGGATCGTGTCCTCATTGGCCTGGAGCTGCCATCCACAGTAGCGGGTTCCGTCGTATTCAATCGTCAACCGCACACGCATCGGCGGACCCTTTTTGCGCAGTCAGTTCAGTTGCAGCGCCGGATCGCGAACCAGGCATTCGGCGATCCACAAGGCCGCCAGCGCAGCGCGCCTGGCGTTGTCGAACACGCACCAGATCGAGGTTCCCTGCGGATCGCGGCTGACGCTCAGCAGCAGCGCTTCCTGTTCGATCGCGTCAACCACTGTGGGGGGATCCTCGTTTTCGACCACCAGGATTCCGGGGGCCTCGCGCAGCGCGCCGGCCCAGGTGTCGGCGCCGGCCGCGGGGGGGAGACTGGCGCAAATCGCGCTGCCGTGCAGGATCGGACAGGCGACGCATTGGACCTTTAATTGCGGCGCTCGGCCGGTGAGCTTCGTGATCTGGGCGAGCAGCGTCTTTTCCAGCTCCGCGCCCCCGGGAAAAAGGGCGACGTTGAAGGCCGCCTGACGCTGGTCTTCCTCGATCTCCAGCTTGCCGTTGAGCAGGTCGGCGGATTGCTCGACCAAATGGCTGATCGCACGATGCCCCAGCGATGACGCCCCAAGCATCACGGTCGCCGCGCAAAACGGGACCGTGTCCAGGGCCTGGAAAATCGTGGCCATCGCCAGGGCCACCGGATGGGGAACCTGGAAAAGCTTGAAACGGCTTAATTCCCGCACCTGCTCGCGGGTGCCGAAGCCGGGCGCGACGAATGGGATGTTGGACGGCGGCAGCGACGCGGCGCTCAGATCGACCACCACCGGTCCTGAGATGGCGCTCAGCAGCGGCTCGGCGTCGGCCCGCTGGACGGCCAGGAAAATCAGATCGAGATCGGACAATTCGGCGGGATCGACCAGCAACTCGACTCTACGAGTGGTGCCGGCGGTTTCGATGGATTCGCCGACATGGTTGTCGGAGCTGTAAAGCCTCAGTTCAGTACACGCCAGGGAGCGCTCTTCGATAAGCTCCAGCAACCGGCCGCCGACGGCTCCGGTCACACCGATAATTGCCACCCGCAAGCCCGCATTGGCGGCTGTATCCATCAGCTTTCCGCTTCGGCGCTCTCCAGATGTTCGCGCACCAGGCGGCCCATCGCCTTGCATCCAACCATCCGGGTGCCCGGCGCGGCCAGGTCGGGCGTGCGATAGCCCTGACGGACAACCGCTTCGACCGCCTGCCTGATCGTTTCGGCTTCGGCGGCCATGCCCAGCGAATGCTCCAGCAGCATCGCGGCCGACAGGATCGCGGCCAACGGATTGGCTTTGTCCTGGCCCGCGATGTCCGGGGCGCTGCCATGAATCGGCTCATACAGCCCGATGGGAAAGCCGGCGCCGTTGATTTCATCGCCGAGCGACGCCGACGGCAACAGGCCCATCGATCCCGCCAGCATCGAGGCCTCGTCGGTAAGGATGTCGCCGAACATATTTTCGGTGACGATCACGTCGAAATCGCGCGGGCGCCGGATCAGATGCATCGCCATCGAATCCACCAGCACGTTTTCGAAGCGCACGTCCTTGTACTGCGCCGCCATATCGGTGGCGATCTCGCGCCATAAACGCGAGGAGGCCAGGATGTTGGCCTTGTCCACCGACGCCAGCCGTTTGCGCCGCTGGCGCGCCAGCTCGAAGGCAAAGCGCACGACCCGGCTGATTTCGGCTTCGTTATAATACAAGGTGTCAACCGCTTCGCGTCCGGCGCTGCCCTGGCGTCGTTCGCTGGGAGTTCCGAAATAGATCCCGCTGGTCAATTCGCGAACCACGACCAGGTCAACACCGTTGACGATATCCGGGCGCAGAGGCGAAGCCGAGACCAGTTCCTTGAGGGCTTTGACCGGCCGAACATTGGCATACAGACCTAAATTCTTGCGCAAGGCAAGCAGCGCCTGCTCGGGACGCTTTTCAGCCGCCGGATTGTCCCATTTGGGACCGCCGACCGCGCCCAGCAATATCGCGTCACTGTCCAGCGCGGACTTGAGCACTTCTTCGCGCAGCGGCGTACCGTGCGCGTCGATCGAAGCTCCGCCCACCAGAGCTTCTTTGTATTCAAACTCCAGCGCGGACTGACGCGCAACCGTCTTGAGCACCTGTAAAGCTTCGCCGACGACTTCGGGCCCGATGCCGTCGCCCTTAAGGACCAGTATCTTGTACGCCATCTAAATGCGAATCGACCAATTCAGCTCGCTTCGTCGTGAGCGGCAAAAATCCCGTTGCGCGTTTTCGGCTTGAGATTATCCCGGGGCGGCGCTCCCGGCTCTCCGATTCGAAAAGTCCGGGCTCGCAATCCTCAAACAAAGGTAATCGCAAGGCTTCAGTTACGACTTATCCTAACCCGATTATTGCGGCAAGTCCGGCCGACTAAGCCGGGCCGCCGCCTCAAAATGGATAGTTTATTCCGGTGAATATGTTGATGCCGCCCGAATTGCCGGCGTAGCCGAGATCGAGGTAGGCCACCACGTAAGGCAATGCGATGGCGCGAATCCCGAGCCCGCCCGCGGGATGCAGCTGCGCCAGCGGATCCTGCGTAACGTCATGAAAGACCCGGCCCAGGTCAATGAACGGCGCCAGTTCCGCAATCCCGTGCGTATTGAACAGGTCAGCCTCGAATACGCGCGTGCGCACCTCCAGATTCGCCACGAAAACATTGTTGTCGATATAACGTGCGGTACCCCCGCCGCGCCAGGTCTGTTCGTAGCTGACGGGAAGTCCGAGCAGGCTGCTTTCGCCGGGTCCGTCGCCGCCCAGCCAGCTTCTGGCCCAAAACGGAGCCTCGTTGCCGGCGGGTACATAACGTAAATAAAGATGGCCGGCCAGAGTGACGCGTTTGTTAATCGGCAAATAGTGCGTCGCGTCGCCCACGAATTCGGAATAGGAAGATGAGCTCAGGAAACTGCGATCGGCGATACCGGCGAAAACCGCCAGCAAACCGCCGCTGGTCGGAATCTCCAGCGAATCGCGGGTATCATACGATCCAACCAGCTCATTGAGCACCTCGGTCCCGCCGTTCAGTCCTTTGACCTGCGGGAACCGCGTCCCGGTGTACGGCAGATTTCCTATCGCACCGCGATAAATCCGCACGAAACGGGGCTGCTCGCGCAGGGCAATCTGCAGATGGGGCGTGATGTTGAAGCCTAAAATCGCATCGAAATACAGTTGGAACAGCGCATAGTTGGTCTGATTGCCGTAGCTGGAATGGTTGCCCAGACCGAAAAACCGCTGCGTCGGATCGCGCGCAAACAGCAGATGCCCCTCGAACGACCACCGCTTCTGGCGCGCCATCCCAATCGCATAGTCGGACTCAATCGAATAGGAGTCCTGCTCCGATCCACCCCCGATGATGTACCATTGGCTGTCGGCCGAAGGATAGGCGAGATAACGAAAGTTCGCGCCCGGTCCCAGCAGCGTGTTGTAGTTGATATCGGGCGCGATGATGCTCTCGATTTGCGAATTCGCATCAAGCTTGAGGAAAACCGTCATCAACCCAACCAGGGTTCCGGCATAGGGATCGGTGACGATTTCGGGAATCGGGATAAGCGGCCAGGTATTCGGATTGGTCAACGAGAAGGTGTCCGCCATCCCCGCTTTAGCCGTAGCCCAAAATGCCAGCGTGGCAAACGCAATCTTCAGCCATCTGCTCCTCATCATTTCCACCGTCACCCACCAGGCTGCCTCCGCGCCCCAAACAGTACCGGTTGCCCAAGACTCATTTGACCTACCTTACCGGCTGGCATCCCGGGTCGCCATCCTGCCGGCCCAATCCACATCGATTTTTGCATCGTGCCCGATCGGGTTGACCGACTCCAGATGAGCGCGTGCGTTTAACCTCTGTGGATTCCCGGAAAAACGCCAAAACAACAGCGCGGTTGTGCCGCCGGTTTGAAGGCCGGGTGTCGAAGTCGTGCATTCAGATTATCGAATGGTTAGGGGCCCTCTTCCACAACCGCCCTGCCGGCATTGCGCAGTCCCAGACGCAGCCGGTTAAGCGCATTGACCAGGGCCAGCGCGCTGGCCATCACGATATCGCTGTGCGCACCCTGACCGGGCACCGTGACGCCGTTCTGGCGCACCAGGCAGCTCACCTCACCCAGCGCGTCGGTGCCGCCGGTTATTGCCTTGACCGCGTAGCGCTCCAGGACGGGCTGCACACCGGCTAATTCGTAAATCGCCTTGAAGCATGCGTCCACCATCCCGTCGCCGGTGGCTTCGCAGCGCCGCTCCTCGCCGCCGACCCGCATCACGATCTCCGCGCGCGGCGGGGCGCCGTTGGAGGAACTGACACTCAAGCCGGCCAGTTCGTAAAAGTCGCCGATGCGGCGCGATTCCTCGGTTACCAGCGCCAGGATATCGTCGTCATACACGACTTTTTTCTTGTCGCACAGCGCCTTGAACTCGGCGAAAGCCTTGTTGACGTCGATGGCGGCGGTGTCGACGCCCAGATGGTTCAGCCGGTCGACGAACGCATGGCGGCCGGAATGCTTGCCCAGCACCAGCTTATTGGACGGGATACCCACGTCGGCGGGCTTCATAATCTCGTAGGTGAGTTTGTGCTTGAGCACACCGTCCTGATGGATCCCGGCTTCGTGCGCGAAGGCGTTGTCGCCCACGATCGGCTTGTTGGGCGGCAGCGGCCATCCGATAACCTGGCACAGCAGGCGGGAGGCCGGATAAATCTGGCGCGTATTGATGCGGCTTTCGACTCCGAACAGATCCTTGCGCGTGCGCAGCGCCATCACGACCTCTTCCATCGAGGTGTTTCCGGCGCGCTCGCCGATGCCATTGATCGTGCATTCGATTTGGCGCACGCCGTTGCTGACCCCCGCCAGCGAATTGGCGACCGCCAGCCCCAGGTCGTTGTGGCAATGGGCGCTCCAGCGGACGCGATCCGAACCCGGCACACGGTCGCGGATATAGCTGAACATCCGCCCGTACTCCTCGGGGATCGCGTGTCCGGTCGTATCGGGCAGATTGATCACGGTGGCGCCCGCTGCGATTACTTCGCGCACCACGTTGACCATGTAATCCCAGTCCGTGCGCGAGGCGTCTTCGCAGGAGAACTCGATATGATCCAGATGCCTGCTGGCCCTCGTCACCGCCCAAACCGCCGCCGTCAGGACCTCCTCGCGGTTCATTTGCAGCTTGTACTTCAGATGGATATCGGAGGTCGCGATAAAAATATGGATTCCCGGATGTTTGGCCTTTTCCACCGCCGCCAGCGCCCGGTCGATATCCAGCTCGCGCGTGCGCGCCAGGCTCAGCACCACCGGCGTGCTCAGCGCCTGCGCAACCTTGCGCACCGACTCGAAATCGCCCTCCGAAGAAGCCGCGAATCCGGCCTCCACCACGTCAACGTTAAGCCGCTCAAGCTGGCGGGCGATCGCGATTTTCTCGGCCACATTCATGGTCGCGCCGGGCGACTGCTCACCGTCGCGCAAAGTGGTATCGAAAATACGCACGTAATCCGGACTGCTTTCCTCGGTTGCCATTTGACTTTTTCTCCCGTCTACGCCGCCAGGATGAGCCGTATCGGGCACCCGGGTACAAAAACGCCCCGGGTGACTTCCTCGGCCCATCACCCGGGGCGTTTCTCTCAAGTCTGATGCCTGTTCTTTCAGGCCTGCTCAAGCGCGCCCGCGGCGTGGGCCTCACTAAGGCCCAGGCTAAGAGGCAGTGCCAGGAGCAGGTTCAGCATGGCATCACTATTTGCGATGATCCAGTTCGGAGTCAACCCCCGGTGGACGGTCAAATCACACCCGCATGCTATTCGAACATCAGGACGCTGCGGGCGACTTCGCCGGCCTTCATCGCGCGGAAGGCCTCGTTGATGTCCTCGATTTTGCCCCTGCGGCTGATCATGTCGTCCAGGTTGAGGCGGCCGTCGAGATAGAAGTTGATGTATTTCGGCATGTCGATGCGGAAGCGATTGGAGCCCATCAGCGTGCCTTGGATTTTGCGCTCGGACAAAAACGCGGCGCCGTCCAGTTCAACCTTCTGCCCGAACGGGATCATGCCGATAATCGTTGCGGTGCCGCCGGGCCGGATACATTCGAAGCACTGTTCGGCCAGCTTTTTCAGCCCCACCGCTTCAAAGGAATAGTCCGCGCCGCGCCCGCCGGTCAGGGCCTTGATCTCCTTGACCGGATCGGTGTTGGACGCGTCAATCGTGTGCGTGGCGCCGAACTTGCGCGCCATCGCCAGCTTGTTTTCGAACTGATCGACCGCAAAGATGCGTCCGGCGCCGGCAATCCGCGCGCCCTGGATAGCGGAAATCCCCACCCCACCGCAGCCGAACACCACCACATCGGACCCCGGTTCGATCTTCGCCGTGTTCAGCACCGCGCCGACTCCTGTGGTCACCCCGCACCCGATCAAGGCGGCGCGATCGAGGCCTATTTTGTCGGTGATTTTCACCACTGCATTCTCATGCACCAGCATCTTCTCGGCGAAAGTCCCGAGCGTGGCCAGCGTATGGACCGGCTTGCCGTTTTGCGACAGGCGGGGTTTTTCCTCCTTGCCCCGCAGACCGGCGCTGGCGTTGACGCAGAGGTTGGGATGGCCGGTCAGGCACTGGTCGCAGTAACCGCAGAACACCGACACGCAGGAAATCACGTGATCACCCGGCTTGACGTAGGTGACGCCCTTGCCGGTCGCCTCGACGATGCCCGCGCCTTCGTGGCCGAGCACGGCGGGAGCGGGATGGGGCCACAGACCTTCACTGAAATGCAGGTCGCTGTGGCATACGCCCGTCGCCACCATCCGCACCAGCACCTCGTGTTCGCGCGGCTGATCGATATCAACCTGCTCGATCGTGAGCGGTTGGTGGGCGCCATGGAAAATTGCAGCTTTCATATCATTCTCCCCGCGGATGAAGTTGGCCCCGAACCACAGCGGCTCAAGGCTATCGCCGCAGACCATACCTCTTTCGCCCGCGCAATCGCCAGCGAGACAGTCATTTTTAATGAGGAGAGGGTCGCGGCGAGGGCGCGGCGGAGGCATCGGCGCTCATCCGAACTTCGCCGTTAAAGGACGCCCCTTCGCAGATGGTCAGCGAATTGGCCTGGATACGACCGTTGACGCGCGCTGCCGGTCCCAGCACCACCTGGACGGCGCCGATTACGTCGCCGCGCACTTCGCCCAAAATTAGCAGGCGCGGCGCCCTGATCTTGCCCTCGATAATGCCTTCCGCCGTCACCACCAGCAGTTCGACCGAGCTGACCTCGCCGCGGAACCGGCCCTCGATCCGCACCGGCTCCTGGAAAATCAGCTTGCCTGAAATATTGGTGTTGCGGCCCACCGCCACCCGGGTGCGTTCGTCCACCCAGGCCTGTATCGGCGGGCGAGGAACCTGCGCCGTTGGCATCGGTGGATCAAAGGCCTGGCTCATTGACGGCTACCTGTTTCTGCACTCGCTTGGCGTCGCGCTCAGCTTAGCCCTACTTTATGGCGCCGGAAAGACATGACAGGCGACCGCATGTCCGGCAGCTCCCGTTTCCAAAGGTGGCGTGACTTTGCTGCACACGTCCCTGGCATACGGGCAGCGCGGATGGAAACTGCATCCCGACGGCGGATCGACCGGGCTGGGCATCTCCCCGGGCAGGCGGATTTGCTCGCTTTTGGCCCGCGGATCGATCGACGGCACCGCCGAGAGCAGGGCGCGCGTATAAGGATGGCGCGGGTTGCCGTATATCTGCTCGCTGCTGCCCAATTCGACGATCTTGCCCAAATACATGATCGCCACGCGCCGGCTGATGTGCTCCACCACCCGCAAATCGTGTGCGATGAACAGGTAGGTGAGCTTGAGCTGTTCCTGAAGGTCCTGGAGCAGGTTTATGATCTGGGCCTGGATTGAAACGTCCAATGCCGACACCGGTTCGTCCAGCACCACAAAGCGCGGATTGACCGCCAACGCGCGCGCGATACCGATACGCTGGCGCTGCCCGCCGGAAAATTCATGCGGATAACGCGAGAGCGCGTCGGCCTGCAGCCCGACCATCCGCAGCAGTTCGACCAGCCGTTCCTGCTTCTCACGCCCCCTGGCCAGATGGTGAATGTCGATGCCTTCGCCGACGATCGCTGCGACCCGCATGCGCGGATTGAGCGAGGCGTAGGGGTCCTGGAAAACGATCTGCATCTCGCGGCGCAGCTGGCGCAGCTCGCGCCGTCCCAGCGTGGAAAGATCGCGCCCGTCGAAAATAACCCTTCCGCTGGTGGGTTCGAGCAGACGCAGGATCAGCCGTCCCAGCGTTGATTTTCCCGATCCCGATTCCCCCACCAGGCCCATCGTTTCGCCCGCTTCGATCGCCAGATTGATGCCGTCCACCGCCTTGACCGTCAGACGCCGGCGCGCAAATAAACCCTCGTTCCCCACCGGAAATTCCTTGGCCAGGTTCTCAGCGACAACGAGCGCCCCGGCCGCGCTGGGAGTGGTTAGCGGCGGTGCTGTTATTGAGCTTTCAGACACGGATACAGGCGACATAATGCTGCGGACGTTTGGCCTCCAACGGTGGAGCGACACGGCTGCAATCGTCAACCGCCATCGGGCAGCGCGGATGGAAACGGCATCCGGGCGGCGGATCTGCCGGATCGGGAATCGTGCCGGGAATCGCCTGCAGCCGGCGATGCTTGAGGCCACCGGCGCCGGGAATCGACTGCAGCAAGGCGCGAGTGTAGGGGTTGAGCGGATTGGCGAACAACTCGCCCGCCGCGGCCTGTTCCATCACCCGCGAGGAATAAAGGATCGTTACGTCATCAGCATACTCCGCGACGATTCCCAGATCGTGCGTGACCAGCAGGACGGCGAGTTCAAACTGCTCCTGCAGTTCACGGATGAGGTCGAGAATCTGCTTTTGGATCGTCACGTCGAGCGCAGTCGTCGGTTCGTCGGCAATCAGCAATTTAGGCCTGCACGACAGCGCCATCGCAATCATCACCCGCTGACGCATCCCGCCCGAGAGCTGATGGGGATAGTCGTCGACCCGCCGCTCGGGGTCGGCGATTTTCACCACCCGCAGCATCTCGATCGCGCGCTGGCGCGCCTCGGCGCGGGAGGTCCGCTGATGGAGCCGGACGGCCTCGGCAATCTGGCTGCCGATGGTGAAGACAGGATTGAGCGAGGTCATCGGCTCCTGGAAAATCATGGCGATTTTGGCGCCGCGCACCCGCCGCATCTCCTCCTCGCTCAATTCCAGCAGATTGCGCCCGTCGAACTCGATTCTTCCGCCCACCACCCGGGCGCGTTCAGGCAGCAGCCGCATAATCGAAAGCGCGGTGATAGTCTTGCCCGATCCGGACTCGCCCACCAAACCCATCAGGCGGCCCGGCGCAATCGAGAGCCCTACGTGGTCGACCACGCGCACCTCGCCGCGTTCGGTGAAAAAAGAAGTTTGCAAATCCTTGATTTCCAGCAGCGGGCGCATCGTCCGGGTTACAGGGTATCATCGCGGCCCCGCTTATCTCCAGCAGGGTTCCCCCCCAAGTTGCGCCAGCCGCCGCCAAACCGCGCGACTGCCTTTTGGTAGGGCGGGCCGCCGGGCTGACGCGCACGGGCTGCCGCGCAACCCTTATCAATCCGGCCCTTTGGGCATCTTGAGCCCGCGCTGCGCGATAATATTTTTCTGGATCTGCGAGGTGCCGCCGCCGATCATCAGGCCCATCCCGACCATCAGATTCATCGGCCAGTAGCCGCGGTCGGGCGCGCGCTCCTCGCCCTTCAGCAGCGGCGCATAGTTGCCTTCCATCTCCAGCGCCGTCTTGGTCATCTCGTAGGTAAGCTCACTGCCCACCAGCTTGTTGACCAGGCTCTCGACTCCGCGCGGGCGTTTATGAATGGTATCGGTGAGCAGGCGCAGATTGTGCAGGCGCATCGCCTCGACCGTGATCTGGTAGTCCACGAGGCGCTGGCGGAAGAGCGGCTGTTTGATCAGCGCGGTGCCGCCGCGCTTCATATTGCGCGCCAGTTCGAGCAGCCGGTTGAAGACCTGCTTGTTACCCTCCGCCGCGCCGCCCAGGTTGCGCTCATTATAAAGGGTGTCGTTGGCGACTCTCCAACCGTCGTTGAGTTCGCCGACCAGGTTCTCGCGCGGAACCCGGACATTATCGAAAAAGACCTCGCTGAAACCCCGATCGCCGGTCATCTGCACCAGCGGGCGCACCGTGATACCGGGGCTTTTCATGTCGATTAGAAGATAGGAGATTCCGCGATGCTTGGGGGCGGCCGGATCGGTGCGCACCAGCGCGAACATCCGATCGGCATAGCGGCTGCGCGAGGTCCAGACCTTCTGCCCGTTGACCACGAAATGATCGCCCTTGAGTTCGGCACGCGTGCGCAGCGAGGCCAAATCGGAACCGGCGCCGGGCTCCGAATAGCCCTGGCACCAGATTTCCTCCGCCCGCAGCATCGGCGGCAGATAGCGGCGCTTCTGTTCCTCAGTGCCGAAAGTGAGGAGGGTCGGGCCCAGCAGGTTGATCGCCTGCGCGCCGATCACGCCCGGCGCGCGCGCCCGCGCCAGTTCGTCGTTGACGATAAACTGGCGCATCGGGTCCAGTTCCTGGCCGCCGTAAGCCTTGGGCCAGGCCAGCGCCAAGTAACCCGCCTCGTAGAGCATGCGCTGCCATTTCTTGCTCCATTCGATCCCGCTGATTTTGCCGGCGCGCCGCTCCGCCATCACCTTGGGCAGATTGTGCGCCAGCCACGCTCTGACCTGCTGGCGATACGCTTCTTCTTCAGGGAGCAGATTCAGATCCATCGAATATTTCCTGCCGGCCGGATTGGTAAGGCCGAGTTGAAAAGATCAGTAGCACACTGGCGGCGAGCTAAAAAACACCGGCCATAATCTCCCCGCCCGCCCAGGATGGGCAATGCGTGCGGATTTTTCTTATCCGCAAGCGAGAGGAACCAAAGGTGAAAGCGCGCGGCGCTGTTTTTTTAGCACCCGCGCAGCCTGATTCTGAGGCGCGGCCACCACAACGCGACCTCCCGACTGTCCACGGCCAGACGGCGTAGCCGCGTCAGCGGCTTTCCTGTAAGAATGCCGAATCATGGGCACGGCACCTTGAAGCGGCTGCGCCAGCGCGCCGGGGTGGTGGAAGGGGTAGACACAGAGGACTTAAAATCCTCTGGGAGGCAACTCCCGTGCGGGTTCGAGTCCCGCCCCCGGCACCAAGAAGCTCTATCGCATCTATCGCGAGGAAAGGCTCGATGCTGGTCGCTCGACTTCGTCGCGGACGCGCTGGGCGACGGCCGCCGCTTTCGCATCCTGTGCGTGGTCGACGACTTCAGCCGCGAATGCCTGGCCTGCGTGGTCGATACCTCAGCCTGGCCGCCGCGCGGGCGACCATCGCAGCCTGGCGCGACGATTACAACCATTGCCGCCCGCATTCGAGCCTCGGCGCGCTGACGCCATTCGAGTTCGCACGGCTCAAAACGGAGAGACAGATTCCGCCCCCTGCGGGGGAAAATCACAACCGACTCTACTTATGAACTGATGGGC